>CAWITF010000005.1:0-499914 GCA_963838985.1 uncultured Actinomycetes bacterium
TGGGCGATCACCTGCTGCGTGCGCAGGGCGATCTTCACCGCCTTCTCGCTCGGCAGTGCGAGGTTCGTCCATGGAGTTGGTGTGCAGCGACTGCGTCCCACCAAGTACTGCGGCCAGTGCTTCATCGCGGTGCGGACGATGTTGTTCTCCGGCTGCTGTGCGGTGAGCGAGACGCCGGCGGTCTGGGTGTGGAAGCGCATCGACACGAGCGCGGATCTTCGCGCCATATTTGTCGCGCTTCATGCGTCGCCCAGATGCGCCGGGCGGCGCGGAACTTTGCGATCTCCTCGAAGAAGTCAATATGGGCGTTGAAGAAGAACGAGAGCCGCGGCGCGAAATCGTCGACATCGATCCCGCGCTCGATGCGCCCTCGACATAGGTAAAGCCATCGGCGAGCGTGAAGGCCAGCTCCTGCGCCGCCGTCGAGCCTGCCTCGCGAATGTGGTAGCCGCGAAATGAGACCGGGTTCCATTTCGGCATTTCGGTCGTGCAGTACTCGATCATGTCCGTGACGAGCCGCATCGAAGGTTCCGGCGGAAAGATAAACTCCTTCTGCGCGATGTACTCCTTCAGAATGTCGTTCTGCAGCGTGCCCCGCAGTTGTCGAGCGGGACGCCCTGCTTCTCGGCCACGCAGAGTAGAACGCGAAGATCATCGCCGCCGGCGAGTTGATCGTCATCGAGGTAGAGACCTTGTCGAGCGGGATGCCGGCGAAGAGCGTCTCCATGTCGTCGAGCGAGTCGATCGCCACGCCGCGTCCGACTTCGCCTATCGAGCGCGGTGGTCGGAGTCGCAGCCCATCAGCGTCGGCAGGTCGAACGCAGTGGAGAGACCCGTCTGTCCGTGAGCAAGCAGGTATTGGAACCGCTCATTGGTATCCTCCGCCGATCCGAAACCTGCGAACTGCCGCATCGTCCAGAGCCGGCCCCGGTACATCGACTGATAGACACCGCGCGTGAACGGGAACCCGCCCGGATAGCGTCCAGATCGCGCTCCACGTCGATCTCCACGTTCTCCGGTGAGTACAGCGGCTCGTTCTCGATGCCTGAAATCGTCGAGAAGAGCTCACCCTGACGCTCCGGCGCCGAGCCGTAGGACTCCACGCGCCACTGCTCGGTGGACGTCGGTTCGCGCTCCCGTGCGCTCGGCGCGCGGGTCCTCGGTCGTGGCCATCGCTCGAAGTCTAGGGACGTCGCTTTCGCACGGCCTGGAAATCAGCGTTTCTAACCCTCGACCTGAGGCTGAGATCTGCGCTTCGGCCGTGTTGCCAGCCGTTGCCCCTAGACGGCACGGAAGGGTCTTTAGGCGCTTGTGACGATCCGACCGAAGGAACCGTCACCCTTGTGGGGGAAATTCGGGTTGTTCCTACCGGTTTCCCACCGGAATCGCTGCCACCCGCAGCCCCGCAAGACCGATCTTCAGGACAGGAGAAACGCGCGCTTGTACGCGCGCGGAAGGAAATGGCGAGCTTCCCGAATGTGCGGTCTTCAAAGCGCCCGGCTGGTGCCTGGCGCTTTGCCGTGCGCCGGCGGCCGCTCGCCATCGCGGCGCTTCTTCTCGCCGCCAGTGCCGCCGCGCTCGCCCTCTCCGAGCTCGCCACTCTCCGGGGCGGCAACGCGGTTCACTCGACGCCGGCGTTCCTGACGAGGGAGCTGGGGGCTGCACGTCCCTCAGCGCCCCTCGTCAGGGCACCGGCCAAGCACGTCGTCGCGACGTTCGGCCGGCGCGGGGTCAGCGTCCGGAAGGACGACATCCGTGTCGGGCTCACCGCCGCGATCGCGGGCGGCACATGGACACGCCACGAGCACGGCGTGTCTCGGCCGACGCCGTTCGGCCTCGAGACCGTCACCTCCTCCGCCTCGCGCGTCGAGGAGTCGCTCGTCGTCGCGAAGCATCAGGGCCGTCTGGACCTGGCGTTGGCACCTGGACATCGGGGCGCTCGTACCGGAGGTGAACGTGGAACGGCGGCATCTCGTTCGTCGACCGCCGTGTCGTGCTGCAGAACCTCGCGATCGACAAGCCGGTGATCTACGACGCGAGGGGCCATGACGTCACGCCGGCGGGTACCGCCTGGCAGCTCCACGGCAAGACGCTCGAGCTGACGGTCGACGACAACCAGCTTCCGGGCCGCTACGTGATTGACCCGGTGATCAGCCTCAGCGGCAGCACGTGCCGCCACGGCGAACGCCGTGACCGCAGCGGCCTGTACGACCCGCGGCGACACCACCGGCTCCGCGACGACCCTGAATGCCGTGATCCCGAACACCGTCGCGGTCGGGAACATCCTGGTCACGCAGGTGGCAATCAAGGGCACGTCGACGATCAGCACTCCCGCGAACTGGACGAAGGTGACGCAGAAAAACGACGGCACGCCGACTGGGACGCAGGCGGTCTACTGGCACATCGCCACCGCAGCGGACACCGCAGGCACAACGGTGGGCTTCTCCTGGGCGACGGGCGCGTACGCCGAGGCGAACATGCTCGTCTACACCGGCGTCAACAACAGCGCGCCGCTCGACTCGGCGACCGGCCCGCCGGCGAACCCGAACAGTGCGAGCGGGACGAGCGGTACCCCGACGATCGCCGTGACGACGACGGGGGCGAACGAGCAAGACGTCGCCTTCTTCGCAGTGCCGTCGACGACGAGTCTCGCGACCTGCGCCGGTGTCGGCACGCAGATCTACCGCTCGCGGCTGTCCGGAGTCACCGCAGAGGAGGCCACCTGCGCGACCGGGCTCGCCGATGCGACCGCCGGCAACAGCGGCAACTTCACGACGACCGTGGCGGCCCCGTGGTCGGCGATCGCGCTCAGCCTGATGCCGATGCCCGACGGTGCCGGCACGCTCACCCTCCAGACGATCAACGGCCATGCGACGAGAGGTCTGGGCATCGCAGACCGGACAGACGCTCGTCTTCCGCTACACGGTCCCGGCGAGCGGCATCTTCGGCGGGTCGGTCGCGATCGCCGTTCCTGCCGGTTGGACGGCGCCTACGGCGCTGAACGCAGCCGGCTGCGTCAGCTCGACTGCGGGGACCGTTCTGGCTGTCGGCCAGACGATCACAGTTTCGGCGTTGACGCTCGCTGCAGGCTCGACCGTCGACATCACCTACGGCGCGACGAGCGGGCGCCGGCGCAGCCGGCGACACGGCGACGGCCGGGTCGACCGTCGGCGCAGCGACCTGGCAGGTGCAGGAGCAGTCGACGACCGGCGGCGCCCTCGCGAACCTCGGCGCCTCGCCGAGCATCACGGTGAACGCCGCCGACGGCACCGGGGCGATGGTGCTCTCGACCGTCAACGGTCAGACGACCACCGGGGTGTTGGCAAGCCGACGGGCAAGCTGGTCTTCACGTACACTGTCCCGGCCGGCGGCGTCGACACGGCGACGGTGAAGCTGACCGTTCCGCCGGCTGGACCTCGCCGCAGACGACCACCAACAACGCGGCCGGCTACACCACCTCGTCGACCGGCGCCGTCAGCGCGGCCGCCCGCTACCACCGTGACCGGCGTCACGCTCGCGGCGGGCGGCACACTCACGATCACGTACGGCGACACGAGCATCAGCCCCTCCGGCGCGGCGACGGTAACGAGCACGACCGGCGGCCCGACGACGTGGACGCTGCAAGAGGCTTCGAGCCAGTACGGCACGCTCACGACGGTCGCGGGCGGCAAAACGCCTGCAGTGACCGTCTTCGCCACCGACGGTTGGGCACCGTCACCCCGAGCCCGGCATCGGCATCCTCCGGTGCGACGGGCCAATCGATTGCGTTCACGTTCACGGCGGCATCCGGCGGCACCTCCGGCGCCGAAGTGGACATCACCGTGCCGGCCGGCTGGACGGCGCCGACGATCTCGAATGCCGCCGGCTGCGTCTCGACCGCCACAGGCAGCGTCTCCGTCAGCGGCACCACGATCAAGTGGACGGGCATCACGCTCGCGGCGGCCGGCACTGCGACGCTGACGTACGGCGCAACGTCAGGGGGGTCGTGTGCCGCGGGCGACGGCGCGACGGCCTCGAGCACGCTCGGCGCGAACACGTTCTCGACGACCGAGAAGTCGACGCTCGGCGGCGCGCTCGCAGCGATCGCTGCGAGCCCCGCAGTAACGGTCTACGCGGCCGACGGCTCGGGCACGGGCACGATCTCCCCCACGTCGACGCTCGCCGGCACGACCAACAACACCGAGACGGCGACCTACACCGTCGCCGCAGGTGGCGTGGCCGCGAGCGGTGTCGTCGAGCTCACCGTCCCCGCCAACTGGACGGCACCGCAGAAGACCACCTCGAACGCCGCGGGCTACGTCACGGCGACGGCCGGCGGGTCCGGCGTCGCAGCGGGAAACATCGCGATCGCCGGCTCCGGGCCGTGGACGATCGACGTAACGCTCCCCGCCGGCCTCAGCTCAGGTCAGACGGTCGTCGTCACGTATGGCGACACGAGCGTCAATGCCGGCGGAGCAGCCGCGGCTCCAGGCGCGGCGAACGCGGGCAACTCCATCTTCACGATCAAAGCGAAGTCGACGAACGGCGGCGCGCTCACAACTGTCGGCGTGGGCGGCGGCACGCAGACCGTCGCGGTCAACAACTCGGCGGACGGCTCCGGCACCGGGACGGTCGCGCCCACCGCGGCGCTCGCCGCGACGACGAGCAACACCGAGGTCGCCACGTACACGGCGACGACCGGCGGGCTTGCCGCGAACGGGGTGGTCGAGCTCACCGTCCCCGCCAACTGGACCGCGCCGCAGAAGACCACCTCGAACGCCACGGGCTACGTGACGGCCACGAGCGGCGGCTCGGCAGTGGCCGTCGGCAACATCGCGATCGCCGGCTCGGGGCCGTGGACCATCGACATCACCGTCCCCTCGGCCCTCAACTCCGGCCAGACCGTCGTCGTCACCTACGGCGACACGAGCGTCAACGCGGGCGGTGCAGCAGCGGCGCCCGGTATCTCGCAGACCGGTAACTACACGTTCACCGTCAAGGAGAAGTCGACGAGCGCCGGCACCCTCACCACAGTCGGCGTCGGCGGCGGCACGCAGACGGTCGCCGTCTCGAACTCCGCCGACGGCGCAGGCAGCGGCACGATCGCGCCGACCTCGACGCTCGCGGGCACCACGAACAACACCGAGACCGGCACGTACACGGTCGCCGCTGGCGGCGTCGCCGCGAACGGCGTCGTCGAGCTCACGGTCCCCGCGAACTGGACGGCCCCGCAGAAGACGACCTCGAACGCCGCGGGCTACGTGACGGCGACGAGCGGCGGCAGCGCCGTCGCGGCCGGGAACATCGCGATTGCCGGCTCCGGGCCGTGGACGATCGACATCACCGTCCCCTCGGCGCTCAACTCCGGGCAGACGGTCGTCATCACCTACGGCGACACGAGCATCAATGCCGGCGGCGCCGCAGCCGCGCCGGGCCCGGGCAACGCGGGCAACTCGGTCTTCACGATCAAGGAGAAGTCCACGAGCGGCGGCACCCTCACCACCGTCGGCGTCGGCGGCGGTACGCAGACGGTCGCGGTCAACAACTCCGCAGATGGCTCGGGCACCGGCTCGGTCGCCCCCACGTCGACCCTGGCGGGCACCACGAACAACACCGAGACCGCGACCTACACGGCGACGACCGGCGGCCTCGCCGCGAACGGCGTCGTCGAGGTCACCGTCCCCGCCAACTGGAGCGCGCCGCAGAAGACGACCTCGAACGCAGCCGGCTACGTCACCGCCACGAGCGGTGGCAGCGCTGTCGCGGCCGGGAACATCGCGATCGCCGGCTCCGGGCCGTGGACGATCGACATCACCGTCCCCTCGGCCCTCAACTCCGGCCAGACCGTCGTCATCACCTACGGCGACACCAGCATCAACGCCGGCGGCGCCGCCGCGGCACCGAGCGCGGCGAACGCCGGAAACTCGACGTTCACGATCAAGGAGAAGTCGACGAGCGCCGGCTCGCTCGCCACCGTCGCCGGCACGCAGACGGTCGCGGTCTCGAACTCCGCCGACGGCGCCGGCACCGGCACGATCGCCCCCACGTCGACCCTCGCCGGCACGACCAACAACACCGAGACCGCCACGTACACGGCAACGACGGGCGGCCTCGCCGCGAACGGCGTCGTCGAGGTCACCGTCCCCGCCAACTGGAGCGCACCGCAGAAGACAACCTCGAACGCAGCCGGCTACGTGACGGCGACGAGCGGCGGCTCGGCAGTGGCCGTCGGCAACATCGCGATCGCCGGCTCCGGGCCGTGGACGATCGACATCACCGTCCCCTCGGCGCTCAACTCGGGGCAGACGGTCGTGGTCAAGTACGGCGACACGAGCATCAACGCCGGCGGCGCCGCCGCGGCCCCGAGCGCGGCCAACGCCGGCAACTCGGACGTTCACGATCAAGGAGAAGTCGACGAGCGGCGGCACCCTCACGACCGTCGGTGTCGGCGGCGGCAGCCAGACGGTCGCGGTCTCGAACTCAGCGGACGGCGCCGGCACCGGCACGATCGCACCGACGTCGACCTTTGCCGGCACGACGAACGACACGGAGGTCGCGACGTACACGGCGACGACCGGCGGCCTCGCCGCGAACGGCGTCGTGCAGCTGACCGTCCCCGCCAACTGGAGCGCGCCGCAGAAGACCACCTCGAACGCAGCCGGCTACGTGACGGCCACCAGCGGCGGCTCGGCAGTGGCCGTCGGCAACATCACGATTGCCGGCAGCGGCCCCTGGACGATCGACATCACCGTCCCCTCGGCGCTCAACTCGGGGCAGACGGTCGTCGTCACCTACGGCGACACCAGCATCAACGCCGGCGGCGCCGCAGCCGCGCCGGGCCCGGGCAACGCGGGCAACGCGGTCTTCACGATCAAGGAGAAGTCGACGAGCGGCGGCACCCTCACCACCGTCGCCGGCACCCAGACCGTCGCTGTGAACAACTCGGCCGACGGTGCCGGCACCGGCACGATCGCGCCCACGTCGACCCTGGCGGGCACCGCGAACAACACCGAGACGGCGACGTACACGGCGACGACCGGCGGCATCGCCGCGAACGGCGTCGTCGAGCTCACCATCCCCGCGAACTGGAGCGCGCCGCAGAAGACGACCTCGAACGCGGCCGGCTACGTCACGGCGACTGCAGGCGGCTCGGCAGTCGCCGCCGGCAACATCGCGATCGCCGGCTCCGGCCCGTGGACGATCGACGTCACGCTCGCGAGCGCACTCTCGTCCGGACAGACGGTCGTCTTCACGTATGGCGACACGAGCGTCAACGCCGGCGGCGCCGCGGCCGCGCCGGGACCGGGCAACGCCGGCAACTCGGTGTTCACCATCAAGGAGAAGACGACGAGCGGCGGCACCCTCACCGGCGTCGCCGGCAGCCAGACGGTCGCCGTCTCGAACTCGGCCGACGGCGCCGGCACCGGCACGATCGCGCCCACCTCCACGCTCGCCGGCACCACGAACAACACCGAGACCGCGACCTACACGGCGACGACCGGCGGCCTCGCCGCGAACGGCGTCGTCGAGCTCACCGTCCCCGCGAACTGGACGGCGCCGCAGAAGACGACCTCGAACGCGGCGGGCTACGTCACTGCGACCGCAGGCGGCTCGGCCGTCGCCGCCGGCAACATCGCGATCGCCGGCTCCGGCCCGTGGACGATCGACGTGACGCTCGCGAGCGCACTCTCGTCCGGTCAGACCGTCGTCGTCACCTACGGCGACACGAGCGTCAACGTCGGCGGCGCCGCAGCGGCACCGAGCGCGGCGAATGCCGGCAACTCGACGTTCACGATCAAGGAGAAGTCGACGAGCGCCGGCAGCCTCACGACCGTCGCCGGCGCCCAGACGGTCGCCGTCTCGAACTCCGCCGACGGGTCGGGCACCGGCGCGGTGCTGCCGATCTCGACCTTCGCGGGCACGACGAACAACACCGAGGTCGCGACCTATACGGCGACGACCGGCGGCGTCGCCGCGAACGGCGTCGTCGAGGTCACCGTCCCCGCCAACTGGAGCGCGCCGCAGAAGACGACCTCGAACGCAGCCGGCTACGTCACCGCCACGAGCGGTGGCAGCGCCGTCGCGGCCGGGAACATCGCGATCGCCGGCTCCGGGCCGTGGACGATCGACATCACCGTCCCCTCGGCCCTCAACTCCGGCCAGACCGTCGTCATCACCTACGGCGACACCAGCATCAACGCCGGCGGCGCCGCCGCGGCACCGAGCGCGGCCAACGCGGGCAACTCGGTCTTCACCGTCAAGGAGAAGTCGACGAGCGGCGGCACGCTCACGACCGTCGGCGTCGGCGGCGGCACGCAGACCGTTGCCGTGAACAACTCCGCGGACGGCGCCGGCACCGGCACGATCGCCCCCACCTCGACCCTCGCCGGCACGACCAACAACACGGAGACCGCGACCTACACGGCGACGACCGGCGGCCTCGGCGCCAACGGCGTCGTGCAGCTCACCGTCCCGGCGAACTGGAGCGCCCCGCAGAAGACGACGAACAACGCAGCCGGGTACGTCACCGCGACCGCAGGCGGCTCGGCCGTCGCCGTCGGCAACATCGCGATCGCCGGCTCCGGGCCCTGGACGATCGACATCACCGTCCCTTCGGCACCTCGCCTCCGGGCAGACCGTCGTCATCACCTACGGCGACACCAGCATCAACGCCGGCGGCGCCGCCGCGGCACCGAGCGCGGCGAACGCCGGAAACTCGACGTTCACGATCAAGGAGAAGTCGACGAGCGGCGGCACGCTCGACCACCGTCGCCGGCACGCAGACGGTCGCCGTCTCGAACTCCGCCGACGGCGCCGGCACCGGCACGATCGCCCCCACCTCGACCCTGGCAGGCACCACGAACAACACCGAGACCGCGACGTACACCGCAACGACGGGCGGTGTCGCCGCGAACGGCGTCGTGCAGCTGACCGTCCCCGCCAATTGGAGCGCACCGCAGAAGACGACCTCCAACGCCGCGGGTTACGTGACGGCGACGAGCGGCGGCTCGGCAGTGGCCGTCGGCAACATCGCGATCGCCGGCTCCGGCCCCTGGACGATCGACATCACCGTCCCGTCGGCACTCGCCTCCGGCCAGACCGTCGTCGTCACCTACGGCGACACGAGCGTAAACGCCGGCGGCGCCGCAGCCGCGCCAAGCGCCGCGCAGGCCGGCAGCACGACGTTCACGATCAAGGAGAAGTCAACGAGCGGCGGCTCGCTCGCCACCGTCGCCGGCACGCAGACGGTCGCGGTCTCGAACTCCGCCGACGGCGCCGGCACCGGTGCAATCCTCCCAACGTCCACGCTCGCCGGCACGACTAACAACACCGAGACCGCCACGTACACGGCAACGACGGGCGGCGTCGCCGCGAACGGCGTCGTCGAGGTCACCGTCCCCGCCAACTGGAGCGCACCGCAGAAGACGACCTCGAACGCGGCCGGCTACGTCACGGCGACTGCGGGCGGATCGGCCGTCGCCGCCGGCAACATCGCGATCGCCGGCTCCGGCCCCTGGACGATCGACGTCACCGTCCCGTCTGCGCTGAACTCGGGCCAGACGGTCGTGGTCAAGTACGGCGACACGAGCGTCAACGCAGGTGGCGCCGCCACGGCGCCGAGCGCGGCCAACGCCGGCAACTCGGTCTTCACGATCAAGGAGCGCTCGACGAGCGGCGGCACACTGACGACGGTCGCCGTCGGCGGCGGCACGCAGACGGTCGCAGTGAACAACTCCGCCGACGGCGCCGGCACCGGTGCAGTCCTCCCCACGTCCACGCTCGCCGGCACGACGAACAACACGATCTCCGGCATCTACAGCGTGACGACGGGCGGTATCGCCGCGAACGGCGTCGTCGAGATGACCGTCCCGGCCAACTGGAGCGCACCGCAGAAGACGACGAACAATGCAGCCGGCTACGTGACTGCAACCGCAGGCGGCTCGGCCGTCGCGGCGGCAAACATCTCCGTCTCCGGCAGCGGGCCGTGGACGATCGACGTCACCGTCCCGTCGGCGGTGAACTCGGGCCAGAGCGTCGTCATCAGCTACGGCGACACGAGCGTCAGTGCGTTGGGCGCGGCGGCAGCTCCCGGGCCGAGCCAGGCGGGCAACTACACCTTCACGATCAAGGAGAAGTCGACGAGCGGCGGCACGCTCACGACTGTCGGCGTCGGCGGCGGTACGCAGACGATTGCGGTCAACACCTCGGCGGACGGCTCCGGCTCGGTCGCCCTCGGCGTCACCTCCGTGCTCGCGGGGACGACGACGACCGAGGCGGCGACGTACACGGTCGCGACCGGCGGCATGGCGGCGAACGGCGTCGTCGAGCTCAGCATCCCCGCCGGCTGGTCGACGCCGCAGAAGACGGTCGCGAACAACGCCGGCTTCGTCACCGCAACGGCCAACGGCTCGGCCGTCGCGGCAGCGAACATCTCGATCGCCGGCAGTGGGCCGTGGACGATCGACGTCACCGTCCCGTCCGCGCTCAGCTCAGGGCAGACGGTCGTCATCACCTACGGCGACACCGGCAGCGGCATCAATCCCGGCGGTGCCGCCGCGGTCCCTGGTGCCGGCAGTACCGGGTAACTACACCTTCGCGACGAAGCAGAAGTCGACGGCGGGCGGCTCGCTCCAGTCGGTCGCGGGCACGTCGACGGTCTCGGTGACGAGCTCGGGCGACGGCACGGGCACCGGCACGATCGTCCCGACCTCGACGCTCGCCGGGACGACGAACAACACGGAGACGGCGACGTACACCGCGACGACCGGCGGCGTCGCCGCGAACGGCGTCGTGCAGCTGACCGTCCCCGCGAACTGGACGGCCCCGCAGAAGACGACCTCGAACGCAGCCGGCTATGTGACGGCGACCTCGGGCGGCTCGGCCGTTGCCGCCGGCAACATCGCGATCGCAGGCACGGGGCCCTGGACGATCTCCGTGACCGTCCCGTCGGCACTGGCCTCCGGCCAGACCGTCACGATCACGTACGGCGACACGAGCTCGAGCGCCGCGGGTGCCGCGACCGCCCCGGGGCCGTCGCAGGCGGCCAACTACACCTTCACCGTCAAGGAGAAGTCGACGAGCGGCGGCACGCTCACCACCGTCGGCGTCGGCGGCGGCACGCAGACGGTCGCCGTCGCGAACTCGGCCGACGGCGCAGGCACCGGCACCGTCGCGCCCAGCTCGACGCTCGCTGCGACGACGAACAACACGGAGACCGCGACCTATACCGCCGCGACGGGCGGCGTCGCCGCGAGCGGCGTCGTCGAGCTCACCGTCCCGGCGAACTGGACTGCGCCGCAGAAGGCGACCAACAACGCTGCCGGCTACGTGACCGCGACCGCCAACGGCGCCGCGGTGGCCGCCGGCAACATCTCGATCTCGGGCACCGGCCCCTGGACGATCGACGTCACCGTCCCGTCGGCGCTCGCCTCGGGCCAGACCGTCGTGATCACGTACGGCGACACGAGCGTCAGCTCCGCAGGTGCCGCGACGGCTCCGGGGGCGGCGAACGCCGGCAGCTCCACGTTCACGATCAAGGAGAAGTCCACGAGCGCCGGCACGCTGACGACCGTCGGCGGGGCCCAGACGGTCGGGGTCTCGAACTCCGCCGACGGAGCCGGCACGCTCGCGCGGACGTCGGCGTTGAACGTCGAGCGAGGCTCGGGCGGCAACACGGTGTCGTTCACCTTCACCGCCGCGACCGGAGGGTTGAAGAACGGCGCGTTCACGATTGCCCTCCCGGCCGGCTGGTCGGCGCCGTCCACGACCTCGAGCGCGAAGGGCTACACGACGAGTGACGCAGGCACGGTGAGCGCCGCCGGGTCGCTGATCACGATCGGCAACCTGACGCTCGACGGCGGCCAGACCGTGCACGTCGTGTACGGCTCGACCGTCGGGGGCGGCTCGGGCGCGGATGCTCCGAGCGCGTACAACACCGGCGACCAGACCTGGCAGGCGCAGGAGCGCTCGACGATCGGCGGCGCGCTCACCGACCTCGCAAGCTCGCCGATCGTCCACATCCGCGACAGCGTCGCGCCGACGGTCTCCGGCGTCTCGGCGACCGACGCGAACGGTGCCTACGGTGCCGGCCAGGTCCTGCACCTCGTGGTGACCTTCAGCGAGCCTGTCACCGTCACGGGAACGCCGCAGCTGCTCCTCGAGACCGGTGTCACCGACGAGTCCGCGTCGTACGCGTCCGGCAGCGGCACGTCGGCGCTCGAGTTCGACTACACCGTGCAGGCGGGCGACACGAGCAGCGATCTCGATGCGCACGACGCGAATGCCCTGACGCTGAACGGCGGCACGATCGTGGACGCCGAGGGCAACGCTGCTGTGCGCACGCTCACGGTCGGCGCGGGGAACTCCGGCGCGCTCGCGAATGCCAAGGATCTCGTCGTCGACACGACGAGCCCTGGCGCATCCGTCACGACGCCCGCCGCGAACGGGCTCTCGTACAACGGGTCGTCGCTCCCGGCGGCGATCGCCGGCGCGTCGAGCGACGCCGGAGGCTCAGGCGTGACGAGCGTCGGCGTCGCGATCCGCGACGGCTCCGGCAACTACTGGGGCGGCAGCGACTTCGACCAGGGCTCGCTCACGTACAACGCGACCGGCGGCACCACCGGCAGCTGGACGTACTCGACGACCACCCTCGCCGGCAAGCTCGCCGACGGCCACACCTACACGATCACGGCGCGCTCGACCGATGCGGCCGGCAACACGGGCACCGCGACGCGCACGTTCAGCTACGACGCCTCGGCGCCGACCGTGACGAATGTCGCGGCGACGAATACGAACGGCGCGTACGCGGCAGGCGCGACGATCCACGTCCAGGTCTCCTTCAGCGAGCCGGTCGCCGTCACGGGAACGCCGAAGCTCTCCCTGAACGTCGGGCGCACCGCTGACTACGTCTCGGGCTCGGGCACGAGCACGCTCGCCTTCGACTACACGGTGCAGGCAGGTGACAACGCGGCGACGCTCGACTACAACGGCACGGGCTCACTCTCCGGCGGCACGATCACGGACGCAGCGACGAACGCAGCCGACGAGACGCTCGCTGCTCCGGGCGCGGCCGGCTCCCTCAGCGCCAACAAGAGCATCCAGATCGACACGACCGCGCCGACTGTCACCTCGGTCTCGGCCTCGAACGCCGACGGCGCGTACCGCGCCGGCCAGACGATCCACGTGCAGGCGACGTTCGCCGAGCCGGTGAACGTGACCGGCACGCCGACGCTCGCGCTCAACGACGGACGGAGCGCCTCGTTCGCCGGCGGCTCGGGCACCGGCACGCTCACGTTCGACTACACCGTCCAGGCAGGCGACACGAGCGGCGACCTCGACTATGCAGCCACTTCCTCCCTCGCGCTGAACGGCGGGACGATCGCGGATTCGGCCGGCAACGCCGCGACGCTGACCCTGCCGGCCGTCGGCGGCGCCTCGAGCCTCGGCGGCCAGAAGAACATCGTCGTCGACACCACCAACCCGGCCGAGGCCGTCGCGATCCCGTTCGTCGACGGCACCACCTACAACGGGTCCTCCCTCCCGGCCTCGATCTCGGGCTCGTCGAGCGACACGGCAGGCTCAGGTGTCGCGAGCGTCGGGATCGCGATCCGCGACGGCTCCGGCAACTACTGGGGCGGCAGCGACTTCGACCAGGGCTCGCTCACCTACAACGCGACCGGCGGCACCACCGGGAGCTGGACGTACTCGACGACCACGCTCGCCGGAAAGCTCACCGACGGCCACACCTACACGATCACCGCGCGCGCGACCGACAACGCCGGCAACGCCGGCACTGCGGCGCGCACCTTCGTCTTCGACTCGTCTGCTCCGACCGTCACCGGCGTCACGGCTTCCAACGCGAGCGGCTCGTACGGCGCCGGCACGACGATCCACGTCCAGGTCTCGTTCAGCGAGCCCGTCGTCGTGTCGGGCCAGCCCGTGCTGAGCCTGAACGACGGCGAGGACGCCGTCTACGCGAGTGGCTCCGGGACGAGCACGCTGACGTTCGACGACGTCATCCAGTCGGGCGACGATGTCGCGGCGCTCGACTACACCGGCAGCGGCGCCCTCACCGCCGGGACGATCGACGACGCGGCGACGAACCATGCGGTGCGGACGCTCGCCTCGCCGGGCGCGGCCGGGTCGCTCTCCGCCGCGAAGAGCATCCGCATCGACACGACCGACCCGACGGAGTCCGTCGACACGCCCGCCGTCGACGGGAGCTCCTACGACGCGGCGTCGCTGCCCTCGAACATCGCCGGCTCGTCGGGCGACGCGGGCGGCTCGGGCGTGGCGACCGTGCAGATCGCGATCCGCGACGGCTCGGGCAACTACTGGGGCGGCACCGACTTCGACCAGCCGTCGCTCAGCTTCAACGCGATCGGCGGTGCACCCACTTCCTGGACGTACAGCACTGCCACGCTCGTCACGAAGCTGCTCGACGGCCACACGTACACGATCGTCGCCCGCGCGACCGACAACGCCGGCAACACGAGCACGTCTAACCGGACGTTCGTCTACGACACCGCCGCGCCGACCGTCACCAACGTCACGGCCACGAACGCCGACGGCGCGTACACAACCGGCCAGGTCGTGCATGTCCGCATCTCGTTCGACGAGGCCGTCGACGTCACCGGCTCGCCGAAGCTCGCCCTGAACACATCACCGGCTGAGAGCGCCACCTACGCGAGCGGCAGCGGCACCGCCACGCTGACCTTCGACTACACCGTGCAGGCGGGCGACACCTCCGCCGACCTCGACTACGCGACGACCGGCTCGCTGACGCTGAACGGCGGCGCGATCGAGGACGCTGCGACGAACGCGGCGTCGCTGACGCTGCCGGCCGTCGGCGGGGCGTCGAGCCTCGGCGGGCAGAAGGCGATCGCGATCGACACGACCGCTCCGACCGTGAGCGCCGTCTCGGCGACGAACACCGACGGCTCGTACGGCGCCGGCCAGACGATCCACGTGCGGGTGACCTTCTCGAAGGCCGTGACCGTCGCCGGCGGCACGCCGACGCTCGCCCTCTCGACCTCGCCGGCACGCTCCGCGACCTACGCGTCCGGCTCCGGCACGGCGAGCCTCGCCTTCGACTACACGGTGCAGGCAGGCGACACGGCGAGCCGCCTCGATGCGGCGGCCGCGAACGCGCTGCACCTGAACGGCGCCACCATCCGTGACCTCGCTGCGAACGACGCGGTCACGACCGTCGCCACCGGCGCCGGTACGGCCGGAGCACTGGCCAACGCGAAGAACATCGTCGTCGACACGACCGCGCCGACCGTCACCAATGTCGACGTCGGCGCCGACGACCGCCTCGTACAAGGCAGGTCAGACCGTGCACGTGACGGTCAGCTTCTCGGAGCCCGTCGACGTCACCGGCACGCCCACCCTCGCGCTGAACGACGGCGGTACCGCGTCCTACGCGTCGGGCACGGGCAGCGCCGATCTCGTCTTCGACTACGTCGTCGGCGCAGGCGAGAACGTGTCGCCCCTCGCCTACACAGGCACGGGAGCCCTGACGCTGAGCGGCGGCACGATCCGCGACGCGGCGGTGAACGCCGCGACGACGACGCTGCCTGCACCGGGCGTCGCCGGGAGCCTCGACGCGAACACGACGCTGACGATCGACACGACGGCGCCCACGGTCACGGGGATCACCGCGACGAACGCGAACGGCTCCTACAAAGCCGGCGACGTCATCCACGTGCAGATCGGCTTCAGCGAGCCGGTCGGCGTCACGGGGACGCCGAGCCTCGACCTGAGTAACGGGGCTTCGGCCGACTACGTCTCCGGCACCGGCACCGCGACGCTCGCTTTCGACTACACCGTGCAGGCGGGCGACGACGTCGCACGGCTCGACGCCGCCTCGGCGAGCGCGCTCAGCGGCACGGTCCGCGACGGCGCTGCGAACGACGCGACGCTCACCGTCGCGACCGGCCAGGCGAGCTCGGGCGCGCTCGCGAACGCGAAGAACCTCCGCATCGACACGACCGGTCCCACCGCAGCAGTCGCGACGCCCGCGAGCGACGGGACGACCTACAACTCGTCCAGCCTGCCCGCGAGCATCGCCGGCTCGTCCGCGGACACCGGCGGCTCGGGCATCGCAACCGTCGGAATCGCGATCCAGGACGGCTCGGGGAACTACTGGAACGGCAGCGGCTTCGCCTCGGCCGGCGCCTTGTACAACGCGACCGGTGGCACGACGGCCTCGTGGACGTACTCGACCTCGACGCTCGTGCGGACTGCTCGCCGACGGCCACACGTACACGATCAGCGCACGCGCGACCGACCTTGCGGGTAACCAGACGACTGTCACGCGGACGTTCGTCTTCGACGTCTCCGCCCCGACCATCACGAACGTCACGTCGACAAACGCGAACGGCGCCTACAAGGCCGGCGACGTGATCGACGTGCGCGTGACGTTCAGCAAGGCGGTCACCGTGAGCGGCACGCCGAAGCTCGCACTGAACGACGGCGCCACGGCGAGCTACGTGTCGGGCTCGGGAACCGCGACGCTCTCGTTCCAGACGACCGTCCAGGCCGGCGACAACGCCGCGACCCTCGACGAGGCCGCCACGAGCGCCCTCTCCCTCAACGGCGGCACGATCCGCGACGCCGCGACGAACGACGCAGCGCTCGCGCTCCCCGTACCCGGCGCGGCCGGCTCGCTCGGCGCGAACAAGAGCATCCGGGTCGACACGACGGCGCCGATCGTTTCCAGCGTCTCCGCTTCGAACGCCGACGGCGCCTACACCACGGGCGCGGTCATCCACGTCATGGTCGAGCTTCGGCGAGAACGTCACGGTGACGGGCACGCCGAAGCTGACGCTCGGCACGGCCCCAACGCGCACCGCCGACTTCGCCGGCGGGTCCGGCAGCTCGACGCTCACCTTCGATTACACGGTGCAGGCCGGCGACACCGCTGCCGACCTCGACTACGCCTCGACCGGTGCGCTCGCCCTGAACGGGGGCACGATCGTCGACGTCGCGTCGAACGCCGCCGGGCTCACGCTGCCGGCGGTGGGCGGGCCTTCGAGCCTCGGCGGCCAGAAGAGCATCGTGATCGACACGACCGCGCCCGCAGTGACCTCGCGGAGCGTCAGCGACTCGACGCTCGACATCGCCTACGGCGAGCCGATCGCGGGCTCCCCCGCTCCCTCCGACTTCGCGGTGCTCGTCAACGGTGCGTCCGACGCGGTCGACTCTGTCTCGATCAACGCCGGCAACACGGTGCGGCTCGCGCTCCATACCCCCGTCCACCACCTCGACGTGGTGGCTGTCACGTACAGCGGGAGCTCGATCGCCGACGCCGCCGGCAACGCGGCCGCGACGTTCACCGGTGCGGCTGCGACGAACTCGACGGCCGATGTCGCGCCGAACGCGCCGACGCTTTCGGGACCGGCGGACGGCGCGTTCGTCGGCACGACGACGCCGACGCTCTCGGCCGTCTTCGACGATCCGGACTCGCAGGACGCCGGCAAGGTCGTCTTCGAGGTCTGCGCCAACAGCTCGTGCTCGAGCTCCCTGGGAACGGTCGACTCGTCCTCCACGACGCTCGCCGTCGGCCAGCTCGGGAGCGCGGCCGTCCCCGGCTCGTTCAGCCTTCAGACCGCGACGCAGTACCTGGTGGCGCGCAAAGGACGTCGACGGCTCGAGTGCGGCCTTCCAGCTTCGGGGCGACGCGGACGTTCACCGTGGACACGACGCCCCCGTCGGTTCAGGCGACCGCGGCGCCAGGGACGAACGGCGGCTTCCAATTCTACGACGGCACGAGCAACACGCTCTGGCTGAACGCGACGCAGCTCGGCACGTTCACGCTGAACGCGACCGCGAGCGACGCGCAGTCGGCATCGCCGGCGTCGACTTCCCCGCGATGCTCGGCAACGGCGCAAGCACCGACACGAGCAATCCGTACTCGGCGAGCTACTCCTTCGACGGGACCGGCACCCCGCTCGCCTCGCCCGGCTCCGAGACGATCACCGCCCGGAACGGCGTCACCGTCCCGTCGGCCGGCTCGGCGAGCGACCACGTCTCGATCCTCGTGGACTCGGCGGCGCCCGCGGCCTTCTCGCTCGGCTCCCCCGCCGACGGGACGAAGGTTCGCGACGGCGTCACGCTCTCGGCGACTCCGACCGACGCCGACTCGGGCCTGCGCTCCGTCGACTTCATCTTCTGCGACCGCAGCACGAACGCGCTCTGTGTGCCCTCGACGCAGATCGGAACGACGCAGACCGTGCCGATCCTCGGCGTCTACTCAGTGGCGTGGAGCAATGCCGCCCTCATCGACGGCCACGACTACGCCATCGCGGCCGTCGCGACCGACAACGTCGGGCACACGCGCTCGTCGTCGATCAGCACGCTGCTCGTGGACAACAGCGACCCGACCGTGGCAGTCTCGGCGCCGAGCCCGGTCACGGGTGCGCAGTACCAGTCCTACGACTCCGGGTCGAAGACGCTGTGGCTGAACGCCGCGCAGTCCGGCTCGTTCAAGCTCGAGGCGTCGGCCAGTGACCCCGACTCCGGCATCGCGGCCGTGACGTTCCCGTCGCTCCTCGGTACCGGTGCAAACCCTGGGACGCACACGAGCGGCACGAACTACGAGTCGTCGACCTACAGCTTCTCCTCCCCCGCGGCGCAGGGCTCGAAGTCGATCTCGGCCACGAACGGCGTCACGCTTCCGTCGGCCGGCTCGGCGAACGACTCCCTGACGGTCTCCGCCGACGGGAGTGCCCCGTCGACGATCGTCCAGTTCCCGCTCGACAACGGCTCCTACGACTCGACGACGTGGCCCGGTGCGCCTGCGATCTGCAGCCCGGCGGGGATCTGCGGCACGGTCGCCGACGGCGGCTCCGGCGTCGCTGCCGTGAAGATCTCGATCAAGGACCGCACGACGGGCAAGTACTTCGACGGGACGGGCTTCACGCAGTCGACGCAGGCGCCGTTCCTGACGGCGACGCTGAGCGGCGCGACGGCGTGGCACTACGACCTCGACTCCAGCCTGCTGACCTCGCCGCACGCGTACGAGGTCGAGGTGTTCGCCGTCGACAACGTCGCGAACGCCGAGTCGCACACCCAGATCCGCTTCACCTACGGCTCCGACACCGGTGCGCCGGCCACGACGCTCAGCCTTGCCGCGGGCGCGTCCCATGCTGCGCTCGCGGTCACCGGGCCGCACGCGTACAACCTCTACTACGGCACGACGACGGGCGGCGGCGGCTTCACGCTCCACGCCGACTCGACCGACCCGAGCGGCGTCGACACGATCGTCTTCCCGAGCCTGACGGCGACGGGCGGCTTCGGCGGCTCCGGCGGTACGTCGACGAACTCGTCGAACGCCGACCCGTACTCGGTCGACTCGCCGGGCTACACCTTCTCGAGCGGCGCGACGACGCCGCCTGCGGCGAAGGACGTCGTCTCGACGGACCTGCGCGGCAACTCGACCCCGCACGACACGCTGACCTTCATCCTCGACAACGCCGCGCCGACGGGCGGGTCGATCTCGGTCGGCCCGGTGGACGCGAACGGCTACGCGACGACGACGAGCCTCACGGTCTCGCATCTCGACTACAGCGAGGCCTCCGGCTCCGGTCTTGCCTCGTCCGTCCTCACGGTCGCCTCCTCGGCACTCTCGAACGGCGGCTGCGCCGGCTTCGGCTCGGACGCTCCCGCCGTCGACGGCCCGTTCGCGGCAGCCGACGGCACCTGCTACCGGTTCACGCTCACCGGCACCGACAAGGTCGGGAACGTCGCGAGCGTCGTCCAGATCGTCAAGGTCGACGCGACCGCACCGTCGCAGCCGGCGATCTCCTTCAGCGGCCTCTCGTCCGGCAACACGTACGACAACGGCGCTGGCACGCTCTTCTATCGCCCCTCGGCGAACGGGACGTTCACCGTGAACGCGAACGGCTCGACCGACGCGGAGTCCGGGATCAAGACGGGCAACGCGGGCTACACGTTCTCGCCGCTCAGTGGCTTCGTCGGCTCGACCCAAACCGGGAACGCGCTCGGCGTCCAGTTCGACGGCTCGAGCACGGGCTCGGGCGCGTTCACCGTCCACGCGACGAACAACGCCGGGCTCGACTCGGGTAACGCCTCGTACACGCTCACGCCTGACTCGGCGGCGCCGACGGGCGGCAGCCTGACCGTGAACAGCGTCGGTGCGACGAGCGGCGGCACGTCGAGCTACCTGACCTCCGGCGGCTCCGTCGCGATCGCGACGACGCCGTACGGCGACGGCGGCGGCTCCGGCGTCCAGAGCGAGATCCTCACCGTCCAGTCGGCTGCGCTTGCGAACGACGCCTGCGGCGGCTACGGCTCGCCGTCGACGATCTCCGGTGCGAGCTACGGCGTCTCGAACGGGAACTGCTACCGCTTCACGCTCACCGCGACCGACCGCGTGGGCAACGCGACGAGCGTCACGACCACCGTCAAGGTCGACACCACGGCGCCCGTCCCGCCGGCGGTCTCGTTCAGCAACCTCTCGGCAGGCAACACGTTCGCGAGTGGCACGACGCTCTTCTACCGCCCGTCCGCCGGCGGCGTGTTCACGGTCAATGCGACCGGCGCGAGCGACCCCGAGACCGGCATCAAGTCCGGGAACGCCGGCTACACGTTCTCCTCGCTCGGCGGCTTCGCGAGCACCACGCAGACCGGCAACAAGGTCGACGTCACCTTCGACGGGACGAGCAACGGCAACGGCGCTCAGACGGTCGTCGCGACGAACAACGCCGGCATCGCGTCGAGCGCGGCAGCGTTCACGGTCACGCCCGACAGCGGCGCGCCGACCGGCGGCCTGCTCTCGATCAGCCCGTACTCCGGCTCGCAGACGGTCTCGATCACGAAGACCGACTTCGTCGACGCGGTCTCCGGGATCGCCTCGAACGTGATCACGCGCTCGGCCCCGCTCGCGCCGAGCAGCGGCAGCTGCCCGGCAGGCGGCTACACGGGCTCGACCGTCGTCGGCACGAGCGACACGGTCCCGACCGACGGGGCCTGCTACGAGTACACGCTCACCGGCACCGACCGCGTCGGCAACACGGCGACGTCCGTGACGCGCGTGCTCGTGGACACGACCGGCCCGGCCGGCGGCTCGGTCTCCTACGTCGACGGCATGACGAGCCTCGGCTCCGTCGCGGTTGACTGGAGCTCGGGCACCGACGCCGAGTCCGGGATCGCGAACATCGAGGTGCAGCGCGCGACGGCATCGCTCAGCGGCTCGACGTGCGGATCGCTCGGCGGCTTCACGACGCTCGTCGCGAGCGCGGCGACGAGCCCGATCGTCGATGCTGCCGTCAGCGCAGGCAACTGCTACGCCTATCGGATCGTCGTGACGAACAACGCCGGCGTCACGTCGACGTTCAGCGCAGCGGCAGTCGCGAAGCTCACGGTCGCTTCGCCGATTGCGGTCTCGCCCGGAAACCCGGCCGGCGTCTACCTCAGCGGCACGACGCTCTTCGTCGGCCCGAACGCCGCCAACCTGCCGTTCAAGCTCGAGCTGACGACGCTCGGACAGAACGGCGTCGCCTCTGCGACGTGGCAGGGCAAGGCGTCCGGCCCGTTGCAGAGCGCGCCTGCGACCGACACGACCGACACGAGCCCGCCGTTCCACTCGGGCACCTACACCTGGGACGGCACGCCTGGCCTCAACGACTCGATCCAGGTCACGCGCGACCCGAGCGCGACGGTCGACTCGGTCTCGGTCGTCTCCGACACGAACAACCCGACGGGCTCGATCAGCTACGGCGCCGGCCCGTTCGTAACGCACTCGATCCACCTGACGACGTCGGCGAGCGACGGCGAGTCGGGCGTCGCCTCGGTCGGCGTCGAGCGCTCCGAGACGCCGCTCGTCGGCTCCACCTGCGGCACGACCTGGTCGGCCTACACGCCGGTCACGCTCACGTCGGGGAACGACACGAGCGTTGCCGACAGCACGTGCTACCGCTACGAGGTCGTCATCAGCGACAACGTCGGCAACCAGACGATCATCGCGTCGGCGACCGTCGCGCAGGTGCCGGACATCACGCCGCCGAGCTTCCTCTCGGGCACGACGAACGCAGCAGGGATCCAGCTTGCGATCACGATGAGCGAGGCGCTCGACGCGACCGCCACGACGCAGCCGAGCGCGTTCACCGTCACCTACAACGGCGTCGTCCAGCCCACGCCGACCGCGATCTCCGTCACGGGGCAGACGGTGACGCTCTCGCTGAGCACGCCGCCGAACGACTCGCAGACGGTGAAGGTCTCCTACGCCCAGCCGTCGTCGCCGGCCGAGCGCATGCGCGACTCTGCCTCGCCGACGAAGAACGAGACGTCGAACTTCGGGCCGGCGGCCGTCGTCAACTCGACGCCCGACACGGTCGCGCCGACGGTCGTCTCGGGCTCGGTCAACGCCGGCACCGTCACGCTCGTCTTCAGCGAGCCGCTCGCCGGCGCCGCGCCCGATCCGACCGCCTTCGCAGTGACGACGGGCAGCACGACGCGCACGGTCACGAGCGTCTCGACGAGCGGCTCGACCGTCTCGCTCGGGATCTCGCCTGGCGTGACGAGCGCCGACTCGGTCGTCGTCGATTACGCGACGCCCGCCTCGAATTCGCTCCACGACGCGGCGGCGAACGACGTCTCGCCGTTCACGCGCGGCGTCGCGAACCAGACTCCGGTCGTCACGCCCCCGAGCGGCGGCGGCAACGGCTCGGGCGGCGGCGGGCTCGCCCCGTCGCTCGTCACGAGCTCGCCGGACGACGGCTCCACCGTCCGTCAGGTCGCCACGATCGGCCTGCAGGCGAACCAGCCGGTCGCGTGGGCGCACATGACGCTGACGCTCCCGAACGGGACGGTCGTCCCGCTCGCCGACGCCTCCGGCCAGAACGCGTCGTGGCCGCTGACGAGCACGTCCGACGGTCTCTACGTCGTTCGCGGCACGGCGAGCGCCGGCGGCCAGTCGGCCGACGTGCTGACGCACTTCACCGTCTACACGCAGCCGGCGGGCGGCGCGACGTCGGTCCCGCCGGTTCAGAAGAACGCCGTTCCGTTTGCAGCGGGTGAGCTGAAGAGCTCGGACGGGCGCACGACGATCGTCTGGCCGGCCGGCGTCTTCAGCGACTCCGTCGTCGTCCAGGTCGCGCCGGTCACGTCGATGAGCGGTGTTCCGGCCGATGCGCAGATCGTCGACGTCACCGCCTTCATCCGCAGCACGCACGCGCCGGTCACCGAGCTCGGCGGCGTCGTCGACGTCCGCTTCCCGAACGCGAGCGCCGGCGCGCACGCCGCGACCTCACAGGACGGCAAGTCGTGGCGCGACCTGCCGCAGCTGCAGACGCTCGTCCTGCCCGACGGCCAGGCCGACGGCTGGTTCCGTGACAGCGACGGCACCGTGCACGTGCTCACCCGCCATCTGACGTATTACGCGCTGCTCGGGCAGCAGCTCTCGACGAAGCTCGCGATCAGGATCGTCACCGTGCGCCGCCTCTGGCTGCACAACCGGGCGTTCGTCGCGGTGCGGATGGCGCTCACCGGGCCCGCGCGCGTCACCGGCGTCTTCGTCGCGCCCGACGGCTCGGTCGTCCCCGGCCTCGCGATCAAGACTCCGACGCGCCACGCCGGCGTGACGATTCTCCGCGTTCCGCTCACGATCACGACGCCCGGTCTCTACAAGCTCCAGATGCACGTGGACGGGCTTGGCCAGGTCGTCAACCGCACCGCGAAGATCCGCTTCGTCTCGACGCGGCCCGCCTCGCCGGTCTGGCAGGACGGCGCCTTGCGCGTCGCGGTTCTGCACGGTGCGGACGGGCTCGGCTCGCTCGGGCACACGCTCGGCTCGCGGTTCGTCGTCGAGCACGTCAGCGACGCGCAGCTCTACGACGCCGTCGACACGAACTACCGCACCGCCGCGGTCGCGGTCGTCGTCGACCTGCGCACGGTGCCGCTCTCGACGCTCGCACATCTCCACGCCCTCCTTCCGGAGGTGCAGATCGTCGGCCTCGCGGCGCCGGGTGCGAATCCGGGCGTCTACCGCACGCTCGGCGTCAGTGCGGTGCTGCCGCGCGGCGCGTCGGCCGCGACCGTCGCGAGGACGGTCAAGAAGCTCGTTCGCTAGCTACGCGCCGGGGCGCCAGAGCGGCTCGTCGCGACCCGCGTGCGCGTTCGCCGCGCGGGCGAGGATGAAGAGCAGGTCGGAGACGCGATTCAGGTAGACGCGGGCGAGCGGATTGACGTCCGCCTCGAGGGCGGCGAGCTCCGCGCGGCGGGCGACGGTTCTGGCGACGTGTAGGCGCGACGCCGCCTCGGTGCCACCGGGCAGGACGAAGCTCTTGAGCTCCGGCAGGTCGGCGTTGTGCTCGTCGCACAACGCCTCGAGGCCGTCGATCATCGCCTGCGTCGTACGCAGCCGGTCGTCGCCGCCGTCGAAGGGGACAGAGAGATCGGCGCCGACGTCGAACAATTCGTTCTGCACTCGCTCGAGCGGGGCTCGGAGCGTGGCCGGAAGGTCTCCCGCGAGCACGACGCCGATGTTCGAGTTGAGCTCGTCGGCAATCCCATAGGCACGGATGCGCGGATCGAGCTTCGACGTGCGCGAGCCGTCGCCGAGGCTCGTCTCCCCTGCGTCGCCGCCGCGGGTGTAGATCTTCGTCAGCCGGACCGGCTCGTCTTTTTCGCGCGGCACGCTCGTAGAGTACGGGGATGATCCGACGTGCAGGCCCCGAGGACGTGGAGGAGGTCGTCGCGATCTTCGAGCCCTCCTTCGCAACGCTCGACTTCCTGCCGCAGCTGCACACGCACGAGGAGAATCTGGCCTTCTTCGGTCGGGCGCTCGCGGACGGCGATGCGTTCCTTTTCGGCAGCGACGGGTTCGCGATCCTCGCCGGCGACGAGCTGAGCCACCTCTACGTGCGACCCGAGGCGTTCGGCCGCGGCGTCGGGCGTGCGCTCTTCGAGCACGTGATCTCGAAGCGACCCGGCGGCTTCGAGTTCTGGGTGTTTCAGCAGAACGAGCGCGCGCGGCGTTTCTACGAGGCGCACGGCGCCGAGGCGGTCGAGTTCACCGACGGCTCGGGCAACGAGGAGCAGACCCCGGATGTCAGATACGCGTGGCGGCCTGCTGCAGCCCGAGAATCGAGCGGGCGATGACGAGCCGCTGGATCTCGCTCGTGCCCTCGTAGATCTCGGTGATCTTCGCGTCGCGGTAGTACCGCTCGACCGGGAACTCCTTCGTGTAGCCGTAGCCGCCGAGGATCTGGATCGCCTCGCCCGTCTGCCGGCGCGCCACTTCCGAGGCGAAGAGCTTCGCCATCGCACCCGCCTCGCTCACGTTCTCGCCCTTGTCCTTCAGCGTCGCCGCGCGGTAGACGAGGAGCCGCGCGGCGGCGATCTCCGTCGCCATGTCGGCGAGCTTGAACTGGATCGCCTGGTGCTCGGCGATCCGCTTGCCGAACGTCTGGCGCTGCTTCGAGTAGTCACGCGCCACGTCGTAGGCGGCCTGCGCGATCCCTACCGCCTGCGCGGCAATCCCGATCCGCCCGCCGTCGAGCGTGTGCATCGCGACGCGGAAGCCGCGGTTCTCCTCGTGAAGCAGGCGATCGCGGCCGACGACGGCGCCCTCGATCACGAGATCGTTCGTCACCGACGAGTTCAGCCCGAGCTTCTCCTCGTCGCGCGTGATGCGGACGTGGTCGGCGTCGAGGATGAAGGCGCTCACGCCCCGCGCGCCGGCGAGGTCCGGGTCGGTGCGGGCGAAGACGAGGAACGTGCCCGCGAAGCGGCCGTTCGTGATCCACTGCTTCGCGCCCGTGACCCGCCAGCCGTCGCCGTCTTGCTCGGCGCGCGTGCGGAGCGCACCCGCGTCAGAGCCGGATTCTGGCTCGGTCAGCGCGAAGGCGCCGAGATGCTCGCCGCGGGCGAGCGGCGGGACGAAACGCGAGCGCTGCTCGTCCGTGCCGAAGTGCAGCAGCGGGAGCGTGACCGCGCTCGTGTGCACGGCGACGGTGACGCCGACGCCGGCGTCTGCGCGCGAGAGCTCCTCGAGCACGAGGACGTACGAGAGGAAGTCGGTGCCGGCGCCGCCGTACTCCTCCGGGATGCACGCGCCCATGAGCCCGAGCTCCGCGAGCTTTGCGAACGTCTCGCGCGGGAAGCGGTGCTCGCGATCCCATTCGGCTGCATGTGGCTCGATCTCCTGACGCGCGAAGTCGCGCGCGAGCGCCTGCACCTCCCGCTGCTCCGGCGTGGGCTCGAAATCCACGCGGCCACTATATTGAGAGGGATGAGACGGCTGGCTTTCGCCATCGCCGTGCTCGTCGTGGCGGCGGTGAGCATCGCGCAGGCTGCGTCCGCAGCGCCGTCTCCGGCCGCGGTCGTGCGCGCGTGGAGCAAGGCGCTGAACACGAACGACAACGAACACGCAGCGCGGCTCTTCGCGCCGGGCGCGCGCGTGGTGCAACCGGGCGTCGACGTGCGGCTCGTGTCGCACAAGCTCGCCGTCGAGTTCAACGACTCGCTGCCGTGCGCCGGGCGCATCACCGAGATCCGCGTGCGCGGCAACAACGCAACGGCCACGTTCGTGCTGGCCCATCGCCCCAAGCACCGCTGCGACGGCCCCGGCCAGAAAGCAGCAGCCCTCTTCGTCATCCGCGCCGGCAAGATCGTCCGCTGGCAGCAGGTGCCCGTGCCAACGGGCCCGACGGCCTGACCAACGGAGCCACGTCTGGTGCCAGGCACGGCAAACGGCTGTGTGACGAAAGCGTGACGGCTCGAGCAGGCAAATCGAGCGCTTCGTGACGCATACGTGCGGCTTTCGTTGCCGGTGCATGGCACCGGACGTGGCCGTTCGCTACCCCACGGCGGCGAGCGCCCGCCGAGACTCGCGCAGCTGCCCTTCGCGGTCGCGGAAGGCTTCGACGATCTCGGGGTCGAACTGCTTGCCGCTCTGCCCGACGATCTCGTCGCGGGCGGCGCTCCAGCGGCCGGCGCGGCGGTACGGCCTGTCGCTCGTCATCGCGTCGAGCGAGTCGGCGACCGCGAACACGCGCGCGGCGAGCGGCAGCTCGGTCTTCGCCAGCCCGTCCGGATAGCCGCGGCCGTCCCAGCGCTCGTGATGCGAGCGCACCACCTTCAGGCCCTCGCCCTGCAGGACCGCGACGCCGCTCAGCATCTGCTCGCCCAGCACCGTGTGCGTCTGCATGCGGCGACGCTCGCCGCGCGTCAGCGGCCCCGGCTTCTGGAGGATCTGGTCGGGGATCGCGATCTTGCCGATGTCGTGCAGGAGGAAGCCGTACTGCACGCCCGGGTCGCGCTCGAGCCGACCGGGATCGACGGCGTCGAGCAGCTCGACCGCGTATCGCTGCACCCGCTGCGAATGCGCGCCGGTCCTGCATGTCGCGCGACTCGAGCGCGCCCGCGAGCGACGTCACGGTTTGCAGGTACGACTCCTGCAGCAACTCGCGCTGCGCGCGCTCGATCTCGAGCAGATGCCGGAGGTCGCGGGCGTACAGCAGCAGTTCCTGGTCGGCTGCCTTCGCACGTCGCGGCTGTCGCATCGGCCCACTGCTCCGCCCCGACACGCGCTCGACGACGGCGAGCAGGTCGAGCGGGCTGAACGGCTTGCGAACGAGTGCGGCGGCGCCGGCGCGTTGCGCCTCGCGCGCCTCCTCCCCGTCCGCGCCCGTCAGCAGCACGATCGGGATCTCGCTCGTCCGCGGATCGGCCTTCAACCTGCGGCAGAGCTCGGCGCCGTCCATCTCCGGCATCCGCAGGTCGAGCACGACCACGTCGGGGCGCCGGCGGCGAATGCGCGCCTCGGCCTCGAGGCCGGACTCGGCCTCGTCAACCGACACGTCCGCGCCCTCGAACGTGGCGCGCAAGAGCTCGCGAAGTGCCGGCTCGTCGTCGACGAGCAAGATTCTCATGGTGTTGCGGCGATCCCCCTTCGTCTCGTTGGACACCCTGCGGTGAAGGAGGAGGGGATCTGATTGTCCCCACGTGCCATTTGACAAAACTCCCCCAAACGGGGTGTTTGAACGGCGCGGTCAGTACGAGTAGAAGCCGCGCCCCGACTTGCGCCCGAGGCGTCCGGCCTGCACGTACTGGCGAAGGAGCGGGCATGGCGCGTACTTCGGGTCGCCGAGCCCGTCGTGCAGCACCTCCATGATCGCGACGCACGTGTCGAGCCCGATCAGGTCGGCGAGCGCGAGCGGTCCCATCGGGTGCGCGAAGCCGAGCTTTGCAATCGTGTCGATCGCCTCCGCCTCGGCGACGCCCTCGAGAAGCGCGTACGCCGCTTCGTTGATGAACGGCATCAGGATGCGGTTCGAGACGAACCCGGGCAAGTCGCGCGCCTCGGCCGGCGTCTTCCCGAGCTCCGCTGCGAGCGCCACGATGGCGCGGGCCGTCTCGTCCGAGGTCTCGAGCCCGCGAATCACCTCGACGAGCTTCAGCACCGGCACGGGGTTGAAGAAGTGCATGCCGATCACGCGCTCGGGCCGCGACGTCGCTGCGCCGAGCGACGTGATCGGGATCGAGGACGTGTTCGACGCGAGAATCGCACCGTCGGGCAGCACCGAGTCGGCGCGTGCGAAGAGCTCGGTCTTCACGCGCGCGTCCTCGACCACCGCCTCGATCATCAGGTCGGCCGGGACGAGCTCGTCGACTGCAGTGACGCGCGCGAGCACCTCGTCGGGATCCGCGCCGCCCTTCTCCGCAAGCTTCCCGAGGCTGCGCCGCATCGTCTCGAGCCCACGCTCGACGGCGCCCGGCGCTGCGTCGTACAACGACACGCGCCGCCCCGACGACGCGATGACTTGCGCGATGCCGCCGCCCATCTGCCCCGCCCCGACGACGAGAACGTGCTCCAGCTCCACGGCGCGCAGGCTATCGTCGCGCCATGCCGCATGTTGATGTGAACGGAGCGCAGCTCTGGGTCGAGGAGGACGGAAGCGGACCGGCCGTGCTCTTCGTGCACGGCGGCCTCGGCGACAACAACCTGTGGGAGCCGCAGGCGCGTACGCTCGCCGACGAGTTCCACACGATCCGCTACGACCTCCGGTACTGGGGCCGCTCGACCGGCCCTGCCGTCGAATTCAGCATGGTCGACGACGCGATCGGAGTGCTCGACGCGCTCGGTGTCGAGCAGGCCGCGATCGTCGGGCTCTCGCTCGGCGGCGGGCTCGCGCTCGACGTCACGCTCGCGCATCCCGATCGCATCTGGGCACTCGCACACGTCGCCGCGGGCGTGAGCGGCATGCCCGTCGCCGCATACACCGACGAGCAGGAACAGGCGTACGAAGCCGCCGAGTCGAGGCACGATCTCGACACGATGATGGGAATCGATCTCGACGTCTGGGCGCCGCTCGGCGTCGACGACCGAATCCGCGAGCTTTGGCAGTTGACGCCTGACGCGCTCGGCCCACCCGATTACGACCTGATCCGCCGGTCGGAGCCGGCGAGCGACCGGCTCGAGCAGGTCGCCGTGCCGACGCTCGTGGTGGTGCCGGAGCACGATCCTCCCGCCCAGCGCGAGGTCGGCGCGACGGTTGCGCGCCGCGTGCCCGGCGCACAACTCGTCGAGATCGATTCCGACCACTACCTCACGCTGCGCGAGGCCGATCGCGTGACCAAGGTGCTTCGCGACTTCCTGCGCTCCGCTCTAGCGAGCGGTGACCTTCCACGTCGTACGGTCGATGGCGCGGTAGACCGTGCCGCTCGCAGTGCGCACGAGCAGCTTGCCGCCCTTGATCGCGAGCTTGTAGCCGAAGAGCTGCGACTGGTCGCTGCTCGGAGCGCGAATGCCGACGCAATGCGCAACCGCCTTGACGGTGTCGAGCGCGTGCACGAACGGGACTCCACCCGGGTTCGCGTACAACGTGTAGACCCAGCGGCCGTCGGGCGTCGTCGTGCGCGCCGCAGGCCAGCCCTGCATCACCCAGTTCGTCTGCGTCTTGTCGGCGATCTGGTACGGACGCAGCTCATGCTTGTCGATGTCGTAGGCACGCACGACGTAGTGCTCGACGTCTTGCACCGACTTGTGCTCCGTGAGATAGAGCGTCCTGCCGCTCGGTGAGAGCGCGTCGTACGAGAACGTCCCCGGGAGGGTGAACGAGTCCTTCACGGCGAGGTCGAGGGCGTTCACGACCTGGAAGCTCGTGGCGGTCTTGACTCCCACACTCTGGAGCACGAATGCACTGCCGTTGTGGAAGAGGCCTTCGCCGTTCCGGCGATCCGCGATCACGGGAATGCCGAACGAGCCCTGAAGCATCTCGGACTGCATCACCTTCCCGGTGCGCTGCTTGAGGACGACGAGCCGGGTGCTCTCGCCGGCGTCGTAGGCGACGAAGCGAAGCGTTCCGTTCTTGCTCAGGACACCGGGGTCGCCCTGCTGGGCGTACGGCGCCGGGAATGCGGCTCCGGCGGCGGGTACAGGACGAGCGCGGCCACCATGCCGGCGAGCCCGATCGATCGCACCATCATTCCTCCTTCGACGCTGACAGGGAGTATTACGCCGCTCGCGCGAGAAGCGTTCCCTCCGGCTCACGCCGGCGTCGAAGGAGCAGATATGCGCCTGCCGCCGCTACGAGCGCCGCGAGCCCGACGACGAGGTACCGCCACGGGAAGCCCCCGTCCGGCGCCGCCGAGACGCGCCAGGTCGACGTGTCGACGCGAAGCCACGGCTTGCCCGTCTTCCAGTGGACGGCGAGTGTGCCGCCCGTCGGCGTCAGGACGATGTTTCCGAGCGCGGACTGGTCCTTGCTCTTCCACGGGATGCCGATGCAATGCGCGACGCCGCGCACCGTGTCGAGCGCGTGGATGAACGGATAGCCGCCGTAGTTCTGGTACAGCGTGTAGACCCAGCGGCCGTCGGGCGTCGTCGCACGTGTCACCGGGTCGCCCTGCATCACCCAGCTCTTCTGCGTGCGGTCGGCGATGCGGCCGGACAGCAGCTTGTCGGAACGCAGGTCGTAGGCGCGCACGACGTACCGGGAGGCATTCGTGGTCAGGTCGACGTGCTGAACGAGATAGAGCTTCGACGCGTCCGGTGAGAGTGCGTCGAACGAGTAGTCGCCCTTCAAGAAGAAATTGTTGCGCGCCCGACCGGAGCGGACGTCCAGGACGAGGAAGTCCGTCGTGCTACCGACCGCCGTGCTCTCGAGAACGAGCGTGCGGCCGTCCTTCGAGAGACCGGCCGGCTGGTTGAACCCAATCGTGGGGATGCCATACGACCCAACGAACTCCGGCCAGCTCCAGAGTGAACCATCACGGCCGATCGTCTCGACCAGCGTGCTGTTGTTCATCGTGCCGACGGCGACATACGACGCCTTCCCGTCGAGCGAACGGATTCCCTGTCCGCCCTGCATGGCGTACAGCGGGCCGCCTGCTGCTGCGGCGGCGGGTGCGGCCACGAGCGCCGCAGCGAGGAGTACGAGAAAGGTTTTCATACGCTCAGTACGAGCGCGCGGGCCCGGCAGGTCCAAACAGCGGGGTCAGACCCCATGCGGGGTCAGACCCCTTCGAGGCCCGCCATCAGACTTCGATCAAGAGAGCATCGCCCTGGCCGCCGCCGGAGCAGATCGCGGCGAGGCCGAGGCCGCCACCGTTGCGGCGGAGCTCGTGGATCATCGTGCCGAGGATCCGCCCGCCGCTCGCGCCGATCGGATGGCCGAGCGCGACGGCGCCGCCGTTCACGTTCGCGGTCTCCGGGTCGGCGCCGAGCATCGCAACGGAGTTGACCGCGACCGACGAGAACGCCTCGTTGACCTCGACGCGCTGCACGTCGCCGATCGTCTTGCCCGCCTTTGCGAGCGCCTGCGCGCCCGCGCTTCGCCGGCGTGCGTGCGAGCCACGCGAACTCGTCCGCGACGTAACCCTGCGCGACGACGGTGGCGAGCGGCTCGAGGCCGCGCCGCTTCGCGAATTCCTCCGAGCACACGACGACGCACGACGCGCCGTCGTTCACACCGGGCGCGTTGCCCGCGGTGGTCGTCCCCTCCGGATCGATCGACCGGCTTCAGCGACGCGAGCTTCTCGAGCGTCGTGTCGCGGCGAACGCCTTCGTCGGCGGTGACCTCGCCGACCGGGACGATCTCGTCGTCGAAGCGGCCGTCGTCCTGCGCCTTCGCCGCGCGCTCGTGCGAGCGCAGCGCCCAGCCGTCCTGCTCCTCGCGCGAGATGCCGAGCTCGCGCGAGACGCGCGACGCTTGCTGCACCATGTGCTGCTCGTCGAACGTCGAGCGCAGCCCGTCCCAGATCATCAGGTCGACGAGCGTCCCGTCGCCCATCTTGTAGCCGAAGCGCGCCTTCGGCAGGACGTACGGCGCGTTCGACATCGACTCCATGCCGCCGGTGACGACGAGCTCGACGTCGCCTGCGCGGATCATCGAGTCGGCGATCTCGACGGCTCGGATCGACGACGCGCAGACCTTGTTGATCGTGTCGGCGGGAACCTCGATCGGGAGACCGGCGCCGATCGCCGCCTGCCGCGCGGGCGCCTGCCCGGCGCCGGCCTGCAGCACCTGGCCCATGATCACGTACTCGACCTCGCTGCCCTCGAGCCCGACGCGCTCGAGCGCCGCGCGGATCGCGATCGAGCCGAGCTCGGTCGCGGAATGATTCTTCAGGCCACCGCCGAGCCTGCCGAACGGCGTCCGGACTGCAGAGACGATGACGGTGCGGCTCATGCCGCCAACTCTAATGATCGGTCTTCACTGCAACGCGATGGTGCAGCACGAGCCGGCTGTGGTCGTAGTCGATCGTGACGATGTCGAACTGGCTCAGCATGTCGGAGCCGAGCAGGCCCTGCACACCGCCGGTCGCGTTCCCCATCGGGAGGTTCGCCTCCGAGATCACGGTCGGCGGCAGCTTCACCTTCCCGATGCGCCAGTCCTTCACCTTGATCTCGACCGCCGTTGAGATCGCCGACGCTCCCGCGAAGCGCTCGGTCTTTCCCGTCTTCTTGACGCGAAGCTCACTCGCAACCTGCGAGTCGACGAGCGTCTGCGAGGCGCCGGTGTCGAGCGCGAACGAATACGGGCCTTTGCCGTCGATCGTCACGGGCACGAGCGCGAGCACCTGTGTGCCCTGCTTCAGCACCTTGATCGTGACGAAGAGCGAGTCCTTCGGCACCTCGGAGGACGTCGCCTCCTGCGTCCGCGAGGGAGCCCCGCCACCACAGCCGGCGAGCGCGACGGCGCAAAGCGCCAGGCCGGGGAGCTTCCCCTTCACCGAGGTTGAACGCGTCAGCGAGCGAAAGAGATACCGGGCTCGAGCCGCCGCGCGAACGCGACGAGCAGCCTGACGACGTTCTCGACGTCGTCGAGCTGCACGATCTCGACCGGCGTGTGCATGTAGCGGAGCGGGATCGAGACGAGCCCGGTCGCGACGCCGACGCGGCTGAGGTAGACGCGTCGGCGTCGGTGTTCGTGTGCCCGCGCGAGACCTCGATCGAGAACGGGATCTCCTCCTGCCTCCGCCGTCTCGTACAGCAGCTCGAAGATCCTCGGGTGCATCGAGGGGCCGCGCATGATCGCGGGGCCGCCGCCGAGCTTGTGCTCGCCCTCGTCCTCGGGGTCGCCGCCGCGCACGTCGGTCGCGTGCGTCACGTCGACGGCGATCGCGACCGCCGGGCTGCAGCTCGAACGCCGCCGCGCGGGCGCCGGCGAAGTCGCCGACCTCCTCCTGCACGACGGCGAGGCCTGCGACGTCGCCGGGCGCGCCGCCCGCCTCTGCGACGCGCCGTGCGACCTCGAGCGCGACGTACGAGCCGAGGCGGTTGTCGAGCGAGCGCGAGGCGAGCCGGTTGTTGCGCAGCTCGAGCGGCTCGCCCGCGATGACGGCGGCGTCGCCTGGCCGAACGAGCCGCACGCGCCTCCTTGCCGTCGTCGCGCGCCCGATGTCGAGGTAGAGATCGTTGAAGCCGGCGGCTTGCGGTCCTCGCCGCGGCTACGCTTGTGCTTACGCGGCGCCGACGACCGCCGGCAGCGGCCCGTCGCGCGTCAGGATCTCCACGCGCTGGCCGAGCAGCACGTGCGGGTCGAAGCCGCCGAGCGCGCGCACGGCGAGCAGCCCGTCGTCACCTGCGTGCGTGACGACGAGCGCGATCTCGTCGATGTGGCCGACGATCGCGAGCAGCGGGCCGTCCGCCGGTGCCGGGCACGCGCACCCATGACGAGCCGAGCACGTCGCTCGTGGACCTCGCCGAACGTCCGGGCGGCCTCGCGCCACGCCTCCGCGGCCGGCGTCCTCCTGTCCCGACGGCCCAGGCGCGCGAAGAAGCGCGTCGAGAGACTCCGGAATCGCCACGGGCGCGGACTCTACCGCGATACGGTTCCGCGCTCGTGAAGCTCTTCACCCTCGACGACCTGTACGCCGTCGTGCGGCTCGAGCCGGACGCGCCGCTGCCCGAGTGGGCGCTCGGCGGGCACTTCTGGTCGATCACGCGCTCGGACAACGAGCTCTCGGTCGTCTGCCGCGAGGATGACGTGCCCGCGCAGGCGAGCGCCGAGCGCGGCTGGTGCGCGCTCGAAGTCGCAGGCCCGCTCGACTTCTCGCTGACCGGCGTCGTGGCGTCGCTCGTCGGACCCCTCGCCGACGCCGAGATCCCGATCTTCGTCGTGTCGACGTTCGAGACCGACTACCTGCTCGTGCGCGAGCACAACCTGGAACGGGCCGTCGCCGCGCTCACCGAGGCCGGGCACGCCGTCGACGGTTGACGGTCACGCGGCCCGGGCCGTACTCTGGTCAGCGATGACTTCCGCTTCCCGCAGCTGGTGGGCCTGGCGCTCGAGCGGGGCGGGAGCCTGCGCTGCGCTAGCCGTGCACACAGCCCGTTTCGCTCGACCCGGCTCCGAAAGGAGCCTTTTTTGTTGCTCATGACCGCCGAGATCGCCACCGACCTCCTCACCCCGCTCGGGGCCTACCTCCGCCTGCGCGAGGAGCGCGCGCGGCGCGTTCCTGCTCGAGTCGGTCGAGCGAGGGCGGCTCGGCCGGCACTCCTTCGTCGGCCGCGGCTCGCGGCTCGTCGAGCTTCGACGAGGCGGAGCGACTCGGCGAGCCCGTCGTCGGCTATCTCGGCTACGACGTCGTCACGCGCTTCGAGCCGACCGTGCCGCTGCCCGGCGACGGGACCCGGCTTCGCCGGAGAGCCGCTTCGTCGTGCCCGAGCTGCTCGTGCGCTTCGACCACGCCCGCGGGTCGCCGAGGCGCTCGATCGGCGACGCCGCGGAGGCGGCGCGCATCCTCGACGGCGCCGCAGCCGGAGCTGCCGCGCGGCACGCACGACGCGCGGCCCGCTGCGACGGCTATCCCGAGCGCGACGAGCACCTGCGGCGCGTCGAGCGCGCGAAGGAGCACATCCGCGAGGGCGACGTCTTCCAGGTCGTGATCGCGCAGCGCGCCGAACGGCCGACGTCGCGCATCGGCGCTCGAGCTCTATCGCGCGCTGCGGCGCGTGAATCCCGTCTCCGTATCTCTTCCTGCTCGAGCTCGACGACCTCGCGCTCGTCGGCAGCTCGCCGGAGACCGTCGTCAAGTGCGAAGGCTCGCGCGCCGCGCTGAACCCGATCGCGGGCACGATCGCGCCGGGCGAGGGCGACGCCGAGGCGCTGCTCTCGTCGGAGAAGGACCGGGCCGAGCACGTGATGCTCGTCGACCTCGGCCGCAACGACCTCTCGCGCGTGTGCAAGCCGGGCACGCGTGCACGTCGAGCGCTTCATGGACGCCGGAGCGGTACTCGCACGTCACGCATCTCGTGTCGGAGGTCGTGGGCGAGCTGCGCGACGGCGTGACGCCGTTCGAGCTGCTGCGCGCGTGCTTCCCAGCGGGCACGGTCTCCGGCGCGCCGAAGGTTCGCGCGATGCAGATCATCTCGCGAGCTCGAGGCGCACCGCCGTGGGATCTACGCCGGCGCGGTCGGCTACGTGCTTCCGGACGAGCGCGAGCTCGACACGTGCATCGCGATCCGGACGCTCGTGCTCCGCGACGGCGTCGCATACCTGCAGGCGGGCGGCGGTATCGTCGCGGACTCCGATCCGGCCGCCGAGCACCAGGAGTGCCTGAACAAGCTCGCGCGCGCTCGAGACCGCGATCGAGCTCGCCGAGGCCGACGAGCGATGATGCTCCTGATCGACAACTACGACTCGTTCACGTACAACCTCGCGCACCTCTTCGGCGCGCTCGGCGTCGAGGTGCGCGTCGTGCGCAACGACGAGCTCGACGCCGACGAGGCGGAGCGGCTCGGCGCCGTCGCAGCTCGTCGTCTCCCCCGGTCCCGGGCAGGCCCGCCGACGCAGGCGTCTCGATCGAGGTGATCAAGCGGCTCGGCGCGACATCCCCACGCTCGGCGTCTGCCTCGGCCACCAGGCGATCGTCGAGGCGTTCGGCGGCGAGGTCGGCTACGCGCGCGAGCTGCTGCACGGCAAGGCGAGCCCCGTGCGGCACGACGGGACGGGGCTCTTCGCCGGCCTGCCGGAGCCGTTCGACGCAGGCCGCTACCACTCGCTCGCCGCGACGCGGCTGCCCGACGTGCTCGAGCCGACCGCATACGCCGACGACGGCGAGGTGATGGCGGTGCGCCATCGCGAGCTGCCGATCGTCGGCGTGCAGTTCCACCCGGAGTCGGTGCTGACGCCGGACGGGCCTGCGCTCGCGCGCAACTTCCTCGAAGGGCGGCTGTGATCCAGCAGGTGATCGCCCGCGCTGCTCGACGGCCACGACCTCTCGCGCGAGGACGCGTACGACGCGATGAACGAGATCATGGCCGGCGAGGCGACGCCTGCGCAGATCGCGGGCTTCCTCGTCGCGCTTGCGCGCGAAGGGCGAGACGGCGGACGAGATCGCCGGCTGCGCCGAGGCGATGCGCGAGCACGTGCTGCGCGTCCATCCGCAAGCGCGACGACCTCGTCGACATCGTCGGCACGGGCGGCGACGGCGCGAACACGTACAACATCTCGACGGCGGCCGCGCTCGTCGCCGCGGGCGCCGGCGCCGGCATCGCGAAGCACGGCAACCGCGCCGCGTCCTCGGCGACCGGAGCGGCCGACGTGCTCGAAGCGCTCGGCTTCCGGCTCGATCTCGAGCCGTAGCGCATCGAGCGATCGATCGACGAGCTCGGCTTCGGGTTCCTCTTCGCGCAGGCGCACCATCCGGCGATGAAGCACGCCGCGCCGGTGCGCCGGGAGCTGGCGACGCGCACGGTGTTCAACGTGCTCGGCCCACTGACGAATCCGGCGGGCGCACGCGCGCTCATGCTCGGCGTCTACTCGCCGCAGCTGACGCGGACGCTTGCCGATGCGCTCGTCCAGCTCGGCGCGACCCGCGCCTACGTCGTGCACGGCGCCGGCGGCATCGACGAGCTCTCCCCCGCGGGGCCTGAACCTCGTCTGCGAGGTGGAGAACGGATCGGTGCGCGAGTACGAGCTCGACCCGTTGGAGCTCGGCGATCGAGCGCTGCGACGCAGCCGAGCTGCGCGGCGGCGACCCGCCGCACAATGCGCAGGCGCTGCGCGACGTCCTCGAACGGCGCGGACGGCGGCCATCGCGCGGCCGTCGTCCTCAACGCGGCCGGCGGCATCGCCGCCGCCGGGCATGCGGAGAACCTGCGCGAGGGCATCGAATACGCGCAGGCTGCGATCGACTCGGGCGCCGCCGCCGCGCGCCTCGACGAGCTCGTGGAGTTCTCGCGCTCGATGAGATTCGCCGACGCACTCGCACAGCCGGGCCTGCGGGCGATCGCCGAGGTGAAACGCCGCTCGCCGTCGGCGGGCGACATCCGCCCCGACGCCGATCCCGCGAAGCTCGCGGCGCAGTTCGCGAACGCCGGTGCAGCCGCGATCTCCGTGCTCGTCGACGAGCGCTTCGCGGGCACGGTCGACGATCTGCGGGCAGCGCGCGCTGCGACGGACGCACCGCTGCTCGGCAAGGGCTTCTTCTCGACCGAAGAGCACCTCCGCGAGCTGAAGGACGCAGGCGCAGACGCCGTGCTGCTGATCCTCCGCGACCTCGACGACGCGGCGGCCGCGCGGCTGCTCGCACTCGTGCACGAGCTCGGCATGGATGCGCTCGTCGAGGCGCACGACGACGGAGGAGCTGCAGCGCGCACTCGCGCTCGACGCACCGATCGTCGGCGTCAACGCACGCGACCTCGACACGTTCGACGATCGACCGGCGCGCGCAGCTCGAGCTCGTCGCCCGCGCGGCCGGGCGACCGGATCGTGATCGCGGAGAGCGGCGTGCACACGCGCGCGCAAGGCGCCGCCGCGGAGCTCGCCGGCGCCGACGCGGTGCTCGTCGGCTCGGCGCTGATGCAGGCGCCCGACCCGCAGGCGAAGCTGCGCGAGTTGATCTCGCGTCCGCTCGTGAAGGTGTGCGGCCTCACGCGCCAGGACGATGTCGATGCCGCCGTCGAGGCGGGCGCCGACCTGCTCGGCTTCATCCTCGTCGAGCGCAGCCCGCGCCGCGCGCCGGACGTGCTCGACGTCCCGGACACCGCGCTCTCCGTCGCAGTCTTCGTCGGCGAGACACGGTCGAGACGGATGCGGATCTCGTGCAGCTCTATCCCGACGACGGCGGCAGCGTGCGCGGCCGCGAGGCCGTGTTGCTGCGCGAGGGCGAGGCAGGTCGGCCGGGTGCTCGACCTCCCGTGGCAGTCGAAGGACCCGGCGCACTGGAGCACCGCCGCCGCCGCGAGTGGGCGCGTCGTGCTCGCGGGCGGGCTCGGTCCGGACAACGTGCGCGACGCGATCGCGGCCGTGCGGCCATGGGCCGTCGACGCGGCGTCGTCGCTCGAGCGCGAGCCCGGCATCAAGGATCACGACGAAGGTACGCGCATACGTCGAGGCGGCACGACGCGTGACCGACGTCTTCGGCGACTACGGCGGGCGCTACGTCCCGGAGACGCTGATCCCGGCGCTCGACGAGCTCGAGCGCGGCGTGGCGCGAGGCGCTCGACGACGACGCGTTCCACGCGGAGCTGCACCACCTCGCGACGACGTACGCCGGCCGGCCGACGCCGCTCACGCTCGCCGAGCGCTTCGCGCCCGGCAAGCGCATCTATCTGAAGCGCGAGGACCTCCTGCACACCGGCGCACACAAGATCAACAACGCGCTCGGGCAGGCGGTGCTCGCGCAGCGGCTCGGCAAGAAGCGCATCGTCGCCGAGACCGGCGCGGGCCAGCACGGCGTCGCGACGGCGACCGTGTGCGCGCGCTTCGGCTACGAGTGCGTCGTCTACATGGGCGAGGAAGACATGCGGCGGCAGAAGCCGAACGTCGAGCGCATGGGCCTGCTCGGCGCCGAGGTGCGCCGCGTCGACTTCGGCACGAAGACGCTGAAGGAGGCGACGAGCGAGGCGATCCGCGACTGGATCACGAACGTCGAGACGACGCATTACCTGATCGGCTCGTGCGTCGGCCCGGCGCCGTATCCGGAGCTCGTCGCGCGAGCTGCAGTCGGTGATCGGCCGCGAGGCGCGCGAGCAGCTGCTCGCGGTCGAGGGACGGCTGCCCGAAGCGGTCGTCGCGTGCGTCGGCGGCGGCTCGAACGCGATCGGGATCTTCCACGGCTTCGTCGACGGACGAGGACGTGCGGCTCGTCGGCGTCGAGGCGGCAGGCGCGGCGTCGCTCGGCAGCGGCCGGCCGGCGTGCTGCACGGCGCGCGCTCGTCGATCCTCGCCGACGAGGACGGGCAGATCACCGACGCGCACTCGATCTCGGCGGGCCTCGACTATCCGGGCGTCGGGCCTGAGCACGCGTTCCTCCGCGACACCGGCCGGGCGGAGTACCTCGGCGCGACGGACGACGACGCGCTCGCGGCGTTCCGCGATCTCGCGCGCACCGAAGGGATCATCCCGGCGCTCGAGCCGGCGCACGCCCTCGCCCGCGCGCGCGAGCTCGACGCCGAGCTGATCCTCGTCGGCCTCAGCGGGCGCGGCGACAAGGATCTCGCCGAAGTGCTGCAGCACCTTGGAATCACCGATGCCTGATGCACCAGCGGGGTCAGACCCCGGGACGGGGTCTGAAGAAACTCGTCATCTATCTGATGGCCGAGCCGGAGACGCCCGAGCTCGCGGAGGCGGCGGTCGAGGGTGGCGCCGACATCATCGAGCTCGGCTTCCCGTTCTCGGACCCGCTCGCCGACGGGCCGGTGATCCGCGCGCGCAGGCGAGCGCGCGCTCGCACGCGGGATGCGCACGAAGCAGTGCCTCGACGTCCTCGCCGAGACGCGCGCGCGCGTCGGCGACACGCCGCTCGTCCCGATGACGTACGCCTCGCTGCTCGAGGCGTACGGCTGGGAGCGGTTCGCGGACGGACGCTGGCAGACGCCGGCGGCACGAGCATGATCGTCGTCGACCTGCCCGCGGGCGAACAGCCGGAGCTGCGCCGGGTTCAGCTCGATCGCGCCGACCTCCACCGACGAGCGGATCGCGTTTGCCGGCGCGCAGACCGACGGCTGGCTCTACCTCGTGACGGTGACAGGCACGACCGGCGCGCGCGGCGACCTCTCGCCCGCGCTCGCAGGGCTGGTCGAACGTGCGCGCGCGGCTCGTCGACGTGCCGCTCTACGCGGGCTTCGGCATCTCGACGCCCGAGCACGCACGCGCGGCCGCCGAGCTCGCGGACGGAGTCGTCGTCGGCTCGCGTGCGGTCGAGGTCGCGGAGCAGGGCCCCGCTGCGCTGCGCGACTACGTCGCGTCGCTGCGCGAAGCCGTCTAGGAGCCGGCCGAGGAGAGCGGCGGCATTGCCGGCGCCGGCTCGACGAGGCGCGGGACGATCGGCGCGGGAGCGAACGCAGCCGGCTCGAGCTCGGGCTCCGGCTCGGGCTCGGGAACGGGGGCAGGCTCGACCGGCGCGACGAGCGGCGGCGGTGCCACCGGCAGCGAGACCGTCAGCGGTGCGGAGGCGGGAGCGGGAAGCGGGGCAGGGGCGATCGGGGCAGGGGCGATCGGGGCCGGGGCGATCGGGGCAGGGGCGACAGGAACCGCCGCGACCGGCGCGGGAGCGACGGGCGCGGATGCGAGCGGAGCCTGGACGACGGGCGCCGAAGCAACCGGGGCAGGAGCAACCGGGGCAGGAGCAACCGGGGCAGGAGCAAGCGGGGCAGGAGCAACCGGCGCCGGAGCGACCGGTGCCGGGAGCGACCGGGGCCTGGACGACCGGAGCGGGAGCCGCCGCGCGCGGCGCGAGCCCGCCCTGATGCAGGACGAATCCGGCCTGGAGGCGAAGGCCTGCGGCCTTCTTCTCTCCCTGGGAGCGGCCGACGAAGCCGCCGGCGATCGCGCCCAGGATGATCGCGAGATAGTTGACGCCGGGCGAGATCAGGCTGTGCGAAAGGTGCCCAGGCACGCCGCCGACGACCGCGCCCGCCAGGACGCCGACGACCGACATCGTCGCGACGGCCGAAGCGGCCTTCCGCGAGAGATGCTCGGCGTACTGCTCGACGATGCCCCCGTCCGAAGTGCTCATTCCTCGCTCTACATCGGCGGCTGCGGGGGGCTGCTTGAGAGGAATTTGCCCGGTCTTAGACAAGACTTCGCCTTCTCTCATTTTCGTCCTAAGCGTCCTGGGCAGAGTGAGGGCATACCTTCCCGAAGACCAGGAGCGAACGTCCAGTGATGAGACAGACAATGATCCGCCGCGTCGCCCCGATCGGGGCCGCGCTGGCGCTCGGCGGAGGCGCGGGAGCCGCGATCTACGCGGGCACCGCGGGCAACGGCTCGACGACGACGAGCGTCGTCGCTTCGGTGCCGGCCCAATCCGCCTCGCAGACCGTGGCCTCGTCCTCGACGAGCCTCACCCAGATCTACAAGAACGACGCCCCGGGCGTCGTCGACATCACCGTCACGACGAGCGGCTCGTCCGGCGGCTTCGGACAGCCGGGCGGCGGCAGCGACGCAGGCCGAAGGCTCCGGCTTCGTCGTCGACGGAGCGGCCGACATCGTCACGAACGCGCACGTCGTCGACGGCGCGACCTCGATCAAGGTGCGCTTCCAGGACGGCAAGACGGCAAAGGCGACGCTCGTCGGCACGGACGACTCGACCGACATCGCCGTGATCAAGGTCGTCGGTCGACGCCTCGCAGCTCCATCCGCTCTCGTTCGGCCTCGTCGGCAGCCGTGCAGGTCGGCCAGGACGTCGCGCGATCGGCAGCCCGTTCGGCCTCCCGGAGTCGATGACTGCCGGGATCATCAGCGCCCTCGACCGCACGATCACCGCTCCGAACAACTACTCGATCTCCGGCGCGATCCAGACCGACGCGCGCGATCAACCACGGCAACTCCGGCGGCCCGCTGCTCGACATCGAGCGGCGACGTCATCGGCGTCAACGCGCAGATCGAGAGCGACTCCGGCGGCAACGACGGCGTCGGCTTCGCGATCCCGTCGAATGCGGTGAAGAACGTCGCCGACACGCTGATCGCGGCGGCAAGGTGCAGCACGCGTACCTCGGCATCCAGGTCGGCGACTCGACGACCAGCATCGGGCGCGCAGGTCGACGTCGGTGGTCAGCGGCTCGCCCGCGGACAAGGCCGGGCTGAAAGCCGGCGACGTGATCACCGCGATCGACAGCAAGACGATCTCGAACGCCGACGACCTGACCGCCGAGGTCGCGGCGCACAAGCCCGCCGACAAGGTCACCGTGACGGTCAATCGCAACGGCGGCTCGAAGTCGCTGAAGATCACGCTCGGCGTCCGACCTTCGTAACGCCCGACGCAGTTCCCTCCCCGGCCGGCGGCCCGCCTCGTGCGGGCCGTCGGTTCTCTACGGGTTCTCGAACCAGCGCGGGTAGTGGCGACGCGCCCACGTCTCGCTGACGCTGCCGCGCGTCATGCCGCGCAGCGAATGCCGCGTCGCGGGATGGATCACCGCGAGGTAGAGATGCCCGACGAGGAGGATCAGCGACGAGATAGAGCAACCCGTCGTGAAGCAGGACGGTGCTCGCGAAGCGGAAGCGCGTGTCGCGCTCGCCGAACCAGAGGAGCATGCCCGAGGCGAGGAAGAGGAGCGCGAACGCCGCGCTCAGGAGCGCGTTCACCTTCTGGCCGGCGTTGAACCGGCCCTGCGGCTCGAGCGCGCTCGGAGCAGCGCGCGTCGCGGTCGAAGCCGTCAGCACGCGCGCGGCGGTCGCCGAGCACGATCGACGATGGCGAGCACGCGATCCAGCCGATGCCGCCCCAGAAGTGGATGTCCTTGATCAGCGGGCGCCGCCCGACGAGGATCGACGAGGCGCGGCAGGTAGAGGATCAGGCCGGTCGCGAGCAGCAGGAAGAAGCCGAGCGCGTTCACCCAGTGCAGCGTGCGCTCGGTGCGCGAGAAGCGCTTGACCCGGTACGTGATCGCGCTCAGAGTGGTAGCCGTTCGAGCGGCCGACCCAGGCGTCGCGGTCGTAGCCGAGGTACTCCCAGTAGCCGTCCTCGGCCTGCGCGACGAGGTTGATCTTCGCGAGCCACTTGACGTTCTTGTAGCCGTACATCTCCGGGATGATGAGCCGCACGGGCGCACCGTGCTCGCGCGGGAGCGGCTTCCCGTCCATCTCGTAGGCGAGCATCACGTCGTGCAGGAGCGCCTGGCCGCAGCGTCAGGGAGTCGACGTACGGGTTCTCGGCCGAGACGAACTGCGAGCGCGTGCGCCTCGGGCAGCGGCTTCGCACGGTCGAGCAGGTCGGCGAGGCGGACGCCGGCCCAGCGGACGTTCGGCACCGTCCAGCCGGTGACGCAGTGGAAGTCGGAGACCTGATGCGCCCTGCGGCAGCGCGCGCAGCTGCGCGTAGTCGAGCGACGTGCGCGTTGTGACGAGCCCGCCGACCTCGCAGCCGCCAGGTCGCCGGGTCGAACGTCGGCATCGAGCCGGAGACCGTGTAGATCCGCCAGCCGCCTGCGGCACGAGCGGGACGAGCGACTCGGCCGGGCCGATCGCGCTCGAGACCTTGCTCCAGACCGGCTTGCCCCAGACGAGCGACGTCAGGCCTGCCGCGACGGTCGTGCCAGGAAGAGGCCTCTGCCGTAGCGCTTCGGCTCCGCTCTCGGTGCTGATCCGTCCATCACTGGATCTTCGGCCGTGCCGCCTGATCGGTTCATGATCGAATTGTCTCTCAAATGGCGGCGTCCACCGGACTGACGCTGATCGCGACGATCCTCGGCTCGTCGATCGTCTTCATCGACACGACCGTCGTGAACGTCGCGCTGCCCTCGATCCAGCGCGATCTCGGCGGCGGGCTCGCCGCCCAGCAGTGGGTCGTCGACGCCTATCTCCTGACGCTCGGCTCGCTCATCCTCGTCGGCGGCTCGCTCGGCGACATCTTCGGCGAGGTGCGGATGTTCACGATCGGCGTCGCCGCGCTTCGGCGCTCGCGTCCGCTGCTTTGCGCGGTCGCGCCCGACCGACGACGCTGATCGTCTTCCGCGGCATCCAGGGCATCGCCGGCGCGCTGCTCACGCCCGCATCGCTCGCGGTGATCACGTCGACGTTCACGGGACGCGAGCGCGGCGCGGCGATCGGGACCTGGACAGCCTGGAGCGGCATCTCGACCGTCGTCGGGCCGCTGCTCGGCGGCTGGCTGATCGGCGTCTCGAGCTGGCGCGTGATCTTCCTGCTGAACGTGCCGATCGCGATCGTGACGCTCGTGCTCGCGCTGACGCGGCTGCCACGCTCGTCGGCGCGACGCGAGGGCGTCAAGGTCGACGTCGTCGGAGGCGTCCTCTGCGTGACCGGACTCGGCGCGATCGTCTTCGGCTTCATCGAGCAGCCGCGACTGGGCTGGGGGGACATCGCCGTCGCCGGCTCGCTCGACCGGCGGCGTGCTCTGCCTGGCTGCGTTCATCGCCTGGGAGCTCCGTGCCCGGCAGCCGATGCTGCCGCTCGCACTCTTTGCGAAACGCAACTTCAGCGTGACGAACGTCGAGACGTTCGCCGTCTACGGAGGCCTCTCGTGCTGGGGCTTCTTTCTCGTCGTCTTCCTGCAGCAGATCGCGCACTACTCGCCGTTCCGCTCAGGTCTCGCGACGTTGCCGGTGACGATCGTGATGTTCGTGCTCTCGCGCTACGCCGGAAGGCTCTCGATGCCGTACGGCCCGCGGCTCTTCATGGCCGTCGGGCCGGCGCTCGCCGGCCTCTCGATTCTCGTGCTCGCGCGCCTGCCGCGAGCACCTGAGTTACTGGATCGACGTGCTGCCGTCGATCATCGGCTTCTCGATCGGATTGTCGATGACGGTCGCGCCGCTGACGACGACGGTGCTCTCCGACGCGGGCTCCGGCGACGCGGGTGTCGCCTCCGGCGTGAACAACGCCGTCGCACGCGTCGCCGGTCTCGTCGCGATCGCGGTCGTCGGGATCGCGGCGGCAGGCGGCTCGGACACGCTCACCGCGCACGGCTTCCACGTCGCGATGCTGATCACCGGCTTGCTCGTCTGCGCCGGCGGCGCGATCGGCGCCGTCGGGCTGCGGAATCCCTAGCGCCCGTTGACGGAGAAGTGCTGGTAGTCGGGTGAGCCGGCGAAGCGGCCTCCCCATCCCCAGCCGACGCTTGCGAACGCGCGCACGAGGACGCCGCCCTCGACCGCCATGCCCGGCCGCACGTTCGAGCGGTCGCGGTACGCGCGCCCCGTGGGCGGGATCACACGCGAGCCGAAGACGTACGGGTTCTCGACGTCGTTGACGTCGATCGCCTCGCCGTAGGCGTGCATCGACCACGACGGCGGCCCGGTGGCAACGGCGCGGCGACAGTTGAAGCCGGACGTGTTGTCCGCCGCCGCGGAGCGATCGTCGTCGGCGCGATAGGCGTCTACCGGCTGCAGGCGGCGAATCGGGAACCGCGAGCGGTAGAGCGTGCGGAAGACTTCGGTCACCTGCGGCACGACGCGGGCATTCACGACGATGCGCCCGATGTGCCGCTTGCCGTCGAAGCCGACGTAGCTGAGCCGAAGACGGCGCAGCCCCGACGGCGCCACCGGGCAGCCCGGATGCCACGAATACGGCAGATCGGCACGCGTCACGCGCTCGACGCGTACGACAAACGGCGGCGCGGGTGCGGGGACCGCAACCATGTGGCGGTGAGCCTAGCCGTCGCGATCGCCTCCGCCTGCCTTGCGCTGCATGCCCCTGCGGGGTCGACACAGCTCGTCACGGTGCAGGCGCCGCCGCACGCGACGACTGCCACGCTGTCACTGTGGTCGCGCCGCGCCGGGTGCTGGCACCGTGCTGCCGGGCCTTGGGTCGCGCACCTCGGTCGCAGCGGGCTATCCGCGCGCAAGCGCGAGGGCGACGGCGCAACGCCGACTGGCACGTATCACTTCGGCACCACGGTGTACGGGATCGCGGCGAACCCCGGCGTCCGCTTCGCGTACCACCGGCTCGTCTGCGGCGACTGGTGGGACGAGGATCCGAGCTCCAAGGCGTACAACACCTTCCAGCACGTCACCTGCGGCGCGAGCCCGGCATTCGGCGGCGGCAGCGAGGCGCTCTGGCGGATCTCCCCGCAGTACCGCTACTTCGCGGTGATCGACTACAACGCGCGGCCGATCGTGCGGGGTCGAGGCTCGGCGATCTTCCTCCACGTCGCGGTCGGCACGACGGCAGGCTGCGTCTCGCTCCCCGAGCTGCAGCTTCTACAGCTGCTCCGCTGGCTGCGGCCGGTCGCGCGCCCCGCGATCCGCCTAGGCATTTCCTAGGTATACTCGTAGAGTGGCGAAGGACGTCTACACGGCCCGCGAGGCCGCTCAGGCGCTCGGCATCAGCCTGGACACGCTCCGGCGCTGGGACACCGACGGCCGGATCCGCACGCGGCGCGACAAGGCGAACCGACGCATCGTCAGCGCGAAGGAGATCGACCGCCTGCGCGGCGACGACGGTGCCCGGCACGTGAGCGCGCGGAACCGGCTACGCGGCACCGTTCGCGAGGTGAAGGTCGACGGCCTGCTCGCGCAGGTCGAGATCCTCGTCACCGAGCCCAGCCGTGTCGTCGCGATCGTGACCCGCGACGCGGTCGAGGAGCTCGGGCTCGTGCCAGGCGCGGCCGCGACTGCGGTCATCAAGTCGACCTCGGTCATGGTCGAGCCGTGATCGCGAGCAGCGTGCTCACCATCTTCGCGGCCGCGTCGCTCACGAATGTGTTTCCGGCGATCGACAAGAAACCGACGTACTCATTCGCGGGCTCGAATGCCCTCGCGGCGCAGATCCAGCAGGGCGCTCCCGCCGATGTCTTCGCGTCCGCGAACACGTCGATCCCGCAGAAGCTCTACGACGCAGGGCTCGTCGAGAAGCCGATCGTGTTCACCCGCAACGAGCTGATCCTGATCATCCCGAAGTCGAATCCTGCGCACATCCACTCGGTCTACGACCTGAGAAAGAGCGGGATCAAGCTCGACGTCGCGGCGCCCGGCGTTCCGGTCGGCGACTACACGCGCACGGTCCTGCACAACCTCGGCCTAGATGACGCGCTGCAGAATGTCGTCAGTCGAACGAGACGGACGTTCGAGAGGTTCTCGCCAAGGTCGCGCTCGGAGAGGCCGACGCGGGCTTCGTCTACACGACCGACGCGCGAACCGTGCGTGGCAAGGTCGCCACGATCGGGATCCGCTGGAGCGCGCAGCCGATCGTCCAGTACGCAGTCGCGGTCGTGAAGTCGAGCAAGCACCTCGCTGCGGCGCGGGCGTATGTCACCAAGCTCCTCCGCCCCACCGCCCAGCGCAAGCTGCTGGCGGCGGGCTTCCTGCGGCGAAAATGATTCGAAAGACAGCCGCTGCCGGGCTCGTCTTCGCCGCAAGCGCCGTCGTGCTCGCGTTCCTCGTCCTGCCGGTCGTCGCGATCTTCGCGCGCGTCTCGCCGGCCCGCCTCGCGTCGCAGCTCGGCAACCCCGTCGTCAGGGACGCGCTCGTCGTGAGCATCAAGACGACGTTGATCGCACAGGTGCTGATCCTCCTGCTCGGCACGCCGGCGGCATTCGTGCTAGCCCGACGCTTTCGCGGACGCGAGGCACTCGTCACGCTCGTCGAGTTGCCGCTCGTGCTGCCACCGGCCGTTGCCGGGCTCGGGCTCCTCGCCGCGTTCGGCCGAGCCGGCCTCCTGCACACGAGCATCCCGTTCACGCAAACGGCGGTTGTGCTCGCCGTCGCCTTCGTTGCGAGCCCGCTCTACGTGCGGGCGGCGATCGCCGCCTTCGAGACAGTCGACCCAAGCCTCGTCGCAGCTTCACGGACACTCGGTGCCGGTCGTGCTCGCACGTTCTTTCGCATCGTCCTGCCGCTCGCGCGAGGCGGGCTCGCCGCCGGTGCAGCGCTCGCGTTTGCTCGAGGTCTCGGGGAGTTCGGCGCGACGATCATGTTCGCCGGAAGCCTGCGCGGCGTCACGCAGACGCTGGCGCTGGCCGTCTACTCCGAATTCGACGTCGATTTCAACGTCGCACTCGCCGTCAGCGCGCTGCTCGTGATCGTCAGTGCAGCGCTCCTCATCACGCTCAAATGGCTGCCCTCGATCTCGACTTCACGCTTCCGCTTCGCGACTTCGAGCTGAGGCTCGAGCTCGCCGTCGAGGGAACCGTCGCCCTCGTCGGCCGGTCGGGTGCCGGCAAGAGCTCCGTCCTGCGTGCGGTAGCGGGACTCGCCCCCGCGCGCGGCCGAATCGGATGCGGCGGTGAGGTATGGCTGGACACCGTTCGCGCCCTCGACCGCCCGCCCGAAGCGCGACGCGTCGGGCTCGTGTTCCAGGAGTACGCGCTCTTCCCGCACATGAGCGTTCGCGAGAACGTCGCCTTCGGCGGCCGTGAGCGGGTCGACGAGCTGCTCGAGCGCTTTGGGATCGCACACGTTGCGCGCGGCCGGCCGGGCAACCTCTCCGGCGGCGAGCGCCAGCGCGTTGCGCTCGCGCGCGCGCTTGCTCGCGATCCCCACGTGCTGCTGCTCGACGAGCCGCTCTCCGCGCTCGACGCGCATACGAAGAGCTCCGTGCGCGCAGAGCTGCAGGAACTGCTCGCCGAGCTCGACATCCCGGTGTTGCTCGTCACGCACGACTTCGAGGACGCTGCCGCGCTCGCCGACTCGATCGGCGTCCTCGTCGACGGGACGTTGCGGCAGCTCGGCACCGCCGCCGAGCTCGTGGCGCGCCCGGTCGACGCCTTCGTCGCCTCGTTCACCGGCGCGAACGTGTTCCACGGCAGAGCCGAGCCGTCGCAGAACGGCTCGACGCGCGTGAACCTCACCGATGGCAACGCCGTCACCGTCGCAGACGTCGTGCAGGGCGACGTCGTCGTCGCGGTCTACCCGTGGGACGTCACCGTGGGCACCTCCCCGCCGGACGACTCGGCGCTGAACGTCCTGTGCGCACCGGTTCGCACCATCTCCGAGCTCGGCAACCGCGTTCGGTTGACCCTCGGCCCCGTGAGCGCCGAGATCACCGCGGAATCGCTGCGACGCCTCGGTCTCCGCGTCGGCGACACGGCCTATGCGTCGTTCAAGGCGACCGGCGTCAGAGTCGTCGGCTAGGCAGGCGCGGCTTCGTCGTAGTGCGGAATCCCGTCCTCGGGGACCGGCTCCCACGTTGCTGCGTACGCCACGAAGGCGCGGTGCTTCGGCGTCAGGCCCGGATCCTCGTCGAGCGTGCCCATCCGCACGCTCCAGATCGTGCCGTCGCCGGCGCGGCTGAAGAGCTGGCCACCGCAGGTCGCGCAGAAGCACTTCTCGAAGCCGTGATCCGGCGGCTGCCACCCTTTGACGAGCTCCTCGCCCTGCACGAACCGGAGCGAGCCCGGCCGGATGCGCGCCTGCGGCGACGCAGCCGTTCCCGTGCGCCGCTGGCAGCGCGTGCAGTGGCAATACGTCATCGCGACGAACGGCTCTTCGATCTCGAAGCGCACGCCGCCGCAGAGACACCCGCCTGTCGCCATGACGCGAGCATAATCGGACCGTGCGTACCACCGCGAAGGCCGATTACGCAGTCCGCGCGGCCGTGGAGCTCGCCGCAGCCGGCGACATGGTGACCGCGGAGCACATCGCGCAGGCGCAAGGGATCCCCGCGAACTTCCTCGAGAACATCCTGCGCGACCTGCGCCGCGGCGGCATCGTCGAAAGCCGGCGCGGCCAGCAGGGCGGTTACCTGCTCGCGCGCCCCGCTGACGAGATCTCGATCGCGGACGTGATCCGCGCGGTCGAGGGCCCGCTCGCAAACGTCCGCGGCAACCCGCCCGAGGATCTCGACTATCCCGGCTCCGCCGCGAAGCTGCGCGATGTCTGGATCGCGCTGCGCGCGAGCGTCCGCTCGGTGCTCGAGCAGGTCACGCTGGCGGACGTCGCGCGCGGCGAGCTTCCACCCCACGTCCACGCCCTGACGCAGGAGGCGGACGCCTGGGTCAGGCGCTGAACGTGCGCTCGTTGCGCGCCAGAACGTAGACGATGTCGCCGCGCTCGAGCTCGAGCTCGTCGGCTTCGTCCCGCGTCACCTGCGCATAGAGCCGCTGCCCGTCGTCACGGACGAGCTCGACGCGCGTCTCGAAGCCGAGCCGGACGATGCGCTCGATCTGGGCTTCCCGCCAGCCGCCGGAGGCGGCGCTTTTCGGCCGGGCGTCGTCGGCTTGGCCGACGACGCTTCCAGCCCTCGACCCGTTCGCCTCGTGCCGCAGCTCGACGTCGTGTGGGCGCACCCATGCGTCGCCGAGCTTGTTCGCCGGGCCGACGAAGCTCATCACGAACTCGTTGGCAGGCTCGTCGTAAAGCTCACGTGGCGGGGCGACCTGCTCGACCCGGCCCTTGTGCATCACGACGATCGAGTCGGCGAGCTCGAGCGCCTCCTCTTGGTCGTGCGTGACGAAGATCGTCGTCACGTGCATCTCGTCGTGCAGCCGCAGCAGCCACTGCCGCAGCTCGACGCGGACGCGCGCGTCGAGCGCGCCGAACGGCTCGTCGAGCAGCAGCACCTCGGGCTCGGGCGCCAGCGCGCGGGCGAGCGCCATCCGCTGGCGCTGGCCGCCGGAGAGCTGCGCGGGATAGCGCGACCCGAGGCCGCCGAGCTGCACGAGGTCGAGCAGCTCGTCGACACGGCTCCGCATCTCGGCCTTCGGACGGCGGCGGATCCGCAAGCCGAACGCGACGTTCTCCCATACGGTCATGTGCTTGAACGGCGCGTAGTGCTGGAAGACGAAGCCGACGCCGCGCTTCTGCGGCGCGAGCGCCGTCGCCTCGCGGCCGGAGATGAAGACAGCCCCGGCGTCGGCGACCTCGAGGCCCGCGATCACGCGAAGGAGCGTCGACTTGCCCGAGCCGCTCGGCCCGAGCAGCGCCGTGAGCGAGCCGCTCTTCACGTCGACCGAGACGTCGTCGAGCGCGACGAAGTCGCCGAACCGCTTGCTGACGTTACGCGCTTCGATCGCCACGGGTGTCCTCCCTCGGTCTGAGCATGGTCATCACGACGAGCGTCGCGATCGCGAGCGCCGCGAGCAGCACGGACGCGGCGTACGCACTCGTGTCTTGCGAGTTCTCGTACGACGCCTGCACGTACTGCGTGAGCGTCTGCGTGCGGCCCTGGATCCCCCCGCCGACGATCGCGACGGCTCCGAACTCGCCGAGCGCGCGTGCAGTCGTCAGCACGACGCCGTACGCGACGGCGTAGCGGATCGCCGGCAGCGTGATCCGGCGGAACGTCGTGAAGGCACGCGCGCCGAGTGTCGCTGCCGCTTCCTCCTGCTCCGTCCCGATCTCGCGCAGCACCGGCACGACCTCGCGCACGACGAACGGCAGCGAGACGAACGTGGTCGCGAGCAGCATCCCCGGATACGCGAAGAGGATCCGGTGCCCGTGCGAGGTCAGCCACGGCCCGAACCAGCCGTCGGTGCCGTAGAGCAGATAGAGCGAGAGCCCGACGACGACCGGCGACAGCGCCATCGGCAGGTCGACGAGCGCGTTGACGAGGCCCATGCCCGGCATCCGGTGACGGACGATCGCGAGCGCACAGAGGACGCCGAAGACGGTGTTGAGCGGCACGGCGACGGCTGCGATCTCCAGCGTCAGCTTCAACGCGTGCACGGCGTCCGGATTCGAGATCGCGGCCCAGAACGGATGCCAGCCGTGCTCGAACGAGCGCCAGAAGATCAGGCAGACCGGCGCGAGCAGGATCAGCGCGAGGTAGCCGAGCGAGCCGAAGCGGATGACGTATCTAGCGGTCATGGCGCGTCGCGTAGCGGCGGAGGCCGCCGATTCCGAGGAGGACGGCGAGCGAGATCGCGAGCAGCAGCACGGCGAGGCCGGCGGCGCCGTGCGGGTCGCCGCTCGTCAACCGCTGGAAGACGTAGAGCGACGCGACCTCCGTGTGGAAAGGGCGGTTGCCCGCGATCAGGATCACGGCGCCGAACTCGCCGATCGCGCGGGCGAAGGCGAGCGCGATGCCGGAGAGGAGCGCAGGCAGCAGGTGCGGGAAGACGATGCGTCGGAAGATCGTCGGCTTGTTCGCGCCGAGCGATGCGGCAGCTTCCTCCATCTCGCGGTCGAGCTCGATCAGCACGGGCTGCACCGTGCGTACGACGAACGGCAAGGTCACGAAGAGCAGGGCCATCAGGACGCCCCAGACGGTGAACGCCGCGTTCAGGTGCACGGCGCTCTTCGGCCCGTACAGCGCGAGCAGCGTGAGGCCTGCGACAACCGTCGGCAGAGCGAACGGCAGGTCGATCAACGCGTTGACGATGCGCTTCCCGGGGAACGAGTCGCGGACGAGCGTCCACGCGAGCGCCGTGCCGGTGACCGCATTGATCGCGACGACGCCCAGCGCGAGCTCGAGCGTCAGCTCGAGCGCGGCGCGGGACTCGGGGTTCCACGCGACCTGCCAGAAATGATGGAGGCCGCCCTTCGACCCCTGCGCGACGAGCGCCGCGAGCGGGATCAGCACGATCACGCTGAGGTAGGTCAGCGCGAGGCCGCTACTCAGGATCGGTGTGCCGAGGGCCCGTCTCCGGGCCCCCGGCACGAGCTGCGCGGCGTCAACCGCCAGTGGAGACCCCGAGCGACTGCTCGATCTTCGCGACGATGCCGTTCGTCGGGTCGAAGAACTGCTTGTCGACCTTCGCCCAGCCGCCGAGGTAGCCGATCTTGAAGAGCTGCGGCCGCGGCGGGAACTGCGACTTGAAGCGCTTGGCGACCTTCGGGTCGACCGGCCGGAAGCCGTTCTGCGCCCAGATCGTCTGGGCGGACGGCGTATAGAGCCAGTTGACGAACTTCTGCGCCGTGGCCTTGTTCGAGCCGTTGACGGCGGCGAGCGGCGTCTCGATCTGCAGCGTCGCCTTCGGGATCAGATAGAAGACGGGCTTCCCCTGCGACTGCGCGAGCTTTGCATCGCTCTCGTAGTCGAGCAGCACGTCACCCTTGCCCGACAGGAACGTGTTCAGCGCGTTGCGCCCGCTCGTGTCCTGCGAGACGTTGTGCTGGAAGAGCTGCTTCAGGTATGCCTGCGCCTGCTTCGGCGTCTTGTGCGCGCGCAACGCGGAGCCGTACGCGGCCATGATGTCCCACTTCGCGCCGCCCGAGCTGAACGGGTTCGGGAAGACGACCTGGACGCCCGGCTTCACGAGGTCGTCCCACGTCTTGATGTGCTTCGGGTTGCCGTTCCGCAGCACGAAGACGACGACGGACTTCGAGACGATGCCGTGGTACGTGTTCTTCGACCACGACTTGTCGACGAGCTTCGAGTCGACGAGCCGCGTCATGTCGCCGTCGACCGAGAAGTTGACGACGTCCGCGGGGAGGCCGGCGGCGACCGCGCGGCTCTGGACCTCGGACGCGGCGAAGGAGTCGTTGAACTTGACGCCCGAGCCGGCTGCGGTGGCGCTGTAGGCGGCCTGCAGCTTCGGGTAGACGGCAGTCGGGATCGAGTAGCCGACGACCGTGAGGCTCGTGTCTTTCGCCGCCGCCGGAGCGACGGCCGTGACGCAGAGCGCGGCGAGCGAAGCGAGGAGGAGCACTGAGCGGCGCACGAGGACGAGATCCACCTTTCCAATCGATTTAGTCGAGTTTGGAAGGCTAATGACAGGTATAAGCGACTGTCAAGTCCGAAAGCGGGACTCAGGCACGTGCCCTGCTCAGTGAATTCTCGTCAACCCGCCGCCGGCTGCGCTGACCACGAGGATCTCGAGCGGGCCGCTGCCCCCGCCGGTGCGGGCGAGGAAGAGGAGCTTGCTGCTGTCGGGCGACCAGGCGGGAGGCTCTCCACTGCTCTCGCTCTGGTAGTAGAGGCCCGAGCCTCGGTCCCAGAACAGTCTGCGGCCGGTTCCATCAGGCCTGACGGTGGCGAGCGCCTGCTGGGCATTGTTGCCCAGGCGAAGTGTGGCGGCGTAGGCGAGCCGCGACGAGTCGGGCGACCAGGAGACCGCCCACGCCTGCGTCCCGGGCGGAGCGGCGACGGCCGTGCGCCCGTTGTGGGTGTCGACCGTGAGCAGGCGTGCGGCGGGCGATAGCCACGTGGCAATGCGCTTGCCGTCGGGCGACCAGACTGGGGACGTCATGTGGGATCGCAGGAACCCCGCACCGACGATCCCGCTCTTCACGAACGGGACCGGTCTGCTGCCGCCGACGTGGACAGCCATGAGGCGGAAATGCGACCACGTTGAGGTCGTCCGGTTGAGCGTCGCGGTCGTGAAGACGAGCTCCGCTCCGTCGGGCGAGAAGGTCACCGGGTCGTCGGAAACGTTCTTTCCAACCGGCAACGTGTGCGGCGCGCCTCCGCGCACGCTCACAAACGCGATCTTGTCCGTGTCGTGACCGCAGGCGCAGCCGTCGACCACCACCACACTCTTTTGATTCGGAGCAAGGAAGTACTCCGGAGTGCTTCCGCGGAACACGGCCGTCGGTCTGCCGCCGGTGACCGGAATGCTCAGCAGCGTGTAGTTCGCGATGTAGAGGATGCGACCGGAGCGCGTCCACGTCAGCCGGCCGCAACAGCCTCCGGGGAACGGCCTGCTGGAGTAGATCGTGCGCGGCCTGGCCATCGCCGCCGCCGGTGCGGTCTCGATCCGGTAGCGATTCCCGGTCGGATTGACCTCTCCCCACGCGACCGATCTTCCGTCGGGCGACCAGACCGGGTTGGAGCTGATCGTCCAGGAATCGGCAGAACTCGCGGAGCCGACGGGGGCTAGCAGGCCGGTGAGCGCCACCAGTAACAGCGCGACCTCGGCGAGAATCGCCATCCTCACAGTCGCGAGCCTAGCGATACGTCGCCAGTGAAAGAAAGACGGGGCCAGACCCAGAGGGTCTGACCCCGAAGACGAAACGCGGGCGATTGCCGCGCGTTACGCCGTAGGCCGCACGTTCGTCGCCTGGGGACCCTTCTGCCCCTCAGTCGCCTCGAACTCGACCTTCGCACCCTCGGACAGGGACTTGAAGCCCTCGCCGCTGATGCCGGTGTGGTGGACGAACAGATCCTTCGATCCGTCATCGGGGGTGATGAAGCCGTACCCCTTCTCGTCGCTGAACCACTTCACGGTTCCGGTTGCCAATTGATTCACCTCCCCCTACTACCAAACACGCAGCGCTACCAGCGGGAACGGCGTCCGCGACGGCTCGTGTAGACGAGCTTGGGTCGCGCGCTTCGCATTCCCGTGCTTTCGAACTGCTCTTTGTGCCCGAGGCGTGCCGCGACGCGGCTTACATCTGCCTGCTGGTCCGGTAGGACGAGAGTGCTGCCGCGTCCGGAGCGACCGGCACGGCCGGTCCTCCCCACGCGGTGCACGTAGCCCTTGTCGTCCTCGGGCGGATCGAAGTTGATGACGTGACCGATGTCGTCGAGGTCGAGACCCCGAGCGGCCACGTCGGTGGCAATGAGGGTGGTGGAGCGACCCGAGCGGAACCGCTCGAGTGCTCGCTCGCGCTGCGACTGGCCCATGTCGCCGTGCATGGCGACGACGTCGACCCCGCGGCGGGAGAGCTTCTGCGCGAGCCGGTCGGCGCCGCGCTTGGTGCGAACGAAGACGAGCGAGAGGCCGGCTTCGGCCTGAAGCAGCTCGACGAGCGTGTCGACCTTGTCGTCGGGCGTGACCGAGACGAAGTCGTGCTCGATCACACCGTCGTCGTTGTCGACGTTCCGGGCCGACTCGAAGCGCCCGGGGTCACTGGTGTAGCTGTCCGCGAGCTCGCCGACCTCACCGTCGAGCGTCGCCGAGAAGAGCATCGTCTGACGCTCGCTCGGAACGCTGCGGAGGATGCGCTCGACCTGCGGGCGGAAGCCCATGTCGAGCATCCGGTCGGCCTCGTCGAGGACGAGGATCGAGACTGCGCGCAGCGCGATGAGCTTGCGCTCGATCAGATCCTGGAGGCGGCCCGGCGTCGCGACGACGACGTGCGCGCCGCGCAGCTTCTTGGCCTGGGACCCGACCGGCGTGCCGCCGTACGCGAGCCCGACCTTGACGCCCTTGGCCGAAGCCAGCGACGCGATCTCGTCGGCGACCTGGAGCGCGAGCTCACGGGTCGGCACGAGGACGAGCGCTTCGGGCTGGCCGCTGCCGGTATCGAGGCGCTCGATGATCGGCAGGGCGAATGCGAGTGTCTTGCCCGAGCCGGTCGGCGACTTCGCGAGGATGTCGCGGCCGGCCATCGCGTCGGGCAAGACGAGAGACTGGATGATGAACGGCTCGACGATGCCGCGGTCCGCGAGCGCCTGCTCGACAGCCGCGCTCACGCCGAGCGCGCCAAACGATTGCTTCATGTAGATGTTCGACTCCTTCGAATTCACAGTGCGATTCGAGATGACATGACTCTCGAAACCACCGAAGGAGGAACGAGAAGCTGAAATCTCACGGGACGACCCGTTGCCGTCCGTGACATCAGAGTAGCAAGGACTGCAGACGTTCGGCGTACCAGGGCTCCCAGGGCGTCCCCGGCGAGGCCGCCGTGTAGTCCCGGTCGAGTTGGACGAGCGCCTGCACGAGGTGGCTCCTGACCGGCGTCGAGCCCAGCAGCTCGGGCAGTTCCGAGTGATTCAGCAGCCAATCGGCGTACCACGACGCCCAGTCAGGGTCATCGCCGTCGACGATCCGGTAGACGATGTGATGGGTCTCGGCGGCCTCGTGGAGCAACTCCGCAACGGTCAGCTCGGCCATCGTCCTTCCTCCTTAGCCCGCTCGACGGCGAGCCGTCCGGCGGCGCGCATCAACCGCTTTGCCTCGAGCTTCTCGACACGGGCGGCGTTCGATGCCGACCACGAGCTGTTCGGCTTGCGTGGGGTGAAATACAGCGACATACGCTCATCGTCCACCGTCCGCGACTTGCTGTCCACCCAGCCGAAGCAAAGCGCTTCCTCGACAGCCGCGTCGTAGTCGACACGCGCGCGCTTCGCGGACGCCTTCCACGTCACGAGCCAGACGCCGGTCGAGCTCGCGTGGTGATCGCGCAGCCATTGCCGCCACGCGGCGCGGTCGTCGAGCTCGACGACCTGGTCACTCACCGTGCCGGGATCTGCGCCTCTTCAGAGGCGGCCGGCGTGAACTCCTCGCCGTCGAGCGGACGCGCGGAATCCCGTAGCGGCACTTCACGCAGCAGCCACGTCAGCAGGAACGAGAAGACGGCGACGACCGCAGCGACGATGAACACCGGATGCAATGACTCCGCGACCGCGCGGATGTAGCTCTCGTGCAGGGCCGGTGGCAGCTTGCGCACGACGGCCGGGCTGACCGTCTTCGGCAGGTGCACGCCCTTCGGCAGCTGCGCCGCGAGCTTCGTGTGCAGCTGGTTCGCGAAGATCGCGCCGAAGATCGCGATGCCGATCGAGCCTCCGACCTGCCGGAAGAGGAGCGAGCCCGACGTGGCGACGCCCATGTTCCGGAAGTCGACCGCGTTCTGCACCGCGAGCACGAGCACTTGCATGACTGCGCCGAGCCCGAGGCCGAGCACGAGCATCGAGAGCGACGCGTACAGACCGCCGGAATGGATGTTCAGTCGCGAGAGCAACACCATCCCGACCGTCATCACCGCCGTGCCCGCGACGGGGAACGGCTTGTAGCGCCCGAACCTGCTGATCAGTCGCCCGCTGACGATCGAGGTGACGAGAAGACCCGCCATCATCGGCGTCAGCTGCAACCCTGACGAGGTCGGGCTGCGTCCCTTCACGATCTGCAGGAAGATCGGCAGATACGTGACCGAGCCGAAGAGCGCGAGGCCGATGATGAAGCCGATCGCGGCGCAGACGCTGAAGATGCGGTTGCGGAAGAGCTCGAGCGGAAGAATCGGCTCGCTCGCCCGACGCTCGGCGAAGGCGAAGGCGACGAGCAGGACGACGCCGAGCACGATCATCAGCACGCTCTCGGTCGACCCCCACGCGAACGTCGTGCCGCCGAGGCTCGTGAAGAGCACGACTGCCGAGAGCCCGCCTGCGAGGAGCGCGGCTCCGAGATAGTCGATTGCGTGCTCGACGCGCTCCGTCCGTGTGTGGAAGACAGCGCCGATCACGACGAGCGCAACCGCGGCGACCGGGAGGTTGACGTAGAAGATCCAGCGCCACGTGAGGTTGTCGACGAAGAACCCGCCGAGTAGCGGCCCGACGATCGTCGACACGCCGAACACTCCGCCGAAGACGCCCTGGTAGCGACCGCGATCGCGTGGCGGGATGATGTCGCCCACGACGGCGATCGTCGTCGTGATCAGGCCGCCGGCACCGAGCCCCTGGATCGCGCGGAAGGAGATGAGCTCCGGCATGTTCTGCGCGATCCCGCAGAGGATCGAGCCGATCATGAAGATCACAATCGCGACCTGCAGCGTCGTCTTGCGGCCGTAGAGGTCGCCGAACTTCCCGTAGAGCGGGCCGGTGATCGTCGACGCGAGCAGGTATGCGGTGACGACCCACGAGAGGTGCTGCAGGCCGCCGAGATCGCCGACGATCGTCGGCAGCGCCGTCGCGACGATCGTCTGGTCGAGCGACGCGAGGAGGATCACGAGCATCAGCGCCCCGAAGATCAGGCGGACGCGCGGAGCCGGCTGGCCGCTCTCGGTCACGCTCCATTCGTACCATTGCCGCATGAGTCGAATCGAGAAGACCGACGAGCAGTGGCGGGCCGAGCTCGAGCCCGAGCAGTTCCGCATCCTCCGCGAGAAGGGAACGGAGGCCCCGTTCAGCGGAGAGTACGACCACACCTTCGAACCGGGGACGTACCGGTGCGCGGGCTGCGGCGCCGAGCTCTTCGAGTCCGACGCCAAGTACGACTCGGGCTGCGGCTGGCCGGCGTTCTCCGCGCCCGCGAACGAGGACGCGATCGACGAGGAGCACGACCGGACGCACGGGATGATCCGCACCGAGGTGCTCTGCGCCGGTTGCGGCGGCCACCTCGGCCACGTGTTCCCGGACGGCCCCCATCCGACCGGCCTCCGCTACTGCATCAACTCGGCGGCGTTGAGGCTCGACGAGAAGTAGGCGGTCGATCGCCCCTCAGAGGCGCTTCACCAGCGCCGAGTGCGCCATGACGAGCTCCGGCGCGCGCTGCATCAACGAGAGGTAACGCCGGCCGAACGGCGTTCCCGGCTTCGGCGGCAGGAGCAGGTCACGCGTGCGGTCGAGCAGCTCCTCGTCCGACGGAGCCTCGTCGCCGTCCTCGTCGTAGGCGAGGAGCAGTTCGGTGAGCGGCTTCAGCCAGCCGTAGCGAACCGGGTCCGAGACGATCTGCAGGTACTCGGCGCCCGAGAGCGAGCCGTGGATGCGCTCGACATTCCGCCGCTCGGCATCCAGTACCGCCTTGTGCAGCGCGAGTAACGGCCCGCGCACGTCGTCTGCCGAGGCCACGACCTCTTGTATCCGCCGGCTCGATCATTTTCAATCCCGCTCATCAATCGTTAGAACGGCCAGGTCGGCCGAGGGAGAGGAGAAAGGGGTACGGCAATGGCGGGGAAACGGCGGTATGCGCTGATCGCTGCCGCGCTCATCGCGATCACGGGGACGATCGCGGGAGTCGCTGCGGCGCGGCAGGTAGGCAAAGTGCCGACACAGACGACGACCCTCACGGTGGACTCGACGCGCGTGGACTACTGGTCGAACGGGACGATCCACATCAACGCGGGCGACACGTTCAGCATCGCTACGACGGGAACGGCGAACTGGGACACGGATCACCCGGCCGTCGACGCAAACGGGCTGAAGTTCGGCCGGGCGCCGTGCGCCGACAACCAGTACAAGGATCCCACCTCGTGGGCGGCGACCGGCATCAACTGCTACTCGGTCATCGGCCGGATCCTCGGCACCGGCCCGAACCAGAGTCAGGTCATCTTTCTCGTCGGCACGAAGTTCAAGCTGAAGTCGCCGGTGACCGGTGACCTGCAGCTCGGCTTCAACGACGACTACCCCTACGACAACTCGGGGAGCTTCAGCGCGGCCGTGACCTATCCGGCCTCGTCCTCGAAGTAACACGCAAGCGTGCTGGGGCGTCCGCCGGTAGGCGGGCGCCCGAGTCACATTCACGGTGCGGTCGGTCCGCCCTGTCGGTAATGATGCGCCGCGTGGCGACCGGACTCGTCGATCAAGCAGTGGACGCGAACGCGGCACGCATCGTCGGCGAGACGCTGCACACCGCCGGCTACAGCGAGGACGCGATCACGGCGATGCTCGGCGAGGACGCGTTTGCCGCGCGGCTGAGCGACATGCCGGTGCTGCTGCGCCGGTTGCCGCAGACGCGCCTCGGGACGGTGGTGCGCGCGTTCTTCCTGATCCTCCCGGTCCCCGTCGACGACCTGACGCGGGCGATCGGCGAGCGCGGCGTGGGAGCGCTCGAGGCGGCCGGCGTCGCCGAGGTGGGAGACGAGGTCGTGCCGCGCATGCGGATCCTCCCGGTCGCCGACCTGCTCGTTGCGTCCGACGACGACCCGACGCGCGAGGGCGAGCTGCCACCCGACTTCGTCGCGGCCTACACCGCCGCTTCGCGGCTCTGCGACGCGCTGACACCGCGGCCAGAGGTCGAGCGCGCCCTCGACGTCGGCACCGGCAGCGGCGTGCACGCGCTCCTCGCAGCGCGGCACGCGAAGCACGTGATCGCGACCGACGTCAACCTCCGCGCGCTCGCATACACCGAGCTGAACGCCGGGCTGAACGGGATGCGCAACATCGAGACCCGAGAAGGAAGCCTCTTCGAGCCGGTCGAGGGCGAGCGGTTCGACCTGATCGCCTGCAACGCGCCGTATGTCGTCTCGCCCGAGACGCGCTGGGCATACCGCGACGGCGGCTTCGAGGCCGACGAGGTGTCGCAGCGCGTCGTCGCGCTCGCCGCCGAGCACCTGAACGACGGCGGCTACGCGTCGCTCCTCGTCTCCTGGCTCGGCCGCGACGCCGAGAAGCCGGACGAGAAGGCGCTCGAATGGGCCGAGGCGAGCGGCTGCGACTCGTGGATCCTGCCCGTCTGGGGCGGCGACCCGGTGACGCACGCGGCGAGCTGGAACGATCATCTTCAGGACGACTCCGAGGCCTACGAGACGGCGCTCGAGGACTGGACGAGCTATCTCGACGAGCTCGGCGTCAAGTGGGTCAGCGAGGGCGGCATCGTGCTGCACCGCCGCGACGGCTTCGAGCCGACGTCGCGCATCGACTCTGTCGAGGACGACGACCTCGACGACGCGGCCGACCAGATCCTGCGCGCGTTCGAGTCGCGCGCCGTGCTCGCGGGGCTCGACACCGACGACGAGCTCCTCGACATGAACATCGCGATCGCGGGGCCGGTGCGCCTCGAGCTCTCGCTGGAGCCCGAAGGCACGGGCAGCATCGTGATGGGCGCGGAGGTTCATCTCGACGAGGGGACGCATCCGTCGGTCGAGGTGAGTGCCGACATGATCGAGGTGCTCGCGGCGCTCGACGGCGCGAAGCGCTACTCCGACGTGATCGAGGGCGTCGCCTCGAGCCTCGACTTCACGCCGGGTGAGACGCAGAAGCTTCGCCGCGAGGCGCTCGAGATCGGCCGCGAGCTGCTCGAGCTCGGCGCGCTCTGCTTCGAGTAGGACGAGGCGTGGACGCGGTTCGCGTCGACAAGTGGCTCTGGGCCGCGCGCTTCTTCAAGACGCGGAGCCTCGCGACCGAGGCGGTGCTCGGTGGGCGCGTCCACGTGAACAGCGCGCGCGCGAAGCCGGCGAAAGAGGTGCACGCGGGCGACGAGCTGACGATCTCGATCGGCGGCGTGCAGCGCATCGTAACGATCGACGCGCTGAGCGAGAAGCGCGGCCCTGCGAGCGTCGCGGCGACGCTCTATACGGAGTCGCCCGAGTCGATCGCCTCGCGCGAGCAGGCGACGCTCGAGCGCAAGCTCGCCCGCCCGCTCGGCTCCGACCTCGGCGCGCGCCCCACGAAGCTCGACCGCCGCCGCCTGGACGCGCTCCGCAAAGCCCAACGCCGCGGGCGGTAGCGACAGCGGGGTCAGACACCGCACCGCGGTGTCAGACCCCAGGATCGCTCTGGGGTCAGACCCTCCGGGTCTGACCCCGCTGTTCAGGTGCCAGGCACCTCCGGTGCCTGGCACCCCTTCTGCCGGCGATGCCCGTCAAAACAGCAGGGTCTGACACCGCACCGCGGTGTCAGACCCCGGAGTCGAACGCCGCTTCGCCGTGGGCGGCCGCTGCCGCGGGCTGCTCGCTGATCCGGAACCCGACGGCACCGGCGAGCGCCGCCGCGACCGCGAAGGCCGCGCCGACGAGGAACGCGACGTGGTAGCCGCCGACGAGCGCCTGCAGCGGCCCGTCGCCGCTGCCGCGCAAGCTGTCCGTGCGAGACGCTGCGACGCTCGCGAGCACGGCGAGCCCGAGCGCACCGCCCATCATGAACGCCGTGTTCACGACGCCTGATGCAAGACCCGACTCCTCCTGCGGCACGTCGCTCGTCGCACCGAGCAGCAGCGGGTTGAACGCGGCGCCGGCGCCGATCCCACCGAGGACCATCCCTGGCAGCACGTCGACCGCGAAGCTGCCGCCGACCCGCGCGTGCGCGAAGAGCACGAGCCCCGCCCCCGCGAGCAGCAGCCCGATCGAGAGCGGCCGCTTGATCCCGAACCGCATCACGAGCCTCGCGGAGACCCCGATCGAGAACGCTCCCATGATCAGGTTCGCCGGCAGGAACGCGAGACCGACCTTCAGCGGGCTGTAGTGCAGGACGAGCTGCAGGTAGAGGGCGACGAGGAAGAACCACGCGAACATCGCCGCCGACCAGAGGATCCCGGCGATGTTCGCCGTCGCGACGTTCCGCATCTTGAAGATGCGCAGCGGCATCAACGGCGAGGCGACGCGCGACTCGAGCACGAGGAATGCGGCGAGCAGGACGACGGAACCGCCGAGCAGGCCGAGCGTCTGAGCGGACGTCCATCCCGCGCCGTTGCCGTTCACGATCGCGTACACCGCGAGCATCAGCGCCGCGGTCACCGTGATCGCGCCGGCGACGTCGACGCGGCCCTTCGCGACACCCGAGCCGCCGGGCAGCAGCCGCAGCGCGAGCGCGAAGACGAGCACGCCGATCGGCAGGTTGACGAGGAAGATCCAATGCCACGTCAGCACGTCGGTCAGGACGCCGCCGAGCAGCACACCGATCGTGCCGCCGCCCGACATGACGAATCCGAAGAACCCCATCGCCTTCGCGCGCTCGGCCCCGTCGGTGAAGAGGTTGAGGATCAGCCCGAACGCGACCGCCGAGACGACCGCGCCGCCGACGCCCTGCACCGCGCGCGCGCCGACGAGCATGCCCTGCGTCGTCGAGAGCCCGCAGACGAGCGACGAGACGGTGAAGAGCGTGATCCCCGCGAGGAAGAGCCTGCGCGCGCCGAAGAGATCGCCGAGCCGGCCGCCGAGCAGCAGGAAGCCGCCGAACGTCAGCAGGTAGGCGTTCACGACCCACGCGAGCGAGGTCTGCGAGAAACCGAGATCGCTGCGAATCGAAGGCAGCGCGACGTTCACGATCGTCGTGTCGAGGACGATCATCAGGTCGCCCAGGCAGAGGACGATCAGGGCGAGCCAGCGGGTGCGGTTGGTCATGGCGGGCATCAGCATCTCCTTCGGGTCGGTCGTCAGAAGCTGAGACCGCCGCGATCCAGCGAATTCATCGCGCGCAGAGCGATGAATTTGCGCGTTGAAAACCGTCGTATGTCTTGATGAGCGACCTGCTCGGTCTTGTCGATGTGCTCGCGCGCCTGCACCTTGCCGGCAAGCGTGCAGGCTGCACGATCACGGCCGTGCACGGAGCTCCGCCCGGCCTGCACGAGCTCGTCGGCTTCTGCGGGCTCGACGCGGTGCTAATCGTCGAGCCGGGCAGGGAGCCCATACAGCGGGAAGAGCGCGGCAGTGTCGAGGAAGAACGTGCACTCGACGATCCGGCCGCCGGAGAACTCGATCACCTGTAGCGCCCACGGCTCGTAGCCGCCCTCGGGCGAGGGCTTGTACTGGCCCCACGCCGGCGAGCCGTTCGTCGTCTGCACCGGGATGAGGCGTGAGCCCTTGCAGCCGATGCCCGGCCCGAACCACCACGTGAGCACGTCGTCGCGGCCCTCGAGCCAGAGGTCGAACGGCGGCATCGACTGCGTCGCGTCCTCGCGCAGCAGCTCCGTCAGCGCGTCGATGTCGTACCGCTCGAACGCCTCGACGTAGCGGTCGAGCAGCTCGCGGTCGAGGTCCTCGGCAGGCTCTGCCACGGTCAGATCGGCAGTCTCGAGCGCCGCGCGCGCACGCTGCAGCGCGCTGTTCACCGACGCGACGGTCGTGTCGAGCAGCTCGGCGACCTCGCTCGCCTTCCAGCGCAGCACCTCGCAGAGGATGAGCACGGCACGCTGGCGCGGCGGCAGGTGCTGGAGCGCGGCGACGAACGCGAGACGGATCGTGTCGCGCGCGACGGCGACGTCGGCAGGGTCGCCCTCGGGCACGACAAGCCCGTCCGGAACCGGCGTGATCCACGTCACCTCTGGTTGCGTCGAGAGGTTCTCGAAGATCGGCTCGCGCGCCGGGCCGAGGTCCATCGGCCGCGCCCTGCGCTCGCGCGCGCCGAGCATGTCGAGGCAGACGTTCGTGGCGATGCTGTAGAGCCAGGTGCGGAGCGCCGAGCGCCCTTCGAAGCGGTCGTAGTTCCGCCACGCCTTGACGAACGTCTCCTGCACGGCGTCCTCGGCCTCGAAGGCGGAGCCGAGCATGCGGTAGCAGTAGCCGGTCAGCTCGACGCGATGCTGCTCGAAGCGCAGCTCGGAGGCCTCTCCACCTCGACCATCTGGGACGTCATCGTACGATAGGACGGGGCCGCCGGGGCAAAAATCATCGGGGCCGCGATGATTTTCGGTGGCGGGGGCAGTCTCAGCTGAGAAGATCGACGGACGTCCCCCGGGAAAGGAGCCCCGATGTCGCAGGTTGTGTTGCTCGTCGGCACACGAAAAAGGCCTGTTCGTGCTGGAGAGCGAGGGGGATCGCGCGCTCGTGGGAAGCAGCGCGGGCCGTTCTGCGAGAGCTGGCCGGTGTACCACGCGGTGTACGACAAGGAGACCGGCACGATCTTCGTCGCCGCCGGGAGCGAGTGGCACGGCGCCGCGGTCTGGCGCAGCTCCGACCTCGGCGAGACGTGGGCAGTGGTCGGGCGAAGGGCTGAAGCGCGGGCGACGGCGAGTTCCCGATCACGAAGGTGGCGTCGTTGTCCGTCTCGCACGGCCGCCTGCTCGCCGGCGTCGGCTCGCCCGGGATCTACGGAGCCGCGACGGCGGCGTCGACGTGGTCGCTCCTGTCCACCTCGAGGACCAGCCTGCCTACGAGCAGTTCAAGAACCCGGAGAACTCGCCGCCCGGGTCGGCTCGGCCTGATCGCGACCGTCCCGCATCCCGACGACGAGAAGCGTTACTTCGCGAACGTGCAGGGCTTCGGCGTCTTGGGGAGACCGAGGACGGCGGCAGCTCGTGGACGCCGCGGAACAACGGCCTGCGCGCGGCCTGGCCGCTCGAGGATCCCGGGGGCTACTGCGTGCACAAGCTTCTCCGCTCCCCGACCGATCCCGACCGGCTGTTCGAGATGACGCACGTCGGCGCGTACGTGTCGAGTGACGGCGGCAAGAGCTTCACGGAGATCACGGAGGGCCTGCCTTCCGACTTCGGGTTCGCAGCCGCGGTCCATCCGCACGACCGCGACACCGCGTACATGATCCCGCTCGACCCCGAGCACGGCCGCTACATGCACGACGGCCAGGCCGCGGTGTGGAAGACGGCCGACGCCGGCAGCAGCTGGAAGAAGCTGACGAGCGGGGCTGCCGGCAGAGGGGTGCGTACCTCGGCGTCCTCCGCGAGGGGATGGCGATGGACACGCTCGACACGCCGGGGGTCTACTTCGGTACGAGCACCGGACAGCTCTTCGCAAGCGCGGACGACGGCGAGTCGTGGAGCGAGATCGCCGACTACATGCCGGGCATCACGTCGGTCACAACGGCGGTTCTCGACTGAGCGCGACGATGAACGAGGTCGAGATCCACCTGCCGTCGACGCTGACGCCGCTCTTTCCGGGCTGTCTCGCCGGCTCGACGTCGACGCGGGCACTGTCGGGGAGGCGCTCGACCGGCTGGACGAGCGCTTCCCCGGCCTCCGCGACCGGCTGTGCGAGCCGGGGGGAGCTGCGGCGGCACATCCACGTGTACGTCGACAAGGAGCGCGAGACCTTCGACGCCGCTCCGCGCCGGCGCGCGTCTCGACGTGATCGCCGCGATCAGCGGTGGCTAGCGGCAGGCGAGCACGATCCGGCGCATGAGCGCCGTGAACTGCGCGGGCTTGTTCACGTAGAGCGCCGCGACCTGCCTGTCCGTGTACTTGCGCTCGAGCGCGCGCAGCGTGCAGAGGCACGTCGCCGTCTGCCCGTGGCTCGTTCGCTTGCAGTTCGTCATGTACGCCTTCTCCTCCGCGGCCGGCCAGCGCGAGGCGCCGGCGGCCGTCGCGGCGCCTGCTGCGACGAGCACGCAGACGGCGATCGCGAGAACGGCAAGGCGGCGCGGCATGCTGCATTTGTCGGCAAATGGCCGCTCTAGACCTTCACTCGTGCGAGGGTTCGCATGTGGAGGTCGGTTAGGCTCGCGCGGATGAGCGATCGCGGCTTCCGGACGCTCGTCACGATCCGCCTCGCGTACTGGATCGTCGTCGCGGCGGCGCTGCTTGGGCGCCGGCGCGCGGCAACTCGCTCTCGACGGCGCGGGTCGGCGGTGCGCTCGGCGACCTCTTCTTCGGAGCCTTCGCGCACTGGGATGCAACCTGGTTCGCGCACATCGCCGACCACGGGTACGACTCGAAGCAGGCGACGGCGTTCTTCCCGCTCTACCCGCTGATCGTCCGCGAGCTCGCGCACGTCGTGCAGTCGACATACGTCGCCGGCACGATCGTCTCACTGGTCGCGGGCGGAGTCGGCGTCGCGATCGTCCACCGCATCGCGCGCGACTTCCTTAGCGGGGACGGCGCGTGGGACACGGTGCTGCTGATCGCGCTCTATCCACTCGCTTTCGTCTTCACGGCGGCGTACTCGGACGGGCTCTTCCTCGCACTCACGGCCGGCTCGTTCCTCGCGGCGCTTCGCAACCGGCCGCTCGCCGCCGGCGTGCTCGGCGGGCTGGCGGTTGCGACGCGGCTGATCGGCGTCGCGCTCCTCCCCGCGCTCGTGCTGCTGCTCTGGCCCCGTCCGTTCTCCCTGCGGCCCGCACTCGTCCGGCTCGCGCCGCTTCTCTGCCTGCCGCTCGCGCTCGTCCTCTACGCGATCTACCTCCACGTGCACCTGCACGATGCGGGCGCGTTCCTGCACGCCGAGGACGTCTTCTGGCACCGGCACACACCCGCGCTCGGCCCGCTCACCGGTCTTTGGGACGCCGTCAAGAGCGGTTACCAAGGCGCAGCGGAGATCGCGCGCCACCTGCCGCGCGCAAGCGGCTCACCCGGCGGCTTCCCGCATCGCGACCAGTGGGCGATGTGGAACATCGTGCAGTTCCTGCTCCTCGTCGCAGCGATCTGGCTGACCGTCGTCGCGTGGCGCCGGCTCGGCGCCGCCTTCGGGCTCTACTCCGCCGGGACGATCGTCATCTTCCTCGCGAGCCCGGCCGCCGTCATCCCGCTCGTCAGCGTGCCGCGGTTCCTGCTCGCCGACTTCCCGATCTTCATCGCGCTCGCGAGCTACACCGAGCGCCGGCCGCGGCTTCGCCTCACGGTTCTGTGCAGCTTCGCGGCGGTCGGCGCGCTCGCCGCCGTCGCGTTCTCGCGCAACATCTGGGTCGCCTAGCCGACGCGAACGGGCTTCAGCTTGTAGAGGCCGCCGGCAAGCCCGACGGCGTAGAGCTCGCCGTTTGCGTCCTGGCCGAACGACGAGAGGCCGGGGACATGCGCCACCTGCGCTGAACGGCTCGACACCTTCCCCTTCGCGTTCCGCTTCACGAACCAGATCGAGCCCGTGCAGAGATCGCCGAAGTAGTAGCGGCCGCGGGCGGCCGGGACCGCCTTCCCCCGGTAGACGTAGCCGCCGATGATCCCGCAGTTGCCGAGCGCGTCGTGCCGGTACACGCTGATCGGGAACACGAGCTGCCCGGCGACGGGTGCGGTGATCGCCGGGTTGTAGACGAAGAAGCCCTCGAACCGGCTCCAGCCGAAGTTCGGCAGCTGCTCGACCTGTGCCGGCGTGCGAAAGTCGATCTCCTCGTAGTGGTCGACGCCGACGTCGCCGATCCAGAGATCGCCTGTCGTGCGGTCGAAGGAGAAACGCCACGGGTTCCGGAGGCCGAGTGCCACGATCTGCCACTGCGCATTCGGATCAGTCGGGATCGATGCGCAGCAGCTTGGCGAGCTTGCCCGTCGCGTTCTGACCGTTGTTCTGCGGATCGCCGTGCGTCTGCGAGTCGTCTGTGCCACCGTCGCCCATGCCGACGTACAGCCGTCCCTGGCGGTCGAACTGCAGCTGACCGCCCTTGTGGTTCGGCCAGGGCTGCTTCACGAACAGGAGCTGGCGCTCGCTCGCCGCGACGCCGACGCCGTTCTCCGAGCGGAACTCGGCGACGTGCGTGTCCCCGTGCAGATCCGTGTAGTCGACGTAGAAGAGATGGTTCTGCGCATAGCCCGGCGAGAACGCCATCGAGAGCAGGCCGTGCTCGCCCTCGTCGAGCACCTCCTTCGAGATGTCGAGGAAGACGCCCTGCGCCTTGCCGCCCCGGACGATCTGGATCGCCCCGTTCTGCTCGACCACGTAGAGCGTCGACGCGTCGCCGGGCGCCGACGTCACGTACGTCGCCTGGGTGAAGCCCGAGCCGATGCGCACGAAGCGCGCGACGGTGTGCGGCTTCGCGGCTGCAGCGTGCGCAGCGGCGACGAGGCCGCCCGCGACAACGACTGCGTACAGGAGCCGTCTCAGAGCCAGAGCCTAGCGCTCCCGCGGCGGAACGTCGCGCAGCTTTCCGGCGAATGCTGGCGAGCTCCTCGCGCGTGTAGCGCGTATGCCGGCGACGGGTGCCGGCCGGGTCGTTGACGAGCCCCGTGCCATCGCGATGTACCTGCGACGGGCGGATCGGGCGGACCTCGAAGTTGCCGCCGCAGTTCGGGCAGACGTCGTGCAGGACGTTCTCGACGCACGACGCGCAGAACGTGCACTCGTACGTGCAGATGCGCGCATCCGGCGAGTCGGGCGGCAGATCGACGTCGCACAGCTCGCAGTTCGGTCTCAGCTCCAGCATGCGCTACTCCTCGACCGCGCCGCCGATGCGACGCAGATGGCGCCGGAAGGAATACGAGGGGTCGCGCGACCGCTCGGCGAGATAGTCGTCGAACCTCGTCTGGGCGCGGAGCGTGTCCCCCGAGCGGATCCGCTCGGCCTGCTCGCGCTCGACGCGCCAGATCGCGTGCGCGACGGCGAGCACCTCGTCGACGTGCTCCGCGGCGACGAAGAGGACGCCGTCGTCGTCGGCGAAGACGACGTCCTCGGTCGTGACCGCATGCGCGCCGAAGCGGGCGGTAGCAAGCGCCTCGGGCTCCTGCGGATCGAGGCGCGCAGGGCCGAGCGGCGACCGGCCGTAGCTGAAGACGGGCAGCCCCACCTCGACGAGCTCCGGCGTGTCGCGGTGCAGGCCCCAGACGACGACGCCGGCGAGGCGGGCCGCCTGCGCCTCGAGGATCGTCAGGTCGCCGACACACGCTTCGTCTTCGCGGCCGCCGTTGTCGACGACGAGCACGTCCCCTTCCTGCGCGTTCGCGTACGCCTCGAGGAACACGTCGACGCTTCCGTAATGGCGGGCCGGCAGCGCCCGCCCGGCAAGGCGCGTGCCGGGCTCGACCGGGGCGATCCCCGGCGGAGCGGCGCGCAGTGGGACGTCGCTGCGGACGCAGGCGTCCGCCACGAGCGGAGTCGAGAGCCCATGAAACTGCTCCATAGCGCGAGACGCTATCCATCAGGTATTACTTCAATCCGTAAAGTGAGACGCGGAAGGGAGCGAAAAGCCGTGAGCGTCACCGACGAGCTGCTGCAGAACGCCGAACGGTATGCGGAGTCCTTCGACCGCGGTGGGCTGCCGCTGCCGCCCGCGAAGCGAGTCGCCGTGGTCGCGTGCATGGACGCGCGGCTGAACCCGTACGCCCTGCTCGGTCTGAGCGAGGGAGACGCACATGTGATCCGCAATGCCGGCGGTGTCGTCACCGACGACGAGATCCGCTCGCTCGCGATCTCGCAGCGCCTGCTCGGCACCGAGGAGATCATCCTGATCCACCACACCGACTGCGGCATGCTGACGTTCTCCGACGACGAGTTCCGCAAGCAGGTCCAGGACGACACGGGAATCAAGCCGGAATGGGCCGCGGAGGCGTTCGACGACCTCGAGGGCGACGTGCGCCAGTCGATCAAGCGCATCGAGAGCAGCCCGTTCGTGCCGCGCAAGGACAAGATCCGCGGCTTCGTCTACGACGTGGAGACCGGCCGCCTGCACGAAGTCTCGTAACTCGACGCACATTCGACCTCGGTCCGCGAGCGCGATAGCGTTACGGGCGCGTGGGTGTCCGGGGGAAAGGCGTCGCGACCGTCGTGCTGCTCATCGGGCTCGCGGCCACGCCGTCGGCGAGTGCGGCGAACGGCATCTCGGCCGAGCGCGCGCATGCGACCCGAGTCGAGGCGCGCGTCAACTCGATGGGCATGCAGCTCGAGCGCGTCGTGCAGCGCTGGGACGGCGAGCGTGCGGCACTCGACACGGTGGACGGTCGGCTGCGCACGGCCAACTCGCGCATTCGCATCGCGAGCCGGAACCTGCACTCCGCGCAGCGCAGGCTCGAGCAGCGCCTGCTGAATCTCTACGTGTCTCCGCCACCCGATGCGGTGGCGGTGCTGATCGGCGCGAAGAGCATCTCCAACCTCATCGACACGCTGGAAGCAACGCACGCGTTCTCGCAACAGGATCGGCAGATCGCGAAAGCAGCCTCGACCTACCGCGCGCAGCTCGCACACGAGCGGAACACGCTCCGCGCGGAGCGGAGAAGCAAGGAGCGGCTGATCGGGCAGCTCGCCGACGAGCGCACGCAGATCGCACAGACGATCGCGTCGCAGAAGCGACTGCTTGCGTCGATTCACGAGACGATCACGACGCTGCAGGCGAAGCAGGCCGCGCACGAACGTGCGCTTGCCGCGCTCGCGCCGCCGGCGGATCGCCCGGCAGGTCGCCCTCGCGCGCGAGCGCGCGCAGGCGCAGGTGCTGCAGGCGAATACGCCGCTCGCGCCTGCGGCCGCGCCGGCTCCTACACCGGGCCCGGCACCGGTCGCCGCGCCCGCGCCGGGTCCCGCACCGTCACCCGCGCCCGCTCCGGCTCCGGCTCCATCACCTGTCCCCGCCCCGGCACCGTCGAGCCACTCGACCGCAGCCTCGATCGCGGCGCGGTACCTCGGCGTGCCATATGCATGGGGCGGCGCGAGCCCGAGCGGGTTCGACTGCTCCGGTCTCGTGATGTACGTGTACGCGCAGCTCGGCGTCTCCCTGCCGCACTACACCGTCGCGCAGTGGAACGCGACGACGCCGATCCCGACGAGCTCGCTCACTCCGGGCGATCTCGTGTTCTTCGACGGGCTCAGTCACGTCGGCATCTATATCGGCGGCGGGCAGTTCATCCATGCGCCCCACACCGGCACGGTCGTGCAGATCGCGACGCTCAGCGGCTACTGGGCCGCGCACCTCGACGGCGCGCGCAGAGTCGGCTAGCGCGTCGTCGCGTCGGCGACGAACTCGGCGATCGCGGCGGCGAAGGCCCGGCGGCTCTCCTGCCCACGCGTAGAACATGTGGCCGCCGCCGAAGTGGCGGACGGTGAGCACGGCCGGCCATCGCCGGATCGAGCCGCATCAGGTTCCGCAGCCGGTCGCTCGCGTAGTACGGCGTCACGAGGTCGAATCGGCCGTGCGTGATGAACGCCTTCATGTGCGGGTTGAGCGACATGCCGTAGCGGAAGTCGTCGGTGGCGCCGTCGGGCGGACGAAGAAGTGGCGCTTGTCGTCGTCCTTCCAGGCCTGCGTTCACCTCGTAGCTCAGCAGCGTGTACTCGCGATCGGTCTCGACGCCGATCTCGGAGCGCAGCTGCCGGTTGATCGCGATCGTGTACGCCGGGCCGATGCCGGACAGCGTCGGGTCGGGGCCGCCGAAGGACTCGCGGTCGGGGAACGGATCGGTGGCCGTGATCGTGGCGTCGTAGAGGCCGACGACCTTGCGCTCGTCGCGCAGCAGCTCGCGCGCGAACACGTTGATCGGGATGCGCCCCTCGGCGCGCGTGACGAAATCGACCGGCAAGCCGATGAGATCGGCGAGCCGCGCGAGGATGCGCTCGCGCTCGTCGCGCCGGCATCGCCGCGCCGCGCGTCAGGAACGACGCGTAGTCGCTCGTCGCGAACGCCTCGGCCTCGCGCTGCACGTCCTCGAGCGGCGTGCCGCGCGTCGAAGGCGCGCGAGCGGCCGTGGTGCGCGGCGGCGCCGGCCATCGTCGGCAGCAGGTCGACCCACGCGAGCGACGTCGTAGTCGCCGCGACGCCAGCATCGAGATCTCGAGCGCCGGCGAGATGAGGATCGCGCCGTTCAGCCCGATGCCGGCGGTCTCCTGCAGCACGCGCACGAGCCGGCCCGACGCGGTAGCCGCCGTAGCTCTCGCCGGCGATGAAGATCGGCGAGCCCCAGCGCCCGTTCGCGGAGAGCCAGCGGCCCATGAACTCGCACAGCGACTCGAGGTCGCGCTTGTAGCCGAAGTACTCCTTCGGGTCGCTGTCCTCGCCCTTCTTGGCTTGTCGTCCGTCCCCGTCCTTCTTCTGCGTCCGGCTCGATGATCCGGCTGAAGCCGGTTCCGACCGGGTCGACGAAGACGAGGTCGGTGAAGGCGAGCCACGACTCCTCGTTCTGCGACGAGGCGCGGCGGCATCGGCGGCAGCGTGCCGTCGGCCGGGAAGTCGACGCGCTGCGGGCCGACCGCGCCGACGTGGAGGTACGCCGACGACGCGCCGGGGCCGCCGTTGAAGACGAACGTCACCGGCCGGTCGAGGTCGGCGCTCGTCGCGACGTACGAGACGGAGAAGATCTCCGCGGACGGCTTCTCCTTCTTGCGCAGCACGAGCCATTTCGCGGTGGCCGTGTAGTCGACGTCGTTCCACGTCGCCGCTCGCCACGTGCCCCGCGCGGCGGCTCGTGATCGCGCTCGTCCTTCGTCGTCTCGTCGTCGCTCATGGAGCGGACGCTACCCAACCCGCCTAAGATCGTGTGCGGGTTCGTGCGGTCATCACTTCGGCGAGCGGTGGTCCTCAGTGAGCTGTCGGTTGCCTGGAACACGGCAATCGGCCTCGCCGCAGTTACGACTGCGCTGATCATCGGCTCGCTGTCGCTGATCGGATTCGGGATCAACGCGGTCGTGGACTCGTCGGTCTCCGTGCTTCTCATCCATCGCTTTCGCGCCGAGGAGCGCGGTCACGCGGAGCGGGCCGTGCGCGCCGAGGAGCGGGCGGAACGCGTCGCGGGCTGGGCGTTCGTGCTGATTGCCGCCTACCTCCTCGTGCAGGCTGTGCGCACGCTCGCCGGCGGCTCGGGGCACAGAGGCTCGATCTTCGGCATCGTCGAGGCACTCGCATCGGTGCTCGTGCTGCCCTTCCTCGCGCGTGCGAAGTACCGCGTCGCGGACGTCCTGCAGAGCCGCGCGCTGCGGGCCGACAGCCTCTTGACCGGATTCGGCGCTGCACTCGCCGGCGTCTCGTGCATCGCGCTCGTCCTCGAGCGTGCCGCCGGTTGGTGGTGGAGCGACGCGGCCGGCGCGCTCGTGATCGCCGCGCTGCTGCTCGGCGAGGCGACCCGCACGCTCGCACGGAGCCGGTGAATCAGGTTGCAGCGGGCCGCTGCCAGCCGACGAAGCGGGCGTGCTCGAGCTGGCGCGGAACCCGCCCCTCGGCGAGAGCGGCGCGCACGCCCTCGACCACGTCGCGTCGATACGCCTTGTCGGCTCGCCAGAGGTAACTCTGCCGGGCCGGCACGAAGTTGACCGCCTCGACCGTCCACTCCTTCGCGAACGGGAGGCGCACGAGTGCAGCCGCGAGGTCGAAGAGAAAGCGGAGGCAGACGAGCGGGAGGTAGACGAGGACGGCGAGGAGCGCCTCGAGTACCAGGCCGTCCGTCGTGTTCGTGTTGCCCCATCCGAGCTGCGGATCGTCGGGATCGGTCAAGCGCTCGCGGAGGCGTAGCTTGACGACGTAGATCTCCCAATCGGTGCCGTCGGGGGAGCGGACGCGCGCGGCGGGGCTGAACATGCTCACGCACGTGATGATGGCGTGCGTGGTCGACGAACGGAAGGCCCGTCGCCGCGGCATTCCGTCGAAGCGAGCTACGCGCTCAGGAAACGACGCCCGGAGCGGATTCAGCAGGCGCCGGGCCGGCAGCGAGCTTCGTCTGATCACGGAGCGCCGCGATCAGGAAGGGATCGATGTGCCCCTCGTCGAGAACGGCGCCGACGTGGCTCGCCCGAGCCGCTGTCCGCGGGTCGCGCACGACGCGGCGCTTGCCTTCCTCGTAGACACGCGCAACGACGCTTTGGTCGGCGCTCTCGTCACCGTTCAGCGTGACGCGCGCGAGCTCCTCGCGACCATCCGGCCCGACGTGCTTATGAATGCCGCACTCGCCCCGGAGCAGGCCGAGCGTTGCAGGACCGTCGATCGCAAGCCCATGCTCGCCGTCGGCGTCGACGTCCCGCCCAGTGCGTTCCGCCCAGCGCCGATACATGGAGAGCAGCCGCTGCGCCCACGCCTCGGCCGACCCGATCGGGATCACGCGGAGCAGCGCGGCGTCGCCCGTCGCACCTGCCGCAGCCGCGGCGAGCTCCAGCCGCAGAACGATCAATCTGTCCCGCATCTCCTCGACCGCGGCGGGAACCTCGGCGGCGCGGGCGTGATTGCCCGTCTCGCGCACGCGGCGCGCGAGCTGCACGAGCCCGTCGGCGCGCTCGCGGAGGGCGTCGAGGCCGCCGACGAGGCGCTCCAGCTGATACAGCGATCGGAGGACTTCGCGAGCCCGCGTGCCGTTCTCCCAGAAGTTGGGCGCATGCGTGCTCACGACGAGCTCGGACACCTTCGCGCGGACGTCGTCTGCACTGTGGATCGCCTCGTCGCCCGCGAGCTCGGCGGCGAAATCCGCTGCAAGCGTCTCGAGCCTGTTGAGGGACACCTCCACCGCCTCGGCGCGCCGCGCCCGCCGGCGACCGGGGTCCGCTTGCTCTTCGATGCGCTCGCGCTCGACCGTCACTGCGTCGTCATCGAGCCGGATGCGGACGAACTCGTTTGCCTCGAGCGGTCGGGCGACGAGGATCCGCGCGAGCGGATGAATCACGGTTCTCTCGATCTCGCGCTGCAGCGGACGCGCGCCGTAGCGTGGATGGAAGCCCTGCTGCGCGAGCCGTTCGATGACGCGATCGTCGACTTCCACCTTGAGCCCGCGACGGACGATCCCGTCACGCTCGAGGAGTCGCTCCAGCTCACGCTGCGCGATCTGGCGGACGGTGTGAGCGCTGAGCGTATGGAAGACGACGATCTTGTTGATCCGGTTGATGAACTCCGGGCGAAAGAATTTCTCGGCATCCTCGACGTAGGCCTGACTCTTGCCGCCGCCGTCGCTCGGCACGAAACCGATCGGGCGGCTCGATCGCGCACGCTCGGCACCGAGGTTCGAGGTCATGATCAGGATCGCGTTGCGAAAGATCGTAGTGCGTGCCGGCGGCGTCGGTCAGCCGGCCTTCGTCGAGCGACGGCGAGGAGCATGTCGAAAACGGCCCGGTGTGCCTTCTCGATCTCGTCCAGCAGCACGACGCAGAACGGCTGCTCGCGAACGCGCCGCGTCAACTCGCCTTCGCGCGAGCCCCACGCCGTGCCGATCGAGCCGCTGCACGGAGTCGCCCGATGCGTATTCGGCCATGTCAAGGCGGACGAGGCGCTCACGGCTTCCGAAGAGGTATTCCGCGAGCGCCTTCGCGAGCTCGGTCTTCCCGACTCCCGTCGGGCCGACGAAGAAGAACGGTACCGAGCGGCTTTGAGGAATCGTTCAACGACGGCCTTGAGCGACGAGCACGGTGTCGACCATCGCTGCGCGTCGCTTCCGGCTGGCCGAGCACGCGATCCTCGAAATGCTCGCTCCACGTCGGCCGCGCGGATCGCATGCGAGTCGGAGAGGAGCTCGAGCGGCATCCCCGTTCGGCGCGCGAACGTCTGCGGTTACGACGCTCGCGCGTCAACTCGTCCGCACCGGCCGGCACGCTCACGCACCGTGTCCTCGATCAGCCGGATCGTCTTGCCGGGGAAGCTGCGATACGGCTCGAAGCGACGCGTCAGCTCGACAGCGGCGTCGATCGCATCCGGCGCGACACGCACGCCGACGCGCTCTCCCCCAGCGCGCGAAGCCGACGTCGGCTGCGATCTCCCGCGTCTCCGCAAGTGACGGCTCGAGGACGTCGACGCGATGGAACGCGTCGATGAAGCTCGGTTCCTTTGCGTGGGCAGCGGAGAGCTGCTCGATCGTGCACTCGCAGATGAGCGTGATCTCACCGCTCTCGATGTACGGGCGTAAGAAACGCGAGACGTTGTTCGACGCTCTCCGACCAGCGGCCGGCATCGACGATGCCGACGGGGTCGCCCATCACGACGATCGCGCGCGACTGGCGCGCCTCCGCGACGAGCTTTTGCGCGCGCTCCTGCCACATGCCGGTGTAGACGGCACCGGCGATCAGCTCGTTTGCGGATATCCGCCACATCTGCCGGCCGGCGAGCGCCGCCGGGACCTCGCCGGAACGGAGCCGGCGTGCGACCTCGTGGACGAGCGCGGTGTTGCCGACGTCCGCACGCCCAACGAGCAGCACGCTCGAGCGTCCGTCGGCAGCAAGGGTCTCGAGGACGCGCTCGACCAGCGCGTCTCGGCGGTCGAGGCGCCCGAACTCGCCGCGGGTGAGCTCGACGCCCGTCTCTGCGAGCAGGCCCGCGGGCCCCTCCGCGCCGTTGCCGGAGCTATCGGCCAGCTCGACCGAGATGGTCTCGAGATAGCTGTCGTCGGGCTCGTCGGCAGCGAGAACCGGCGCAGCCGACCATGACGACATCCGGCGTGCGTAGCGCGCGGCCGCCTTCGTCAGCAGGCGTGCTTCGTCGCCGTCCTTGTCGCGAACCTCGAGACTCGGGACTGCAGGTGCATACGCAACCGCGACCTCTCGCCCGGCTGCAAGCCGCCGGACGACGACGACCCCGAGGACGATCGACAGCGCGTTGTCACCCTTGCCGACGTCGATCGGAACGCGGTGGAGCACTCCGTGGGGCGGAGCCGTGAAGGACAGCCTGTCGATTGCATCGAGCGACGCCAAGCCGCTGCGCGACCGCGGTCTGCACCTTGGCAAGCGCATCGTCAGGCGCAACCGGCCCGACGGCGAGATCCGGGAACAGCACCGGCGTCAGCCCGAGCGTCCCATCCGGGCCGGGCCGAACGTGCACGAGCAGATAGGCGATCACGACCGGATCGTAAGCCGATACGGGGGCCTCGGCTCAGGTGCCGAGATGCCCGTGCACGCCCGTGGCCGTGACCGCGAGCCGGCCGTGGGCGGCGGCGCTCCCGGAGACGGTGATCGTTCCCTTGAACGTGAGCGGCGTGCCGATGCTCGTCAGCGTGAGCTTGCCGGTGAGCGCAAGCCCCGCGGTGTCGCTGTACTGCGTGAGCTTGAAGCCGAGGTCTGCCGTGACGAGGCGCCCCGACGAGAGGCCGGGCACGACCGCGTCGCTTGCGTTCGCCGCGAGCAGCCACGCCGCCTCGGCTTCGTGCAGGGTGCTCGCCGCGAGGGTGACGGACTGCGCCGCGCTCAGGTGCTTCGCTGCTCGGCCCGCGAGCGTCGGCACCGCTCGCATGTAGGGCGCCGCGGGGGGACAGCTCTTGGGCGCCGCGTTCGTGAGGATCCACTTGCGCAGCGCGTCCATCGCGCAGCCGCTCGGATCGGTTGTCAGCACGCTGTGGCCGACGCCGGGAACGACCAGCAGGTGTCCCTGGGGGAAACGGGCGACGACCGCGGCGGCGCCGGACGTCGGCGTGCGCAGGTCGAGGCCGCCGCTGAGCGCCAGCACCGGCACATCGGGGAGCGCGGTGGATTGCATCGTGGCGCCGCCGGCCGGCGTCGGCCAGCTGAGGCAGAGGTCGACGTTCCCGATCTCCGCGGCCCACGGCGCGAAGGGCCCGAATGCGCCGATCGGCAACGCCGCGAGCGCGGCTTGCGCGAGTGCTGCGCGTGCCGCGACCGGCGTGTCGGGCTGCCACGGGAACGGGCCGTCCCGGCAGACGGTCGCCATGTACAGCGCGTCGCTGACCGCCGACGGCCCCGTGTCGGAACCCTGCTCCTCGAGTGCGTAGATCCGGAGCAGCGGCTGCGGGTAGTCGTTCAGCGCCGCGTGGACGGCCGCCGGGAGCTCGGCGGCGAGGCCCGGATCGAGGTCGCGCGCCCACGACGAGGCCGAGGAAGTCGGTCGCGCCGAGCTCCTCGGTGGCAACGCCGTCCGCGGTGCGAACGGCGCCGTGCAGCGGTGTCAGCGCGAGCCGGTTCGCGAGTGCCGCGACGTCGCCGGGGAAATCGGCCGTCGCTCCCCGGCAGCTCGTCTTCGGGCAGTACGCCGCGAGCGTCGTCGGCATCGCCTGGAGGAGACGCGTGTCGAAGGGATCGACGAAGTCCGGCTGAACGACGGAGTCGAGCACGAGCCGCTCGACGTGTTGTGGATGCATGGCGGCGTAGGCGAGCGCGAGCTTGGTCCCGTACGAGACTCCCCAGATCGCGATCCGGTCGAAGCCGAGCGCCTGGCGAACCGCTTCGAGGTCCTCGGCGTGGTCGGCGGTGCCGTAGAAGTCCCGCGCGGGCCCGAGGACCTTGGCGCAGTCGGCGACGAGCGCCTGGATGTCGGCGCCCATGAGCCCGGATGGGCAGCTGATCGGGCCGGAGCGTCCGGTTCCGCGGTCGTCGTAGGCGACGAGCGTGTACCCCGGGAACATGATGCGGTAGAACGCGGCATTGAATGCGTCGCCGAGATCGAACGCTTCTGCCGATCCTTGGCCGGGCCCACCCGCGACGAGGAACATGACGCCGCGCTGCACGCTCTCGTTCGTCGGCAGCATCTGAACGCGCAGCCCGACCGTGCCGGGCACGAGCCCGCTGCGGTCGAGCGGGACCTGCAGCGTGGAGCAGACGAGACCTTTGGTCGCGCCACAGGCGTCGGCGGCGCCGTGGTGCATCACGAACGGGCGAAGCGGGATCGGCTGCGCCGCAGCGCCGGCCGGCACGGCGAACGCCGCCACCACGACGACGCTGGCGAGAAATACACGGCCCACGCGCTGAGTCATACTTGCGAGCCCCGACGACGCCGCTAAGCGGTGAGCCGGTGGCACTGCATCCCCCTGGAAGATCGCGGCCTCGTATCAGCGTCTTCGGCGCTACGTCAGCCGACCGTTATCCCTTGAACGGGAAGTCAGAGCCACTCGGTCACGAACACCGGGCTCTCGTGGATGTCGACCTGTCGCAACCGGCCTTCGCCGGTGTTCACGAACCGGTGCGGGACGCCTGCCGGTGCGACGACGATCTCGCCCCCGTGAACGACTCGCTGCTCGTCACCGAGCGTGAACGTCGCTTCTCCCTCGAGCACGACGAAGACCTCGCGGTACGTGTGCCGGTGCAACTCGGGGCCTTCACCGGGCGCTGCGTCGACGACGATCACCGACACGTCGGCGCCGAGCGTCTCTCCGGGAACTTCGTAGCCGGCCATCGCGATGACCGAAATCTAAATGCCGCGCTCCACCCTGCAGCTCGAAGGGCGCGAGCCTCTCTCCGCCTGCCTCCTTCGCAGAGCCGCCTGCCGACGGGCGCTACGAGTAATCAGCTCGGTACGTCGGTCTCCTGAGGAGCGCTCGGCAGCTCTGCCTCGATCGCTGCAGCTGTCTCGGCGGCCAGCTTCTTCTCCGCCTTCCGCTCCTTCTTCAGCTCGCGCTTCTCTTTGAGCTCACGCTCGCGATTCAGCTTGTTCATCGTCGTGCGCTTCGCCGGCGACATTTCGGAACGTCCTTTCCTGGGTGCCGAGCCGCCAAGGATGCAATTGATGGGCGGATGACCACTCGCGACTGGATCCAGGGTAGCTACTTCCGAGGACAACCAGATGGCGCGTGGAAAACGCTCACCCTGCGCGCACACTCGACCGATACCCAGAGGGTGCGGTGGCGACTCGAAGCTGATCCCGGCGTCAGCGACTCCCTTCCGATCGCGACGTCGATTGCGGTCGTCGGCGCGCTCGTGCTCCTGCTGATCCCGGCGCAGGGTCGCAACCATCTGGAGCTCGCAGTCGCCGCCACCGCCGGCCTCGCTCTCGTCGCGTTTGCACGTTGGCTGCCGCACACCCTCGTTCGTCCGGTGCTCGTCGCCGTCGGCTACATCCTCTTCATCGCGCTCCTTCGTGACGCCGCGGCCGGATCCGTATCCGGATTCGCTTCGTTGTTCTCTCTTCCGGTGATCTGGCTCGCCTGGACGGCAGGCTGGACCGAGCTGCTCGTCGTGCTCGTGACAGTGCTGAGCGCTCTCGCGGTCCCGCTGGCCGTCGCGGGCTCGAGCTATCCGACGAACAGCGGTCGCGCGTCGGCGATCCTGATGATCGCCCTCCTCGCACTCGGCTCGACGATTCGCATCCTCCGAAGCGCGACTTCGGAAGCGACCTCGAAGCTCCATCGGGAGGCGCAGCTCCTCGCGGAGCAGAACGAGGGGCTCCGTGAGCTCGACCGGATGAAGGACGAGTTCATCGCCATCATCTCGCACGAGCTGCGAACTCCGCTTACGTCGATCGCCGGCTACCTCGAGCTCGTCTTCGACGACGCGCACCTCCTCGCCCCCGGTCACCAGGAGTTCCTCGGCGTCGTGTCGCGCAACGTCGACCGGTTGACGCTTCTCGCAAACGACCTGCTCCTGCTCGCAGCTGCCGAGAACGGGACGCTCGCACTGACGACGACCGACTTCGACCTCTCGCTCCTGCTCGAGGAGGCCGAAAACGCCGCGCGCCCGCAGGCTGTGGAGAGAGGCATCGCGCTCAGCCTCGAGGTCGAGGGGACGACATACGTCCACGGGGACCGACCGCGCCTCGCGCAGCTGTTCGACAACCTGATCTCGAACGCGCTCAAGTTCACGCCGGAAGGCGGCGCGGTCACCGTTCGCGCGTCGACTGCCGGTGGTCGCCTCGTAGTCGAGGTCGCGGACACGGGCATCGGCATCCCCGACGACGAGCTGGCCCGGCTCTTCGATCGCTTCTACCGCGCGCGGAGCGCAAAAGTGCGCAACGTCGGCGGCACCGGGCTCGGCCTCGCGATCGCGAAGACGATCGCAGACGCGCACGGTGGCGAGCTGCACGTCACGAGTGAGCTCGGCCGTGGCACGACCTTCCAGGTGCTGCTGCCGACCGCCGCGACCGTACCGGCGAGCGTGAAGCCGCACGTCGCAGTGGACGAGCTGCAGCCGAGCCTCGCGCGCAGCTGAGGCGACCGCCGCTCAGCCGCCGGCCAGGCGAACTGAACGCGGCCTCAGTCCTCGCGTTCGGCTTCGGACGGAGGCGGCACGGCCTCGTCAGCGTTCGCGGTCGGGGCGGTCGTCGGTTCGAGTTGCGGAGAGTCGAAGCTTTGAGCGGGAAACGGCACGCGGTTCAGCTCGCGCGGGGGTTCGCCGGAGTCCACGTTCTGGTTCGAGTACTTCACGCGCTCCAGTAGCAGCTTCTGAGGGTCGTTGACGACGACCGTGCCGACCACCTTGTCCCAAAGCTCCTGGTTCCGGCTGTCCCAGACGAGCCAGAAGTTCGCGATGCCCAACGTCAGGACCGACAGCAAGCCGATGAGTGGCTTCGCGATGAATTCGCGTACGAACATCCGTCCCCAGCTCGAACTGCGGCCGGTGCGCAAGGTGACGGCGCGCATGTTGAGGATCTGCTTCGCCGGTGTCTGCCCCCGACCGAACACGACGAAGCTCCAGACGAGCCACCCGATACCGAGGGTCACGACCGATAGCAGGCCTTCGAGCAGGTAGCCGCCGAACCGCCGGGCCGGCGAGCTCAGGTGCACGCCCGCGGGCATGCCCTCTACCTGATCGCAGAACTGGCATGCGATGCCAGCCCCCCACTCGCGACCACACGACGGGCATGGCCGAGAGGGCGCAGGCGCTCGAACGGGCTCAACTACGCCGGACACCGGCCAACCTTTACACGGTCCGCGCCCTAAATCCAGATGTACAGCGTCGTGACGCTCTCGGCTCTTCCAAACCGCATGGCTCGATAGGCGCCCTCTATTTGCCCGTTCCGGTCGACGTGAACTGACCGCCGAGGAGCGATGGGCAGTCGCCCGTGTTGCAGAAGATGATCTGGGCCTTCGGGTTGAGTGCGTTGATCGCGCGGAGGCGTAGCACTTCCGGCTTGTTGCGAAGCGCCCACCTTCAAGCTCGATCGACGTTGCCTCTCCTCTCGCAGCTGCGATCCGCTGCTCTGCCTCTGCGGTTGCCTGCGCAACCTTTGCCTGCGCGCAAAGACCTCCAGTCAAGACGCGCAGGCAAGACGCAAGACTGCGCCACATTCGCCCGTGGTCGGGATCTGCACGCGTTTCGGCGTTGTCGCCGGATGCCTGAAGCAAGGGGGATCGAAGTCATCCGTCAGACTTCCGCGGTGGCACGGAGCGCGGCGTGGCCGGCCGCAGCAGTAGGCAAGAACTCGACACAGGGAGGCGCCCGATGAAGGCGGTTGTAGTGACTGACGAGGCCGCGGGAACGGCCGGGATGACGCTGGTTGGGCGGCCCGAACCGCAGGCGGCGATCAACGACGTCGTCGTTCAGGTTCATGCGGCGGGGTTCGTCCCGACCGAGCTGGCGTGGCCCTCGACCTGGACTGATCGTCTCGGCCGTGACCGAGCACCGTCGATCCCTGGGCACGAGCTGGCCGGAGTCGTGACCGCCCTCGGCTATGGCACGACGGGGCTCTCGGTGGGACAGCGAGTGTTCGGCGTCACCGACTGGTATCGCGACGGCACGCTGGCCGAGTTCACGGCCGTGGAGGCACGTCACCTCGCGCCGCTTCCCGGTGACGTCGACTTCGCGGTGGGCGCGAGTCTGCCGATCTCGGGCCTCACGGCGTGGCAGGGGCTGTTCCAGCATGGCCGTCTCCACGCGGGGCAGAGCGTCCTCGCGCACGGCGCGGCGGGGGCGGTCGGCTCGATGGTGACGCAACTCGCACGTGAGGCCGGCGCCTACGTCATCGGCACCGGGCGCGCCGCCGACCGTCAGACGGCGCTCGACTTCGGTGCGAAGGAGTTCGTCGACCTCGAGAACGACGCCCTGGAGGATGTCGGCGGCGTCGACCTCGTTTTCGATGTGATCGGCGGCGACGTCGGGAAGCGGTCGGCAACTCTGATCCGGGCCGGAGGAACACTCGTGTCCGTCGTCGGGCCGGCCGAGGCGCGGCCAGCGGACGGCCTGGCGATCGACTTCGTCGTCGAGCCCAATCGGGCCCAGCTGAGTGAGGTTGTCGAGCGGGTGCGAGACGGACGGCTGCGGACGAACATCGGCAACGTCGCGACCCTCGACGATGCCGTCGCGGCCCTCAACCCGACCGGCCGCGTCACCGGGAAGACAATCATCAGCGTCCGCGCCGAGACGTGAACCGTCGAGGCTAGGACTTGCGACTAGTGCCGCTTCAGGCTGCCGACTTGTTCCCCGCGGAAACGAGATGCTCGCGAAGTTGGGTGATGACAGTTGCCAGTCCGCGCTCGAAGTGCTGAAACTCGCGGGTCGACATCTGGTCGAAGAGCGCGCGCGCAAGCGCTCGATGGTCGCGCTTGAGCTTGTTTGTAAGCCTCCTCCCTGCTGCAGTGAGGGTCACCAATGTCGCCCGACGGTCGGTCGGGTGTGACTCCCGCGTTACGAGGCCGCTCGCAGCCAGGATGTCGACGAGCCCGGTGATCGCCCGCGGCGTCACCCGGAGAGATTCGGCGAGCACACGCTGCGTCACCGGCCCGCGTTGGCCCAACTCCCAGAGCAGATGCGTTCGGGAGGGCGAGAGATCCAGCGCCTCGATCGCTCGTGTCATGTCGTCGTTCAAGAGGACGACGAGCTCGAGCACGCGATCGAGCGTCGCTTCGTATTGTTGTAGGTCCTCTATAGTGAACGATGGTAACATATCGACCGGACAGCACGCGGGCCGGCGCACAGAGCCGGCGCACAGAGTCAAGGAGGAGAAATGGCGTCGCAGCCTGGAGCCGCCGAAGCGAACGCAGCGCTGGTACGAGAATCGATCGAAGCTCTGAACGCGGGCAACATCCAGCGATTGCTCGCCGTCGTGGCGCCGGAGATCGTGATCCACTACACGGAGCTCCCCGAGCCGCTCCACGGACGCGAGACCTGGCAGCAGGGCTTCAACCTCATGAAACAGGCATTCCCCGACCTGGCAGGCCACATCGACGACCTCGTCGCCGCTGAGGACAAAGTCGCCATCCGTGTCAGCTTCCACGGCACCCATGAGGGCGAATTCCAAGGCATCCCCGCCACCGGTCGCAGGATCCACTACGCGAGCCACGAGTTCTATCGCCTCGAGAACGGTCTATTCGCAGAGGAATGGATCTGCAGCGACATGGCGTCCCTCTTCCGCCAGTTGAGCTGAGGCCCGAGCACACCGACCCCGCTTCAGCGCCGAAATGAAAAAGGCCCCGTTTCCAGGGCCTTTGAAGTAGCGGGGGCAGGATTTGAACCTGCGACCTCCGGGTTATGAGCCCGGCGAGCTACCTGGCTGCTCCACCCCGCGTCGCGGGGCGATTGTAGCAACGTCTCGGCGTCCTTTTGCTTTCGGAGCCAGGGAAAACTCATACCGAGCCCATACCGGCGCCCCCTGTTCGGGTGATCCGAAGGCGCGCGTTAGTGGGCGATCTCTACAGCAGGTTGCGACTGCGGCACTCACGCAACCGAGATGCGGCAACCCCGAGAGAGGTTTTGACGAGATGAGACTCCCCCTGTACGGAAAGATCATGATGTCGATCGCGGTCTTGGGCGCAGCGGCGAGCGTGGCCGGGATGGCGACATTTGCAAGCTTCACGAGCTCGACGAGCGCGCAGGCGCAGAGCCTGACGAGCGGCACCGTGTCGCTCACGCTCGGTGCGGCCAACCGGCTGACGGTCGGCGCGACGAACCTCGTGCCGGGCGACACCATTCAGCGCGCGGTCGACATCACGAACAACGGCTCGGCAGGCACGAGCAGCGTCGGCTCGATCTCGGTCACGACGACCGGGTCCGGGAACCTGCTCGACACCGATACGACGAACGGCCTCCAGATGGTGATCGACAAGTGCTCGGTCGCCTGGACGGAAGCCGGGCCGCCCTACACCTACACGTGTGGCGGCACGACGACGTCCGTGCTCGCTTCGCGCGCGGTCATCGGCTCGAACGTGGCGCTCTCGAACATGAGCTCCGTCACCGCCGGAAGCACCGATCGCCTTCGCGTGACCCTGACCTTCCCGGCGGGCGCGGGCAACACGTTCCAGGGCCTCAGTGAGACGTTGAACTACACGTTCACGGCCAACCAGCGGACGGCTACGAACCAGTAACCGAGCCGATGGCTCACGGCAAGTCCACGCACGGGATGCGGACGGTGCTCGAGAGCACCGTCCGCATTCAGGTGCTTCTGCTCCTGCCCGCGGCGCTTCTGCTGCTCGGCGTCACGGTGACGCGAAGCGGCTGGTGGCTCGCGCTCCTCCCGCCGGTCGCGCTCGGGCTGACCGCCCACGCCCGGCTCCTCGCGCGCGTCGGCATTCGCTCCTGGGCGCCGAGCGTCGGGACGATCAGCCTCGCGTTCGCCGGCGTCGCGATGATGCTCCTGGTCGCGGGACCGGTGCTCGGGCTCTACAGGACGGTCACCGTGCTTTCAGGCTCGATGCAGCCGACGTTCAACGCGGGCGACGTCATCATCGTCACGCCCGAGCCGATGCGCTCACTCCGCGTCGGGCAGGTGATCTCGTTTCACGCGCCGATCGGCGACCATCAGATCGAGACGCACCGCATCGCCTCGATCCTTCGACCCGGCCCTGCTCCGATCGTGCAGACGAAGGGTGACGCGAACACGTCGCTCGATCCGTGGCAGGCTCAGCTCCACGGCGCGACGCTCTGGCGCTTCCGGGCACGACTCCCGCTCCTCGGCTACCCGATCCTCTGGCTGCGGACCCCGTGGGCGCACCGGATCACCGTGCTGCTCCTCCCGGCGATGATCGCGCTCTGGCTCCTCGGCAAGGTCTGGTTGCCGCCATTGCGGCGAGCGGCGGAGTCGCATGGCTAGGTCTGCGCTCGTCGTCCTGCTCGTCGTGGCCGCCGTCGTCGCGGCGCCGGCGGCACTTGCGAACTGGAGCTCCGGCGTCACGCCGACGTCTCCGGGCGGGCTCGTGCTCGGCACGGCGACGCTCGCCGATCCGACGAGCCTCGCTGCCGCGAACAACACCGCGGCGTGCTCGAACAACAACGCCGCGTCGCTCCGCGTCGATCTCACCTGGGTCGCGACCGTCTCCGCGCGCGCGACCGGGTACGTCGTCCTGCGCAACGGCGTGCAGGTCGGCACCGTCAGCGGCGCCGCCTCGACGAGCTGGTCCGACACGACCGGTGCGCTTGCGTTCGCCACGCTCTACACCTACACCGTGAAGTCCACGGTGCAGAGCTGGACGAGCCCTGGCGCGACCGCGACGGTCACGACGCTCGCGCACAACTGCAAGTAGCCCGTACCATCCTTCCGTGGACTGGGCGATCTACGGGGCGCTGATCGTCGGCTTTCTCGCGGTCGCGGCGGCTGCCGCGTACCTCGTGGTGCAGGCGCTCACGGCGTGGCGCGCCTTCAAGCGGCTCCGCCGGCACACGGCGAAGGAGCTGGCGGCTCTCGCGAACGCGGCGGACGCGACTGCGCACGCGGCTGAGCGTGCGACCGACCAGTCGCGCTTGAACGCGAGCCTGGCCGAGCTGCGCGTCGCGCTCGCGCAGTTCGCAGTGCTGCGCAGCGCGCTCGACGAGGCGACCGGATGCCTTCGGCCGGTTCACCGCGGTCTATCCCCGCAAGTGAGAGTCGCGGCCGTCGATCTCGGCACGAACACGACGCGCCTGCTCGTCGCGGATGTCGACGACGGCGGCACGCTCGCGGAGCTCCACCGCGAGACGCGCATCACGCGGCTCGGCGAGGGCGTCGACGCGCGCAGGCGCCTCCTCCCCGTGCCGATCGCGCGCGTGCGCAACGTCCTCTCCGACTACCGCCGCACGCTCGAGTCGCTCGGCGCCGAGCGCGACGCTCGCAGTCGCGACGAGCGCCGTGCGCGACGCCGAGAACGGCGAGGCGTTCCTCGGGGAGATCGAATGGAGCTACGGCTTCGCGACGCGGCTCGTGAGCGGCGACGAGGAAGCAGCGCTGACGCGGCGCGGCGTTCAGCCGACAGCGCGCACGCTCGTGCTCGACATCGGCGGCGGCTCGACAGAGCTCGTGCTCGACGACTTCCACGCGAGCATCGACATCGGCTCGGTGCGCTTCACGGAGCGCTTCATCGTCACGGATCCGCCGACGCGTGGAGAGCTCGAGGCATGCGCAGCCGCAGTGCACTCCGCGCTCGCGGCGATCGACGTCCGTCCCGAGCGCGCGGTCGGCGTCGCCGGCACCGTGACGACGCTCGCAGCGCTCGACCTCGGCCTCGACCGGTACGACCGCGAGCGGGTTCACGGTCACCGGCTCGAGGTAAGCGCTGCGCGCACCCAGCTCGAGCGGCTCGCAGCGCTGCCGCTCGCCGAACGGCGCGAGCTGCCCGCGATGGAGCCCGAGCGGGCGCCGATGATCGTCGCCGGTGCCGTCGATCCTCGTCGAGACACTCACGCACTTCGGCCTCGAGGCGATCGAGGTCAGCGAGCGCGACATCCTCGACGGGATCGCGTTCGCAGCCGCCGAGCTGCCCGCGCCGGAAGACGGCGCCGCACCGCCCGGCGCCTACACCTGCTGCTAGAGAACCACCGAGCCCGGGTCCGGGTCGAGCTCGGCGGCTCGTCCTCGGCCAGGCGGCGCTGCACGACCGCGCGCGAGAGAACGCCGACGAGGCGCCCGCTCCTCGACGACCGGAACTCGCTCGAGATCGTGCTCCTCCAGCTGGTGGAAGCCGTCGTCGAGCGAGAGCGTGGCATCGAGCGTGAAGAGCGGCGGCTCTGCGATCTCGCGCAGATGCACCGATCTGCGGATCGCGTCCCGGCTGCGACGACCTCGCGCACGAGCGTCTTGCGCGTGAGCACGCCGACGAGGCCGCCGTCGGCCTCGACGACGAAGAGCGCACGCACGTCGTCGTTCTCGGCGAAGCAGCGCCCCGCAGAACTGCGCGTCGTCGTCGACGCCGAGCGTCGTCGGCTCCGGCACCATCGCGTCGCGCACCGTCTGCTCGGTGCTCACGGGTAGATCCCCCGCGTCTCGAGCGCGCCGCCGACCTCGCGGATCGCAGCGACCATCGCCGACTGGCGCAGCGTGATCGCCTTCTCGTCCGACACGTCCCACACGCGGTCGAAGGCGTCGTGCATCTTGTCCGCGAGCCGCCCGCGGATCTCGTCGCGATCCCAGAAGAGCCGGCCGAGGTCCTGCACCCACTCGAAGTAGGAGACGGTGACGCCGCCGGCGTTCGCGAGGATGTCCGGCACGACCGGGATGCCGCGCTCGCGCGAGGATCGCGTCGGCCTCGAGCGTCGTCGGCCCGTTCGCGCCTTCGACGATCAGCGCGCGCGGACGCGGCCGGCGTTCGTCGCCGGTCAGCTGATCCTCGCGCGCGGCGACGATCAGGATGTCGCACGGCAGCTCGAGCAGCTCCTCGTTCGTGATCCGCTCGCCGCCCTCGTAGCCGTCGAGCGAGCCGTGCTCGCGCGACATATGCGTGCAGCTCCGGGATCATCGAGCCCTTCCGGCGAGTGCAGAGCCGCCGGAGATGTCGGAGACCGCGATCACGGTCGCGCCCTTCTCGTGCAGCTCCGACGCAGCGACGCCGCCGACGTTGCCGAAGCCCTGCACGACGCAGCGCTGCGTCGTCGAGCGCGCGGCCGAGGCGATGGCACGCGCGCTCGGCGGTCATCACGACGCCGGCGCCGGTCGCCTCGCGACGGAAGATCGAGCCGCCGACCGAGATCGGCTTTCCCGTGACGACTTCCGGCACGGCGTGCCCCTTCAGCATCGAGTACGTGTCCATCATCCAGGCCATCGTCTGCTCGTTCGTCGCCATGTCGGGCGCCGGGATGTCGGTCTGCGGGCCGATCATCGCGCACGAGCTCCGAGGTGAAGCGGCGCGTCAGGCGCTCGAGCTCGCGCTGGGACAGCGCGCGCGGATCGACAGCGGATCCCGCCCTTCGCGCCGCCGTACGGCAGGCGAAGCAGCGCGCACTTCCACGTCATCCACGATAGCGAGCGCCGCGCACTCGCCGAGCGAGACCTCGGCGTCGTAGCGGATGCCGCCCTTCGTCGGGCCGAGCACGGTCGAGTGCTGCACGCGGTAGCCGGCGAAGATCTCCATCGAGCCGTCGTCGCGACGGAGCGGCACGGCGACGATCACCGCCCGCTCGGGGAAGCCGAGCCGCTCCGCGACCATGTCCGAGACGTCGGCGTACGGGAGCGCCTGCTCGAACTGCGCGCGCGCCATCAGGAAGAGCGGCGTGTCCCACTCGAGGGGCTGCTCGGTCGGCTGTGCCGCGAGGCGGGCCAAGGCCGTCGCAGTGTAGGTCGAACGGATGCCGGGGGCGGGACTCGAACCCGCATGCCCGAAGGCACCCGATTTTAAGTCAGGCGCGTCTGACCAGTTTCGCCACCCCGGCGCGAAAAGCTTAGAGCCCGGCGGGGAACTTGTAGGAGGTCGGAAGATGCGCAGGCTTCTTGCCCGACACGATCACGATCTCCTGGTGCGCCTTCAGCACGAGCTGCGCGGGATTGCTGCCGGCGGGCATCTTCTTTCCGTTCACCCACCAGCTGAGCTTGCCGCAGAGCGTGCTGATGCACGTCGGCGTGAGCTTGACGCCCCATTCGCCGAACGCCTGGCCGAGGATGAACGAGCGCTGCGTCGGCGACTCGACGTGGAGGATCCCCGAGTTGTCGTGCGTGTGCAGCTCGGTGAGGAACGCATTGTCGTCGATCCCGATCAGCGCCGGCAACGTCACGTGCTTGCCGTCCACGTAGATGTCGAGGTGCTGGTGGATGTGGATCACGGTGCCCTCGGTGCCGAGCGCCGAGAGGCCGAGCGTGCTCAGCCGGTCCTGGAGCTGGCCGGAGCCGTTGTTCCACGGCGGCGCGCCGCTCTGGAGGACGCCGAGCTGATCCCAGGCGATCGACTTCGAGCTCGTCGCCGAGGACGAGCCGCCGCTCAGGACGAGCCCGAGCACGACGCCGATTACGACGAGGACGGCGACCGCGGCGCCGCCGATGTACCACGCCTTGCGATCCACGCGGCGTGCCGCGCCCTTCGAGCGGACGGGCGGCGGAGCTGTCCGAGGCCGCGGCTGCGCGGGCAGCCCCGACGCTTTCTTGGCGGAGCGCTTGGCCATGGACGCACGATGGTAGCGCCTCCGGAAGTAGGGTCCGGGGCGTGACGCATGACGTCGTCGTGGCGCTCGCCGCACTCGGCGTCGCCGGCCAGGCGCTCGTGGTGGTCGTACTGATCGCCGTCGCCGCGCACGCTGCCGGTGCGCCAAGCGCGCTTCGCCGTATTCGATCCGCGCTGTGGGGTTACGAGCTTTGGGCCGTGTTCCTCCTTACGTCCGTCGCGACCGGTGGGAGCCTCTTCTTCTCCGAGGTTGCGCACTTCGTCCCGTGCGAGCTCTGCTGGTACCAGCGGATCTGCATGTATCCACTTTCGATCACGACGCTGATCGCCGCTGCGACGAACGCGCACCGAGCCGCACGCGTCCTTCTGCCGCTTCCGGTGGTCGGCGCAGGAATCTCGATCTACCACGTGCTCGTCGAGAACGGCGTCGTGGGACAGACGAGCGCATGCCTCGTCTCCGCGCCCGGCGGCTGCGCGACGAAGTGGATCGACGAATTCGGGTACATGACGATCCCGACACTGGCGCTCACCGCGTTCGCCCTGGCCGCTGCCCTGCTGGCGCTCGCGGCGGTCGAGCCACCCGCCACTACCGTGGACGAGCATGGCCAGCGGTAAGAAGAGCAAAGAGCGCCGTCGCCAGGCTGCCGCGCCCCCCGTCCGCTCGAAGGGCGCAGCGGGTCGCCAGGCGAACCCGCGGGTGTTGCTCGCAGCCGGAGGAGTCGTCACGCTCGTGATCGTCGGGATCGTGCTCGCCGTCGTGCTGACGCGCGGCTCGGGTCCGGCACCGGCATACCCGCCAACACGCCGAGCGTCGGCTCCGTCGCGAACGGCCTGCCGGGGGCCGCCGACGTCGAGACGCTCTTCCACGGCATCCCGCAACACGGTCTCACGCTCGGCAAGTCGAGCGCGCCCGTGCGGATGGTGATCTTCATCGACCTGCAGTGCCCGCTCTGCCGCGAATTCGAGACGACGACGATGACAGACGTGGTCCCGCGCTACGTGCGAACGGGGAAAGTGCAGGTGCAGGTCGAGCCGTGGGCGTTCATCGGCCCCGACTCGGTCCGCGGACAGGCCGCGATGCTCGCAGCCGCCAAGCAGAACAAGGCGTTCAACTTCGCGCAGGTCCTCTACGACAACCAGGGCGAGGAGGGGAGCGGCTGGCTGACGGACAGCGTCATTGCGAGGGCCGCCGCGAGCGTGCCGGGCATGCGCGTGCACCAACTGCTCGCTGATCGCTCGGCGCCGTCGATCGCCTCCGAGCAGAAGGCCGTCGCCGCGGCGGCAAAGAGCGACGGCGTCAGCGGGACACCCACGGTCCTTGTCGGTCGCGTGCCGGAGCAGCCGTCGCTTGTCGGCAGCCCCGGGCTCGTCCCGACGGAGGCGCAGGTGACCGCGGCCATCGACGCCGCCCTCGGCTGAGAAGCCGCTATTTGCGAACTTTTCGTGCTTGACCCGCGGCGGGCGACTTCGTAGATTTCCGCGTGCCGCCACCGATGGACTCACGGGTTCGTCGGAGGCGGCATTTTCTTTGGTCCGACGGTGCCGTCCGACCGCCTCTCTAGCGTTCGTCGGCCCAATGGTCATCGCGGCCCTGCTCATCGGTCTCGCGGTCGGCGCCGGCGGCGTCTGGCTGCTCCTGCGCGCGCAGTACGCGTCGCGCGTCGGCGTCCTCGAGGACGCGCGCGGCTCCCTCGAGACGACGATGAAGGCGCTCGCCTCCGACGCGCTCGCCTCGAGCAGCGAGTCGTTCCTCCAGCTCGCGAAGTCGCAGCTCGAGCAGCTGCAGCAGAAGACGACGACCGATCTCGAGCAGCGCAAGCAGGCCGTCGAGCACCTCGTCGCGCCGATCAAGGAGTCGCTGACGAAGGTCGACGGCAAGCTGCACGAGCTCGAGCTCGCGCGCACGCGCGCCTACTCCGAGCTCTCGAGCAGGTTCGTCAGCTCGCGGAGACGCAGCAGCAGCTGCGCAGCGAGACCGGCAACCTCGTGAGCGCGCTCCGCGACCGGCCGAACGTGCGCGGGCGCTGGGGCGAGATCCAGCTGCGCCGCGTGGTCGAGATGGCGGGGATGCTCGAGCACTGCGACTTCGAGACGCAGCACCACGTCACGACCGAGGAGTCGCGGCTTCGCCCCGACCTCGTCGTGCGGCTGCCGGGGGCGAAGACGGTCGTGGTCGACGCGAAGTGCGCCGGCCAGGCGTACCTCGAGTCGCTCGCGTGCACCGACGACGACGAGCGCGCTCGCGAAGCTCCGCGACCACGCGCGCCAGGTGCGCGACCACGTCACGAAGCTCGTCGAAGAAGAGCTACTGGGACTCGCAGCCGGAGACGCCGGAGTTCGTCGTCCTCTTCATCCCGGGCGAGACGTTCCTGAGCGCCGCGCTCGAGCAGGATCCGTCGCTGATCGAGGACGGCGTCGAACCAGCAGGTGATCATCGCGACGCCGACGACGCTGATCGCGCTCCTGCGGGCAGTCGCGTACGGCTGGCGTCAGGAGACGATCGCCGAGTCCGCGAAGGCGATCAGCGAGCTCGGCCGCGAGCTGTACTCGCGCCTCGGCACGATGACCGACCATTTCGCAAAGGTCGGCCGCGGGCTCGAGACGGCGGTGAAGTCGTACAACGAGACCATCGGCTCGCTCGAGACGCGCGTGCTGCCGAGCGCGCGCAAGTTCAAGGAGCACGGCATCTCACCGGCCGCCGAGCTCTCGCCGCTCTCGGTCGTCGACCGCAGCGTGCGCGCCGTCACGGCGCCCGAGTTGCCGGCCGCCGACGCCGACGCCGCCTGAAGCAACCTGACTTCAGTCAGGTTGCAGTCGTTCCAACGACTGCAACCACGTTGAAACGTGGTTGCTGGTTTCCCTAGAAGCGCAACAGCGCTGCGACGCCGCCGACCGGCTCGAGATCCTGCCGGTCGCGGACGACATGCACGGTGCCGCCGTGCGCAAGCGTCTGGTGCAGTGCGAGGTCGAAGCCGCCGGCGCGGCTCTCGAGCGTTGCGCCGTCGAGGGGGCAGCTGCCGTTGGTGCTCTGCGCACGCCCGCAGTTCGGGCACTGATACGCCTCCTGGTCGGCGCCGTCCTGCACGAGCAGCAACTCGACGCGGCCGTCGGACGCTGCTTCGAGCGTCTGCTGCCAGCCCGCGGCGGCACGGCCGTTCTTCCCCGCCTCCTCGCGCCAACGCTCGAGGAGCGCACCTTCGCGTCCCGCCCACCACTCCTCGAGCACCGGCTTCGCCGCCTCGAGCAGCGCGGGCGCGTCTGCGTGCGCTTCCGCGTTGGCCCAGCCGGCGAGACAACCCTTCACCTCGTTCGAGAGGATGTCCTCGAACGACGACCGCATGTCCTCGGCGCCGACGAGAACGACGCGCATGCCGTGCAGCCGGCGGACGCAGCGGTCGAGCGTCTCGGCGACCCGCCGCCAGTGCTGCTCGACGATCGCGTCGATGTGCCGCTCGTACCGCGCCTGCGACCAACCGCCCTGGTCGTGGCGACCCGGCACCTCCTCCGACTCGTCGGCGATCTCGACGAGCCGCCCGCCGCGCAGCCGGAAGACCTGACCGCGCTCGCGCCCGACGGCTGCGACGAGCGCGCTGTCGGTGCGATCCATGAGCCGCGCGAGCGGCGCGAGATAGAGCTCGCCGCCGATCTTCACCTCGTCTGACACCGCCTCGGGCGTCGTCAGCGTGCTCCAGAAGTTGTCGAGGCTCGCCGCGAAGACCGCGACGCCCTGCGCGCCCTGCCGGTCGAAGCCGTCGTCGAACCAGGCGCGGATCCGCTCCAGGTCCGACTTCAGGGCCTCCCGCTGGTCGCGCCCGAGCTGGCCTTTCCGCTCCTCCAGCTGGCGCTCCGCCTGGCCGAGGAGCGAATGCACCTTCGTCTCGACGTCCTGGGGCGTCGGCACCACGCTCGGGTCGAGGTTGACGAAGACGCTGACGGCGCACCCCTTGTCCGCGCGGAAGCCCGCCAGCTCCCGCAGCTGCTCCCAGGTCAGTGTCCCTGCCACGACGGCCCTTCCATGCCCGCGGCGAGCGATTCTATGCCTGGGCGGGGCCGGGCAGCGGGAACGTCCCGCCGACCTAATTCGTTTAATAGGGCAGACACAATTTCGAGGAAGGACGGCATGACGGACGTACGGGAACTGATCATCATCGGCGGCGGCCCCGCCGGCTACACCGCAGCGCTCTACGCGGCGCGCGCGAACCTGCAGCCCCTCGTGATCGAGGGCTTCCAGTGGGGCGGCCAGCTGATGATCACGAGCGACGTCGAGAACTACCCCGGCTACCCGGACGGCGTGATGGGCCCGGAGATGATGGCCGAGTTCCGGCGCCAGGCCGAGCGCTTCGGCACCGACTTCATCACCGACGACGTCACGCGCGTCGACTTCTCCGAGCGGCCCTTCAGGGTCTGCGTCGAGGACGCCGAGTACCGCGCGAACACGGTCATCGTCGCCACGGGCGCGTCCGCGCGCTGGCTCGGGCTGCCCGGCGAGCAGCACCTCCAGGGACGCGGCGTCTCGGCGTGCGCGACCTGCGACGGCGCCTTCTTCCGCGACAAGGAGCTCGATCGTCGTCGGCGGCGGCGACACGGCGATGGAGGAGGCGACCTTCCTGACGCGCTACGCGACGAAGGTGACGGTCATCCACCGGCGCGACGAGTTCCGCGCCTCGCCGATCATGCTCGACCGCGCCCGCAGAACGAGAAGATCGAGTTCGTGACGAACGCGGTCGATCGACGACATCCACGGCGACGGCAAGGTCGAGACGGTGACGCTCCGCGACACCCAGACGGGACGCACCTGGCAGCAGACCGTCGACGGCATTTTCGTCGCGATCGGCCACGATCCGAACACGAAGCTCTTCGTCGACCAGCTCGACCACGACGAGGCCGGCTACCTGATCACGAAGCCCGGCACGACCGAGACGAACGTCCCGGGCGTGTTCGCGGCCGGCGACGTGCAGGACCACACCTACCGGCAGGCCGTCACAGCAGCGGGCTCCGGCTGCATGGCCGCGCTCGACGCCGAGCGGTTTCTCGCCGCCCTCGAGGGCCACGAGGGGACCGCGTCGACTGCTCCGCGGCCCGAAGCCGCGGAGGTCTGAACCGCCCAGCGTCGAAAGCGCGGCGCGTATGGCCGCGCAGTGGACCGACCTCCTCGACCCGACGCCCGAGCAGCTGAAGCGCGGCCGCACCGCGCGAGCTCGAGGAGACCGCGATCGAGCTGCTCCTCGCGGACCCGGAGCACGACGACGAGCCGCGGCCGACGCTGCAGAGCCACGGCGACTACGTCTTCGGCGTCTTCCTGCTCGCGAAGGCCCTCCCCGAGGAGGACTGCATCTACTACCAGGAGATCGGCCTCGTCATCACCGCCGACGCGCTCCTCACCGTGCGCAAGACGCCGCCGAAGCGCAAGCCGTTCGACGTCGACCGCGTCCGCGAGACGACGCGCCCGCACGCGACTCGCCCGGCATGCTCGCCTACCGCATCGTCGACGACATCGCGGAGCGCTACCTCGACCTCGTCGACGACGTCGACGCCGAGATCGACGAGCTCGAGGACAACGTCGAGTCGCAGTCGGCGGAGAAGACGCGCGGACGTATCTCCGAGCTCCGCCACGACCTCCTGCACATCCGGCGCACGCTCGCGCCGATGCGCGACGCGGTGCGGCGCATCGTCGACGACGTCGTCGAGGTCGAGGAGGGCGAGGAGGTCTTCCCGCACGAGGTCGAGGTCGCGTTCAACGGCGCGTACGACAAGCTGCTTCGCGCATTCGACGGCCTCGAGCTCTCGCGCGACCTGCTCGCAAGCGTCCGCGACTACCACCAGTCGAAGATCGCGAACGACCAGAACGAGGTGATGAAGCGCCTGACCGTCATCGCCTCGCTGCTGCTCGTGCCGACCTTCATCGTCGGGCTCTACGGTCAGAACTTCCGCAACATCCCCGAGTTGCGCTGGCACTACGGCTACGGCTATGTGTGGGGGGTCATCGTCCTCACGACGATCCTGCAGCTGTGGTTCTACCGACGCAAGAACTGGATCTAGAGACCGTCCGCATCTACCGGATCCCGTTCTCGACGAACGTCGAGCGGGTGGCGCTCGCCGCGGCATACAAGGGAATCGCGGTCGAATGGATCGACATCGACCCGGAAGACCGAACGGCCGTCCGGGAGGTGAGCGGACAGGAGCTCGTGCCGGTGCTCGTCGCCGGAGCAGAGGTCGTCCACGACTCGCCCCTGATCCTCGACTGGCTCGAACGCCGCGTGCCCGAGCCGCCCCTCTACCCGGCCGACCCTGCGCGCCGAGCCGAGGTCGAGACGTTCCTCGACTGGTTCAACCAGATCTGGAAGCGGCCGCCGAACCTGATCGTGGCGGAGGAGGAGAAGCCCGAGCCGGACGCCGGCCGGATCGCGGAGCTCTTCGCGCGCATACGCGCGTCGCTCGATCGCTTCGAGGCGCCTGCTCTCGGATCGCGAGTATCTCTTCGGCGATTTCGGCGTCGCCGACGTGACGCGTTCCCGTTCCTGAAGTACGCCGCGTTCGGTCTGCCCGCCGGGCGACGACGAGCGCTTCCACGAGGTCCTCGTCGAGGGGATGCCGCTCGCCGACGGCTATCCGCGTTTGCGCGCCTGGGCGGAGCGGCTCGAGGTCAGGCCGCGCGCCTGACCGCTTGCAGGGTGAGGCCCGTCATTACCCTTCGAAGGTGCCGTACTTCATCTGCCCGAACTGCAAGCAGCGCTCGATCGACATCGACGGGGCAAGGAGGGCTTCTCGACGCAGGCCGTGGCCTGCAGGCACTGCGGCTTCGGCTTCCTCTTCGAGCTGATGGACGACTACTACCCCGCGCCGGGCACGGGCTTCGTCGTCACCGACCAGGAGGCGCGCATCCTCGCCGTCGGGCGCGGTGTCTTCGAGCTGACCGGCTGGGGCGAGAGCGACCTGCTCGGCGCCGACCTCGTCTCGAGCCTCGGCCTCGCCGGCTTCGACGACGAGCGCAACCCGGCGAAGCTTGCGCTCGAGTGGGGCGTCCGACGCCTCGACGAGAAGCTCGAGCTGCGCACGCGGGCGGGCCACGTGAAGCCGATCACGGGTGACTTCTTCCCCGCCTACGACGACGACGGGGGACTGCTCGTCGCCCTGACGCCGCGATGAGCGAGTCGCTGCAGGGACAGCTGCTGATCGCGTCGCCGAGCCTCAACGACCCGAACTTCCGGCGCACTGTCGTGCTCGTCACCGAGCACTCCGACGAAGGCGCGGCCGGGCTCGTGCTCAACCGTCCCTCCCCCGCGCCCGTCGCCGAGCTCGTGCCGCAGCTCGAAGAGCTCGTCGACGACGGCGAGGAAGTGTGGTTCGGCGGCCCGGTGCAGCAAGAGGCGGTGCTCGTGCTCGGCGAGTTCCTCGATCCCGACGACGCCGCCGTGCCGCTCTTCGGGCAGCTCGGCTTCCCCGCACTCGACGAGCCGGGCGACGTGCTGCTCGCGACGACGCGCCGCCGCGTCTTCGCCGGCTACGCCGGCTGGGGCGCGGGCCAGCTCGAGAGCCGAGATCGAGCGCGACGACTGGTTCCTCGAGCCGGCGGACGACGACGACGCATTCACCGACGCGCCCGACGAGCTCTGGTCCGACGTGCTTCGCCGCAAGGGCGGCATCTACGAGCTCGTCTCGCGGATCCCGGAGGATCCGTCGGTCAACTAGCTCTGCCGGTGTAGACCTCGGTCATGTAGGTCAGCCGGATCGGCGGCTCGACGTCGCGCACGAGCGCACGCACCTGTGCCTCGACGTCGTCACGCACCGACGTCGGCGCAGTCGCGATGAAGCTGATCGACAGGACGCGCTCCACCACGCCCTGCTCGTCGGTCTCCTGCACGTTCTCGAAGAGCGCACGCTCGCAGTCGTCGAAGAGCCCGCTGTCCGCGAGCAGCGACTTCCAGTCGCGATGCTTCCGGCGCGGCGTGTCGCCCGAGATCGGATCGACGATGTCCGCGAGCCCCGCCTGGATCGGGTTTCGCTCGTCGCCCGCGTTCCAGACGAGTCGCGACGCCGCCACCCGGCTTCAGGACGCGATGGATCTCGCGCAGCGCGTCGTCCGGCTTGAACCAGTGGAAAGCTTGGCCCACGGTGACGGCATCGACGTAGCGGTCGGCGAGCGGGATCTTCTCCGCGACGCCCGCCAGCACCGCCACCGCCGGGACGCGGCGCTCGAGCTCGGCGCGCATCTCACGCACGGGCTCGACTGCGATCACGTTCGCGCCGGTCGGGACGAGCCGCCGCGTCAGCTTGCCGGTGCCTGCGGCGAGATCGAGCACGGTTCGGCCCGGACGCAGCCCGAGCCGTTCGACGATGCGCTCGATCGCGGCCGCCGGGTAGTCCGGGCGGCCGCGCTCGTAGACGTCGGCAGCCGCAAAGCCCCGCGTTGCGGGATGGAGCTCAGACACGATCGCCGACGACGACCGTCGTCACCATCGGGAATCGCACGACGCCGTCGCCGACGAGGCGCCGCACCTCGGCGAGCGTGCGGTCGCGGACGTCGGGGGCGGCAGCCGAGACCGCGCTCACGGACGAGACGCGCTCGACGACGACGTCGGCCGCGAGTTCCTCCGCGTGACGGAAGTTCCTGGCCTCTTCCGTGCGGAAGAGCGGCGAGGCGTAGAGCTCGTCGCGCTGGACGTCGTCGTCCGACTCGTGCCGGCGGAGCGCGTCGACGAGATCGTTCAACGTGTGCAGCAGTGGATCGTCGTCGTCCCAGTGGTTCCACATGAACGCGAAGCCGCCGCCCGGCCGGAGCACCCGGTGGATCTCCGCGAGCGCCTGCCTCGTGCGGAACCAGTGGAAGGCCTGCGCTGCCGTGACGACGTCGACGGACTCGTCCGCCAGCGGGATCGCCTCCGCGCTTCCTGCATGTGCCTCCACGTCGGGCAGCACCCGTTGCAGCACCGCACGCATCTCATCACCCGGCTCGACGGCGACGACATCCGCGCCGAGCGCGACGAGCTGCCGCGTGAGCTTGCCCGTCCCCGCGCCGAGGTCGAGCACGCGGCGAAGCGGCAGCCGTTCGGCGACCCACGCGAGCGCGTCCGGCGCGTACTGCGGCCGTGCACGCTCGTAGGCGTCGGCGACGCGCTCGAAGCTCAGCCGAAGGCGATCGCGCTCAGACACGACTGGACGGACAGAGGTCGTTGACGATGCAGTCCTCACAGAGCGGCCGCCGCGCGATGCACACGCGTCGTCCGTGCCAGATCATCAGGTGCGGAAACCTCGCCCAGTCCTCGCGCGGCACGAGCTTCACGAGATCGCGCTCGATCTTCACGGGATCCTCCTGCTTCGTGAAACCGAGCCGCTGCGAGAGCCGCCGCACGTGGGTGTCGACGACGATCCCTTCCGGGTTGCCGAGCTCGGACGAGACGACGTTCGCCGTCTTGCGCGCGACTCCGGGCAGCCGGATCAGCTCGTCGAGCCGCGACGGGACCTCGCCATCGAACTCGTCGAGCAGCATCTGCATCGAGCCCCGCAGAGACTTGGCCTTCTGCCGGTAGAACCCCGTCGCGAAGATGTCGCGCTCGAGCTCCTCCTGCGGCACCGCGAGATAGTCCTGCGGCGCCTGGTACTTCTCGAAGAGCGCCTCGGTCACCCGGTTGACGTTCACATCGGTCGTCTGCGCCGAGAGCATCACCGAGATCAGGAGCTCGAGCGGGCTGCGGAAGCGAAGCGCGATTGCCGCGTCCGCGTGCTCGACAGCGAGACGCTCGATGACCGGCTTGACGCGCAGCTTCTTCGGCCCGACCCGCTTGCGCGCCTCCTTGACATAGCTCCTAGGCACGCGAGGCGAGCAACGCGGGGTCGGCCCCCCAGTGAGGGTCGGCGCCCAGCCGCGGGCCGGCGCAGACGAGATCGAGCGCCGGGCACGTCGAGCACGCGAACTCGCTCGGTGTCGGCCGGAACTCGCCCGCGTGAATGCGCGCGATACCGGCGCTCAACTCCGCCTCGAGATCGGCGACGACGTCGCGCGAGAACGTCGTCGAGACAACGGCGTCCGGCCGCTCGAGGAAGTGGTAGACGACCTCGACCTCCTCCGCGCCGGCACGGAAGCAGGCGAGCGCGTACACGAGCCGCTGCAGCCGATAGTCGGCCTCGACGATCTCGGCCGGTGTCGACTCGCCGATCAGGTTCGTCTTGTAGTCGACGACGAGTGCGCGCGGCCCGTCGAGATGAAGCACGTCGAGGAAGCCGTGCAGGAGCACGCCGTCGTGCTCGAACGTGAAGTGCCGCTCCTTGTCGACCCGCGACAGCGCCGCGACGCGACGGGCGAGCTCCGAGTCGCAGTACGACGCGACGTAGTTACGAATCCGCTCGAGCTCGTCGTCGCTGACCGTCGGGTACCAGTCGCGCACCTGCTCGAGATCGGGCAGCGCGGGCGCCTGCAGGTCGACGCCCTCGAGGAGCTGATGCACGGCGTTGCCGATCTCGGTGGCGCGCAGGCCGCCGTCCCCCTCGCCGCCCGTGTGCTCGGGCCGGCGTTCCTTCATGCCCGAGACATAGAGCGCGAAGTACTTGTACGAGCACTGGTCGAACGTGGAGAGCGCCGTGAACGACAAGCGGCGCGGCCGGTGCAGCGGCGGCTCGGCCGGTGCGACGAGCGGGGGGAGCACCGGTGCGGCCGCGGCGATCGCTGCCTCCTCGAGCGCGGCGAAGAGCGCGAGCTGGCCTGCTTCGGGCACGGACTCCTCGACGTCGTCGCCGTCGGCCCATACCGCCGGGTCGTGACGATCGACGCGCACGAGCAGCCGCGCGCCGGAACGCTCGATCTCGACGGGCGCGTCGCCGGCGCCGCTCAGCTCCTCGTCGGCGGCGAGCCGCCCGAGCACCCAGCCGATCGGCGTCGACGCGTCGGCACGCTTCTCGCGGTCGATCGAGCCGGAGACGATCAGCCGATCCTTCGCGCGCGTCATCGCCACGTAGTAGAGGCGCAGCTTCTCCGCTTCCTCCTCGGCGCGCCGCACCTCGCGCACGTCGTCGTAGTCGAACGCGCCGCGCCGCTTCGTCGTCACCGGGTCGGCGACGCGGAACCCGAAGCGCCCGTCGGAGAGCGCGAGGATCTCGTCGGGCGACGGCGGCGCCTTGTCGCGGCCGGCGTCGGCGACGATCACGACCTTGAACTCGAGCCCCTTCGCCGCGTGGATCGTGAGCAGCCGCACGGCGTCCGCTCCCTCCTCCTCCGCGACGGCCTCGAGCTCGCGCGCGCCGAGCGCCTCCTGCTCGGTGACGAAGCGAACGAACCCTTCGACGTCCGGGCCGCGCAGCTCCTCGTAGGAGCGGGCGAGGCGGGCGAGCTTGCGCATGTTCGCGTAGCGCCGGCGGCCGTCCCACTGCGCGAGCACTGCCAGGTCGTAGTCGTGCTCGCTGACGACGCGCTCGCACAGCCGCTCGAGCGAGAGCCGCGACATCGCATCGCTCAACCGGTCGAAGCGCTGCCGGAATGCGCGCAGGAGGCGCGTGTCGCGCTCGTCGAGCGCGGACGGCAGGCTGTGCTCGATGCCGGCAAAGAGCGGCCGACGCGACGCCGCCCGACGAACGAGGGCCAACCCGTTGTTCGAGATGCCGACGAACGGCGACGCGAGGACCGTCAGGAGCGCCGTGTCGTCGTAGCGATTGTGCAGGAGGCGCAGGTACGACAAGAGGTCGACGACCTGCTGCTGGCCGAAGTAGCCCTTGCCGGTCGCGCGATAGGTCGGCAGCCCTGCCTTGCGCAGCTCCTCCTCGTACCACTCCGCGTCGGTGCCGGCGGCAAAGAGCAGCACGATCTCGCCCGCGGATGCGGCCCCGGTGTCGACGAGCTCACGGACGCGGCGCGCGACTGCGCGTGCTTCGGCACGGCGCCAGTGCACGCCGGTGTCCGAGTAGCTGGCCTTGTCCGTGACGAGCAGCTCGACCGGATGGCCGAACACGGGATCGGGGAACTCTGCCGCGGAGGCGAGCGACTGGAACTCGTCGCCGAAGTGCGAGCCGAAGAGCTCGTTGACGACAGCGAGAACCTCCGGCCGCGAGCGGTAGTTGAGCGTCAGCGGCAGCAGCTGCGCCGCCTGCGCGCGCCGCTCCCGGAACACCTGGACGTCGGCGTGGCGGAAGCCGTAGATCGACTGGAACTCGTCGCCGACGAAGAAGACTCCGGTGTCCGGGCCGCGCAGGAGATCGACCAGCTCGCACTGCAGCCGGTTCGTGTCCTGGAACTCGTCGACCATGATCGAGCGGAAGCGCAGCCGCTCGCGCTCGCGGATCGATTCGTCGTCTCGCAGGAGGTTGCGCGCCTGTAGCTGCAAGTCCTCGAAGTCGAGTGCGGACTCGCGGGCCTTGGCCTCTCCGTAGGCGGCCGCGAAGCCTTCGAGCAGCTCCTGCAACAATGCGCGGTCACGCGCTGCGGCAATGTCGAGCGCCGACCGCTCGACCGCGTGCCGCGCCTCCTCGTAGGTCGCCGCGCGCTCGCCCGAGGCGCGAAAGCCGGAAAGCTCCATCAGGCGGTCGGGACGGGTGTCACGGTCGAGCAGCGCGAGCAGCTGGGTCGCGGCCGAGCGCTGGTTGTCGGTCGCAGCCGCGTCGTCGGCGAGGCACCGCGCCGCTTCGCGCAGCTCTTCGAGCGGCTCTTCGACCGGCGCGCGGTCGCCGATGTCGAGCGTCAGCCCGCGGCCCGCGGACCGCAGCGTCTCGTAGACGCCGGTGAGCATGCGCCGGAGCCCGTCCGCCCCGTATGTCGCGAGGAGCCGCAGGCGGTCGGGATCGCCGTCGCGGCAGAACTCCTCGAGCGCCGAGCGGAACGACTCGCTGCGAAGCACGGCGCCCTGCGCGTCGTCGAGCTCGCGGAAGCGCGGGTCGAGCCCCGCGGCAAACGGATACGTCTTCAGGAGGCGGAGGCAGAAGCCGTGGATCGTCGAGATCCAGGCGCCGTCGAGCTCGCGCGCGAGATCGTGTCGGCCGCGCTCGCCGAGCGCGGCGCGGATGCGCGTGCGCAGCTCGCCCGCGGCGCGGCGGGTGTACGTGATCACGAGGATCGAGTCGACGTCGAGGCCGTCGTCGCAGACCGCGCGGACGAAGCGCTCGACGAGCACCGCCGTCTTGCCCGTGCCCGCGCCGGCGGAGACGAAGACCTCGCCCGTCGCCGAGACCGCTGCCTGCTGCTGCTCGTTCATGCGAGCGCCTCCGGCAACCAGGATTCATCCTGGTTGCAGTCGTTCCCGAACGACTGCAACCTGCTTGAAAGCAGGTTGCTCATGCTCTGGGGATGCGGCAGATCGTCCAGAGGTCGCACCACGCCGGGCAGTCGCCGCCTTTCGGGTCGTGCTTGACGTCGCCGCCGCGGATGCGCTGCGCGAGCGTGCGGGCGGTGTCGCGGGCACGGTCGACCGCGGCCCAGAACGCCTCTTCCTCGTAGTAGTCGTTGCGCGAGTAGCCCTTCAAGGTGTCGCCCTCGGATGCGCGCAGTAGCCCGCGCGCCTTGCGCTCGCCGGCGAGCGGGCGGTAGAGGCCGCCCAGGGGCTCCAGCCCGACGAGGTCGCGCAGCACGAGCATGTAGAGCGGGATCTGCAGCCGCAGCTCGCTCTCGATCTCGCGCGCGCTGTGCGCGTGCTTACCTGACTTGTAGTCCTGCACGATTCCGCGCGCGCCGAACGGGTCGACGTCGATGCGGTCGATCTTCCCGGAGAGCGTCAGCCCGTCGCCGAGGTCGAGACCGCGTTGCAGCTCGGTCGCCGCGCGCTCGCCGCCGAACAGGACCTCGAAGCGGCGCGGCACGAGCGTGAGCTCCGACTCGCACTCGCTCCGCACGACGGCCTCGAGGTCGCGCCACAACGACTGATCGAGCTCACGCGCCTGCATCTCCGTCATGTCCATGCGCACGCTCTGCAGCGCGTCGTCGAGGCACGCGCGCATCAGGCGCACGGCGTCGTCGGCGATGCGCTCGTCGAGCTGCTCGACGCCCAGCTCCTTCGGCATCCGCGTGAAGAACTTGTAGAGCGCGTTGTGCGCGACCGAGCCGCGGAGCTTCGCATCGACCTCCGCGTCGATCGATCGGGGGTCGAGGAAGCGCTCGACGAACCACGCGGACGAGCAGTCGGCGAAGCGCTCGAGCTCGGTGACGTTGAACGTCGTACGCGACTCGAGCTGTTCGAGCACGAGCGGGTGCGTCAACTTCGTCGGGCGCCTGAATGCGCCGGTCGCACGCTCGAGCCGCCGCTCCCAGCCGTTCGCGCGCGCGAGCGACTCCGCCTGGCCCGCTTCGCGCGCCGCGAGCTCGGCGAGCGCGCGCAGGCGCTCGCGCTCGGTCGGCGCGTCGTCGAGCGTCCAGGTGAGCGCCGAGAGCGGCCGTCGCCGCGTCCAACGTGTGACGTCGTCGGGCTCGAACACGGCCTGCACCTCGTCCCAGAACGGGCTCGCCTCGCGCGGGCTGCCGTCGTCGGTCGCTGCCTCGCGCACCAGATAGAGGCGCTCGAGAGGCCGCGTGCACGCCGTATAGAAGAGATACCGGTCACGGCTGACCGAATCGGGCCGCTGGAGGCGCGCGCCGCGCTCGTCGAGCAGGCGGCGGGCGTCGTCGTCGAGGAACGGCGACGACGTGCCGCGGCGCGGCAGGCTGCCTTCCTCGAGGCCGAAGACGAAGACGACGTCGAAGCGGCGCGTGCGCGCGCGCAGCAGGTCGACGACCGCGACCCGTCCCGGCTCGTCGCCGCGCAGCGGACGCAGCGTCTGACGGTCGATCGCCGAGGTGACGTCGTCGCGCGAGAGCTCGCCGACGAGCTTCCGCCAGCGCTCGAGCTCGGTGAGCAGGCGGTTGAGCGTCTCGTAGGTGCGCAGATCGAGGCGCGAGCTCTCGGAGGCCGACGGCGCCTCGACGCCGTATGCGTTGCGCAGCATCCGCGCGGCGACCGTGCGGACGGCGTCGACGGGATCGTCGGACTCGCGCAGCGCTGCGACGGCAGGGAACGGCCGGCCGTGCAGGCGTTCGCCCTCTTCGACGACGCGCTCCGGCGCCTGCACGGCGCGGCCGCGCAGGCGTCCCTCGACGAAGTCGACGGCACGGCGCTCGACGCCGGAGAACGGCGAGCGAAGGAAGGTGAAGAGGTCTGACCGCGGGCCGTTGTGCCAGGCGAAGCGGAGGAGCGAGGCGAGCGCCTGGCCGAACGGCGTCTGGGCGAGACGCACGTCGCCGTCGATCGCGTAGGGGATGCCGAGCGTCCCGAGCGCGGTCTCGAGCGGTGCGCGCAGCCGCTCGACGCTCGGGCAGATGATCCCGATGCGCTCCGCCCGTGTCCCGCCCCGCAGCAGCGCGAGCAGCTCTTCGCCGACGAGCTCGAGCGCACCGCGCGCGCCGGCGCCTTCGAAGAAGCGGACTGCGCCGTCGATCGCAACCGGCTCGGCCTCGGCGTCCGCGAAGAGCGTGCGCTCGAGATGCGCGAGTGCCGGCTGCGCAACCTCGCCGTAGCGCGCCGGCAGCTCCTCGATGCGCCCGGCGGCGAGCCGCTGCAGATCCTCGGCGGTGCGGCGGAGCGAGCCGAACGCCGGGCGCCCCGGCTCATACGGCAGCGAGACACTCACCTCGGCTCGCGCTGACAGCGCCTCGAGCAGCGCCCACTCGACGCCGGTCAGGTCCTCGAAGCCGTACGCGAAGACGGGCTCGCCGTTCCACGCGGAGAGGTCCGACCGTAACCGGTCGACGGCACGGCGGCGCTGGAGGTCACGGTCGACGAGGTCGAGCCGGTCGAGCTCGGCCCGGTAGGCCGCGTAGAGCGTCGCAAGGTCGCCCTCGAGCGCATCCGGATCGAGGAGACCGGACTCGAGCTCGCCCAGCGTGCGCAGCAGCTCATCCGCGAAGCCGCCGTAGCGCGCGGAGCGCGAAAGGCCGTTCAGCTGCGACGCCGAGAGCACGCGACGCACGAGGAGGGCGCGCTGAGCCTGGGTCACGAGGCGAGCGTCGTAGAGATGCACGAACAAGTCGTCGAACGTCCAGATGCGGCCGGCAAGGAGCGCCGGCCGGCGGGCGAGGAGCTGCCGGGCGACGCTCTCGACGTCCGACCGGTTCGGCACGATGAGCACCGGTTCGGCGTCGAGCGACGCGAGATACCGGTCGAGCAGGAGCTCGACTTTGCCCGCGTTTGCGGGCCCAGCGATCAGGCTGAGCGGCACCGCTCCATCGTAGAGCGGGGTCCCGACGACTCCAGACGCGTCTCTTGGACGCGTCCGCAAAGAGCGGGAACTACCCCCGAGACTGGACCAGCCGGGACTACGCCGCGGTCGACGCGGACTTCGGCCGGCGGCCACGGCGCGCGGCCGGCTGGCCCGGCATCGAGCCCGCGCAGTCGCCGCAGAGATCGGCCTGCTTCGCACCGCGTCGCGCGTCGGAATAGGTGATGCGCATCACGGCGCCGTTGGCCTCGTCGACCTCTTTGCCGCAGTTGTCGCATACGAGAATTGTTCTGCGTGCCATGACGCAAATGTAGCGGAAATGCCCCGGTAAATCAGGCGGCCGCGCGCGCCTGGCGAATACGCCAGGAACGCAGCAAGCTGAGGAGCGCCTGCTCCTCCGGATCGAGCAGCTCGCGCGCGCCTACGACGCGCAAATGCCGCGGCCGGAAATCCTCGATCGTTCGCCCCTCGAGATACTGCTCGATCACCGCCGGCGAGACGTACGACGCACGACAGACCGCGGGCGTGTTTCCGAGCTGCTGCGCGACCCGGCGCATGACCGCGCTCACCGAGCGTTTCTCGTCCGTCTTCGTCTCGGGGAAGCCGTCACGTTGCGCGCGCTCGGCGAGGGCGACGGCGGCGGAGAGGGTCCCGCCCCACGTCCGGAAGTCCTTCGCGCTGAAGCCGTCCCCCATGTAGAGCTTGACGTAGTCGTTCAGCCGCTTGCTCGTGAGGTTGTAGAGCGAGCCGTCCCATTCGTACTTGAAGACGCGGGCGCCCTTGACCTGCAGCAGGTCCTTGAGCGCCGCCGCCAGCTCCGCGTCGACGAGCGTCGTCCGTACCTGGATCTTGTGCTTGCCGCGAAACGAGAGCGTGATCCTGCTGCCACGGACCTCGACGTGCCGCTGCGTCAGCGTCGTGATCCCGTACGTCCCCGACTCGCGGACGTAACGCTCGGACCCGACGCGGAACCAGCCGACGTTGATCAGGCGCAGCGCGATCGCGGAAACGCGCTCGCGGTCGAGGGCGTCGTGGTCGAGATGCTCCGCCATCGTCTGCCGCAGCTCGGGCAGCTTCTCGGCGAAGCGGATCAGCTTGTCGTACTTCGCCTGCTCCTGGGCAGCGCGGAAATCGGGGTGGTAGACGTACTGCTTGCGTCCGGCCTTGTCGCGCCCGGTCGCCTGCAGCTTGGCGCGGCGCGCTCGGCGAGATCTCGACGTCTTTCCACGCCGGCGGGATCGCGAGCTTCTCGATCCGCTCGATCTTCGCGGCTTCGGTGATCTGCTTCCCGCGCTGGTCGTAGTAGCGGAACGCACCCTTTCGCCCTCGTCTGGTCCACCCCATCGCCCGTCTACACTGCCCACCCGATGCCCGGCGAGAACACGATCGTCGTCCTCGAGGGCGACGAGACGGGGCAGGAGCTGCTCGAGGAGGCGCTCCGCACGCTCGAGCCCGACGTGATCGGCGTCGAGCTGGACTTCCCGCGCTTCGACCTCTCGCTGGAGAGCCGGCGCACGACGAAGAACGCGGTCGTCCACGAGGCGGCGGCCGCGATCCGCGAGTACGGGCTCGGCCTGAAGGCGGCGACGGTCACGCCGGAGGGCCGGGGCGACATCGGCTCGCCGAACCGGATCCTGCGGGAGGAGATCGGCGGCAAGGTGATCGTGCGGACCGGGCGCCGGATCCCCGGGGTCGTGCCGCTCGGCGGCGTCTACTCGCCGATCTCGATCGTGCGCATGGCGGTGGGCGACGCCTACGGGGCGAAGGAATGGCGGGAGGGCAAGGGCGACGACGAGGTCGCATACCGCACGGAACGCATCGAGCGAAGCGTCTGCCACGCCGTCGCGGAGTTCGCGTTCCTCCAGGCCGAGCGGATGGGCGCAAAGGTGTTCGGCGGCCCGAAGTACACGGTCAGCCCGACCTACGAGGGGATGCTGAAGGAGGAGATGGACGCGGCCGCCGAGCGGCACCCCGACGTCCCGTACGAGCCGCAGCTGATCGACGCGACGTTCGCGCTCCTGATCTCGTCGTCGGGCGACCCGCTCGTGATCCCGGCGCTGAACCGTGACGGCGACATCCTCAGCGACCTCGTGCTGCCGCTCTTCGGCTCGATCGCCGGCTCCGAGTCGCTGCTCGTCGCCTTCGAGTCCGACGACTTCGAGCCGACGGCGATCATGGCCGAGGCCGCGCACGGGACGGCGCCGTCGCTCCAGGGCAAGAACGTCGCGAACCCGATGGCGATGATCCTCGCCGGCGCTGCGCTCCTCTCCTATGCGGGCGACGAGGCCGAGCAGGCCGGGCGCGCGCTCCGCGAGGCGTGCCTCGAGTCGGTCGCGGCAGGCCTGCGGACGTCCGACCTCGGCGGGCACCTGGGCACGCGCGAGTTCACCGACGAGGTGATCGCCCGCGCGAAGGCGAAGCGCGAGGTCTGGGCTTCGCTCTGATTGTTCCGTATACTTACGTTACGTAAGTATGCGTAAAGCCGACCCGCCCACGAATCCGTTCACCTACGGCGCGCTCGCGCTCGACGACGCGTTCACCAACCGCGAGAGCGAGCTGCGCGAGCTCGTCGCGGACATGGAGAACGGCCAGGACGTCGTGCTCTACGCCCCGCGCCGCTACGGCAAGACCTCGCTCGTGATCCGCGCCACCGAACGCGCCTCCCGCCGCGGCATTCTCGTCGGCTACTGCGACGTGATGCGGACGACGACAAAGGAGCGCTTCGCGGCCGCGCTCGCGAAGACGATCTACACGGACATCGAGTCGCCGGGCGAGCAGGTGACCGAGCGCGCGGCGAGTCTCTTCCGCGGCCTGCGCATCCGCCCGACGATGGAGGTCGACCCCGACGACCTGACGCTGCGGTTCACGTTCCAGGCCGGACGGCGGCCGTCGGACATCGACGACACGATCGAGCGCCTGCTCGAGCTGCCCGGGCGCATCGCCGCCGAGCGCAAGCGCCGCGTCGCGATCGTGTTCGACGAGTTCCAGGAGATCGTCTCGATCGACCGCAACTTCCCGAACCTGATGCGTGCGGTCTTCCAGACGCAGCCGGAGATCGGGCACGTCTACCTCGGCAGCAAGCGGCACGTGCTCGAGCGCATCTTCAACGACAAGAACGAGCCGTTCTGGCGCAGCGCGAAGCAGGTCGAGTTGGGGCCGATCGCGCCGGCGAAGTTCGCCACGTTCGTGCGCAAGCGCTTCGAGGTCACGGAGAAGGCGATCACGCCGGAGGCGCTCGAGCGGCTGCTCGCGATCTCGGCCGGGCACCCGTACGCGACCCAGGAGCTCGCCTATGCGGTGTGGCAACTCGTGCCGTCGGGACATCACGCCTTCCCCGATGACATCGACACCGCGCTCGACCAGGTGCTGCGCTCCGAGCACAACCATTTCGCCCGCATCTGGGACGAGGCGCCCGCGGCGCAGCGGCTCCTGCTCCTCGCCCTCGCCGACGAGCCGGCGCACGCGCTGTATTCGGCGGGCTACCGCGAGCGGCACGATCTACCGGGTGCCTCGACCGTCGGCATCGCTCTGCAGGCACTCGAACGCAAGGAGCTCGTCGGCCGCTCTGCCGACGGCGACCGCGCGATCGTCGAGCCGTTCCTCGCAGAGTGGCTTCGCCGCGAGCAGCGCGTCTAGGACGCGATCGCGACGGGCAGCTCTTCGGCCTGCTCGCTCCAGACCTCGAGGAAGAGCTCGGCGACCTTCGGATCGAACTGCGAGCCGGCGCAGGCGGCGATCTCGATCAACGCACGGTCGACCGAGAGCGCCGGGCGGTACGGCCGTGCGGAGATCATCGCGTCGAACGCGTCTGCGACTGCGAGCACGCGCGCTTCGAGCGGGATCGAGCGGCCGCGCATGCCTGTCGGGTAGCCGCTGCCGTCCCAGCGCTCGTGATGAAAGAGGACGTACGGAAGCGCCTGGTGCGCGGAGCGGATCGGCAGCACGAGCTCGGCGCCCGCGCGCGGATGCCGGCGGATCTCCGCGACGTCATCGTCGGTCAGCGGCTGCGTCTTGCGCAGCACGTCGCAACGAATCGAGACCTTGCCGACGTCGTGCAGGGGCGCGCCGAAGCGGAGCGTTGCGAGGCGCTCGGCGTCCCAGCCGAGCTGCTTTGCAACGGGCTCGGCGAGCGCCGCGACTCGTGAGCCGTGCCCTCGCGTCTGGTCGCGCTCCTCGAGCGCGCGGGAGATTGCCGCCAACATGCCCGAAGTACGTTCCGCACGGTCGGGGCGATTCCTTCGGCGCCTACCTCCAGATGCCGGTGATCGGCCGGGCCGTGCGCGACTTGCCGAGGCGCGGCAACCCCCAGGCGTCCTCGATCGTGCGCAGCAGGGCGTAGTGGTCGAGGTCGCCTCCCACGCTCGAGTGGGGCTGCACGGCCGAGCCGAGCACGAGGCCGGCGACGTTACCGCCGCCCCCGTCGTTGGACGAGCCCTCGTCGAAGACGACGAAGACGACGCTGTGTGCCAGCTCGGACGAGTGAAGGAGCGGGACGATGTTCTTCGCGAGCCAGCGGTCGCCCGTTGCGAGCGGGCAGTCGTGCACGTCGTTGCAGAGGTTCGGGACGATCAGCGAGAACTGCGGCAGCCGCTTCGCACGGAGGTCGACGGACAGCTGCGAGAACGGCACGACGCGGTCGAGCCACGCACGTCGGTCGAGGACGTTGCGGAAGTAGACGAACGGAACGTGCTTCTTCGCGTACGGCTTCGGGCCGTCGCCGGTGTAGCCCGCGTGCGGGAGGTTCTCGGCGTACGTCTTCCAGCTGATGCGGGCGCGCGCAAACGTGTCGGCGAGGCTCTTGCCGCCGACGGTGCACGTCGTGCAGTCGGTGCGGATGCCGTACGTCGAGCCGGAGACGAGCGCAAGATAGTTGGGCAGGCTCGGGTGACTGACGCCGTGATAGTCGGAGAACGCCGCGTATTGCCGGCCGAGCGCGTTGAAGACGGGCGCCGAGCTCGAGCCAGCGACGTCCGACTTCTCCTTGTTCTCGAGCACGACCACGACGACGTGGGAGAAATGCGGGATGGGCCGGGTTGTAGCCGCCGCGCTCGAGCCGCATGACGCGGTCAGCGCGACAGCGGCGGCGAGCACGACAAAGGTGCGACGGTTCACACAGCAGACATTAGTGCGCGTTTCCTGACACGTACCTCAACGAGGACCGAGAGCCAGATCGACGCCTCGAACAGGATCATCAGCGGGACCATCTCGAACACGGTGGTCACCGGATCGACTCCTGGTAGCGCGACCGCGAGGGCGGCGACGACGACGTAGCCGATGCGGCGCTTCTTGCGCAGCGTCTGCGAGCTGAGAATGCCGAGCCGAACGAGGGTGACGACGACTGCCGGGAGCTCGAACACGATCCCCACCGCGACGAGCACCGCAACCGAGAACGACACATAGTCCTTTGCTCGGATCTGGATGTTGTAGATCGAGTTGTCGTAGGTCGTCAGGTACCGGAGCGCCGCGGGAAGCGCGACGCTGTAGCTGAACGCGACGCCCGCCGCGAAGAGCACCGTCGCGAACGCGACGCAGCCGGCGATCGCACGTTGCAGATGCGGCTGGAACGCAGGCGCCAGGAAGCTCCAAAGCTGCCAGAGCACGACCGGAAGCGCGATTGCGAACCCGGCGGCGAGTGAGACCTGCATCGACGTGATGAACGGCTCGGCGACACCGAACGTGACGAGCCGCTTGTCGCCGGGGAGCGGAGCAAGCAGCAGCTGCAGCAGTCGCGCATGGACGATGTAGCCCGCGACGAAGCCGGCCGCGACGGCGACGATGCAGACGAAGAGACGGATGCGGAGCTCGCCGAGATGATCGACGAGCTCCACCCCTTCGCCGTGCGCAAGCCGGCGCGGGAGCCGCATCAGGCGACCTCACGCTCGCGCGTGAGCTCTTCGGGTACGACGAGCGGGTCTGCAACGGCGGCAAGTGCCGCCGGGTCCTTGTGGTCACCGCTGACGGAGTCCTTGAACTCGCGCATGCCGCGGCCGAGCGAGCGGCCCATCTCGGGCAGGCGCTTCGGGCCGAAGACGAGCAGCACGACGAGTCCGAGCACAATCAGTTCGGGAAGTCCGATGAATCCGGGCATTTCGATGTCCTTTCGCTGGTGATGCCAGGCACCGCTTTCGCGGTGCCTGGCACTGCTTTTCCTTACGAGACGATGAAGCCGGTGCCCTTGACGGCGGCGAGGATCTGCGCCTTCGTCTTCGACCCCTGGAACGCAGCCGGAGCGGGCAGCGGAGCGCCGCCCTTGAACCCGCCGTTGATGTCGCGGATCCACGCGGCGTGCCGCGCCTCGACCGGCAGGATCGAGCCTGCTGCGGCGAGGATCTTCTTCGACTTGATGTTGGCGGCCTGGCCGAGATACGCCATGACGCCGGTGTCCTCGAGGACCTGGGCGGTCGCCGCGAACTTGGTCTGACTGGTGACCGCATCCTTGAAGTCGAACGTCGGCTTCGCGACGGCCTTGCGGCCGAGGGCGCCCTTCAAGAACGCAACGTGTGCGGCCTCGTGCCTCGCGACGACGTTGATGAACGCCGTGAGGTCCTGCTGGCCGTTGCCCACGTTGTTGGCCTTCGCCTGCTTGTAGAACTCGGCCTCGAGGTACTCGAGCGTCAGCGCGAAGTTGAGGATCGCGATGTCGCTCGCCGGGACCGATGCAGCGGATGCGAGTGACGGAAGCGCGCCCATGAGTGCGCCGCCGCCGATGACCGTGCCGGCACCGATGCCGGCCTTGCGCAGAAACGCTGCGCGCGTCTTCGAGTCGACCTGCTCGGCGGCTTCCTGCACCGCGCCGTCGCGGTCCACGTCTTCGAGCGTCCAGAGATCGGACATGTGGTGGAGCTCCTTTCCGACCGCGACATTGACTGGGCGAATGAGTGAAGCGCGCCGCGGGTCAGAGGCCATTCGGCCCTCGAGCGTTATCGGTTCAAAGTCGTTTTTCGAGCCGCTTCTTGCCGTAGTGGAGCGCGACCCAACCGACCACGAGACCGACGACGATCGCGACTGCGGCGTACGTCCCGTACGTCTTGATCGCGTCGGCGGCGGCGGAGCCGCCGTAGTACGCGGCGAGCCCGACGCCCGTCGCCCAGACGATGCCGCCGGCTGCGTTCCACAACAGGAAGTCCCACCACGGCATGCGCCCGATGCCCGCGATCCACGCCGCCGTGAAGCGGAGTACCGCGACGAAGCGGCCGAAGAACACCGTCTTGCCGCCGTGCCTCTCGATCAGCCGCTCGGCCGCGGGTAAGAAACGGTCGCCGTAACGGCGAAGAACGGACCAACGCTCGAAGAGCTCCCGCCCGCCCCAGCGTCCGATCAGCCAGTAGCCGAGGTTGTCGCCGATGATCGCAGCCGCCGCAGCGACGGCGATCACCCAGACGATCGAGTAATGGTGCTGCGATGCGAGCACGCCGAACGCGATCAGCGCGGTCTCGCCCGGCAGCGGCAGCCCGAACGACTCGAGCATCACGACGAGGAAGAGGAGCGGCAGGCCGTGATGCGTGAAGAAGTGCGTCACCGAGCGGCCAGTCTAGGAGCCGACCAGTCTGGCGTAGAGTGCGCGGTCGATGAGGGTCGGAGTCGCGCGTGAAACGGCGCCGGGCGAGCGCAGGGTCGCCCTCGTGCCCGAAACAGCTGGGAAGCTCGCAGCCGCGGGCTTCGAGATCGTCGTCGAGCCGGGTGCAGGCGAGGCGGCCTCGTTCCCCGACGCGCTGTACGCCGACGCCGGTGCGACGGTCGGCTCGCCGTGGGACGCCGACGTCGTCGTCAAGGTGCGAAAGCCCGACGACGCGGAGCTCGCGCGCCTGCGGAGCGGTCAGCTGCTGATCGCGTACCTCGATCCGCTCGCGGATGCAGCCGGCGTCGACGCGCTCGGCGAGCGTGGTGTGATCGCGTTCGCGATGGAGTCGATCCCGCGGATCACGCGCGCGCAGGCGATGGACGCGCTGTCGTCACAGGCGACCGTCGGCGGGTACAAGGGTGCGCTGCTCGCGGCGGAGCATCTCCCGCGCTTCTTCCCGATGCTGATGACGGCCGCCGGCACGGTGCCGCCCGCGAAGGTCCTGGTGATCGGCGCCGGCGTCGCCGGGCTGCAGGCGATCGCGACCGCGCGACGCCTCGGCGCGGTCGTGACCGGCTTCGACGTGCGACCCGTCGTGCGCGAGCAGATCGAGAGCCTCGGCGCCAACTGGCTCGATCTCGGCGTCACGGGCGCGGAGGCGGAGGGCGGCTACGCGCGCGAGCTGACGCCCGAGGAGATGAAGGCGCAGCAGGTCGCGCTCGAAGAGCGGATCGGCGAGTTCGACGTCGTGATCACGACCGCCGCCGTCCCCGGTCGCGCCGCGCCCCGCATCATCCCGGCGTCGGCGGTGCGCACGATGCGGCCCGGCTCCGTGATCGTCGATCTCGCCGCCGACACGGGCGGCAACTGCGAGCTGACCGAGCCGGGCGAGGTCGTCGAGCGCGAGGGCGTCACGCTCGTCGGGCTGACGAACCTGCCGAGCTCGATGCCGACGCACGCATCGATGCTCTACTCGCGCAACGTGCAGGCTCTGCTTTTGCACCTCGCGCCGGGCGGCGAGCTCGCGCTCGACTGGTCCGACGAGATCACCGCCGGCGCCTGTGTCGCCGGCCGACAGGAGGTTGCCGCGTGAGTCATTCGACGTTGCTCGTCTTCGAGGTGACGATCCTCGTGCTGGCGATCTTCCTCGGCGTCGAGGTGATCTCGAAGGTGCCGGCGCTGCTGCACACGCCGCTGATGTCGGGGACGAACGCGATCCACGGCGTCGTGATCGTCGGCGCGATGCTCGTGCTCGGCTCGGGGCACAAGGGGCCGTTCACGTGGATCGTCGGCTTCGTCGCGGTCGTGCTCGCGTCGGCGAACGTCGTCGGCGGCTTCGTCGTCACCGATCGGATGCTCGAGATGTTCAAGCGGCGCGAGCCGCCGAAGCGCGACGACTGATGGGTTACAACGCGTCGAACCTGCTCTACCTGATCACGATCGTGACGTTCGTGCTCGCGCTGCGCTACCTCTCGAGCCCAGCGCACGCGCGACGCGGCAACCAGGTCGGGGCGGTCGGGATGCTGCTCGCGATCGTCGTGACGTGGATCAAGACCGGCGGCACGAGCTGGTGGGCGCTCGCGCTCGGGATGCTCGTCGGCGGCGGCTTCGGGGCGTTCGCGGCACGGCGCGTGAAGATGACCGCGATGCCGCAGATGGTGGCGCTCTTCAACGGCGTCGGCGGCGGCGCGGCGGCGTTGATCTCGCTCGCGGAGCTGCACCGGATCCTTCCCGAGCCCGGCCGTCCCAAGGTCGACATCGGCGTCGCGATCGTGCTGTCGGGCCTGATCGGCGCGATCTCGTTCTCCGGCTCGATGGTCGCGTTCGGGAAGCTGCAGGAGCTGATCAGCGGCCGCCCGATCACCTACGTCGGTCAGCAGTTCGTAAACGGCATCCTCTTCCTCGCGTGCGCGGGCGCCGGGATCGCGCTCGTCGCGGGCTGGCAGAAGGAGTGGCTGCTCTGGGCGCTCGTCGCGGGCGCGGCGATCTTCGGCGTCTTGTTCGTGCTGCCGATCGGCGGCGCCGACATGCCGGTCGTGATCTCGCTGCTGAACGCGTTCACGGGGCTCGCGGTCGCGGTCGGCGGCTTCGAGCTCGAGAGCAACGTGCTGATCGTCAGCGGCATGCTGGTCGGCGCGTCGGGCACCTTGCTGACGCTGATGATGGGACGGGCGATGAACCGCTCGATCTCGAACGTGCTCTTCGGCGCGTTCGGCCAGGTGACGCCCGAGGCGGCGGCGGTCGCCGCGGGTAACGGCGGCAGCGTGCGCAGCGCATCGGCGGAGGACGTCGCGGTGATGCTCGCGTACGCGCACAAGGTCGTGTTCGTGCCCGGCTATGGCCTCGCGGTCGCGCAGGCGCAGCACGACGTGCGCGCGCTCGCGGACCTGCTCGAGGCGAAGGGCGTCGAGGTCACCTACGCCATCCATCCCGTTGCCGGCCGGATGCCGGGCCACATGAACGTGCTGCTTGCGGAGGCGAACGTCCCGTACCCGCAGCTGAAGGAGATGGACGAGGCGAATCCCGAGTTCGCGCGCACCGACGTCGCCGTCGTCGTCGGCGCGAACGACGTCGTGAATCCGGACGCGCGCTCGAACCAGGGCTCGCCGATCTACGGGATGCCGATCCTGAACGTCGACGACGCGCAGACGGTCGTCGTGCTGAAGCGGTCGATGAACCCCGGCTTCGCCGGCATCGAGAACCCGCTCTTCTACAACCCGAAGACGGTCATGCTGTTCGGCGACGCGAAAGAGTCGATCGTCCAGCTCGTCCAGGACGTCAAGGCGGTCTAGCCGGGAAGGCTGCAACCAGGTTGCATGCAACCTGGTTGCATTTTCACGAGAAGCGTGCCGGGTCGAAGAGCTGCAGCTGCGGCGCCGTCTCGCCGAGGATCGCGTTCGCGACGAGCTCGCCGCACGCGAAGCCGAGCACGTTGCCGTGGCCGGAGTACCCGCCCGCGCACCAGATGCGGTCGCGACCGGGCACGCGCCCGACGAGGGGCAGCATGTCCTGCGTCAGGCCGAAGATCCCGGCCCAGCGATGCGTGATCCGCGGCGCCTCGCCGATCAGCTCGCCGAGGAACTGCTCGAGCGACTGCTGGATGACCGGCGTCGTCTCCTCCACGTCGGTGAGCTCGTCCATGATCGAGACGTCGCGGAAGCCGCCGAGCAGCACGCGTCCGTCGGGCAGCTGCTGCCAGTAGTCGAAGCCCTGGCGCGCATAGTGCGGCCGGTCGTAGAGCACCCGGTCGATCGGCTCGCTGACGATCACCTGCCCGCGCGTCGGCCAGACGGCGTCGGCGAGCTCGGCGACGAGCCCGTGCCCGTAGCCGTCGGTGGCGACGACGACTGCGTCCGCGTCGAGCGCCTCGACGTCCTCGACGAGGTCGTGCTCGCGGATCTCCGCGCCCGCCTCGGCCGCACGCGCCGCGAGGCGCCGAACGAAGCGTGCAGGCTGCAGGGCGCCGTCGCCGGCGTGCAGGATCCCGCCCTGAAACGCGCCGGCGAGGCGGCCGGGGAGGTCGTCGACCCACTCGGCCTCGATCCCGTCCTCGCGCATCGCCTCGTACTCGGCGCGAATCTGCTCGCGCTCCTCCTCGTCGGCGGCGAGGCGGAAGCTGCCGGGCCGCCGGATCGCGTCGCCCCCGAGCTCGGCCATGCGGTCGAGGGCGCGCTCCGTCCAGTTCCAGAGGCTGCGCGCTGCGTCGGCCCCGTACGTCTCGCGGGCGACGTCGTACCGGGTCGCGCCGCCGCGGAGCGCGAAGCCGCCGTTCCGCCCGCTCGCGCCCTCGGCGACCCCGCGGGCGTCGTGCACGCGGACCGAGCGCCCGGCCTCGGCGAGCCGGAGTGCTGCCGAGCAGCCGGTAACGCCGGCGCCGACGATCGCGACGTCGACTCGCCCGTTGTGGCGGCGCTCGACGCGCCGCGGCGCCTCCTCCTCGAGCCAGTACGGGTTCACTCGTCGGTCGCCGAGAGCTCGCGCGCGATCTCCCCTGCGATCCCGATCTTGCGGACGATCACGAAGTTGGCGCTGCGGAAGACCACGCGCTCGACGAGCGGTGTCGCCTCGTGGCCCGGCGCGACGACGAAGCGGGCCGGGATCGCCCGGACGTCGTCGTACTGGCCCTTCGTCAGCTGAATTCGCTCGACACAGGTCTCGTCCGAGCACTCGCAGACGAAGGCGATGTCCTCTGCGCCGAGGTGCTCGAAGCGCTCCGCCAGCTCGCGGATGCGTTCGTTGATGGCCCGGAACATGACTTCGTTCCGCGCGAGGCGGGCCTCGAGGGACGGCACTCTGCAATCTTTGCACGTTGATCGGGTATCAACAAAGCCGGTACACGCCGTCGTAAGCGGATGCTGCGCCGGCGAGCTCGAGCTCGACGAGCGCGCGGGCGACGTCGGCAGCGGAGAGGCCGGTGCTGCGCACGAGCTCGTCGGCGGTCGCCGGAAGCAGGTCGAGGAGGCCGCCCTGCGCGGGTGGCGCCGGCTCGTCGAGACCGAACGACGCGAGCACGTCGGCCGCCGAGGTGAGCGGCGCCGCGCCGAGCTTGAGCAGCTCGTTCGTGCCGGCGGAGAGCGCGGAGCCGATCTCGCCGGGGACCGCGAAGACCTCGCGTCCTTCCTCGAGCGCGAGGTCGGCGGTGATCAGGGCGCCGCTTCGCGCCCGGGCTTCGACGACGACCGTCGCGGCGGCGAGCCCCGCGACGATCCGGTTGCGCGCCGGGAAGCGCCACGGCGCCGGCTCGACGCCCGGCGCGTACTCCGAGACGATCAGGCCGGTCGCGGAGATCTCTTGCGCGAGCTCGGCGTGCGCCGCCGGGTAGTCGCGGTCGATCCCGCAGCCGAGCACGGCGACGGTCGCGGCGTTCGCGTCAAGCGCGCCGCGGTGCGCGTGCCCGTCGACGCCGCGCGCGAGCCCAGAGACGACGAGCAAGCCTGCCGCCGCGAGCTCGCGCCCGAGCATGCGCGCGACGGACGACCCGTAACCTGAGCACGCGCGCGCACCGACGATCGCGACTGCCGTGCGCGCGAGCAGCTCGACGTCGGCATCGCCGCGGATGAACAACCCCGGCGGCGGATCGTGGATCGCCCGCAGGAGCGCAGGGAAGCCGGCGTCGCTGCGACCGAGGAAGCGAAAGCCCGCGTCGGCAAGCCGTCGACGATACGCCCGCTCGTCGAAGTTGCGCAGGAACCCGGCCCAGCGTGCACCCGTCGGTGGGCGAACGAGATGCGAACCGGTCTCCGACGCGAAGGCGGCAAGCGCGAGCTCGTTCACGTGTCGAGCTCCTTCGGCGATCGATAGGCGAGCGCTTCCGCGACGTGCTCGGCTTCGACAGCGTCTGCGCCTGCGAGCGCTGCGATCGTGCGCGCGACGCGACCGACACGCGCGCGTCCGCGGCCGGAGAGCGGCAAGCGCTCAACCGCGCGCGAGAGGAGTGCCTGCGCCTCGTCGCTGCGATTCGGCTGCGCGTGCGCCAAGCGCTGCCGTGCGGCGTCAACACGCGCGGCGATCGGCTGGGTCGCCTCTGCCGGCCCCGAGGCGAGCTCGGTCGCGCGAGGACGCGGCATCGCGATCACGAGGTCGAAGCGATCGAGCAACGCGCGCGAGAGCTTGTCGCGGTACGCGGAGAGCCGTTGTGCCGAGCACGTGCACGTCGCAGCCGGGTCGCCGCGTGCGCCGCAAGGGCACATGTTCATCGTCGCAACGAGTTGAAAGCACGCGGGGAACGTGGCCCGCCCTCCGGCACGCGCGATCGTGACGACTCCGTCCTCGAGGGGCTGGCGCAGTCCCTCGAGCGCCGGGCGCGCGAACTCTGCGAGCTCGTCGAGCAGAAGGACGCCGCGATGCGCGAGGCTCGCCTCGCCGGGACGGATGCTCGGCCCGCCGCCGACGATCGCCGCCGTCGAAGCGCTGTGGTGCGGAGCTCGAAACGGCGGACGGTCGATCAACGGCTGGTCGGCGGAAAGCATCCCCGCGACCGAGTGGATGCGAGTGACCTCGAGGGCAGCGTCGCGATCGAGCGCGCGGCAGGAGCGCCGGCAGCCGCCGCGCGAGCATCGTCTTGCCCGTGCCGGGCGGCCCGGCGAGCAGGATGTTGTGCGAGCCGGCGGCGGCGATCTCGAGCCCGCGGCGTGCCCGCTCCTGGCCGCGCACGTCTGCAAGGTCGGGAGACGGAGCCGCCGCGACCTCGCGCGCAGGCGGCAGCGGATCCGGCTCGAGCTCGCCGCGGAGGTACGCGACCGTGTCGGCGAGGTGGCGGAAGCCCGCAGAGTCGACGCCTGCGAGCATCGCCTCGGCTGCCGACTCGATCGGGCAGAGCACGCATTCGATGCCCATGCGGCGCGCGCCCTCGGCGACCGCGAGGACGCCGCCGACGCGGCGTAATCGCCCGTCGAGCGCGAGCTCGCCGACGGAGGCGTGGCGCGCGAGCTCGTCGTGCGAGATCTGCTTCGACGCCGCGAGGATCGCCAGCGCGATCGGGAGGTCGTAGCCGGAGCCCTCCTTGCGCAGCCCCGCAGGTGCGAGGTTGACGGTGACGCGACCGCGGGGGAAGTCGAGCTCGGCCGAGTGGATGCCGCTGCGCACGCGCTGCCGCGCCTCCGCGCACGCACGGTCGGGCAGGCCCACGATCGTGAACGCGGGTAGCCCGTCGTGGACGTCGGCCTCGACCTCGACGCGCCGCGGCTCGAGGCCGACGAGCGCATGCGTGAGTGCGCGTGCAAGCACGCTTCGACGCTACGTGGAGATGTGTGACGACTTCGTGCCGGCTTCGTCAGGAAACGCGCGCTACGGGCTTCGGTGGCGCTTGCGTGGGTGCTCGCGCTCGATCTCCTCGCGTGCCTCGCCGAGCTTCTCGACGACGAGGTAGCCCGGCTGCTCGGTGATCACGCGCTCGATCTCGGGGATCTGGTGGTCCGGCTTGACGATGAAATGGAGCGGATTCGCCGCGATCTCGTCGTAGGCGCGCGGGTGCAACTCGATCGTGTCCGTGCAGGTGAGTCGACCGCATTCGCAATGGAATGGAAGTGTCGACGCAACCTGGTGTTGTCCAGCGCCTTCGTCGATCTTCTCATTGATCTGACGAAAGACCTCTTCGTTGTGTGCGGCCCGCTCTGCAAAGTCCACGATCAGCTACTTGCTCGCACGGCCGAAAAGCAACCTCAATCCGACCGGTTCGCGCGGCGCGCCTGCTGAAGCAAGCCGCCCTCCCTGCCGGCGTCGCTGCGGCGGCGAACGCCGTCGCGCCGGTCGGCCCCCGAGCGTCGCTCGACCGGCACTGGGACCGACCGCGTCCGTCGATCGATACCGCTGCGTCTGTCCGGAAGCAGCCGGCGCTCACGTCTGCGACGGCCGACGCCGAGAGCCAGCGCAAGCAAGACGTCTCGACGCGACCGGTCGACCCCCATAGCCGAGAAACTCCCGAGCCTGCGTTCCGGTTACGCAGCGTCCGCTACGTCACGAAGTGCGCGCGACGAGCACGTCTTCGAAGTACTCGCCGGCGCGGCGGCCGGTGCGGCGGTTCACGTGACGGCGCAGACGCGCATCCAGTGAAAGCCCTGCGCGCTCGAGGATCCCGGGATAGAGATCGCGGCGGTCGTTCACGACGATCAGGAGCGGCGCGCCGTCGGCGCAACTGGATGCCGCGTTCGCCAGCGCCTCCGCGATGCCCGCGCAGTACGCGTCGATCGCGCGTCGCGACGTGCCGTCGGCCGCAGCGCCGAGCTCGAGCTCGCGCCGGTCGTCGAGGCCGAGCAGCTCGTACGCGTAGCGGTGCTGCTCGTGATAGTCGATCAGCCCCGGGTACGGCGGCGACGTGAGCACGCCGTCGAAGCGCGACTCGTAGGCAACCGTGCGCGAGTCCCCGCGCAGGACGGTCGCCGCGCGCGATTCGTCCCGTACGCGCGCGAAATCCTCGATCCGCGCCAGCGTGTCGAGCGTGTAGCGGCGCAGGAAACCGGCTGCGCTCTCGACCGGGCGACACGTGCGCTTGTGCTTGTGGCACCAGTACTCGCCCGTCTGCGGCTCGCGCGGCGCCTCGAGGTCGTAATGCGCCGCGCGGCGAGCTGAGCGCGCAGCGCGCGAGAGCACGACGCGCAGCACGTCGGCATGCGTGTAGCCGTCCACGAGCTCGCCGAAGGCGAGGAGCTCCGCCGCTGCACGCGCCGAGTACCAGCGACGGACGTACGGTGTCGTTGCGCGCGCGCCTTCGTCGAGAGCGTGTCGATCGTGCGCGTACGCATCGCGCAGCTCGTCGCCGAGCAACTCGAGATCGTACGGCGCCGTCTTGACGCCGATCAGCAGCGTGTTGAACGCAGCGAGCTCGACACCGGTCGCGTCGTGCCCCGATTCGAGCGCCTGCACGAGCGTCGTCCCGGAGCCGGCGAACGGATCGAGCACGTGCGAGCCGGGCGCGAAGTAGCGGTCGAGCAAGACCTCGACGAGCTGCGGGATGAACTTGCCGTGGTACGGGTGCAGGCGATGCACGTGCTTCGTCCGCACGTGCTCGGGAAGCGCGCGCTCGGACCACGAAAGCTCGAGGTCCAGCCCTGCATAGAGCTCGTCCTGCGTGACGGCCACGAGCTACCGGACTTCGACGTTCTTGCGAGAAGCCCTAGTCGGGCAAGAAGTCGCCCGAGTACGTCGAGTCGACGAGCGGGCTGAACCGGGCGTACGCCTCACGCGGCTTGTCGGTGTCGGCTTCGGCGGCGGCGCCGTGCTTGGCGGCTGCCGGCTCCGCGGGATAGAAGACACCGTCCTCACCGGTGCGGCCGCCGACGGCCAGCACGACGGCTCCCTCGCCCGACGCGACGATCACGTGCGGGACGTCACGCGGTGTGTGGACGTAGTCCCAGCGTCGGAGCGGCCGCTCCTCGCCTTCGACGATCAAGACCGCCTCGCCTTCGAGCACGAGGAAGCCCTCCTGGTGCGGCTCGCGGTGGTACATCGCCATCGGCGCACCGGCCGGCAGGTAGCTGACGTTGAAGCCGAACTCCGGGAAGCGCGTGTCGCCCTCGAAGTTGCAGTAGAAGCCGAGCTCGTTCTCCTGCCACTTGGCGTCGCGCGCATTCAGGACGTACCAGCCGTCGCCCTGCGGCTCGCGCCAGCCACCCTCCCCCTCGACGAGCTTGGCCTCCGTCATGGCCGGATCCTAGAGTGAGGCCGATGGCGCTCGCCTTCCTCTTCGTGCCGGCGCTCGTGGCGATCGTCGCGCTCGCGTGGCACTGGCGGCCGCGCCCGACCCGCGTCGTCGCGGAAGCAGCGACGGCGCCCGCCGCTCCGACCATCTCCGGCACGGTCGATCCGCTGGCCGAGCTCGACGAGCTGCTCGTCGCGCTCGAGGGAGCGACCGTGCGCATCGACGGCGCCGACGAGCTCGACGAGTCCGCCGTCCACGAGCTCGAGCAACTGGCTGCACGGCTCGAAGCCGCCGCAGCGTCGCTAGAACGCGTCGCCTAGCCGCACGAGCCTGCCCTCGCTGACGGCGACGACGTCGAACGCGACCTGAAGCGCGCCGCACTCCGGATGCGACGCGAGCCAGAGCTCCGCAGCGCGGCGCACGCGCCGCTGCTTCTCGCCGGTGACCGCCTCCGCGGCCGGGCCGAACGCCGGGCCGCGCTTCTCCTTCACCTCGACGAACCGAAGCTCGCGTCCGCGGCGGACGATCAGGTCGAGCTCGTTCCCACCGCACCACACGTTCGCGCCGACGATGCGCCAGCCGCGCAGCCGGTACCACCACGCGGCGCGACGCTCGCCGCGGTTAGCGATAGCAAAGCGCCTGAAAGCTCAGGCGATGCACGGCCGAAGGCCCCCGTTCCCGAACGACGGCGGAATGACCGGGCGTGATGTACCCGACGTGCTGGCGAAATCCGTAGGCCGGATAGAGCGCGTCGAGCCGGCGCATCAGCCGGTCGCGCGTGACCTTCGCGACGATCGACGCCGCCGCGATCGCAGCGCTCTTCGTGTCGCCGTCGACGACGGCGGTGTGCTCGGGCGCCGACGGCCCGAGCCGGAAGCCGTCGACGAGGCACGCCTCCGCCGGCGGCGTCAGCGCCTGCAGCATCGCGCGCAGCCCGGCGAGATTCGACCGATGCAGGCCGTTGCGGTCGATGTCGCCCGGCGGGATCACACGTACCGCGACCTTCTCCGCGCAGCCGAGCACCGCGTGGTAGAGCTCCTGCCGCTGCTCTTCCGTGCACTGCTTCGAGTCGTTCAGGTACGTCAGCGGACGCACGCGATGCTCCTTCAGGCACGCATAGTCGAGCAACACGCCTGCGACGACGAGCGGTCCGGCGAGCGAGCCGCGCCCCGCCTCATCGGTGCCCGCGACGAAGCGCGCGCCGAGCTTCCGGTCGAACTTGAGGAGCTTCTGGCCGGTCGCCTTCACGACGACCGAGACTAGCGCGAGGGTCCGCCGGCGGCTATTCGGCCGCGGGGACGGCGTCCGCTTCGGCCTCGTCGGCCGGCGCCTCGTCCTCGATGGGATCCTCGATGGGATCCTGCGGCTCCTCGGCGATCGTGACCGGCTCCACCTCGGCCGCCGGGGCCTCGTCCGGCTCGACGACCTCCTCGGGCGCCTCGAGGGAGGCGGCCTGCGCGGCGATCTCGGCCGTGGAGCCGTGCCCGTAGCGCTTCTCGCGGACGCGGGCCTTCTTGCCGACGCGGCCGCGAAGGTAGTAGAGCTTCGCGCGGTTGACGTCGCCGACGGCCTGCACCTCGATCTTCTCGATCTTGGGTGAGTGCAGCGGGAACGTCCGCTCGACGCCGACGCCGAACGACTGCTTGCGCACCGTGAAGGTCTCGCGGGCGCCGGAGCCCTGGCGCTTGATGACGATGCCCTCGTAGACCTGGACGCGGCGGCGGGAGCCCTCGATCACCTGGAAGTGGACGCGGACCGTGTCGCCGGCCTTGAACCGGGGCACCTTGCGCAGCTGGGCGCGCTCGATCGACTCGATGACGTTGCTCATAGGAGGATGGCCCACTCGGGCCGAGGGCGCAGGTTAGCGAAAACCGATCCTATTTGGCGGCCAATACACGAAGAACACCTCGCCGATCAGGTTCTTCCGGGGAACCGTTCCCCAGGTGCGGGAGTCGCACGACGAGTCGCGGTTGTCACCCATGAAGAAGTAGTGGCCGGGGGCGACCTTCGGCCAGACGCGCGGCGGATCGTGGTCGCGGCGCGCGGCCTGGATGTAGGGCTCGTCGAGCTTCCGCCCGTCGATGTAGACGAAGCCGTCGCGCTCGCTGACGACGTCGCCCGGCAGCCCGATCAGGCGCTTGACGAAGACCTCGTTCGGCTCGGTCGTGTTGCACACCGGCACCTTGCCCGGCGTCTTGAAGACGATGATCTCGCCGCGCTTGGGATCGCGGAAGTGGTAGATGAAGCGATTCGCGAGCACGCGGTCGCTGTAGTGCGCCTCGCAGCCGAGGGCCGGCTTCGCGCAGTGGAGCGTCGGCTCCATCGACGACGACGGGATCCGGTACGGGTTCACCACCCACGCCTTCAGCGCGAAGACGATCAGCACCGCGCCCGCGATCGTCAGCACCCAGTCGAGCGCGACGCGCGCGTTGTGCGGCAGGCCCGGGAAGAGACGGCCGAGCGGGTCTCTCATCGCACCTGCTCGCGCCGCCAGGCGTCGATCTTCGCGTGGTCGCCGGAAAGGAGCACGTCGGGCACCTTCCAGCCGCGGAACTCCGCCGGCCGAGTGTAGTGCGGGTACTCGAGCCCGCCGCCGAGCTCCTCGGAGAAGCTCTCGAGCTCGCCCGAGCCCTTCCGCGAGCGCGCCGGGCAGCCGCCGTGCGACGGCGTCGAGCAGCACCATCGCCGGCAGGTCGCCGTTCGAGAGGACATACGGGCCGATCGAGATCGAGTCGGTCGCGAGGTTGTCGACGATCCGCTCGTCGAAGCCCTCGAAGCGCGCGGAGAGGAGCGTCAGCTCGCGCTCGCCGGCGAGCTCCTCGACGACCGTCTGCGAGAGCGGCCTGCCCTTCGGCGACATCGCGACGATCCGCCCGGGACGCTCGGCGCCGTACACCGCCTCGAGCGCGGCCGCGACGACGTCGACGCGCAGGACCATCCCCGCACCGCCGCCGTACGGCTCGTCGTCGACCTGGCCCGCGCGAAGCGGCGTCGACTCGCGGTAGTTGAAGAGCCGCAGCTCGAGCTCGGTGCCGAGCACGCCCGCGATCGGCTGCTGCTCGGTGAGCCAGGAGAAGGCATGCGGGACGAGTGTGAAGACGTCGATTCTCATTGGGAGTCTGCGAAGCCTGGCGCGATCACGATTCGCCCATGCTCGATGTCCACCTTCCGCACGCAGGCTTCCACGAGCGGGAGCGACAGACCCGAATCGAGCTCGAGGACGTCGTTCGCAGGGTACTCGAGCACATCTGACACTCGCCCGACAGGCCGTCCCCCCTCCTCCTCGACCTCGAGGCCGACGAGCTGGAACGCGTAGTACTCGTCCTCGCCGAGCTCAGGCAGGCTCGCGCGCGGCACGGCGAGCTCGGCACCGCGCTCGGCGCGCCGCTCGAGCCGCACGACCGGCCGCCCTTGCGAGCCCCGCTTCGAGCCGACGACCTTCACGGGCTCGCCGGCGACGTAGAGGACAGCGCCGACGGCGAACACCTCGCCGCGCTCGCTCGGGCCTTCGACGAAGAAGGAGCCGTCGAGGCCGTGCGGGCGGCCGACGCGGCCGACCGGGACGAGATCAGAGTCCACGTTCGGTGAAGAGCGTGACCGCTTCGTCGCGCGACGCCGTCGGAGCAGGCGCGCCGGCATAGTCGGTGCGTCGCCGGTCGAGGTCGAGCAGCCAGTACGCGCCGGGTGCGTCCTCGTACGGCATGCCGACGCTGCCCGAGTTGACGACGCGCTTGCCGGCGATCGTGCGCTCGAACTGCGTGTGCGTGTGACCGCAGACGACGACGTCCGCGTCGACGCCGCCGAAGATGTCGACGAGCCGCTCGCCGGGCGTGCGCTCGGTGAAGATGTCCGTGTCGTTGCGCGGCGTCGCGTGACAGAAGAGCACGCGCTCGATCTGCGCAGTGGTGGGACGCGAGTGCAGGAACTCGATCTGCTCGTCGCTCAGCTGCTCGCGCGTCGGCTCGATCGCCTCCGGCGGCGCGAGACCCTGCTCGCCGCGCATCAGCTCGCGGTCGGCGTTGCCGCGGATCCAGACGACACGGTCGCCGAGCGCGCGGAGGCGCTCGAGCGTCTCGGACGGCTGCGCACCGCCCACGCATACGTCGCCGCCGACGACGATCGTCGCGTCGCCGGGCACCTCGGCCAGCACTGCCTCGAGCGCCGGCAGGTTGCCGTGCACGTCGTACAAGGTGGCGATAGATGTTTGTTGCCGCGCAGTCGGCAAAGCCGACTGCGCTCGGGCTCCGCCAAGTCTCCGCCCGCTCAACCGACGATCTCGAGCTGCAGCCGCCGCCCGGCATGCGGGCCGCCCGCGCGCACGACGGTGCGCAAGGCACGGGCGATGCGTCCCTGGCGCCCGATCACCTTGCCGACGTCGCTCTCGGCGACGTGCAGCCGGAGGACGAGCGAGCCGTCGTCGCCCTCGACCTGCTCGACCCGTACTACGTCGGGCTCGTCGACGAGTCGCCGTGCGAGCTCCTCGAGCAGCTCGCCCATGAGCTAGCGGGAGATGCCCTTGATCTTCAGCAGGCGCGCGACGGTGCCGCTCGGCTGCGCGCCGTTCGAGAGCCACTTGCGCGCCTTCTCCTCGTCGACCTCGATGAGGGACGGCTCGTGCTGCGGGTTGTAGCGCCCGATGATCTCGATGAACTTGCCGTCGCGGGGCGAGCGCGTGTCCGCGGCGACGATGCGGTAGATCGGGTTCTTCTTCGACCCGACCCGCGTGAGCCTCAGCTTCACTGCCATTCGGTTACCTCTTCGCTTTCTTCTTCTTTCGCTTTGACCCGGACTTGCGCGTCGCGCTCGGGCGCGGCTTGCCGCTCGGCGCAGCGGGCATGGTGCCTGAAGCACCCGCCGGGCAACCGGGAGACTGGGCATTTTGCCGCTCCCCATCATCTTCATCATCTTCGCCATCTGCTTCCGGCCCTCGATCAGCTGGTTCACCTGCTCGACGGTCGTGCCGGACCCGGCCGCGATGCGCTTGCGCCGCGAGCCGTCGATCACCCCGGGGACGCGCCGTTCCTGCGGAGTCATCGAGAGGATCACGGCCTCGACCTGCGCGAGCTGGCGCTCGTCGACCTGGTCGAGCCCTTCGAGCTGCTTGCCGAGGCCGGGGATCATCTTCAGCACGCCCTGGAGCGGCCCCATCCGGCGGATCATCTTGTAGCTCTTCAGGAAGTCGTCGAAGGTGAACTCGCCCGCCATCATCCGGCGCTCGAGCTCCTCCTTCTCGTCGTCCTCGACCGCGGCCTCGGCACGCTCGATCAACGTGAGCACGTCGCCCATGCCGAGGATGCGACCCGCCATGCGGTCCGGGTGGAACCACTCGAGCGCGTCGAGCTTCTCGCCGACCGATGCGAGCTTGATCGGCTTGCCGGTGACGGCCTTGACCGAGAGCGCCGCGCCGCCGCGCGCGTCGCCGTCGAGCTTCGTCATCACGACGCCGTCGAAGTCGATGCGCTCCTGGAACGACTGCGCGACGTTCACCGCTTCCTGACCGGTCATCGCGTCGAGCACGAGCAGCACGTTCGTCGGCTTCGCCTCGCGGCGGACAGCGGCGAGCTCCTCCATCAACGCCTCGTCGACGTGCAGGCGCCCGGCAGTGTCGAGGATGACGACGTCCCGTCCGTCCGCCTTTGCACGCTCGATGCCGTCGCGCACTGCGCGCACGGGATCCTTGCGCTCCTCGGCGTACACGGGCACGTCGACCTGCGCGCCGAGCTGGATCAGCTGATCGATTGCGGCCGGCCGTTGCAGGTCAGCTGCGACGAGCGCCGGCTTGCGGCCGTCGTTCTTGAGCAGCAGCGCAAGCTTTCCGGCCGTGGTCGTCTTGCCCGAGCCCTGCAGGCCCGCGAGCAGGATCGTCGTGGGCGGGCGCTGCGAGTACGCGATCTGCGACGAGCCGGAGCCCATCAGCTCGGTCAGCTCCTCGTGCACGATCTTCACGACCTGCTGCCCCGGCGTCAGGCTCTTCTGCACGTCCTGGCCGAGCGCGCGCTCGCGCACCTGCGCGACGAACTGCTTGACGACTTCGAAGTTGACGTCGGCTTCGAGCAGCGCGAGCCGAACCTCGCGCATGGCGCGCGAGATCGTCTCGTCGTCGAGCGTGCCGCGACCGCGGAGGTCGCCGAGCGCCGCCTGGAGCTTGTCGCCGAGGGCCTCGAACACGGCGGCCAGTGTACTGGCGGGCTTTTAGGGCTCCAGCACCGCGAACGCCGCGGCGACGGCGGCCCCGTAGACGAGGTGGTACGAGAGATCGAGCGCGAGCTCCTGCGGCGGGCTCTTCCAGGGCGGCTCGTAGATCCCGAGCGGCACGAGCTCTGCGTAGGCGGCGCCCCACAGCGCGCCCCCGAGAGTCGCGCCGCCGCTCAGCGTGTCCGGTTGCAGCCGCCGCGCCGCGAGGCCGTACGCGACGCCCCACCAGGTGCCGTACGCCCAGTGCATCACGTTCGTCAGCATCGGCACGTGCTTCTTCGTCACGTCGCGCCCGTGACCGACCGCGTCCGCCGCCTTCTTCACGACCTGGGCAGGCGGCGGTGCTTCCGCCCACGTCCGGGGAACCGGCGTGTCGAGACGCTGGCCGCGCGCCTTGCGCACGGCGAGCTGGTAGCCGGTCATCACCGCCGTGCCGGCGAGGCCCGCCACCAAACCGCGACCGGCGGCTCCGAGTATCGACTGCCGTGGCACGCGCTGTAGTTGCCCTCGTTGCCGCGCTGCTAATCGCGCCGTCCGCGCACGCCGGCGTGCGCACGTTGACCTTCACGTATCGGTCGCACGACGGCGTGCAGCGCCACGCGTACCTCGTTCTGCCGTCATGGTACGGCGCCGCGCGTCATCCCTCGATCCCGTTCGTGATCTCGCCGCACGGCCGCGGCGTCGACGGCCTTTACAACCTGCGCTTCTGGGGCGGGATCGCGGCACACGGGCCGTTTGCCGTCGTCTCGCCGGACGGCCAAGGCCGACGGCTCGGCCCCGCGTACTCGTGGGGCTACCGCGGGCAGATCGACGATCTCGCGCGCATGCCGGCGCTCGCGCGGCGCGCGTTCCCGTGGCTGCGCATCGATGCGAGGCGCGTCTACGCGATCGGCGACAGCATGGGCGCGCAGGAGGTACTGCTGCTCGCCGCCCGCCCACATGCCAACCTCGCCGGCGTTGCGGCCTTCGACCCGGTGAGCGATCTCGGTGCACGCGTCACCGCATGGGCGCGGACGCCGGGCGAGCGGGACCTGCCGGCGAAGGCGCGCGTCGAGGTCGGCGGCACACCCGCGTCGTCGCCCGCCGCCTACGCGGCGCGCAGCCCGATCGACTTCGTCGGCGCGATCGCACGCAGCGGCATTCCCGTGCAGCTCTGGTGGAGCGAGCGCGACACCGTGATCACGGATCAGAACGTGCAGTCGGTGCGCTTCTACGACCGACTGGTCGCGCTGCACGCCCGAGTCGCGAAGGTCGTCGGCGACTGGCAGCACGGCCACGCGATGCATCCGCAGACACGGCTGCCCGAGGCGCTCGCGTGCTTCGGGTTGATCCCGGCCGGCGGGATCGCGTCGCCGTTCGGCGCGGGCTTCTGCCCTAGCCGCTGACGAGCGCGCGCGCGAAGTCGTTCGCGTCGAACGGACGAAGGTCGTCGAGCTGCTCGCCGACGCCGATCAGCTTCACCGGCAGGCCGAGCTCGTAGGCGATCGGGATCGCGACGCCGCCCTTCGCCGAGCCGTCGAGCTTCGTGAGCGCGACGCCGGTGACACCGGCGGTGTCCTTGAAGAGCTTCGCCTGCTGCAGCCCGTTCTGTCCTGTCGTCGCGTCGACGACGAGCAGCGTCTCGTGCGGCGCACCGGGAAGCTTGGCCTCGATCACGCGGCGCACCTTTGCGAGCTCCTCCATCAGGTTCGTCTGCGTGTGTAGACGTCCCGCCGTGTCGACGATCACGACGTCGCGCCCGCGCGCCTGCGCAGCCTCGATCGCGTCGTAGGCGACCGCGGCCGGGTCGCCGCCGCGCGTCGGAGCCCACGAAGTCGGCGCCGGCGCGCTGCGCCCAGATCTCGAGCTGCTCCTCGGCTGCCGCACGGAAGGTGTCCGCGGCTGCGACGACGACGCTGCGGTTGCGCTCGGAGAGCTTCGACGCGAGCTTGCCGATCGTCGTCGTCTTGCCGGTGCCGTTGACGCCGACGACCAGGATCACCGCCGGCTCGTGCTGCACGTCGAGCGTCGGCGGGTCGCCGAAGAGCGCCGCGACTTCGTCGGCGAGCGCCTCGTTCAGGTTCGCGAGCTCGCCCCGGGCCTCGAGCCGCTGCACGAGCTCGGCGGTCGCCGCGCACGCCGACGTCGCCCATGATCAGCGCCTCCTCGAGGCGTTCCCAGTCTGCGTCGTTGCCCGGATCGAACGTCGCAGCTGCGAGCTCGCCCGTGAGTGCACGGCGCGACTTCGAGAGCGAGTCGCGGAGGCGGGAGAACATGCCGCCGCGCTCCGCCTCCGGCTCGGCGGCTGCGTCCGTCTCGCCGAGAAGCTCTGCCCAGCTGCGCGCCATCGCGGCGGAGCGTAGCTATGCGATCCGCGAGAACAAGCCGGCGAGCGGCGGCGGCAGCTGCTCGAGGTCGAGCGCGTCGACGAGGTGGTGCGCGTAGCGGATCTTTCGGCGTGCGCCGCTGCCGAAGAAGCGCCGCAGCTGCTCGTCGACCGGCCTGTCCCGCCACTGCGGCTGTTTCTGCAGGGTGCGGAACGCCGCGAGGTCGCCGTGCTCGGCGAGCACGTCCTCGACACGGTCGGCGCCGATCGCGCGGATCAACTCGCCCTCGAGGTCCGGGTCGCACGCGAAGACGTCGTCCGCGTCGAGCGCGCGGCTGAAGTAGCGCTCCTCGGCGACGTCGCAGAGACCGAGCACGCGATCGCTCGCGTCGCGGCCGGCGACGAAGCGGCCGATCGCCTGCGCGCCGCCGACTTCGACGACGGAGACGCCCAGTGCTGCTAGGTCGACGCCCAGTCGCGCGGCAAGCGTCTCGACGGCGACGCGGTCGCTGATGCCTTCGACTGCGACGACGATGCGCACTGCGCGAGGCTAGCGGCGCCGAACAGCGGGGTCAGACCCGGAGGGGTCTGACCCCGGAAGCTATGCCGCGGAAACCGCTTCGGCTTCTTCGCGGGGGAGTCGGCGCGAGACGATTTGCGAGACGCCGTCGCCGCCCATGGTGACGCCGTAGAGGACGTCGGCGGCTTCCATCGTTCGCTTCTGGTGCGTGATGACGACGAACTGCGCGCGGTCGCTGTAGCGGCGCAGCAACTCGACGAAGCGGCCGATGTTCGTGTCGTCGAGCGCCGCCTCGACCTCGTCGAGGAGATAGAACGGGCACGGGCGCGCGAGGAAGAGCGCGAACAGGAACGAGATCGCGCCGAGCGCCTTCTCGCCGCCGGAGAGCAGCGAGAGCCGCTGCACCTTCTTGCCCGCGGGACGCAGGTGCACCTCGATGCCCATCTGTTCATTGGGTTGCGACTCCTCGTCCTCGGCTTCGACCAGCTGCAACCGTCCCTCGCCGCCGGGGAAGAGCGTCGCGGCCACCTCGGCGAAGTGCGCCTGCACCGCGTCGAACGTCTCGGTGAACCGGCGCTCGACCGTCTCCGACAGCTCCGCGCGCAGCTTCTCGAGCTCGGTGAGGCTCGCTTCGAGATCCTTCCGCTGCACGGCCAACTCGTCGAGGCGCAGCTTCTCGGCGTCGTACTCCTCCTTCGCGAGCGGGTTCACCTGGCCGAGCGACTCGCGCCGGCGCTCGAGCCGCTCCGCCCGCTCTGCGAGCTCGTCGCGGTCGTCGCCTTCGGCGCGCTCGTCGGTACCCGCATGCTCGAGCCGGCGGCGAGCCTCGTCGGCCTCGGCCTCGATGCGCGCGACCTCGACGTCGATCGCCGACACGCCCGCGGACGCGTTCGTCAGCGACTGGCGCAACTCGACCTCGGCAGCGCCGAGCCGGCGCAGCTCGTCGCCGAGCTCGCCCGTGCGCGCGCCGCCCGCGTCGACGTGTGCGCGCAGCGGCGCCTCGAACCGCGCCGCGGTCACGGTGGCCGCGCCGAGCGCACCGTCGAGCCGCTCCGCGGCAGCGAGCACGCGGGCGAGTTGGTGCGGTCGTGCGCGACGACGGCCGGCGCGCACGGCCGCATCGACGCGCGCGACCTCTGCGGCGCGTGCGCGACCGCCGAGCTCGGCGGCTTCTGCGGCAGCCGCGTCGTAGGCGGCGACGAGCTCCTTCGCCTGCTCGCGGTCGCCGTCGGCGGGTGCGTCCGTGAACGTGCCGCCGAGTCGGGAAAGGTCGCGTTCGGCGCTCGACGCGCCCTCGAGGGCGGTCGCGAGCGTGCGCCGGAGCGTGCTTTCGGACTCGCCCAGGTCGCGCAGCGTCAAACCGAGCGCGGCGGTGCGCTCGGCTCCGGCCTCGCCGCGCGCGCGCAGCGGCGCCTCGACGATCTCGACGGCGTCGTCGAGTGCGGTCAGCGCGCGCTCGAGCCGGTTCACGGCGGCGAGGAGCGCCTTCAGCGTCTGCACGTCCGCACGGCGCAAGCGCAAGCGCGGAGCGGCGGCGGCGAACGCAGCGTCGGCGCTTGCGGCGTCGGCGTCGGCGGCGTCGGCAGCGCGCTCTGCGATGCGCGCCTGCTCGCCGAGCGACTTCGCCTCGACTGCGAGCGTGCGGCGCCGAGCCTCGAGCTCGAGCAGCACGGCCTCGGCGGTCTCGCCCGCGAACCAGAGCTCGCCGCGTTGCGGGTCGTAGCCGTACCCCTCCCGTGTGACGGCGGGAACGGTCGAGGCGAGCAGCTCGTCCTTCTCGACGACCGGAAGCTCGGCGACGAGCTCGCGCGGATCGCGGCCCGCGAGGACACGGAGCGAGCCGAGGCCTGCAGCCGCTGCGCGTTCGAGCAAGGCGAGTGCCGCTTTCGCGGTCGGCGCGACGAGCGCGGACGCGCGTGGCCCGAGCGCGGCTGCAACCGCCCGCTCGCTGCCGGGCTCGACCTCGAGCAGCGAGAGCGCAAGCCGCTCGCCGTCCTCTGCGAGCGCGCGCGCAGCCGGTGCGATCCCCTCGCGCTCGGCGAGAGCGCGGTCGAGCGTCGCGAGCCGCTCCTGCGCGGTGAGGGCACGCTCCGCGAGTGTGTCGCGCGCGTGCGCTGCATCGCGTGCCGCAGCGTGCGCGTACAGCGCCCGCTGCTCGAGCTCTTCGGGTGAAGGGCCGCTGCGTGCCGCATCCGCTTCCGCCTCCGCGAGCTCCGCGTCGAGTCGCGCGATCATCCTCGCCGCCGACTCACGCTGCACGGCGAGCCGAGCCGCGCGCGAGCGCAATTCATAGGAGACGGAGAGCGCGGACTCTCGCTCGCCGGCGGCGCCCGTCAGCTCGCGCTCGATCTCCGACCGGCGAGCGAGCAGCTCGTCGAGCGTCGACTGCGTGTCGTCGCGCAGCGCTCGCTCGGCGGCGATCACGCGCACGAGCGCCTGCCGCGCGCGCTCGGCCCGCGCTTCGCGCTCGACGGCGGCGACGCGCGCAGCCTCGGCCGCGTCGCGCGCAGCCTGCTCGAGCTCGGCGACCTCGACACTCGGATCGCCGGCATCCGACTCGGCGTCGGCGAGCTCCGAGCGGACGTGCTCGACGAACGTCGACGACGTCTCGCGCCGCAGCCCGAGCCGCTCGGCCGCGCTGCGCAGCCGGTAGAGCACCTGCATCGCCTGCTCGCGCTTGCCGGCAGCATCGGCGAGCTCTTCCTCCGCGCTGCCGCGCTCGGCGAGCACTGCTTCGAGCTTCTCCTCCGCCGCACGGCGCGCGAGCTGCGCCGCCGACTTGCGCTCGCCGGCTTCGCTCAGGCGCTCGTCGAGCGACGCAAGATCGAGCTCGGCGATGCGCGCACGCAGCGTCGCGATCTCACCGCGCAGCTTCTCGGCACGCTCGGCAGCGGTCGCCTGCAGTGCGAGCGGACGCAGCCGCTTCCGCACTTCATCTTCGAGGTCGCGCGCACGCTCGACCTGCGTCGCGACGCGCGCGAGCTTGAGCTCGGCCCGATGCTTGCGCGCCTTGAAGCGCCCGAGGCCTGCGGCCTCCTCGATCAGCGCTCGGCGCTCCTCGGGCTTCGAGGCGAGGATCGCCTCGACCTTCCCCTGGCCGATGATCGAGTGCATGCCCTGGCCGAGCCCGAGATCGGCGAGCAGCTCGACGAGATCGAGTCGCCGCACTGCGGTCTTGTTCACGAGGTACTGGCCCTCGCCGCCGCGGTGCAGCCGGCGCGTGATCGAGAGCTCGGAGTAGTCGACGGGGCCCGTCCCGTCGTCGTTGTCGAAGAGGAGCTCGACCTCGCAGTGATCGGCCTCGCCGCGATTCGCGGCGCCGGCGAAGAGGACGTCGTCGGGCTTCTCGGCGCGCAGCTCACTCGGGCTGAGCGACCCGGCCGCCCAGCGGATCGCGTCGGCGACGTTCGACTTCCCCGATCCGTTCGGGCCGACGATCACGCCGACGCCCGGCTCGAGGCGTACCTCGACGGCATCCGGGAAGGACTTGAAGCCACGCAGTCTGACGGCGCGCAGGTGCACCGAGGGCCAGGCTATCGGGTCAGACGGACGCCGCTATTCGTCTGAGTCGTCGCGGGCGAGCGGTGCGTCCTCGTCGCGATCGAAGAGCTCGAGGATGCCCGACGGCTCCTCGCGTTCGGCCTCTTCTTCAGCGATTCGCAGCAGTTGCTGCTCGGAATTCGACAGGCGCTTCTCGGCCACGGCGGACATGATGCCTGCGATCAGCCCGGGCTGCTGACGGCCGCCAGCGCCTCGCGCGCCGCCTCCTGCTCGGCCGCCTTCTTCGAGCCGCCCTCGCCGACGCCGAGCTTTTCGCCGTCGACGACCGCCGCGCACGTGAAATGGCGCTCATGAGGCGGCCCTTCGGCGTTCAGGACGACGTAGGTGACCTGGCGCCCCGTCCGGGCGAGCGCCTCCTGCAACTCCGTCTTGTGGTCGACGTGGGTCGTCAGCGCGTAGTCGATCCGTGACGCGAACGCCGAGACGACCGCGTCCTCGATCGCGGGGAAGCCGTGCTCGAGGAAAAGGGCGCCGAGCACCGCCTCGAGGAGCGCCGCGAGCACGTTCTTGTTCATCGCGAGCCGCTCGATCTCGCTCGCGTCGGCGCCTGCCTGCCGCGCGAGCCGCGAGCCGAGGTCGAGCTCGCGCGCGACGACCGCGCAGCTCGCCCGCGAGACGATGTGCGAACGGAGCTTCGCGAGCCGCCCCTCGGAGAAGTCGGGGTAGCGCGCGTAGAGCTCGTGTGCGATCGCGAGCTCGAGCACGCTGTCGCCGAGGAACTCGAGCCGCTCGTACGACTCGGTCCGGTCCGCGGCCCAGGACGCGTGCGTGAACGCGATCGCCGCCCGTTCGGGCGGCAGGGCCTCGATCAGCGGCGCGAGGTCGCGGTTTCGGGTCTCGTTACCTACTGGTGCGACGAGACGTAGTCGACGGCCTGCCCGACAGTCGTGATCTTCTGGGCGTCCTCGTCCGAGATCTTGATCCCGAACTGGTCCTCGAGCTCCATGATCAGCTCGACGAGGTCGAGGGAGTCCGCGTCGAGGTCCTCCTGGAACGACGCCTCCTCGGTGATGTCCGCCTCTTCGATCCCGAGCTGCTCGGTCAGGACTTCCTTGACTCGCTCGAAGACTTCCTCGCGCGACGCTGCCATGTCACCTCATTTTTGGGGGGCCGGGAAAATCGCGCCGATCATACAACCTCCGTGTGCCGCGGCAGCCTCGCACCGAGCCTGCCGACCACGTCGTGCTCGGCGCCGCGCGCGGCGAGCCGGATCGCGTTCGCGATCGCGGTACGGGAAGAGTTGCCGTGCGCGATCACCGCGAGGCCCCGGAGCCCGAGGAGATACGCGCCTCCGTAGGTGTCGGGGTCGAGTCGGTGGCGAAGCCGGCGGGCCGCCGGGCGGATGAGCAGGCCGCCGAGCTTGCCGGTCGGCGTCGCCGTGATCTCGGCGCGGAGCGCGTCGAGGATCGTGCGAATCGTCCCCTCGAGCGTCTTCAGCACGACGTTGCCGGTGAAGCCGTCGGTGACGACGACATCGGCGGCGCCGCGGAGGATGTCGCGCCCCTCGGTATTGCCGGCGAAGTGGAGCTCGCTCGCGGCGAGCAGTGCATGCGCCTCGAGCGCGAGCTGGTTGCCCTTCTCCGCCTCTTCGCCGATCGAGAGCAAGCGCACCTGCGGCTCGGCGACGCCGAGGATCTCCTCGGCGAAGACGGCGCCCATCGTCGCGAACTGGAGCAGGTGCTCGGGCCGCGCGTCGGCGTTCGCCCCCGCGTCGAGGAGGACGGAGGGGCCGCGCTCGGCCGGGATCGGCACGGCGATCGCGGGCCGCATGACGCCCGGGATGCGCCGGAGCTCGAGGAGGCCGGCGGCGAGGACGGCGCCGGTGTTGCCCGCGGACACGACCGCGTCGGCGCGACCGTCGGCGACGGCGCGAACGGATGCGACGAGCGAGCTGTCGGGTTTCCCCCGAACGGCTTCGGCCGGCTTCTCGTGCATCGAGATGACGCCGCTCGTCTCGACGAGCTCGAGGCCGTGCGTGTCGAGCCCGGCATCGCCGAAGACGATCGGCTCGATCGCGGCGCTGCGAGCCTCGAGCGCGCCGGCGACGATCTCCGCCGGACCGCGGTCGCCCCCCATGGCGTCGACCGCGATGCGGACGCTCATGGGCTACGGCGCGTCGAAACGGAGCGGCTCGACCTCGCGCCCCTTGTACGTGCCGCAGGTCCCGCAGACGCGGTGCGGCCGCTTCGGCTGCCCGCACTGGGGGCAGACGTTGACCTTCGGGGCGCTGATCGCGTGCGTCGCGCGACGCTTGTCGCGGCGCGACTTCGAGGTTTTCCGCTTGGGGACTGCCATGACGGCGGCCAATATAGCGGCTCGGCGCGTAGGGCCTGCCCGCGGGGGTAGCGTGGGCCGATGGACACGAGAACGCTTGGACAGGGATTGACGGTCTCCGCGCAGGGCCTCGGCTGCATGGGGATGTCGGCGTGGTACGGCGAGACGGACGAGGCGGAGTCGATCGCGACGATTCACCGCGCGCTCGAGCTCGGCGTCTTCTTCCTCGACACCGCCGACGTGTACGGGCAGGGCGCGAACGAGGAGCTCGTCGGCAAGGCGATCGCGGGACGGCGCGACGAGGTCGTGCTCGCGACGAAGTTCGGCAACGCCTGGGATGAGGACGGCTCTCGCCGCATCGACGGCAGCCCGGATTACGTCCGAGCGGCGATCGACCGCTCGCTCGCGCGGCTGCAGGTCGACCACGTCGACCTCTACTACCAGCACCGCGTCGACGCAGACACGCCGATCGAGGAGACGGTCGGCGCGATGGCGGAGCTCGTGCAGGCGGGCAAGGTGAAGCATCTGGGTCTCTCGGAGGCGTCGGCGGAGACGATCCGCCGCGCACACGCGGTGCATCCGATCACGGCGCTTCAATCCGAGTACTCGCTGTGGACACGCGATCCCGAGGGCGACGTTCTCGACACGTGCCGCGAGCTCGGCATCGGCTTCGTCGCGTACAGCCCGCTCGGGCGAGGCTTCCTCGCAGGCCGGTTCAGCTCGCCGGACGAGCTCGCCGACGACGACTTCCGCAAGCATCATCCGCGGTTCTCGGGCGACAACCTCGAGCGCAATCAGCGGCTGGCCGAGCTCGTGCGTGAGCTCGCGGAGGAGAAAGGCGTCACGCCCGCACAACTCGCGCTCGCCTGGGTGCTCTCGCGCGGCGACGACGTCGTGCCGATCCCCGGCACGAAGCGGCGCACGTATCTCGAGCAGAACGCAGCAGCGTCCGACGTCGACCTGACCGCAGACGATCTGCAGCGGCTGGACGAGGCATTCCCGCGCGGGGCGGCTGCCGGCGACCGCTATGCCGACATGTCGTCGATCGGTCGGTAAACGAGCTGCAACCTGGTTGCATGCAACCAGGTTGCGGTTTTCGGGGAGTCGCTTCGCGACCGCTTGGCTACAGCTGCCCGCGCAACTCGTCGAGTGCGGACCACCGCGGATCGGCGGCGATCTCGTCGTGCGTGTGCGGCTCGTCGTTCAGGTCCTTGCCGCACACGGGGCAGAGGCCGGCGCAGTCCGGCGCATGCAGGATCTGCAGCGGCAGACCGAGCGCGAGCGCGTCGCGCGCCCACGCGGAGAGGTCGAGCGCGTCCGCCTCGATGTACGGCGAGCGCAGCTCTTCGTCGTCGCCCGGGTTCGTCGCCTGGTACTCGCGCGCGTCGACCGACTCCACGACCACGGTGTCGCGCAGGCAGCGGAAGCACGGCCCGTGCAAGCTCGCGCGGAACGACAGTTGATAGACGCTGCCGGTCGTCGCCTTCGTGATCGTCAGCTGCGCAGGCACCTCGACCGGCTCGGGGACGTATTCGGTGCCGGCAAGCACGAGCGGCTCGAGCTCGACCGGAACCTCCTCGCGGAACTGCTCGCCGGTGCGGAGCTTGAGTCGACGGAGGTTGAACGTCGTCACACCTCCACCGTAGCGCGGCGCTAGTCGGCGATCCGCAGGCGCGCAACCGGCTTCGCCTGCCGCGGCTCGTGCCGCCCGAGCATCAGCAGCGCGACCGACGCGAGGATCACCGCACCGGCGGCGAGCTCACGACCGCCGACGTGCTCGCCCGCGAAGAGCCAGCCGAGGAAGACCGCAACGCCGGGATTCACGTACGCGTACGTCGAGAGCAAAGGCGTCGACGCGTGCTTCAAGAGCCAGCCGTAGACCGTGAACGCGACGAGTGAGCCGAAGACGACGAGGAATGCGAAGGCCGCGAGGGAGGCGGCGGAGACGGCCGCCGGGTGCACCTGTCCGACCTCGCCGCGTGCCGCGCCGACGACCGCGAGGCCGACGCCGGCGCAGAGCATCTGCATCGCCGAGGAGAGCAGCGGGTTGCGCGGCAGTGCCGCCACGCGCGCGAACGCGGAGCCGCCCGCCCACGCGAGCGACGCGAGCAGGAGGACGACGGCATCGGCTGCGTCGACGTGCGCCGGTCGCGCCGGCGAGCATGCCGACGCCGAGCAGACCGGTCGCGATGCCGGCGAGCGTGCCGACGCCGAGGCGGACGCCGAAGAAGAAGCGGTCGATCAGGGCCATGAAGAGCGGCACGGAGGCGACGAGCAGCGCAGCGATCCCGGAGGCGACCCGCTGCTCGGCCCAGGCGACGCCGCCCGTATCGAGCACGAGGAGTGCACCCCCGACGAGCGCAGCAGCCGTCCACTGGCGCCGGCCCGGCCGCTCGGCGGCGACGGCGCCGCGGCGCCACGCCCACACGTAGAGGAGCACGCCGGCCAGCAGGAAGCGCGCCGAGAGCATCAGCATCGGCGGCAGCGTCCGGTCGGCCACGGCGATGCCGAGATAGGTCGATCCCCAGACGACGTAGACCGTGGCGAGTGCAGCTGCGAGCCTCATAGAGCCACGGTGCCTAGGCCACTATGATTAGCACAAATCCAGCTATTGTTCATATTGATTATGGAACCTAATAGACTTCTCGGCGTCGAACTGCGCCATCTCGCCGCCCTGGAGGCGGTCGGGCGGATGCGCTCGTTCGGCGCGGCGGCACGCGAGCTCGGCTACACGCAGTCGGCAGTCAGCCAGCAGATCGCCCGGCTCGAGACGGCCGTCGGGCAGCGCCTCGTCGACCGGCCGGGCGGCCCCCGTCGCGTCGACCTGACCGACGCCGGCCGCCTCCTGCTGCGCCACGCCGACGCGATCGTCGCGCAGCTCGACGCAGCGCAGGCGGACATGAACGCGCTCGCCGAAGGCGCCGCCGGCCCGCTTCGCGTCGGCATCTACCAGAGCGTCGGCGCGCGCATCCTCCCCGGCCTCCTGCGCCGCTTCAAGCAGGACTGGCCGCGCGTCGAGGTGAGCGTGCGCGAGGAGACCGACGCCGCCGACCTGCTGCGTCTGCTCGAGCACGGCGAGCTCGACCTGACATTCGCCGACCTGCCGATTCCCGAAGGCCCGTTCGAGGTCGAGGAAGTGCTGCGCGACCCGTACGTGCTGCTCGTGCAGGCCGGCTCGGAGCTCGCGTCACGCGACGCGGCGCCCCCGCTGCGCGAGCTCGCGGGCATGCCCCTCGTCACGTGGCGCCACGTCGGCGAGCCGGAGACCTATCTCCGCGGCCGCGTGCCCGACCTCAACATCGTCTTTCGCAGCGACGACAACGGCACGCTCGTCGGGCTCGTCGCGGAAGGCCTCGGCGTCGCGGTCGTGCCGCAGCTCGTCGTCAACCCGCGCAACCCCGCGTACGTCGCGCTGCCGTTCGGGAACCGCATCCCGCCGCGGCATCTCGCGATCGTCTGGCACCGAGACCGCTATCGCAGCGCTGCAGCGGAAGCGTTCGTCGAGCTGGCGAAGGAGCTCAGCGCCTCTTCGCACCTCGTTGCCACGCCTCCGGGGCGCGAGCACCAAGCGGCGCAAGGACGCAGGGAGTCCCGCTAGTGGTGCTAGCGGGACGACCGAGGACGCGGCGACGCGCCGTGTGATCGCGTTCCGGAGGCCTGGAGGACGAGGTGCGGAGGGGCGCTAACGGACAGTCCAGCGCGTCGGCGGCCAGTACGTCGCGACCACCGGCCCGATGAACGCCGAGCGCTCGACCGGCCCCCACTCGCGCGAGTCGCACGAGCCGAGCCGGTTGTCGCCCATCATGAAGTAGTCGTTCGCGCCGAGCCGCGCCCACGTCTTCGTCACGGAGTCGCGGTCGTGCTCGGTCAGGTACGGCTCGTGCAGCTTCTTGCCGTCCACGAAGAAGAAGCCGTTGCGCTCGCTCACCTGCTCCCCGGGCAGGCCGATCACCCGCTTCAGATACGTGCCCCCTTCGCTGCAACGGGTCTTCGCCTCTGCAGGCGCGTGGAAGACGGCGATCTCGAACCGGTGCGGCGGCCGGAAGCGATAGACGATCTTCGCCACGATCACCCGATCGTTCAGCGACGCCGTGCATCCCACACCGGGGCGCGCGCAGAGGAGCGTCGGCTCCATCGACGACGTCGGGACGCGGAACGGCTGCGCGACCTCGACCTCCACGGCGAGCACGACGATCGCCGCGACGGCGAGCGTCACGACCCACTCGACGACCGTCTTCCGCACCCGGGCAGGCTACCGGGGACGCTACGGCGTCCCCGGTACGACCTGCGCGGAGGGGCGAGGAGCCATGCCGGCCCCGGCGATCCGCATCGCGACCGGCACGAGCGCTGCGAGCAGGACGACGGCGCTGAGATCGAGGACCAACCGGCTGTTCGACGCGAACCCGGCGATGTTCACGACCGCGCCGACCGGCAGCGCGAGCGCCGCCCACCAAGGCACGGCTCGGGTGCGCCACAGCGCGACACCGAGCAAGGCGCAGCCGGCGACGAGCGCCAGGCCGCCGATCGTGAAGATCAGCGAGATCCCGCCGACCGTCTCGAAGCGATGTAGGAGCGCGGCCATCTGCCCGCGGTCGGAGCCGGGAGCCGCCAGCTGCCAGTCCCAGAGCAGGCCGAACGAGTCACCGACCGCGATCAGCATCCCGAGCTCGGCGAGCCCGCCGCCGAGATACGCGAGCCACGGCGAGCCGGACGCCGTCCGGACGACACCGACGATCGCCGGCACGAGTAGCGCGGAGCCGAGGATCGTGAGCAGCGCGAAGAGATACGTGCGGTCGGAGTGCGCGGACATCTGCGCGAGCTGGGCGGACTCGTCCGCCTCGAGCGGCGGCGCGACGAGCGACGACACGAGATACGCAAGCGGCGCCGCCACGAGCGCCGCGACGATCAGCAACTGCGGGAGCGATTTCGGGTCACGCGGGTTCATGAGACCTCCTCCGAGTGGACGACCCGACGCTAGGCGGGCGTCGACGCGATGTCTGCGGCCGGCCGGGCGAATCGCGTCGTCCGTGCGGACGAACCTCGACGTCCGTGCGGAGGATGCGGCGTCACGGGCAGGGCGATAGCGTCCGCCCCGTGACGCTTCGGCTCTCGCGCCCGGCTGCCGTCGATGCCGCGATCATCGTGCTTGCGATCGCGCTCGTGCAGTTCGAGATCTGGACCGCCGACACCGTGCCAGGCCCGCGTCTCGGTCGCGCGCTACCCCTGCTGCTGCTGCTCGTCGTCCCGCTGGCAGTACGACGCACTAGGCCGCTGCTGGCCGCGGCGCTCGTGATGGGAGCGCTCGACGCGTACTGCGTCTGGCACGGCTCGCCGGAAGGGACGGAGGTGATCGGGCCTGTCGCGGTCGTCAGCTACTCCGTCGCCGCATTCTCCTCGCGCCGGCGCGCGTTCGCAGGGCTCGCGCTGCTCGTGGCGGCCTACACCGTCTACGCCGCGTACGACCCGAACGTCACGCAGCACGGCCCGCTCGCAGCGGAGAACGAATGGGCGGCAGCGTTCTTCGGCGCGGCTGTGATCGCGCTCTGGCTCGCAGGCATCTACATGCGAAGCCGACGCGACGCGATGCAGCTTGCGCGACGCACCGAGGCAGCCGAGCTCGAGGCGGAGGCCGCGGTCGGCGAAGAACGCGCGCGGATGGCGCGCGAGCTGCACGACATCGTGTCGCACAACCTGAGCGTCGTCGTCCTGCAGGCGGCCGGCGCGCGCGCCTCCGGCGCGGGTGACGACGCCCTCGAGAAGATCGAGCGCAGCGGTCGCGAGGCGCTCGTCGAGATGCGGCGGCTCCTGGGCGTCCTCCGTGAGGACGGGAACGACGCGGCGCTCGAGCCGCAGCCCGGGATCGCGTCGCTCGGCGCGCTCGTCAGCGGCGTCCGCGCGGCCGGCGCTCACGGTGCAGCTCGTGCTGGACGGCGACTGGGAAGGGCTGCCGCCCGCGCTCGAGCTCTGCGTCTATCGCATCGTGCAGGAGGCGTTGACGAACACCCTGCGGCACGCACAGGCGGAGCGTGCCACCGTCCACGTGCAACGGCTTCCGGCGTCGATCGTCGTCGAAGTCGTGGACGACGGACGCGCGAATGCACGGGCGAACGGCGGCGGGCACGGCCTGCTCGGGATGGCGGAGCGCGTCGCGCACTTTCGCGGCGAGCTCGAGACAGGCCCGCGGGCCGAAGGCGGCTTCGCCGTCACGCGCGGTCTTCGCCGCTGTGATCCGCGTCCTCCTCGCCGACGACCAGGACCTCGTCCGCGAGGGCCTGCGCATGCTGCTCGACGCCGAGCCCGACATCGAGGTCGTCGGCGAGGCCGGCGACGGACGCGCTGCGCTCGCGGAGGCACGCCGCCTCGATCCCGACGTCGTCCTCATGGACGTGCGCATGCCGGAGCTCGACGGCATCGAAGCGACCACGCGGCTCGCCGCGACCGGCTCGAGCGCGCGCGTGTTGATGCTGACGACGTTCGACCTCGACGAGTACGTCTACCGGGCGTTGAAGGCCGGTGCGAGCGGCTTCCTCCTGAAGGACGCAACGCGCGAGCAGCTCGTCGCGGCCGTGCGGACGATTGCGCGCGGCGAGTCGCTTTTGGCGCCGGCGGTGACCCGTCGCCTGATCGAGGACTTCTGCCGCCGGCCCGAGCCGGGCGCCGTACCCGAGGCGGCCGCTGGGCTGAGCGACCGCGAGCGCGAGGTGCTCCGCCTGCTTGCGCGCGGTCTTTCGAATGCCGAGATCGCCCAGCAGCTCTTCCTCGGCGAGACGACCGTGAAGAGCCACGTCGCCCGCGTGCTCGCAAAGCTCGGGCTGCGCGACCGCGTGCAGACGGTCGTCTTCGCGTACGAAAGCGGCCTGGTGAGACCGGGCGAGGCTTAGTAGCCGAGGTCGTCGCCGGCGCCGTCGCCGGTCGGGCCGATGCCCGCACCGACAACCGACTCCTGCGAGCGCTCGTGCAAACGTTCGCGACCGCGCTTGACCGCGGAGAGGAAGCTGATCGAGGTTGGTCTCGAGCGACGACGAGCATCGAGTCGGCCCAGTCCTCCATCTCGAGTCGCGTCTCGCGTGCCTGCACGGCGCGCCTCGTCGACGATGTCCTGCGCCTGGTGCTCGGCGATCTTCACGATCTCGGTCTGCGACGCCTCGCGCACGGCCTGCTCGCGCGCCTCGGCGAGCAGCCGGTCGACCTCGCGCTTCGCCTCGGCGAGCATCTCCTGGCGCTCCTTCACGATCCAGCGCGCCTGCTTGATCTCTTCCGGGATCGTCGCCCGCATCTGGTCGAGGATGTCGTAGATCTCCTCGCGGTCGATGCGAACCTGGTCGGTGAGGGGGACGGCCTTCGCGTTGTGCACGAGGTCGTCGAGCTTGTCGATCAGTACGAGGACGTCCATGGACGAAGTCTAGCCTCGGTCTCGCCGCGCCGGACAGGTCCTTCAGAACCGCGGGCTTTCAGCCAGTCGTGGATCTCCCCGAGGCGGCCGACCGTGATCGAGAGATGACCGTCGGGCTCGCTGATGTGCGCCTCGACGCCGGGGATCCGCTTCGCGAGCCAGCGTCCATGGTCGGCCGGGACCATCAGGTCCTGTACGCCCTGCCAGAGGAGAGCGGGCACGCGGATGTCGTCGAGCTCGAAGCCCCACGGCTTGATGAAGGCAAGATCGTCGTCACGCCAGCCGTCGATCCCGGGCTCGATCGCGCGGTCGAAGTTCCGCTTCGCGTGCATCGCGCGATCGCCGGTCAGCACCTCGCGGTCGACGGGCGGCAGAAGCGATCACGAGCACCTCGCGCATCTCGTCCGGCGCTCGCGGCGCGCACCTCCTCCGCCATCGGCTCGAGGAACGCCTCGAGTGGGCCGGCGCCCGCTTCGGCAGCCGTCGAACTCCTCGACGTTCTGCTCGCCCATGCCGTCGAGCACGTCGATCCCCTCGGCGTCCCACGGCGTCGGGCAAGCGACTGCTGCGACGGCGACGCAGCGATCGGCGAGGAGCGCGCCGAGCGCGAGCGAGTGCGGCGCGCCGCCGGAGCCGCCGAGCGACGCGAAGCGCTCGACGTCGAGGGCATCGAGCACGTCCTCGATGTCGTGCGCGATGTCGGCAACGGCGCGTCCTGGATTTGCCGTCGAGCCGCCGTAGCCCGCGCGGTCGTACGCGACGACGCGCAGCCCGCGCTCGCGTGCGAGCGCGAGGTCGGGCGCGTACGAGATCCCGCTGCCCGGCGTGCCGTGGTGCTCGACCACGACGAGCCCGTCCGGGTCGCCCTCGTCGTAGACGTGCAGCGTCCGCCCGTCGCGGAGCACGACGTCGCGTTCACTCACCGTGGATTCTCCGGAGTGCCGGGGCGTCCGTTCGGGAAGAGCTCCTTGAAGCGCTTTGCGACCGGATCGGGGACGAGCGCGGAGATGTCGCCGCCGAACGCCGCGATCTCCTTGACGCCGCTCGACGAGACGAAGCTCACCTGCGGGCTCGCCATCACGTACATCGTCTCGATGTCCGGCGCGAGATGGCGGTTCAGCTGGTTCATCTGGAACTCCCACTCGAAGTCCGAGATCACGCGCAAGCCTTTCACGATCGCCTTCGCCTCCCATTTCTTGGCGAACTCGACGACGAGCTCGCGGAAGACGTCGATCTCGACGTTGTCGAGATTGCCGAGCGCATAGCGAAGGAACTCGACGCGCTCCTCGATCGCGAAGAGCGGCTGCTTGTGGCGCGGGTCGCCGACGACGCCGACGACGACGCGGTCGAAGATCCCGCGACGCGCGCGTGATCACGTCGACGTGGCCGTTCGTCACCGGGTCGTACGAGCCTGGACAGATCGCGGTGATCATGCCGTACACCGTGATGCGCGCCGAGCCGTACTTGCGCGACGTCCGTTGCTCGAACGGCAGGTCCGGCTCGATCCGCGCGTCGGTCTCGACGACGACGCACGCCGTCCTCGGCGAGAACGGAGGGCAGGTAGCGGGCGAGTTGTGGTTGGAGGTCGGTGTACATGTCGTACGGGGGGTCGACGAGCACGAGATCGTACTTCCTCGTCTCGGTCTGCAAGCGCGGCGACAGCGTCCTGCCGCAGGACGGTCGCCCGCAGGCGCAGCTTGTCGAGGTTCCGCTCGATCGCGCGGACGGCTTCCAGATCGCGCTCGACGAAGACCGCGCGCCCGGCGCCGCGTGAGAGCGCCTCGAGGCCGAGTGCGCCCGAGCCGGCGTAGAGATCGAGCACGCTCGCACCGTCGATCGGCCCGAGGATGTTGAAAAGACTCTCGCGAACGCGATCCGAGGTCGGACGCGTGTCGACGCCTCGCGGTGCATGGATCGTCTGGCCGCTATGCGAGCCGGCGATGATGCGCATGGACGCAGCCTAGGCTGCGTCGTGGCAGGACGCCGCGACGTGTGCGCGCTCGCGCAGCCGCCCGGCGGCGTCGAGCACGCAGAGCGTGCCGGCGTTCAGCGAGGGCGTCAGCACACGCCCGGCGTGGAACTGCACGTTGTACGAGCCGACCGGCACACGCGTGACGCCGAGCAGCCGGGCCGTCCGCTCCTCATAGACGCGCAGCGTGCCGTCGTCGCCGCTCGTCACGAACGCCCGCCCGGCGAGGAACGTGACGTGCTGCGGGGCGGCGTCCGCGGCGAGCGTCCGCACCTCGCCGCCGGCGTAGACCGCGATCGAGCGTGCCTCGCCTGCCGTGACCCAGACGCGGCCGCTCGGCGCAAAGCCGACGTCGTGCGCGGGGAAGGGCGGCCGCACGTACGCGCGGAGCCGCGGTCGCCGCGGCTCCGTCACGTCGACGACTGCGAGCTGGGGCGACGCCGTCGAGAGGCCGACCCAGAGCGTCCGGCCGTCGCGTGAGAGCGAGAGATGGCGCGGCCAGAGCTTCAGCTTCACGCGGCCGACGACGCGCCCGGCTGCGAGGTCGAGCGTCAGCAGCTCGGTCCGTCCGGCGTCCGTGACGAACGCGTGCCGCCCGTCGTGCGCGCCGGCGGTGTAGCGCGGCTCCTCCAGCGCGTCGACGACATGCCGCACCTCGAGGCCGCGCATGATCGAGACGCGGCCCACGACGGTATGGGCGACGACGGCGTACGGCCCGACGCGCTCGATGCTCCGCGGCCCGGGCTCGGTCGCGACGCGCTTGCGCACGATCCCGGTGAGCAGGTCGACGGCGACGACGTGCGCCTCCGTATCGGCGGTGACGAGCGCATACGGCAGCTCGCGCGCCCGCAGCGCAGGCGGCACGGCGGCTGCCGCGAGCAGGAAGCTCCGTCGGTCCACGAAGGAGATACGTCAGGCGAGCGCGTCGGTCCGTCCCCGAGAACAGCTCGTCGACCGCGTCGCCGAGCGTCTCCGGCACGTCGCCGAGCTCGAAGGCGACGACGCGCGCACGCTCGAGCAGCGGGCGGTCGAGACGGACGTGCGCAAAGCGGAGGTCACTGAGCCCCGTGCTGCCGGGTGCCGAGCAGCTGGCCGCCGCCGCGCAGGTCGAGATCGACCTCGGCGAGCTCGAACCCGTCGGTCGTCGCCACGAGCGACTCGAGCCGATGCTGCGCCGTCTCGGTCAGCTCCTCCTTGGCGCGGGAGACGAGCAGGCAGTACGACTGCTCCGCGCCGCGCCCGACGCGCCCGCGCAGCTGGTGGAGCTGCGCGAGGCCGAAGCGGTCCGCCTCCTGCACGATCATCACCGTCGCATTCGGGACGTCGACGCCGACCTCGATCACGGTCGTCGCGACGAGCACGTCGAGCTCGCCCGCCTTGAAACGCGCCATCAGCGTCGCGGCGTCGCGTCGGGCTTCAGGCGCCCATGCATGCAGCCGACGCGGAACTCGCGGAGCTCGGCACGGCGCAGCCGCTCCGCCTCTTCCTCGGCCGCGCGCGCGAGCGTCGTCTCCGACGCCTCGACGAGCGGGCAGACGACGTACGCCTGGCGGCCGTCGCGCAGGAGCCGCGTCAGCCGCGTGATACGCCTCGGATGCCTGCCGCTCCGTCGATCCAGCTCGTGACGATCGGCTTGCGCGACGCGGGCGGCTTCGCGATCTCCGAGACCGCGAGGTCGCCGTACACGGTCAGCGCGAGCGTGCGCGGGATCGGCGTCGCCGTCATGTGCAGCACGTGCGGTGCGCGGCCCTGGCTCAGTGCCTTGCGCTGCTCGACGCCGAAGCGGTGCTGCTCGTCGACGACGGCGACCGCGAGATCGCGCAGCTCGACGCCTTCTTGGATCAACGCGTGCGTGCCGACGACGACGTCGGCGCCGAGCGCGTCGCGCACGCGTCTTCTTCGGCGACGCACTCGTCAGGAGCGCGCACGTGACGCCGAGCTCGGCGCAGAGACCTTCGATCGTCAGGAAGTGCTGCTCGGCCAGCGTCTCGGTGGGCGCCATCAACGCGCCCTGGCGGCCGTGCTCGACCGCCCGCAGCAACGCGTAGAGCGCGACAACCGTCTTACCCGAGCCGACGTCGCCCTGGAGCAGCCGCTGCATCGGCACGGTCCGCTCGAGGTCGGCGTCGATCTCGCGGATCGCCTGCTCCTGGTACGGCGTCAGCGCGAACGGAAGCACCGTCCGGTAGCGCTCGATCAGCTCGCCGGGCTCGCCGAGCGACGGTGCGAGCGTGCGCTCGCGCTCGGCCGCGCGCCGGGCGATCCCGATCTGCAGGAGGAGCAGCTCCTCGAAGGCGAGTCGAGCGCGGCCGGTCTCCGCTTCTCCCTCTGACTGCGGATGGTGGATCGCGAAGAGCGCGTCGCGCTTGAGCGGCAGGCCTTCGCGCTCGCGCAGCTCGGCAGGCAGCGGATCGACGTAGTCGCCGACGTGACCGAGCGCAGCGGCGACGAGCGTGCGCATGCGTCTTCGGCGTGATCTCCTCGCTCGCGGGATAGACCGGTGCGAAGTCGGCCGTCGCGTCGCCGTCGCCGATGTCGTGCGACTTGACGTCGAAGCCGTAGCGGCCGGGCTTGCCGCGCAGGCGAACGTGCACCCCGGGCCGCAGCTGCTCTTCGAGCCACGGCTGGTTGAACCAAGCGGCGCTGATCGTGGCAGTCCCGTCCGAGATGCGCGCGGTGATCAACGTGCGGCGTCCGCGCAGCGGCCGCTTCGAGACGCTGAGCACCTCGCCCGCGATCACGACCTCCTCGTCGCCGCCGAGCGAGGCGATCGAGACTTCCTCGACCGCGCTCTCGTAGCGGAACGGCCGATGCTCGAGCAGGTCGCGCAGCGTGCGCAGACCGAGCTTTGCGAGCTTGCGTTTCACCGTCGACGCCGACACCCGGGAGCGAGTCGAGCTCGGCGTCGAGCCGCCGCGGCTGCGGGCGCCCGCGCGTCGCCGGCCAGGCTTGCGGCTGGTCCAGCCCTGCGAAACACCGTCTGTCGACGGGTTCGTGTCATCGTGCTCGGCGCCAGAGCGACCGCAACATTAGAAGGCGGTCCGGACGGATCAGGCGGCGTCGGTGAACCAGAAGAAGCCGACCGTCCCGGGTCCCGCGTGCGCGCCGATCACCGCGCCGAGCGACGTCTCCATCTCGATCTGCGCCTGCGGGCGCATGTCGCGCACCATCTTCTCCAAGCTCGGCCATCCGCTCCGGGGCGTCCGCATGCGCGATGCCGACTCGCAGCCCCGGCTCGTCCCGCGTCTGCGACTCGAGCGCGTCGACGAACTCCTGGAACGCCTTGCGGTTGCCGCGCACACGCTTGACGGGAGCACCTCGCCGTCGCGGATCGAGAGGATCGGCTTCACGTTCAAGAGCTCGCCCGGCGAACGCCTTCGCCTTGCCGATGCGGCCGCCGCGCGCAAGGAACTCGAGCGTGTCGACCGTGAAGAGCAGGCCGTGCTCGCGCAGATAGCGTGCGACGAGCTCGTCGATCTCCTCGTCGGTCGTCCCGCGCTCGAGACGCCGCTGGATCGCGAGCGCGAGCATCGAGATCGCGACCGACGCCGACTCGCTGTCGATCGTGCGCACGCGTTCGCCGCCCAGTTGCGCGGCCGCGGTACCGGCACTGCCGTACGTGCCGGAGAGGTTCGCCGCGATGTGCACCGAGAGAATCCGCTCGTACTCTGCGAGCTCCTCGTAGACCGCGAGGAAGTCGGCCGGAGTCGGCTGCGAGGTGGTCGGCAGCTCGGGTGAGGTGCGCAGACGCTCGTAGAACTCATGCGCGGTCAGCTCGACGCCGTCCTTGTAGCTCTCGGTGCCGAAGTTGACGTAGAGCGGGACGACCCGCCAGTTCGGGAAGTGCGCCTGCGCGTCGGGGAAGTCTGCGGTCGAGTCGAGGACGATCGCCGTGTTCTCGGAGGTGAGGTTCACGCGGCGGCTCGTTTGAGCGCGTCGACGATGTCGTCGAGCTCCTGATCCTTCGTCAGGCACGCGGTCGCGCCGGCTTCGTACAGCGCCTCGATCTCGCGCTCGTTCGCAGACGCGGTCAGGCAGACGACCGCGACGTCGGGGTGCGACTCGCGCACGGCGCTCGTCGCCTGCACGCCGTCCATCCCCGGCAGGCGGTAGTCCATGAGGACGACCTCGGGCCGGTGCTTCGCGACCGCTGCGACAGCTTCGCCGCCGTCGCCGACCGATGCGACGACCTCGATGTCGGCGCGCATGCCGAGCAGCAACTCGAGGGCCTCGCGGAAGACCTGGTTGTCCTCGACGAGGAGGATCCGGATCGGCCGCTCCATGGCGGAGCGGATGCTACTCGGCCCGCCGCGACGCGGATCTATTCCGCGCCGATCAGCAGGTGGTAGTGGGGCTGCCCGCCCTCCTGGACGTCGACCTCGATTCCCGGATGCGCGCCGGCGATCCGGTCGAGGACGCCGTCGAGAGTCGCGCCGTCCTCGCCCACGAGGAGCGTCAGCAGCGAGCGGCCGCCCCGGAGCAGCTCCTGGACGACGGTCAGGACGACGTCGTCGAACTCGCCGCCGCCTGCGACCGGCTTTCCGTCGGCGAGCCCCAGCCAGTCGCCTTCGTGGATCGCGATCCCGTTCATCTGCACGTCGCGCGAGGCGATCGTCACCTCGCCCGTCGCGATGCCCGCGATCGCATCGCGCATCGCAGCGGCATTCTCTGCGGCTGTCCGCGACCCGTCGAAGGCGACCATCGCCGCGAGCCCCGCCGGGATCGACTCGGTCGGGACGACCTCCACCTTCCGGTCGGCGTGCGCCGCCGCGTGCTCGGCAGCGAGCACGATGTTCGAGTTGTTCGGCAGCAGCACGGCCTCCTCGGCGTCGAGCGACTGCACCGCCCGCAGCAGGTCGGCCGTCGACGGGTTCATCGTCTGGCCGCCCTCGACGATGCCGATCGGGCCGACGCTGTCCGCGAGCTCCTCGTAGAGGCGGCGGTTGCCGCCGCCCGCGACGACCGCGACGACACCGGACTGCGCAGGCGGCGCGTCGGGCACCGCGGCAAGCAGCCGCTCCTGGCGGTCGGCGGTCTGCGCGTGCATGTCCGCGATCTCGACGCGGCCGATCGTTCCGGCGCGCGTGCCGACGGAGAGCGCGGCACCAGGCTCGTCTGTGTGCACGTGCACCTTGATCGCGGACTCGTCACCGACGACGAGGAGCGAGTCGCCGAGCTGCTCGAGCTCCGACTCGAGCGCGTCGCGGTCGAGCTTGTCGCCCTCGATCAGGAAGACCGTGCAGTACTTGTGCAGCGACGGCTCCTGGTGGATCGCCTCGACGCTGAGGTGCTCGTGCGACGCCTGCACCTGCGGGATCGGCTCGCCGGTCACGTACGCGGCGACGCCGCGCACGAGCTCGAGCAGGCCGGCGCCGCCGGCGTCGACGACGCCCGCGTCTCGCAGCACCTGCAGCTGCTCCGGCGTGCGCGCGACGGCCTCCTCCCCGCGCCGGACGAGCTCGCTGAGCACAACGCCGACCGGCGAACGCGCAGTCGCCTGCGCCTCGGCCTCCTCGGCGAGCTCGCGGATCACCGAGAGCATGGTTCCCTCCACCGGTTTTCGCACCGCCCGGTACGCCGCGTCGCTCGCACCGCGCAGCGCGAGCGCGAGCGCGTGCGCGTCGATCTCCTGCGACCCCGTCTCGCCGAGCACGTCGGACGCGCCGCGCACGATCTGCGAGAAGATCACGCCCGAGTTGCCGCGCGCGCCCATCAGCGCGCCACGGGCCACGTCGCGCGCGAGCGAGCGGCGGTCGGATGCCGACGTCGCTTCGACCGCCTCGTCGACCGCACGCACGGTCATGGTCAGGTTCGTCCCGGTGTCGCCGTCCGGCACCGGGTAGACGTTCAAGTCGTCGATGCGGGCGCGGTTCGCCTCGAGCGAGGCGAGTGCCGCGTCGACGAGCCGCTGCACCGTCAAGAGGTCGCCGTTCATGCTCACTTCACGCTCCGCACGTCGTCAATGTGCACCTCGACCGCGCGAACGGGAAGGCCCGTCAGCCGATTGACCTCGTAGCCGACGCGGTTCCGGAGCGTCGACGCCACTTCGGCGAGGTTCAAGCCGTACTCGACGACGACGTGCAGGTCGATCGTCACGTCGTCGCCGTCGCGCCCGATCTCGATCCCGCGGCCGGGGCGGTTCGGCAGCCAGCGGCGTCCGGCCATCGCGACGACGCCGTACGACTCGCGCACCGTCTCCGCGACGATCCGCGCGATCGCCTCGCTCGAGATCGTGATCCGCCCGAGGCTCGACGAGAGCGCATGCGCCTGTCCTGCCTCCACGCCGAGATTCGACGGAAGCGCGCGGCGCAGGGTTGCGCTAGATGGCCTTCTGGACCTTGCCGGCCTTGAGGCAGCGCGTGCAGACGTAGGCACGCGTCGCCTTGCCCTTCAGGAGCACTCGGACGCGCTGGAGGTTCGGGTCGAAGCGCCGCTTCGTGGCGACCATCGAGTGGCTCCGGTGGTGACCGAAACCGGGCTTCTTCCCACAGACTGCGCAGACCTTGCTCATCGGCGCGGCAGTGTAGCGAAAGTGACTCAGCCGGCTTTTGCCGTCGCGCGCAGCTGCTGGAAGAGATCCGCCATCTCGAGCGCGTTCCGAACCGCCTCCGCGCCGCGCGCGGCCGGGTCGCCGTCGGCGCCTGTGAGGACGCCGAACGACACAGGGACGCCGGTCTCGAGCCCCGCGAGCTGCAGCCCGGATGCGGCCTCGCCTGCGACGACGTCCGAGTCGGTCGCGGAGCCGAGCGCGACGATGCACGCGTAGCGGCGCGTCTTCGCGAGCGCCATCGCGCCGATGCGGCAGCTCGAACGCCCCGGGCACCGCCATCACGAGCACCTGCGCACGGTCGACGCCAGCGCGGTCGAGCTCGGCGAGCGCCGACTCGAGCAGCTGATTCGCGACCCCGAGATCCGCGCGCGAGACGACGATGCCGACCCCGCGGCGCGTGCTGCGCGACTCGCCCTCGAGCACACCGACGTCGTCGGGGATGTCGAGCTCGCCCTCCTCGTGGCCCGCGATCCGAAGCTCGGGCTCCTCGCCCGTGTCCTCGTCGTCCTCGTAGGGCTCGGCGGCCTCGTCCTCGACGTCGTCGGGGTCGGGGTCGGGCTGCTCCCCGGGCCACGATTCGCTCGCGCTCATGGAGCGATCGTATAGAGGTCAGGCGAGCGACTGCACGAGCTGGCGATACGCCCGGGGCAGATCCTCCCGCGAGAAGATCGCGCTTCCCGCGACGAGCAGCGTCGCACCCGCGTCATAGGCCTCGCGCACGTTGTCGTTGTCGATGCCGCCGTCGACCTGGATGTGCATCTGTCGGCAGCAGCTCGCGCAGGCGCGCGATTCGCTCGACGCGCGTCGGGCATGAACTCCTGACCCGAGTAGCCGGGATTGATGCTCATGCAGAGCACGACGTCCGCGTCGCCCGCGACACTCGCGACGTCGTCGGGCTCGGTCTGCGGGATTGAACGCGACGCCCACCTGCAGGCCGTGCTCGCGCGCCGCGGCGATCGTCGCCCGGCACGTCGTCGACAGCCTCGTAGTGGAAGGTGACGCTGTCGCCGCCCGCGCGCGCGATCTGCGGGAAGTGCCGCGTCGGGTTGTCGACCATCAGATGGCAGTCGACTGCACCGCCTTCGAACGCGTGCACGATCGGCGCGACAGCTTCGAGCACGATCGGGCCGATCGTGATCGGCTCGACGAAGTGCCCGTCGCCGACGTCGAAGTGGAAGACGCGCGCGCCGGTGCGCAGCAGCACGTCGAGCTGCTCGCCGAGGATGCGCGAAGTCCGCCGCGTACAGCGACGGCTCGATCTCAACCGTCCGGATCCAGTCCTGCCAGGCCATGCCGCGAGCCGGACTTAGCACCGTCAGTCGGCTGATGAAGAAGCCACTCGTCCCGTGGACGGTGCGGAAGCGTGAGCAGGAACTCGAGAGTCGGCGCGGATGCGCGTACTGCGGCCACTCGTCGCCGAGCGGAAAGCACGCGCAGTCCGCTCGCGTCGACGATCGCTCTCGTTCTCCTCACATTGATCGTGCACACCGAGTAGACGATCGTCCCGCCGGGCCGCACGCGCTCCGCGGCGGCGCGCAGCAGCGCGAGCTGCAGCTCGGGCAGCGGCGCCGGCGCGCCAGCGCAGGTCGGGCCGCTGCGACAAGCACGCCGAGGCCCGAGCACGGCGCGTCGACGAGCGCGCGGTCGAAGCTCGCCGAGCTCCGGCGGTAGCGCAGAGCCGTCAGCCTCGACGACGGTGACGTTGTCTGCGTGCGAGCGTCGCGAGGTTCGCGCGCAGCTCGCTCGCGCGGTTCGCGTCGATCTCGACCGCCGTCACGTCGCCGCGCAGCTGTCGTCGTCTTGCCGCCCGGTGCGGCGCAGAGGTCGAGCACGCGCTCGCCTTCCTGCGAGCCGACGCGATGGCGGCGAGCTGCGAGCCGCGGCTCTGCGGCCAGATCGCGTCCGTCGGCAACGGCGAGGTCGTCGACGCGCGTCGACGCGGTAGGCACCAGGGACGTCGGTCGGCCTCCGCGCCCGCCGGCGGGTCGCCGCTGATCACGCGCGGACGACGGTCTCGAGCGGCTCGTTCATCGCGCGCATCAGCGCGAGCGCTTCGTCCCGCCCGAGGTCGCGCACGAACGTCTCGTAGATCCAGTCCGGGTACGACTCCTTCAGCGGGCCGTCGGGAAGCCCGTCGAGCAGCGCGCGGATGCCCTTCGGTCGAGACGGCGCATCACGGCGTTCGTGAACGGGACCGCGCGCTCGAGCCGCGCGCGGCGCACGAGCTCGACCGACTCGTTCGCGGCGGCGTGCGGCGCGGTGTCGGTGTAGCCGAGCTGGTATGCGCCGAGGCGAAGCGCCGCGCGCACGGGCGGGTCGAGCTTGCGCACCGGCCGCTTGCCGAGCGTGTCGATCGCGTGGTCGAGCGTGCGCACGCGCTGCACCGCGCCGTACGCGAGCCGCTGCGCGAACGCGCGCTCGCGCTCGTCGAGCCCTCGCGCTGCCGTGCGGAACGCGCGGTCGGCGTACGCGTCCTGCTCGAAGACGCGCAGCAGCACCTCGTAGGCGGCGCGGCGCGCGGGCGACACCGCCATCAGCGGCAGCCCGCGGAGGTACGCCGTCGTACGGCATGCGCTTGCCGCCCTCGGGCTGGACCTCGAGCGGCTCGAAGCGTCGCCGTCGTCGCCGACGCGCGCCTTCCAGACGATCAGCGGCCGCTCGTCGATGACCGCACGCGCGCCGATGTGCGGCGAGAGCGCGCGAACGTGGTTCACGAGCTCGCGTGCGGGGCGCGCCAGGTCGAGCTCGCGATCCGCGGGCGCGATCTTCTCGGCATACGTGGCGCCGTCGGGCGGCTGCGGCGTGAACGCCGGCTCGGGGAGCACGTCGTCGATCAGCCGCGACGGCGATCTCGGCGGCGCGCTCGAAGACCGCGCCTGCGTCGTCGTCGTGGCTCGAGGCGAATGCCTCCTGCGCCGCGATCGGGCCGGCGTCGAGCTCCTGCGTCGTGCGGTGGATCGTCACGCCCGTGCGCGCGTCGCCTGCCATCAGCGCGCGCTCGACGGGCGCAGCGCCGCGCCAGCGCGGCAGCAGCGACGGATGCACGTTCAGCCAGAGCGCGCGCTCGAGCAGCGACTCGGGGATCAGCAGCCCGTACGCGGCGACGACGATCGTGTCGCGCCGGCGAGCTCGACGATCCTCGTCGAGGCGCGCCGGCTGCAGCGACGGGGATGCCGAGCCGCTCCGCGACCTCCTTCGCCGCCGTCGGCGCGAGCTTGCGGCCGCGCCCGCGCGGCTTGTCGGGGCGTGTCAGGAGCAGCGCGACGTCGTGCTCGTCTGCGAGCCGCTCGAGGACGTCGGCGCCGAACGGCGCGGTCGCTGCGACCGCGATGCTGCATGCTCAGGAAAGGACGATGCGCGGGCGCAGCACGCCGAGCGCCTCGCGCCGCGCCTCCGGCGTCGTCCGGTCGAGCATCAGCACGCCGTCGAGATGGTCGGTCTCGTGCTGCACGCAGCGCGCGGCGTAGATGTCCTCGAGCTCGTAGCGCACGTCCTCGCCGTTCTCGTCCTTGCCGACGAGCGTGACGTCGAGCGGCCGCTCGACCGGCACGAGCACGCCCTGGATCGAGAGGCAGCCCTCGTCGGCGACGTCGGTCTCGTCGCTGCGCTCGACGATCTCCGGGTTGACGACCGCGACGCCTCCTCGTCCTCCGGCTGGAAGACGAAGACGCGCTGCAGCACGCCGACCTGCGTCGCCGCGAGGCCGATGCCGCTCGCGTCGTGCATCAGCCGCTTCATCCGCTCGACGAGGCTCCGCAGCTCGTCGTCGAAGTGCTCGACCGGGCGCGCCTGTCATCTTCAGCGCGGCGTCGGGGTACTGGCGGATCTGCGCGAGCGCAAGCCGTCGCCGCGCCTCGCGCTCGGCGTCGAGCTCATCTTCGTCCTCGACTCGACCTCGTCCTTCGTCGACGTCCGACATGCAGTTGGCAGACTACCGACGGATGGACCCGCGAGAGTCAAGGACATCATGAGCCAGGGCGCGATCCGGCCGGAGACGCCGCGCGACCGCGAGGAGCGGCGGATGCTCGAGGCCGACCTCGCGACGAGCCCCGTGAAGGGCGCGCCGCTGCGGCAGCGGCTGCGCAACTTCCGCCCGGATGCCGACGCGGCGATCCGCGCGCTCGGCGGCCCGCCGCATTGGATGCGCCGGCTGCGCGCGATCGAGGACGAGCTCGAGTGGCACGAGGTCAACTCGAGGAGCGCGTGGCGCACGCTCGCGGCGGAGTCGCGCGACGCGGACGAGTTCGCGCGGCGCTGGCGCGAGACGGCGCGGCGCTGGAGCTTCCGCGCAGATCAACAAGCTCGATCGACCAGCACAACCGCGAACTTCCCGGCCGAGGCGCGGCTGCCGATGGATCCGAGGACGCGCGACTTCGTGCGGATCAACGGCCGCCCGTACCAGCGCGAGCTGCTCGACGCCGCTGGGTCCTCGAGCGCTTGCCGGCCGACCTGCGACGCGGCCGCGCCGCGCGCGTGATCCGGCCGCTCGACGCCGGACGACGCCGACGGCGCTCGCGGCGCTCTACCGTGCGAACCGCGAGTACCTCGCGCCGTACGAGCCGACGCGTCCCGACGACGTTCTTCACCGCGGAAGGGCCAGCGGCGGCGGCTCGAGCGAAGCGGACGAGGCGGGCGAGGGCTGGCGGTTGGGCGATCTACGACGGCGACGAGCATCGCCGGATGGATCGCCTCGACCGACGTGATCCGCGGGCCGTTGCAGCTCGGCGAACGCTCGGCTACTGCGTCGACGAGCGGCGCAACGGGCCGCGGGCTCGCGACGGCGGCCGTCGCGGACGTCGTCGACGTTCGCGTTCGGTGAGGCCGGCCTGCATCGCGTCGAGGCCGGGCACGCTGCCCGACAACGTCACGTCGCAGCGCGTGCTCGAGAAGAACGGCTTCGAGCGATTCGGGCTACGCGCGCAAGCTGCTGCTCATCGCGCGGCGAGTGGCGCGACCACGTGCTGTTCGAGCGCATCGCCGTGACGTGACGGTCGTCACGGAGTCTGACGGCTCTGCGGGTCGACGTCGACGACGGCCGTGAGGCCGGCGCGGCGCATCGCAGGCGCGGCGGCTGACGAGCAGCGCCGCGGCGCGGGTGGCGAGCGCGCGCGGGCCGGTCGGTCTTGCCGACGAGCTGCGCGCGGTGCCTGCCGCGCAGCCGCAGCAGCGGCGCCGGGCCGAGCAGCTCCGCGTCGCCGAGCCCGCGCTTCAGCTCCTCGAGCGCGCGCATCGCGTCGCCGAGCTCGGGGCCGGAGACGACGATGCGCACGAGGTGCCGGAACGGCGGGTAGCCGAGCGCGCGGCGGCGCTCGAGCTCCGCTCGAGGAAGCCGCGCGACGTCGTGGCGCGCGGCGTAGGACGATCGCGCGCGCGTCGGGCTGGAACGTCTGCACGATCACGCGGCCCGGCGCGTCGCGGCCGCTGCGTCCTGCGAGCTGCGTGATCAGCTGGAACGTGCGCTCCTCGGCGCGGAAGTCGGGAAGGCCGAGGCCCGGTGTCGGCGTCGACGACCGCCGCGAGCTCGACGCCGGGGAAGTGATGTCCCTTCGCGACCATCTGCGTGCCGACGAGCACGGCGCGCTCCGCGCGCGCGAACCGCTCGAGCGCGTCGCGCAGCTACTCCGGCTTCTCGACCGCGTCGGCGTCGAGGCGGATCACCTCGAGCTCGGGCACGTGCTTCGCGAGCTCGCGCTCGAGCTTCTGCGTGCCGGCGCCGATCCGCGCGAGCTCGGCGGAGCCGCACGCCGGGCACGCCTCCCCCATCGCCTCGACGCGACCGCAGTGGTGGCAGCGCAGCGAGCGCGTCGCCGTGCAGCGTCAGCGCGACGTCGCAGTTGGGGCAGCGGCGCGTCACGCCGCACGCGCGGCAGTGCACCGCGGGCGCGACGCCGCGCCGGTTGAGCAGCAGGATCGCCTTGCCGCCGCGCTCGGCGATCCCGCCGAGCTCGGCGAGGAGCGGCGCCGACAGCGGATAGCCGGCCTCGCGGCGCAGGTCGACGACGCGCACCGACGGCATCGGCGCGGCGATGCGCCCGCCGAGCTCGAGGCGCTCGAGCGTCTCCCACGACTCCGGCCGCGGCGTCGCCGAGCCGAAGATCGCGACCGCGCCTTCGAGCGACGCGCGCTTCGCCGCGACGGTGCGCGCGTCGTAGCGCGGGTCCGACTCCTGCTTGTACGACGCGTCGTGCTCCTCGTCGACGCAGATGATCCCGAGCGACGGCACCGGCGCGAAGACGGCCGAGCGCGCGCCGACGACGACGCGGCGCCTCACCCGACGCGATCCGCTCGCGCTCGTCGCGGCGCTCGGCCTCGGTCAGCGCGGAGTGCAGCACGGCGACGCGGTCGCCGAAGCGCTCGCGGAAGCGGCCGAGCGTCTGCGGCGTGAGCGCGATCTCCGGGACGAGCACGATCGCGCCGCGTCCGCGCGCGAGCGCGGCCTCGCACGCGCGGATGTAGACCTCGGTCTTGCCGCTGCCCGTCGCGCCGTGGAGCAGGACGTTGCCGCCGTCGCCGTCGAGCAGCTCGTCGATGCGCGCGAGCGCACGCGCTCCTGCGTGCTCGGACAGCTCGGCCGGCGGCGCCTCCGCTGTCAGCGCGCCGCCAGCCGCGGCTCGCTGCGCTCGCCGCGCCGCTTCGCGTTGTACGGCGCGACGAGCGCGAGCGCGCGCGCAGGCGTCGAGCCGTAGTAGTCGGCGATCCAGAGCGCGAGATCGACGAGCGCCGGCGGCAGCGTCTCGGCGACGCGCTCGACCGGCGACGTCTTCACGCCGTCGGGCGGCGCGACGTCGACCTCGGTGACGACGCCGCGCCGCCGCGCGTTGCCGAAGCGCACCTCGACGATCGCGCCCTTCTCCGTCCCGTCGGGCACCTCGTACGTGAACGCCTGCGCGACCGCCCGGGCGGTCACGAGCGGGTAGACGGAGGCGAACGCGTCATCGATCGAGCCTAGCCGGGGGTATGGTCGGCGCCATGGTAGGCTTGACGGAGCAGCCCGAGTTCCACTTTCACGCCGGAGCACTACCTCGAGTACTGATGGCACGACGAGGTGCCGCGCTACGAGGAGCTGCAGGACGAGGCGGCGCCGCGACCGAGGGCTGCGAGGTCCGGACGATCCTCGAGCTCGGCGTCGGCACCGGCGAGACGTCGCGCCGCGTGCTCGCGCGCCATCCCGGACGCGCGCTGACGGGGATCGACGCGAGCGCCGCGATGCTCGCGGAGCGCGCGACCGGCTGCCGGCGCCGACCTGCGCGTCGCGCGGCTCGAGGATCCCCTTCCGGAGGGGCCGTTCGATCTCGTCGTGTCCGTGCCTCGCCGTCCACCACCTCGACGGCGCAGGCAAGCGCGACCTGTTCGCGCGCATCGCACGGGTCACCGACGCGTTCGTGCTCGGCGACGTGATCGTGCCGGAGCGGCCCGACGACGTGGTGCACCGTGATCGCCGGGGTCTACGACATCGCCGTCGAGCGTCGACGATCAGGTCGGCTGGCTCCGAGAGGCCGGCTTCGACGAGCGTCGAGGTCGACGGCCGTGCGGACCGGACCTCGCGGTGCTCAGGACGCCCGGCGGCGGTGATGACGAAGTCCGTCGCGAAGCCGAGCACGATGCCGGCGAAGCACGAGCCACGTCACGAGCACGGTGTGCCCGTACTTGCGGTTCACGTTGAAGAGCTCCTGCACGACGTAGAGGATCGAGCCGGCGGCGACCGCGAAGAAGACGACCTGACGTCGCCTCGCTCGACCAGGCCTGGCCGAGCAGCGTGCCGAGGAACGTCGGCGCGCCGCCGATCAGCGCCGAGCGAGCGCGAGGAAGCCCCAGCTCGGCTGCGTGCCCTCGCCGGTCATCGGGCCGCAGATGCCGAAGCCCTCGGTCGCGTTGTGCAGGCCGAAGCCGACGATCAGCGTCACCGCGAGGCTCATCTGGCTCGCGGCGGCGGCCTGGCCGATCGCGAGGCCTTCGCCGAAGTTGTGCACGCCGATGCCGACGGCGATGAGCAGCGCGAGCTGCTTGCCGGGCGTCAGCCTGTCGAGCCAGCTGCGGCTGCGCGAACTCGTCGATGGCCGCCGCGCCCGGGCCGACGAGCGTCGTCGCGCGCCGGTTCGCGCTGCCGCTTCATCCACTCGGCGTAGTAGACGAGACCCATCAGGCCGAGCGTGAAGCCCGCGACGCCGAGCGCGGCGAGCCACGAGAAGCGGCCCCAGTGCCGCGCGGTGAGCGCCGCGTCGATCGGCTCGACCGCGCCGGTGAGCACGTCCCAGAGCAGGAAGATGAGGATGCCGGTCGCGAGCGCGCAGAGCCCGGCGCGCGTCTGCGGCGCCGAGGCCCCGGAGCCGCCCGACGGGCAGCCCGAGGAAGATCGTCGCGCCGGCGATCGCGCCGAGGATGAGGATGTGTCCGGTGCTCATGCTGTAAGGGTACGCCTTACAAGCCGTCTCGACGGCAATATGAGCCGCAGTGGCGCACGGACATTCGGTCGACGAGTACCTCGAGACGATCTACTTCCTCGCCTTCCCGATCGGGGAGTACACGCCGCACGGCGCCGGGTCTCCCCCGCTCGCCTCGCGCGTCGCCGAGATGCTCGGCGTCTCGCGCGCGTCGGCCGGCGAGATGCTGAAGCGGCTCGAGGCGCGAGGGGCTGATCGAGCGCGGCGCGCGCAAGGAGGCGCTGCTGACCGACGACCGGCCGCGAGCGCGCCGAGCGCGTCGTCCGCAAGCACCGGATCATCGAGCGGCTGCTCACCGACTTCATGGGCTACACCGGGCACGAGGCGCACGAGCGCGCCGACGAGCTCGGCGACACGTTCACCGACGAGATGATCGAGCGGATCGACGAGAAGCTCGGCCATCCCGAGCGCTGCCCGCACGGCTGGCCGGTCGACCCCGACGTCGAGCAGGCGGAGAACGTCGAGCTCGCGCCGCTCGCATCGCTCGGCGCCGGCGCGCGCGCGACGATCGTCCGCCTCGCCGAGCACGACGGCGAGCTCCTGCACTGGTTCTACGACCAGGGGCTCGTGCCCGGGCAGGAGATCGAGATGCGCGCGCGCCGAGCCGGCCGCCGACCAGTTCACGGTCGACGCTCGACGGCGCCGAGCGCGCCGTGAGCGAGAAGGCCGCCGCCGGCCTGTTCGTCAAGCCGGCGTAGCGAAAGGCTGCGACCAGGTCGCTTCGCAACCTGGCTGCGAAGAGAGCCTCAGCCGCGCGAGCCCCTTAGCCAGCTCTGCAGCCGCAGCGTCGACTCGGTCGACCGCGATCTGCCCTTCGAGCCACTGCGCGAGCTCGGCGATGCCGTCCTCGAGCTCGACCTCGGGCTCGTAGCCGAGCGTCTCGCGCGCGAGCGCGACGTCGGCGAAGCAATGGCGGATGTCGCCGACGCGGAACTCGCCCGTCATCTCCGGCTCGAGCTCGCTTGCCCGACGACGCGGCCGAGCCGCAGCGCGAGCTCGCGCACCGTCACCGCCGTCCGCTGCCGACGTTCACGCGCGCGGCCGTTCGCTCCGTCGCCTTCGAGCGCGAGCGCGAACGCGCGCGCGACGTCGTGCACGGAGACGAAGTCGCGGCGCTGCTCGCCGTCCTCGAAGATCCGCGGCGGGCGGTCGTTCAGCAGCCGCGCGGCGAAGATCGCGAGCACGCCGGTGTACGGATTCGAGAGCGCCTGGCGCGGCCCGTAGGTGTTGAAGAGCCGCAGCGCGACGGTCGGGATCCCGTATGCGTCGCCCGCGACGAGGCAGGCGCGCTCCTGGTCGAACTTCGTCAGCGCGTAGATCGACGCGAGTCCCGGCCGCTTCGTCTCCGGCGTCGCGACCGGCTCGAGCCCCGGGTAGTCCCACTCGCGCCGCCCGAGCTGCTCTCGCCCGCGCTCGTCCGGCTCGACCTCATGCCGATCTGCGTCGAGATAGAGGCCCTCGCCGTAGATGCTCATGCTCGAGGCGACGACGAGCTTGCGTACCGGCCGCTCGGCGAGCGCCTCGAGCAGCACCGCGGTGCCGAGTGAGTTCACGGATGTGTACTCGGCGACCTCGTACATCGACTGCCCCACACCGACGCGCGCCGCGAGATGCACGACCGAGTCGACGCCGTCGAGCGCACGCCGGAGGGCGTCGGCATCGCGGACGTCGGCTTGCACGAGCTCGACGTCGACGGCGAGATAGGACGGACGGCCCTCGTCGCCGTGGACCTGCGGGATCAGCGGATCGAGCGCCCGCACGCGATGACCGCGAGTGAGCAGCTCGTCGGCGAGATGCGAGCCGATGAAGCCCGCGCCGCCGGTGATGAGGACGTGCTCAGACAGTTGCCGGCTGTGCGAGCCCGGCCGCGGCGCGCAGTGCGTCCGCCTTGTCCGTGCGCTCCCACGTGAAGTCGCCGTCGTCGCGGCCGAAGTGACCGTACGCTGCGGTCTTCGCGTAGATCGGCCGCCGCAGGTCGAGATCGCGGAGGATCGCGGCCGGCCGCAGGTCGAAGTGCTCGCGCACGAGCTCCTCGATCTTCGCGACCGAGACACCCTGCGCCTCGGTGCCGAACGTCTCGACGAGCACCGACATCGGGTGCGCGACGCCGATCGCGTACGCGACCTGGATCTGGCAGCGTTCCGCGAGCCCCGCCGCGACGACGTTCTTCGCGACGTAGCGCGCGGCGTACGCGGCCGAGCGGTCGACCTTCGTCGGGTCCTTGCCCGAGAACGCGCCGCCGCCGTGCGGCGCCGCGCCGCCGTAGGTGTCGACGATGATCTTGCGCCCGGTCAGGCCGGCGTCGCCCATCGGGCCGCCGATCGACGAACTTGCCCGTCGGGTTGCAGTAGAAGAAGTCCTTCGCCTCGAGGCGCTTCGCGTCGTAGAGATCCTTCGGGAGGATCGGCTCGAGCACGTGCGCGACGAGATCCGGCTTCATCAGCGTCTCGATGTCGATGCCCTCGCGATGCTGCGTGGAGATGAGCACGCGCTCGATCTCGACGGGGCGGCGGCGTCCGTGCTCGTCCTCCTCGTAGCGCACCGTCACCTGCGTCTTGCCGTCCGGGCGGAGGTACAGGAGCTCCTCGGCCTTGCGCACCGCGGCGAGCCGGCTGGCGAGCCGGTGCGCCAGCATGATCGGCAGCGGCATCAGCTCTTCCGTCTCGTTCGACGCGTAGCCGAACATCATGCCCTGGTCGCCGGCGCCGACGCGGTCGAGCGGATCGTCGTCGCCGTGCTGCGCCTCGAACGACGCATCGACGCCCTGCGCGATGTCGGGCGACTGCTCGTCGAGGGCGACCATGACGCCGCACGTGTCGGCGTCGAAGCCGTACTTCGCGCGCGTGTAGCCGATCTCGCGAATGCGCTCGCGGACGAGGCGCGGGATGTCGACGTAGGTGTCGGTCGTGATCTCCCCCGCCACGACGACGAGGCCGGTTGTGATCAGGGTCTCGCACGCGACGCGGCCTTCCGGGTCGTCGGTCAGGACGGCGTCGAGGACGGAGTCCGAGATCTGGTCGGCGATCTTGTCCGGGTGGCCCTCGGTGACCGACTCGGAGGTGAAGGAGAAGGAGCGGCTCATGCCGCGCAGGCTAGCCGACACCCAGGAATGCAGAGAAGGTCGACTGCTTCGCCGCGTCGGAGCCGTACGCGACGAAAGCGCCGAGCTGCGGCAGCCCGGCCGGCACCTTCAGGCCTGCGAGCGCGAGCAGCGGCAGCGCGGCCTTGACGTCCGCGTACGCGAACCCGGTCGTCTGGGCCGGCATGCCCGCGTCCTTGACCGCGGCGAGGAAGGCCGGATCCGCGGAGAGCTTCGGGCCGCCGGAGCGGAAGTCGTCGATGCCCTTCTGCGTCGTGGAGACGACGTACTGGCCGCCGATCACCGCGCGGTGCAGCGTCACGCCGGCAAAGGGGCCGCTCGCCGGCGCAGCCTGCAGCAGCTGGTCGAGCGCCGTCGACGCCGACGTCGTGTCGCTCGGCTGCGTCACGATCGTCACCTCGGGGATCGGGAGCGCCGGCCGCACGTACACCGCCGTCTCGCCGCCGACGATCTGGTTCAGCTGGTCGACGAGATCGGCGGCCTTCGCGCCGAGGAGCTTCGTGAGGATCGATTGCGGCAGCGGAGGAGATTCCGCCCTGCGGCACCTTGAAGTCGACGACGGCGAGCACGCCGGAGGGGATCTCGTCGACGAGCGCCGAGGTGTACGGCGCGGCGCGGGCGATCGCGTACCGGGGCGCGACGCTCGCGACGAGCGGGCCGTCGGGCGCGACCGCCTGCAGCTTCAACCCGTGGTCGGTGCCGATCAGCGACGCCGCGAGCCACGGGAACGCCTGCGTCGCGACGCCGAGCGTGTAGCTCTTCTGGAGCGCCGACGGCTTCGTGGCGAGCTTGAAGTGGACGCCCGGCGGCAGGAGCGTCGTCTGCATCTGCAACGGCAGCTTCTGCAGAAGCGTCTGCGTGCGTGCACCGGAGACGTAGGCACGAACGAGCGCGCCGCTCGGCAGCGCCTTCATTGCATCGCCGAACGCGACCGAGTCGGAGAGATGCGAGCTCGCGCCCGCGACCTCGTCGAGCGCTGCCGCGGACTTGGCGACCGCCGTCCAGTGGCCGAAGGCGCGCGTCGCAAGTGAGTGCTTCTGCGCGAACGTCGTCAGCTTCGCACTGTCGGTGGGCTGCACGAACGCCACGGCCTGCTTGCCGGGAAGCAGCGCGACGTCGACCTCGCCGCCGACGAGCGGCTGCACCTGCTTCGTCCAGTCGACCTTCGTCTGCTGCTCGAGCTGCTTCAGCGCGAACGTGCCGAGGCCGTGCCATTGCGACGAGGAGAGATCCGTGCTCGCGGCGACGAACGCGACCGCGTTCGCCGGGACGACGGTTGCAGCGCCGTCCGGCGCGCCGGGACCGCTCGCCCCCGCGCTCGCGCAGCCGCCCGTGGTCACCGCAAATGCGGCAAGGAGTGCGGCTGCCGTGACCCAACGCCTCATCTCACTCCTCTGTCGGCTCGCGCCCCATCAGCCTGGACACCAGGCCGGTGAGGCTCTGCCCCGAGAGTACCTGGCAGACCCCTTCCGTTATCGGCAATTCCACGCGCAGGCGGCCTGACAGCTCGTGCAGGACGGGTGCCGTCGTCAGCCCCTCGACCGTCTGACCGATCTCCGCGACGGCCTCGGCCGCACTGCGCCCCTGCGCGATCAGCTCGCCGGCGCGGCGGTTGCGCCCGCGCGGGCTCCAGCACGTGACGATCAGGTCGCCCATCCCGGCGAGGCCGGCGAACGTCTCGGGCCGCGCGCCCGCCGCTTCGCCGAGACGCGACATCTCGGCGAGCCCGCGTGTGATCAGCGACGCCTTCGCGTTGTCGCCGATGTCGAGCCCGTCGACGCCGCCTGCGGCGAGCGCGATCACGTTCTTCGCCGCCGCGCAGAGCTCGACACCGACGACGTCCGGGTTCACGTACGTGCGGAAGACCGACGAGTTGATCGCGTGCTGCAGCTCGCCCGCGAGATAGCCGTCGTCGCTTGCGATCACGGCCGCCGTCGGCAGCCCGACGGCGATCTCCTCGGCGATGTTCGGCCCCGAGAGGACGGCCACCGGACGCGTGCGGACGCGCGTCGACAGCCGCTCGCCCGTCTCCGGGTCGAGGCCTTTCGTCAGGCTGAGCACCGGGGCGGTCCCGGGCAGTGCATCGACGACGGCAGCGAATGCGACGCTCGGCACGGCGACCACCGCCACGTCGACGTCGGCCGGCGCGTCGTCGAGGTGCACGGCCTCCACGCGGCGCAGGTCGACGATGGCGAGGTAGCGCGGGTTTCGCCCCGTCTCGCCGATCGCCTGCGCCTGCTCGCGCGTGTGGCAGCCGAGCACGACGTCGTGACCGCGCTCGAGCAGGACGTGCGCGAACGCCGTCCCCCACGAGCCCGCGCCGGCGACGAGGAATCTCACGTGCGCTTCACGAAGTCGATCGAGACCGGCACGCCTTCCATCTCGAAGCGCTCGCGCAGCTCGTTCTCCACCCAGTACCCGTAGTCGCGAGTGACGAGCGACGGGTCGTTGACGAAGATACGGAAGCGCGGCGGCCGCTGGTTGATCTGCGCCGCATAGAGAAGATTGAGACGGCTGCCGTTGCGCGAGGGCGGCTGCCGCTTCGCGCGCAGCTCGTCGACGGCGCGGTTCAGCTCCGGCGTCGGGATCCGCTTCGTGTACCGCTCGAAGAGCACGGCGACGTGATCGAGCAGCCGCTCGAGCCCGCGGCCGGTCTTCGCGGAGATGGCGATGAACTCCGGTCGCTGGCGAAGCCGCCGCCGCAGGTGCCCGCGCACGGCCTCGAGCTCGACCTCGCTGATGTCCCATTTCGCGAGCACGACGAGCGTCGCGCAGTCCGCCTTGCGCGCGACGTCGGCAACGGCGAGGTCCTGCTCGACGACGCCTTGCGACGCGTCGATCAGGACGAGCGCGACGTCCGCGCGCTCCGCCGCCTCGAGCGCGCGCAGCTCCGAGTAGTACTCGATGCCCTGACGGTGACGCCGTTTACGGCGGAGGCCGGCGGTGTCGACGAGGACGAAGGTGCGGTCGCCGCGGCGAAGGACGGTGTCGATCGAGTCCCGCGTCGTCCCCGGCACCTCCGACACGATCACCCGCTCGCGGCCGAGCAGCTTGTTCACGAGGCTCGACTTGCCGACGTTCGGGCGGCCGAGGATCGCGACGCGGATCGCCTCTTCCGGCAGCTCCTCGCGTCCCTTGCCGCCGTGCGCCTCGAGGTAGTCGACGATCTCGTCGAGCAGGTCGCCGGTGCCGTGGCCGTGCAGGCCGCTGATCGGGATCGGGTCGCCGATCCCGAGGCGGTGCAGCTCGAGCGCGAGCGTCTCGTGGCGCACGTCGTCGATCTTGTTCGCGAGCAGGAGCACCGGCTTCTTGGACTCCCGCAGGATCTGGGCGACCTCCTCGTCGCCGGGCGTGATCCCGAGCTGCGCGTCGACGACGAAGAGCACGATGTCCGCCTCGGACACGGCCTCCCGCGCCTGGTCGGCGATCGAGCGCGTGATCGGGCTCTCGTCGGCGATGTCGACGCCGCCGGTGTCGATCAGGAGGAACCGGTGCGAGCGCCACTCGCAGACGAGCTCCTTGCGGTCGCGCGTGACGCCCGGCGTCTCGTGGACGACCGCGGCGCGGGTGCCGGTGAGCCGGTTGACGAGCGTCGACTTCCCGACGTTCGGAAAGCCGACGATCGCGACCGTGCCGATGAGCTCCTGTTCCGCCATCGGCGTCATTGTGGTGCCAGGCACCGCCGCGCGGTGCCTGGCACCGCTTTTCCTAGGCCGCCAACCCGACCGCACCTGCGGGCAGCACACCGAACTCGCCGAGCGGAGCCAGCGAGCCGTCAGGCGCGATCCGAAAGCCCCCGATCGTGTGGTGGCCGTCGACGAGCACATAGAGGAAGCGGCCGTCGGAAGAGACCACCTCGTCGAGCGGATGACTCCCGGGGCTCGTGCTCCCGGACACGCCTGACGGGTTGAGCAGCGAGATGCTGCCGTCGTGGGCGATCGCGAAGCCGGAGATCGTTCCGGCCGCCGCATTCGCGGTGTACGCATACCGTCCGTTCGGGGTGACCACGAGCCAGCACGGTGCCCCCTGATGCGTCGGCGTCGCGCCGGTGATCACCTGCACGCCTGCCGGGCCGACGGCGTACGAGGACGCCGAGCCTGCGGCTTCCGAGACGAACGCGCGGCCGCGGGCGTCGAAGGAGAACCCGAACGGCGTCCCGCCGGCGGAGGGCGAAGAGACCCCGGGCGCCGAGCGGCCGTTGCGCGAGACGGCGAACGTGTCAATCGTGTTCGACGTCTTCTCGGTCACCGCGAGCGTCGACCCGTCCGGCGAGAACGCGACCTGTGCCGGGCCGGAGCCGGGCAGCGACTGCGTCGAGCCGGGAATCGCGCGCACGTGATCCTTGCCGTCGACACGGAAGCCGGTGATCGTCGAGGAGCCGGCATCGAGTGCGTACAGCACGTTCCCGTGAACCGTCAAGCTGGTCGGCAGGTTCCCGTTCGACGAGAACGTCGTCGCGAGCTCGAGACCGCCGTCACGCACCTCGAACTCCGAGATCGAGTTGCTGCCTGCGTTGACCGCGAACAGGCGGTTCCCGTCGACGGCGATCGATCCCTGCGAGCCGAGGTTCGCGCCGGTGCCGAGACCGCCGGTCGCGTAGGTGGCGACGAGCGTCAGCTCGCCCCCGTTCGAGCGTGCGAAATACGCGACGCCGTTGCCAGACGCGGCATTCGTGAGCGTGTAGACGCCGCCTCGGTTCGCGTCGGCGCGCGCAGTACCCGTGGCGACCGAAGCGGCCAAGGCCAGCGCGAGTGCTGCAAATGTGAGGAGCCTCTTCTTCTTCACGTCGTCTCCCTGGTCGGTGTGCCGGCGATTGCCGGATGCACTACCGTCGCGAGAGCCGGGAATCCGTTACAGCTCGGTGCGCTTCCATTCCGCGAACTGCTCGAGCAGGGCGTTCGCTGCCTCAGGAGAGACGTCATCCTCGCGGAGCGTGCCGGTGAGACGGACGGTCTCCCGGAACTGCTCGACGTACTCGCTGCAGTTGCCGCAGGCCGCGATGTGCGCCTCGAACCGGGCACGGTCGCGGCGCGAGAGCGCACCTTCGAGATAGTCGGTCACGAGCTCGACGAGCTCTTGGCAGGTGAGCCCCGTCTTTCTCCGCAGGGTGATCATCCGTCGTCTCCGAGATAGCTTTCGAGCGCCAGCCGCACCTTCGTGCGCGCACGGTGCAGGAGCACTCGCTGGTTCGTCTCGCTGAGCTCGAGAACGTTACAGACCTCGTGCGCCGGCCAGCCCTGAACGTCGCGAAGCTCGATCACCTGTCGCTGCTGCTCCGGGAGTGCCGCGACCGCGCGTTCGATCACCCGGCGCGCCTCGCCGTCGAGCACTTGCTGCCAGGGCTCGATCGGCGAGGCCCACTGCCCGTCGAACGCGAACCGGTCGGGATCGACCGCTGTGCCCTCGTCCCCGGCGAGCGAAGAGAAGGGCGCGCTTCGCGCCTCGCGCGCAGCGCGGGTGCGTGAGACGTTCGCGACGATCCGGTTGATCCACGTCTTGAGCGAGGAGCGGCCCTCGAAACGATCGAGGCCACGAAGGACGCCGAGCCATGCCTCCTGGACGACCTCGTCGGCTACCGCGCCGGTGCGAACGAACGTGAGCGCAAGCCGCCTCATTCCTGGTGTGTATGCCTCGACGAGCTCGATGAATACCCGCTCGTCCCCGGCGCGGAGCGCGGCGACGAGCGCCGACTCATCTGCTCGCGTGACGGTCTCCACCGAGCCATCTTCGTCCCGGACGTCGGGGCGGTTCGACTCCACGCGTCGGGCTGGGCCCGATCCGCAGCCGGCCCGCCGTCAGCGCAACGGGAACGGAGCGCGCAGCCGATCGGGCGCGCGCGGCGGCGTTGCATCACGCGGCCGCCCGGCCTCGTGGATGTCCTTCGTCCAGCGCCAGAGGCGGTGCAGCTCGGCCTGGATCTCCTCGCTCGCCGCCCGGTACCCCTTCGCGCCGCGCGGCAGGCCCTCGAAGCGCATCGGCTCCCCCCACGCGACGGTCGCAGGCGCGAAGTTGCCGACGCGGTAGCTCTGCGTGCCGTGGATCGCGCCGCACACGACCGGCACGTCCTCCTGGATCGCGACCATCGCGGCGCCGGGCTGCACCTCGCCCGGAACGCCCGAGCGCTGCCGCGTCCCCTCGACGAAGAGGCCGAGCACGCCGCCGTTCCGCACGACTTCTCGCATCTGGCGCACCGCCTCGCGGTCCGACTCGCCGCGGCGGATCGAGATCGCGCCGAACGTCCGGATGAACTGGCCGAGCCCTGGAACGCGATGCGCCTCGACCTTCGCGACGAAGTACGTGTTCCGCGGGCAGGCGACGCCGAAGCACGGGATGTCGATCCAGGAGAAGTGGTTGAGCGCGAGCACGACGCCCCCCTCCTTCGGGATCCGCTCGACGCCGTAGTAGCGGACGCGGGCAGAGAGAGCTCCGAGCCAGCCGAACGTGTAGCGGCCGAACGGCCAGAGAAACTCGACCCGGTTCACGCAGGCGTGCGCTCGCGGACGAGCGTCTCGATCCGTTCGACGACGTCGTCGACGCGGAGCGCGGTCGTGTCGATCTTCTGCGCGTCGTCGGCCGGCTGCATCCGGGCGGCGTCGCTCTGGTCGCGCAGCTTCAAGTCGGTCGCGAGCGCGTCGCGCCCGATCCCGGGACGATCGGCCATGCGCCGCTTCGCGCGCTCGGCTTCGTCCGCGACGAGATAGACCTTGACCTCCGCATTCGGCGCGACGACGGTGCCGATGTCGCGGCCCTCGATCACGACGTTGCCGTCCTGGCCGAGCTGGCGCTGGCGTTCGCGCATGACCTCGCGGACCGGCGTATGCCGCGCGACGACGGGGACCATCCGGTCGATGCGCGTGTCGCGGATCGAGGAGGTGACGTCGATGCCGGCGATCCACACGCGGCCCTTGGTCGTCGAAGGTCACGGGCTCCTCACGAGCGAGCGCGGCGAGCGTGTCGGCGCCGCCGAGGTCGAGGCCACGCTGCATCGCGAGCCACGTCAGCGCGCGGTACATCGCGCCCGTGTCGAGGTAGCGGAAGCCGAGCCGCTCGGCGAGCGCGCGCGCCACAGTGCTCTTGCCGGCTCCTGCCGGCCCGTCGATCGCAACGATCATCGCCTCACCACCGAATCGAGCAGCTCGAAAAACCCGGGGAAGCTTATAGCGACCGTGTCGGCGCCCTCGAATCTCCACGCCTTCCCTGGACGCAAGGCCCGCGACGGCGCCGAGCATCGCGATCCGGTGGTCACCACGGGCGTCGATCCGGCCGCCGCGCAGACGCGCCGGCACGCCCGTGATCTCCCAACCGTCCTCGCGCGAGGCGATACGCGCCCCGAGCGCCTGCAACGCGTCGGCCGTCGCCTCGATCCGGTCGCTTTCCTTCACGCGCAGCTCCTGCGCGCCGCGGACGACGCTGCGCCCGCGCGCGTGCGACGCGAGGAGCGCGACGAGCGGCAGCTCGTCGACGAGCGTCGGCACCTCACGCGCCGTCACCTCGACCGCGCCGAGCTCGGTGTACTCGATCTGCACGTCGCCGACGTGCTCACGGCCCGCGCGGCGCCGGTTGAAGACGGCGATGCGCGCGCCCATCCGCTCGAGCACGTCGAGGAAGCCCGTGCGGCGCGGGTTCAGCCCGAGGTCGTGGATCGTCAGGTCGCTGCCGGGCACGAGCGCGGCCGCTGCAAGGAGCGGCGCCGCCGACGAGAAGTCGCCCGGCACCTGCACCTCGCCGAGGCGAAGCGTGCTCCGCGGGCAGCACGGTCACGCGCGGTCGGGCCGCGCACGACGCGCACGCCGGCGCTCTCGAGCATCAGCTCCGTGTGGTCGCGCGTCGGCGTCGGCTCGACGACCGTCGTCTGCGTCGCCGCGAAAAGCCCGGCGAGGAGGACGGCCGACTTCACCTGCGCACTCGCGACCGGCAGCTCGTACGACATCCCGCGCAGCTCGTCGGCGCCCGCGATCTGGATCGGCGCATGGCCGTTTGTCGTCTCGATGCGTGCGCCCATCTGGCGCAGTGGCGCTGCGATCCGCTCCATCGGCCGCTGCGAGAGCGACTCGTCGCCGGTCAGCGTCGTCGGCTCCGGCTGGCCAGCCGCAACGCCGGTGAGCAGTCGCATCAGCGTCCCGGAGTTCGCGCAGTCGACGGCACCGCCGCGCAGCCCGCGCAAGCCGACGCCGGCGACGACCAGCTCGTCGTCGGCCGCGCTCCTCGACCTCGACGCCGAGCGTGCGCGCCGCGGCGATCGTCGCTTCGGTGTCGCCGGAGCGGCCGAAGCCGGTGACGTGCGTCTCGCCCTCGCCGATCGCGCCGAGGAGAACCGAGCGGTGCGAGATCGACTTGTCGCCGGGCACGGCGACGTGCCCGTGCAGCTCGGCGGCCGGCTCGACCCTCAACCGATCGCGCGGCCCATCAGCGACGCAAGCGCGCGGATCTCCGCGGCGAAGTCGTGGAAGTCCGACGTCGGGATCAGCTGCGGCCCGTCACACAGCGCCTCTTCGGGGCGCGGGTGCACCTCGACGATGATCCCGTCCGCGCCCGCAGCGACGGCGGCCCGCGCGAGCGGCAGCACCAGGTCGCGGCGACCGGCCGGATGCGACGGGTCGACGATCACCGGCAGGTGCGTCTCCATCTTCAGCACCGGGATCGCGCCGATGTCGAGCGTGAAGCGCATCGACGTCTCGAACGTCTTGATCCCGCGCTCGCAGAGGATCACCTCCTGGTTTCCCTCCTTGACGATGTACTCCGCCGCCATCAGGAGCTCCTCGATCGTCGACGACGGGCCGCGCTTCAGCAGCACCGGCTTCGACGCCCGGCCGACCTCGGCGAGCAGGGAGAAGTTCGACATGTTGCGCGCGCCGATCTGGATCACGTCGGTCGCGTCGACGACCTCCTCGACGTGGCGCGGGTCCATCAGCTCGGTGACGAGCGGCAGCCCCGTCTCCTCTCGCGCCTCCTGCAGGATCTCGAGCGCCTCGGCGCCGAGCCCCTGGAACGCGTACGGGGACGTGCGCGGCTTGAACGCGCCGCCGCGCAGCATCGTCACGCCCTCGGCGGCGACGCAGCGCGCGGTCTCGAGCGTCTGCTCCCGCGTCTCGACCGTGCACGGGCCGGCGATGAAGCCGAAGTAGCCGTCGCCGATCCGCCGGCCGCGCGCCTCGATCACGGTCGGGTCCGGCGAGAGCTCGCGCGAGACGAGCTTGTACGGCTTCAGGATCGGCAGCACCTGCTCGACGCCCGCGTAGCCCTCGAGCGGCAGCGCCGCAAGCAGCTCCCGCTCGCCGATCGCGCCGATCACGGTCGCCTCGCGGCCGGGGGTGACGAGCGCCGCGCAGCCCGCCTCCTCGAGGCGCGCGACCACGTCGTCGACCTGCTCGGGCGTCGCCCCCGCGCCCATGACGATCAAGAGCTCGGGTGCGCCTGTCACAGCCATGCAGGCAGCTTAGGCAGAATCAACCACCCATGGCCGTCGCCGAGCCACAGCAGAAGCTCAAGGTCTTCTCCGGCATCCAGCCGACCGGGCGGAAGACGCTCGGGAACTACAGCGGCGGCTTCCGGCAGTACGTCCAGACCCAGGAGGCGGGCGACGGGTTCTTCTGCATCGTCGACCTGCACTCGATCACGGTCGAGTACGACCCGGAGGAGCTGCGCCGCTCGACGCTCGACCTCGCCGCGATGCTCTTCGCGAGCGGGCTCGACGCCGAGCGCTCGACGATCTTCTGCCAGTCGCACGTGACCGCCCACGCCGAAGCGGCCTGGCTGCTCTCGGCCGTCACGAGCTACGGCCAGTTGGGCCGCATGACGCAGTTCAAGGACAAGTCCGAGCACCACGAGTTCGTCTCGGCAGGCCTCTTCACGTACCCGGTGCTGATGGCGGGCGACATCCTGCTCTACCAGACCGATCTCGTCCCGATCGGCGACGACCAGCGCCAGCACCTCGAGCTCGCGCGCGACGTCGCCGAGCGCTTCAACTACCGCTACGGCGAGACCTTCCGCGTACCCGGCGGCCAGTTCCCGGAGATCGGCGGGCGGATCATGGATCTCCAGGAGCCGACGAACAAGATGTCGACGACGATGTCGAGCGAGCAGGGCGCCGTCTACATCGCCGACTCGCCGGACGCGATCCGCAAGAAGTTCAAGACCGCGGTCACCGACTCGGAGCGCGAGATCCGCTATGACCCTGCGGCGAAGCCCGGCGTGTCCAACCTGCTCGAGATCATGAGCGTCGCGACCGGGGAGACGATCGACGGGCTCGAACGACGGTTCAACGGCGCGGGGTACGGCGACCTGAAGGAAGCCGTCGGCGAGTCGGTCGTCGCGCTGCTGACGCCGATCCGCGAGCGCTTCGAGGCGCTGCGCGCCGACGAGCGCGAACTGCAGCGGCTGCTCGCGGTCGGCGCGGACAAGGCGCGGCGCGCGTCGGAGCCGACGCTCGAGCTGATGTACGAGCGTATGGGATTCGTGCGCTCGGAGGCCGGCCGCCTCTTCGGCGCGGCCCGCCCGCGTGGTCTCTGACGAGCGGTGGCACCCTCCGTCTCCATGTCGTAACCTCGCCGTACCCGGCCCGTGCCCCCTGCCGCTGGCGCGGTCGGCGAGAGTCGTACGAGTCAACCGTCCTTGAGGGGACAGGGGAGGGCAAATGAGAAGAAGGAAGCTGCTCATCTTTGCTGCGCTCGCAGCAGGCCTCGCAGCACTTGCAGGCGTGCAGATCGGCCGCTCGGTCGCGAATGCCGCGTCGACAGCACCGTGCCAGCTCGGAACAGCTGGCACAGGACCGATCCAGCACGTGATCTATCTGCAGTTCGACAACACGCACTACAACCGCGACAACCCGAGTGTCGCGTCAGACCTCGAGCAGATGCCGCATCTGAAGAGCTTCCTCGAGGGGAACGGCACGCTCTTCACGAACGACCACACGATCCTGATCTCGCACACCGCGGGCGGGATCCTGAGCTCGCTCACCGGCCTCTACCCGGACCGCCAGGGTCAGACCGTCTCGAACAGCTACGACTACTTCACGGCGGACAAGTCGCCGGCCTTCACGAGCTCGTTCAAGTACTGGACGAGCCCGGTCGACCCGGTGAACGACCCGCTCCCGAACATGATCACGGACGGGCAGAAGACGACGCCTGCGCCGTGGGTTCCGTTCACGCGCGCCGGCTGTGACGTCGGCGGCGTCGGCACCGCGAACATCGAGCTCGAGAACACCTCGACAGCTGCGACCGGCGACATCACGCAAGGTCTTCGGCCAGGGCTCGCCGGAGTGGAACGAGGCGAGTCGGCGAACTCGCAGCACGGCGCAGACCGACTTCGTCGGCATCGCGATCCACTGCTCGCAGGCGGATACGAGCAAGTGCACCGGAAACGCGCATGCGAAGCCGGATCTGCTCCCGGACGAGCCGGGCGGCTACACGGGCTTCAAGGCGCTCTACGGGACGAAGTACGTCGACCCGGCGATCGCAAACGGGAACGCCTGCGTGAACGACACGAGCGGCGACCCGATCACCGACCCCGTCGGGTTCTGCGGCTTCCCCGGCTTCGACGGGATGCTCGCGAAGAACACGCTGGGCTATGTCGCCGCGATGCAGGAGAACGGCGTGCCGGTGACCTACGGCTACATCTCCGACGCGCACGACCTGCACGTCCCGATCACCGCAACCGACTCGTACTCGAGCACGGCGACGGGGCCGGGCGAGATCCAGCACAACATCCAGCTGAAGCAGTACGACGACGCGTTCGCGGAGTTCTTCAACGACCTGCGCCAGCACGGGATCACGCCGCAGAACACGCTGTTCGTGATCACGGTCGACGAGGGCGACCACTTCGCGGGCGGCGTCGGCGCGCCGCAGCCGGGTGGTGACTGGCTCGTCTACGACCACCGCACGTGCACCGATCTCACGACCTGCCCGACGAACCAGATCGGCGAGGTCGACGCGAACATCAAGGGCATCCTGCCCGCAGGTGAGCCACCTTCGACATCCACTCTCGACGACGCACCGACGTTCTACGTCAGCGGCCAGCCGGCGCGCACGGATGCAGGCGTCCGCAAGCTCGAACGGGACGTCGGCAGCCTGACGTCGCCCGATCCGTACGTCCGCAACGGCTCCGGCCAGGTGCAGACGGTGCAGATGACGGCGGCGCTCGCCGACCCGGTCGAGGAGCAGGCGTTGCACATGGTGAACACCGATCCGAGCCGGACGCCGACGTTCACCATGTTCGCGCAACCCTGACTTCTTCTTCACCACGTCGAACCCGTGCACCGGTGTCACCGAGTGCGTTCTCGCCGGCGTTCGCGTGGAACCACGGCGACATCCAGGACGAGATCGGCAACACCTGGGTGGGCTTCGTGGGGCCGGGCGTCCGCAACAACGGCGTCGACTCGACGACGTGGACGGACCACACGAACGTCCGCCCGACGATCCTCTCGCTCCTCGGGCTGAAGGACGACTACATCGACGACGGACGCGTGCTCGTCGAGGGCCTGAACTTCGCCGGCACCCCGTCGGCGCTCAGGAGCAACGACGTGAAGAACCTGATGAAGGCGTACGAGCAGGTGAACGCCTCCTTCGGCGACTTCTCGAAGTACACGCTCCAGGCCTCGACGAAGGGGATCGAGAGCAGCGACGAGACGAAGTACAACTCGATCGAGAGCTCGATCTCGGATCTGACGACGCAACGGAACGCGCTCGTGGCGAACATCCGCGCAGCGCTGAACGACGCGGCGTTCAACGGCACGACGATCTCGAGCTCGCAGGCGCAGAGCTGGACGAACCAGGCGAACGCCCTGGTCTCGCAGGCGCAGGCGCTCGCGTCTTCGTCGTAGCACGACCTCGAACGGCCCGGGCCTCGCGCGTTGCGCGGGGCCCGGGCTCTTTCTGTGACGGCTTCGTGCCGCCTTCGCGCCGATAGGGAAAAGGACACTTTCGCGGCGCGCGGTGCGCCGGTATTCCGGAGGGACTTCGTCCCCTCGACCACCGGAGTGCCCATGTCCAAGCTCACTGCGCTCGTCCCGCTCTGCGTCCTTTGCGCGCTTCTCGCCGCGTCCGCCGCACGCGGCTCCTCGACAGCTCTCTCGATCAGCCAGGTCTACGCCGGCGGCGGCAACTCGGGCGCCGCCTATGCGAACGACTACGTCGAGCTCGTCAACCACAGCTCCTCGCCGGTCTCCGTGGCCGGCTGGTCGGTGCAGTACGCCTCTGCCGCCTCCACGTCGTGGGCGGTGACCTCGCTCTCCGGGACGATCCGTGCCGGCGGCTACTACCTCGTGAAGCTCGCCTCGAGCGGAACGGCGGGCGCCGCGCTCCCCGTGGCCGACGCGACGGGAACGTCGAACCTCGCCGCGAGCGGCGGCAAGATCGCGCTCGTCCGCGACACGAACGCGCTCAGCTGCGGCGCAACGGCAGGCTCGTGCGCCGGGCCAGCGTTCGTCGAGGACTTCGTCGGCTACGGCGGCGCGACCGACTACGAAGGCTCATCTCCTGCGCCCGCGCTCGGCAACGCGAATGCACTGCTCCGTGCGAATGGCGGCTGCGCCGACACGAACGACAGCGCAAACGACTTCAGCGCGGCCGACCCGAGCCCGCGCAACTCGTCCTCCGCCGCTGCGTCGTGTGCCGGCGGGACGTCGACGGGCGGGAGCACGAGCCAGGGAGCGTCGATCGCGCTCGACGTCCAGCCCGTGCTCTCGCTCGCACTCGAGAAGACGAGCATCAGCTTCGGCAGCGTCTTCGCAGGCGACACGCCGCCGCCGGTGTCCGAGCACGTCACGGTCGTCAGCAACAGCCCAACGGGATATGCGCTGAGCGTCCATCGCTCGGCATTCACGCCGGCCGACCTGCCGCTGGCGATCGCCGCGTCGCCGACCGCGTCGCTCCTCCCGATCCCGATCGCAAGCGATCTGCTGCTCGCGAGCACGTCGGCTGCCTCGCCGCCGAGCGGTGACGTCGTGCCTGCGTCGGTGGGCTTCGCGTCGGGGCTACCCGCCGTCGCGCCGGGCCATTACACAGCGACGGTCACGTTCACGGTGATCGGTCGATGATCGCGGCGCCGCCTGCCGTCGCGCTCTCGGTCTCGCCGTCGCGCATCGTCCTCGTCGCGTCGCAGACGCAGGAGCTGACGGTCGTGAACCGGAGCGCGCGGCCGGCGGCCGTCGAGGCTGCGCGCTCCGGCTTCGCGCTCGGCCTGCGGGGCCGCGCGCGGATCGTCCCGTACGCTGCGCCGCTCGACGTGCGACCGCGCCGCGTCGTCGTGCCCGCACGCGGCGTCGCGCACCTCGCGGTCTCGTCGGCGCTCCCGCGCGGTGCTGCGCCGGGAGACCATCCAGGCCTCGTCCTGCTGACGACGCGACGGGCGAGTGCGGCTGTCGGAGTGCGGCTGCGGCTCGGCGTCGTCGTGCTCGTCCGCGTCCCGGGGCGGATCGTGCACCGGCTCGTCGCGCAGCGGCTACGCCTTCGTCACGGCCGCCTGGAGCTCTGGGTGCGGAACCGCGGCAACGTCGCCGAGGACTGTGCGCAGCTGCGCGTCCGGCCGGCGCTGCGCCCGGCGCCGCGTACGTTGCTTCCGCACGAACGCGGGGTGTGCGAGCTCGGCCGTCCGGCGAGGCGGCGCGGCGTTGTCGTCGTGCGCGTGCTCGCGCGAACGTTCAGGCTTCGGCTGTGAGCTCGCGCAGCCGCGCGACCTCGTCCGCATCGAGTGCGCGCCACTCGCCCGGCGTGAGCCCGTCGAGCTCGAGGCCTGCGTAGCGGCTGCGATGCAGCTGCGTGACCGGGTGCCCGACGGCGTCGAGCATCCGCCGCACCTGGCGGTTCCGGCCCTCGTGGATCGTCAGCTCCACGACCCCGGGCGCGAGCCGCCGCGCCCGCGCCGGCGCGGTCGGGCCGTCGTCGAGCTCGACGCCGGCGGCGAGGCGACGCAGCGCGTCGTCGGTGGGCTCGCCCTCGACCGTGGCTTCGTAGGTCTTCTCGACGCCGTAGCGCGGATGCGCGAGCCGGTGTGCGAGCGGGCCGTCGTTCGTCAGCAGCAGCGCGCCGGTGGTGTCCACGTCGAGCCGGCCGACGGGAACGACGCGCGGCTCCTCCGGCACGAGCTCGACGACGGTGCGGCGGCCCTGCGGGTCGTGCGCCGTCGTCACGTGACCGGGAGGCTTGTACAGGAGCAGATGCGAAAGCCTCTGCGGCGCCACCTCGCGTCCGTCGACCTCGACGCGGTCGGCCTTGCCGACGAAGGTGTTGAGCTCGCCGGGCGAGCCGTTCACCAGCACGCGGCCGGACTTGATCAGCTCGTCCGCCTTGCGACGCGACGCGATGCCCGCACGCGCGAGATAGGCGTTCAGGCGCACGGATGAGAAGATAGGCGCGATGCCGCACTACGTCACGCTGATGAAGTGGACGTCGACCGGCCGGATGGGTCTGCCCGCCTGGCGGGACCGGGTCGAAGAAGGCGAGCGGACGATCGAGGAGGCCGGCGGCAAGCTCGTCGGCGTCTGGGTCACGCTCGGCCAGTACGACGTCGTCGAGGTCTTCGAGGCACCGACGGATGAGCTCGCGCTCGAGATCATCACGAAGCTGCAGCGCCACGGCGCCGAGGCGACCGAGACGCTGCGCGCCTTCACGCGCGACGAAGCGGAAGCCATCATCCGCAAGCTGTAGTTGCCCGTGGGACGCCGCTTCGCGGCGTCCCACTGTTCACTGGCGACCGCTTCGCTTTGCTCGCCGTGAACCGGAGGCCGATCGTTCGTGTGCCGCGCCCGCGCAGGTCGGTCGCGGCGAGGAGATTCTTCTGGGGTCAGACCCGACGGGTCTGACCCCGCTGTTCAGGTGACCGCCTTGCTTTGCGCGCCGTGAGCCGAGGGCCGATCGCTCGTGTGCCGAGCCCGCAGGTCGGTCGCGACGACGGTGCTTGGTGCCAGGCACCTACGGTGCCTGGCACCGCTTTCTCCATGCGCCCACGCTTGCTTCCACTCACCGACGCGGTAGCACTCGTCGTCTTCGTCGCGATCGGCGTGCTGACGCACGACGCGTCGGCGACGGCATTCGTCCGCGACCTCGCCTGCATCCTCGGCGGCTGGTTCGTGATCGCGCTCGCGGTCCGCCTCTACACGCGCGCCGGCTGGTGGCGGCTCGTCGTCACCTGGCTCGCCGGCGTGTCGCTCGGCGTGCTCGTCCGCGCGGCGATCGTCGGCCACGTCGCAGTCGACTTCTGGGCGATCGCACTCGCCTTCACCGCGCTGTTCCTGATTGCAACCAGGTTGCTCCGCAACCTGGTTGCACGCGCGTAGGAGGGTTTGGCGAAGCTCGCCCGTCGACCGGGTGTGCTGGGCGGCGCGATGCAAGGACGCAGGGAGCCCGATAGTGGTGCTATCGGGACGACCGAGGACGCGGCAGCGCGCCGTGCCAGCGCGGCCGGGCGACACCGCCGACTTCCGCCAAACCCTCCTAGCTAGGCGCTGCGCTTCTCGGCGACTTCGTGCAGCCGGTCGCGGATCGCGTCCGACGCTCTCGCCGACGTCGTCGAGCCGCGGCAGCTGGGAGAGGCTCTCGAGCCCGAAGACGCGCTCGAAGAGCGGCGTCGTGCGGTAGCGGATCGCGCCGCCCGCGGCATCGTCCCGCCCGGCTTCGGCGATCAGCCCGCGCTCGCAGAGGTTCGCGACGGCGGAGTCCGCGGAGACGCCTCGGATGCTCGCGACGTCCGGCCGCGAGCACGGCCCGAGGTACGCGACGATCGCAAGCGTCTCGAGCGATGCCTGCGAGAGGTTCCGCTGCGCCGGCTTCTCGAAGAGCCGCGCGCACGCCGTCGCCGCCTCACGAGATGAGCGGAACGCCCAGCCGCCGGCGACGTTCTCGAGCACGATCCCGCTGCGGCCCTCGCTGTAGCGCTCGCGCACGAGCCCGAGCGCCGCCTCGACGCGCTCGGCGTGGTCGTCCGCCGCCTCCGCGAGCTCCTCCACCGACAACGGCTGCGACGCGACGACGAGCAGCGCCTCGAGCGTGCGGGCGAGCTGGTCGAGCGGGTTGGAGGCGATCAGGCGGAGCGGAGCGTCCATGAATCCTCTCTTTCGACGTCGGTGCGGGAAATCCTGATCGGCGCGAAGGGCGCCGCCTGGTCGATCGTGATCTCGCCGCCGCGGCGCAGATCGAGCAGCGCGAGGAAGGCGACGCCTGCTCGACACGCGAGAGCGCCGCGACCTCCTGGTCGAAGTCGAAGCGCGACCGCCGGCGAAGGACGGCGCGGAAGCGATCGAGGAACTGCGACACCGGCGGGAAGCGCAGCGCCATGTGCGAGAGCGAGACCTGCGGCGGCTCGCTTGGCGAGCAGCCGGAGCACCTGCGCGAGCTTCTCGGGCTGCTGCGGCGCGAGCTGCGCCTCGATCTTCGGCGCGAGCGGGGCCGGGCCGAGCCGGAAGTAGCGCTCGCCTTCGGTCTCGAGCCGCTCGCGGAGCCAGCCGGCGGCGTCCTTCATCTGCCGGTACTCGGCGAGCCGCCGCGCGAGCTCCTCCGCCGCGGCCTCCGGCTCGAGCTCGGCGAGCTCCGCCGCCTCCTCGGGGAAGAGGCCGCGCGCCTTCAGCTCGAGGAGCGCGGAGATCAGCACGAGGAACTCGCCGCACGCCTCGAGGTCGAGCTCGTCCCGCTCGGACAGGTGCTCGAGGAACGCGAGCACGATCCCGGCGACGTCGATCTCCCGCAGCTCGAGCTCGTCCTTGAGGACGAGCGTCAGCAGCAGGTCGAAAGGGCCCTCGAACGCGTCGAGGTCGAGCTCCAGCTCCCGGACGATCACGCGGCCGTACGGTATCCGCCCTACCGGACGCGGCCGCGCGGGACGGCCATCGTCGGCCCCTTCGGGATCTCGCGCGGCTTCGGCTTCGCGCTTCCGCGCCCGCGGCTGCGGGCGCCGCGGCGTCGCGGAGGAACTGCCACCAGATGAAGAAGAGCGTGCTCGACGACGAAGCAGACGAGCGAGACCCAGAAGTTCAGCCGCATGCCCGAGGAAGTGGCTCGACGGGTCGATGCGGAGCGTCTCCTCGAACATGCGGAACGCCGTGTAGCACGAGACGTAGAGCGCGAAGAGCGCGGGCCGCCGGATCTTGAAGCGGCGGTCGACCCAGAGGAGCAGCAGCACGCCGAGGAGGTCCCAGAGGAACTCGTAGAGGAAGGTCGGGTGGTACGAGGTTCGAGCGGCCCCTTGCCGTGGATCTCGAGCGCCCACGGCAGCGTCGTGTGCTTGCCGTACAGCTCCTGGTTCAAGTAGTTGCCCCAGCGCCCGATCCCCTGCGCGAGGAGCAGCCCGGGCGCGACCGCGTCCATGAACAGCCGGACGCTGTTGCCGGAGCGCCGGACGACCCAGGCGCCGGCGAGCGACGCCGAAGGGATGCCGCCCCAGACGCCGAGCCCGCCCTGCCAGACCGCGAAGGGCCCGTACCAGTGCTCGTGGATCGCGGGTCCTGGTTCCAGCTCGTGATCCGTGGTAGAGGCGCGCGCCGATGATCCCCGCGATCACGCCCCAGATCGCGACGCGGTAGACGAGATCCCAGTCGCCGCCGAAGCGGACCCAGCGCCGCCCGGTGAGCCAGACGCACGCCGCGATCGCGAGCAGGAGCATGACGCCGTACATGTGCAGCGTCAGCGGGCCGACGTGGTAGACGCCGGTCGAGGGCGAAGGGATCGACGCGAGGACGGCGCTCACCGCCGCCGATTATCGCCTAGAGGAGAATCTGGAGCGCGAGGTCGGGCGGGCAGCCGCGCTCGAGGAGCGAGGTCGCGGGTGGAGGTCGATGTCGAGCCTGGCCGCGAGCTCGGCGGCGCCGGCCGGGTCATACCCCGCCCGCATCAGCTCTTCGGCACGCCACCGTTCCACGCGCTCGAGCTCCGTCTCGACTATTTCCTCGACTGCTGGCATCTTGATCTCACCGTATTGCTTACCACAGGTACTTCGGGAAAACGCGCCCCCGGTTCACCCCCTTACGGAGGGAGCGCGGCGACCCGAACGGCGCGTGCCAGCGTCAATCCAGGGCCTTCGAGGCGATATGTCGTGCGTCTCGTCGGCCCAGAGGAGCACGTTGCCGGCGAGCCGGGCCGTCGCGGCCGGGAAGACGACCACGTGCTGCGGGCCGGCGAGCCAGGCCCCGTCCGAGCCGCGGACGCGCACGAAGTCGACCCTCGTCCCGCCCGCGGTGAGCTTCTTCAGGTAGTAGCCGCCCGCGTACTCGCTCAGCAGCACGGGCTTGCCGTCGACGCGGAAGAGAATCGAGACGACGTTGCCCGGCGCGCGGTGGAGCGCAGGCGCCGGCGACACATCGGGCACGAGCAGATGCACGAGCGCGCGGGCGCGCGTCGGCGTGACGACGACGCCGAGGCCCGAGCCGAGCGGCCGCTCCTGCGCGCGCGGAAGCCGGTCGACGACGCGGATCGTCGCCGCCGCCGATGTGGAAGAGGCGGAGGATCGCGCCGCGCGACTGCGGCACGGCGAAGGCCGCCGCGACTGCGGCGACGACGATCGCCGCCGCAAGCGGCCAGCGTCGCCGCCGGCGCGAGAGGCGCGAGTGCGAAGCGCGGCGTCTCCGGCCACTCGACGACGAGGGCGCGCAGCTCAGGCTCGAGGTCCATACGCCTCCCGCAAGCGGTCGAGCGCACGCGCGGTGCGCGACTTCACCGTGCCGGCCGCGACGCCGAGCGCGGCGGCCGTCTCCTCTTCGCACAGCTCGAGCAGGAAGCGGCAGGCGAGCATCTCGCGTGCAGCGTCGCGGCAGCGACTCGAGAGCTGCGAGCAGCTCCGCGCGCTGCGCGCCGTCGAGGACGGCTCCTCGGGCGAGGGGGCCGCCCCTCCCGAGGAAGCCTCGGCTGCGCGCAGGGCGAGGTGCTCTCGACGCCCGGCTCGAGCGACGCCGGTTGCGCGCTTCGTTCGCGACGATCTGCAGCAGCCACGGACGCAGCGGCTCGTCGACGCGGAAGCGACCGAACGCGCGCCACGCCTTCGTCAGCGCGTCCTGCGTCGCATCCTGGGCGTCGGCTGCGTTGCGTGCGATCACGTAGGCCACTCGGAATGCGATCTCCTGATGCGGTCGGACGAGCTCTTCGTACGCGCGGGAGTCGCCGCGCGCCGCGCGCAGCGCGAGCTCCCGCTCGTCTCGTGGACGGCCCTCCACACCCCCTACTACACCGCGCGCGACGCAGGAGTTCCAGGGGTCGCTACGGTCTCGACATGGCGCGGCTCGTCGGCATCAACCACGTCGCGCTCGAGGTCGGCGACGTCGACGAGGCGCTCGCGTGGTACGGGCGCTTCTTCGAGCTCGAGCTGCGCGGGCGCGGCGGCGGCCGATGGCGTTCGTCGACATGGGCGACCAGTTCATCGCGCTCGCTCGCGAACGCGGCCGCACGTCGACAGCGAGCGGCACTTCGGGCTCGTCGTCGACGACAAGGACGCGGTCCGGCGCGCGCTCGACGACGCTGGTGTCGAGGTCACGCGTCCGCCGGACTGCTCGATTTCGCGACCCGTGGGGGAACCACGTGCAGGTGGTCGACTACCGCGACATCCAGTTCACGAAGACGCCGACGAGATCCTGCAGGGGATGGGCCTCGCGCTCGAGCAAGACCGAGGCGGCGCTGCGCGAGCTTCGCGACAAGGGCCTCATCCCGGATACGTGACAGCCGGCTGGCCCTCCGGGCCATTGCATCCGCTCGTTTTCCCGGGAATACTCCCCGGGTCATCCGAGGACGAGAGGTGAATCGATGAAGGGTCGTATCTGCAGGGCGCTGCTGCTCGCGCTCGGCCTCCTCGCGTTCTGCGCCACCGTCGCGCAGGCGTCGAACGAGCCGGGGCCGAGCAAGGGCAACAACATTGCGCACGTCAAGGGCGACGCGGGCCGCGGCAAGAGCGCGTCACCGCTGCTGCTGTACCACGGCGGCGCCGTCATGACGACCGGCGCACAGGTGACGCCGATCTTCTGGGGCACGTCGTGGACTCCCTCCAGCGACAAGATCGCCGGCATGGCGACGTTCTACAGCGGGGTCGGAAACACGTCGTATCTCGGCACGAACACGGAGTACACGGACTCGAGCGGCAGGCACGTCAGCACGCGTGTCTCCTACAGCGGCTCACTCGTCGACACCTCGGCCGCTCCCAAGGGCGCGCCGAAGGAGAGCGAGATCCTGGCGGAGGTCGCGAAGGAGATCCCGAATCCGGTCGCCAACGGCTACTACCCGGTCTACGTCGACACGCAGCGCGGGAACACGAAGTACTGCGCGTGGCACAGCACCGGAACGGTCAACGGCGTCACGGTTCGCTTCGGCTTCTTCTTCAACCTCGACGGCGACCCGGGCTGCGATCCCCAGAGCCCGGTGACCGCATACGCCAGGGCGTCGCGGCGCTCGGCAACGTCAGCGGTCACGAGCTGAGCGAGATGCTCACCGACCCGAACCTCGACGCGTGGTACGACGCGAGCGGAGCCGAGAACTCCGACAAGTGCGCGTGGACGTTCGGCTCGCAGCTCATCACCTTCAAGAACGGGTCGCAGTGGAAGATCCAGGGCAACTGGTCGAACGCTGCGTACAACGCGAACAAGGGCTACACCGACTCGGCCGCCGGCTTCGTCCGCGGCTGCATCGACGGCACGAACTAGCCCAAGAACCAACTTACGAGACGGACGCCGCCTCGCGCTTCCGGCGCGAGGCGGCGTCTGCCGCTTCTGTGCGCTCAGCTCGACCTTGCGCAGGCGGATGCTCGTCGGCGTCACCTCGACGCACTCGTCGTCGCGGATCAGCTCGAGCGCCTGCTCGAGCGAGAGCGGCCGCGGCGGGATCAGGCGCACGGTCTCGTCCGAGCTGCGGCGCGCATGTTCGTCAGCTTCTTCTCCTTCGTCGCGTTCACGTCGAGGTCGTCGGCGCGCGCGTTCTCGCCGACGATCATCCCCTCGTAGACCTCGACGCCCGGCCCGACGAAGAGCGAGCCGCGCTCCTGCAGGTTGAGGATCGCGAAGGCCGTCGTCGGGCCGCGCCGGTCGGAGACGAGCGCGCCGGTCGGCCGCGTGCGCAGCTCGCCGTGCCACGGCTCCCAGCCCTCGAAGACGTGGTGGAGGATCCCGGTGCCGCGCGTCTCGGTGAGGAACTCGGTGCGGAAGCCGATCAGGCCGCGCGCCGGCACGAGGTACTCCATGCGCGCCCAGCCGGTGCCGTGGTTGACCATCTGCTGCAGCGCGCCCTTGCGCAGCGCGAGCAGCTGCGTGACGACGCCGATGTACTCCTCGGGCACGTCGATCGCGACGCGCTCGACCGGCTCGTGCGTCTTGCCGTCGATCTCGCGCGTCAGCACCTCCGGCTTGCCGACCGTGAGCTCGAAGCCCTCGCGCCGCATCAGCTCGACGAGCACCGCGAGCTGCAGCTCGCCGCGGCCCTGCACCTCCCACGCGTCGGGCCGCGCGGTCGGGTGGACGCGCAGCGAGACGTTGCCGACGAGCTCCTGGTCGAGGCGCTGCTTCACCATGGCTCGCGGTCAGCCGGTCGCCCTCGGTGCCGGCGAGCGGCGACGTGTTGATGCCGATCGTGATCGAGAGCGACGGCTCGTCGACCGTCGTGACGGGCAGCGGGCGCGGATCGTCCGGGTCGGCGATCGTCTCGCCGATCGTCACCTCGGGGAGGCCGGCGATCGCGACGATCTCCCCCGGCCCGGCCTCGTCGGCGGGCACGCGGTCGAGCGCCTCGCGTGACGTAGAGCTCGGTGACGCGCGCGTTCTCGATCGTCCCGTCGGCGCGGCACCAGGCGATCTGCTGCGCCCTTGCGGAGCGTGCCGTGGCGGATGCGGCAGAGCGCGAGCCGGCCGACGTACGGCGACGCGTCGAGGTTCGTGACGAGCGCCTGCAGCGGATGGTCGGGGTCGTACGACGGCGCCGGCACGGTCGCGAGCAGCGTCTCGACGAGCGGCGTCGAGGTCGTCGGCGAGCTCGTCGGGCGTCGAAGCCCGGCCTTGCCGGCGCGCGCGTTCGCAGTAGACGATCGGGAACTCGATCTGCGACTCGTCGGCGTCGAGGTCGAGGAAGAGCTCGTACACCTCGTCGACGACCTCCTCGCGGCGCGCGTCCGGCCGGTCGACCTTGTTGACGACGAGCACGACCGGCAGCCGCGCCTCGAGCGCCTTGCGCAGCACGAAGCGCGTCTGCGGCAGCGGCCCTTCGCTCGCGTCGACGAGCAGGAGGACGCCGTCGACCATCGTCAGCCCCCGCTCGACCTCGCCGCCGAAGTCGGCGTGGCCCGGGCGTGTCGACGATGTTGAGCTTCGTCGTCGCCGACGCGGACCGCCGTGTTCTTGGCGAGGATCGTGATGCCCTTCTCGCGCTCGAGGTCCATCGAGTCCATGACGCGCTCGTTGACGTCCTGGTTCTCGCGGAACGAGCCGGCCTGCCAGAGCAGGGCGTCGACGAGCGTCGTCTTGCCGTGGTCGACGTGCGCGACGATCGCGACGTTGCGGAGATCGTCTCTGGTTGCGGTGTTGCGAAAGGCACGGCCGACCACCGTAGCGGCAGGGAGCCGCTCAGTCGTCGTGACGGTGGCGCCAGAAGAGCCCGCGAGCGCCGCGACGACGGCGAGCGGGACGACGATCGAGGCGAGGATGACGTAGCCGACGTAGCGGTCGCCGCTCGCCTCGCGATCACGCCGGGATGCTCACGACCTGCTGCGTCATGCCGCCGTCCATGATGTAGCTCTGCCCTGTCGCGTAGGTCGCCTCGTCGGAGCAGAGCCAGGCGACGAGCGCCGCGACCTCCTCCGGCGTGCCTGGGCGGCCGAGCGGCACCTCCGGGTTCAGCGTCTCCGCATCGGCCTTGTTGCGCGGCGTCGCGATCACGCCGGGCGCCACCGAGTTCACGCGGATGTTCTTGACCGCCGAGCTCGAGCGCCATCGCACGGCTGAACATGCCGAGCGCCGCCTTCGCCGCCGCGTAGACGGCGAAGTCCGGCCGCGGGATGTGCTCGTGCACGGACGTGATGTTCACGATCGAGCCGCCGCCGTCGTCGATCTGCCGCGCGACCTCCTGTGCGAGCAGGAAGCTCGCGCGGACGTCGACGGCGAAGGTCAGGTCGAAGTCGTCGACGGTCAGGTCGAAGAACGGCTTCGCGGTCGAGAGGCCCGCGTTGTTGACGAGCACGTCGAGGCCGTCCGAGCGCGCCGGCGACGCCCGCGACGAGCTTCGCCGGCACGTTCCGCGTCGGTGAGGTCGCCCCAGACCCAGTGGATGCGCTCGTCGCCGTACTGCCGGCGGAGGCCGTCAGACGGCTCCGTGTGCGAGTCGCGTCGCCGGCGGTCGCGTAGCCGAGCGCATACCCGTCGGCGAGCAGCCGCTCGCGCGCATCGAGAACCCGATGCCCGTGTTGGCGCCGGTGACGAGCGCAACCTTCACGCCCCCACTTGTACCTGACGCGGTGGCGCCCTAATCAGGCGACGGCGGCCTCGCCGAGCAAAGGCCTTCACCTCGGCGAAGAAGTCCGGCACAGGCTGCACACGGTAGTTCGGGCCGAGCTCGAGCAGCTTCGGCCCGATCGACGTGACCAGGTCGAGTAGACCGGCGCCTCGCCGGGGAAGTCCTTCACGACGCGGCGAGCTCGCGCACGACGCCCGGCCGGCGCGATGCGCGCGTCGACCTTGAGCCGCACCTCCTTGCGCTCGGGCGTCGCCTCGAACGCGGTGATCTCGATCGCGACGAGCTTCGTCTCCCCCGTGCCCTTGTGGTCGACGCGGCCCTTGACGATGAGCACGCGGTCGCTGCACGAGCAGCTCGCGCGCGTGCGCGTACACGGAGTTGAACGCGACGACCTCGACCGCCGCCGGTGACGTCCTCGAGCCCGGCGAAGACCATCGGGTCGCCCTTCTTCGTCGTCATCTGCTTCAGCGCGGCGACGATGCCGCCGACGGTGACGATCTCGCCGTCGCGGCGGCGCTCGAGCTCGTTGAGCGCGCAGTCGGTCTTGCGGCGCAGCTGGTCGCGGATCGGCGTCAGCGGATGGTCGGAGACGTAGAGGCCGAGCGTCTCCTTCTCGAGCCGCAGCAGCTCGTTCTTCTCGAACTCGCCGGCGGCGATCGTCGGATGGTGGCGGCGTCGCCGCGTCGTCGCCGCCGCGTCGCCGAGGTCGAAGATCGAGCCCTGGCCGAGCAGCTTGTCGGACTGCTGCTTCTGCCCCCAGGCGAGCGCCTGCTCGAGGCACTTCGAGCATCCCCGTGCGCGGCGAGCCGGTCGAGTCGAGCGCGCCGCACTTGACGAGCGACTCGAGCGCGCGCTTGTTCACGATCTGCGGGTCGACGCGCTCGGTGAAGTCCCAGATCGACGTGAACGGCCCGCCCTCCTCGCGCGCGCGCACGATCGCGCGGCACGCGGACTCGCCGACGTTCTTCACCGCGTTCAGCCCGAAGCGGATCTTCCCCTCGACGACGGCGAAGTCGATCATCGACGTGTTCACGTCGGGCGGCAGCACCTCGATCGCCGAGCTCGTGGCACGCGTTGACGTAGAACGGCACCTTGTCCTTCGTGTTCATCACGGAGGAGATGAGCGCCGCCATGTACTCCTTCGGGTGGTTCGCGCGCAGCCACGCGGTGCGGTACGCGATCAGCGCGTAGCAGGCTGCGTGCGACTTGTTGAAGGAGTAGTCCTGCGCCTGCTCCATGTCGGCCCAGAGCTGATTCGCCAGTCTGTGCTGACACGCCGTTTGACGCGCAGCCCTCGAGGAATTTCTCCTTCAGCGAGGCCATCAGCGAGTGGATCTTCTTGCCGATGGCTTTGCGCAGGTCGTCGGCCTCTGCGGGGAGAAGCCGGCGATCTTCTTCGCGATCTCCATGTACTGCTCCTGGTAGATGCAGATGCCGTACGTGGATGCCGGTGATCTCCTTCAGCCGCTCGTCGATGTAGGTGACCTGCTCCTGGCCGTTCTTCCGCTTCGCGTAGACCGGGATGTACTCCATCGGGCCCGGCCGGTAGAGCGCGACGAGCGCGATCAGGTCCTCGAAGACGCGTCGGCTTGACCTGCGCGCAGCGCCTCGCGCATGCCCGACGACTCGAACTGGAAGACGCCCGTCGACTCGCCGCGCGCGAGCATCGCGTACGTCTTCTTGTCGTCGAGCGGGATCGCGCCGATGTCGAGGTTGCCGATCAGCGCGCACGCCTTGTCGATCACGTCGAGGTTGCGCAGGCCGAGGAAGTCCATCTTCAGCAGGCCGAGCGCCTCGATGTTCGTTCATCGAGAACTGCGTCACGACCTCCTGGTCGGCGCCCTTCTGCTGGAGCGGGAGCAGCTCGATCAGCGGCTGCGGCGCCGATGACGACCGCCGGCGGCGTGGATCCCGTCCTGCCGCGTCAGGCCCTCGAGCGGCTTCGCGAGGTCGACGATCTCGCGCGTGATCGGGTCGGAGTCGTAGGACTGCCTTCAGCTCCGAGCCCGCGCTTGAGGCAGTCGTCGAGCGTCTGCCCCGGGCCCTCCGGGATCAGCTTCGCGATCTTGTCGACGACGCCGTACGGGACCTCGAGCACGCGGCCGGCGTCGCGCACCGCTGCGCGCGCCGCCATCGTCCCGAAGGTGATGATCTGCGCGACGCGGTCGCGGCCGTACTTCTCGGTGACGTAGTTGATGACGCGCTCGCGGCCCGTCGACGGCGAAGTCGATGTCGATGTCGGGCATCGACTTGCGGCCCGGGTTGAGGAAGCGCTCGAAGAGCAGGTCGTAGCGGATCGGGTCGAGGTCGGTGATCTCGAGGCAGTACGCGACGAGCGTGCCTGCCGCGGAGCCGCGGCCCGGGCCGACGCTGACGCCGTTGCGCTTCGCGAAGCCGATGAAGTCCGCGACGATCAGGAAGTAGTCGGCGAAGCCCATCTCGCGGATCGTCTTCAGCTCGAACTGCAGCCGCTCGCGCAGCTCCGGCGTCGAGCTTGTCGTAGCGCTTCTCGAGCCCCTTCTCGCACAGCTCGACGAGGTAGTCGAAGGCGTCGCGGCCGTCCGGGCGTCGGGAAGTGCGGCAGCAGGATCCGGCCGAGCTCGATCTCGACGTTGCAGCGCTCGGCGACCTCGAGCGTGCGCCGAAGGGCAGCCTCCCTGGCCGGGGAAGTCGAGCGCCATCTCCGCCTGCGACTTGAAGTAGAAATGGTCGGTGTCGAAGCGCCAGTGGTTCGGGTTCTTCAGCGAGTCGCCCGACTGGATGCAGAGCAGCGCCTCGTGCGCGCGCGCGTCCTCGTGCCGGAGGTAGTGCACGTCGCCGGTCGCGACGAGTCGGCAGCCCGCGCTTCGCCGCGAGCTGCTCGAGCAGCGGGTTGATGCGCTGCTGCACCTCGAGGTGCGCGTTCTGCATCTCGACGTAGACGGAGTCCTTGCCGAAGATCGGTCGTCAGCCGGTCGAGCTCGCCTTCGGCGTCCGTCGGCGCGGCCTTCCTCGAGCGCCTTGCAGACGCGGCCGGAGAGGCAGCCCGAGAGCGCCACGATCCCGCTCGAGTGCTGGTCGAGCAGCTCCCAGTCGACGCGCGGCTTGTAGTAGTAGCCCTCGAGGTAGCCGAGCGAGGAGAGCTTGATCAGGTTGCCGTAGCCCTCGTTCGTCTCGGCGAGGAGCGTCAGGTGCGCGTAGCCCTTCTGCTGCGCCTTGCGGTCGTCGGCGACGTAGACCTCGCAGCCGAGCACCGGCTTGACCCCCGTGTCCTTCGTCTCCTTGACGAGGTCGATCGCGCCGGCGAGCGAGCCGTGGTCGGTGAGCGCCACCGCGGGCATCTCGAGCTCGGCGGCGCGGGCGGCGAGCGCCGGGATCCGGCACGCCCCGTCGAGGATCGAGTACTCGGAGTGGACGTGGAGATGGACGAAATCGGGCGCAGCAGGCACGGGAAAGCCATCGTACTAGGGGGTCCCGACAGGCCCCTTTCGGGGACGCCGGGCGCCGACATTGCGCCTACGCTGGGACGTTCGTGCCCGTTTCGGAGATCACTCTCGAGCTCGTCTGGCAGCAGGATCCCACTGCGATCGCATTCGTGCGCACGCCGGAGGGCGGGTTCGACGCGCCCCCGTTCGACACCGGCGAGCCGACGCGCGCCGACCTCGGCTTCGCGCGCGGCCTGCCTGCGCGGCGCCTCGACGTGCCGCAACTCGTCGACCTGCTCGCGGCGCCTCCGCTGCCGCTCGGCGGGACGGCGGCCGGCCTCGCGGCGGTCGTCGCATTGGCGCGGCGCTCGCTCGCCGAAGGGCTCGTGCATCCGTACCTCGAGTACGGCGACGGCGCGTGGCACGCGTTCTGGGGCGCGACGCTCGACTCGACCGTGCAGGACGCGCTCGCTGCGATCGCTGCCGCGCTGCCGCCGGCCGCGGCCGACGCGTTCGACGGCGACCGCGAGGCGCTCGTGCACGATCTCTACCCCGTCGTCGTCGACCGCCTGGCACGCGACCGGCTGCGAGCGGAGCGCGTTCGGCTCGTGCCGCCGCTCACGCGCCGGCCCTCTGCGCTAGAGGCGTTCCTCGACGGGCTGACCGCCGCCGAGTCGACGCTGCCCGCGCACTCCGGCTACGCGTCGCTCAAGCGCCAGCTCTCGCGCTGGGTGTACGACGGCCTCGGTGCACTCGCGCGCGGGTCTGCCGCGTCGTGGAAGCTCGCGATGCACCTCGACGAGCGCGCGCACGGGCTCGTGCTCGAGCTCTGGCTGCAGGCCGAGGACGACCCGTCGCTGAGCCTGCCGGCGGCGCTCGTCTGGGACGACGGTGCCGGCATCTTCTCGTTCCTGCGCGCGAGCGATCCTCGCGCGGCACTCGTGGAGCAGATCGCCGAGCTCGAGCCGGTGCTCGCGGCGCACGACATCCGCTTCGACGGCGACCGCGTGACAGAGGCGTCGCTCGACGTCGACGCGACCGCCCGGTTCCTGCGGGAGACGATGCCGCGGCTCGAGGAAGCGGGCGTCCCCGTGCTGCTGCCGAGCGCCTGGGTGCGCACGCCGAGCCGGCTGCGCCTCGACCTGACGGCGACGAGCCGGCGCGACCCGACGATCCGGTCGAGCGGGCTTCTCTCGAGCGCCTCGATCATGCGCTTCGACTGGCGCGTCGCGATCGACGACATCGAGGTGTCCGAGGACGAGCTGCACGAGCTCGTGAACGCGAAGGCGCCGGTGCTGAACGTCGCCGGTCGCTGGCACGCGGTGCGCCGCTCGGAGGTCGAGCGGGCGCTGCGCTTCCTCGAGCGGCGCCGGACGGGCTCGGGGATCGTCGAGCTCGTCCGCGCGGTGTCGGGCCTCGACACCGACGAAGCCGGGCTCGAGCTCGGCGAGGTCACGCTCGATCCGTCCCTGCGCGAGCTGCTCGGCGACGACGAGCGGCGGTTCCAGCCGCTGCCGACGCCGAAGTCGATGCAGTTCGAGCTCTTCGGCTTCCAAAAGCGCGGCCACGGCTGGCTGCGAATGCTCGGCGACCTCGGCGTCGGCGGGATCCTCGCCGACGACATGGGCCTCGGCAAGACCGTGCAGGCGATCGCGATGCTCGCGTCCGAGCGCGAGGAGCACGGAGCGGTCGGCCCGACGCTCGTCGTCTGCCCGATGAGCGTCGTTCGGCAATGGGTCGCCGAGATCGACCGGTTCGCGCCGTCGCTCCGCGTCGTGTCGCATCACGGCGTCGCCCGGTTGAGCGGCGACGCGCTCGTCGAGGCTGCGCTCGGAGCGGACGTCGTCGTCACGTCGTACGACATCGCCATGCGCGACGTCGAGACGTTGCGACTCGTCGAATGGGACCGCCTGCTGCTCGACGAGGCGCAGGACGTGAAGAACCCGGCGACGAAGCGCGCCCGCGCGTTGCGCCGGCTGCGCGCACGGCGCCGCGTCGCGATGACGGGAACGCCGATCGAGAATCGGCTCGGCGAGCTCTGGGCGATCATGGACATCGTCAACCCGGGGCTGCTCGGCTCGCGCGAGTGGTTCGACCGGACGTTCGCACGGCCGATCGAGACGGCGAACGACGAGCGCGCTCTCGAACGATTGCGCGGGATCGTGCGCCCCTTCGTGCTGCGGCGAGCGAAGGACGCGCCCGAGGTCGAGCTCGAGCTGCCGCCGATCACGATCGAGAAGGACTACTGCAAGCTGACGCTCGAGCAGGCGAGTCTCTACCAGGCCACGGTCGACCGCTGGTGGCCGCGCATCGAGGAGCGGAGCGACAGCTTCGGTCAGCGCGGCTCGGTGCTCGCGATGCTGAGCCAGCTGAAGCGGGTCTGCAATCACCCCGAGCTCGTGCTCGCGACCGGCCGCCCGCTCGAGGGGCGGAGCGGCAAGCTCGACCGGCTCGTCGACCTGCTCGCCGCCGTGCCGGCAGGCGACAAGGCGCTCGTCTTCACGCAGTACCCGGGCTTCGACCGGCTCGTGCCGTTCCTCGAGCAGAGGCTCGGCACCGGCGTCGGCTTCTTCCACGGCCGGCTGAACGGACGGCAGCGCGAGGAGGTGCTGCACGAGTTCGAGTCGCCGGACGGGCCGTCGGTGCTCGTGATCTCGATCAAGGCCGGCGGCCGCGGCCTCAACCTGCCCGCTGCGAATCACGTCTTCCACTTCGACCGCTGGTGGAACCCCGCCGTCGAGCAGCAGGCCACGGATCGGGTCCACCGTGTCGGCCAGCGCAAGCCCGTCTTCGTGCACAGTCTCATCTGCACCGGGACGCTCGAAGAGCGGATCGACCAGCTGCTCGAGTCGAAGCGCGAGCTCGCGGCGAAGGTGATGCACGTCGGGCACGAGGACTGGCTCGGCGAGCTCGATCTCGGTGCGATCCGCGCCGCCGTCGCGCTCGCGCCCGACTGGATGGAGGACGCGGCGTGAACGAACGTGTCGGCAGCGGTCCCTGGGCGCGGCTCGTCGCGAGTGCGATCGTGCGCGACGAGGGCTCGGCCATCGCCGAGCGTGGCCGCGTACTCGCGCGCGACGGTGCGGTCGAAGAGCTCGACGTGCGCGAGCGCCGGGTGACGGCGCGCGTCGACGGGTGCGAGGTCGTGCTGAGCGCAGAGCCCGTGCCGCCGCGGATCTGGACGGCGATGGTGCGTGCCGCGCGCGGCAATCCGCCGCTCGAGGAGGCGGTCGTCGGCAAGCGGCAATCGGTGCAGCTCGAGCATCTGATGACGATCGACTGGAGCGCGCCGCTCGTGCCGCGCGCCTTCGAGGTCGGGCGCGCGTGCACGTGCGACGGCGGCGACGTGTGCGAGCACGTGGCTGCGGCCGCGTACGCCTTCGCACTCGCGATCGACGAGGAGCCGGTGGTGCTGCTGCGGTGGCGCGGGTGCGTCGAGCGCGCCGCAGAGGATGACGAGGCCGACGCCGAAGCACGCGAGCTCGTCTTCGACCCGGCAGACGAGGCTTTGTGGCATGCGGGCGTGCTACCGGAGCCGCCGCCACTCAGGCCGCTGCCGGTCGGCGCGGTGCTGAAGCGGCTGGGCCGCAGCGGGATGCAGGTGCGCGGCGAGGAGCTCTCGGTCGTGCTGCAGCGCGCATACGAGTCGTTCGCCGAGTCTGCGCCCTAGCGGCGCTGCCAGCGCTCGTCCCAGTTGTCGCGCGTGAGCGCCGCGACCACGGCGCGGCGGACGAGCCGTCCGTTGCGGTCGCGCCCGAGCACGTGCACCTGCAGCGAGGCGAATGTCGCGGGCAACTCGACGTTCGTCTCCTTCGCGCCGAGCGTGCGCGTCTCACGGACGGCGTAGGCGCCGCGCGGGCCGTCGCGCTCGCCGATCCGTACTTCCCACTCGACGACCTGCGGCGCCGCGTCCCAGAGGAGGACGAGCGCGCCGTCGCGCGTCTCGCGGCGGACGTCGAGCGTGCCGGTGAGCGTCGGACGTGACCGCAGCACCGGCTTGCGCGCCGGCACCGTCGCAGGCGCCGGCGCACGCGGAGTGACGAGCGAGCGAGCGCGGTGCACCGACACGATCCGCTCGATCTGCGCAAGCGCGTCGCGTGCAACCTCCGGCGGCGCTGTTGCGACGAGAGCCCGCACCTTCGCGGCCGCGTCGTTCGGCGCGCGCCCTCGCGCGACCGCGGCGCGCGCCTCGGCGACTGCGCGCGCCACTGCATCCCGAAGCTCCGCGGTCATGTCGCGTAGGCCATCAGGATCACGTCGACGTCCTGCCCGTCGCGGCGGTAATGGCGCTTGCGAAAGCCCTCGCGCTCGAACCCGAACGCCTCGTACAGCCCGATCGCCGGCTCGTTCCACGGGAAGACGTGCAGCTCGAGCTTTCGCACTCCCGCCCCTTGCGCCCAGTCGACTGCGGCGGCGAGGAGCGCCTTGCCGATCCCGCGGCCGCGCGAGTCGGAGGCGACCATCAGGCCGAGGTCGGCGACGTGCGCGCTCGCCGGATGCTGGTCGCGCGCGACCGACAGTCGCCCCACGATCGCGCCGTCGGCGCGCTCGGCGACGAACACGGCCGCGTGCGGGTAACGGCGGAGCGCCTTCAGGTAGCGCCGCTCGTCGCCCACGCTCCGCCATTCGCCGTTCGACGAGATCAGCCAGCCCTCCGGCTCCGCACTGACCGCCTCGGCGAGGCGCGTCAACGCTTCCGCGTCGGCCGCGTCCGCGGGACGAATCGTGTAGTCGATGCTCACGCGACGAGCCCGATCCCGCCGCGGCGCGGGTCGCCCGCGGCGGCGGTCTCCCCGTCGCGAACCTCGACGGCGCTGACGCCGCCGAAGAAGAGGTTGCGTTCCTTCCAGCGCACGACGGCGCGTCCTTCGGCTTCGAGCGTGTCGGCCACTGCCGCATCCTCGCAGTGCACGACGCCGCCCTCGGCGTGGACCCGCGGCGCCTCGACCGCCGCTTCGACGTCGAAACCGCGGGCGACGACGTTCGCCACCACCTGCAGGATCGCGCCGCGGAGTCGCGCGCTGCCCGCGCTCCCGAGCACGAGCCGCGGCGCACCGTCGTGCAGCACGATCGACGGCGCCATCATCGACGTCAGCCGCTCTCCCGGCTGCGACGCGCCTGCGAGATCGAGCTCGCCGAGCATGTTGTTCAGGTGCACGCCCGTGCCCGGCACGACGACGCCGCTACCCGAGCCGAGTGATGCGCTGAGCGACGCGGCGTTCCCGTCCGCGTCGACGACGGAGATGTGCGTGGTCCCCTTCAGCACGTGCAACGCAGCGTCGCCCGAATGGAGTGCCCGCGCAAATGCCGCGTCGCGCGCCGTCTCCTGTGCGTCCATCGCCGCGACGACCGCGTGCGGCGTCGGCTCGTCATCTCCGAGCGAACGCAGCCCGAGCGCGATCAACACACCGCCGCTCGACGGGGGCGGATTCGAGCGGAACTCGTGGCCGCGGTATTCCACGCATACCGGCGCTCGCTCGACGACGACGTACGACGCGAGATCGTCGAGCGTGAGCGCGCCGCCGCCCCTCCGCACGTGCTCGACCAGCCGCTCCGCGAGCTCGCCGCGATAGAGCACGTCGGCGCCTGCCGAGGCGATGCGCTCGAGCGTCTCGGCGAGCTCCGGCACCGCGAAGCGGTCGCCCCATCGGTACGGCCCGCCGGCTCGGCCGTAGAGCGCGTCGCCTTCGGGCGAGTGGCGGAGCAGCGGATCGAGGATCTGATGCAGGTAGCCCTGCATCGGGGTCAGCTCGAATCCTTCGCGCGCAACGCGTGCCGCCGGCGCGCACAGCTCAGCCCAGGGCTTTCGTCCCCAACGAGCGTGCGCCGTCGCGAGCCCGCGGGCCGTGCCCGGCACCGCGACCGCAGCTGCACCCGTCCGGAAGAGCTGCTGCGTGTCCCCGTCGAAGTCGACGGCGAGCTCGAGCAGCTCGGGCTCGGAGCTCGCGCCGGCCGGGACGGTGACGAAGCAGTCGAGAACGGTCGTCCGCCCGCTTTCGGCCTCGTGCACGAGCATGAAGCCGCCGCCGCCCGGCCCGGTCAGCGGGCTCTCGCAGACCCAGGACACGAACGCCGCCGCGATGCAGGCGTCGACGGCGCTGCCGCCCTCCCGCAGGACGCGCGCCCCCGCTTCGGCCGTCAGCGGGTGCCCGGCGGCGATCGCTCCTTTCATAAAGGAACTGTAAGACCCCCACCGCACCCGGCCAACCTCAAGTTCCGTTCCACGTCTGACGAAGAGAAGGCCAAGAACGGTGCGCGCACATCTCGCCCAGATCCACGCCCGGATCGGCCGCCGCGGAACCGCCGCGGCCGCTGCGCTCCTGCTCGCCTTCATCACCGTCGTCGCGACGCCGCAGCTTCTCGGCAATCGCGTCGAGACCGCGCTCGACACCGTGCGCACAGCCGACGCCAAGCTCCTGTGGCTCGCCGGCCTCGGCTTCGCCGTCTCGCTGCTCGCAGCCGCCGGCAGCTGGCGCTGTGCGATCGGGCTCTGCGGCGGCCGCGTCGCGCTGACCGAGGCGTGCGCCCGTTACGGAGCCGGCTCGCTCGTCAACACGTTTGTGCCCGCGCGCGCGGGCGACGCGCTCCGGATCGCGCTGTTCTCACGCACGCTCCCCACGTCGAAGCGCGTCTGGTCGGCCGGCGGCGCGTTCGCGCTGCTCGGCGCGGCGCGCGCGGTGGTGCTGGGAGTGCTCGTCGTCGGCGGCGCGGCTGCCGGTGTGATCCCGCTCTGGCCGCTGCTCGTCGCCGCCGCGCTCGTCGCGATCGGGATCGTCGCAGTCGTGGCCGCCCGCCACACGCATACCCACCTGCTCGATGCGTTCCGCGAGCTCGGTCGCGACCGCACCGCTGCCGTCCGCGTCATCGCCTGGATCTCCGCCTCGACTGCGGGGCGGCTGCTCGCCGCGAGCTCCGTCGCCGCCGCCCTCGGGATCAGGCAGCCGGTCGCCGCGGCCGTCGTCGTCCTGCTCGCGCTCGACGTCGCCGCGCTCATCCCGCTCGGCCCGATGAACGTCGGCGTGACCTCGACCGCGATCGCCACGGCGCTCCACTCGCAAGGCGCCTCCTTCAGTCACGGGCTCGCGGCAGGAATCGCCTTCCACGCGATCGAGACCGCGGTGGGGATCATGTTCGGGCTCGCGAGCCTCCTCTGGCTCGCGCCCTACTCGTCGCCTGCCGCCCGGCGCGTCGCCCTCCTGGCGGGCGCGGCGAGCTGGGCACTCGGGATCGCCGGCGCGTTCAGCGCGACCGTGCTGGCCCAGCTCGTCTAACCTGCCGGTTTGTGAAGGCGATCCGCGCTTCTCTACTCGCGTGCGCTTTCGCACTCGTAGCCGCCTCGGGCGCCGGCGCCGCAGTCTCGAGCGACTTCACCGGTCACCACAAGCAGGTGTTCCCGGTCTACGTCGTCCGGGGGATGACAATCGGCGACCTGCCGCAGCTCGCGAACGAGGGCGCCGTCGGCCTGATGGTGCCGAATGCGGGGCCTCGCACGAGCCAGGCCGCCGCCTTCGCGGGGATGGTGCGCGGGATCCTCTACAACACGCGCCTGCCCTGGCCGAAGGACGTCGTCCTGATCCACGTGAAGCAGCGCTCGTCGATCCCGCAGCACGGCCCGGCGATCGTCGTCGGCCTGCCGCCCGCGACGTCGGCGCCGAACGACCGGCGCTATCCGATCGCGGTGCTCGGGCACGGCTATCACGGGTTGCTGACCTCGAGCCTGACGCGCATGGACGGGCTCGTCTCGATCGCGGACGTCGCGCGCACTGCGTTGCAGACCCCGCATGCGTTGGACTGGAAACGCGACGACGGCGCTGTCGCCACGTCGTATCGACTCGAGGATCAGATCGAGGTGGCGCGCGGGACGACGATGCCGGGCTCGGTGCTCGTGATGTCGCTGCTCGTCTTCTTCGCGCTCTTCTATCCGCGCGGCGCGCCGGCGGCGTTCGGTACGGCGATCGGCATCAACCTTCTGCAGGGATGGTTCCCCGCGGGTGACGCGGCCCCGCGCGTCATCCTCCTCGGCCTCAGCACGATCGCCGGCGGCATCGTCGGTCCGAAGCTGCTCCGGAACCGCACCGCGCTCGGGCTCGCCCTCGTGGGTCTCCTCGCCGCCTATGCCGCTTCGATGGTCGCGCGGCCGTCGACGCTCTCACTCGCCCCGATCGGCCCGGAGCTGACGAGCCGCTTCTTCGGCGTCTCCAACCTGCTCGAGACGTGGCTCCTCTTCCCCGCCCTGCTCGGAGCTGCACTCGTCCGGCAACGCTTCGGGTGGCTCGCATTCCTCGGCGTCGGTGCACTGTCGCTCGCGACGATCGCCGAGAACAAGCTCGGCTCCGACGGCGGCGGCGCGATCGTCGTCGGCGTCGCGTTCGCGATCCTCGCCGTGCAACTCGTCGGCGCGCGGCTGCGGTACACGCTGCCGGCGCTCGGCATAGCGGGAGTCATCGTGCTCGCGCTCGTCAACCTCGATGCGGCGACGACTGGACCGGATCATCTGCGCGGCGCGTTGCAGGGCGGCGTCGACGGGATCGCGAACGTCGCGGCGAACCGCGTCCCGCTCGCGTACGACCGGATGATCGAGCAGTGGTGGCTGCTGATCCCGCTGACCGCGCTCGTCGGCGTCGGCGGGGCGGCGATGCGCTACGGCCGATCCCGGCACGAGCGGGCGGTCGCGTTCGCGCTGCTCGGCTCGATCGCGGCGTCCTTCCTCGTCAACGACTCGCCCGGGCCGGTGGCGCTCGGCGGGCTCGCCGCAGTGCTGTCGCTCGAAGGCGGCCTCGTGAACCGGGCGCTCGCGCTGCCGGTGCTACGCCGCATCGCTCCGCCGGTCGCGGCCGTTCTTCCTCAAGAGCCATGAGCCTGAGACATCCGTTGGTGCGCGAAGCGGGGCTGTCAGCGGCGGCGGCCGCGGGGCTCGCTGCTGCGCTCGCATGGCTCGGACCGCCCGGCACCGACTTCGCCGCGCACGCGTACCAGCGGACGCTCTTCCTCGAGCACGGGTTCACGCTCTGGAACAACTTCTGGTACGCGGGCCACTACAGCTTCGTCACGTACAGCCTGCTCTATTACCCGCTCGCCGCGCTCCTCGGCATTCGGCTGCTCGCGGTCGCGACGATCGCGCTCGCAGCGCTCGCGTTCGCAGTCGTGCTCTGGCGCGAATGGGGAGCGACGACGCGGTGGTCGAGCCGGACGTTCGCGGTCGTGTGGGCGGGAATCGTGCTTTCGGCGGCGTTCCCATTCGCACTCGGGTTCGCGCTTGCGCTGCTCTCGATCTGGGTGCTGCAGACGGGTGGGCGCTGGCGCTTCGCGGCGCTCGCCGCCCTGACTCTCGCTGCTAGCCCGCTCGCGTTCCTGCTGCTGCTCTTCGTCCTCGCCGGTGTCGCGCTCGCGCGCCGCGATGCGCTGCGTGCGAACTGGATCGCGGTTGGAGGCGTGGTCGCGGCCGGGCTCGTCGAGTTCGTGCTGTGGCGCGTCTTCCCCGGCGGCGGGCGGTTCCCCTTCACCGGGACGGAGTTCGCCGCCGGCATCGCGTTCTGCATCGCGGGCACCGTGCTCACCTGGCGGGTCGAGACCGCGCGTGTGCTCCGCTTTTTCTTTCCTGTTTATCTCGCCGCACTCGTTGCCGCGTTCGTGATCCCGTCGGCGGTCGGCGAGAACGTGGTGCGGCTGCGGTACGCGGCCATCCCGATGATCGTGCTCGTCTTCTCGCTTCGGCACTGGCGCCCGCGGTGGCTCGGCGTCGCGATCGTCGTCCTCGCGGTCGCGTGGAACGTGACGCCGCTCGCGTGGAGCTACGTCCACGGACAGGAGGACGGAACCGCGAGCGCGGCGGCGTGGCAGCCGGCGGTCGGGTTCTTGCGCGCGCATCTCGGGCCCGCGTATCGCGTCGAGGCGGTCGACACGTCGACGCACTCCCCCGCCGTCTACCTCGCGGAGGCCGGCATCCCGATGGCGCGCGGCTGGTACCGGCAGGACGACTTCCCGCAGAACGAGCTGCTCTACGACAAGCTCGGTGTAGGCACGTATCTGAGCTGGCTGCGCGGCCTCGGCGTCAAGTACGTCGTGCTCCCGAATGCGTTGCCCGACTACAGCTCGCGCGGCGAAGCGAGGTTGATCGAGCGCAGCCACACGATGCTCCGCCCCGTGTTCCGGTCGCGCGACGTGACGATCTACCGCGTCCCCGGCGCCCGGCCGATGCTCACCGGGCCGGATGCGCCGCGGCTCGCGGCGTTCGACGAGGCGAAGATCGGCGTCCTCCTGCATGCGGGCGGGACGTACCGGCTCGCCGTGCGCTGGTCGCCGTACTGGCGCGCGTCGCTCGGATGTCTTTCGAAGGGGAACGACGGGATGCTGCGCTTGACGACGCGCCATCCGCATTTCGTCTGGCTGCGCTTCCACGTCAGCGCAGGCCGCGCGCTCGACGAGCTGGCCGGGCAGCAGCCCAGCTGCAAGCTGCCCTAGAGCTTCCGGACGACCTCGTCGAACGGCTTGCGCTTCGCGCGTGCCGACCATTCGTCGGCGCTTCGCGAATCGACGTCGCGCGGCTTCGCCGGGTAGCCGAAGGTCAGCACGATGCCGACCGGCGCGCCGACAAGTTGCTCGGCGGCGTCACGGTCGCTGATTCCGTTCGGGACAGAGCCGACGCCGTCGTTCCACGCGGCGAGCATCATGTTCTGCGCGGCGCGACCCATGTCGAAGCCCGCGGCGTCACCTGCGATCGCAACGACGAGCTGTGCGCCCAGAACGTTCGAGGGCGCGTAGACGAACTCGGACACCGCCTGCTTGTCGGGCAGGACGACGAACTGCCATTTCTGCGTGTTCTGCGACGACCCGCTCAGGCGACCCGCGTCGAGAATGCGGTGGACGACGTCGTCAGGCAGCGGCGTGTCGGCGTAGTCGCGCACCTCACGGCGGCTCGCGATCGCGAGAGACGTGTCCATCCAGCAGATTTTACGTGAGCCACTCGTCGGTGAGCCGCGCCCCGCGGGTCGGTCGCGGCGTCGGGGTTGGTGACCGCCTTTAGGGTCAAGCGGGCGGCCCGAGGGGCCGATATGTGAGTCGTGGCCGTCTGTCGCCTTTGCGGGGCGGAATGCGAGGAGCGTGACCTCCACCCGGTGCACACCGGTGGAGGTTGCGTCCACTGCAACGGGTCTCCCGCTTGCTCGCGTTGCGGTCATGCACGCCGCCACCATCGCGGAGCTTTCGGGGGAGCGCAGCCGAGTTGCACAGCACGGCTGGCTGTCGAGGGGACGCTGGCGCTCGGGCGCTGCGGCTGCGACGGGTATACGACCGATCCCGACGCATTCGGTGCACCCACCCCGATCGTCGACATCGATACGCCGCGGTTGCGGATCGCCGGACAGCCAGGGAGTCCCGGCCCGACGGAACTCGCATCCGTTCGGGATCTCTCCGATCAGGGACGGCGCCTTCGTAGCCTCGACGAGTTCGACGGAGCGGCGCCCTGGCGGCCGCCCCACTGAACAGCGGGGTCAGACCCCTTCGGGGTCAGCCCAGAAGCGGTGCCAGGCACCGAGGTGCCTGGCACCAGTATCCTGGCTGCGTGTTTCGAGCGCTTCTGACGAGGCTGCGCGCGTGGTGGCGGCGCGAAGCGATCGCGGACGCCGAGATCTCGCGCGAAGTCGTCGATCACCGGCGCATCTCGGACACCGAGTACACCGAGCTCGGCGGCAAGCTGTAGCCAACAGCGGGGTCAGACCCCGCATGCGGGGTCTGACCCCACAACCACGATCGGCCCTCGGTTCACGGCGAGCAAAGCGAAGTGGTCGCCAGTGAACAGTGAGCGCCGCTGTGCGGCGCTCACGAACTACCGGAGAAAACTCGGAACGTCGACGTCGTCCGAGCTGTAGCTCGGGGGCGCCGTCCGCTCCGGGATGGGCGCCTGCAGCGGATCGCGGCGGACGCGGGCGCCGCGGCCGATGCCGGTGGCGACGACCGTCACCCACACCTGGCCGGCGAGCCGCTCGTCGACGGTGGCGCCGAAGATGATGTTCGTGTCCTCGGTCGCAGCGGCGCGAATCGCCTCCGCGGCCTCGTTCACCTCGATCAGCGTCATGTCCTCGCCGCCCGCGACGCTCAGCAGGATGCCGGTCGCACCCGTGATCTCCTCGTCGATCAGCGGCGAGCGCAACGCACGCTCGGCTGCGTCCTTCGCGCGATTGTCGCCCGTCGACGCGAAGCCGATGCCCATCAACGCGGTGCCGCTGTCGGCCATGATCGTGCGCACGTCGGCGAAGTCGAGGTTGATCAGGCCGGGCATCGTGATCAGGTCGCAGATCCCCTGCACGCCCTGCCGCAGCACGTCGTCGGCGACCTTGAACGCGTCGAGCATCGAGGTCGTGCGATCGAGCACCTCGAGCAGGCGGTCGTTGGGCACGACGATCGTCGTGTCGCACACCTGCCGGAGCGCCTGCACGCCGAGCTCGGCCTGCTGGCGGCGCTTCGTGCCCTCGAACTTGAACGGCGTCGTGACGATCCCGACCGTGAGCGCGCCGAGCTCGCGCGCGATGCGCGCGACGACCGGAGCGGCGCCGGTGCCCGTGCCGCCACCCTCGCCGGCAGCGACGAAGACCATGTCGGAGCCGCGCAGCGCGTTCTTCAACTGGTCGTAGCCCTCTTCCGCGGACGCGCGTCCGACGCTCGGATCGGCACCCGAGCCCAGACCCTGCGTCAGGTCGGCGCCGATGTGGATCTTCACCGGCGCGTCGCTCATGTGGAGCGCCTGCATGTCCGTGTTCACGGCGATGAACTCGACCTGCGAGATGCCCGCGTCGATCATCCGGTTGACGGCGTTCAGCCCGGCGCCGCCGACGCCGACCACCTTGATCACCGCGAGGTACGCCCCGGCGTCCGCGCGCGGGATGCGATGCAGCCGCGCGGGCTGCTCCGGCAGCGGCTCGATGTAACGGGTCAGCGGCGGCTCCGCATAGATCTGCGGCGGCGAAGGGTCGGGAATCGGATCGGGACCCGGGGTCGGGCCCGGCGACGGCGGCACGGGATCCGGCATCGGCGGCGGCGGCATCGGATCGGGCCGGGGCGACGGCGGCGCGGGTGCCGGCGGCTCGACGGCTGCCTCGCCGCGCGCGGCCTCTTCCCAGCTCGGAACGTGATCGACGGTGCGCTCGTCGGGCTCCGCCTCGACGGGCGCATCCGCTACCGGCGCATGCTGCTGCTCGGGCTCGGCTTCCGCCTGCCGCTGGGCTGCCTCCGTCGCGCGGAAGAGCTCCGCGAGCGGGCCTTCACGCATGCTGGCGCGCCGGCGCGCCATTCAGTACCTCCTTGGCAAGGTCGCGATACATGCTCGCAGCCTCACCGGTCGGGTCGTACCGGAGCACCGACATGCCCTTCACCGGTGCCTCCGCGTACCGGACCGTCTTGCGGATCTTCGTGTTCAGGACGAGATCGCCGAAGTTCTCCTTCAGGATCTCGACCGCCTCGCGCGAGTGCAGCAGGCGCTTGTCGAACATCGTCGGCAGGATGCCCTGGATCTCGACGACGGGGTTGAGGTTCTCGCGGATCATCGTCAGCGTGTTCTCGAGCTGGACGAGCCCGCGGAGCGAGAGGTACTCGCACTGCACGGGCACGATCACGCCGGTCGCCGCGACGAAGGCGTTGATCGTCAGCAGGCCGAGCGACGGCGGGGTGTCGATCATGATCCAGTCGTAGGTCTCGCGGATCGGGAGCAGCGCCTTCTCGAGCGCGCGCTCGCGGCCGATCATCGAGCTGAGGGCGAGCTCCGCGCCGGCGAGGTCGATCGAGGCGACCGCCACGTCGATCTCGTTCGTGCGGATGATCTCCGAGATCGGCAGCTTGTGGACGAGGACGTCGAACATCGAGCGGTCGATCTCGTCCGGGTTCCAGCCCTGGGACATCGTCAAGTTCCCTTGCGGATCCAGGTCGATGGCGAGGACCTTCTTGCCCTTCTCGGCGAGCGCGACCCCGAGGTTCAGCGTCGTGGTCGTCTTGGCGACGCCACCCTTTTGATTCGCGAATGCGATGACGCGAGCCAGTGTCGGTCCCCTATCCGTCCTCGCCCGCACGTTCGGGCGCGGAAGCAGTCGCGCGAGCGCCATAGTCGCTCACCTTTCGAATCAACGTAGCAGAGTCCTTCTTGCGTAGATTCCCGGGCATGGACAGGAAATGGCGGGCTCTCATCATCGTTTGCGTGGCGATCTTCATGCTCCTTCTGGACATCACGGTCGTCAATGTCGCACTCCCCGATATTCAGAAGGAATTGCACACCTCCTTTACGGAGCTGCAATGGGTCGTCGATGCGTATGCCCTGATGCTCGCCACCGTGATGCTGAACGCGGGCACGCTCGGCGACCTGCTCGGGCGAAAACGCGTCTTCATCGTCGGCGTCGGCCTCTTCACCGCAGCCTCGGCTCTCTGCGGCGCCGCGAACTCTCCCCTCTTCCTCGACCTGGCCCGCGGCGCGCAGGGGATCGGCGGCGCGGTGATGTTCGCGGTCTCGCTCGCGATCCTCTCCCAGGAGTTCCACGGCCGCGAGCGCGGCACCGCGTTCGGGATCTGGGGCGCGACGATCGGGGCGGCCGTCGCGATCGGGCCGCTCGTCGGCGGCGTGCTCACGGAGTACGCCGGCTGGCGCTGGATCTTCTTCGTCAACCTGCCGATCGGCGTCGCCTGCATCTTCGGCGCCCTCGCCTACCTGCACGAGTCGCGCGACGAGCAACGCGGCGGCTTCGACGGGCTCGGCTTCGTCTTCCTCACCGGCGGTCTCTTCTCACTCGTGCTCGCGCTGCTGCGCGCGAACTCGTGGGGCTGGGGCAGCGGCAGGACGATCGGTCTCTTCGCCGCCGCCCTCGTTCTCCTCGGTGCGTTCGTCTTCGTGGAGCTGCGTCAGAGCTCGCCGATGTTCGACCTCAGCCTCTTTCGCAAGCCGGCCTTCACCGGCGCGCAGCTCGTCGCGTTCACGCTCTCCTCGTCGATGTTCTCGCAGTTCCTCTATCTCGCGCTCTACCTGCAGAACGTGCTGCACTACTCACCGCTGCAGACGGGCTTGCGCTTCCTGCCGCTCTCGCTGCTCTCGTTCGTCGTGGCGCCTATCTCCGGACGCCTCTCCTCGCGGCTGCCCATCCGCCTGCTCTTCGGCGTCGGGATGACGCTCGTCGGCGTCTCGCTCCTGCTCATGCACGGAGTCGGTGCACACTCGTCGTGGACGACGCTGCTCGCCGGCTTCATCGTCGGCGGGATCGGGATCGGGATGGTCAACGCGCCGCTCGCCTCCGCAGCGGTCAGCGTCGTCGAGCCGCGTCAGGCCGGGATGGCGTCCGGGATCAACAACACGTTCCGCCAGGTCGGGATCGCGACCGGCATCGCAGGGCTCGGCGCGATCCTGCAGTCGCAGGCGAACTTCGTCGACGGCCTCAACCGCATCCTGCTCGTGGCGTCGTTCGTCGCGTTCGCGGGAGCGATCGCAGGACTAGCGCTCGTTCGAACGAGCGACTTCGTCAGAACGCAGACGCAAAGCGCGGCCGCTTGATCCGGATCGCGACATTCCACGCCGCGATCAACAGGATCACCGCTGCGCCCGTGACGACGATCAGCGCCTGAGCCGCGACCGAGAACGCAAGCGCGTCGGCCTTCGGCACGCCGGAGAGCGCGAGCAGCGTTGCGCCGGCGCCTGCCTGCATGGCCGCGCCGGCGGGGCCGATCGGCACGGCGGCCGAGGCGGCCGACGCGCAGAGGAAGCCGAGCGCGAGCGGGAACGAGCCGCGCAGCGCGAGCGCGTTCAGGAGCAGGAAGACGGCCGTCCCGCGAAGCGCCCACGAAACCGAGATCAGGAGGAGCGCCGCGAGCGACTCTTTCCGGCACTGCGTGTGCTCGCTCAGCCAGCGGCCGACGCGGAAGCGCATGACTCGCCGCATCCCCGTGAACTTCGGGACCATCGCCACGACGATCGCGGCGAGGACTCCGGCGACACTCACGATGAGGAAGCCCGCGCGCACCGTCCACGATTTGGCGTCGGTGATCGCGACGCCGGCGAGCGGGGCGAGCGCAGCGTTGTCGAGCATGCCGAGGATGATCAAGCTGAGCCCGATCGTGCCGAGGCCGGCGCGTGTACCGGGATAGCGGCGCACGCAGGCGATGCGGATCGCGTCGTCGACGCGGCCCGGCATCGCGACGCCGCCGACACAGGCCGCACCACCGGCGAAGGCGAGCGCGCCTGCCGCAGGACGCTCGTCCTCACGGAAGAGGCGCTGCCAGCCCCACGCCTTGAACGCGTACGCGATCAGGAAGAGGACAGCGGCGGCGGCGACGAGGATGGGGTCGGCGTGGTGCAGCGGCCAGCCGCCGTGCATGAAGTGGCGGGCGCTGAAGTACGAGACCCCGAGGAGCCCCAGACCGAGTCCCCCGTTGAGGGCGACCTGAACTTTGCGGTTGGAGAGGAGCGCTCGCACCTTTGACCTAACGGTGCTATCGGCTACGTGGGTGCGAACGATGAGATCAACGTAGCCCCTATTCGAGGGTGCCGCCGAGAGAGGAGCCGCCGGCCCGGCGACCGGAGCCCGCGAATCAGCCCCAGCCCTCGGAACGAGGCCGGTCGTACGGAACATCATTTGGCCAGCTCGAGCCCGGAGCTCGCCTGCTCGGCGATCACCTCGACCGCCGCCGACGCCCGCTCGTCACCCTCGCGGCGTGCCCAAACCTCCGCTTCGCGAACGAGCTCGCGCAGCTCGTCGAGCACGATCGCCGGATCCGCTCGGGCGCGATCCAGCGCCTCGATCCGCTCCAGCCGGGTGAGCACCGCGCGTGCCTCGTCCACGAACACGACGCTACCCACACATGTGTGTCAGCTTGCGCGCAGCTCTGCAACGCGTTCGCGACCTGCGCGTAGCCCGAGCAGCGCGTGGTCGAGCTCCCGCAGCAGCCGCGCGCGATTGCCGTGCAACAACACCGAGACGATCAGGCGGCGCACGAGATCGGACGTCGGCGTCCGCGCACGCTCGAAGAGGTCGGCGCGCTCCTCCGCCGTCTCGCCGAGCAGCGCCGCGGCGCGCATCGCCGCTGCCCAGATGCCTTCACCGTTCCCCAGCGCGGCATCGAGTGCGTGCTTCAACTGCTCGCCGCGAAACGGGTCGTCCTGAAACAGCGAGAGCTCCCAGCGGTCGAGCGCGTCGCCGAGCTTCGCGTCGTCGTCGGCGATCGCGAGCACCGGACGGAGCTTCTCGGCGACCGACGCGCGGAACGGATCGAGCCGCGTCGGCTCGCCGGGGGGCGGTGTCGCGGCGATCGGCAGCACAGGCCGAATGCCGTAGGGCCGCCAGTCGAGTCGCTCGAAGAGAACGGGGCCGGCCGCGACCGGCGCAGCCGTCGCGAGCCGCAGCGCGGTGACCGTGTCGGCGAGCTCTCCGGGCGCGTCCGGCGGCTCGTGCGCTCCCTTCGCGACCGAGCGCTCGAGCTCGAGCACGCACAGCCGGTCGGGCTCGCGCCCGAAGTCGCGCGGAAGCAGCCCGTTCGCCTCCGGCCACATCGCGGCGAGCTCACCCGGCGCGGCCGCGCGCACGCGGATCCCGTCGCCGAGCTCGATCTGCGTACCGCACGAGATGCCGACGAGCGGCGCCACCGCGCCGTACGAGTGACCCTCGCCGTAGAAGGACTCCTCGAGCTCCGCATAGGCGCGCTCGTACGCCGTGTCGTCCCAGTCGAAGCCGCCGCAGCCCTCCGCGGTCCGAACGAGCAGCGGGATCAGCACCGAACGGAAGAGCGCACGTGCCTCGTCGGTGCCGGTGTCGTGCGCGCGCGCGAAGATCCGCGCGGCCGGCTCGCGCTGCAGATCCGTCACCGCTTCGCGGACGTCGGCGCGCGCGAAGAGCCGATCGCCGCGCGCCTCTACGAAGCCGCGGACGAGCGGTCGGTACTCGTAGAGCGTCGGCCGTCCGTACGTGCCGTGCTCCTCGAACGCGAAGGGCAGGTCGGCGCCCGTCTCGAGATCCTTGTGGAACGCCGCGAAGGCGCCGAGGCAGAAATGTCGGAGCGTGTCGTGGAGCTGAGGCGAGCGCATCGCAACTTCTCAACTACGCCTTCGGTTCTCGCCCTCCTCTTTGGCAGCCGGGACACCAGTAGGCCGTGCGTGCGTCGTCGCCCTGCGGGTGCGAACGGATCACCGCGCCACAGCGATGACAGGCTCGTCCGACACGCCGGTAGACATGCCGGAGCGGCCGTGTTCCCTCGACGCCCGCGCGCATCAGACGATGCGCCGCATCGAGGAGCGCGCGCAGCTCGAGGTCGGTGACGTCGCCAAGGTCCCGCCACGGCGACACGCGCACGTCCCAGAGCGCCTCTGCCTTCCAGAGGTTGCCGATGCCGGCGACGAGCCGCTGGTCGAGCAGCGCGTCACCGACGGCGCGCCGCCGTGGCTGCCCGCGGAAGCGCTGGATCATGTCGTCGAGCGCAGGCGGCTGCTCGAGGATGTCCGGGCCGAGATGCGACAACCGCCCGCTGTCCTTCGCGAGCTCGAGCACCGGCCCGTTCCAGAGCACGGCCTCGTGCACGTCGCCACGCAGGACGAGCCACGGCTTGCCGGCGCGGCGCGCGCCGCGAGGCTCGACGCGCCACCGTCCGGTCATCCGCAGGTGGCTTCGAAGCACGAGCCCGCCCTCGAACCGAAGCAGCAGATTCTTCCCGACCGCCTCGATCGTCTCGAGCGTGCGCCCATCGAGCCGCTCGGCGAGACCCTTGCCCGCGGCGCGCGGATGCGGGGTCTCGACCTCGACCCGCTGGCCGGCAAGCACCTGTAGGCGGCGAGCCGCCCGGTGCAGGGAATCGCCCTCTGGCATATCGTCAGCGTAGACGGGCACTCTCGGGAGGCAGATGACCGCCGGCTTGAACATCGCTGCGCTCGCCCGGCGGACGGGAGTCGCGCCGGACACGCTCCGCAAGTGGGAGCAGCGCTACCAGATCCTCCAGCCGATGCGAACCGCGGGCGGACAGCGCCGCTACTCCGAACGTGACGTCGCTCGGGTCGAGTGGCTGCGCGAGCGCCTGCAGGAGGGCTACCGCATCGGCGAGGCGGCAACGCTGCTCGGCACCGCCGACGTCGAGCCCGCACGCTCGGCCGCCGGGCATCTCCGCGGCATCCTCTCGGCCGTCGACGCCGGCGACTCGGATCAGATCGGCGTCCGCCTCGACCAGGCGTTCGCGCTCGTGAACGTCGACGAGATGCTGTCGGCGGTGCTGTGCCCCCTGCTGCAGGCGGTCGGCGATCGCTGGCATGCGGGCGAGATGACGGTGGCCGACGAGCATCTCGTGAGCGAAGCGGTTCGCTCGCGTCTCGGCCATCTGCTCGCCGACTCGGGCGGCGGCGTGCTCGGCGTGGCGGTACTGACCTGCGCGCCCGGCGAGCGCCACGAGCTCGGCTTGATGATGGCCGCGATCGCGCTTCGCCGTGACGGCTGGAAGATCGTCTACCTCGGCGCCGACACGCCACTGCGTGACGCCTTCGCCCTTGCAGAGCGCCTCGGCGCGCGGGTCGTCTGCATCAGCGTCTCGGCGAGCGAACGAGTCGCAGCGCTCGAGCGAGAGCTCAAGCGCGCGCGCCCGCCCGCCGACCTCTCGCTCGTGCTCGGCGGTGCCGGGGCGAACCGGACGGCCGCGAAGCGCGTCGGCGCGGTCTACGCCGGGCCGGAGCTCGCCGGCGCCGTGCAGACGGTGCGCTCGCTCGCGGCGTAGCCTTAGACCATGACGAGTCGCTTCATCGGCGTCCGCTGGTGGCTCGGCGCGGCGTTCGCCGTCGTGGCCGCCGTGTCGACGGCGATCGTCGTCGCTCAGTTCTCCTCCCGCTCGGAGAGCGCGTTCCGCAGTCACGCGGAGGCCCTCGCGGCCGGCAGCGCGTTCCTCGCCGCGGCCGAGGTGCCGGGGCCGAATCTCGCGCATCGGCTGCCGGTGATCGCGCAGCACTTCGACCTCGACCTCCGCGTCTACGGACGCGACGGCAAGCTGATCGCGAAGGCGCCTGCACGGACGTCGTTCGCGCGGGCGCCGGTGCAGATCGCGGAGGCGGCGCGAATCGCGCGCAACGGCACGAGGCACGTGACGAGCGCGGAGAACGGCGGCATCGTCGTGATCGGGATCCCGATCGGGCAGACGTCGCTCGTCGCGGTCAGCCGGCGGCCGGATGTCGCGGCCGCGGTCGGGATCCTGAACGACCAGGCGCTCCGCGCGGGCGTGATCGCGGGAGTGATCGGCGTGCTCGTCGGTCTCCTGCTCGCGCAGTTGATCGCGCTGCGCCTGCGGCGGCTCGCAGCAGCGGCCGAGGCGATCGCGCACGGCGACTTCGAGACGCCGCTCCACTACCGCTTCCGCGACGAGTTCGGCGCGCTCGCGCTCAGCTTCGACCGGATGCGGCGACAAGTGCGCCGCTCGTTCCGACACATCGAGGGCGACCGCGACCGTCTGCGGCTGCTGCTCGAGCGGCTCCACGAGGGCGTCGTGACGGTCGACGACTCGCTCGTCGTGCACTTCGCGAACGCGGAGGCTCAGCGGGTGCTCGGCGTCCCACTCGCCGAAGGGGATCCGCTGCCGGACCCGTGGCGCGGTTTCTCGCTGCGCGAGTTCGCGGCTGGGCTCTTCGAAGCGGGCTCCGCGCTCGCGCAGGCGCACGTGCGCCCCGACGACGAGCAGGCGCTCGCACTCGTCGGCATCCCGGCGCAGCCCGAGGGCGACACCGTGCTGATCGTGCTCGACGACTTGAGCGAGCAGGAGCGGCGCGAGCTCGCCGAGCGGGAGTTCGTCTCGAACGCGGCGCACGAGCTGCGCACGCCGCTGACGACGATCCTCGGCGCGGTCGAGGTGTTGCAAAGCGGCGCGAAGGACGATCCGGTCGAGCGCGACCGGTTCCTCGCCCACATCGGCCGCGAGGCGGAGCGGCTGGCGCGGCTCGCACGCGCGCTGCTCACGCTCGCCCGCGCCCACGCGGGCCAGGAGCGGCCACGCGTCGAAGCCGTCCCGCTCGCGCCGCTCCTCCACGGTGTCGCGGACGAGGTCCGTGCGGCCGACGGCGTTTCCGTCGAGGTCGAGTGCCCGCCCGACCTGATCGCCACGCTCAACCGCGACCTGCTGGAGCAGAGCCTGCGCAACCTCGGCGAGAATGCGGCCAAGCACACGCGGGAGGGGCGCATCGTGTTTCGCGGGTCGGCAGAGGGAACTGCGGTTCACGTGGAGGTCGAGGACACCGGGGTCGGGATGTCGGCGGAGTCGCAGCAACACGTCTTCGACCGTTTCTATCGCGGGCAGGATCGCGCCGCCGAAGGCTTCGGGCTCGGGCTTGCGATCGTGCACCAGGCAGTGCGCGGCCTCGACGGGCAGATCGAGCTCGAGTCGACGCCGGGCGTGGGCACGCTCGTGCGCATCGTGCTCGCGGGCGCCCGCGTGCGCGAGGAGGTGCCTGCATGAACGCCGTCCAGAGCCAGGCGAGCGTGCTCGTCGTCGACGACGATCCCGGCGTCCTCGACGTCGTCGCGTTCATGCTGCGGCGCGAGGGCTTCGAGGTCGACGAGGAAAAGGACGGCAACGCCGCGCTCCAGGCGGCGCGCGAGCGGCCATATGACATCGTCATCCTCGACGTGATGCTGCCCGGGATGTCGGGGACGGACGTCTGCCGCGAGCTGCGTTCGGAGAGCGACGTGCCAATCCTCATGCTGACCGCGCGCGACGCGGAGATCGACCGCGTGCTCGGGCTGGAGCTCGGTGCCGACGACTACGTGACGAAGCCGTTCTCGTCGGCGGAGCTCCTGAGCCGCGTGCGCGCGATTCTCCGCCGGCGCGAGCTCGACCGGGCGACCGGCGGCGGCGTCACGGTGCGCCGGCTCGGCGGACTGCACATCGATCTCGGCCGGCACGAGGTGAACGTGGACGGCGAGCGAGTGCACCTGACGCTCAGCGAGTTCAAGGTGCTGTCGCTGCTCGCGGAGCAGCCGGACCCCGTCGTCTCGCGGCGCGAGCTGATGCAGCACCTGTGGTCGAGCGATCACGTCGGCGACGAGCACGCGTGCGAGGTGCACATCTCGAACCTGCGCCGCAAGATCGAGCGCGACCCGTCGCAGCCGCAGCGACTCGTGACGGTGCGCGGCCTCGGCTATAAGCTCGTTCCTGCGTGAGCTTCTTCGGCGCGCGCTACCCGGTCGTCCAGGCGCCGATGGCGCAACGTGCAGCCGCCTTCGGTCGCGGCGGCCGCGTCGAACGCCGGCGCGCTCGGGACGATTGCAGCGGCGGCCCTGTCGGCCGACCGACTGCGCGCGGCGCTCGACGAGGTACGAGCGCGAACGAGCGAGCCCTTCGCAGTGAACGTCTTCGCGCCGCCGTACCTGCGCGACGACGTGCTCGACGTCGTGCTCGACGCACGACCTGCCGCGATCAGCTTCACGTTCGGGCTGCTCGACCCGGAGCCGCTGCAGGAGCGCGGGATCGCGGTCATGGGGACCGCGACGACGGCCGAGGAGGCCGGCGCACTCGAGGCCGCCGGCGTCGACGCGGTCGTCGCGCAGGGCGCCGAGGCAGGCGGCCACCGCGGGACGTTTCTCGGCTCGTTCGAAGACGCGCCTCGTTCCTCTCGACGAGCTGCTGCAGGCGATCGACGTCGCCGTCCCCGTCGTCGCGGCTGGAGGGATCGTCGACCGCGATGACGTCCGCCGCGTGCACGCGCTCGGCGCCGCAGCCGTGCAGGTGGGCACCGCGTTCCTCTTCACGCGCGAGTGCGAGACCCCACCCGAGCATCTGGAGGCGCTGCGCACGTACGACACCGTCGTCACGCCCGCGTACACGGGCCGTCACATGCGCGCTGCGAACACGCCGGTGCTGGCCGAGCTGATGCACGGCGGGCCGCCGCTGCCGTTCCCAGAGCAGCGCGTCGTCTCGGCGGAGCGCGGACCGCTCTTCATGGGAGGCACGAATGCGCGGCGCGCACGCGAGCAGACGGTCGCTGAGCTCGTCACCGAGCTCGCAGCCGGCTTCTAAGACCGGAGCACGGCGCGCCGCGGCCCGGCGAGAAAGCCGGCGTCGACGAGGAGAGGCAGCACGAACGAGCTCGTCACGGGCTCGCCGTCGAAACGCTCGACTGCGAGCCGCTTCGAGCCGCCGCGCTTCACGTGAGCGACGAGGGCGGCGAGCGCGACGCGCAGCCAATCCTCCTCCGGCTCTCGCAGCGGGACGAGCGTGCGGCCGCCACGCTCCACGAAGAGCACCGCCTCGCCGCCGAGCAGGACGACCTGTGCGCCGGCCACGCGCGCCGCGCGGGCGCCGGATCGCTTCGGCCAGGGGATCGCCGCGCCGTACGGCTGCGCCGGATCGGCGGCGGCGAGCACGAGCGCCTCGGGCTCGTCGCCGTCTCGCGGCCGCAGCTCGCGCAGTCGCTCGACTGCGCCGCCGAGCGCGAACTGCGCCCCGCCGAGCCCCTCGACGAAGTAGCCGCGGCGACACGTCCCGAGCGTCTCGAGCGCTCGCAGCTCCGAGTAGACGGCGCCGTAGCCGCCGGGAATCCCTTCGCCGCGGACACCGTCGCGCGTGACGATGCCCTGCCGCTCGAGCAAGAGCTCGGCGAGGGCGCGTCGATCCGGACGACCCGGGAAGAGCGGCGCCGCAAGCGACCACCGGCCCTGAGTCGCCGTCGGACGCGCGCTGCGCGAGCGCGAGAAGCGACGTGCGTGCCGCTCCGGGCGTGTGGCCTGATAGCGGCGCTCCGCGCGCAAGGGCTGCCACGCGTCGTTCGTGACCTCGCCGGCCCAGACGAGATCCCAGAGCGCCGGCAGCGCGACCGCGTCCTCAAGCTCGGTCGCAGCGAGCAGGTCCGACCAGAACCGCGCGCCGCCGGCAAGTGCCGTGCGAATCGCGTCGTGCACGTCCCCCTCGGGCTCGGGCGCGGCGGCAGGCCGGCCGAGCACCGGCGCGTCGTCGCGGAAGAAGACCGCGACGCGGTCGAGGCCCGCACCGACCCAGACGAGCTCACCGGACGCGCAGAGCTGGTCGAGCTGCTCGGGGCGGTAGCTCGGCACGCGGCGCGGCAGCACCTCGCTCTCCCAGAGCGACACCGGCAGGGCAAGTCCCTGCAGCGGGATCAGCGCCTCGCGCAGCGTCGCGCGGCGGTCGATCCCGTGCCAGTGCGGGAGGAAACGGCCGAGCGCCGCCTGCTCCGCCGGCTCGATCTCACGGCGAAGCGCGGCGAGCGACGCGCGCCGCAGACGGCGCAGCACATCCGGCTCGCACCATTCGCGTTCCGTGCCGCCGGGCCGCAGCTCGCCGCGAACGAGCTTCTCCGCGCGCTCGAGCTCCCGCAAGTGCTCCTCGACGTCGATCCCGAACCACTCGTTCGCCTGCGCAGTCGTGAACGGCCCGCGACCGCGGGTGTAGCGCTGCACGAGTTGCCGAAGCGAATCGGGGCCACCCTCGAGGAACGCGTCCGGCAGCCCGGAGGGCGGCATCACGCCGAGCGCGTCGCGGTACCGGCCCGCGTCTTCGGCTGCGAGCAGCCGCTCCTCGCCGGCGATACGAACGCGAACAGCTCGGCGCTCGGTCTCGAGGATCGCTGCGTGTGCCTCGTCGAACTCGCGGATGCGTAGATCGCCGCGCAGACGCAGGACGTCGTGCAGGTGATCCGGATTCGCCGGGTACGGACGCAGCGACGCCTCGACCTCGGCGAGCGCATCCGCGTCGATCAGCTCACGGAGCTCCTCCTGGCCGAGCAGCTCGCGCAGCAGGTCGCGATCGAGGGACAGCGCCTGCGCACGCCGCTCCGCGGGCGGCGTGTCGTCCTCGTACATATACGTGGCGATGTAGTCGAAGAGAAGCGACGAGGCGAACGGCGACGCGGACGCGGACTCGACGTCGACGAGATCGATCTCGCGCGTGTGAAGCCCGTGCAGCAGGCCCTTGAGCGCCGGCAGGTCGAAGACGTCCTGCAGGCACTCGCGGTAGGTCTCGAGGACGATCGGGAAGCTCGCGTACTTGCGCGCGACCTGCAGCAGCCCCTGCGCCTTCAACCGCTGCTGCCAGAGCGGCGTCCGCTCCCCCGGACGCCGGCGCGGGATCAGCAGCGCGCGCGCGGCGTTCTCGCGGAAGCGCGCGCCGAAGAGCGCCGTCTGCCCCACTTCGGCGAGCACGAGCTCGTCGAGCTCCTCGGCGGTCAGGAGCAGCAGATCGGTCGAAGGAGGCGCGTCCGCATCCGGCAGGTGGAAGGCGATCCCGTCGTCGGACCAGATCGACTGCACCTCGATGCCGAGCGAGTCGCGCAACCTGGCGGCGACGGCCATCGCCCACGGCGCATGCACGCGGGCGCCGAACGGCGTCAGGATGCAGATCCGCCAGTCGCCGATCTCGTCGCGAAAGCGCTCGACGACGACGGTCCTGTCCGACGGAACCACGCCCGTTGCGCGCTGCTGCTCTTCGAGGAACGTGGACAGATTCCGCGCCGCATTGTCCGAAAGCCCGAGGTCGGACAGGTCAGACAACCTGGTCTGTAGAGGCTTGGAGATGAGAATCCGCGAGAACTCGCCGATCGCCTTGCCCAACTCGTACGGGCGCCCGACGCCCTCGCCCTTCCAGAACGGGACTGCACCGGGCACGCCCGGTGCAGGCGAGACGAGCACGCGGTCGCGGGTGATCTCCTCGATCCGCCACGACGACGCGCCCAGCATGATCACCTGTCCCGCGCGGGCCTCGTAGACCATCTCCTCGTCCAACTCGCCGACGCGGCCGCCACCATCCACGATGAACACGCCGAAGAGGCCGCGGTCCGGAATCGTCCCTGCGTTCGTGACGGCGAGCCGGCGCGAGCCCTGGCGGCCGCGCACGACGCCTGCGGTGCGGTCCCAGACGATGCGCGGCCGCAGCTCCGCGAACTCGTCAGACGGATAGCGGCCGGCGAGCATGTCGAGCACGTTCTCGAGCTGCGGGCGCGACAGGTCGGCGAAGGGATACGCGCCGCGCACGAGGCGGTGCAGCTCTGCAACCTCGATCTCCTCCTGCGCGCAGATCGCGACGATCTGCTGCGCGAGCACGTCGAGCGGGTTGCGCGGGATCTGCGTCTCTTCGATCGCGCCTTCGCGCATCCGCTGCAGGACGACCGCCGACTCGAGCAGGTCGGCGCGGAACTTCGGGAAGATGCGGCCCTTCGACACCTCGTCGAGCGAGTGACCCGCGCGGCCGATGCGCTGCAGCCCGCGTGCAACCGACTTCGGCGACTCGACCTGCACGACGAGATCGACGGCGCCCATGTCGATGCCGAGCTCGAGCGACGACGTCGCGACGAGGCAGGGGATCCGCCCCGCTTTCAGGTCTTCCTCGATCTGCACGCGCTGCTCGCGCGCCAGCGAGCCGTGGTGCGCCCGCGCGACCTCCGCTTCGGCAAGCTCGTTCAAGCGCAGCGCGAGCCGCTCTGCAAGCCGGCGGTTGTTGACGAAGACGATGGTCGAGCGGTGCTCGCGCACGAGCTCGAGGAGCGCCGGGTAGATCGACGGCCAGATCGAGTTGACCGGCCGCTCGCCGTCGGGTGACGGCGTCCCGGTCGCGGCGAGCTCGCGCATGTCCTCGACCGGGACGACGACCTCGAGGTCGAGCCGCTTCGCGACGCCCGCGTCCACGAGCTCGATCGGGCGCCCGCCCGAGACGAACCGCCCGATCTCCGCGAGCGGGCGCTGCGTCGCCGACAGCCCGATCCGCTGGAACGACGAGTCGCCGACGAGGCGCTCCAGCCGTTCGAGCGAGAGCGCCATGTGCGCGCCGCGCTTCGTGCCGGCGACGGCATGCACCTCGTCGAGGATCACGGTGTCGACCGACCGCAGGAGCTCGCGCGCCTGCGAGGTGAGCATCAGGTAGAGCGACTCCGGCGTCGTGATCAGGATGTCCGGCGCGGTGCGCAGCATCGCGGCGCGCTCCTTCTGCGACGTGTCGCCCGTCCGCACCGCGACGTTCAGTTTCGACTGCAGACCGGCGAGCGGTCCGCGAAGGTTCCGCTCCACGTCGTAGTTCAGCGCCTTCAGCGGCGAGACGTAGAGAACGCGCAGCCCCTCGCCCGGCGCGGGCGTCAGGCGGTCGATCGCATAGAGGAACGCCGCCAGCGTCTTCCCGGACCCTGTCGGCGCCTGGATCAGCGTGTTGGCGCCCGACGCGATCACGGGCCAGCCCTGCACCTGCGCAGGCGTCGGCGCGTCGAATGTGCGCTCGAACCAGTCCCGCGTGAGGTCGCTGAAGACGCTCAACGAGTCCATTCGGCCAGCGTACCGCCGCGCCGCGGGGCTAAAGAAGCGCCGAGATCGCCGGGGCCGTCGAGCCGTGCTGCTTGCCGCCGAAGGCGGCATAGAGGCCGTAGACGATCCCGCCGATCAGGAGCACGACCACGGCGACCACGATCGCGACCCTGCCGAGGGCCCGCGCGGGCGTGGCTTCGTCGCCGCCGCTGAGCACCTCGTCGCGTGACGGCGGCTCGGTCATGGCCCCGGGGTACCCGCAGGACTAGGATCGAATCGTGGCCACCCCCGACGCGCTCTGGTTCACCGACGACGAGGACGCCTGCCGCCTGCTCGCGCGCGACCCGTTCGCGCTGCTCGTCGGCTTCGCGCTCGACCAGCAGATCACGGTCCAGCAGGCGTTCCTCGGCCCGCTCCGCATCGAGCAGCGCGTCGGCACGCTCGACCCGAAGACGCTCGCGCACACCGACCTCGAGCCGATCTTCAAGGAGAAGCCGGCGGTGCACCGCTTCCCGGGGTCGATGGCGAAGCGGGTGCAGGAGCTCGCCGCGCACGTCGCCGAGGAATACGACGGCGATGCGGCGCGAATCTGGACGGAGGCGAGCGACGGCCCAGATCTGCGCGCGCGGCTCTCGGCCCTGCCGGGCTTCGGCGACATGAAGGTGCGCTCGATGGCCGCTGTGCTCGCGAAGCGATTCGAGGTCGCCGCCGCCGACGAGATCGCGCCGAGCCACCGCACGCTCGGCGACGTGGACTCGCCCCAGGCTCTGCTCGACTACCAGGCCGCAAAGCGCGCGCACAAGGCCGGGCTCCGCGCCGCCAAGGCGCAGGCATAGAGGTCCGCACGCTCACCGACGGCGGCCAGCCGGCGGAGGCCACCGCCCGCGCGCTCGCCGACTTCTTCGCGGCCGCGCAGCATTCGCTCGACATCGCGATCTACGACGTGCGGCTCCCCGACCCGCTCGCCGCGATCGTCCGCGACGCGCTGACGGCGACGGCCGCCCGTGGCGTCAGCGTTCGCCTCGTCTACAACGTCGACGACGACGCCGACGACCGCGTCCCGGTGCCACCGCCGCCGCGCACCGATCCCGGCCTCGTCGAGCAGCTTCCGTTCCCGACCGTCGGCATCCCTGGCGTCCCCGACCTGATGCATCACAAGTACGTCGTCCGCGACGGCGCTTCGGTCTGGACGGGATCGACGAACTGGACGGCCGACTCCTGGACACGCGAGGAGAACGTGATCGTGACCGCCGACTCGGCCGAGCTCGCAGCCCGCTACACCGCCGACTTCGAGCAGCTCTGGACGAAGCACGACGTGCAGAAGAGCGGCAAGGTCGACTCGAACCAGATCACGGTCGACGGCAAGCCGGTCCGCGCCTGGTTCTGCCCCGGTCGCGGCGAGCGGCTCGCACACCGGATCGCCAAGGCGATCGGCACCGCGGAGCGCCGGATCCGAATCGCCTCGCCCGTGATCAGCTCCGGGCCGATCCTCGGCACGCTCGCCCAGGTCGCCTCCGACGGCAAGGTCGACCTCGCGGGAGTGGTGGACGCAACCCAGATCGCGGAGGTCCTGCGCCAGTGGCACGCAAACGGCAACGCCTCCTGGAAAGAGCCGCTCCTCCGCTCGGTGCTGACGCGGGCGCCCTTCTCGGGCAAGCGGTCGACGCCGTACGCCCCCGGCGCCGTTCACGACTACATGCACGCGAAGGTGACGATCGCCGACGACGTCGTCTTCGTCGGGAGCTTCAACCTCTCGCACTCCGGCGAGCAGAACGCCGAGAACGTGCTCGAGATCGCGGATCCGGCCCTCGCCGAGCGCCTCGCTGCGTTCGTCGACGGGATTCGCGGCCGGTATCCCGGAATCGACCTCTGATCGGCCCCCGGCGGGGGGAGGGCGGCACGGGTCGCCCGCGACGATGCTGAACGCGTGGAGGCCGCCCATCCGTTCAGGCCGTCCCTCGTTCGAGTGACTCGCCGGTCATACGACGGCCATACCGCAGACGAGCTCCAATTCATCGAGCCAGCCCCGATCTTGTGTCCATCGAACCTGGCGTCCGCCCGGTACACACAAGGTCAAGGGAGCAATCACATGAACAAGGCACTCAAGGGCATCGCGAAGCGCAAGACAGTCTTCGCGCTCATCCTCGCCCTCACCATCTTCGGCGCGGTCTACGGCTTCGCCGCGACGCTGAACGTCGGCACCAACCAGCTGAGCGCGGGTAACGCGACGGTTGCGTCGTGTCAGGCGAGCGGCACCCCGACCGGCACCTACTCGGTCGCGTACGACTCGACCCTCGCGGCCTACAAGGTGGCGGGCGTGACGGTCACCGGCATCGACACGAACTGCGCCAACAAGACGGTCTCGGTCACGCTGACCGGCGCCGCGGGCGCGAACCTCGGCACGATCACCGGCACGGCCCCGGTCGGCGGCGGCTCGCTCGCGCTGACCCCGGGCTCCTCGATCTCGGCAGCCTCGGTCACGGGCGTCGCGGTCGCGATCAACGGCTAGCCCGCCGGTCGGTTCCACGGCGGACGAAGAGTTGCGAGCAGGGCGCTGGCGGCGGCGTCCTGCTCCGCAACATCACCCGCAAACGAATCGAATCCTCTGATGAAGCTACTGACGAAAATCCTCGGACTCGCCCTCGCGGTTGCTGCGACGTTCGCGGCCTGCGGAGCTGCAGCGAGCCTCTCGCTCGGCTCGAACAAGCTCTCGGCCGGGAACGCGGCAGTCACCTCGTGCGGCGTCGCGTCGCTCAGCGCGACCCGCGCGGTCGACAACAGCGGCAACGTCACGCAGGTCGTCGTGAGCTCGCTGCCGGCAGCGTGCGCCGGCGAGACGCTCAGCCTGACGCTCGCAGCTAGCAGCGGCGCGTCGCTCGCGAACGCGAGCGCAGCCGTTCCGGCCGGTGGCGGGTCGATGACGTTCAGCGGTCTCGGCACCGTCGCGGCGACGAGTCTCGCGTCCTACAAATTTGCGGTGGTCGGAGCCTGAGATGCGGCGGCTGCTCGTTCTCCTCGCGATCACGGTCGCTGCCACCACGAGCAGCGCGTTCGCGGCATCGCTCACGGTGTCCTCCTGGCACCTCTGGGCAGGAACGCAGTCGCTGACGAAGTCGCAGTGCACGGTCACCGGCTCGTCGAGCATCGACCGACACCTACGTCGACCAGTCGTCGCCGACGTCGAGCTTCGGGTCGAGCACGACGCTGAACGTGACGCCCGACGCGTACACGTCGGCGAAATGGGCGTTCGTGCGCTTCAGCCTCGCCGGCTGCAGCATCCCTCGACAGGCGGCGCCGACTCGGCGCAGCTCGTGCTGACGATCGCGTCGACGCCCAAGTCGAGCCGGACGCTGACGATCACGCCCGTGCTGAGCTCATGGGCCACGACGCTCACCTGGAACCAGGCGCAGTCGCTGAGCTACGGCGCAGCGACGACGACGGTCGCGACGGGCACGACCACCGGTGCGACGCTCACCGCGACCGTGACGGTCGACGTCGACGCGCTGATCCGCAACGGCTCCGCGAACTTCGGCTGGCGGATCGAGCGACGCAGCGCGCGCAGGGCCAGAACGCGGTCAAGGATGATCGGCGCTCGCCGCGGCGGAGGCCGCTTGGGGGCAGCCGCAGCTCGTGATCAACTATCGAGCAATGGGCTCCGGCAGCCGATCGCGTTGCCTGCGGCGTTCGTCGCCGCGTTCCAGCGTACGAACAAGGCTGCCGGGATCGCGCTTGCCGTGCTCGCGTGCCTCTTCTGGATGCAGTACCTCCGTCCGGTGTCGCTCGGCGGTCACGCCGGCTACGTGCTCGTCTCCGGCCACAGCATGGAGCCCCGCTTCCATACGGGCGATCTCGTGCTCGTCGAGCAGCAGAGCTCGAGCTACCACGGTCGGTGAATGATCGCGTATCACGTGCCGAAGGGCGACCCGATGGCCGGCGCACAGGTGATCCACCGGATCATCCGCGGCGATGCGAAGCACGGCTTCGTCGTCCGCGGCGACAACCGCACCGCGCCTGACGTCTGGCGCCCGAAGCCGGGCGACATCGTCGGCGCGAAGGCGCTCCGGATTCCCGACGCCGTCATCGTGCTCCAGTACCTGCGCTCGCCGATCCTCCTCGGCCTGCTCGCAGCGGCGTTCGTCTTCGTGCACGCGCTCTCACGCGAGGGCGACGAGAGGGAGAGCTGCAGCCGAAGACGACTCTAGACTGACCCGAGCGGCCCTTGCGAGTTCGTCCGCCGTCGGCTACTTCATCACCTCCGTCGCCATCGCGGGGATCGTCGTCACGTGGAGCGTGATGATGGCGTTCTCGTGGTCGGGCAAGCTCGGCATCGTGACCCTCGCGCCGTGGGTCGCGCTTCTCGGCTTCGACCTCGGCGTGCTTCCGGGCATCGGCGGGGCAGCCGGGGCGACCGCGCTGTGGCTGATCGCGAGCGATGCCGATCAGGTCAATCTCGACGGAACTCAGATCGTCGTGCGCACCTGCTCGCTGATGGCGCTGGCGATCGGCTCGGCACTTGCAGGCCGACGCCTGCGCGCGAGCGAGGCGGCGCACCGGTCGATTGCGTCGCTGCAGTCGTCGCTGATCGACGCGACGCTCGACGGGATCTGCCTGACCGACGCGTCGGGCAACATCCTGATCTCGAACCGTCAGCTGCGGAAGCTACGTCGGCGACCTCGGCATGGCGCAGGAAGGAACCGTCACGGAGCGGCTGCTCTCGATCTCGGACGAGATCGCGGAGCCGGACCGCTTCCGCACGCGGATGCTCGAGCTCGGTCACGAGCCCGGCGCAGCCTCGACCGACGAATTCGAAGTCGCTCGAACGGGTCGCGTCTTCCGGGGCTACACCGCTCCGGTCCCCCAGTCCGCCGACGCTGCCGGCGGCCGCATCTGGACGCTCCGCGAGGTCACGGCCGACCGCGAGCTCGACCGGATGCGAGATGCGTTCGTCGCGACGGTCTCGCACGAGCTGCGGACGCCGCTGACGTCCATCTCCGGCTTCCTCGAGATGATGCAGGACGAGGAGCAGGGGCTCGGCGCGTCCGGGCGGCAATACCTCGACGTGATCCGCCGCAGCACCGAGCGCCTGCACGCGCTCGTCGAAGACCTGCTGCTGATCGCGCAGATCGAGGCGAACCGGATCGAGCTCGAGGTCGAGCCGACCGATCTGACGGTTCTCGCGACGCGCGCAGTCGAGTCGGCGCGTCCGACGGCCGAGGAACGCGGTGTCGCCGTCGATGTCGTCGTCGACCATCCGCCAAGGGTGCTCGCCGACGCACGGCGCGTGAACCAGGTGCTCGACAACCTGATCTCGAACGCGCTCAAGTTCACGCCGGGACGGCGGCAGCGTGACCGTCACCGTCGCGGCAGACGGCGACGCCGGGCGCGTCACGGTCGCCGACAACGGGATCGGCATCCCCGCCGACGAGCAGGCGCAGATCTTCTCCCGCTTCTTCCGCGCGTCGACCGCGACGCGGCAGGCGATCCCCGGCACTGGACTCGGGCTCGCGATCTCGCGCGCGCTCGTCGAGCAGCACGGCGGCACGATCGCGCTTTCGAGCCGCGAGGGCGAGGGCACGAGCGTGAGTGTCTCGCTGCCCGCAGCCACCCCATAAGGGGATTCGCCCGGCCGCATCGTCGGGCATCCTCGAGCGGATGAGACGAGTGCTCGCGCTGGCCGCAGGCGCGATGCTGATGGGCGTCGCCTCTGCGCATGCACTCCGGCTGCCGTCGGCGCCGAAGTGCGCGGTATTCCCCGCGACGAATGCATGGAACGAGCGCGTCGACGCGCTGCCCGTTGCGGCGAGCTCGTCGCAGCTGATCGCGTCGATCGGGCTCGCGACGGGCCTGCACCCGGACTTCGGCTCCGGGCTCTACGACGGGCAGCCGATCGGGATCCCGTTCGACGTCGTGTCGAAGAAGACCGCGCGCTCCCGCGTCTCGTTCGAGTACGCGGACGAGTCAGACCGCGTGCGTTACCCGATCCCGAAGACCGTGCACATCGAGGGCGGCCGCGCCTCGGACGGCGACCGGCATGCGCTGCTGCTCGACAAGGACGCGTGCAAGCTCTACGAGCTCTATGCGCTGTACCCGAAGTCAGGCGGTTGGAAGGCCGGCTCGGGCGCGGTGTGGAACCTGCGCTCGAACGCGCTCCGACCTGCGGGCTGGACGTCGGCCGACGCCGCCGGGCTCCCGATCTTCCCCGGGCTTGCGCGCTACGACGAGGTCGCGCGCGGCGCGATCGACCATGCGCTCCGTTTCACTGCTGTGCACACGCGCCGTGCGTACGTGTATCCGGCGCGCCACTACGCGTCGTCGTCGGACGATCCGTCGCTGCCGCCGATGGGCCTGCGCGTGCGCCTGAAGGCGAGTGTCGACATCTCGAGCTTCCCGAAGCAGGCGCGCATCGTGCTGCAGGCGCTGAAGACGTACGGGATGATCCTCGCCGACAACGGCTCGAACTGGTACATCAGCGGCGCGCCGAATCCGAAGTGGTCGAACGACGACCTGCACTCCCTCGGCCGCATCACCGGCTCGATGTTCGAAGTCGTCGACACGAGCTCGTTACCGCACCCCGGCCAGTAGCGACACGTCCGACGACAAATGGGGGTTACCCCCGTCAACGACTTGTGCCGGTTTCGTACCAATTGTGTAACGGGCGAGATGTAGTCGATTAGCAGCCAGAACGCCGCCGCTCCGACCGCCGTGGACATGGCGTTGCCGCGAAGCGGGGGTTACCCCCTTTGTCGGTGAAGGTCGCGGAGGGCGACCTTCGCTGCGGCGAAGCCGCACATGCCGTGGACGCCGCCGCCGGGCGGAGTGGATGCACTGCAGAGATAGACGCCGGCGCGCGGGGTTCGGTAGGGGACCGCGCGCGCTACAGGACGCGTGACGAGCTGGCGGAGATCCATCACGCCGCCGTTCAGGTCACCGCCGACGAGATTGCGGTTGTGCGCCTCGAGCTGAGCCGGCCCGAGCGCGCTGCGCGCGAGCACGAGCTCGCTGAAGCCCGGTGCGAACCGCTCGACCTGCGCCTCGATCGCGTCCGTCATGTCGACGTCGGCGCCGTTCGGCACGTGGCAGTACGCCCACGCGGTGTGCTGCCCTGCCGGCGCACGCGTGTCGTCCCAGAGCGACGGCTGCGCGAGCAGCACGAAGGGGCGCGCGCACGTGCGGCCCTCGAACGGTGCGCGCTCGGAATCGCCGATCTCCTCGAGCGTGCCGCCGAGGTGCACCGTCGCTGCTTGCCTGCAACGCTCGTCGCGCCACGGGATCGGCGCGGACAGCGCCCAGTCGAGCTTGAACGCGCCCGGCCCATGCCGGTACCGCCGGAGCGCGCGCTCATACCGCTCCTCGAACCGCCCGAGCCGCAGCAGCTCGCGCGGCGACACGTCGCAGAGCACGACGTCGGCTCGGGGCAGCTCGTCCACCGGCGACGACGTGCGGATCTCACCGCCGCTCGCGACGAGGCAGCGGGCAAGCGCGTCCGCGAGCGACTGCGAGCCACCGCGCGGGAACGGCCAGCCGACCGCATGGCCGAGCGTGAGCAGCGAGAGCGCGAACCCCGCGCTCGGACGCCGCTCGAGCGGCAGCATCGAGTGCGCCGCGTTGCCCGCCACGAAGCCCCGCGCCCGCGACGTCGTGAACGTCCGCCGTGCGAGCGCGTCCGCCGTCGACAGCGCGTCGCGTAGTGCGCGCAGTGATTCGGTCAGGCCGAGCTCGCGCAGCAGCCGCAACGGCACGTGCGGATCGAGCGGGAACGGCGCGAGCACGAGCGGCTCGATCGTGCGCCAGCTCGCGGCGAGCGGGCCGGCGAGCCTCCGATACGCGTCCTCGTCGGCGCCGAGCGACGCCGCCGTCTCGTCGACGCTCCGCATGAGCACCGCAGCCTCCGCGTCGTCGAAGGGATGCGCGACACAGGCCGGCGACTCGAGCCACTCGACGCCGAGATCGAGCTCGCTGAAGCACGCGGACGAGCGCCCGAGCGGATGGATCGCCGAGCACACGTCATGGCGAAAGCCCGGAAGCGTCAGCTCCTCGGTTCGCATGCCGCCGCCGATCCGGTCGGCGGCCTCGTGCACGACGACGTCGAGCCCCGCGCGCGCCAACGTGATCGCGCCGGCGAGCCCGTTCGGCCCCGAGCCGATGACGACGGCGCTAGGCGACGCCGAGGACCTCGCGGACACGCGCGACGCACAACCGGTACGAGCGCGCTTCCGCTTCCTCGCTGTAGTACGCCGCGTGCGGCGTCACGATCAAGTTCGGCGCGAGCGGCGGCGCGGGCGGCGGCTCCTGCGGCAGCACGTCGAGCGCCGCACCGCCGAGCCGGTGCGCGCGCAGCGCGAGCAGCACCGCGCCGACGTCGACGACGGCTCCGCGCGACGTGTTGACGAGGAACGCGCCGGGCCGCATCGCGTCGATCCGCGCTCGGCTGAGCAGGCCGCGAGTCTCGCGGGTCAGGGGCACGTGGACGGTGACCGCGTCGCAGTCGGCGACGAGCTCGTCGAGATCGCAGAAGCGAACGCCGTCGCGCGCGACCGGTAGCACGTCGTTCGCCCACACCTCGCAGCCGAGTGCGAGCAACCGCGTCGCGACCGCGCTGCCGATCCGCCCGAGGCCGACGATCCCGACCCGCAGCCCCGCGATCGTCCGGAGGGAGCCGGCACCTCGCGGATCCCACTGCCCGCGGGCGACCTGACGGTCGAGCTCGACGACACCGCGGACGAGCGCGTAGAGAAACGCAACCGTGTGGTCGGCGACCTCCTGCGTGCAGTAGTCGGGAACGCTCACGACCGCGACCCCTCGCGACTCCGCCGCCTCGACGTCGATGTGGTCGTAGCCGACGGTCGCCGTGCCGACGACGCGCAGCGCGGGCAGCTCCGTGAGGAGCTCCTCCCGCACCGGCACGTCGATCGTCAGCGCGGCCACCACGTCCTCCTGCGGCGCGAGCACGACCTCGAAACCCTCGAGCAGCTCCTCGGGAAAGCCCTCCTCGACGAGCAGCAGCTTCACTCGACGAGCGAGAGGAAGCGCTGCGTGCGCTCCTCTTTCGGCTCGGTGAAGAATTGCTCGGGCGGCGCCTCCTCGACGATCCGCCCCTCGTCCATCATCAGGACCGAGCTCGCGACGTGGCGGGCGAAGCGCATCTCGTGGGAGACCACGACCATCGTCATCCCCTCGCGCGCGAGCGACTCCATCACGTCGAGCACCTCGCGCACGAGCTCGACGTCGAGCGCCGACGTCGGCTCGTCGAAGAGCATCGCCTTCGGCCGCATCACGAGTGCACGCGCGATCGCGACTCGCTGCTGCTGGCCGCCGGAGAGCTCGTCGGGGAACTGCCGTGCCTTGTCGGCGAGGCCCACGCGGTCCAGGAACTCGAGCGCAGCCTGCCGCGCGTCCGCCTTCGACTGCCGGCGAGCCTCGACGAGGCCGCACATCACGTTGTCGAGCGCGCTCATGTTCTGGAAGAGGTTGAAGCGCTGGAACACCATTCCCACCTCTCCCGGCCCGGGCGCCCCGTCGCCGAGCCTGACCGTGCCGGTGTCCGGCACCTCGAGGAGCGCGAGACACCGCAAAAGTGTCGACTTGCCCGACCCCGAAGGGCCGATGATCACCTTGACCTCGCCGGGGTCGACGCCAAACGTCACTTCGTGCAGCACCCGCAGGTCGCCGTACGACTTCGAGACGTTGTCGGCCGCGAGGTAGCTCACCGCGCGTCGTGAGAGATCGCCGGCATCAAAGGCGCGTCGACACGTGCACGCCGACCAGCGGACGTCCACGTGAACCGGCGTTCGAGCCGGGACTGGAGCACCATGAGGACTGAGACGATCCCGAGGTAGTACACGAGGGCAGCGAGAAGGGGCTCGTTGTAGATGAACTTCGCCGCAGTCAGCTGCGTCGCAGCAGTCAGCAACTCGTGCACCGAGATGATCGAAGCCAGCGAGGTCAACTTCAGCAGCGTGATGAACTCGTTGCCGAGCGGTGGGATCGCGATCCGTGTCGCCTGTGGAACGACGATGCGCCGCAAGATGCGCCTGCGCGAGATTCCGAGCGCACGACCCGCGAGCTCCTGCCCTGGGTCGACCGACATCAGCGCGGCACGGATCACCTCGGATACATACGCCGCTTCGTTCAGCGACAGCGCGATCCACGCGGCCATGAAGGGCGTGAACCACGTCTGCGCGAACCCGTGCCACAAGGTCGGCAGCGCATACCAGATGAAGTAGAGCTGCAAGAGCGTCGGAGTCGCGCGGAAGAGCCAGTTGTAGATCCACGCAACTGAGCGCAACGAGCGGCGATTGCTCAACGCGCCGAGCGCGACAAAGAAGGCGATCACGATCGCCGTCGGCAGCGTGGCGAGCGTCAGCTCGAGCGCGGTAAGCGCTCCCCTCCAGTACGGGCCGGAGGAGAGCGCTTGCCAGAAGAGATGCGCGTCGAAGCTCGCGAGCACGGAAGAGCTTCGACTTTGGCTACTTGACGTCCGTCGCCGGGATCTTGTACTTCGCGGCGAGCGCCTTCAGCGTGCCGAGCGCCTTCAAGCGCGCGATGCCGTCATGGATGTCAACGCCGAGCGTCGACGCATCGGACTTCCGGTAGTAGATCCCGAACCTGTCCTTCGCGGCGAAGGTGTACCCGATTGCGATCTTGCCCGGATGCGCCTTCGCCTGGAACGCGAACGACGTGTCCTGGGTCAGCACCGCGTCGGCGCGGCCGAGCAGGATCTGCGCGACGGCGTCGTTGTCGCCGGGATAGCTCTGGAGCTTGAAGCCGATCTTCTTCTGGAGGCCTTGGAGGTACTGCTGGTACTTCGTCCCGTTCTGCACGGCGACGACGAGGCCCTTGAGGCTCGCCGGTCCGTGGATCCCCTTCGGATTGCCGGCCTTCACGATGATCACGCGGTGCGACTCCATGTACGAGATCGCCGGCGCCTGCTTCACGCGGTCGGGCGTGATGAAGATGCCGCTGATCACCGCGTCGCAGCGCTTTGCCGCCAGCGCCGCGAGCAGGCCGGGGAATGCCGTCTTCAACGGCTTCGCGGTGTGCTGGAAGGTGGTGGCGAGCTTCGTCGCCATGTCGGCGTCGAAGCCGACGATCTTCCCGCTCGTGGTCGTGTACTCGAGCGGCGGGAACGTGGGATCGGTGCAGTACGTGAACGATGCAGCGTGACGGCTCGCCCCGGCCGATCCTGCCGCGGCGAGGGCCACAAGCAGGGCCAGCAGGGGGAGCAGCGTGAAGAACTTCCGCATGGTGCTCCTCCTTGTCAGTGGTCCCGAAGCGTTGACCCTAGCCTGAATAGGCGAGGAATGAAAATTCAAATCAACGCGCGGAGCTGCAGGATCACCTGCGGATCGATCGAGTGCTCGATCGGCGACTCGCGGTAGGTCACGTCGGCGCCGGCCGCCTCGAGCGTCGCCCGCGCCGCCCGTCCGAACTCGACCGGGATCACGGGGTCGTAGGTTCCGTGCGCGATCGCAATCGGGGGGAACGGTGGCTCGAGGTCCGGCTCCCATCCCTCCACCGTCGGGATGAAGCCGCTGAGCGCGAAGAGCGCGCGCGGCCGCGGCCGGCCGCGGCCGAGGCCGGCGGCGTAGCTCATCACGGCGCCCTGCGAGAACCCGCCCAGCACGATCTGCTCGGCCGAGTAGGGCAGCGCGTCGAGCCACTCGGTGAGCGCACCGAAGCCCTCGGCGAATGTCTGCGGGTCCGGATAGCCGACGCGCGGCACGACGTACCAGTGCGCGCCGCCCGGCGGCAGCGCGAGCGGAGCGCGCGGCGTGAAGCCGTGGAGCTTCTGCTCGGGGTCGAGCGCGTCGAGCAGCGGGAAGAGATCGTGCTCGTCGGCGCCGCGGCCGTGCAGGAGGACGAGCGCGCCCTCGGCCTCCCCATGCCCTGCTGATTGGGCTGGGGGCGCTCGAGGGCGCGCAGCGTCACGTGCGGCTCCAGCTCTCGCGCGGATTCGGCAGCGGCGTCAGCATCGGCTCGACCTGCTCGCGCAGATGCTCGAACGCCGGCGGGAGGATCAGCTTCTCGCCGAGATGCGCGGCATCCTCGTCAGTCGAGAAGCCGGGTCCCTTCGTCGCGATCTCGAAGAGCACGCCGCTCGGCTCGCGGAAGTAGATCGAGCGGAACCAGAAGCGGTCGATCACCGGCGTCGGCCGCCCGCCCGCTGCAGCGACCCGCTGCTCCCACGCATCGTGCTCGTCGAGCTCCGACGACCAGGCGACGTGGTGCACGGTGCCGGCTCCCGGGATGCCAGGCTCCTCGGGTGCAGGCTCGTACGCGATCCAGCCGCCTCGCTCGGCGCCACGCGTGTCGAAGCGGGTGCCGTCGTGCTCGAAGCCGAGCGCGTCGAGGAACGGCGCCGTGCGGAGCTCGGGGTCCCGCGCGTACGCGCGCACGCCTTCGAAGCCCTGCAGGGCGAGCTCGGCGGGGATCTCCGGATGGTCGGCGATCAGCGGCTGGTCGGGCACGGTCGAGACGACGAGCTCGTGCTTCAGCCCTTCCGGGTCGGCGAACGTGACGGAGTCGCCGTCCCGCTCCACGCCCATCCGCTTCGCCCAGAAGTCGAGCGCTGCGTCGGAGCCGACACGCCAGACGACGGTGTGCACCATCCCGGCACCCGCCCGCCCGGGCTGCGCGCCCGGATACTCGAAGAACGTGATGTCGGCGCCGGGGCTTCCATGCTCGTCGGCGTAGAAGAGGTGGTAGACGGTCGGGTCGTCCTGGTTGACCGTCTTCTTCACCATCCGCAGGCCCAGCGGGCCGGTGTAGAAACGGACGTTCTCCGGCGCGTCGCCGGTGATGTTCGTCACGTGGTGGATGCCGTCGAGCTTCATGGTGGTCCTCCGTCGAATACTTGAGTGCTCAAATACTAGCAGGTCTAGCGCCGCGCAGAGCGGGTACCCCTCGCCCATGCCGACCGATCAGTACCACGAGCCGCCCGACGAGCTCGACGCCGAGATCCGCACGTTCGTCCGCATGATCAGCTCGCTCCAGGAGGAGGCCGAGGCGATCGGCTGGTACGAGCAGCGCATGTCGCTCGAGGAGGACAGGAGCGCCCGCGCGATCATGGCGAACGCGCAGCAGGAGGAGTTCAAGCACTTCGCGATGAGCCTCGAATGGCTCTCGCGCCGGAACGACAAGTGGCGCACTGCGCTCCAGAACGTGCTCTTCAAGAAAGGCGACATCGTCGAGCTCGGCGAGCAGGCCGAGGAGAAGGTCGACGAGGTCGCCGACGAAGAGGACTAGCCGACGCCGGCGAGCAGGAAGGCGCGCGACTCCTTCGCCATCTCGCGCGCGATCACGAGCCGCTGGATCTCCTGCGTGCCCTCGTAGATCTGCGTGATCTTCGCGTCGCGCATGAAGCGCTCCGCCGGGTACTCCTTGATGTACCCGTAGCCGCCGAGGATCTGCACGGCGTCCGTCGACACGGCCATCGCGACGTCGCCGCACTTCAGCTTCGCCATCGCTGAGGCCTTCGTCAGCTCCGCGCCGTCGACGCCGTCGTCGACCATCTGCCCGAAGCGGTAGAGGAGGCCGCGCGCGGACTCGCACTCCGTCTCCATGTCGGCGAGCTTCGCCTGGATCAGCTGGTGCTGGACGATCGGCTTGCCCATCGTCTCGCGCGTCTTCGCATACTCGAGCGCGTAGTCCGTCGCGCCCTGCGCGATCCCGAGCGCCTGAGCGGCGACGCCGGGTCGCGAGCGGTCGAGGATCCGCATCGCGATCTTGAAGCCCTCGCCTTCCTCGCCGAGCAGGTTCGAGGCGGGGATCCGTACGTCGTCGAAGGTCAGCTCGCCGGTCGTCGAGCCGCTGATCCCCATCTTCGGCTCGAGCCGCGCGACCTCGAAGCCCGGCGTCTCCGACTCGACGACAAAGGCCGAGATGCCGCCGTGCCCCGCCTCCGGATCCGTCTTGGCGAAGACCGTGTAGAGCGACGCGACACCCGCGTTCGTGATGAACCGCTTCGAGCCGTTCAGCACGTACTCGTTGCCGTCGAGGCGCGCAGTCGTCCGCATCGCGGCCGAGTCGGAGCCGGAGCCCGACTCGGTGAGCGCGTACGCGCACAGCCACTCGCCGCTCGCGAGCCGCGGCAGGTAGCGCTCCTTCTGCTCGTCGGTGCCCGCGAGCTTCAGCCCGAGCGAGCCGAGCTCCTGCACGGCGAGGACGAGGCCGCTCGTCGCGCAGACCTTCGACACCTCTTCGATCGCAACGAGCGCGAGCAGGGTGCCGGTGCCGAGACCGCCGTACTGCTCGTCGAAGAAGAGCCCGAAGATGTCGTTCTCGCGGAAGAGCTCGACGACATCCCACGGAAACTCGTGCGACTCGTCGATCTCGGCCGCGCGCGGGGCGATGCGCTCGCGCGCCAGCGTGCGGACGAGGTCGCGAAGCTCGCGCTGCTCGTCGCTCAGCTGGTCCCAGGCCACGGGAAAAGTCTAGTTGTGGCAGACCGCCTCGACGTTGTTCCCGTCCGGGTCGTGGACGAAGGCGCCGTAGTACGTCGGGTGGTACTGCTCTCGCACGCCCGGCGCCCCGTTGTCGATCCCGCCGGCGCCGAGTGCCGCCTCGTGGAAGGCGTCGACCGTCACGCGGTCGGGCGACTCGAACGCGACGTGCGTCCCGGTCCCGAACGGCTCGCGCTGCACGACCCAGAAGCTCGGCTTGCCGTCCTTGCCGAACGCGCACGCATGCCCGAACTCCATCACGACGCCGTACCCGAGCGGCTCGAGCGCACGCTCGTAGAAGGCGCGACTCTCACCGTAGTCCCGCACGTTGATCCCGACGTGGTCGAACACCGCGCGCTCCTTTCGTCCGAGTAGGCTCGCGCACATGATCCTCGAGAACGGCGTCGTCCGCACACTCGATCCGTCGCTGCCCGAGTCGCGCTCGCTCGCGATTGCCGGCGACCGGGTCGCCGGCGGGGTCGGTGTGCACGAGACCGCGCTCGCAAGCCCCGAGACGGTCGATCTCGGCGGCCGCTGCGTCGTCCCCGGCTTCACCGACTCGCACGTGCACTTCCCGACCTGGGCGGTCGCCCAGCACGAGGTGAAGCTCGACGGTGCGACGTCGCTCGACGAATGCCTGGCGCGAATCCGGGCCTGGAAGTCGCCCGGCGCCTGGCTGCGCGGCTACGGCTGGCGTGACGGCGACTGGACCGACGGCCGCACCCCGACGCGTCACGACCTCGACGCGATCGTCGCCGACCGTCCCGCGATCATGATCTCGAAGGACTACCACGCGCTGTGGCTCAACTCGACCGCGCTCGCGCTCGCGGGCGGCGACCTCGAAGTGGACGGCGGCGTCGTGGTGCGCGACGAGTCGGGCGAGCCGACCGGCGTGCTGATCGAGGAAGCCGCGTGGCGGTTCAAGGAGCGCTACCTCCACATCCCGGCGGCGGAATACGTCGACGCGATGCGCGCCGGCGTGAAGATCGCGAACGCCCGCGGCGTGACGTGCATCCACGACAAGGACGGCTGGCTCGGCGCGATCGGCCTCTGGCAGCAGCTCGACACGCAGTCGGTGCGCGTCTGGCAGTCGACACCGCACGAGACGCTCCCGCAGCTGCGCGACCTCGCGCTCCGGAGCGGCGTCGGGTCGGAGTACCTGCGCCTCGGTTACCTCAAGGTCTTCATGGACGGCACCCTCGGCTCGCAGACGGCGTGGATGCTCGACGGCAGCGGCGTGCGCATCACGAGCGGTGACGAGCTCGCGGAGATCGTGCGAGCCGCCGCGGAGGCGGGCTGGCCGGTCGGCGTTCACGCGATCGGCGACCGCGCCAATCGCGAAGCGCTCGACGCGTTCGAGCGGACGCGAGACGTCTGGCAGCCGCGCGGCCTGCGCCAGCGCATCGAGCATGCGCAGTGCCTCGCGCCGGAAGATCTCCCCCGCTTCGCCGCGCTCGGCGTCGCGTGCAGCGTGCAGTTCTCACACGCGCCGTCCGACGAGCAGCTTGCGAAGCGGTTCTGGCCCGACAAGCTCGACGGCGTCTATTCGTTCCGCTCGCTGCTCGAGTCCGGGGCGCTGCTCGCGAACGGCTCCGACGCTCCGATCGAAGAGCTCGACCCGTGGGCCGGCGTCCTCGCGGCGACAGTCGGCCACTGGCGCGACGACCAGAAGCTGACGCTCGACCAGGCGCTGCACGCGATCTGCGTCGCCCCGGCGTGGCTCTCCCACGACGAGCGCGTGCGCGGGACGCTCGTGCCCGGGCGTCTCGCCGACCTCGTCGTGCTCGACAGCGACCCGTTCGCGTGCGAGCCGGGGGAGCTCGCCGAGGTCCAGACCGTCGCGACGATGGTCGGCGGCCGCTGGGTGCACAATCCGCCGCCCTGGGACTGAAGCCGGGGGTCTTGCGCAGCCTGTCCGGCATTTGATCAAATCGCGCTTCCGGGGTTCGTTCGAACGGGAGGCGGACGATGGCAGTAGGAGCGGCAGCACCCGAAGGCCAGTTCGAGCATCTACGCGAGCACTCGATCGGGCTTCCGCAGGTTCTCTTCCAGAGCATCACGCACATGGCGCCGGGCGCCGCGGTCGCGTACTCGATCTACATCTCGGTGCCGTTCGCACAGCAGGCGCTCGCGCTCTCGGTGCTCCTCGCGCTGATCGCGTGCCTCTGCGCCGCGACCGCGATCGGGCAGCTCGCGAAGCTCTACCCGTCGGCCGGCGGCATGTACACGTACGCCGCGCGCTCGCTCGGGCCGTGGGCCGGCTTCATCGTCGCCTGGTTCTTCATCCTCTTCGAGCCGCTGGTGGCGCCGTTCCTCTATCTCGAGTTCGGCTGGGCGATGAGCGAGGTCTTCAAGAGCGAGGTCGGCTGGCACTACACCGGCCAGTGGTGGATCTGGGTGCTCTTGATGACGGTCGTCGTCTTCCTGCTGACGTACCGCGACATCCGGCTCTCGACGACGGCGGGCGTGATCCTCGGCGCGTTCGAGATCCTCGTCTTCGGCGCGCTCGCGATCTGGATGCTGCTGTCGAACACCGGCGACCTGAACGTGCAGCCGTTCAACCCGCACCACGGCGTCGGCGGCTGGAACGGCGTCTTCCGCGGCATGGTGTTCGCGATCCTTGCCTTTATCGGCTTCGAAGCCGCCGCGCCGCTCGGCGAGGAGGCGAAGCGGCCACGGCGCACCGTTCCCTTCGCGGTCGTCGGCTCCGCGCTTGCGATCGGGCTCTTCTACATCCTCTGCTCGTACGCGTGGGTCTTCGGCGCGGGCTTCGACAACTTCGTCAAGCAGGCGACCGGCGCAGACCCCTGGCGCAACCTCGGCAAGGTCTTCTGGGGAACCGGTTGGGTGATCGTCTTCCTGGCGATCTGCAACTCGATCGCGGCGAACTCGAATGCGGCGGTGAACGCCGCGACGCGCGTCTTCTACGCGTTGTCCCGCAACGGGCTCGCTCCGCGCGGCCTCGGCCGCATCCACCCGAAGTTCAGGACGCCGTACGTCGCGATCGTCTGGATGAGCGTCTTCGCATTCGTGCTCTCGCTGCTGCTCGGCTGGAAGTGGGGACCGCTGGTCGGCTTCTCGCTGATCGCGACGCTCGCGGTGATCGTCGTCGTGCTCGTCTACATGCTGATCTGCCTCGGCACGATCTGGCACTACTTCACGAAGCGGCGTGCCGAGTGGAACCCGATCCTCCATCTCGTGCTGCCCGTCGGCGGGATCGTGCTGTTCTTCTTCCCGCTCTACTACCAGTACGTGAAGTTCCAGCCGACCTACCCGATCAAGTACGCGAACTGGATCGCGATCGGCTGGGTCGTCGCCGGCATCGTGCTCGCGGTCTGGCTGTCGATCGTCCGGCCGGAGCGGCTGCGGGACATGGAGCGCGTGTACGTCGAGGACGAGACGGTGCGGGAGGATCGTGGCGCAGAGCCATCGCCTGTCGCGTGACCAGGTGATCTGGTCGTTCGGGCCCGACCTCCAGCCGGTGCTGGAGGTCGACCCGGGCGACACCGTCACCTTCGAGACGAACGACTGCTTCACGGGGCAGATCCGGAGCGAGAGCGACCTCGTCACCGAGATCGACCTCTCGCGCATCAACAGCGCCACCGGCCCGGTCGCCGTGCGCGGCGCCGAGCCGGGCGACTCGCTCGTCGCCGAGATCCTCGACGTGCGGCCGATCGAGTGGGGCGTCGCGACCTTGATCCCCGGCTTCGGGCAGCTGATCGACCACGTGCAGTCGCCGGTGACGCGGATCTTCGACGTCCGCGACGGCGAGATCCGGATGAACGACCGCATCCGCTTCCCGGCGATGCCGATGGTCGGCGTCGTCGGCGTCGCCACCGCGGGCGAGGAGCTTTCCAACGGGCTCGCCGGGCAGCACGGCGGCAACCTCGACGACCACTTCCACGGCAAGGGCTCGCGCATCTATTTCCCCGTGCGCCAGCCGGGCGGGATGTTCGCGGTCGGCGACATGCACGCGTCGATGGGCGACGGCGAGATCTGCTTCACGGGCGTCGAGATCGCGGGCGAGGTCGACATCCGCTTCGACCTGCTGAAGGGAAAGCAGGCGACGTGGCCGGTGACCGAGCTCGCCGACCGCTGGCTCCCCCACGCGACCGCCGACGCCTACGACGACGCGCTCAAGCTCGTCTCCGAGGAGGCGGCGAAGCTGCTCGTCGACGAGCACGGCTTCTCGATCGAGGACGCGTTCATCTTCCTCTCGGTCGCCTGCGACGCCGGGGTCGCCCAGGCCTGCAAGCCCGCGGAGGGCTTCGGCACGATCGCCCGCTTCGCGATCCCCAAGATCGACGCCTGCCCAGCTCCGTTTAGTTGACGCAGAAGCGGAATCCGCTCGCGCGGATTCCGCTTCGCTCGAAGACCCCTAAAGGCGCCCGCATGCGCGTCCGCTGGTCGCGATCAGGCCGCCTTTGCCTAACGCGGACTACAATCGGGGCATGGCCCGGACGATGAACCCCGTCCACGAGTCGACGACCTGCGCGGTCGCCGCGACTGCCGAGATCATCGGCGCCAAGTGGACGGCGCTCCTCGTGCACGACCTTTCCGAGGGCCCGCGGCGCTTCTCGCAGCTCGAGCGCTCCTGCAGCGGGATCAGCCCGCGCACGCTCGCGGAGCGGCTACGCGTGCTCGAGAACGAGGGGATCGTCGCGCGCCACAGCTATCCGGAGTCGCCGCCCCGCGTCGAGTACGAGTTGACCGACAAGGGCGAGTCGCTCCTCCCGATCATCGACGCGATGCGCGCGTTCGGCCATTCGTGGCTGACCTGCGAGCACGAGCACTAACTCAGCTGATCGTGCTGACGGCGGCGCTCCCAGAGCCCCGCCTCGCCTTCGTCCAGCAGCTGCTCACGACGCTCGAGTAGCTCCTCCCGCGCGAGCTGCGCGCGCTCCCGGTCTTCGAGCGCACGCTCCTGCGAATCGATCCGCCGTTCCCTCCGCTCGAGCTCCTCGCGATCGCGCTCGAGCACCTGCTCGGCCCTGACCAGCAGCTCGGCCCGGTCGGAGAGCTCCGCAGCATCACGCTCGCGGTCTCCGAGCCGAAGCACCGCCTCCTCGCACTCGCTCAGCACGGCGTGCGCCTCCGCAATCGCCGCGCGTGCGCCACGCGCATGGTGGCTTGCGCGCGCCTCGGCGTCGGCGACCGTCGACGCTCGGCGCCCGATGGCTGCCTCGCGGCGTTCCAGGCTCAGCCGCTGCCGGTCGAGCTCAGAGGCTTCGGCACCGAGCTTCGCCGCGTCGCCGCTCGCGGCGGCGATCCTCACGGCGAGATCGCTCTCGAGTCGCTCGACCTCGGCGCGCCGACGCTCGAGCAGCTCGCGTTGCCGTTCGAGCTCGGCCGCCTCGCGCAGAAGCTGCGCTTCCGCCGATGCTGTCGAGGCGTCGCGCCTGTCGAGCTCGGCCTCGCGCCGGTCGAGTGCTGCGGCGCGGGTCTCGAGGCCGCGCAACCGCTCTTCGCGCGCCTCGGAATGAGCGAGCGAGCGCGCAACGTGCTCCGTCCGGTCGTCGAGTGCGCGGTTCAGCTCTTCGAGCTCGATGCGCATGTCGTCGAGTCGCGCCGCGCGGGCTTCCCGGGCCGCGACTGCGCGCTCACGATCGTCGACGGCGCGTGCGCGGTCGTCGACCGATGCGAGTGCGCGTTGACGCGCCGCGAGCTCGAGCTCTTCGGCCGCGAGCCGCTGGGAGCGGAGCTCGACGTCGTCGAGCAGCGCCTGGTGGCGCTTCGCCATCGCATCCAGATCCGCGATGCGGCGGCGCAGCACATCCTCTCCGGCGAGCGTCCCGTTCGGCTCCACGCGCCTTCACTTCGACGTGGCTGCCCCCGAACCTAGCGCGGGAGCTCGGCGAACTTCGTGTAGACGGCCGCGGCCGTGTCGACGCCCTGCTCGAAGTAGCGGACGAGGAATTTCTCGTTCGGGGAGTGCACATTCGACTCCGGCAGGCCGAAACCGCTCAGGATCGTCGGGATCCCCCGGTCGGCGAGCGCCGGCATGATCGGCAGCGTCCCACCCGTCCGGACGAGCAGCGGCCGCACGCCGAGCACCTGCTCGAACGCGTCGAGCCCCAGCTGCACGGCGGGCGCGTCGGGCTTGACGAGCCCCGGCGGCGTGCCTGCCCACGCGATCTCGACGTCGGCGTTGCCGGGCGCAGCCGCCCGCATCAGCTGCTCGGCGGCGCGGCCGACGACCTGCGGGTCCTGACCCGGCGCCAGCCGGATCGTCAGCTCGCCGGAGGCCGCGACCGAGAGCGTCGTGTTCCGGAGCCCGGCTTGCCGCCGATGATCCCGTTCACGTCCGCCGACGGCTCCGCGTACGTGCGGATGTAGAACTGCTCGGCCGCGTCGGGGTCGAGCGCGCGTGCGCCTTGGTTCTCGAGCTCCTCGGCGCCGGCCGGCAGTGCCTTCCAGGCGTCGAGCTCGGCCGCGGTCGGCGCGGCGATCCCGTCGCGGAGCGCGTCGGGGAGCAAGCCGTTCGGGCCGGCGAGGACGGCGTTCATGCAGCGGATCAGCACGTGGATCGCGTTCAGCGCGGCGCCGCCGTACATACCGGAGTGCAGGTCGCGCTCGCCCGTCTTCACCTTGAGGTCGAAGGCGACGAGACCGCGCGTCGCGAGGTCGAACACCGGCAGGTCGGTGCGCAGCATGCCGCCGTCGAAGATGATCCCCGCGTCCGCGTGCGTCGTGTCGTTCACGAGGTAGTCGACGATCGTCGTGCCGCCTGTCTCCTCTTCCCCGTCGCACGCGAAGCGGAGGTTGACCGGCAGCGCGTTCGCCTCGACGAGCTTCTGCGCGGCCTTCAGGAGAATGAAGAGCTGGCCCTTGTCGTCGGTGACGCCGCGGGCGTACGCCCACTCGTCCTTGATCGTCAGCGTGAACGGGTCGGTGTCCCAGAGGTCGAGCGGCGCCGGCGGCTGAACGTCGAAGTGGCCGTAGCAGAGGACCGTCGGTGCGTTGTCGGGATCGTCGGTGGCGCGGATCTCGCCGAGTGCGAGCTCCTTGTCGCCGAAGGGAGTCAGCTCGGCGGTGCCGCCGATGCGCCGGATGAAGTCGCACACCCACTCGCCGGCGCGCTTGACCTCGTCGCGATACGACGGGTCCGCGCTGACGGAAGGGATGGCGATGAATTCACTGAGCTCGTGCTGCCAGGTCTCGTCCATGACGCGAGACTCTACGCAAGCAGTGCACTCCGCCGAGCGGTTCCACAAGAGCGGGGTCAGGCACCGGAGGTGCCTGACCCCGAGAAGCTCATCGCCGCGACCGACCTGCGCGGGCGCGGCACACCTCGGCGCGGCCCTCGCAGGTTCACGAGCAGGAAAGCGAAGCGGTGCGAGTGAACATCGGGCGCCGCGAAGCGGCGCCCAAAGACAAGCGGTGCCTGGCACCGGAGGTGCCAGGCACCGAACGTTGACCTAGGCGACGTCCTTGAGCGCGTGCGAGTCCGCGAGCGCTCGCAGCTTCTTCAGGGACTGGTTCTCGATCTGGCGGATGCGCTCGCGCGTGACGTTGAACGTGCGCCCGACCTCGTCGAGCGTGCGGGGGTGCTCGCCGTCGAGCCCGTAGCGGAGCTCGAGCACGCGACGCTCGCGATGCGAGAGCGTCGAGAGGATCTTCTTCAGAGTCTCCTTGCGCATCGCCACCTCGGCGGCCTCGTCGGGAAGCGGGACGTTCTCGTCGGTGAGGAAGTGCCCGAACTCCGACTCCTCCTCGTCGCCGACCGGCTTCTCGAGCGAGACCGGTGTCTGCGCGCTCCGCATGATCTGCTCGACCTCTTCGAGCGGCAGGTCGAGGTCGATCGCGATCTCGAAGGGCAGCGGCTCACGGCAGAGCTCGGCGCGAAGCTTGCGCTCCGAGCGGACGATCTTGTTCAGCTTCTCGACGACGTGCACCGGCATCCGGATCGTCCGGGCCTTGTCGGCGAGCGCGCGTGCGACCGCCTGGCGGATCCACCACGTTGCGTACGTCGAGAACTTGAAGCCCTTGCGGTAGTCGAACTTCTCCGCCGCGCGGACGAGGCCGATCGTCCCTTCCTGGATCAGATCCAGGAACGGCAGGCCCTGGTTGCGATAGCGCTTGGCGATCGAGACCACCAACCGAAGGTTTGCCTCGACCATCTCCTGCTTCGCGCCGTGGTCGCCGCGCTCGATGCGCTTCGCGAGCTCGACCTCCTGCGCCGCCGTGAGCAGGTCGACCTTGCCGATGTCCTTCAGGAAGAGCTGCAGCGAGTCCGTCGAGATCTCGCGAACCTCCGGGGTCGGCTCCTCTTTCTCGACCTCCTCGGGAACGGCGACGACCTCGACCTGCATCTCCTCGAGCGTCTTGTAGAACTCGTCGATCTGGCCGGCGTCGAGATCGAGCTCGTCGAGCGCGAGCGCGATGTCGTCCTGGCTCACAGACCCGGCAGCTTGCGCCGCCTCCAGCAGATTTCGCGCTTCCTCGCTCTCGAGGACGTCCGCGACGGCACCTGCGGCCCGTTCAACCCCTGTGCTCATGCTCCCCCTCTATGAACCCCTGCCCCCCACGGCAAGGCTTGTGACAAGACGGACGTGCTTTGAAGATTCCGCACTATGCCTGCGGTACCGGACGCGGCGCTATAGGCCGTTCGGCTCATATTTTCTTTACTTGGTCCCATCCTTCCGGAGGAGCGCGAGGAGCTGCGTCGCGGCCGTCGCAAACGGGGATCCGGGCGCTTCGCGCACCGCGAGCCGCAGCTGCGCCGGCGCTTTCGCGACCGACCCGGTCCAGAGGAGCAGCGTCCCGAGATGCAGATGGACGACCGCTGCGTTCGGGAAGCGGCCGCTCAGCGGGCCGAGCCGCGCGAACGCGCGCACCGGGTCCCGCTTCGTGAAGAGCCCGACGGCTGCTGCCGTCTGCGCGATGGGATCCTTGGGCGCAAGCGCGGCAGCGTCGGCGAACGCATGCTCTGCGGACACGCGACGGTGAAGCGTCCACAAGGCGAGCCCGTAGCGAAGCTTCGCGTCGACGTCGTCTCGCTTCGCGGCCGCGGTCAATTCGCGCAGCTGGTCGGCGGCCGTCGCTGCGTGCGGCAGCCCGAGCCCGAGGATGAGCGGCGGCAGATCGGCGGCCATCCCCGGGTAGAGGACGTTCTCGGCCGTCACCGACTCGGGCGCGTCGGGGAACTGCGTGTCGACGATCCGGAACTGCTTCGCGGCGTCGGCGTTCCGGCCCGCCCAGAGCAACGCCCAGGCGAGCTGCAGCCGCGCCGCGGCGCTCCGGCGATGCGCAGCGACGATGTGCTCGACGGCCTCGAGGCTCCCCTTCGGCCAGCGGGCGAACGCCGATCCGAGCTGCGCGTCGACCGAGCGGTAGCGGTCGAAGATCGCCGCCGCGGCCTGCGTCTTGCCGGCGCGATAGAGCGTCGTCGCGTGCGCGAGCGCGCGCACCTCGGCGTCGTCCTGCACGCCGAAGTCGAAGGTCAGCGGCGGCCGCCCGGCACGGGGCTTCGTGACGACGCCGGTTGCGTGCGTCGTCTCACCGCGCGCCTGCAGCCAGGTGATCGTCACCGTCCCGGCCACCGCGAGCGCCGCCGCAGCGCCGACGATCGCGAGCACTCGGGTACGAGGCGCCATCGCGGGCCAGCCTAGTCAGGGAGGCCGCCGCTATATTTGGGAAAGTCATGCCGACCTATCGCGAGTTGCTGCAACAGGTGCGCGCCGAGATCGACGAGATCGACGCGCCGCGCGCGCAGGCGCTGCTCGGCTCGAGCGAGCCGCCGCTCCTCATCGACGTGCGCGAGACGGACGAGTGGGACGAGGGACATCTCCCCGGCGCCGTTCACGTCCCGCGCGGCAACCTCGAGTCGCGCATCGAGCGCGCTGCACCCGACCGCGCGCAGCCGATCGTCCTCTACTGCCAGTCCGGGAACCGCTCGGTCTTCGCGACGAAGACGCTCGAGGAGCTCGGCTACGAGCACGTGACCTCGCTCGCCGGCGGCTTCACGGAGTGGAAGCGGAACGGCTTCCCGACCGAGCTGCCGCAGTCGCTCGACGCGGAGAAGCGCGCGCGGTACAGCCGGCACCTCCTGATCCCCGAGGTCGGCGTCGAAGGCCAGCTCAAGCTCCTGCAGTCGCGCGTGCTGCTGATCGGCGCCGGCGGTCTCGGCTCACCCGCATCGCTCTATCTCACGGCCGCAGGCGTCGGCACGATCGGGATCGTCGACGACGACCGCGTCGACGCGTCCAACCTGCAGCGACAGATCGCGCACTCGACCGAGACGCTCGGCGAGTGGAAGGCCGACTCCGCGAAGCGCACCCTCGAGGCGCTGAACCCCGACGTGAACGTGATCACCTACAAGGAGCGCCTGACCTCCGAGAACGTCGACCGCATCCTCGCCGACGGCTGGGACGTGATCGTCGACGGCGCCGACAACTTCCCCACGCGCTATCTCGTGAACGATGCATCCGTCTTCCACGACATCCCCGTCGTGCACGGCTCGATCTACCGCTTCGAGGGACAAGTCACCGTCTTCAAGCCGCATGAGGGGCCGTGCTACCGCTGTCTCTTCCCGCAGCCACCGCCGCCGGAGCTCGCACCGAGCTGCGCCGAGGGCGGGGTACTCGGCGTGCTGCCCGGCATCATCGGCTCGCTGCAGGCGAGCGAGGCGTTGAAGCTCGCGCTCGGGATCGGCGTGTCGCTCTCCGGCCGCCTCTTGCTCTTCGACGCGCTCGAGACCGAGTTCAGCGAGGTCACGTTGCGCCGCGACCCGAACTGCCCGGTGTGCGGCGAGCACCCGACGATCACCGAGTACATCGACTACGTCGAGTTCTGCGCCGGAAGGCCGGCGCACGCATGACGACCGTTCGCATTCCCCCCACGCTCCGTCCGGAGACGGGCGGCGAGCGCCAGGTCCCCGCGCGCGGCGACACGGTTCGCGAGTTGCTCGACGACCTGATGTCGCGCTTCCCGGGCCTTCGCTCGCAGCTCGTCGAGGACGACGACATCGCGCCCTTCGTGAACGTCTACGTCGAGGGCGAAGACGTGCGCACGCTCGACGGTATCGACACGCCGGTCGCGACCGGTTCGACCGTGATTCTCCTCCCCGCCATGGCCGGCGGTGCGTAACACCGTCGTCGCCGACAGCCTGCTCTCCCTCGTCGGCAACACGCCTCTCGTCGAGCTCCAGCGGCTGACGCCGAAGCCGGGCGTCAAGATCTACGCGAAGCTCGAGGGCCAGAACCCGACGGGCTCGATCAAGGACCGCGTCGCGAAGGCGATGATCGACGCCGCGGAGGCGTCGGGCGAGCTGCAGCCTGGCCGGGAGCTGCTCGAGCCGACGAGCGGCAACACGGGCATCTCGCTCGCGCTGATCTCGAAGCTCAAGGGCTACTCGCTCACGTGCGTGATGCCGGCGAACGCGACCGAGGAACGCCGCAAGCTCCTGCGGCTCTACGGAGCCACGATCGTCGACTCGCCGGCAGACCAGGGCTCGAACGGCGCGGTCAGGCTCGCTCTCGAGCTCGCCGAGCGGGAGCCGAGGTACTACATGCCGTTCCAGTACGCGAACGACGCCAACCCGCGCGCGCACTACGAGGGCACGGGCGCCGAGATCGCGGCAGGCGCTCGACCGCGTCGACGTGCTCGTCGCGGGGCTCGGCACCGGCGGGACGTTGATGGGCACCGGCGCGCGGCTCCGCGAGACGTTCCCCGACGTCGTCGTCGCGGCGGCCGAGCCGCTGCCCGGCGACCCGGTGATGGGCCTCCGCTCGCTCGAGGACGGCTACGTGCCGCCGATCCTCGACGTCTCGAAGCTCGACCGCAAGGTGCTCGTCTCGAACGAGGAGTCGGTGCGCGCCGTGCACGCGCTCTTGAACGAGGAGGGCATCTTCGCCGGCGTCTCCGCAGGCGCCGTCGTGCACGTCGCACGCAAGCTCGCGGCCGAGCTCGACGAAGGCGTCGTCGTCTGCGTGCTTGCCGATGCCGGCTGGAAGTACCTGAGCGCCGACTTCTGGGATGCCGACGACGTCGAGACGGCGATGGAGCGCACGCTGTGGTGGTGATCCCCGAGCGCATTCGCGCCGAGATCGTCTCGCACGCGCAGGAAGAAGCGCCCAACGAATCGTGCGGGCTGCTGCTGATCGAGGACGACGTTGCGATCGAGTACGTGCGCGGAACGAACAAGACGCCGTCGCCCTATCGCTTCGAGCTCTACATCGATCCGTTCGTCTGGGCCGACATCAACGACCGCGACGTCGGACAGGCGGTCGTCCACTCGCATCTCTCGTCGCCCGCACGCCCCTCGAAGACCGACGTCGAGAACATCGGCGAGTGGCAGGGGTTGCCCTACCTCATCTACTCGCTGCACGAGGACGACCTCACCGGCTGGACGATCCAGGCCGGCGAGGCGTCCCCGCTTGCCGTCAGCCGCAGCTAGGTGACGCGGAAGCTGCCCTTCATGCCGAGCGAGGCATGCGCGTCGCACTGATACGTGTACTTGCCCTTTTTCAGCTTCACGGTCCACGTCGTGTTGCCCGTCCCGCTCAGCGACGTCAGCTTGTTGATGCCAGGGCCCTTCAGATGGAAGTTGTGGATCGAGGACTTGTCCTCGACCTTCAACTTGTAGGTGCCGGCCTTGATCGTCTTCAGGTCCTTGCCGTTCAGCTTGACCTCGATCGTGTAGCCGGGCCCGGACTCACCGACAAGCCCGGCGCTCTTCGCGGTTCCCGCGTTCCCCGCAGTCGCAGCTACGAGGAAAACACCGAGCAGCGCGAGCGGAATCAGTAGGCGTCGCAACATCGTGATCATCCCTTTCGTGGAAAGCACGTCGGGGAGAGGTACGGGGCTGCGACGCCCGCCGGATTCAGGACTTACTTGACCTTAAAGGTTCCTTTCATGAAGCTCGCGTGCGGGTCGCACTGATACTTGTAGCTGCCCTTCTTGAGCTTCACGGTCCAGGTGACCGTCGTCTTGCCGCTGACCGACGTGAGCTTGTTCACGCCCGGCCCGGTCAGGTGGAAATTGTGGTCGGCGGCCGTGTCCTTGACGACGATCTTGTACGTCCCCGCCTTGAGGCTCGTGACCTTCTTCGAGCCGATCTTCAGCGAGATGTTGAGCGGGTCGGAGACCGACGCTGTCAGCTTCGGTGTCGCCGCGCCCGCGTTGGCTGCGAGCGAGGCTGCGACTGTGACAACAGCCGCAAGCAACGAGATGCGCTTCATGTCACTCCTTCTCAGAAGACTCTTCAGACCCTCGCAGCCAAGGTAGCTACTCGAGCGAGTCCTCGGGCGCGAGAAGATCGTCGTCGGGGCGGCGCGGCTGCGGGCGCTCCTGGAACTCGACCGCGATCTTCTCGATGCGGTTGCCGTCGACCTCGAGCACGTCGAAGCGCATGCCGTCCCACGACACGTCGTCGCCCGGTTGCGGCGCACGCCCGAGCTGCCCGAACACGAAGCCGGCGAGCGTGTGGTAGTCGTCGTCCGGGAGCTCCGTGCCGAAGCGCTCGTTGAACTCGTCGATCGGGAACATGCCGTCGACGCGCCACGTGTCGTCGTCGACCTGCTCGAGCTGCTCCTCGGGAACGTCGAACTCGTCCTCGATCTCGCCGACGATCTCCTCGAGCAGGTCCTCGAGCGTGCAGATGCCCGCCGTGCCGCCGTACTCGTCGACGACGATCGCGAAGTGGTTGTTCGTGCGCCGGAACTCCTGTAGGAGCGAGGCGAGATCCTTCGTCTCGGGGACGATGTGCGCCGGCCGGACGATCTCCTCGAGCTTGACGTCGGCGAGCGCGCGGTCGTTCACGGCCGTGAAGAGATCGCGCACGTGCAGCACGCCGACGATGTCGTCGAGCGACTCGCGGTAGACCGGGTAGCGCGTGTACGGGGACGTGAGCACCGCGCCGAGCGCCTCCTCCGAGGGCAGCTCGGCGGAGACGGCGACGACTTCCGGCCGCGGGACCATCACGTCGGCGGCGTCCTTGTCGCCGAAGACGAACACCTTGTCGATCATCTGCTGCTCCTCGTGCTCGATCTCGCCCTCGGCGCTCGATCGCGAAAGCAGCATTCGCAGCTCTGCCTCGGAGAGCGGGTCACGCTCGGCGCCCGGCGCCTCGAGACCGAGCACGTGGAGCACGGCATCGGTCGCCTTACGCAGCGCCCACACCACGGGCGCGAACAGCGTGAAGAACGCACGCACCGGTGCCGAGACCCAGAGCGCTGTTCCCTCAGCGTGGCCGAGTGCCAGTCCCTTCGGCACGAGCTCGCCGACGACGACATGCGCGAACGTGAGGATCATGTACGCGATCAACACCGCGAGGATCGTCGCCATCCACTTGTCGAACTCCCGCGACAACGTTTGCTCGCCGAGTGCACCGATACCGAGTGAGGTGAGCGTGACGCCGAGCTGCATCGCCGCGATGAACTGCGGCGGATCGCCGGTGATGCGCAGCACCGCCCGCGCGCGCTTGTTGCCCTGGTGGTGCAGCTCGATGATGCGCGTCCGCCGCGCGGTGACGAGCGCGTATTCGGCGGCGACGAAGAAGCCGTTGAGAAGGATCAGGAGACCGACGCCGATGAGCTCGAGTGCGAGAGTCACGGTCTGCCCACCCCCGTCAGGGCGCGGGCGCTCGTACTAGAGGGGAGGTCGTCCACCGGCGGAGCGCGCAGTATAGGTGACGCCGCGGTCGTTCTCGTGGAGCGCGGCCCGCTCCAGGCGCACGAGCCGCTCCAGGTGCGAGAGCGTCTCGGCAACCGCGAAACGCCGTTGAATCGGCGGCAGCGCGTCGCCGAAGAGATCGTGCGAGACCTCGTAGCCGCTTCGCGGCTCGTCGCCGAGCGCGGCTTCGGTGCGATCAAGCCGCTGCTCGTGATGCGCAAGCGTCTCGAGCGCCCGCGCGGCGGGCGCGCGCACGGGCTCACCGTGGCCGCCGTAGGAGACACGCGGCGCCAGCTCCTCGATCTGCGCGAGCGTCGTCAGGTAGTCGCCGAGCGGATCGGGGCGCGACTCCGGGTAGAGGCCGATCGCGGGCGTGATCGGCGTCAGCAGCGTGTCGCCCGCGATCAGCACGTCGTCGCGCAGCAGGCTCAGGTGGCCGTCGGCGTGTCCCGGCGTCGCGACGATGCGCCAGCCGTCGAGCTCGTCGCCGGCCTCGACGAGCGTCGGGTTCCAGGCGAAGCGGACGAAGTCGGCGAACACGTGACCCGACTCGATCAGCTCGTCGGCAACTGCCGGCGGTACCCCGTGCATCACGAACCATTCCGCGATCCGCTCCGGCCAGTCGTCGGAGCCCCAGACGCGCTCGCACTGCGCGTAGTCGAGCCGCCCCTGCACGACCGGCGCGCCGGTCGCCGCAGCGGCGGCCTCCGCGCCGCCGACGTGATCCGGGTGCATGTGCGTGATGAAGATGCGGACGACGCGGCCGTCGAGTTGCCCGAGGATCTCGGGCCACGGCGTCGCCATCAGGCCGAGGCCCGTGTCGACGAGCGTCCAGCCGTCGTCGCCGCGCAGGAAGTAGCAGTGGACGTGCCGCGGGCCGGTCGGCAGCGGGAGCGTCAGCCGCAGGATCCCCGGCTCGAGCTCGACCGGTGTGGCGAACGTGTGTTCGGTAGAATGCGTGGCCATGACGCCTCGCGTCGAGTATCGCGAAGAGCCATGCCGCTCCGCCCTCAACCCGGTGAAGGGCATGGGCTTCAACTGGTCGCTGAACCCGTACATGGGCTGCGTCCACCGCTGCACCTTCTGTTACGTCCGTGCGTTCGAGCGCCGCGCAGACCGCCCGTCGGACGAACGCTACGGCACGAGCATCCGCGTGAAGACGAACATCGCGGACGTGCTCCGCAAGGAGCTTGCGCGCTCGTCGTGGGAGCGCGACACGGTGACGATCGGCGCGGCGACCGATCCGTACCAGCCGGCAGAAGGGCGCTACAAGCTCACACGCGCGTGCATCGAGGTGCTCGGCGACTACGCGAACCCGTTCGCGATCATCACGCGTGGGCCGATGATCGTCCGCGACATCGACGTGCTCGCGCGCGCGGCGAAACGCGCCGACGTCAGCGTCACGTTCTCGATCCCGACGATCGACCACGAGATCTGGCAGAAGACCGAGCCGGGAACGGCGCCGCCGCAGCAACGTCTGCGCGCCGTGCGAGAGCTCGTCGACGCCGGCATCAAGGTCGGGGTCGGCATGGCGCCGATCCTTCCCGGCCTGACCGACAAGCCCGAGCTGCTCGAGGCCGTCGTGCGCGCCGCCCGCGAGGCGGGCGCGACCGGGATCTGGACGAACCTGCTGTACCTCCGCCCGGGCACGAAGGAGCACTACCTCGCCGCGCTCGAGCGCGACTGGCCCGAGCTCCTGCCGCACTACCGCGAGCTCTACGCGCGGCGCGCCTACCTGCCCTCGGAGCAGACGGCGCCGGTGAAACAGCAGGTACGGGAGCTCGCACGCAAGCACGGCGTCCGCGACCGGCGGCGCGTGAAGCTCGAGCCGCCGCCCGATCCGGAGCAGCTTCAGCTGGCCGTGTAGCTAGCGCGGGTCGGGCCGGTCGATCTGCCAGTGGCGCACGGTGCCCATCCGCCAGACGCCGTCGTCCTCGCGGACGACGTTGAAGCGCGTGATCGCTCGCTGCCCACCTTCGAAGTCGCCGTAGAGGATCTCGGCGGAGAAGCCTCCGGTGCGGACGGCCTCGAGCAACGCGTCGCGCTCGGCGGCCTGTTCATCGCGAAACGCGATCTGGTAGAAGCCCGTCTTGCCCGGCGGGATGTAGATGTCGCGCGAGAGCATGCGGAACTGATCCGGCTGTGCGTGCTCCGCCGCGCAGGACGGCGGTCGGGGTCGAGGCGGCCGCCGTGGAGGACGCCGATCCCCGGGCCGACGTTCTCGCAGCGAAAGGACGACGTACAGCCGCCCTTCGACGACCTCGACGACGGCCGTCCCGCCGGGGACCGTGAACGCCGGGTGGTCCATGAAGCCGACGTGCAGCGGCACATCCTGCTCCGACGACTCGACGAGGAGGGGCCGCAGCCCGGCGAGCAGCGAGCCCTCCGCAGCGCGGGCGGCCCGATTGGCCGAGCGGACGGACGCATAGGTCGATACGGCGAGCGCGAGAGTACCGCCGGCGGTCGCGAGCGAGGAGATCGCCACCCAATCCGCCACGAGCCGACCCTACCGCCATCAGGACCGAGAGATACGATCCGGCGGCCCCTTGAGCACCACCGAGATCACCTGCCTGATCGTCGACGACCACGAGGTCGTGCGCGAAGGCCTGCGCCTCTCCCTCTCCCGGGCGCCGCACATCCGCGTGATCGGCGAGGCCGGCGACGGCGAGTCGGCCGTGGCGCTCGCCGAGCGGCGCCGGCCGAACGTCGTGATCATGGACGTGCGCATGCCGGGGATGGACGGCCTCGAGGCGACGAAGATCCTCTCGGAGAAGGTGCCGGACACCGCCGTCCTGATCTTCACCGCGTACAGCGAGCGCAGCCTGCTGAGCCGCGGGCTCGAGTCCGGCGCGAAGGGCTACATCCTCAAGGAGGCCCCGCACGCCACGCTGCTGCGCGCGATCGAGAAGGTCGCCGGCGGCGAGGGCTATGTCGACCCGGCACTGATGCCGGCGTTCCTCACCGGCAAGGACAAGGACGACATGCTGACCGGGCGCGAGCGCGAGATCCTGCAGCTGCTCGCAGACGGCATGTCGAACGCGGACGTCGCGACGAAGCTCTTCATCAGCCAGGAGACCGTGAAGAGCCACGTCCGTCACATCCTCGCGAAGCTCGAGGCCGACACGCGCACGCACGCCGTCGCGATCGCGCTCCGCGAAGCCATCATCGACTAGATGTCCGAGACTCCGGACCCCGCCCGTCGCGAGGTCACCGAACAGGTTCTCGGCGCCGAGCAGGACGAGCGGCGCCGCATCGCGCTCTTCCTGCACGACGGACCCGTGCAGTCGCTCGCGGGCGTCGCGCTCATGCTCGACGCGGTGAACGACTTCATCGCGCGCGGGTGCGCTCGAGCAGGCGAAGGAGATCCTCGACAAGGCGCTCACGCGCACGCGCTCGACGATCGCCGAGCTGCGCGACCTCTCGTTCAACCTCGAGCCGGTCGTGCTGCGCGACCACGGCTTCACGATGGCCGTGCGCGCGCTCGGGGAGGACCGCGGCATCGAGCATGCGTTCCAGGTGAACCTCGACGTGGCCGCGGCCGAGGCGGTGGGCGAGCGGACGCAGGCGGCGCTCTACCAGATCGTCCGCGAGGCGCTCGAGGGCGCGATCCGCCGCGGGCCGCCGAAGACGTTCTCCGTGCACATCGTCCCGAGCGAGAACGGCGACCGGCTCGTGATGACGATTCGCGACGACGCTCCCGGCGAGCGGCGCCGCCGCTCGATCGAGGTGCTCGAGGAGCGCGCGCGCACGCTGCACGCGGCACTGACCGTCGAGAGCTACGACGAGGGCTCGACGCTCCGCCTCGAACTGCCGCTCTACGCCGCGAGCGAGTAGTACGCTCCCCAGCCGATGAGTCACTTGCTCTTCGTCTGGAAGACAACGGGCTACGAGCTCCGCGAGCGCGAAGGCGACGTGCCGGCCGTCGGTGCCGAGGTCGAGCAGGACGGCGAGACGATGCGCGTGACGAAGGTCGCTCCGTCGCCGTTGCCGGGCGACACGCGCCCCTGCGCGTATCTCGGCGCGCCCTAAGCGAACTGTCGCCAAACCCTCCTAGCCGCTCGCGATGTCCTCTGCCGCTGCGAGGCCGAGCACGAGCGCCTGCGCGAGCCCGCTCGCGTAACCGCCGAGCGCGACGCCTCCTGCATCTACACCGGCCGCGTACACACCGTCGAGCCCGGCGACTCGTGCACGCGTGTCGACGTGCAGGCCGCCGAGCGTGTGCGTGACCGCAGCCGCGACATGCACGGCGATCCCGGGCGGCGCCGGGAACGGAAGCTCGCTCGAGTCGACGACGGTCCCGCCCGCTTCGCGCGCGCGCTCGATCATCTCGTTCGGCTCGGCGACGACGTACCAGGCGCGCGACCCGATCGTCTGCGCGAGATCGTTCTCCGACCACGAGACGGACGGCGGCGTGATCTCCCGCCCGTCGTCGGTGAAGACTCGCGCAGAACGGCCATAGAGCTGTGAGAGCGGCACGAAGTCCTCTTCGCGGATCCGCGCCGGCGGCGCAGGCATCGCGCGGCCGTAGAACTCGTCCATGCCGCCGGTCACGGCCGCGCCACGCGCCGTCGCGTAGTCGAGCCCGTCACCCTCGCTCCACGGGTTCGCACGGAGGAGGAGGCCACGCTCGGACGCCAGTCGGCGCGGGAAGCCGCCGGTCGCGAGCACGAGCGGCTCGTCCACGTCCTCCGGCAGCGGCGTCTCGAGCTCCACCTCGTGTGCAAGCAGCTCCGTCAGCGCGCGAGGGTCGAAGCGCTTGCCCGTCGTTCGTGGATTCTCGGTGTCGTCCCAGATCGGCTGCGCCCCGAGTGAGACGAGCCAGTCGAGCGCATCGTCGAGCCACTCCCAGATCAGCCGCTGCAGCGACTCATCGCCGCCGGGGCACTCCGCCCGGAAGTCGCCGAGCTCGAGATGCCGCCAGATCACGCAGCTCGAGAGGAGCATCGACCCGCCAGGCCGCGTGCCTTTCTCGACGACGCGAGGACGGAGGCCGAGCTCGCGTGCCGTTGAGCACACACGAGCCCGGCCATGCCGGCTCCGGCGATCAGCAACTACGTGAGCGAGAACGTCGGCTTGTGCTCGACGTACTCGACGCGCACACGCTCGGGCCCCCAGAGGAAGACCGCGTAGGTGTTCGGCGCGTCGACGACGTCGTCGATCTCGACGCCGAGATCGGTCGCCGCCGCGATGTGCTCGTCCGCCGACTCGACGAGCACGGCGAGATGATTGAGCAGCGGCTGCTCGGGTGCTCCCGGATCGCCGGGATGGAACTCGACGAAGGCGCCCCCGACTTCGACGCGCGGCGCGCCGGAGGTCCGGGCACCGTGGATGCGAAGCCGAGCGACGTGTACTCCGCCGCGGTCTCTTCCGGGCTCTGCGAGAGCAACGCGACGTGGTCGAGGTCGTACTCCACATCCGTCTCGGCCTCCACGAGCCCGAGGCGGACGCCCTCGCTGCCGACGTCGAAGTACGCCTCGCCCGGGCGTGGCCGGTCGACATCGATGCCCTGCGGCAGCTCGCCGAGCGCCGAGTCGAGCGAGGCGACACGGAACGCAACGTGCTCGAGGGCGCCGCGCTCGCGCGGTCCCGGCGCATCGAAGAGCGTGATCTTGCCGCGCCGCGCGTTCGAGCCCAGCAGCGTGAACTTCTCGGTTCGGTCGATCACATGCATCCCGAGGGAGGACGTCACGAAGTCCGCGACGGTGTCGCGGTCCGTGACCCAGTAGGCGACGTGGTCGAGCTTGGTCGGATTCATGCTCCGACGGTACCCACGCGCGCCCTGGTTATGCCGGGTTACTTGCGGCGATCGACGGCGCGCTGGAGCTGCTGCTTGGTCATCGTCGAGCGCCCCTCGATGCCCATGCGCTTGGCCTCGTTGTAGAGCTGCTCCTTCGTCCGCCCCTTCGGGCGATTCGTGCCGGAGCGAAGGCCGCCGCGGCGCCCGGACGAGATGTCGCGGGTCGAGGACTTCGACGCCGTCTTCGCCTCCCCCGTGCGTGCGCGCTCCTTGTTGACGGTGCGCGCGGCGATCTCCTTGGCCTTCTTCTTCGGCGTACCGCGCCCCTCGAGGCTCTTCTCGATGTGCTCATACTGCCGTTCCCGCTTGTTCGACCACGCCTTCTGCGGCATGCGTCATCAACCCCTTTCGCTCGTCTACAGGGGTGAAACGGAGGAGACCCCCGCCGCGGTTACGTCCCTTCGAGCGGCTCGTTCTGGACGTTGTGCTCGGTCGCGTACGCGTCCGTGAGCTGGTTCACGACGTCCATGCCGTCGCTGTAGGCGTAGTTGATCTTGACGAACGGCGCCCACTTGTCGGGCAGTGCGTCCTCCGGGAAGATCGCCTCGACCGGGCATTCGGGCTCGCAGGCGCCGCAGTCGATGCACTCCTCGGGATCGATGACGAGGATTCGGTTCGCCTCGTGGATGCAGTCCACCGGGCAGACGTCCACGCACGAGCGGTCTTTGATGTCGATGCAGGGTTCCGCGATGATGTAGGTCACGGCGGCAACCCTAGCGAACCGGTTATCCGGAAGGTGTCAGCTCCTCGACCAGCTCCCGGGCGCGCTCGACGAGCGCGGACTTGACGATCACCTGGTCGAAGCCGGCGGCGTGCGCGGCTTTCAGCCCGGCGGTGTCGGTGTGGTTCGTGTAGCCGAGGATCGGGATGTCCGGATAGGTGTCCGCGACCTCCTCGGCGTCGACCCGCGAGATGTCCGCGATCACGAGATCGGGCGCATCGGTGTGGTCGACCGTGATGAAGTGGTGCTCCGGCAGCAGGGCCTCGAGCTTGCCCCGAAAGAAGAGGTCGACCCCACACAGCAGGATCGTCGACACGCGGCGAACCTTAGAGCGCATGGCTGACGCGTACAAGACCGGGCTCGACCACATCCGCGCCGGACGCTATTTCGAGGCGCACGAGGAGCTGGAGCTCGTCTGGCGTGCCGCGTCGCCCGCGGAGCGCGATTTCTACCAGGGGCTCGTCCATGTCGCGGTCGCGTGGTACCAGGCCACTCGCGGCCGCCCGGTCGCGTGCGGGCGACAGCTCGAGAAGGCCGCTCGCCGGCTCGCGGCATACGCGCCGGAGCACGAGGGCATCGACGTGGCCGCCGTGCTCGAGCAGGTGCAGGCTGCGAGCGAACGTGTAGCCGCCGGCTCGCTCGACCTGGAGCCACCGCGGTTGTAGCGAGCCCCTGCAACCAGGTTGCATGCGACCTGCTTGCACTCGGCGCGACCGGCTGCGCCTGGAACAGCGGGGTCAGACCCGACGGTCTGACCCCAAGACCCGTCGCAGCGACGACATGGCGGGCGCGGCACAGCGCCGAGTGGCCCTCGGTTCACGGCGAGCAAAGCGAAGCGGTCGCCGGTGAACAGTGAGCGGCGCGCAGCGGCGCTCACGGCGAACTCAGCCCTACTGCTTCGAGGGCGCGGTTCAGCGCCACGTGGAGCCACCAGTCGCGGTGGAAGAAGAGCAGCAGCCCGAGCGCGACGAGGACGAGGCCGCTCACGACCTGGATGACGACGTAGCGGTCGCGTAGCCAGCGGAACGTCGACATCGCCCGTGCGAACGCGATCCCCACGGCGATGAACGCGGCACCGAGGCCGAGCGCGTACGCGGCGAGCAGGATCGCGCCGCGCAGCACCGTTCCCGTGTCGCTCGCGAGCACGAGCACCGCCGCGAGCACGGTGCCGATGCACGGCGCCGCGCACACCGCGAACGCGCCGCCGAGCAGGGCGCCCGAGCCGCGGCGGCGAGCACCTGCGAGCAGCCCGGGAGCGAGCAGCCGGTCCGGCACGGGCAGCAGCCCTACGAATGCGAGCCCGAGGACGACGAGGACGAAGCCCGCGACCTCGGTCTGCGCACCGACCGACACGGCGTTCCCGATCGCGGCTGCGCCGGCGCCGAGCGCCACGAAGACGAGTGTGAACCCGGCGATGAACGGCACGCTCGAGCTGAGCACGCGCCGCGTCGTGCCGCGCTCGCCGAGTCGTCCCGTCTCGACGCTCGAGAGCGCGGAGAGGTAGCCGGGGACGAGCGGCAGCACGCACGGCGTGATCACCGACGCGAATCCCGCGAGAAACGCAATCGGCAGCCGCGCGCCCATCAGTCCAATCGTGCCAGCAGCTCGTCGAGCCGCCGCTCGGTCTCGTCGTCGAGGCTGTCGGCCGGCGGCTCGTCGTCGGGCCCGCGAATGCGGCTCCAGCGCCAGACGCCGAACGCGACGAGCAGCGCGCCGAGGATGACGCCGCCGAGCGGCAGCCACCACGCGAGCAGGTCGAAGCCCTTGCGTGGGGGCGCCGCGAGGATGCCCGCGCCGAAGTTGCCGACGAGATCGGCCTTGATCTCCGACGTCGTCGCGCAGCGGTCGATCAGCACCTGGATGCGCCGCTCGATGCGCTGCGCCGCGGCGGAGTCGGACTGGTCGAGCGTCGTGTGACAGGTCGGGCACATGATCTGGCCCTCGAGCGAGCTCAACGACGCCTTCGGGTGCGTGCACGCCGCCGCCGGCGCCGCGAGCACGAGCGCCGCGAGCGCGACGACTGCCGCGCGGACGATCACGCGCCCGCCGCGGCGTGGAGCGCGCGCTGGAAGCGGCTGACGAACTGCGCGCCGCTGATCGGCCCGGCGATGTGGAGGACGACCGTGCCCTTGCGGTCGATCACGAACGTCTCCGGCACCTGGGTGACGCCGTAGCGGTCCTCGGTCACGGAGCCCGAGCCATCCTGCAGCATCGGGAAGCTCAACGAGTGCGCGGTGACGAAGCGCTGCGCGTCGGTCGTCACGTCGTGGAAGTCGACGCCGATGAACTGGATTCCGCGCGCGCGATACCGCAGCCACTCGCGCTCGAGCACCTTCGACTCCGCCTTGCACGGCCCGCACCACGACGCCCAGAAGTTGAGCACGACCGGTCGGCCGCGTAACGAGGCGAGGTCGACGACGTTCGACGAGCCGAGCCGGTGCAGCGAGAACACCGGTGCGGGAGCGCCGACCTTCGGCGCGTGATGCTGATGCGTCAGCTTCCAGACGAGCAGCACGAGCAGCGCCGCGACGGCAGCGAGCGCGACCACCTGGCCTCCGAGCTTCAGCGTGCGGGTCATGAGTCGATCGCGGCATCGAGGCCACGCCGGAACGCGGCTGCGAATTGCTTGTCGCTCACCGGGCCGAGCACCGGCGAGTCGACGAGCCGCCCTCGCTTGTCGATGAAGTACGTCACGGGAAGGTTCCCGACGTTGTAGCGGTTGGCCGCCACGAGACCGCGGGCGTCGTGAACCGTCGGGTACGTGATCCCGTGCGAGCCGATGAAGCGCCGTGCGTCACTTGCCGCGTCGTTCGAGTCGACGCCGACGAAGACGACGCCCTTACTGCGGTATTCGTGCCAGAAGCGTTCAAGGGCGGGTGCCTCGCGCTTGCACGGCCCGCACCACGACGCCCAGAAGTTGAGGACGACCGGATGGCCGCGCAGCGACGCGAGGTCGAGCTTCCCCGAGCCGTCGAGGCGGCCGAGTGAGAACGCGGGCGCCGGGCCACCGACCTTCGGCGGCGCCGGACGATGCGTCAGGTGCCAGATGAGGATGCCGAGCAGAACGGCGACTGCCGCGAGCGCGACGACCTGACCGGTCAGTCGCGCGGTGCGCATCTACGCAGAGACGATGTACACCGGCGTGCCGACGTTCACGTGGTCGAAGAGCCACTCGGCTTGCGGGATGTGCATGCGGATGCACCCGTGCGAGAGCGAGTAGCCGATCGAGCCGTCCTCCGGCGTGCCGTGAATGCCGACGCCCGGCGCGCTCAATCCCATCCAGCGCGTGCCGAGCGGATTGCCGGGACCAGGCGGCACCGGCTTCTCGCCCTTCGCCCACGGCGAGTCCGGCGGGTACCACCATGGATTCTTCCACTTGACGACGATCTGGAAGCGCCCGAGCGGTGTCGGGTAGATCGCCTGCCCGGTCGCGACACCGAACTGCCGCACGACGTGCATGCCGTTGTAGAGCGTCAGCTGGTTGTCGCCGCGCCTGATCACGATCACCGGGCCGATCGTCCGAGGCGTGATGGTCGGCGGCTTGAGCTTCGCACCGACCTTGATCGGTGCGCGCGTGCCGCGCACGAGCTCGTCGCTCAACGCGCGCACGACCGACGCCTGGTCGACCTTGCGGCCGATCACCGGCTGCGTCACGAACGGCTTCGAGTTCCGGAGCAGCAGCCGCGACGACACCGGCTTGCGGTCGAAGCGAGTCGCGAGCTTGGCCGCGAACGCACGGACGAGGTCTCTGTCGACCGTCGCGCGCAGCGCGAGCGCCGTTCCCGGCGCGACCGTCAGCGCCTTGGCGATGGCCGAGTCGATCGGGACGTTGACGGAGAAGAGGCTGGGCGACGCGTCGATCGTCGTCGTCGCGAAGCGGAGGACGACCGGACGGTTGTAGGCATCGAGCACGGCCTGGGCCGCGGTGTCCGGGTCGAGGCCGCCGATCGCAACGCCGGCCAGGGTCACGCCCTCGGGGACGACCGTCACGACGGGCGGCGCCGTGGTCGTCGTCGGATCGGTCGGCGTCCCGCCGTCCGCGAGGACGGCAGACGAGAGCACGCCGGCCGCGAGCAGCACGACGACGAGGGCGGCAAGACGCTTCATGCTGGTTTCCATACGCGCGGGGGCCCTTCCTGGTTCGCCGAGGATGATAGCCAGCGTTTTCGACGTCAGGACGTGCGGCGGATCACGACGACGGCCAGGTCGTCGGTCAGCTCACCGTGCGACCAGCGCCGGGCGTCGTCGGCAACGAGCCGCGCCAGCTCTTTCGGCGACAGCCCGGGATTCTCCGCGAGCAGCGCGTCGAGACGCTCGACGCCGTAGAGCTCGCCACGGCGTCGCGCCTCGACGACGCCGTCGGTGTAGAGGACGATGGTCGCGCCGGCAGGCAGGTCGGCCCGGGCCTCCTCGTAGTGCTGGCCGGAGTCGATCCCGAGCACGAGCCCTGCGGCGTCGAGGCCGCGCACGGACCCGTCGGGCAGGACGAGTCGCGGCGCGGGATGCCCCGCGCTCGCGCACGCGACGACCCCCTGAGCGGGGTCGACGGCGAGATACGCCATCGTGATGAACTTGCCCGGGGCGATCTCGTCGACGACGACGTCGTTGGCATACGAGAGGAAGTCGCCCGGCTCCGGATGCTCGCGCGCGAGCGAGCGGAAGACGAACTTCGCCATCGCCATGTCGGCGGTCGCCTCGACTCCGTGCCCGGTGACGTCGCCCAGCACGACCGCGAGCCGGCCGTCGTCGAGCTCGAGATAGTCGTAGACGTCACCGCCGACGTCGACGCGCGCCGACGACTCGTACACCTCCCCCACCTCGAGGCCGGCGATCGCCGGTTGCTCGCGCGGCAGGAGCGAGCGCTGCATCGTGTCGGCGAATTCCTTCTGCTGCTGATAGAGGCGTGCGTTGTCGATGGCGAGCGCCGCCTGCCCCGCGATCGCGACGCCGGCCTCGATCGTGTCGTCGCCGATCGGGTTGCCGGGACGGAACGAGAGGATGGTCAGCGCTGCGAGCGTCTCGGCCGGCGTCGAGACCGGCACCACTGCAGCGGTCCAGCCGCGCGCGAGAAACGGCGCGAGCATCTCGTGGCCGCGACGGACCCGGTACGGACGTCCGTCGCGGAACAACTTCTGCACCGCAGCGCGACCGAACGGCTCCGGGCGGAAGAGGATCGTGCGCACGGACGCGTCGAGCTGCGGATCGGTGACGTGGATCGCGCGCGGGGTCAGCCAGTCCCGGCGCGCATCGGGCATCGCGATCACCGCGGCATCGACGTCGAGCACGTCGACGACAGTTGTCGCGAGCGCCTCGAGCGTCTTCTCGAGCGAGAGCTCCTGCGCGAAGGACCGCGAGATCTCGTACAACGCCCCCATGCGACGGGCGGCCTCGCGCTCGGCGGCGAGCGCGGCCTCGCGCTGCCGCCCGAGCTCGGTCGCGCGCTCGTGCAGCTGCGCATTCTGCACCGCGACCGCGAGCTGGCCCGCGAGCCCGGAGAGGAGCGCAGCCTCGTTGTCGGTGACGGCCTCGTCCGGCTCCGGAAACACCGCGAGCATGCCGATGATCTCGTCGCGCACGAGGAGCGGCGCCGCGAGCGCGCTCTCGATTCCGGCCTCACGCGCCGCTTCACGCACGTCGCGCAGCCGTTCGTCGGTTGCAGCGTTGAGCAGGGCGACCGGAGCCCGCCCGCGCGCAGGTCCCATCGCGACGTCGAGCAGTCGTTCGGCGACGCGCGCATGCGGGCCTGCGAGTGCTCCGCTCGTCGCTGCAGACGAGAGCCGTCCGTCCTCAGGGCTGAGGTACACGGCGACCCGGGCGACGCCGAGGAGCGCGGCGACCCGCTCCACCGCCGTCTCGAGCGTGTGCGCGAGCGAGAGCTCTGCCGTCGCCTGCCCGACGACCGCGAGCAGCGCCCGCGTCCGCTCCAGCTCGAGCTGCAACGAGCGGCCGCGCGCGCTCGTGCGAAGCGCATGCGCAGCTCGTACGCCGAACGTCGTCAGGCGCGCGAGTCCCTCGGCGTCGGGGGCGGCGTTCGGCGCGAAGAGCAGCTGGAGGAGCGCCACCGGCGGAGTGCCGAGCGGGAGCGTCGTCGAGACGCCGCAGCTGGCCGGCAGCCGCTCGGCCGGCACGGCGCGAACCGGCCCGGGATGGTCGAGCGTCGCGAGCGCAAGCGCGCGCGCCTCGTCGAGGTCGGTGTCGCCGTCGACGCCGTGGGCGCCCGCGAGCGCAAGCCCGCCGCCGCTCCGCTCCCAGATCAGGCCGACGGGAGCGCCGACAACGCCTGCGGCGACGCGCGCGATCTCGCCCGCGGTGTCAGCCTCGTCGAGCGCGGCGGCGAACGCCTCGCCCGCAAGCTCGAGGCCGGGACGCGCGAGCACCTCGACCGCTGCCGCATCCGCAAGCGTGAATGCGCGGAGCGCGAGCGCAACCATGCCGGCGGCGATTTCCGCGACGAGTTGCTCGTCCGCGCCGAACGGTGCACCGACACGGTAGAGCTCGAGCGACGCGGAGACGGACTCGGAGCGCGCGGGGATCAGCAGCAGTGCCGATGCGCCGGCGCGCGCCGCTGCGCGCCGCACGACGTCCGGCGCGTCGGTGAGCGACACGACCGCTTGCGCCGGCAGGTCGCCCGCCGCCAGCCGTGTCCCCTCGAGCTCCGCGGCGAGTGCCGCCGGCCCGGCGACCGCAACCGCCTCGAGCTCGCCGCCGGCGGGGACGCGCGCGAGGACGAGGTCGGCGCGGGCGGCCGTCTTCGCCGCGACTGCGATGTCGAGCAAGGCCTCGGCGAGCGTCGCGCGGCTTGCCGCGGCCGCCGAGGCGGCCGCGAGCGCGGCAAGTGCCTGCGGTGCAAGCCCCCCGACTCGCCGGTCAACCTGAGCGACCACTGCGCGAAGTATGGCCAACTAGACTGCCGGGCATGGCCGCGCCCGTGCGAAGCGACGACGACGCGCCCGTCGATCCGTCGGCAATCGAGCTCCGCTACCGCTACCACCGTGCACGCAGGCATCAGCGCGTGCGCGTGCGTCAAGAGAGCCGCCTTGCGCAGTACCGCTTCTACATCGTGATGGCGGTGCTCGTCGCGCTGGCGATCGGCTTCGTCGCCGGCACGTGGCACGAAGTCCATCGCCTGTTCGGGCTCTGACGTACAGCTACTGCAGCGGCGGGCTCGCCGGGTACATGAAGCGGTTCCAGGGCGCCGCCTCCCACGAGGTGCCGCCGCACATCGGACAGAGCGGCAGCTGACGCTGCACCGTCACCCCGTAGCCGCACTCGGCGCAGTGGAATTCACCGACCGCCGGCTGCCCGGTCGCAACGAACTCGACATAACCAGCCGCTTCCAGCGATTCGAAGCTCGACCCCTCGATCACGTTCAACCCCTTCCTCGGCGCGCAGAGTTGCACGTCGCACCCGGAATTTGCCCATACTGCACGGCATGCAAACGCCAGAGCCGATGCTGCCCCCCAGGCCCTCCGCCGAGCCCTACGAAGGCCGGCCGGCGCCGCGGGCGGCCGTTCCGGGCTACTGGGGCGAGCGGCTCGCGTGGATCGCAGGCCTCGTGCTCGCGATCTCGGCGTTCACCGACTGGTATGCCGGGAGCCAGGCCGACGGCCTGACGCTGTCCGTGACGGGGTGGCACACGGGCGCCCTCGGCAAGCTCGTCTTCTTCGCCGGCCTCGCGACACTGATCCTCGAGGCGCTGCGCGAGGCGGGCATCGAGCTGCCGGCAACGGTGCCGGAGAGCCTCGTGCTCGTCGCGCTCGGGTCGCTCGCGACGATCTTCGTGCTGATCCGCGTCATCTCGATCCCCGACACGTTCTTCGACACTGCCGGCCGCGGGATCGGCATCTTCATCTCGCTGCTCGCGGCCATCGGATTGATCGTCGCCGGCTTGCTGCGAGCAGCAGAAGAGCTGTAGCGACACCGATCACGATCCCGCCGACGACGTCGAGCGGGAAGTGCACCCCGAGGTACAGGCGCGAGTACGCGATCGCCGCTGCGAGCGCGTAGAACGCGGGCGCACCGCGCGGAAAGAGGAGCGTCAGCATCGTCGCCGCCGCGAACGCGGTCGCCGTGTGGCCCGACGGGAACGAATGGCTGTGCGGGATCGTGATCAGCGGGCCAGGCTCGTTCGGGCGGTTCTCACCCACTGCGAGCTTCACGAGACCTGCGATTCCGTCGGCGATCAGGACAGCAAGGGCGACCAGCACGAACGGTGCAACGCGGCGCACCGCGAGCGCGACGAGGAGCGCGCACACGAACCAGATGAATCCGCTCGTGCCGAGCCTCGACAACCAGATGAAGACGCCGTTCAGCGGGTGCCACCGGTGGTGGACGACCCAGTGCTCGGCGTGTCGGTCCCAGCTGGTCAGACGGGTGCGATCTGCTTCGTCTGGTCGATCAGCTGCTGCAGGTCGAACGGCTTGCCGACGAATGCCTGCGCGCCGCCGGACGCGGCCTGAGCTTGCGCGCGCGCGTCGACCTGCCCGCTGAACATGACGACGGGAATCGCGCCCGCTCCGTACTGCTCCTGGATGCGCCGCAACATCTCCCAACCGTCGACGTGCGGCATCATCACGTCGAGCAGCACGAGGTCGGGCTTCGCCTCAGCGATGGCCTCGAGCCCTTCATCGGCGCTGCCGGCTTCACGCACGGTGTAGCCCTCGAACTCGAGCGTGACCCGCACGAGCTCGCGAACCTTCTCGTCGTCGTCGACGAGGAGCACGAGCGGACCCGACTTCGGCCGGCCGCCGGGGCCGGAGCGGTCGAGGAACGCCTCGAGGTCGGCGCGGCGATACCGGCGGTGACCACCGGGGGTGTAGAACGCGGGCACGCGGCCCTGATCCGACCACTTGCGGATCGTCGACTGGGCGACGCCGAGGAACCGTGCCGCCTGGCCGAGAGTGAGCCACTCGCTGTCGTCGCGGAAAGCCATCGTGGGGAATCTGGCCAAAGCTTCCGCTTTTTACACCCGCGAGGTTACGGGACGATCGTTTTCGTGCTTGTAACCGTCAAATCCGGCTTCGGGTTGTCGTGGAGCGCCATGCCGACGGCGATCCCGAGGACGAAGAGGACCGCGGCGGCGGCGATGCCGGCGAGCCAGGGCGCGAGGCGGCGCCGGCGCCTCCGGGGACGCCGGTGCGACGGCGCGATCACGCGAGGTAGTCGGTCGCGCCGCGCTGGTACGCATGGAACGCCGCCGCCAGCACGAGCGCGAGGTCACGCGGCCAGCCCGACGAGGGAGCGCGCTCCTCGACGGCTTCGCGTCCCCAGGTCTCGGCGTCGCGGTAGGCGGCCGCGAGCTCCGCGAGGCTGTAGGTCTGGCCGACGCGGCGGCGCAACTCGGCGGTGATCACGTCGACCTGCGCGAGCAGGGTCCGGTAGCGGGCGGGATCGCTGCGCTCGGACTCGAGGCGGCGGTGGCCCTCTTCCCACTCCTGACGGACGAGCGTGGTGCCGTCGACGGACATCGGCCGTGCAATGTACTCACTCGCCGGTGCTGCAACAGCGGTCCGGCCAGAGCGGCGCGAGCTCGTCGACGATCCGGTCGCCGAGCGCATAGCCCTCGTTCGCGAGCGCGAAGGCGACGTGCGCGTGCAGGCACTTGAGCGAGCCCGAGCGTCCGGAGCCGCCGACGCCGAGCTCGAGCGACGCGCCGCCGTCCTTTCCACCCTCGCCGCCTGCAAGGTCACGCCGTTGCGAGCGCTGCAACTCGTCCGCCCACGCTCGGCTCGCAGCGAGCGCTGGGTCGTCCTCGGCCGCACGTGTCCAGCGCTCGACGCCGCCTGCCGCCTCGAGCCGCGAGATCGCCGCGACCAGATGCCTGCACGTGACGTAGTACGTCGTCGGGAACGGCTCGCCCTCCGGGTCGTACGGGCTCTGCTCGGTTACGGCGGGCAGGCCGAAAGGGCAACGCACGACGACGCGTCGAAACGCGCGCGGCTCGCGACCGATCTGACGTGCGACTACGTCGCGGTCGGCGTCAGCGTCCACGGTGGGCCATCATGCTGGCCCGCACGCGCTTCCGCCACGGGTTGATGCCCTTGACGATGAAGAGGTGCTCGCCAGGGCGCACGTACCCGAGCGCACGCGCCTCGCGCGACAGCGTCGCATTCGACGTCGACGAGCCGAGCCGCGACTGCAGTCGCGACCGCTCGAGCTGGAGCTTGTGCACTGCCGCGTGCTTCTGCGCGAGCTGCCCGCGCGCGTCGACGTACGCCTTCAGCGGGCGGTAGTAGAGAAGCGCGACGAGCACGAGCGCGCCGACCGCGAGATAGCGGCGGAGGACGACCGAACGCGCGGGACGACGGCGAGCCATGCCGGGGACTTCTCTCTCGAGACGGCGGCACCTTCCGAAAAGCGGTGCCAGGCACCGCAGGTGCCTGGCACCAGCCGTTGCTCAGGCGATATCGACCTTGATGACGTTCGTCGAGCCCGGCAGGTTCACTTGCGTGCCGGCGGTGATGACGACGCGGTCGCCCGCTTCGACGAGCCCTTTCTCGCGGGCGACGCGGACGGCGGGCGTCCAGAGCTCTTCGACGTTGTCGGCCTGCGGGACGAGGATCGGCGTCACGCCCCATTCGAGCGCCATCTGGTGCAAGGCCCACTCGATGTGCGTCAGTGCGATGATCGGCTTGCGGGGACGCAGCCGGGCGACGCTCGACGCGGTCTTGCCGCGGTAGGTCGGGACGAGGATCGCCTTCGCGCGCAGCGCCTCCGCGATGTCGCAGGCGGCGTTCGACATCGCGCCGCCGATCGTCGGGTTCGCCTCGGCCGCGGGGATCTCGTGCCGGTAGTCCATGCTCGGCTCGACCGCGCGCGCGATCCGGTCCATGTACGCCACCGCCTCCAGCGGGTACTCGCCGACTGCGGTCTCACCGGAGAGCATGATCGCCGACGTCCCGTCGAGGATCGCGTTCGCGACGTCGCTCGCCTCCGCACGCGTCGGCTCGGGGTGGTGCACCATCGACTCGAGCATCTGCGTCGCCGTGATCACCGGCTTACCGCGCTCGAGCGACTTCTGAATGATCCGCTTCTGGATCAGCGGCACGAGCGCAGGCCCGATCTCGACGCCGAGGTCGCCGCGCGCGACCATCACCGCATCGGTCTCGGCGAGCACGTCGTCGAGCACGTCGACGGCTTCCGCCTTCTCGATCTTCGCGATCACGTGGGCATGGGAGCCCGACTGCTCGATCAGCGCGCGCAGGTCGCGCACGTCTGCGGGCGACCGGACGAACGAGAGCGCGACGTAGTCGACGCCGAGCTGGAGCGCGAACTGGAGATCGGCCGTGCTTGCGCGTGAGCGACGGGATCGGCAGCGGGACGCCGGGCAGGTTGACGCCCTTGTGCGAGGTGACGCGGCCGCCGACCACGACCTCGCAGCGGGCGCGCCCCTGTTCCACCTCGCCCACGCGAAGCCGGACGAGCCCGTCGTCGATCAGCACGTCGTGCCCCGGCTTGAGGACGTCGCCGATCACCGCCGGCGCCACGGGCAGCTCACCCTGCGAGCAGAGCTCCTCGGCGCACACCGTCACGTCGTCGCCTTTGCGCAGCACGACCGGCTCGGGCAGGTCGCCGATGCGCAGCTTCGGCCCCTGCAGGTCAGCGATCAGCGCGACTGGGCGACCGGCGTCGTCTGCTGCGTCACGGACGCGCTGCGCGCGAACGGCGTGATCCTCGTGCGAGCCGTGCGAGAGATTGAGCCGGGCCGCATCCATGCCGGCCTCGATCAGGGCACGCATGCGCTCCGGCGAGTCGGACGACGGCCCGAGGGTGGCGACGATCTTCGTACGGCGCTCGTTCAGCACGCGCTTCCAGGGTACAGCCGGTCAGCCGCGGAGCACGGCGTCGAGCAAACCGGGGAAGCGGTGATCGAGATCGCCGCGCCGAAGCGACACGAGCCGCTGTGTCCCGACCGCGCGCGTGATCGTCACGCCGGCGTCGCGCAGGATCTTGAAGTGGTGCGAGCGCGTCGACGCCGAGACCGGGAGCGGGAGGATGCCGCACGCCTGCTCGCCGTCCGCCGCGAGCGCGCGGACGATCTCGAGCCGGACCGGGTCGCTGAGCGCGTGCAGGACCTCGGGCAGCTCGATCGCCTCGGCCGCCGGCATCTCCAGCACGTTCTCCGAAAGTTCGACACTCATCGAAATAAAGCCCTCGTGCCTCTCGTTCTGTACTTCGACCGACATCGAAATTGTACGGGAGGCAGGGCGCGATGGGCAAATGGCTCGGAACGGCAATGGCGACGACGACCGGACTGATCTGGGCGGCCAGTGGGTGATCGGGAAATCCGCCCTCCACCGCGTCGACGCGTTCAACCTGACGACCATCCGCTATGCCGTCGCGGCGGCGGCGATGCTGGCGATCCTGGTCGCGGTCGAGGGGACTCAGTCGCTCCGGCTCGGTGGACATGGGCTGCGCCTTTTCGGCCTGGGAACGCTCGGCTTCGCGGGCTTCAACCTGCTCGCCTACAAGGGCCTCGACCACGCTCGCCCGGAGAGCGCGTCGCTGATCACGTCGCTCGGCCCGCTCCTGATGGCGTTCATCCTCTGGCGTCTCGGCCAGGGCAGGCCGTCGCGCTCGACGCTTGCCGCACTCGTGTTCGCGGTCCTCGGCGTCGCCGTCGTGATCGGCCGCGGCGACCCGCTGAACGTCTTTCGCGGCGCGCTCGGCTGGGGCGACCTGCTCGTCCTCGCGGGCGTCGCCAGCTTCCTCGTCTACACGATCGGCGCGCGCACGTGCCGGGCTTCTCACCGCTTCGCTACACGGCGCTCACCGCCGGCTTCGGCTGGCTGACGATCGCCGGCGTGACCGCGCTTGCCGACGGGACGGGTAGCGCGCACGTGCCGTCGTTCGCCGACGTGCGGGCAGTCTGGCTGCAGATCGCCTACATCACGCTGCTCGGCGCAGTCGTCGCCGTCACGACGTGGAACATCGCCGCGCAGAAGATCGGCCCGCAGAACGTCGCGCTCTTCACGAACGTGATGCCGGTGACGACGTTCGCGATCGAGATCGCGCGGGGCTACCAGGCGAGCGCGGCCGAGCTCGGCGGCGCCGGCCTGACGATCGCGGCACTCGTCGGCGCGAACGTCGCAGCGCGGATGCCGGCCTACCGCCTGGCGCGCGGGAACGCGTCCCAGCCAGGGTACGCCGCGCGCTGACCGAGCTCCTCCTCGATGCGGAGGAGCTGGTTGTACTTGGCGACGCGGTCGCTGCGCGCCGGCGCGCCGGTCTTGATCTGGCCGGTCGCCGAGCGCGACGGCGAGATCGGCGATCGTCGCGTCCTCCGTCTCGCCCGAGCGGTGCGACATGACCGCCGTGTAGCCGTTCTCCTGCGCAAGGCGCACCGCTTCGATCGTCTCGGTCAGCGTGCCGATCTGGTTGACCTTGACGAGGATCGAGTTGCCGACGCCGCGCTCGATCCCCTGCTGCAGCCGCTCGGGATTCGTCACGAAGAGGTCGTCGCCGACGAGTTGCACGCGGTCGCCGAGCCGCGCGTCAGTGCCGACCAGGCGGCCCAGTCGTCTTCGGCGCAGCCGTCCTCGACCGAGACGACGGGATACGCGTCGACGATGCCGCGCCAGAACTCCGGCAGCTCCTCCGAGGAGAATCACGCCCCTCGAACCAATAGCGGCCGTCGCTGTAGACCTCGCTCGTCGCAGGGTCGAGCGCGATCGCGACTCGGTCGCGATGCCCGGCGCGCTCGGCGGCTTCGAGGATCGCCTCGATCGCGGCCTCGCTCGACTCGAGATCCGGTGCGAAACCACCCTCGTCACCGACGCCGGTCGCGAGCCCGCGGTCGCCGAGCACCTGCTTCAGCGCGTGGTAGACCTCCGCGCCGATCCGGATCGCGTCCGAGAACGAGTCCGCGCCGACGGGGACGACCATGAACTCCTGCAGGTCGATCGAGTTCGCGGCGTGCGCGCCGCCGTTGATCACGTTCAGCATCGGCACCGGGAGCGTCGTCGCGTCGGCGCCGCCGAGGTGCGCGAAGAGCGGGACCTCCGCCTCTGCCGCAGCCGCCTTCGCCACCGCGAGGGAGACGCCGAGGATCGCGTTCGCGCCGAGCCGCCCCTTGTTCGGCGTCCCGTCGACCTCGATCAGCCGCCGGTCGATCAGCTCCTGCTCGCTCGCGTCGGTGCCGACGACCGCCTCGCGCAGCTCGCCGTTCACGTTCGCGACCGCCTGCGTCACGCCCTTGCCGCCGTACGCGTCGCCGCCGTCGCGGAGCTCGACCGCCTCGTGGACGCCGGTCGACGCACCGGACGGAACGGCCGCGCGGCCGACGGCGCCCGACTCGAGCTGCACGTCGACCTCGACGGTCGGGTTGCCGCGCGAGTCGAGGATCTGGCGGGCGTGGACGGCGGCGATACGGCTCATTCAACGGTCTCCTTGGCGAGGTCGAAGTAGCGGTCCTGCTGCTCGAGCGGCAGCGCGCTCCAATCTTGGCCGTTCTCGCGTGCAAGACGCTCGGCTTGCTCGACGCGCGCGCGGAAGCGCTCGGAGGCGCGGCGCAGCTCGAGCTCCGGATCGACGTCCAGCTTGCGCGCGACGTTCACCGCCGCGAAGAGCACGTCCCCGAGCTCGTTCGCCGAGAAATCCTCCTTCAGCTCGCGGATCTCGTCGTCGAGGTCGGCGACGGCGCCGTCGAGATCCGGGTACTCGAAGCCGACCGCCTTCGCGCGCTGCTGAACTTTCCGCGCGTGCAGGAGCGCGGGCAGCGCGTCCGGGACGTCGTGGAACACGCCCTCGCGTCCCTCCTGCTCGCGCTTGATGCGGTCCCAGTTCTCGCGCACACGGCCGGCGGTCTTCGCCTCGACGTCGCCGAAGACATGCGGGTGGCGCCGGACGAGCTTCGCGTGGATCCCGCGCGCCGCCTGCTCCAGGTCGCCGTGCCCTTGTTCTTCCAAGAGGAGCGAGAGGAAGTAGACCTGGAAGAGCAGGTCGCCGAGCTCGTCGAGGAGCTTCTCGTCGTCGCCCGCGAGCGCAGCGTCCGCGACCTCGTAGGCCTCTTCGACGGTGTGCGGGACGATCGTGCGCGCGGTCTGCTCGCGGTCCCACGGGCATTCGCGGCGCAAGCGCTCCGTCAGCCGCTGGAGCTCGACGAGGGCCTCCGCCAGGCCCGCCACGCTACGTGGTCGAGGCGGTGGTGGTGGCGCCGGTGCCGGTGTTCGCCGGGGTGTAGCCCGTCTGGTAGTGGATCTTCTTGGCGAACTCCTTCTTCACACCGTCGAGCCACTTCTGGAACGCGGCCGTCTTCTTCTGCTGCAGCAGGTTCGTCTTGATCGTGTCGCGCACCGATGCGAGCGACTGCGTCGTCGCGGGCCGCACCGCAGAAAGGGCCTGGATGATGTGCCAGCCGTACTGCGTGTGCACCGGCGGCGAGATCTGGTTCGTCTTCAGCGTAAAGGCGACCTTGTCGAACTGCGGGACGGTCTTGCCCTTCTGGATCGTCAGCTTGCCGCCATTCACCGCGGACGACGTGTCCTTCGAGTACTTCTTCGCGAGCTTGCCGAAGTCGGCGCCGCCCTTGAGCTGGAGCTCGAGCGCGTCAGCCTGCTTCTTGCTGTTCACGAGGATGTGGCGCACGTCGCGGCTCGCAAGCCCGACGTACTGCGACTTGTTGGTGATGTAGTAGCGCTCGATGTCGGTGCCGCTGACCTTCACGTCCGACGTCACCTTCTTGTAGAGCTTCGCCGAGAGTAGGTTGCCGCGCTGGTAGACCTTGAGCAGCGGCAGCGTGAAGCCCTGCTGCTTCAACTGCGTCTCGAACGTCTTCTCGTCGCCGTTGAAGTACTGCTTCTTGATCTGGTCGATCTGCTTGTTCACGTCCTGGTCGGTGATCTCGACGCCGAGCGACTTGCCCTTCTGCTCGAGCTCGGATTCCTGGACGAGATAGGCCATCGCCTTGTCCTGCAGCGTCTTGAACTCAGTCGTGCCCGGCTTCGGGAACGTCGCCTTCGCAGCGGCGGCCTGGTGCTTGGCGCCGTTGATCAGGAAGTTGAAGTTGCTCTTCGTGATGTGGTCGCTGCCGACGACCGCGACCGAATCGTTCGGGACGGACGCGGAGCCGCCGCCGCAGCCCGCGGCGACGAGAACGACGAGGGCGAGCACAGCCAGAGGCACGAACCGGAGAAGTCTCATCTGGATCCCAAGGAGTCGGTGAAAGAAAGGCCGGGAAGCGGGCAGATCGGAAACCCTCACGCCGCCTGGCGGGCCTCCAAGATAGCATCGACCAGGCGGAGCGCCTGGGGAAAACCGTCTTCGCTGCGCAGGCTCACTTCCCTCGCTCCTACGGTGTAGACGGCCGTGTGGATGCGTCCCCGCAGCTCTTTCAGCTCCTCAGAGCCGAGAACGAGCTTCCCGACCGTCGCCTTGCCGCCGCGGAAGACGAGGTAGTCGGCCCCGAGGCGGGCCAGCTTGACCTTCGCCTCCTGGATCGCGAACAGGTTCTCGACGGGCTCCGGCAGCGGCCCGTACCGGTCTTCGAGCGAGGCCTGGAGCTCGCGCAGCTCGTCCTCGCTCTCGCTCAGGGCGAGCCGGCGGTGGATGTCGATCCGGAGCGCCTCCGAGGCGACGTACTGCTGCGGCACGTACGCGTCGATGCGCGCGTCGATCCGCACCGGCCGCACCGCGATCCGCTGCTGGCCCTGCAGCTCGGCCACCGCCTCGTTCAAGAGCTCGACGTAGAGCTCGAAGCCCACGGCCGCGACGTGGCCCGACTGCTCCGACCCGAGCAGCTCGCCGGCGCCGCGAATCTCCAGGTCGCGCATCGCGATCGCGAAGCCGGCGCCGAGCTCTGTGTGGTCGGCGAGTGTCGCGAGACGCGCGCGCGCCTCCCCGGTCAGCTCGCGCGCGTCGGGATAGAAAAGGTATGCGTACGCCGTCTGATCCGAGCGGCCGACGCGGCCGCGGATCTGGTAGAGCTGCGACAGCCCGAGCGCATCCGCGCGTTCCACGATCAGCGTGTTCGCCTGCGGGATGTCGATGCCCGACTCGATGATCGTCGTCGAGACGAGCACGTCCGCGTCGCCGCGGAGGAACGCGTGCATCTTGTCCTCGAGCTCCTTCTCCGGCATCTGGCCGTGCGCGACGAGCACGCGGGTCTCGGGGACGAGCTGCTGCACCTTCTCCGCGGCCTCCTCGATCGTCTCGACGCGGTTGTGCAGGTAGAACGCCTGGCCGTTGCGTTCCTTCTCTCGCTCGAGCGCGGTCTTGATCAGCTCCTCGTCGTACTCCCCCACCGTCGTGCGGATCGGGCGGCGGCCCTCGGGGGGCGTCTCGATGATCGAGATGTCGCGCATCCCGGCGAGCGACATGTGCAGCGTGCGCGGGATCGGCGTCGCGCTCAGCGTGAGCACGTCGACCTCGAGGCGCAGCGCCTTCAGCAGCTCTTTCTGCTTCACGCCGAACCGCTGCTCCTCGTCGAGGATCACGAGCCCGAGCTCCTTCGGGATCACGTCGCGACTGAGCACCCGGTGCGTCCCGATCAGCACGTCGACCTTGCCTTCGCTGAAGTCGGCCAGCACCTGCTTGACCTCTCTCGGCGCACGGAAGCGCGAGACCATCTCGACGCGCACGGGGAAGTCGCGGAAGCGATCGCGGAAGGTGTTCCAGTGCTGCTCCGCGAGGATCGTCGTCGGGGCGAGCATCAGCACCTGCTTGCCGTTGATCGCGACGGCGAACGCCGCGCGGACTGCGACCTCCGTCTTGCCGAAGCCGACGTCACCGCACACGAGCCGGTCCATCGGCCGCGGCGCCTCGAGATCCTCCTTCACCGCCTCGATCGCGTTCTCCTGGTCGGGCGTTTCGCGATACGGGAACGACGCCTCGAGCCGCTGCAGCCATTCGTGGTCGAGGTCGTACGGAATGCCTTCGTGCGCCTGCCGCTGCGCGTAGAGCGCGATCAGCTCCGATGCAAGCTCCTGCACCGACTCGCGCGCGCGCGACTTGAGCAGCTGCCACGCCTTGCCGCCGAGCTTCGACAACGCCGGAGCCTTCGCGTCGGCGCCGATATAGCGCGAGACCTTGCCGAGTTGCTCGTGCGGGACGTAGAGGCGGTCGTCGCCGCGGAACGCGAGCAGAAGGTAGTCGCGCGTGACGCCGGCAACCTCTTTCGTCTCGAAGCCGAGCAGCTTGCCGACGCCGTGGTCCTCGTGCACGACGTAGTCGCCGGTGCGCAGGTCGGCGAACGACTGGAGGGCGCGGCCGCCGAGCCGGCGCTCGCGCGGCGCGCGGCGCCGGAAGACCTGGTGGTCCGGGAGCAGCGCCAGCCCGAGGTCGCGCCAGACGAAGCCGCGACGCGCGGGCGCGATCGTGAAGTAGAGCCCGGGCTCGGAGCCGAGCTTGCCGCCGGGCTCGAGGAGCCGCGCCTCGACACGCCGGAGCATGTTCTGCGTGCGGAGCGCCTCGCCGCGGTGCGGGAACGCGACGACGACACGCTGCCCACCGCGCACGAGCTGCGCGAGCTCCGACTCCGCCTCGGCGAGGCCGCGCGCGGCGATCGCGGGGCGTTGCGCCTCGAACGCGAAGGGCTGCGATTGCGGGAACGGGTCGAGCTCGCTCGTACGCGCGAGGTCGAGCGGATCGGTTCCTTCCTCTTCCCAGACCCGGCGCACCTCGTCGGGCTGGTAGACGAAGTCCGGCGCCCGGTCGAGCACCGGCACCAGGTCCGCGGGCACCGGGCGCACCTCGCCTTCGTCCCCGTGCCACTCCTCCACGAGGTCGAGCCGCCGCTCGGCAGCCGGCTGGATCGTGCACGTCTCGACAGGATGGAGCGCACGCTGCGTAAAGGGCGAGAACGCGCGGATCGACTCGACCTCGTCGCCGAAGAACTCGACGCGCAGCGGCTCGCGGCCGGTCGTCGGGAAGACGTCGACGAGACCGCCGCGCACGGCGAACTGACCGCGGTCGTCGACGCGCTCGACGCGCTCGTAGCCGGCCAGAGCGAGCTGCTCCGCGAGGCCGTCGACGCCGAGCTCCCGGCCGGCACTGAGCACGATCGCGGCCGGCCGCGCGGCCGGCGGCGGCAGCGGCTCGACCACCGCGCTCGCGGATGCGCACACGAGGCCGCCGCCCGCGAGGATCTCGAGCGCGCGCGCACGCTCGCCGACGAGGTGCGGCGGCGGCTCGAGCCCGGACTCCCAGCGGACGCCACGGCTCGGCAGGTAGCCGACGTGCTCCTCGCCGAGGAACCACGCGGCGGCCTCGGCGGCGTCGCGCGCGTCCGCGTCCTCCGGCAGCAGGCAGACGACCGGCCGTTCGAGCAGCTCGTGCAGGGAGGCGAGGACGACCGGCAGCGCCGCCTCCGACACGCGGGCGCGGGCCGGGAGCGCAGCGGCGAACTCGCCGAGGCGCTCGAGCTCGACGAGCTCGCGGACGAAGACGTTGAGAACGGGACGGTCCATGACGACGGGCGGAACACGCGTTCCGCCGGAAGGCAATCGTAACCGTGCCCCTCATTCGAGGGAGGCTGCCGTCGAGAGGGGCGTCGGTTGCTCCGATACGTCGAGCGTGGGTTGGCGCGATGCGGACTGGGCCGACGAGGATTCACACGTCGTCACGACGACGGATCACTCGCGCGCGCTCGTGTGGGGCGCGCTGGCAGTCGCGCTGCTCGCGGTCGGCGGCCTCGTCTACAGCCTGCTCTCGTAGCTTCGGTGCCAGGCACCCGAGGTGCCTGGCACCGCTTTTCCTCGTTAGAGCTGTCCGTCCCCGCCGCCGTCGTCCGACGACGCCGGTGCGATCTGCCCGTTGATCATCGACAGCAGCACGGTGCACGTGCCGCGGATCAACACGCGGAACTGTTGGACGTTGCCCGTGAACGTCATCGGCCCGTTGCTCGACGACAGGCTCGCCGACACGGCGAACTGCTGCCTGCCGCAGCCCGGCGCCGCCGACGTCGTGCTCATCGTCCACGCGGAGAAGCTCCCGGTGAGCTGCGAGCGGTTGTTGCTGCGGAGCGAGAACGATCCACCTGAGATCGCTCCACTCGCGGGATCGACGGCGACGTTCGCCTGCCAGGACCCGTGGTCGCCGGCGGAGCCGACGGCGTTGCCGAAATAGGACGATCCGAGACCGACGCCTCCGAGCTGATAGCTCGGCGACGGAACGGCGGCACTCGCTGCAGTTGCGGCGGCGAGGGCGACGGCGGTCATCAGCGCGCCGGCAGTGAGGAACCTGCGCATCTGCGTCTCCCTTCGAGTTTGCGGCTTGACGCACCAGGCGTCGGCATGCGTGGGGTAGCGGGTGAGCAGATCCCCTCGCGTGGGTGTCACTCGTGCGAGCTACCGGCGGTTGACCGCGACCTGCGCCCGCTCGATCCCTTCGGCGTCGAGCGTCTCGACCGCGTCGGCCGCGCGCGCGACGAGCGCCGCCGCATCGTCGTGCGGCTCGAAGTTCGAAAGCACGTAGTCGGCGAGCGGCCGCGGGTCGCCACGGTCGGGTCGGCCGACGCCGACGCGGAGCCGGATGAAGTCCGGGGTCTTCAGGTGCTGCGTGAGCGAGCGCAGCCCGTTGTGGCCCGCCGAGCCGCCGCCGATCCGCAGCTGTAGCCGCCCGAGCTCGAAGTCGCCCTCGTCGTGGACGACGAGCACGGCGTCGGGGTCGAGCTTGAAGAACCGCTGCGCGGCGCCCGCGGACTTACCCGAGTCGTTCATGTACGTCTCGGGCTTCAGGAGCGCGAGCTTGTGCCCGTCGATGCGGATCTCCGCGAGCTGGCCGGAGAACTTCGAGCGCCACGCGCCGCCGTGACGGCGCGCGAGCTCGTCGACGACCATCCAGCCGACGTTGTGCCGGTTCTGCGCGTGCTCGCGGCCGGGATTCCCGAGGCCGACGACGAGCAGGTCGAGCGACGACCCCTGCCGGCGCGGCCAGAGGCGCATGCTCAGCCTTCGACGGTGCCCTGGTCGCCGGCGGCGTCGGCCTCCGGCTCGGCCGGCGCATCGGCGCCGCCCTCGGGCGTCTCGCCCTCTTCGCCCTCGAGCGCCTCGCCCTCGACGCCCTCGGCACCCTCTTCGGGCTCGACCTCGCGCGTCGGTGCGGTCACCGTCGCGACGACCGTCTCGGCGTCGTCGAGCAGCGTCACGCCTTCGCCGACGTCGATGTCGGAGATGCGCAGCGTGTCGCCCGTCGCCATGTGCGAGACGTCGAGGTCGATGTGCTCCGGCACCTCGAGCGGCAGCGCGGAGACCTGGATCTCGCGCAGCGGCTGCGAGAGCACGCCGCCCTCCTTGACGCCCGGCGCGGCGTCGCCGCCGGTGAGGTGAACGGACACGGAAGCGGTGATCGGCTGGTCGAGGCGCACTTCGTGCAAGTCGACGTGCGTGACGCCGCCGCGCACCTTGTCGACCTGCCACTCCTTGAGGATCGAGGCGTGCGCCTTGCCGGTGCCGTCGATCTCCACGTCGAGGATCGAGTGCAGGCCGCCGGCGCCCGTCAGCGCACGACGGAGCTCGCGCTCCTCGACGCAGATCGAGACCGGATCGCCGGCGCCGTAGAGCACGCCGGGGATGAGCCCCTGCTTGCGCAGACGGCGAGTCTCGCGGGATCCGAGGCTCTCGCGGGTCTTGACGATGAGCTTTGTGCGTTCTCCGGCCATTTCGGCGGCGGAGTCTAGCTGAATGCAGGCAAACTCACGTCGTGTTCGAGCAGCTGCTGCGCGAGTGGGACGGCGAGGAGGCCGTCATCCGCTACGACGAGCCGAGCGGCGCGTGGATCTTCGTCTGCGTTCACTCGACGGCTCTCGGCCCCGCCGCGGGCGGCACGCGGATGCGCGTGTACGAGCAGCCGGCCGACGGGCTCGCGGATGCGATGCGGCTCTCGCAGGCGATGACCGTGAAGATGGCGGTCGCCGGTTGCGAGCGCGGCGGCGGCAAGGCTGTGCTCGCCGTTCCGGAACTGCCCACCGGTGAGGCGCGCCGCGCACTGCTGCGCCGCTACGGGCAGCTCGTCGCCTCGCTCGGCGGGACGTACCGGACCGCGGGCGACATGAACATCTCGCCCGACGATCTCGACGTCGTCGCGGAGACGTGCCCATATGTCTACGGGACGAGCACTGCGGGCGGCAACAGCGGGTGGGGCACGGCGCGCGCCGTGCTGCACGGGATCAAAGCCAGCGTCGAGCACGTCTTCGGTTCACCTGATCTTTCCGCGCGCGCCGTGCTCGTGCAGGGCGCCGGCGCCGTCGGCAGCGACCTCGCTCGCTACCTGCAGGACGAGGGCGCGACGGTGCTCATCGCAGACGTCGACGAGACGCGCGCCGCGGCGACCGGCGCGCGAGTGGTGCCCGCAGCAGAGGTGCTGCGAACCGAGTGCGACGTGTACGCGCCGTGCGCCGTCGGCGGCACCCTGAACGCCGAGACGATCCCGCACTTGCGCTGCCGCATCGTCGCCGGCTCCGCGAACAACCAGCTTGCGCAGCCTGAAGATGCGCAGCGCTTGCAGGATGCCGGGATCCTCTACGCGCCCGACTACGTGATCAACGCCGGCGGCGTGATCCAGCTCGTCGGGATCGTCGACCGCCAACTCGACGACGATGACCTCGAAGCGAGCTTCGCGGCCGTGGGCGACACGCTGCGGCAGATCTATCGCGACGCGGACGCAGCGGGAATCGCGCCCGCCGAAGCCGCCCAGCGCCTCGCTGCCGAGCGAATCGCGCAGGGCCGCCTGACACCGCAGAGCGGCGTCTGACCCCAAAAGCGGTGCCAGGCACCCGCTGAGTGCCTGGCACCACGTCGCCGCGACCGACATGCGCGGGCGCGGCACACAGGCGAGTGGCCCTCGGTTCACGGCGAGCAAAGCGAAGCGGTCGCCAGTGAACAGGCGCCGCGAAGCGGCGCCTAGAACAATTGGTTCTCGCCGCCGAAGATCGCAGACACCGAGTCGTCGGCGAAGACGTTCATGATCGTCTCGGCGAGGAGCTGCGCGACCGGCAGGATCGTCATGTTCTCCGGCATCTCGACCGGGTTGATCGGCACCGTGTCCGTGACGACGATGCCGTCGATCGGCGCGCCGTGGAACTTCTTCAGGGCGCCGTCGCAGAAGACACCGTGCGTCGCGTAGACCCAGACGCCCTTCACGCCCTGCTCGCGCAGCGCATGGACGTTCGCGATCAGCGTGCCGCCGGTCATGATCACGTCGTCGCCGACGATCGCGGTCTTGTCCTTCACGCGACCGGTGATCTCCGTCACCTCGACCTGGTCATGGGACGGCCGCGCCTTGTGCATGATCGCGAACTCCGCCTCGATCATCTCGGCGAAGCGGACGGCCATCTTCGCGCGGCCCTCGTCCGGCGCGACGGAGACGATCTCCGGCCCCGTCAGCCCGAGGTCGCGGAAGTGGCGCGCGAAGAGCGGGAGCGCCGTCATGTGGTCGACGGGAATCGTGAAGAAGCCCTGGATCTGGCCGGCGTGCAGATCCATCGTCAGCACGCGGTCGGCGCCGGCGAGCTGCAGCATGTCGGCGACGAGGCGCGCCGAGATCGGCTCGCGCGGCTTCGCCTTCCGATCCTGCCGCGCGTACGGGAAGAGCGGGACGACGGCCGTGATGCGCTTCGCCGATGCGAGCTTCGCCGCCTGGATCATCAGCATCAGCTCCATCAAATGCTCGTCGACCGGGATGCAGCCCGTCTGCACGAGGAAGACGTCGGCGCCGCGGATCGACTCGACGTAGCGCGTGTACGTCTCGCCGTTCTTGAACGTCTCGAGCTCGACCTCGCCGAGCGCGATGCCGAGATGGTCGGCGATCGCCGCCGCGAGGTCGGGATGCGACCGGCCGGCGAAGACCATGAGCCGCTTCTGCGGCCCTCGCTCGATGAAGTTGCCGCGGGCCGCCTCGGTCAAGGTGCCTCCTTCGAGACCCGGAAGCGGGAGCTCAGTGGTCAGGCTTTCCATGCTTACGGTGGACCCACCCTTCCTTGGTCTCTTGGCGGGGCGCGAATCCTGCGAGGGAACCCGGAGGGACATCATCTGTGATGACCGAACCGGGCGCAATCCAAGCATCGTCGGCGATCTCGACCGGAGCCACGAACGTATTGTCGACCCCGGTCCTGACGTTACTGCCGATCCGGGTCGTCGATTTGGGCTTCCCGGGCTGGCGAAAGGTTCGCCGTGACGTTGGCGGCGGCGATATTCGAGTCCTCGCCGATCTCGGCATCCCCGATATAGGAGAGGTGCGGGATCTTCGTCCGCGCGCCCACCGACGACTTCTTCACCTCGACGAACGTCCCGATCTTCGCGCCCTCCCCCACCGAGGTTCCCGGGCGGATGTAGGCGAAGGGCCCGACCTCGGCGCCGGACGCGATGCGCACGTCGCCCCGGATCACGGTGAACGGATGGACCGTGACATCGGGCTCGATCTCGACACCGACCTCGATCCAGGTCGACGAGGGGTCGACGATCGTCACGCCGGCCAGCATGTGCTCGTCGTTCACGCGCGTGCGAAGCCGGTCGGCGACGAATGCGAGCTCGACGCGCGTGTTGATGCCCTCGACCTCCCACGGCGTCGATGCGGTGTGCACGGCGACCTTCTTGCCGTCGCCGACGAGGAGCCCGAGCGTGTCGGTGACGTAGAGCTCGCCCTGCGCGTTGTGCGGCTCGAGCCGCTCGAGCACCGGCCAGAGCTCGTGCGCCTCGAAGACGTAGATGCCGGAGTTGGCCTCAGGGAGCGCGAGCTCGTCGGCTGATGCGTCCGCTGCCTCGACGATGCGCGCAAGGTCGCCGTCGGCGTCGCGCACGATCCGCCCGTATGACCGGAGATCGTGAGGCTCGAAGGCAAGCACGGTTGCGTGAGCCTGCTCGCGTCGATGCGTGTCGAGGAGTGCGCGGATCGACTCCGGCGTCAAGGCAGGCACGTCGCCGTTCAAGACGACGACGTCGCCGCTCACACCGTCGAGTGCGCTGCGTGCCGCACGCACGGCGTCACCGGTGCCGAGTGCTTCGTGTTGCACGGCGACCTCGACGCCCTCGAACGAATCGGCGCTGTCGGGCGATGCGACGACGACGACGCGAACGATTCCGGCGTCTCGCGCGGCCTGCACGACCCAGTCGACCATCCGACGCCCGAGCAACGGGTGCAGGTGCTTCGGCGTCGCGCTCTTCATGCGCGTGCCGAGGCCGCCGGCCATCACGACTGCTGCGAGGTCGTCCGCCATAGGAGTTTGGTCAGAAGAGGGTGGCTGGGGCGCCAGGATTCGAACCTGGGATCACGGGACCAAAACCCGTTGCCTTACCACTTGGCCACGCCCCAGGGCGATCCGATTCTACCGGCGGTCGAGGAACAGGTAGACGAGCCCGAGGACCGCGAAGACGACGACCGCGAGGATCAGGGCCCATTTCACGATCCAGGCGAGGATCACGGCGATCACCGCGAGGAGCTGCGAGGCGGCGAAGATCCAGAGGACCTGGCGGACGAGGTGCGAGCTGCTCTCCCGGCCGCCGAGCCAGGCGAGCACGGCGACGATCGCAAGCACGATCACCGTCCACTTCGTCACGTCGTGCGAGAAGAGGACGATCAGCGCCTCGGCAGCCGCGATCCAGGCGGAGATGCGGACCCGGCGAGCCTCGAGCCAGCGGCCCGCGCGGCTCGCACCGTGTTCATGCACCGCGTGCGGAGAGTCGCTCAGCACGGTGTCAACCGTACCACGCTGGTGCAGTCAGCCAGGTGCGCGCGGACCGGCGCAGTGCACGTCGCGCGGCCTGCGCGGCATGGCGATGGTGAAAGAGCCCGTACACCGTCGGGCCGGCGCCGCTCACGTCGGCGCGGAATGCGCCGAGCGCCGTCAGCTCGTCGGTGAGCGGCGAGCGCGCAAGGTCGTTCGGCGGCAGCGCCGAAAGGTCGCGGGCGCGCGTCACGCCCTCGAGCGTGTCGAACAGCGCGTCGCGGCGCTGCTCGAAACCCACCGCGCCGTCGCGCGCGTCGAACTGCTCGTAGACCGACGCAGTCGACGCCTTCCGTGCGCCGTTCGGCAGTGCGAGCACGACCCAGAAGTCCTGCGGCAGGTTCACGCTTGCGAGCGTCGTGCCGTCGCCCGAGCCGAGCTGCGGCCCGTCACGGAGGAAGAAGGCGACATCCGAGCCGAGGCCTGCCGCGATGTCGTGAAGATCTGCCGGCGATACGGACTCCGCGAGTTGCGCGTTCGCGAGGCGCAATGCGGTCGCGGCATCGGAGCTGCCGCCCGCGAGCCCCGCGGCGACAGGCACTCGCTTCTCGATCCGCGCGCGCCAGTGCTGCTCGACGCCCGCGTGCGCCGAGAGGCGTAGCAGCGCGTCGCGCACGAGCGTGTCCCCGGCGAACCCGTCGACGCGCGTGTGCGCCGCAGGCTCTACCTCGACGCGATCCGCGAGCCCGACGCGCTGATAGACGGTGACGAGCTCGTGCTTGCCGTCGTGCCGGATCGGGCCGACGACGAGCGCGAGGTTGATCTTCGCCGGCGCCGGCGCCCTCATGCGAGCGCTTCCGTCAGCCCGACGAACTCGGGCGGCGTGAGCGCCTCGGCGCGCGTGGATGGGTCGCGACCGATCGCCTCCAGCGCCGCGACTCCCTCTGCGCGCGCGACGACGCCCGCGAGCTCGAGCGAGTTCGGCAGCGTCTTGCGACGGTGCGCGAAGGCCGCGGTGACGACACGCTTGATGCGCGCGTAGTCGGGCGGCAGCGCGCCGCGCCGGCGAAACGCGACGAGCGCGGAATCGACGTTCGGGGGCGGACGGAAGACCGTCCGCGAGACCGGGTGGAAGCCGGTGCGCTCGCACGCGAGCTGCACGAGCACCGACACCGAGCCGTACGCCTTCGTGCCGGGCTGGGCGAACAGACGGTCGGCGACCTCACGCTGCACCATCACGCACCAGAGCTCGAGCCTCGGAAGGCCGTCGAGGCTCTCGACGAGGAGCGGCGTCGCGATGTTGTACGGCAGGTTCGCGACGAGCTTCGTCGCGTCGGTGCGCAGGTCGAGGCGGAGCGCGTCTCCGAAGCGCAGCTCGACGTTGTCGCCGGCGGTGCGAAGGTGCGGCCCGAGCGATTCGTCGAGCTCGACCGCCACGACACGCTCGACGCGCTGTGCGAGGTAGCGCGTCAGCACCCCGAGCCCCGGCCCGATCTCGAGGACGACGTCGCTCGCGTCGAGCTCGGCGAGGCGGCCGATCACGCCGAGGATGTTCTCGTCGACGAGAAAGTGCTGACCGAGCGACTTCTTGGGCGAGACGCTCACGTGAGGCCGAAGCACTCGCTCGCGTTGCGGTCGATCTGCGCCTCGAGCTCGACGGCGTCTTCGCCTCGCGCCTCGGCGAGCGCCGCGAGCGTGTGCATCACGTAGGCGGGCTCGTTGCGCTTGCCGCGCACAGGTTGCGGTGCGAGGTACGGCGCGTCGGTCTCGGCGAGGATCAGCTCATGCGGCACCTGCGTCGCGCAGAGGCGGAGGTCGACGGCCTTCGGGAAGGTCGCGTTGCCGGCGAACGAGACGTACCAGCCACGCTCGAGCGCGGCGTCGAGCAGGTGCGGCGACGAGAAGCAGTGCAGGACGACGCGCCCCTCGAAGCCGGAGAGCGCCGTGAGCGTGTCGTCGTCGGCCGCGCGCGTATGGATCACCGCGGGCTTGGCGGTCGCGGCGGCGACTTCGAGCATCGCGTCGAAGAGCCACAGCTGCCTGTCGCGCGGCGCGTAGTCGCGGAACCAGTCGAGGCCCATCTCCCCCGCCGCCACGGCCTTCGGGTGCGCGAGCAGCTCGCGGATCTCGGCAACGTCGGCGGCGGTCGCGTTGCTCGCGTCGTGCGGATGGATGCCGATCACGGCGAAGACACCGTCGTGTGCGTCGGCGAGCTCGAGCGCGCGCCTGCTGCCGGCGACGTCGGTCCCCACCGTCAGGATGCGTGTGACGCCTGCGTCGCGTGCGCGTGCGACCACGTCAGCCGGTTCGTCGTCGAGCGCGTCGAGGTGCGCGTGCGTGTCGATCACGCGTCGTCCCTAGAGGCCGAGCCGCGCGAGCTCCTCGGCGGCGGTCTCCGGCGGGAGCTTGCGGAAGAGCGGCCGCGGCTCGCGCAGCTGCTGTCCCGCAGCGAGCTCGCTCGGCCCCCAACGTCCGACCCATTGCTCGTAGTCGCCGGTGAGCACCTCGTGGGTCGAGCCGTCCTCCTCGGTCACGGTTTCGAACGCGAGGGGGCCCGCGAGCCAGCCGTCGTAGCCGAGCAGCTCGTGCACGGTCTGCGACGTGAACGGCAAGAACGGCGCGAGGAGCGTCTTCAACGAGTCGACGCAGCGGAGCGCGACGTTCAGCACCGTCGCCGCACGCTCGGGATCGGACTTCACGAGCGCCCACGGTGCCTGGTCGGCGACGTACTGGTTCGCGCGAGAGCTCGCGCGCATGGCCTCGGCGATCGCGGCGCGGAAGCGCACTTGCTCGATGAGCGACCCGACCTCGTCGAACGCGGCGGCGACGCCGGCGAGCACGCGCCCGTCGGCGTCGGTGAGCTCGCCCGCCGCGGGCACGGAGCCGAAGGTGCGATACGCGCTGACGAGCGTGCGGTTCACGAGGTTGCCCCAGTTCGCGAGCAGCTCGTCGTTCGAGCGGCGCACGAACTCCTCCCAGGTGAAGTCGGTGTCCTGCGTCTCCGGGCCGCCCGCCGTCAGGTGGTAGCGCAGCGGATCCGGGTCGTAACGGCTGAGGTAGTCGGCGACCCAGATCGCGAGGTTGCGGCTGGTCGACGCCTTCTTGCCCTCCATCGTCAGGTACTCGCTCGCGACGACGTTCGTCGGCAGGTGCAGCTCACCGCGGCCGGCGCCGAGCTCGCCGCCGGAGCCGTACCCCATCAACATCGCCGGCCAGATCACGGAGTGGAAGACGATGTTGTCCTTACCCATGAAGTAGAAGTGGCCGGCGTCGGGGTTCTGCCACCACTCGCGCCACGCGTCCGGTGTGCCCCGAGCGACCGCCCACTCGACGCTCGCCGACAGGTAGCCGATCACCGCGTCGAACCAGACGTAGATCCGCTTCGTGTCCTCGGGATAGCCCTCGACCGGCACGGGAACGCCCCAGTCGATGTCGCGCGTCATCGCCCGCGGCTTCAGCTCCCGCACGAGCCCGAGCGAGAAGTTCTTGACGTTCGGCCGCCAGCCTTCCTGCGCCGTCAGCCATTGCTCGAGCCGCTCGGCGAACGCGGGCAGGTCGAGGAAGAGGTGCTTCGTCTCGCGGAACTCCGGTGTCGAGCCGTCGATGATCGAGCGCGGGTCGATCAGGTCGACGGGATCGAGCTGGTTGCCGCAGTTGTCGCACTGGTCACCGCGCGCCTCCGGGAAGCCGCAGATCGGGCACGTCCCCTCGATGTAGCGGTCGGGCAGCGTGCGCCCGTCGGGGGAGAACGCTCCGAGCGTCGTCTGCTCGACGAGAAAGCCCTTGTCGTAGAGCGTGCGGAAGATGTCCTGCGTGACGCGCGCGTGGTTGCGCGTCGTCGTGCGCGTGAAGCAGTCGTACGAGATGCCGAGGTCGCGCAGGTCGGTGCGGATGAGCTCGTTGTTGCGATCGGCGAGCTCACGCGGGGACACGCCGCTTCGATCGGCGGAGACCATCACCGGCGTCCCGTGCTCGTCCGTCCCACTCACCATGAGCACGTCGTTGCCCTTCAGCCGGTGATAGCGAGCGAAGACGTCCGCCGGCACGGCGAAGCCCGCCACGTGGCCGATGTGGCGCGGCCCACTGGCGTATGGCCACGCCGGGGCGACCAGGATCTTCTGCGGTGATGGGGTCAGTGCTCGCTCCTTGCGTGGTGGAGGACGGGCTCTTGATCATACGAACGGCTGCCGCAGCGACCAGAAGGACGCCCCCGAGCGCAGCGAGGAGCACGAGCACGATCGGCGCCGCGTGGTGCGCGGGCGGCGCCGCGACGGGTCGGGGCGCGCGATGCGAGCTCACCCTGGCTGCGCCCGCCACCGGGTGCGCTGCACGCGCCGGCCGCAGGTGCGGGCTGACTCGTGGGCGGGACGAGTGGCGGCGGGTCGCTCCGCGCGGCGCCGCGACCGCGCTCGGGCGACGCACCGGTGAGGGCGCGCGACGGCCCGAGGGAACCCGCGGCGCGGCGACCGTGACCCGCGGACGGTTCGTGATCGTGAACGCAGGCGAGCGCGCGGGCAGCCCGGCCGTCGGCTCGGAAGCGGCATCCGCCGGCGACGCCGCGGGCGCGGCCGCAGCCGGAGCCGCCGCCTGCGCTGGAGCCGCAGCCGGTGCCGGCGCCTGCGCAGGAGCGGCCGCCGGAGCCGGCTCGGCAGCCGTCGAGCTGGCCGGAGCGGCGGCGGGCTGCGCCGGCACAGGGGCGGCCGCGGGCGCCGAGACCGCCTGCGGCGGCGCGGCCGGCGTCGACGGAGCAGGTAGGAAGCGCAGCGGATCGAGGTAGCCCTGGTCGTCGGCGGTCGTGCGGACGCCGAGGTGGACGTACGGGACGTCGAGCTCCGGCGTGCCGCTCGTTCCCACCGCGCCGACGACCGCGCCTTCGGCGACGGCACTGCCGCGACTGACCGCGATCGAGCCGAGATGCGTGAGCGTGACCGAGAGCCCGTCTGCGGTCTCGATCGTGACGCTCTTCCCGCTCGAGGGCACCGTGCCCGCGAAGCTGATCGTGCCCGCGGCCGGTGCGACGACCGGCGCCCCGTCGCCGGCGCCGATCGCGATGCCGCGATGCTCGCCCACGCCGTAGGGGTGCGCGCGGTCGAACGCGAACGTCTGCAGCACCGGCCCCTCGACGGGCCATGTCCAGGCTGCCGCGAGCGGGACGACGAGCAGCACGAGCAGGAGCGGAAGGAGTCGCCGCATGAGGCACCGCCTTTGTTGTCAGGAATGAAAACGAGCCGCGGACGGTAGCAGCGGCGTGCGGTCGTTGTCAAATCTGCTTACAAGCCCTGGCGGTAGAGCCGGTTGCGCGCGATCCCCGTCAGCCCCGCGACGAGCTCGGCTGCGCGCTTCCGCGGCACGCCGGCGGCGACGAGCTCGACGACGGCCGCGAGCGCCGGCGCCGCATCGGCCTCGACCGACGCCGGCGCACCGAGCACCAGTGTGATCTCGCCCTTCGGCGGCTCCACGAAGCGATCGGCGAGCTCGAGAGCCGTTCCGCGCGCCAGCTCCTCGAAGCGCTTCGTCAGCTCGCGGCACACGACGACCTCGCGCGCCCCGTCGAAGGACGCAAGCGAACGGAGCGTCGCCGGCAGCCGCTGCGCCGACTCGAACGCGACGACGGGCCACGCGTACCGCGACAGCTCGACCCACAGCTCCGCGAGCGCCTTCGCGCCGCGCGGCAGGAAGCCGACGAACTGAAAGCGCTCCGCCACGAGGCCGGACGCGACAAGCGCGGTCGAGACCGCCGACGCGCCGGGAAGAACCGTCACCTCGACGCCGGCGTCGAGCGCCGCACGCACGAGCCGCGCGCCCGGATCGCTGATCGCCGGCAGCCCCGCGTCGGTGACGAGCGCGACCCGCTCGCCGGCCTCGAGCCGCGGCAGCAGCTCGGCGGTGCGCGACGCCTCGTTGTGCTCGTGGTACGAGAGCAGCCGCCGCCCGTCGACGCCGTGGCGCGCGAGCAGCGTCCTCGTGTGGCGCGTGTCCTCGCAGAGGACGACGTCCGCGTCGCGCAGCTCCGCGAGCACGCGCAACGTGACGTCGTCGAGATTGCCGATCGGCGTTGCGCAGACCGCGAGCGGCATCAGACGGCGTCGAACGCGACGAACGCGGCGCCGATCAGTCCCGCGGCTGTCCCGAGCTCCGCCGGCGCGACGCGCACCTGGTCGCGCATCGGCCGCAGCGCCTCGCGTCGCATGATCTCCTCCGCCGACGGGATCAGGTGATCCCAGCCCGCGACGCCGAAGCCGCCGCCGATCACGATCAGCTCCGGCGCGAAGATGTTCGCGAACGAGCCCATCGCCGAGCCGAGATAGCGGCCGATGCCCGCGAGGATCTCGCGCGCCGCTGCATCGCCCTCGTTCGCGAGCCGGATCAGCCGGTGCGCGTCGGCGGACGGCCCGAACGCCTCCTGCGCTGCCGCAGTCGCCGCCAATCCGGTGACGTACGGCTCGAGGTGGCCGTGACCCTGGCACGCGCCCTGGCAGGGACGGCCCTCGTGGACGATCACGACGTGCCCGAGCTCGACGCCGCCGCCGCGCGACCCGCGAAACGGACGGCCGGCGTTGATGACACCGCCGCCGAGCCCCGTTCCGAGCGTCAGCATCACGAGATCGTCGACGCCCCGCCCCGCGCCGGCGCGCCATTCGCCGATCGCCGCGGCGTTCGCGTCGTTGTCGAGGCCCACCGGAAGCCCGAAGCGCGCCGCCATGTGATCGCGGAGCGCGAAGTCCTGCAACGGCAGGTTCACGCACTCGACGACGACGCCGTCGATCTGGTCGATCGGCGAGGGGACGCCGAAGCCGACGGCGGCGACGCTCTCGTCGAGGAGCTCTGCGACCGCGGCCTCCAGCTCGCGGACGACCGAATCCTGTGAATCCTGCGGGGTGGCGCGCTCGTGACGGCGCAGCACCTCGCCGTCGCGCGTGACGACCCCGGCGAGGATCTTCGTGCCGCCGAGGTCGACCCCGATCGCGTGACTGCCGTCCACCCTCAGTGGGTACCGTAACCCGCCGAATGGCCGCCTCCGGAGAGAAGCCGTATCGCGTCTATCGCGGCGGCCGCACGAAGGGCAAGGTGCCGCTCTCCACTCGCGACGAGAAACGGCAGCGCGACGGAGGCGACGGCAGGCGCGACGACGGCCGGTCGATCTATCGCAGCGGCGGCGGCGGCGGCGGACAGAGGCGACAGGCAGGTCGTCCGCCGTCCGCGCAAGGGCTGGACGTGGAAGCGCTGGACGTGGGTGTCGCTCGTCGCGATCATCGTCCTCCTCGTCGTCTGGGCCGTCGCCGGCTACCTCTCCGTGCGAAGTGGCGTCGCCGACGCGAACAAGCGCCTGCCCGCCGGCACGAGCTCCGTGCTCGCGAAGCAGAACTCGCTGCTCCTCTCGTCGGGCACGAACATCCTGCTCCTCGGGACGGACCACTCGACGAACGGCCAGCCCGGACGCAGCTCCGACCAGCACTCCGACTCGATGATGCTGCTGCACACCGATCCGGGCCGCCATCGCCTCGTCTATCTCTCGATCCCGCGCGACCTTCGCGCCTCGATCCCCGGGTACGGCGCGCAGAAGATCAACGCGGCGATGCAGCTCGGCGGCCCGAAGCTCGCCGTGCAGACGGCGGACAACCTGTTCGGCTCGGAGATCCAGGTGAACCATGTCGTCGTCGTCGACTTCGGCTCGTTCGTGAGCCTCGTCGACGCCGTCGGCGGCATCGACATCAACGTGCCGGAAGCGATCCTCTCGAACAAGTTCGACTGCCCGTACAACGGCTCGCGCTGCGCGTCGTGGCACGGCTGGCGATTCCACAAGGGCGTGCAGCACATGAACGGGCACGAAGCGCTCATCTACTCGCGGATCCGCGAGAACCAGCTCGACCCGTCCTACACGGACTTCACGCGTCAGCAGCACCAGCAGGAGGTCATGCAGGCGACGCTCTCGAAGCTCGCGAGCGTCTCGATGTTCTTCCGCCTCCCGTTCAGCGGCAGCGACCTGATGAAGCCGCTCGCGACCGACATGTCGACCTGGCAGTTCCTGCAGCTCGGCTGGGTGAAGTTCCGCGCGGGCTCGGTGCTGCACTGCAGGCTCGGCGGGCACGACTACGGCGACGGCTACATCACGCCGGATCAGGACAACATCCCGGTGATCCAGGAAGTGCTCGGCAAGTCGGCGCCGCAGCCGCCGAACCTCGCGAACGGCCCGTTCGCACCCGGCTGCCTCGTCGGCAACCAGGCGTTCGGCAAGGGCTAGGGCTAGGGCTAGTCCCCGCTCTTCGGGGCGGCCGGCTTCGTGTCGGCCGGCTTCGAGTCGGACTTCGTCTCCGGCTTGCCCTCACCGGAGGAGGAGCTCGAATCCGACCCGCTCTCCTTCTTCTTGCCGCCCTTGCCGTAGTCCGTCGAGTAGAAGCCCGAGCCCTTGTAGTGGATCGCGACCGGGTAGAGCACGAGCTCGAGCGGCGAGGCGCCGCAGATGTCGCAGCGCTCCGGCGCCGGCGCCGTCATCGACTGGAAGCGCTCGAAGGTGTGACCTTCGGGACAGCGGTACTCGTAGATGGGCATGGGGGTTGCAGACGGTAGCACTGAGGCGGAGAATCCTTCGATGACGCACGTCGCGGTCGAGAACGAGGAGTCGCTGCGCGCCTGGGACGGCGTGCTCTTCGATCGCTTCGCACGCTTCAAGCACCTCGTCATCGGCGGCCTCGCCCGCCACGGCGAGGAGGCGTTCCTGCGCGAGCCGCCGCAGCCCGGCGACCGCGTCCTCGACATCGGCTGCGGCTTCGGCGACTCGGCCGGCCGGATCGGCGAGTACGTCGGCCCGACCGGATCCGTGCTCGGCGTCGACGTCGCACCGCGGTTCATCGCGTCGGCCGAGGAGAAGTACGGACGCCCGAACATCCACTTCGACGTCCGCGACGTGCAGCTGACCGAGTTCGACGAGACCTTCGACTACGCGTTCTCGCGCTTCGGGACCATGTTCTTCGCGAGCCCCGTGGCGGCGCTGCGGAACGTGCACCGCGCGCTCGTCCCCGGCGGCCGTCTCTGCATCGTCGTCTGGCGACGGCGTGAGGACAACGAGTGGCTGCACCGCGCAGAGCTGGCGGTGAAGCCGCACGTGCCCGAGCCGGAGGAGGACACGAGCGAGGCGCGCTGCGGCCCCGGGCCGTTCTCGATGGCGAACGCGGACACGGTCAGCACGATCCTGCAGAGCGCCGGCTTCTCGCACATCCGCCTCGAGCGCTGCGACCTGCCCTATCGGATCGGCGCCACGCTCGACGAGGCGGTCGAGTTCAACCTCGCGCTCGGCCCGGCGGCCGAGGCGATCAGGCTCGCAGGTTCCAGTGGCGACGCACTCAGGCCGGAGCTTGCCTCGCTGCTGCGCGCAGAGCTCGCGGAGCTCGACTCGATCGACGGCGTGATCGCGCGTTCCTCGACCTGGATCGTCACCGCTCGGGCCTAGCCGCTCGGCGCGCTCCTCCTCCTCGATCAGCTCCCGGTAGCACGGCGCGCCCTCGAAGGCGGCGAGCCCGGCCGGATGCAGCATCCGCTGCCGGCGACGGCGCGCGAGCTCACGGCGGCGGCGGGCGGTCGCGAGCGCTGCAGAGGCGCCGACCACGCCGCCGATCAGGAACGAGCGCGCCCGTCCGAGCTTGTCGTCGCCGTCCATGGAACGATTGTGCCAGTGCTGATCGCAACCCTCGGTGACGTGATGCTCGACGTGATCGTCCGAGCTCGAGCAACCGCTCGCCCCCGGCGACGACGTTCGGGCGACCACGCGCACGGGCGCGGGCGGCCAGGCGGCAAACGTCGCGGCCTGGGCGGCGTCGCTCGGCGCCGACGCGCGCTGCATCGCGAAGCGCGGGGACGATGCGGCCGGTGAGCTCGTCGGCGCGAGAGCTGGTGACGCACGGCGTCGAGCTCGTCGGGCCGGCCGGAGCGGGAGCGACGGGCGTCGTCGTCTCGCTCGTCGGCCCCGACGGCGACCGCTCGATGGCGTCGGACCGCGGCATCGCGCCGTCCTTCGCGCCCGACGAGCTGGAGGCGGCGTGGCTCGAGTGCGACGTCCTGCATGTCCGCGGCTACGCGCTGCTGCGCGAGCCGATCTCCCACACGGCGCTGCTCGCGTCACGGCTCGCGCGCGACCGCGGCGCCCGCATCTCGGTCGACGTCGCCGCGTGGACGGAGATCCGCGCGTTCGGGCCGGTGCGCGTTCCGCGACCTGCTCGACACGGTCGCGCCCGACGTGCTGTTCGCGACGGAGGCGGAGTGGGAGATGCTCGGCGGCGCGTATCTCACCGCGCCGACCGGCGTGATCAAGCGCGGCGCGCGCGGCGCGATCGTCGTCACCGAGGACGCGCGGCTCGACCTCGCCCCCGTCGCTGCGGAGGTCGTCGACTCGACCGGGGCAGGCGACGCGCTCGCGGCGGGCTTCCTGCTCGGCGGCTCACTCGAGGAGGCGGCGCGGCGCGGGCTCGAAGCGGCGGCACGCTGCGTCTCGCGCGTAGGCTCGCTGCCGTGAGAATCGAGCAGCTGAGCGAGGCGCAGGCGGCGGAGATCGCCGAGTGGCAGTACGAGTTCCCGTACGAGTGGTACGACACGGCGTCCGACCCGAGGCGCGTCGAGCTCTTCGCGAATCCACTTCGCCGCGACGGCTTGCGCGCGGTGATCGGCGACGACGGATCGCTCGTCGGCTTCTTCAACTTCGTCCGCCATGAGGACGAGGTGCGCATCGGTCTCGGGATCCGCCCCGACCTCACCGGTCAAGGGCTGGCGCAGCCGTTCATCACCGCGGGCCTCGAGTATGCGCGTGCCGAGTGGAAGCCCAAGCGCTTCCGGCTCTGGGTCGCGTGGTGGAACGAGCGCGCGCTCCGTGCGTATCGCCGCGCAGGTTTTCAGGAAGTGCCGCATGAAGAGGCGCGCTCGCGCTTCGTCGAGATGGAGCGGCCCGCGTGATCCGCGTCGCGGACGAGGTGCGCGAGGCGAACGCCGTCGTCGCGCTCGAGACGACGCTGATCGCGCACGGCTTCCCGCCCGGCGAAGGCGTCGAGGTCGGGCTCGAGTCGGAGCGGCAGGTGCGCGCCGCGGGCGCGGTGCCGGCGACGATCGGCGTGCTCGACGGCGAGATCGTGGTCGGCCTCACCGAGGACGAGCTCGCATCGCTTCGGCGCGGACGCACGCAAGCTCGGGCCGCGCGATCTCGGCGTCGCGGTCGCGCAGCGCGCGGTCGGCGCGACGACCGTCGGCGGCACGCTCGCCGTCGCGCGCGCCGTCGGCATCCGCTGGCTGGCGACGGGCGGGCTCGGCGGCGTGCATCGCGGCTTCCCCGATCCGCCCGACGTGTCGGCAGATCTCGCGCAGCTCGCGCGCACGCGGGCGCTCGTCGTCTCCGCGGGCGTGAAGTCGCTGCTCGACGTGCCGGCGACGTCGGAGCTGCTGGAGTCGCTCGGCGTGCCCGTGCTCGGGTTCGGCGTCGACACGCTGCCGCTCTTCTACGCGGCGAGCGGCGGCCCGCGCGTGTCCGCGCGCGTGGAGTCGGCGGAGGAGGCCGCACGGGTCGCGCACGCGCACTGGGAGCTCGACGGCGCGGGGATCCTGCTCGGCCGCCCGCCCGACGAGCCGCTCGACGACGTCGAGCCGCTGATCGAGCGCGCGCTGCGCGCCGCGCACGACGAAGGCGTCGCCGGCCAGGCGGTGACGCCGTTCGTCCTTTCCTATCTCCACCGCGAGAGCGGCGGCCGCACGCAGCGCGCGAACAAGGACCTGATCGCGCAGAACTCACGCCTCGCCGGCGAGATCGCTGGCTAGAGCTCCGGCGGCTGAACAGACCCGATTCGCCGCGAGAAGGCGAAGAGCCCGAGCGCGAGGATGCCGGCGAGGTAGACGACGGCCCACACGCGGATGCCCCAGCCGTGCACGTAGGCGCCGCCGAACGGGCCGAGCTGGAGCAGGAAGCCGGTGATGCCGGTCGTGCTCGGTGATCATGCGGAGGCGCGTCCTGGTAGAGCGCCTCGAACGGCAGCGCCCACGACGTCGCGGTCGACGCCGTCCTTGACGACGTGCGAGTTCAGCGAGTGGCCGATCGAGCCGAGCAGGCCGGCGACGAGGCCGGCGCCGAAGAGCATGAAGATCGCGATCCCGTTCGCGGTCGAGGTCAGCACCACCGAGCCGAGCAGCGAGAGCGCCGTGACGACGACGACACGCCGCGGCGAGCTCGACGCCGGGCCAGACGATCCGCCCCGGCCACCAGTGGCCGGTCAGCCCCGTGATCACGATCGCGACGAAGTAGACGGCGAGCGACGTACGCGGTCGCAGACGACCGACCGCGCCGGCGAAGCGCGACAGTAGCAGCGTCGCGCGGCCGACCGGCCGCACGACGAGCGGCTGCAGCAGCCCGCGCTCCGCGTCGCCTGACACGACGCCGAGCGTCAGGAACACCGCGAGCACGACGCCGAGGAAGAGCGTCGCGAACATCGCGAGCCCCATGAGGAACGCGCCCGCGAACGTGCGCGAGTCGACGTGCACGTCGGGCGGCGGCGAGATCTCGACGAGCTGGCGGAACACGAAGTGGTTCGCGAGCCAGAAAAGCGCGAGGAAGAGCACCGTCAGGACGAGCGACGACGGCGAACACGCTCCGCCGCACCGCCTCGCGGAAGCCGTACTCGGACGATGACGGCAGACCGACGCTCAGCTCGTCTCGCCTCCGACCGCGTCGAGATACGTGTCCTCGAGCGTCGAGGTCAGAACGCGCACGCCGTAGACGCGCCGCCCTTCGCGCGACGGCCTCGGCGACGAGCCGCGGCACGCTCTCGCGTGTCGCGCCCTCGACGAGGCGCACGCCTTCGTCGGTCTCGAGCTCGACGCCGCGCGGCTGCGCGAGCTCGGCGGGCGTGCCTGCCGCGACCACCTCGCCGCCGAGCAGGATCGCGACGCGGTCGCAGACGAGCTCGATCTCCGAGAGCAGGTGCGAGTTGAGGAGGACGGACACGCCGCGTGCCGCGCAGCTCCTCGAGCAGGAGCGCGCACCGTGCGCCGGCCGACCGGGTCGAGCGCGGACGTCGGCTCGTCGAGCAGCAGCAGGCGCGGCTCGCCGACGAGCGCCTGCGCGATGCCGAGCCGCTGCGCCATGCCCTTCGACATCCCGTCGACGCGCCGGTCGGCCGCGTCGGTCGAGCGCGACGAGCTCGAGCAGGCGTCGCCGCTCGGCGGCGCCGCCGCGCGAGCCGGCGAGCCGCTGGTGCAGCTCGAGCACCTCGTCGGCCGTGTACCAGCCGGGGAAGCGGAAGAGCTCGGCCAGGTAGCCGAGCGCTGCGCGCGCGGCGCGCGAGCCGGCGCGCGACCCGGCGACCGTCGCCTCTGCCGGCCGTCGGGCGCACGAGCCCGACAGGCGATCTTCACGAGCGTCGACTTGCCCGCACCGTTCGGGCCGAGCAGGCCGACGAGCTCGCCCTCCCCGACCTCGCAGATCGACACCCTTCAGCGCCTCGACGGCGCCGTAGCGCTTACGCAGCCCGCTGACGGCGAGAGCATCGGCCACGCCGCCACAGTACTGTGGGTGTATGCCACGCGGTTACATGGAGGGCCCGGCGTCCGAAGAGGCCGAACGGCGCGCCGAGGAGCACGCACGCGGGGTCCGATGAGCGGACGCCAGCGAAGGAGTTCCCGCCGTCTTCGGCTGCGACGACCGAGGAGCCGGAGCCGCACTTCATCGGCTGGCGCGTGGACGTCGACCCGGACGAGCTTTTCGCCTCGGGCAAAGCCTGGGGCGTAACCGTCCGCCGCGTCGCAGTAGTGACCGACTGATTCGGGGCGAATCGAGCGCCCGCGCACGCGGGCGCCTTCAGGGGTCTTCGCGCGCGTGGAAATCCGCGCGAGCGGATTTCGGCGCTTGCGCCTACTGCTAGCTGAGCGTCTGAACGAACTCGTCGATCGTCAGCGCCGGGAGCGTCTCGATGCGAGTCGAGCCGCGGGCGCCGAGCGCGACGGACACGCGCGCGATCGTCGCGGTGTCGGGCGCCTCGACGACGTTCACGAAGTCGAACGCGCCGAGCGTCGCCCACTGGTGCAGCACCTTCGCACCGAGCTCCTCGACGTCGCGGTTGACCTCGCTCAGGCGGTCGGGGTTCGACTTCAACGTCGCGACGCCTTGCTGGGAGAGGCGCGAGAGCAGGATGTAGATGGGCATGCCCGGGAACCTACTCGACCCGGGCGGCCTGATCCACGTAGAGGAGCGACGCGCCGATGAAGAGGAGTGGCGAGATCACGACGTTCGCGAGCGCGAACGCCGTCTCGAGCGCCGCCCCGGCGGCACCGCGGAGGAGGAACGCGAGCACCGACTGCGTCAGGATCACGACGATCGCGAGGGTCGCAAGCGAGCCGAGCGCGTGCACGTAGTCGGCCCGCGCGAGCTGCCACGCGCGCCGAAATGACGCACGCACGCCGAGTCCTCGACGACGAGCACGGGCACGACGAGCCCGAAGCGCCGCGAGCCAGGCGAGGGCCGGGAGCACGAACGCGAGCACGAGGATCGGCACGGGCGTGAAGACGAGCCAGCCTGCGAGCCACGCCTTGACGACACGGCCGCGAGTCCCGAACGTGATCGTCGAGGCGTAGACGTACGACGCGCTGAGGAAAGCCCCGAAGACCGTGAGCGCGAGCACGAAGGCGAGCGTGTGCGAGATGTGCCGCCCGACCACGGTGAGGAGCGCAGGCGGGACGCCGATCAGCAGGCAGCGGCCTGAAGTTGTCGCCGTAGATCCGGATCGACTCGGCGACGAGCTGGCCGACCGTGCGCTCCCGTGGCGGCAGCGCCGCGGGGCGCGGCTCGCCTGCGCGCGGATAGGAGAGCCTGGCCATGCGCGCGGAGGGTATCGTCGGCGCCGTGCCTTACGACGTCGTGCAGCCGGGCGAGCTCGAGTGGGAGGACCGCGAGCCGCACCCGGACGAATCGGCAGCACGCAGCCATGCGCAGGTCACTGACGCGGCGAAGCTCTCGCAGTCACGCGCGCGCATGTGGCGCTATCCGGCGCACACGCGCGGGCGCCGACACCTCGATCCCGACCAGGAAGAGGTCTTCGTGCCGATCCGCGGGACGCTGACGATGCTGCTCGAGGATCCGCCGCAACGCGTCGACGTCGAGCCCGGCGGCCTCATCGCCGTGCACGCGGGCACGCCGATGCAGGCGCGGAACGAGACCGACGAGGAGATCCTCTTCTTCGCCTACGGCGCCCCGCCCCTCCACGGGAACGCAGAGTTCCTCGACGACGTCAAGGACGCCTAGCGCAACACGCGCGCGACGGCGTCGCCGAGCACGGCGAGCGCCTCGTCGATACGCCACGCGCTTCGATCCGCTTCCTCCGGGACGTTCGAGATCACCCGCAGCTCGACCGCGGGAACGCCGGCAAGCTCGCACGCGCGCAGCACGCCGAAGCCTTCCATCGCCTCGACGTCGCACAGCGTCCCGCTGCCGACCTTCCCGGAGGTTGCAATCGGAGCGACCTGTGCTTCCGGCAGCGACGCGCGCACGCGTGCGAGCAGTGCGGCGTCCGGCACGACGCGCTCGATGCGCGGCAGCGTGGTCGACTCGTCGATCACGTCGCAGTAGACGGACTCGGAGCCGAGCACGATCGCAAGGGGCCCGATCGCTCGAGCCCCTGCGATGCCGATCTGGAGAACGTGGTCGGGCGTGCGCTCCGCCAGCGCGCGTGCCGTCTGCAGCGCCGCCTCGACCGGGCCGATCCCGCAACAGAGCGTGTCGACGCCCTCGACGAGCGCCAGCTCACGTTCGGTCGCGGCCACGACGAGCATGGCGCCGACCCTAACGCTACGGGGCGACCTGCCCGCGGATCTCGCCGTTCGGGTTCTTCGCCGTGTGCACGTTCACGTAGAGCTTGTGCTTCGTCGCGGCGGTCTCGAGCGCCTTCGTGAGCTTCGCGGAGCCGCTCACGCCGCTCTTGCACGGGCCGCACAGCGGCACGACGACGTTGCCCGCCTTGCCCATCGCGCCCAGGTGGATGTGCGCAGCCGTCGCCGGGCCGGTGAGGCCGGAGTACGTCAGCTTCCACTTCAGCGTGTTGCCCGTGAGCGTCGCGTGGAACGAGCCCTTCGCCTTCATGTTCGACACGACCTGCTTCGGGACTTCCTGCGCGACGGTCAGCTTGGCCGACCAGCCCATCCCCTGCGGTGCAGCGAGCGCGACTGCGGTCACGACGAGCGCTGCGAGCCCTGCGACTGCGAAAAGAGCAGTCTTCTTCATGGCGGTGCCTCCCGACTTCGGTTGTCGGTAGGTCCTTCGCACGAATGGCGGCGCCGGTTCGATCAGGCGGCGACCGGCGTCCCGGCCTCCGCCTTCTCGAACACGAGCTCGCCGTCCTGCTCGTCGACGCGGATGGTGTCGCCGTCGGCGAAGTCGCCCTCCAGCAGGCGCAAGGCGAGCGGGTTCTCGACGAGGCGCTGGATCGCGCGCTTCAGCGGACGCGCACCGTAGGCGGGATCCCAGCCGGCCTCCGCGAGCGACTCCTTCGCAGCGTCGGTGAGCTCGACCGTGATGTTCCGCTCGGCCAGTCGAGCGCGCAGCCGTTCGAGCTGCAGCTCGACGATCTCGCCGATCTGCTCGCGCGAGAGCGGCTTGAACTCGACGATCTCGTCGACGCGGTTCAGGAACTCGGGGCGGAAGTGATCGCGCATCTGCTCCGCGCTGCGGATGTTCGACGTCATGATCAGCACCGTGTTGCGGAAGTCGACCGTGCGGCCCTGGCCGTCGGTCAGGCGCCCGTCGTCGAGCACCTGCAGCAGCACGTCGAACACCTCCGGGTGCGCCTTCTCGATCTCGTCGAGCAGGACGACGGTATACGGGCGCCGCCGCACCGCCTCGGTCAGCTGGCCGCCCTCGTCGTAGCCGACATAGCCGGGCGGCGCGCCGAGCAGGCGCGCGACGGTGTGCCGCTCCTGGTACTCGGACATGTCGAGCCGCACCATCGCGCGGCTCGTCGTCGAACATGAACTCGGCGAGCGCACGCGCGAGCTCGGTCTTGCCGACGCCGGTCGGGCCGAGGAAGACGAACGAGCCGATCGGCCGGTTCGGGTCCTGCAGGCCGGTGCGCGCGCGCCGCAGCGCGTTCGCGACCGCCTCGACCGCCTCGTCCTGCCCGATCACGCGCTGGTGCAGCCGCTCCTCCATGTGGATGAGCTTCTCGGTCTCGCCCTCGAGGAGCTTGTCGACCGGGATGCCCGTCCAGCGGCGACGACCTGCGCGATGTCGTCCTCGTCGACCTCTTCCTTCACCATCGACGTGCGCGTCTCGGCGTCGCGCTCCGCGAGCTCCTTCTCGAGCGCCGGCAGCTCGCCGTAGCGGATCTCGGCGACGCGCTGCAGGTTGCCGCCGCGCTCCTCGCGCTCGGCCTCGCGCTTCAGCTCGTCGATGCGCGCGCGTGATCGCCTTGACGCGCTCGAGCGCCTGCTTCTCCTCGCCCCAGCGCGCCGCGAGCTCGTTGCGCATCTCCTGCGCGTCGGCGAGCGCGCGCTCGACCGGCTCGCGCACCTGCTTCGACTCCTTCTTCATCGCCGCGAGCTCGATCTCGAGCTGGCGCACGCGCCGCTCGGCCTCGTCGAGCTCGACCGGCGACGAGTCGATCTCCATCCGCAGCCGCGCCGCGGCTTCGTCGACGAGGTCGATCGCCTTGTCGGGCAGGAAGCGGTCGGCGATGTAGCGGTGCGAGAGCACGGCCGCGGCGACGAGTGCAGCGTCGCGGATCCGCACGCCGTGATGCGACTCGTACGTGTCCTTGAGACCGCGCAGGATCGCGATCGTGTCCGCGACCGACGGCTCGCCGACGAAGACCGGCTGGAAGCGGCGCTCGAGCGCCGCGTCCTTCTCGATGTGCTTGCGGTACTCGTCGAGCGTCGTCGCCCCGATGCAGCGCAGCTCGCCGCGCGCCAGCATCGGCTTCAGCATGTTCGCGGCGTCGACCGCGCCCTCCGCTGCGCCGGCGCCGACGATCGTGTGCAGCTCGTCGATGAAGAGGATCAGCTCGCCCTCGGCGTTACTGGATCTCGCCGAGCACCGCCTTCAGGCGCTCCTCGAACTCGCCGCGGTACTTCGCGCCCGCGAGCAGGCGCGCCGATGTCGAGCGCCCACACGCGCTTGCCCTTGAGCCCCTCGGGAACGTCGCCGTCGACGATCCGCTGCGCGAGCCCCTCGACGATCGCCGTCTTCCCCGTGCCCGGCTCGCCGATCAGCACGGGGTTGTTCTTCGTGCGGCGCGACAGCACCTGGATGACCCGGCGGATCTCCTCGTCGCGGCCGATGACCGGATCGAGCTTGCCCGCCTCGGCAGCCGCGGTGAGGTCGCGGCCGAACTTCTCGAGCGCCTGGTATGTCCCCTCCGGGTCCTGCGACGTGACGCGCTGGCCGCCGCGCACGGCCTTGATCTTCGCCTCCAGCTGCTCGCGCGGAACGGCATCGAGCGCAAGCAGCAGATGCTCAGTCGACACGTAGTCGTCCTGCATGCGCTTCGCCTCGTCGAACGCCCTGTCGAGCACCTTCGAGAACGGCGCCGACACGTTCGGCTGCTGCTGCGCGCCGTCGATGCGCGGTTTCGCCGAGAGCGTCGCCTCGGCCTGCGCGCGCAGCGTGTCGGCGTCGGGCACGAGCTCGCGCGGCAGCTCCTGGTCGAGGAGGGCGACGAGCAGGTGCTCGGGATAGAGCTCGGGGTTTCCGTTGCGGCGCGCAAGCTCCTGCGCTGCCGCGACGGCCTCCTGGCTCTTGATTGTCAGCTTGTTGAAATCCATGTCTCCTTACCTTCGTTCCGGGAGCCGCTCTTCGCGATAGACCACGAGGTCGCGGCGGTATTCCTTATGCACCTTCTGAATGTCGTCGCGCAGCTGCTTCTGCAGCCGTTCGATCTGCGCGTGCGCCTTGCGCAGCTCGTCCTCGAGGCGCAGCACGAGCTCGACGCCCGCGAGGTTCAGCCCCAACTCCGTGGTCAGGCGCTGGATGATCTGCAGGCGCTCGACGTCGGCCTCGCTGTAGAGACGCGTGCCGCCCGGGGTGCGCTTCGGACGGACGAGGCCCTTGTTCTCGTAGATGCGGAGCGTCTGCGGATGCATGCCGACGAGCTCGGCGGCGATGCTGATCATGTACTTGGGGGTATCCGCCGTCATCCGCCCATCCTCTGCAGTTCCTCCAGCAGCTCCTTCTCCTTCTTGTTCATGCGCTTCGGCACCTGGATGCGAAGCCGCGCGAGCACGTCGCCCTTGCCGGAGCCGTTCAGCCTCGGCGCGCCGCGGCCCTTGATGCGAAGCAGCTTGCCGTCCTCCGACCCTGCGGGGACCTTCAGCGACACGGCGCCCTCCGGCGTCGGCACGTCGACCTTGCCACCGAGCGCGGCGGTCGGGAACGACACGGGCACCTGCACGACGAGGTCGTCACCGCGCCGCTCGTACGTCGGCGATGCGGCGACGCGCGTCACGACGACGAGGTCGCCCGCGGGGCCGCCGTTCTCGCCTGCCTCGCCCTTGCCCTTGAGCCGGATCTTCGTGCCGTCCTTGACGCCGGGCTTGATCTTCACCGTGTACGTCTTGATGCGGCGCTCGCGACCGGAGCCGTGGCACTTGGGGCACGGCTTCTCGATCACGGTGCCGTTGCCGCGGCAGCGCGGGCACGGCTGGGAGAGCGCAAAGAGGCCCTGGGACTCCGACTTGACGCCGCGGCCGTTGCACTCCGGGCAGATGACCGGTGCGGTGCCCGGCTGCGCGCCGGTGCCGCCGCATTCGCGACACGCGGTCGTCAGCTCGACCGGGACCTTCACCTCGGCGCCGCCGAGCGAGTCCTCGAACGAGAGCTGCACATCGACCTCGACGTCGGAGCCGCGCACCGGCTGACGCCGTGCCCGCGTGCCGCCGGCACGACCGCCACCGCCGCCGAAGATCCCGCCGAACAAGTCGCCGAGATCGCCGACGTCGAAGCCGGAGAAGTCGAAGTTGGCGTTGGCGCCCGGCCCGGGCGCGCCACGACCGTTCGTGGAGCCAAAGCGGTCGTAGGCCTTGCGCTTCTCCTCGTCCGAGAGCACGTCGTACGCGGTCTGGACGTCCTTGAAGCGCTCCTCGGCGCTCTTGTCACCCGGGTTCTTGTCCGGGTGGTACTGGCGCGCGAGCTTGCGGTACGCCTTCTTGATCTCGTCCTGCGACGCCCCCTTCGAGACGCCGAGGGTCTCGTAGGGCGTCTTAGCCACTCGTCTCCTGAGGGGCGGCGATCACCACGCGCGCGGGACGCACGACACGGTCGCCGAGCGTGTAGCCCTTCTGTACCACGTCGATGACGGAGCCCTCTTCGGCCTCGGACGGCTGCGAGAGCAGCGCCTCGTGGACGTGCGGGTCGAACTTGCCCTCGGTCCCGATCGGCTTCAGCCCCTGCCGCTCGAGCACGCTCGCGAGCGAGCGGTGCACGAGGCGAACGCCCTCTTCGAGCGCAGCCTCCTCGTGCTCGCCGGCAGCGGTCAGCGCCCGCTCGAGATCGTCGAGAATCGGCAGCAGCTCCTTGACGAGCCGCTCGTTCGCGCCCTTGACGTATTCCTCGCGCTCGCGCGCGGCGCGCTTCTTGTAGTTGTCGAAGTCCGCCGCGACGCGGAGGAGCTTGTCCTCGAGCTCCGCGACACGGGGCTCAGGCGCCTGTTGCGCCTGAGCCGTGTCGTCGGTCTCGGGGTTCTGGATGTCGTGCTGCTGCGGCTCCATTACGAGGTCTTGGCCTCCTCGTCGACGACCTCGTACTCGCCTTCCTCGACGACTTCGTCGTCAGGCGTCGTCGCGCCGTTACCACCGGCGGATGCCTGCGCCTGCGCGGTTGCCTGCGCATACACCGCTTCGGCGAGCTTGTGCGAGGCCTCCTGCAGCGCCTCGGTCTTCGCGCGGATGTCGGCGACGTCGTCGCCCTCGAGTGCCTGGCGGAGCTCCATGATCCGGCCCTCGATCGTCGAGGCCTCGGACTCGTCGAGCTTGTCGCGGTGGTCCTTGAGCGAGCGCTCCGTCGAGTACGCGAGCGTCTCCGCGTTGTTCTTCACGTCGACGGTCTCGCGCAGCGTGCGCGCCTCGTCGGCGTGCGACTCCGCGTTGCGGATCATCTCCTGCACCTCGTCGTCGGAGAGGCCCGAGCCGCCCTGGATCTGGATCTGCTGCACGTTGCCCGTGCCCATGTCCTTCGCCGAGACGTTGATGATCCCGTTCGCGTCGATGTCGAACGCGACCTCGATCTGCGGCATGCCCCGTGGCGCCGGCGGGATGCCGACGAGCTGGAACTTGCCGAGCGTCTTGTTGTAGGTCGCCATCTCCGACTCGCCCTGGAGCACGTGCACCTCGACCGACGGCTGGTTGTCCTCCGCGGTCGTGAACGTCTCCGACTTCTTCGTCGGGATGGTCGTGTTGCGCTCGATCAGCTTCGTCATCACACCGCCCTTCGTCTCGATGCCGAGCGAAAGCGGAGTGACGTCGAGGAGCAGGATGTCCTTCACCTCGCCGCGCAGCACACCGGCCTGCAGCGCAGCGCCGACCGCGACGACCTCGTCGGGGTTGACGCCCTTGTGCGGGTCCTTGCCGACGATCTGCTTGACCTTGTCCTGCACCGCCGGCATGCGGGTCATGCCGCCGACGAGCACGACGTGGTCGATCTTCGACGCGTCGAGCTCGGCGTCGGCGAGCGCCTGCTTCGTCGGGCCGACGGTCCGCTCGAGCAGGTCGGCCGTGATCTCCTCGAGCTTCGCCCGGGTGAGCTGCAGGTCGAGATGCTTCGGGCCCTCGGCGGTGGCAGTGATGAACGGCAGGTTGATCTGCGTCGTCATCGTCGAGCTCAGCTCGATCTTCGCCTTCTCCGCGGCCTCGTAGAGCCGCTGCAGCGCCATCTTGTCCTGCGCGAGGTCGATGCCCTGGTCCTTCTTGAACTCGGCCGCCATCCAGTCGACGACAGCCTTGTCGAAGTTGTCGCCGCCGAGGTGGTTGTCACCTGCGGTCGACTTGACCTCGAAGACGCCGTCGCCGAGCTCGAGCACCGACACGTCGAACGTGCCGCCGCCGAGGTCGAAGACGAGGATCGTCTGGTCGGACTCCTTGTCGAGCCCGTACGCGAGCGACGCGGCCGTCGGCTCGTTGATGATGCGCAGCACGTTGAGGCCGGCGATCTTGCCGGCGTCCTTCGTCGCCTCGCGCTGCGCGTTGTTGAAGTACGCGGGGACGGTGATCACCGCGTCCGAGACCGGCTCGCCGAGGTACGACTCGGCGTCGGCCTTCAGCTTCTGCAGGATCATCGCGCTGATCTCCGGCGGGGCGTATTCCTTGCCCTCGACCTTCACGCGCACGTCGCCGTTTCCGCCCTGGACGACCTCGTAGGGGATCATCGTCATCTCCTCCGAGACCTCCGAGAACTTGCGGCCCATGAAGCGCTTGATCGAGAAGATCGTGTTCTGGGGGTTCGTGACCTGCTGCCGCCGCGCCGGGGCGCCGACGAGCCGCTGACCGTCCTTCGTGAACGCGACGACGGACGGGGTCGTCCGGCCGCCTTCGGCGTTCGGGATCACGGTCGGCTCGCCGCCCTCGAGGACGGCCATGCACGAGTTCGTCGTGCCGAGGTCGATACCGATTGTCTTAGCCATACGTGTTAGTTGCCTCCTAGTGAGAAAATCTAAGCCCTGTTATAGCAGATTTGTCGGGAGCCTGCCGTACGCCTAGGGTCGGGGAATGGCCTCGCTCGCGCCCCGGGAGCACTTCCCCCACCTGGAGGAGGTCGTCTATCTGAACAGCGGCTCGATCGGGCTGATGCCCCTGCCCGTGCAGGAGGCCGCGGCGGCGTTCGAGCGGGACATCTGGATGCGGGGCACCACGGGCTTCGACGAGGCGGCCGAGACCGGCTGCCTCGAGGACGCCCGCGACGCGGCGGCGCAGCTGCTGCACGCGGACCGCGACGACGTCGCGATCGTCAAGTCCGCGACCGAGGCGTTCGGGATGTTCGCGTGGTGGGTGCAGCCGCTCGAGGGGACGAACGTCGTCACGATCGACATCGAGCATCCGAGCACTGCGTACCCGTGGCTGCGGGTCGCGCGGGAGACGGGCGCCGAGGCCCGGCTCGTGCGCGTCTGGGACGACCCGTCGTCGCTCTCGCTCGACGCTGTCGCCGAGCACGTCGACGAGGAGACGTCGGTGATCGTCGTCTCCTACGTCCAATACGCGACCGGGTACCGCTTCGTGCTGCGAGAGCTCGCCGAGCTCGCTCACGAGCATGGGGCGCTGCTCGCGGTCGACGCGACGCAGGCGGCCGGGATGGCGCCGATCGACGTCGCGGCCGACGATCTCGATCTGCTGGTGGCCGGTGGCTACAAGTGGCTGTGCGGGCCGTTCGGCGCGGCGGTCTGCTGGCTGCGGCCCGAGCTCCGCGAGGTGTTCGACCCGCCGTTCGTCGGCTGGCGCTCGACCGTCGATCCGTACACGTTCGACGTGCGGACGATGCCGCTCGCACCGACTGCACGGAGCATGGAGTACTCGACGATGGGTTATGGGTCGGCGGTTGCGCTCGGCCGGGCGCTCGAGTACGTGAACGCGCTCGGCGTCGAGCGCGTGCTCGCGCACGATCAAGCGCTGGCGGAGCGGCTGGCCGACGGGCTCGAGGCGTTCGGCGCGACGGTGCTGACGCCGCGGGACGACGAGCATCGCGGCGGCATCGTCACCGCGCGCTACCCCGGGCACGACGGCGAGGAGATCGCCGCGCGGCTGAACGCCGCCGGCGTGATCGTCTCGCCGCGGTTCGGCGCGACGCGGTTCTCGCTCCACTACTTCAACGACGAGCGAGACGTCGACGCCGCGCTGCACGTGCTGGCGACCTTGCTCTAGCAACCTGACTTCAGTCAGGTTGCAGTCGTTTCGGAACGACTGCAACCAGCTTGAAAGCTGGTTGCGAACCTCGTAGGGTCGGGATTGTTGAACAGTCGGGCGATCGCTGCAGGGGTGTACGAGGCGCTGGGGGTGCGGCCGGTGGTGAACGCGGCCGGCATCTACACCGACCTCGGCGGGTCCGTGCTCTCCCCCGCCGTGCGCGCCGCCGTCCACGAGGTGAACGGGACGTTCGCGTCGATGACGGAGCTCCTCGACCGGACGGGCGAGCGGCTCGCCGACCTGCTTGGCGTCGAGGCGGCCCGCGTCGTCCCCGGCGCCTCCTCGGGGATCGCGCTCTCGGTCGGGGCCTGCATGACGCGCGCCGACGGGACGCTGATGGAGCAGCTGCCGGAGACCACAGGCATGCGCGGCAGCGTCCTGATCCAGCGAGGGCACCGCTACAAATACGACCGCTGCGCGCGGATGACCGGCGCGCGTCTCGTCGAAGGCGACCTGACGTCGTTCGACGACATCGCCTGCGTGCTCTTCCCAGCACACCTCGAGGGCCGCGAAGGGACGCTGTCGCTCGAAGAGGTTGCCGAGCGCGCGCACGGGAACGGCGTGCCGGTCGTCGTCGACGCGGCGTACATGAGCTACCCGACCGAGCTGATCGCGAGCTACGGCGAGCGCGGCGCCGACCTGACGACGTTCAGCGCCAAGTACTTCTACGGCCCGAACGCCGGCGGCTTCGTCTACGGGACGCGCGAGCTGATCGACGCCGTTGCCCAGATCGACTTCACGCGCTTCGAGTCCGGGCCGCACTTGATCTTCGGGCGCGCGTTCAAGATGGACAGAAGCGCAGTCGTCGGCACGGTGCTCGCGCTGGAGGAGTGGCTGTCACTCGACCACGACGCGCGCTGGGCGTCGTACCGCGAGCGCGCCGAGCGGCTCGCCGCCGAGCTCGGCGGCACGACGGCGCAGTTCACGCTCGACGAGCGCCTCATCCCCGAGCCGCCGAACTCGCTCGTCGATCGACGCCGGCGACCGGGCGGACGCGCTCGCGGACGAGCTCGCCGGCGGGAATCCAAGCATCGTCTGCGTCCCACTCGACGGCAAGCTCGTCTTCTGCCTCGAGACGGTGGCCGAGGACGACGAGCCCCTGCTCGTCGAGCGGATCCGCAATGTCGTCGGCTGACGTCGCGACACTCTCCGAGCAGGACGTCCGCTCGCTCGTCGGGCCGGCGGAGGCGCTCGCCGCGATGCGGCCCGCGTTCGCGGCGCTCCACCGCGGCGCCGTGACGCAGCCGGCGATCATGGATCTCGAGTTCCCCGAGGTGCGGGGCGAGGCGCATCTGAAGGGTGCGCACATCCACGGCACGCCGCACTGGGCGATCAAGGCCGCGACCGGCTTCTGGGGCAACGTCGCGCGGGGCCTGCCGCTGACGAGCGGGCTCTTCCTCGTCTTCTCCGCCGAGACCGGCTTCCTGAGCGCGATCCTGCTCGACAACGGCTACCTCACGGAGCTGCGCACCGGCGCGGCGGGAGCGCTCGCCGCCGACCTCCTCGCGCCGGCGCAGGTCGAGCAGGCCGCGATCATCGGCGCGGGCGGACAGGCGCGCTACCAGCTCGAGGCGCTGCTCGGCGTGCGCCGGCCCGAACGCGTCGTCGTCGCGTCCCGTTCGGGCGCCGAGACCTACGCGGAGGAGATGCGCGCGCTGCACGACATCGACGTGCAGGTCGCCGACCTCGAGACCGCCGTCCGCACGTCGCAGCTCGTCGTCACGACGACGCCCTCGCGCGAGCCGGTCGTGCGGGCAGATTGGGTGCAGCCGGGCACGCACATCACCGCGATGGGCTCGGACTTCTCCGAGAAGCAGGAGCTCGAGACCGCGGTGCTCGCACGAGCCGACATCGTCGCCGCCGACCATCCGCCGGTCGCGGCCGCGAACGGTGAGCTCCATCACGCGGTCGCCGACGGCTCGATCTTCCTCGCTGACGTCGTGCCGCTCGGCGCGCTCGTGCTCGGCGAGGCGGAAGGCCGCACGAGCGACGACCAGATCACGGTGTGCGACCTCGTCGGCGTCGGCGTGCAGGACGCAGCGATCGCAGGCGAGGTCGTCGCGCGTGCGGGGCTCGCCGTATGAGCACGACGACCGCGCGGTTCCAGCCGTTCGTCATGGAGCAGTGGCAGTCCCGCTGGGAGCACGAGGTCGACTACAACCTCGCCGACAGCGCGGTGCGCTGCGCGCCGCTCGGCCTGCTCCTCGGGGACGGCGACACGGAGGCGTTCGCCGAGCTCGAGCTCTTCTATCCGGAGGTGAACGGATCGGAGCTCCTCCGCGAGCGGATCGCCCAGACCTACGAGACGCAGCCGGCCGCGAACGAGGTGCTCGTCACAGTCGGCGCGGCGGAGGCGAACGCCATCGTGTGCACGACGCTGCTCGAGCCGGGCGACCGCGTGACCGTGATCGAGCCGGGCTACCGGCAGGTGCGCGGGATCGCCGAGAACCTCGGCTGCGAGGTCGACGTCGTCTCGCTGCGCGCCGACGACGGCTGGCGGCTCGACGCCGACGAGCTGCGGTCGAAGGTCGGCCCGCGCACGAAGCTGCTCGCGGTCGTGAACCCGAACAACCCGACCGGCACGATCCTCGACGCAGAGGCACGCGGCGCCGTGCTCGAGTGCGTCGAGTCGAGCGGCTGCTGGCTCGTCGCCGACGAGGTCTACCGCGGCTCCGAGCGCGACGGTGTCGTCACCGAGTCGTTCTGGGGCGCGCATCCGCGCGCTATCTGCGTCAACAGCCTCTCGAAGGCGTACGGCCTTTGCGGGCTGCGTATCGGCTGGGTCGTCGCGCCGCAGCCGCTCGCGGACGATCTCTGGCGCCGCCACGAGTACGCCGTCATCTCCGCAAGCCTGCCGAGCGTCTTCCTCGCCGAGCGCGCGCTCGAGCCGTCGAAGCGGAGCGCGCTGCTTGCACGGCAGCGCGAGCTCGTGCGCGACGGCGACGCGCTCTTCGCCGACTGGCTCACGACGCACGGCGAGCTGCTGACCGCGACGCCCGCACCGGCGACCGCACTTGCCTTCCCGCGCTACTCGGCCCAGCTGCCGTCCGAGCAGGTTGCGGATGCGTTGCGCGCGCGCGGATCGGTGCTCGTCGTGCCAGGCGCGATGATGGGAAGCGACGGCCACTTCCGCATGAGCGTCGGCTTCGAGCCGGAGTTTCTCGGCGTGGCACTCGAGCGGATCGGCACCGTGCTCGCGGAGCTCGCGTGAGCGAGCTGCTCGTCCAGCGCGCTCGACCGCTCCACGACCGGCGCGCAGGTCGGCGCGTGCGCTGCGCGACATGATCCTCGACGGCAGCCTCGAGCCGGGGACGCACCTGCGCGAGCAACAGCTCTCGCGCGCACTCGGTGTCTCGCGCAACACGCTCCGCGAGGCGCTGCGCAGCCTGGTCGAGCAGGGGCTCGTCACGCACCATCCGCATCGCGGTGTGGTGGTGACCGATCTCGCGGAGGATGACGTCGCCGACCTCTTCCGCCTGCGACGGGTCCTCGAAGGTGACGGGCTCGCAGCGATCGACGCCGCAGGCATCGATGCGCTAGGCGCTGCGACCGACGACTTCGCCACCTCTCTCGCCGCCGGCGACATCGTCGAGGCGCTCGAGCACGACTTCGCATTCCATCGCATCCTCGTCGGCGCGCTCGGCAGCGCCCGCCTCTCGGCCGCGCACGCGCGCACGCAGGGCGAGCTGCGGCTCGTGATGCTGCAGCTCGACCGCGACTACGAGCCGCCCCAGGTCGCCGAGCACAGGGCGATCGTCGATGCGCTCGCGGCAGGCGATCGAGCGCGAGCCGCGTCTGCGCTCGCCGACCATCTCGACCGAGCCCAACAACGCTTGCAGTTTCTCGTCCGTGTGAAAGAGTCGGAATCCCCGCGAAAGGAGCACCACAATGATTAGACGGCTCATGCTGGCAGCCGTCCTCGGAGCCGCCGTCTTTGCGGCGATCTCGGCGTCCGCTTCGGCGGTGCCCTCGGCGAAGACGCTTCTCTTCTGCAGCGACATCAGCTATCCGCCCGAGGAGTTCGTGCAGGGCGGCAAGAACCTCGGCTCCGACATCGACATCGGCACCGCGGTCGCAAAGAAGATGGGCATGCAGGCGAAGTTCCAGAACACGGGCTTCGACGGCATCGTCGCCGCACTGCTCTCGAACAAGTGCGACGCGATCATCAGCGGCATGAACGACACGCCCGCGCGTCGTAAGGCGATCGCCTTCGTCGACTATCTGAACGTCGGGCAGTCCTTCATGGCCAAGAAGGGCAACCCGTTGCACATCAAGACGCCGCTCGACATCTGCGGGCACGCTGCGGGGGCGCAGGTCGCCACGACGAACCTGGAGACCCTGCAGTCGCTCGACAAGAAGTGCAAGGCGAAGGGCAAGAAGGGAGTCCAGATCATTTCCTTCAAGGAGGATCCGCTCGGCGTCGTCGCGCTCAAGACCGGGCACCTCGACATCTACGAGTCGGATTCACCGCCCGCGGTCTGGTACACGACGAAGGACAAATCGATCCAGATCGTCGGCCCGCCGGTGAACGCTATCCCGGTCGGCATCGGCATCAAGAAGGGTTCCTCGCTGCAGGCTCCGATGCAGAAGGCGGTGAACGCCATCTACAAGAACGGCACGATGGCGAAGATCCTCAAGAAGTGGAACATGGCGCCGTTCGCGCTGAAGAAGAAGTAACGGGTCGGGAGAGGACGGCGATGGTCGCACTGCTGGTCGGCTCGGTCGACTGGCACATCATCAAGGAGCGGATGTTCGATCCGAACCACGCATTCGCTCAGGCGCTGATGCGCACGGTCGTACATCGCCGTCCTCGCCCAGTTCTTCGGAGTGCTGCTCGGGCTCGTGTCGGCGCTTTTCCAGATGTCGCGCTGGCGCGTCCTGCGCCTCATCTCGTACGTCTACGTGCTGCTCGTCCGCGGAACGCCGCTGATCGTGCAGATCTTCTTCATGTACTACGGCGCGAATCTCCTGCTGGGCTTCGACCTGTTCCCGCGAGCCGTCGACTTCGGTGTCATCTCGATCGACGGAGTCGATCGTCGCCGGCACCGTCGCGCTTGCGATCAACGAGGGCGCCTACATGAGCGAGATCATCCGCGCCGGCATCAGCGCGATCGACCGCGGCCAGATGGAGGCGGCGAAGTCGGTCGGAATGCCCTACGGGCTCGCGATGCGTCGCATCGTGCTGCCGCAGGCCGCGCGCGATCGATCGTCCCGCCGCTCGGCAACGAGTTCAACGGGATGATCAAGAACACGTCGCTGCTCGCGTTCATCGGCGTCTACGAGATCTTCCTCGACGCCGAGCAGGGCTACTCGGTGACGTTCAAGCCGGCGGAGTACTTCATCGCGGTCGCCTTCTGGTACCTCGTGCTGACCACCATCTGGGGGCTGATCCAGGTGCAGATCGAGCGAAAGCTCGGCGCCAGCGACCGCGCCGAGGACGAGGGCTGGGCCGCGCGATTCTTCGGGATCACGAACACCGCCAACGCTCGATGAGCGACACGATCGTCAAGGCGGACGGGGTCGACAAGTACTTCGGCCGCAACCACGTGCTCCGCGGCGTCTCACTGGACGTCGAGCGCGGCCAGGTCGTCTGCATCATCGGGCCGTCCGGCTCCGGCAAGACGACGTTCCTGCGCTGCATCAACCACCTCGAACGCATCGACGGCGGCCGCATCGAAGTGAACGGCCATCTGATCGGGTATCGCGTCAAGAGCGACGGCGAGCTCTGCGAGGACAACGAGCGCAACATCGCGCGCCAGCGCACGGAGATCGGCTTCGTCTTCCAGCGCTTCAACCTCTGGCCGCACAAGACCGCGCTGCAGAACATCATCGAGGCGCCGATCAGGGTGCGGAAGACGCCGCAGAAAGACGCGGTCGCGCAAGGCGAGGCGCTGCTTGCACGCGTCGGCCTCTCGGACAAGCGCGACGCGTATCCGGGCAAGCTCTCCGGCGGCCAGCAGCAGCGCGTCGCGATCGCACGTGCGCTCGCAATGCGCCCGGCGCTCATGCTCTTCGACGAGCCGACGAGCGCGCTCGACCCCGAGATGATCGGCGAGGTGCTCGAGGTGATGAAAGAGCTCGCGGCCGAGGGGATGACGATGGTCGTCGTCTCGCACGAGATGGGCTTCGCGCGCGAGGCCGCGGACCGGATCGTGATGATGGACGACGGCGTCGTCGTCGAGGAGGCGCCGCCCGCGGAGTTCTTCGCCTCGCCGCGCGAGCCGCGCACGCAGCAGTTCCTTTCGAAGATCCTCTAGCCCGTGCTCAGAACCAGGAGCGTCGGCTCGTACACGGCAGGCAATGCGCCGAGTAGCTGAGCCAGCTCGACGTTCGCGTCGTCGGCCTCGATCGAGACCACCGCTCCTCGTGAACGCGCGAGCGCGAGCTCCGCGGCCACGACAGCGCGCAATGCCTCTGCGTCGTTCGTCGCGCTCCCTGCGATCAAGAACAGCTCCGTGCTCGACGGTGCAAGCGGCGGGCCGTGAAGCGCCGCGACCGCGGCCACGCGTCCCTCGCTCCGCACTGCGACCGCCGACTCCGGCAGCCACGACTCCCCGCAGAAGAGGCGCAGCGACTCCTCGCGCGGACGCTCGGCGACAGGCGACCACGTTGCGTGCTCGGCCCGGTAGGCAGCCTCGTGGGCGAGCGCCAGCTCTTCCCGAGGGAGATCCCTGTCGACGGCGAGCGTCGAGGCCGCGGCAGCCCAGGCGACGGCGCGCGGATCGTCGGGATCGACGACGCCGACACGGCTCCGCATCAGCACGTCGAAGCCGTGGGCCCGCGCGAAGCCGAGCCCTGCTGCATCGTCCTCGCGAACCCGCGCGAGCAGCGGCCGCCCGTCGCCGTGCCGCCGCAGCTCGGTCAGAAGCGCGCTTCCTCGTCCCTGCCGGCGCCGCTCCGGCTCGACGGCAACGACGACCGTGATGCGCGAGGGATGGCGCGCGTTCGCAACCAGCGTCCCGACGCCGACGACGCTCGTCGACTCGACGTCGACGAGCGTTCGCCGCCACCGGTCGTTCGTGTCGACGTCTTCGCCGTGGATGGACGAGATCTCGCGAAGCGCCGGGTCGTCGGGCCAGGCTCTCTCCACTAGCGCGTCGACGGAGGGACCGTCTTCGTCGCTGAACGGCCGGATCACGGGAGGACCGTAGTCGGTCGTGTCAGCCGAGGTTGCGGGGCCGATAGACGTGGATCGCGAGACCGCTCGAGTAGGTGGTGGCCTCGACGAGATCCAGGTGCAACGGCGCAGGCAGATCCTTGAACAGCGGCAGGCCGGCGCCGAGCGCAGACGGCTGGATCATCAAGCGGTATTCGTCGACCAAGCCGAGACGGGAAAGTGACTGGTCGAAGCGCGCGCCGCCGTAGGCGATCAAATCGGCGCCGGGCTCGCTCTTCAGCTGCTCGATCTCTTCGCGCAGATCGCCACGGGCAATCCGCGTCTCGGGCCACGCGGCACGTTCGAGCGTCTTCGAGAAGACGACCTTGGGGATCTCGTTCATCGGCTTCGCGAAGTCGCTGTCGGACGTCGGCCAGAAGGAAGCCATCTCCTCGTAGGTGACGCGGCCCATGAGGTGCGCGCCGGCGCCCCACACGGAGTCGAGGATCCATCGTTTGACCGCCTCGTCCCCTCTCCCGTCGTCGCTCCACGGGTGCGACCCGTCGAGCGCCGCGACGTACCCGTCTATCGACACTCCGGTCTGCAGGATCAGCCGACGCATGGGGCGCAGCCTAGTCCCGCCGCCATCGTCCCAGCGGGAGCGATCAACCGGAGTAGACACCGATCAACGCGCTTCCGGCGACGATCAGCGCCGCGCCGGCGAGAACGCGCCGCCCGACGAGCTCCGTGCGTCGGATGAAGAGCACCGACAAAGCCACGCCCCAGAGCGACTCCGTGGCGACGAGCGGCGAGACGACGGTGACACGGCCGCGGTAGTACGCCTCGAAGAGCGAGACGTACGACAATCCGAAGAGCACGCCGATCCCGAGGAACGGGAGCATCGGGCGGAGGGCGACGCGCGCTCGAACGCGCGGCCCGAGGACGAGGAGGATCAGGAGCATCCCGCCCGCCAGCGCAGCGGCCGCGGCGGTTCCCGGAGGTACGCTCGTCGAGCCCGCGAGCCAGCGCGTCAGGTTGTCGCGCGCCGAGAAGAGAATCGTCGCGACGAACGCGAACAGGTAGCCGCGCCTACGCACATGCGCGGGGCGCGACCGGTCGCGCGCGAGCTCCACGCCGCCGCCGACGATCAGCACCGCGCCCACGACCAACGGCCACTTGAACGGCTCGCCGAGCAGGACGAGCGCGATCGTCACCGACGCGAGCGGCGCCGAGCCGAGGATGACGGACGCACGCGACGCGCCGGCCTCGCGCACGGCGAGGGTCACGAAGAGCTGGCCGACCCCCGGCTGCATCAACCCGGCGAGCACGAACGGCCACGCCGGGCCGGCGTGGAACCCGCGGGCCGGTGACTCGACGAGCATCGCGATGACCGACACGACGAGCGCGCCGATGACGGTCGCGACCGTTGCGAGCTCCGCGTCCGGATAGCGGTTCATGCCGATGCGCAGGCCGACGCTCATCGCCCCGAAGAGGAGTGCCGACAGGCACGCGAGACCGATCGCAGTCACCGCGGGAAGCTACATACACTGATTCGCATGGCCACTGAGACGCACGCGGCGCTCGCCGCCCAGCTTGCCGAGGACGCCGCCGAGCGCTTCCTCCGCTACGTCCGCATCGACACGCAATCGGACGAGGACTCCGAGTCGTACCCGAGCACCGAGAAGCAGCTCGACCTCTTGCGCCTACTCGCCGACGAGCTGAACGAGCTCGGGGTCGACGGCGCGGCGATCGACGAGCACGGCTACGTCACCGCGACGTTGCCGGCGAACGTCGAACACGACACCCAGACGATCGCCTTCTTCGCGCACGTCGACACCGCGCGCGAAGTGACCGGCGAGAACGTGAAGCCGCAGCGCTTCCGCTACGAGGGCGGGGACATCCCGCTCGGCTCGTCTGGCTCGACGATTCGCCCGGCAGAGTCGCCGCAGCTCGAGTCGCACGTCGGGCACGACCTGATCACCACCGACGGGACGACGCTGCTCGGCGCCGATGACAAGGCTGGCATCGCGGAGATCATGGCCGCCGTCGCCTACCTGAAGGCGAATCCCGACGTGCCGCACGGCACGGTCAAGGTCGCGTTCAACCCGGACGAGGAGATCGGCCGCGGCGTCATCCACTTCCCCGTCGACAGCTTCGGCGCGGTCGCTGCGTATACGGTCGACGGCTCGACGGCCGGCGAGGTGCAGAGCGAGACGTTCTCAGGCGCGCAGGTGCGCATGCACATCAAGGGCCGCGCGATCCATCCGGGCTGGGCGAAGGGCGAGCTCGTCAACGCGATCAAGCTCGCCGGCGCAGTGCTCGAGAAGCTGCCGAAGGACTCGCTCTCACCCGAGACGACCGAAGACCGCGACGGGTTCGTGCATCCGGTGATCGTCAACGGCGACTCGTCGGAGGTCGAATTGCGCTTCATCGTGCGGGACTTCGAGAACGACCTGCTCGACCAGCACGTCGACTTCCTGCGCGGCATCGCCGCGGAGGTTGCGGCGACGGATCCGCGCTGCGCGATCGAGGTCGAGTCGAAGATCCAGTACCGCAACATGCGCGACACGCTGCAGCAGCATCCGGAGATCGTCGCGAACCTCGAAGAGGCCGTGCGGCGGATCGGGCTCGAGCCGCGCAAGACAGCGATCCGCGGCGGCACGGACGGCTCGGCGCTCACGGAGATGGGTCTGCCGACGCCGAACATCTTCACCGGCGGCCACGACGCACACAGCGAGCGCGAATGGATCTGCGTCGAGGACATGGGCCTCGCCGCCCTCACGATCGTCGAGCTTTCGAAGATCTGGGCTGGGGTCTGACCCCGCTGTTCGGGCGATGCGTGGCTCAACAGCGGGGTCAGACACCGCTGCGCGGTGTCTGACCCCAGATACCCTGTCGCGATGGAAGCCTTGCGCGACCGGTTGAACCGCCCGCTCGAGACGCTTCGCATCTCGATCACGGATCGCTGCAACTTCCGCTGCGTCTACTGCATGCCGAAAGAGGTCTACGGCCTCGACCATCAGTTCCTCGAGCGGTCGCAGCTCCTGAGCTTCGAGGAGATCACGCGGGTCACGCGCGTCTTCGCGTCGCTCGGCGTCCGCACGGTACGCATCACCGGCGGTGAGCCACTCGTCCGCAAGAACGTCGAGTCGCTGGTAGCGCAGCTGCACGAGATCCCCGGGCTCGAGCTGGCGCTGACGACGAACGGCGCGCTCCTGCCGCAGAAGGCGCAGGCGCTCGCCGACGCGGGGCTCGACCGGGTCACGGTCAGCCTCGACTCGGTCGACGACCCGACCTTCCGCGCGCTGAACGACGTCGACTTTCCCGTGCAGAAAGTGCTGGACGGCATCGACGCAGCCGCCGCGGCCGGCCTCGGCGTCAAGGTGAACGCCGTCGTCAAGCGCGGCGCGAACGACGACGGCATCGTCGCGCTCGCCGAGCAGTTCCGCGGCACCGGCCACACGCTTCGCTTCATCGAGTACATGGACGTCGGCCACACGAACGGCTGGCGTCTCGACGACGTCGTGCCTGCGCGCGAGATCGTCGAGCGGATCGACGCGGCGTGGCCGCTCGAGCCGTCGGAGCCCGGCCGGCCCGACGAGACCGCGCGCCGCTACCGCTACCGCGACGGGGCGGGCGAGATCGGCGTCATCGCCTCGGTCACACAGCCCTTCTGCGGCGGCTGCTCGCGCGCGCGTCTCTCAGCGGAGGGCCGCCTGCACACTTGTCTCTTCGCGTTGAAGGGCCACGACCTGCGCGCCCCGCTCCGGGAAGGCGCGGCCGACGAGGAGCTGGCCGCGCTCATCTCCGGGATCTGGGGCCGCCGCACCGACCGCTACTCCGAGCTTCGGACGGCCGAGACGACCACCCTTCCGAAGGTCGAGATGTCCTATATCGGGGGGTAGGATTCTCCCATGACCGCAGTGGTGGCAGCCGGCCGCCGCGTCCTGCCGCGCGGCTGGGCGGACTTCGGTCTGCAGATTTTCATCTGGGTCGGGTTCTACTTCAGCTACCTCGGCGTGCGCAGCCTCGTCGACCGCGACCCCTCGCGGGCGATCGTGAACGGCATTCGCGTGATCGACCTCGAGCAGGCGGTGACGAACCGCTTCTTCGAGCAGACGGCACAGCAGATCGCGGACTCGTCGCATCTGCTGCTGACCGTCGCCGCGTGGACCTACTGGAACTCGGAGTTCACGGTGATCGGGCTGTCGCTCCTCTGGGTCTACCTCCGCCGGCACGACTGGTTCGCGCGCTTCCGGAACACCGTGCTGCTCGCGAACATGATCGGCCTCGTCGGCTACGTCCTCGTGCCGACCGCGCCGCCGTGGATGTTCCCGGCGCTCGGCTTCGTCGACGGGGTCAACCACTCGGGCCACCTCGGCGCGCTCGCGAACCCGTACGCCGCGATGCCGAGCCTTCACGCCGCGGATGCGCTGATCGTCGGCGTATTCCTCTTCCGCGCCTCGCGCCACTGGTGGTCGAAGGCGCTGTGGGCCGCCTGGCCGGCCTGGGTCTGGTTCTGCGTGCTCGCGACGGCGAACCACTACTGGCTCGACGTGCTCGCGGGGATCGCCGTGGCTCTCGTCTCGCTCGCCGTCATCTCGCGGCTCGCGCGGCACCTGGGGCAGCCCGCGGAGGCTGCACCCATCGCAAACCTGCTATAGTCCCGACATAGCAGGAATGCGATCACCCTCGGCCACGAGACACTCCGCATGCACGCGATGAACCAGGCTCCCTCACCCCGGCTCGACCCGAGCAAGCCGAAGAGCAAGCAGGGTCAAGCAGGGCTACACGACCGGCGCACGCCGGCTCGCGAGCCGCTCCGTGACGGGCCTCGCCCGCACGCGCGTGACCCCGAACGCCCTGACGACGGCGGGAGTCAGCCTCTGCCTCGCAGCAGCGGTGCTCGTTCCGTTCGAGGAGCGCAACCGGATCCTCGTCTACTGGCTCGGCGCCGCGATCTTCGTCGTCGGCTCGCGTCCTCGACATCCTCGACGGCGCGCTTGCGCGCGCCGGCGGGAAGTCGACCGTGTTCGGCGCCTTCCTCGACTCGACGACGGATCGCGTCGGCGAGGGGGCGATGCTCGCCGCGATCGGCCTGGTGTTCGCACGGGCCGGAAACCACATCGCTCTCGTCTTCACGATCGCGGCAGTCGCGGGCTCGTTCCTCGTGCCGTACGTCCGCGCGAAGGCGGAGGCGCTCGGCCTGCGCGGCGACGTCGGCCTCGGCTCCCGCGCCGAGCGCGTCGTCGTGATCACCGCCGGCCTCGTCTTCGCGCCGTGGGGCGGGCTCCAGTGGGCGATCTACGTCTTGGCGGCGACCTCGTGGGTCACCGTCGTGCAGCGCATCCTGCACGTCCGCAAGCAACTCGTTGAAGGAGAACTGAATGTCCACGACAACTAACGGCAGCTCGAACGGGCGTGCGCGCCTGGACGACGGCAAGGTCCGCGTCGCGATCGTCGGCGTCGGCAACTGCGCCAACTCGCTGCTCCAGGGGTGCGAGTACTACAAGGATGCCCCGGACGACCAGTTCGTCCCGGGCCTGATGCACGTCAACCTCGGCGGCTACCACGTCCGCGACATCGAGTTCATGGCGGCGTTCGACGTCGTCAAGGGCAAGGTCGGCGAGGACCTCGCCGACGCGATGTGGGCGCATCCGAACGACACGATCAAGTTCGCCGACGTCCCGAAGACCGGCGATCAAGGTCTCGCGCGGCATGACGCACGACGGCATCGGCAAGTACCTCTCGCAGGTCGTCAAGAAGGCGCCGGGCGAGACCGACGACATCGTCGGGATCCTCAAGGAGACGCAAGACCGACGTCGTCGTCAACTACCTCCCCGTCGGCTCCGAGGCCGCGACGAAGTGGTACGCCGAGCAGTGCCTCGAGGCGGGCTGCGCGATCGTCAACTGCATGCCGGTCTTCATCGCGCGCGAGGAGTACTGGAACAAGCGGCTTCGAGGAGACGGGCCTGCCGATCATCGGCGACGACATCAAGTCGCAGGTCGGCGCCACGATCACCCACCGCGTGCTCACCTCGCTCTTCCGCGAGCGCGGCGTGCACCTCGACAAGACGATGCAGCTGAACGTCGGCGGCAACTCCGACTTCCTGAACATGCTGGAGCGGGAGCGCCTCGAGTCGAAGAAGATCTCGAAGACGAACGCCGTCACGTCGATGCTCGACTACGACCTCGGCGCGGGCAACGTGCACGTCGGCCCGTCCGACTACGTGCCGTGGCTGACCGACCGCAAGTGGGCCTACATCCGCATGGAGGGCTCCGCCTTCGGCGACGTGCCGCTCAACGTCGAGCTGAAGCTCGAGGTGTGGGACTCGCCGAACTCGGCCGGCATCGTCATCGACGCCGTGCGGCTCGCGAAGCTCGCGCTGAACAACGGCATCGCCGGCTCGCTCGTCGGGCCGAGCTCGTACCTGATGAAGTCGCCGCCCGAGCAGATCGCGGACGACGAGGCGCACGAGCTCACCGAGCAGTTCATCGAGCGCAACAAGCGGCAGGCGCCGGTCACCTCGCCTGCTCCGTCTGCGGCGTAGTCGGGAGACGAGGGCGGCGGCTTCGGCCGCCGCCCCGCCTCGAAGCCCACTGCCTCGAAGCCCGGCGAGCCAGGTGACGACCGGCGGCTGTCGCCGGCACTCGTCCGAGAAGCGGATCTCGATCGGCCCTCGCTCGGAGCCGTGACTCGCGAGCAGCGGGTCGGCGCCCGGCTCGAGCACGATCGCGCAGTGACGTCCGGGATAGGCGCCCCAGACGACGATGTCCCCTGCAGCGGCCGCCTTGACGCGTGCGAGGTGCCCGAGCAGCGTCCCCGTGTAGCCGGCGCCCGAGTAGCCGAGCCCGTTCGGGTCCGGCGCCCCGGCGAGGAAGTAACAGACGGTCACGAAGCCCGAGCAGTCGGTCGTGAGCGGGAGCGCCCGGCCGAACGGGATCGGCCGGACTTCGCCGTAATGGATGCGGGGCTCGTTGGCGATGCCCCACCGTGCCGCAGCGACGATCTTTCGTCGCGTACCCGTCACTAGACTCGGACTCGAACGATGGCACTTTCCGTCGCCCTCGTCACGCCCTTCGCCTGGTCGCAGCCGCACGACGTCAACGAGCACGTCGCGGGGCTCGCTCGGGAGCTGCGTGCGCGCGGCCACGCGTCACGGTGCTGGCGCCGTCGAATCGCGCGCGCGACCTCGCCGCGGGCCGGCGCGCGCTCGCGAAGCGGCCTCGACGGCGAGGAGCTCGTCGCGCTCGGACCGGCCGTCCCGATCTCGCGCGCAGCCGCAGATGGGCGTCCCGGTCGGCGTCCGCGCGAACCTCGCAGATCGCGCTCGCGAGCGGCTCGTTCGACATCGTCCACGGCTTCGAGCCGGGCCTGCCGAGCCTCTCGTACCTCGCGCTACGCGATGCAGACGCGCTGACCGTCGCGACGTTCTTCTCGGACGAGCGCCTCGCGTACCCGCCCGCCCGCGCCCGCCGCGAGCGCCTGCTCGGCCGCCTCGACGCCCTGCTCGCCACGAGCCCGGCGACCGCGGAGGCGGCGGCCGAGCGGTTCCCCGGCAGCTACGAGCTCGTGCCGCTCGGCGTCGACCTGCGTTCAGCCGGCGCCGAAGCGCAAGGTCGTCGTGATCGAGTGGCGGCAGGCCGACCGGCCGCTCCTGCGCGCGCTTCTGCGCGAGCTCGCCGAGCAGCCCGAGTGGGAGCTCGTGCTGCTGCGGACGCGCCCACTCGGCTCGCGCCCACCCGTCCCGCGCGCGCTTCGCGGGCGCGTGCGCGTGCGAACTGCGCTCGACGGTGCCGCACGCGCCGACGATCCTTCGCGACGCAGCGATCTTCGTTCCGGCACTCGAGGGCTTCCCGCGCCTCGAGCTCGAGGCCCGCGCCGCCGGGCTCGCAGTCGCGGCCCCTGCCGGACGCGAGTCCCAGCCGGAGCTCGCTGCTGCGGAGGCTGCGCGCTTGATCGAGGACACAGCGTTCCGCGACGCGCCGCGTCAGAGGAGAGCGTCGAGCTCGCGCGCAGGCAGAGCTTCGAGGTGCTGGCGGAGCAGGTGACGGCCGTCTACGAGCGCATCGCCGGCAGGCGCCGCGCTCCCGCCGCGCAGACCAGCTCGAGCGACCGCGACTGGATCGTCGTCGACCTGCACATGCACACCACGTGGTCGCACGACTGCTCGATCGAGGTCGACGACCTGCTCGACCACGCCGAGGCCGAGGGCCTCGGCGCGATCGCGGTGACCGACCACAACGTCTTCGGCGGTGCGCTCGAGGCGGCGGCGAAGGCCCGCGGCCGCGAGCTGATCGTCATTCCCGGCGAAGAGGTGAAGACCGACGGCCAAGGCGAGGTGATCGGGCTCTTCCTGAGCGAGCAGATCCCACGCGGGCTGTCGTTCGCGGAGACGATCGCGGCGATCCGAGCACAGGGCGGCCTCGTCTACCTGCCGCATCCGTTCGACCGGCTGCACGCGATCCCGAGGCGGCGACGCTCCACCGCCACCTCGCCGAGATCGACGTCTTCGAGGTCTACAACGCGCGGCTCCTCTTCGAGGCCTACAACGACGAGGCCGTGCGCTTCGCCCGCAAGTACAACCTGACCGCGGGGGCCGGCTCCGACGCGCACGTGCTCCAGGGCGTCGGCACCGGCGCCGTGCGGATGCGCCGCTTCGACGGCCCGGAGGAGTTTCTCGTCTCGCTGCGGAGCGCGGAGATCCTGCGCCGTCCGAAGTCGCTCGCGTACCTCCAGGGGCTGAAGTGGGTGGCCCAAGCCAAGGAAAGAGTTCGCTAGGGGCGAACCCACCCTGGGGCTCAAGTGACCGTGGCGACCGACGAGATCTACGAGAAGTACCTGCAAAAGGCCATCACCGAGATCAATGCTCTCGGTGACGAGGTCGCGCAGGCCGCTTCGGGCACCCGCGTCCCGGTCGTCGGCTCGGGTCACCCGCTCGCCGACGTCTTCCTGCTGAAGTACGCGCCGCGCGCGGCGGAGCTGCAGGAGGGCGTCGCCTTCTACGGGCGCGCCGGCAATGCGCTGCTCAAGTCGCTGCAGCGGCTGCGCGTCGACCCGATGGCGATCTACGGGACGAACTGCCTCAAGTTCGCGGACGGCGACGAGGACGAGTCGCGGCCGTTTCTGCTGCGCGAGCTGCACATCGTCCAGCCGAAGCTGCTCGTCGTGATGGGTGAGCCGGCCGCTCGAGTTCCTGAACTCGCGTCAAGTTCCCGCTCGCGCGCGAGCTCGAAGCAACCGAAGGCGAGCTGCAGACGTTCACGCCGACGATCGAGGCGATCGTCACACCGGACATCGACGACTCGCTCGACGAGCAGCCGGCGAAGACGCGCTTCTGGAACGCCTTCAAGCTGCTCGGCGAGTGGTGGACGTCGCTTCCTCCGTACTAGCCCGCGGGCGCGTTCGCGCGTTCATCGCGCTCGCGGTGGTCGTGGTCGCGTGGTTCATCGTGGCGCCGCATCTGCCGCGGGTCGGCCTGTGGTGGGCGATCGCGATCGTGTCGGCGGCGGTGATGCCGGCGACGCTCGGGCTCGTCTACCTCGCGCTGCCTTTGTGGTCGCGCCGCTGGATGGTCGCCGCCGCCGTCGCGTTCGCGCTCGCCGCGCTCGTGTTCTCGCTACTCGACCTCGGGCTCGAGGCGAACTTCGCGAAGCTCGGCGCGGCCGTCTGCGCCGGCTGGGCGTTCCTCGTGCTGTTCGAGCAGCTCTCGTGGGTCGTGCTCGTCGCGTTCGTGATCCCGGCCGTCGACACGTTCTCCGTCTGGCGCGGCCCGACGAAGGCGATCACGTCGCATCACTTCGACGTGTACACGGCGGTCGCGATCGCGTTCCTCGTGCCCGGCGGCGGCGCCGCGTACCTCGGGCCGCCGGACATCCTCTTCTATGCGCTCTTCCTCGCCGCGGCCGCGCGCTGGCGGCTCCGCATCTGCTGGACCTGGTTCGCGATGACGTTCATGTACGGCTTCACGGTCGTGCTCGCGCAGGCCATACACGTCGACGGCCTCCCGGCCCTGCCGTTCCTCTCGTTCGGCTTCCTCGTTGCGAACGCCGACCTGCTCTGGCGGTCTATCCGCCCGTCGGCGGGTTCGTCGTCGTCACCGGCTTCTTCTTAGGCTTGTGGCCCGGCGCCGTCGAGAGCGCCGTCTCGCCGATCGCGAACGGCGAGCGGAACGACGCCAGCACCGACAGCACGATCGCGGTCGAGACCGCGAACCAGCCGGCCGCCGAGTCGTAGCCGCGCAGCACCATGAGGAAGCCGAGACCGACGGCGGCGAAGCCGAGGATCCAGGCGGGCAGCTGCTGCCAGAGGTGGAACCGCTTCGTCGCGCCGGTCACCTCGACGTGCAGGTTCGCGTCGCTCTCGATCGTCGCAGGGTCGATCCCTTTTGTGTGGATCTCTGCCCGGGCCGCAACCGGAGCGCTCTTCGTGTGCATCGCGCCTCCGTGTCCCGTCGTTGACGGCTCGAATCTACGGCTGTCGGCACCTGGATGCAACCGGGGCGTCTGGGGTCTGACACCGCGGAGCGGTGTCTGACCCCGCTGTTCAGCGGGCGATGCCAAAGCGGTGCCAGGCACCGGAGTGCCTGGCGCCAGAACAGCGGGGTCAGACCCCGTCGGGGTCTGACCCCGTCCGCTCCAAGAGCGCGACGCACTCGACGTGGGGCGTGTGCGGGAACATGTCGACCGGGCGGGCGCGGATGAGCTCGTAGCCGTACTCGGCCTGCAAGGTCTTCACGTCGGAGGCGAGCGTCGTCGGGTTGCACGAGACGTAGACCATGCGCGGCGCGCCGATCTCGCCGAGCCGCCGCAGCGCCTTGCCGGCGAGGCCCGCACGCGGCGGGTCGACGACGACGACGTCAGGCGCGCCCGAGCGGTCGAGGAGCTCCTGCGTCACCTGGCCGACGTTGCCGGCGAAGAACGCCGCGTTCGCGATGCCGTTCAGCTCCGCGTTCTCGAGCGCGCACGCGACCGACTCCTCCGAGACCTCGATCCCCCACACCGTCAGCGCCTGCCCGGCCATCGAGAGCCCGATCGTGCCGATGCCGCAGTAGAGATCCCAGACGGTCTCGCCGCCCTGGAGCGCCGCAGCCTCACGTGCGAGCGCGTAGAGCTTCTCGGCCATCGCGGTGTTCGTCTGCATGAACGCATTCGGACGCACGCGGAAGCGCAGCCCGTCGAGCTCCTCCTCGATCCACGGATCGCCCCAGAGCAGCTCGCTCGGCAGGTTCGTCACCTCGGCCGGCGTGTCGTTCACCGACCAGTGCACCGAGCGCACCTGCGGGAACCGGCGCACACGTCGACGAAATAGCCGCGGTCGAACTTCTCGCCCTTCGCAGTGACGAGCTGGACGAGCGCCTGCCCCGTGTTGCGGCCCTCGCGGAAGACGAGGTGTCGCAGATAGCCGCTGCCGTCCTCCTGCGAGTACGCCTCGAGCCCTTCCTCGCGCGCCCAGTCGCGCACCGCCTCACGCAGCTCGTTGCCGAGCTCGGTCGTCAGCCAGCACTTCTGGATGTCGAGCACCTCGTCCCAGCGGCCGGCCTTGTGCAAGCCGAGCGCGGGCCCGGACGGCGTCGCCGTGAACGAGTACTCGAGCTTGTTGCGGTAGTGGAAGATCTCCGGCTCGCACGGGACGATCGCCTCGAGCGGCGGCTCGGCGATGCCCGCGAGCCGCTGGAACGCGTCGCGCACCTGCATCTCCTTCTGTGCGAGCTGGGCTCCGTACTCGAGATCCTGGAATCGGCAGCCGCCGCACGCGGGATAGTGCTTGCACGGCGCCTCGACCCGCTGCGGGCCGGGCCGCACGACCTCGGTCGCGAGCGCCTCCGCATGCGAGCGCTTCACCTTCGTGACGCGCGCCTTCACCCGATCGCCGGGCAGCCCGCGGCGGACGAAGACGACGAAGCCGTCGAGCCGCGCGACGCCGTTGCCGCCGTAGGCGAGCGACTCGACGTCGAGCTCGACCTCCTGGTTCTTCGTCACCGGCGCGGCCATCGCCGCACAGTACTTACGAGAACTTCGGATGCAGCGAGAGGAGCAGCGGCTTCCGCGGCGCCTGGGAGAAGTCGAAGTCGTTGCGAGGTCGCCGAGGATCGTCGCGTTCTCGCGGACGTCGGGCCGCGGATCGGGGCGGCCGTCCGTCTTCGGGTCGAGCCGCTGCGCCGTGCGAGGAAGTCGTCCTCGATGAACTTCAGGTACGCGTCGAAGCTCAGCACCTGGTGGTCGACGTAGCCGCGCTTGGCGTACGGGCTGATCACGAGCGCCGGGCACGCGCAGCCCGTAGCCGTTCGCGTCGACCGTCGGCGGCTGCACGTGGTCGTAGAAGCCGCCCCAGTCGTCCCAGGCGAGGAAGATCGCGGTCGAGCTCCAGTCGGGGCTGTGCATGATCGCGTTGATCAGCCCGTCACGTACGCCTGGCCGTCGCTGACGAGCGCCGGCGGATGCTCGCTCACCTTCTGCGCAGGCGTCAGCCACGAGACCGCGGGCAGCGTCCCGCTGCGCGCGCCGGCGATGGAAGTCCTCGAACGGCGCGACGTTCTCGAGCTGCCGGTCGCTGCGCGACCGTGTCGAACTACGGCAGCGGGTTCCAGATGCCCGGCGTCTTCGCGTTCTGCGGGACGGCCTTGCAGAACATCGCGTTGTCGTCGCAGTCGGGCTGCGTGCCCTTGAACACGTAGTAGCGCCAGCTGACGTGATGCTTGTGCAGCAGGTACGTGAGGTCGGTCCACGCGTAGTCGGGACTCGTTGCCCGTCGCGTTCTGCGGCTCGCCGGGCGGCGACCCGGGATTCTGCGACGGCGTTGATGCAGCTCATCGGATCGCCGGCGCGCGAGCAGCTGCGCCGACCAGCCCGAGACGAGGTAGAGGTGCGACGGCAGGCTCCACGACGTGTCCGGCTGGAACATGTGGTCCTGCAGGACGAAGTGCTTCGCGTACGCCCAGTAGTTCGGGATCTCGCGCGCGTCGTGGTAGCCCATCACGTCGCGGCGTCTTCGGGGCGAGCGAGCAATGCGGCGAGTTGATGTGCCGCTTGCAGAACAGCGTGCGGCCGACTCGCGCGCCTGCGCGATGAAGCCCGACATCGCGCCGCCGGCGATGTCCTTGACCGCGTCGATGTGGTCGTGCGGCCCGCCGGCGTTCCGGTCGCGCGAGTCGTGGTACGGGCTGGACGCACGTGTGCGTGTCGGGTCGGGGACGCAGACGGCGAAGGGCCCCGTGCGTCGCGGGATGCCGTCCGCGCCGGGGTACGTGCCGAAGTAGGAGTCGAACGACCGGTTCTCCTGCATGATCACGACGATGTGCCGGATCTTGTGGATGCCGGTGTACGACCGGGTGTGCAGCATGCGAAGCCGCCGCGCCCGCCGTCGCGACGAGCGCGGCGATCATCGCCGCAGCGACGCACGACCGCGGCTCACGTCGGCGAATCTAGCGAAGCGGCGTGACGAAGACCTTGCGGTCGCGCGGCCCGTCGAACTCGCAGAAGAAGATCCCCTGCCAGCGGCCGAGCGCGAGCTTGCCCTCGTGGAGCGGGACGAGGATCTGCGGGCTCATCAGCGACGCGCGCACGTGCGACGGCGCGTTCGGGCCGTCGGGATCCTCGGTGTGCTTCCAGTCCCAGCCCGTCGTCGACGACCTTCTGCAGCGCGTTCTCGAGGTCCTCGCGCAACGAGCGGGTCGGCGTGCTCGTTGATCGTCACGCCGGCCGTCGTGTGCGGGACGTAGACGAGCGCAGCCGCTGCGCCGTTCGCGTCGCCGAGCGCGTCCTGGACCTGCTCCGTGATGTTCACGAGCTGCGTCTTGCGGTCGGTCTTGAGGGAGATCTCCTGCACGGCGTTATCCTAGGCTGCCGATGGCGGCCCCGCTGCAGGAACGACAGCTCGACGCGCTCCGCGAGGACGCCGACCGCTTCATCGCCGAGCTGGACGAGGAGGCGTACCTCCATTTCGCCGGGTTGAAGGCGACGTACGACCTCGTCGCCGATCTACGAGCGGCACGCCGAGCTGACGAAGCTCGAAACCGCGCTCGCAGTCGGCGCGTCGGTGAACGGTGGCCGAAACGTCCGCGAGCTCTGGCGCTTCGTCTGCGAGGGCTATCTCGGGAGCTTCGTCAGCGAGGCCGAGGAGAAGATCGCCGAGGCGGAGACGAAGCGAGGTCGAAGGTCGGCGGCGAGGAGATCGCGTACCGCGACCTGCGCCCGCGGATCGCGAACGCCGACGACCGCGACGCGCGCGAGCGCCTCGAGCGCGCGCGCAACGACGCGACCGAGGAGCACATGACGCCGCTGTACCTGCGAAGCGCCAGGTCGTCCACCGCGAGACGACGCAGCTCGGCGCCGCCGACCTACACCGAGCTCTACCGCGGCTTCCAGTTCCCGCTCGACGACCTCGCCGAGCAGTGCCGCGCGCTTCCTCGAGTCGACCGAGCGCCTGTGGGAGGACGCGGGCGACCGCTTCTTCCGCAGCCGCATCGGGCTGGGGCTCGGCGAGATCGAGCGCTGGGACGTGCGCGCGTCTGGCGCGGCGCTGACGTGGGACGCGGCGTTCCCGAAGGACCGCATGGTGCCCGCGCTCGAGGCGACGCTCGCCGACCTCGGCGTCGACCTGCGCGCGCAGCGGAACGTCGAGCTCGACCTCGAGGACCGCCCGAACAAGTCGCCGCGCGCGTTCTGCGTCCCGATCGAGGTCCCCGGCCGCGTCGTCCTCGTGATCAAGCCGCAGGGCGGGCCCGACGACTGGCGCTCGCTCTTCCACGAGGCCGGGCACACCGAGCACTTCGCGCACACGTCCGCGTCGCTCACGGTCGAGGAGCGCCGGCTCGGCGACAACGCGGTCACCGAGGGCTGGGCGATGCTGCTCGAGCACGTGACGATGGACCCGGTCGTGGCTCGAGCGGCGGCTCGACTTCCCGCGTCCGCACGAGTACGCGGCCGAAGGCGCGACGCAGCTGCTCTGGACTCGTGCGCCGCTATTGCGCGAAGCTCCTCTACGAGCTCGAGTTCCACGCCGCGGACGACGTGCGTCGCTGCAGCCGCGCTACGTCGAGCTACTCGGCGACGCGTTGAAGGTGCGCGCCGAGCGACACGGATTATCTCGCCGACATCGACGACGGCTTCTACGCGTCCGAGTACCTGCGCGCGTGGGCGTTCGAGGCGCAGCTGCGCGCGTACCTGCGCGAGACGTTCGGCAACGCGTGGTTCACGCGGCGCGACGCAGGCTCGCTCCTGCGCGAGCTCTGGTCGGAAGGGCAGAAGCCGACGGCGGACGAGATCCTCGCCGACGTGACCGGTGAGTCGCTCGAGCTGGAAGCGGTCGCCGACCGCATGCGCGAGGCGCTCGCGGCCGCGTAGACAGTGCTGCCGCTGAAGGACAACGTCCCGACCCGGTCGACGCCGGTCGTCACGATCGGGCTGATCGTCGCCAACGTCGCTCGTCTGGTTCTGGGAGCTCGGCGGCCGCGGCGTCGACTACCACGTCTTCAAGGACGGCTATCTACCCGTGCGCGGTGCAGGGGCCGTGCCATCGTCGGCACGACGATCCATGCGCTGCCGTGGTACGAGGGCGTCTTCACCGGCGATGTTCATGCACGCGAGCTGGGAGCACATCCTCGGGAACATGCTGTTCCTCTGGATCTTCGGCAACAACATCGAGGACGCGCTCGGCCGGGTGCGCTTCCTCGTCTGGTACCTCGCCGCGGGGATCGCGGCGATGGCGCTGCAGACGGTCGGTCACGCTCGCGGTCCGGCACACGCCCGACGCGAGCATCCCGAACATCGGCGCGAGCGGCGCGATCGCGGGCGTCCTCGGCGCCTACTTCGTGCTCCTCCCCCGCGCCCGCGTGCTGACGCTGATCTTCTTCGGCATCATCTTCATCCGCGAGATCCCGGCCGTCTGGTTCCTCGGCGTCTGGATCGCCTCCAGGTCTGGTCGGGCGGGCTCGTCGATCCTCGCACCCGCAGGCGGGCGGCGGCACCGCGTTCTTCGCCCACATCGGCGGCTTCGCGTTCGGCATCGCGACGATCATGCTCGTCGCGAAGCGCCGGCCGGTGGCGCCCGACCTCGCGCTATCCCGGTCTATTGACGTTCGAGGAGACCGTCGAGCGGGCAGTCGCCTCGCTGCCGCCCGAGCTCCGCGCGGCGATCCGGAACGTCGAGATCGCGGTCGAGGACGAGCAGCCCGACGACCCCGACCTCTTCGGCCTCTACGAGGGAGTGCCCCTGCCCGAGCGGCGGCGACTGGGCGGGCGCGCTGCCCGACCGGATCCGGATCTTCCGGCTGCCGCTCGTCGAGTCGTTTCCCGACCCGGCCGAGCTCGAGGAGGAGATCCGGGTGACCGTTCTCCACGAGCTCGCCCACTACTTCGGGATCGACGAGGAGCGGCTCGACGAGCCTCGGATACTCCTGAATCCTGAAGGAATGCGGCGGCGGCCGCGAGCGTTTTACTGGACATGAGAACACTCCGGAGATCCATGAGGAGATCGAGCGCCTGAGCGAGGAACGTGGGGAGCTCTGGCATCGCCTCTCCGCCGAGTACGACCCGGAGCTCCGTGAGGAGATCCGGCGCATCGACGCGAAGCCTCGACGGCCTCTGGGACGAGCATCGCGCCCTCCGCGCACGGGTGCGCTTCGGCGACCGGGCGGCAGATCGTCGCCCGCGCCCGCGTCGAAGAGCGGCTCGAGCGCGCCGCCTAGAAAGGTGTGCATCGGCCGGTCTGGCCGATCCCTCAGAAGGGGGTCGACAGGCCGGTTCTCCGGCGCGATCCTTGAGAAGTCGTCACTGCGGCGTCGATCCTCGACCGAGGGAGCCGCGTGACCCAGCAGAACGCCTCGCAGTCATGCACTCGAAGAGCGAGAGCTGGAGCTTGCCATGCGCGAGGCCGAGCTGAATCGCCGCGAAGCGTCGCTACGTCGCGCCGAGGAGGCCGGCGTGATGGCCGCCGCGCCTTCCGAGGTGCGCACCGAGCTCGAGCTCGAGCTGGCTCAGCGGCTCACGTCGACGTGGAGCGCCGCGAGCGGGAGCTCGAGCAGACGATCGAGGCGGTCGAGGCGCAGCGCAAGCGCCTCGAGTCCGTGCAGGCCGAGTACGAGCTCCGGCGCGAGACGCTCGCCGACCGGACGCGCGAGGTCGAGAACGAGCGAGACGGCCTCCGCGAGGAGCGGGCGCACTCGTCTGACGCGAGCCTCGAGGTCGAGAAGCGCGAGCGGGCGCTTGCGACGCTGGAGGCGGCGAACGCCGCTGCGGCCGCCGAGGCTGCAGCTGCGGCCGTGCAGGCGCCGGCACCGGCCCCCGCAGCGAAGGCGAACCCGATCACCGCGAAGCCGCAGCCACTGCCGAGCCTCGACGACTGGTGGGCCAAGCAGCTCGGCTCGCTCGGCTCGCCGCTCGAAGCCGCGTAGGAACTCCCTCTACACTGTGCCCCGCCACGGGGCGTTAGCTCAGCTGGGAGAGCGCCGGCTTTGCAAGCCGGAGGTCATCGGTTCGATCCCGATACGCTCCACTCACTCGTAGGGGGCAAGGTGGTCAGGCGACTGATTCAGATCTTTGGGCTCGCGGCAATCGCGGGTGCGGCAGCGACGGGCGTGGCGTCCGCTTCGGTCGCCGTGGTGGGCGGTGCGCCGATCCAGGTCCAGTCGGCGCCGTGGACGGTGTTCGTGTTCTCGGAGTTCGGCTCGTACGAGGAAGACTGCACCGGATCGGTGATCGACCCTTCGCACGTCGTCACCGCGGCTCACTGCGTCTTCGACACTGACGGAAGCCGCGCACAACCCGGGTCGGTCAACGTTGCGGCGGGAATCTCCAACTTCATCAGTCCCAGCTCGAGCGATCTCGAGCAAAGACGATCGGTCAGCTCCCTGCGCGTGCATCCGGGCTGGGTCTCCAACCCGGCTACGGTCGCTGTGGACGACGTCGCCGTGTTGGAGCTCGCGACGCCCCTCGACCTGAGCGGTCCGGCGGTGAAGGCAGTCGCCTTGCCCGCTGCCGGGGCGACGTTCCCGGCACTGGCGTCTGTGTCGATCGCGGGGTACGGGCTGCAGGACGGGAAGGCCTCTGAAGCCAGCGGCGCTCTGGAGTCGATGACGGCACAGGTCTTCTGGCAAGGCGAATGCTCGTCTGCCAATCCCGCCATCATCGAGCTCGACAACGGAATCGAGCTGTGTGACAGCTCGCCGACGAGCTCTGTCTGCAGCGGCGACAGCGGTTCCGGCCTGATAACGACGAACGGCACCCCGACCCTGGTTGGGGTGGTGTCCGGTGCTCCTGTGGGGTGCCCCGTCGGCGGTGACAGCGTGGCTGTCTACGTCGGCGCCCCGGAGATCCTGAGCTTCATCCAAGGCAGTGACCAGCCCCCGACGGCCCCGCGAGGATCGAGCGACACGTCACCCCAGCTCACCTGGACGCAGCCCCTCGTCGTCGGCGGCCAGTTGACGTGCGCCACGGGCGGCTGGCCGGGACCCGTGCAAGTCGGCTACTCGTTCCTCGACGTCGCGACCGGTACGGTTCTGCAGAGCGGCTCGAGCCCGACGTACCGACTTTCGTCCACATCTGCCGGAACGACGATCTTCTGTGAGGTCGCCGCAACGAACAGCGGTGGAACAACGGTCGCCTACAGCCCGGCGACCCCCCTCGTCAGGCTGGCCCCTCGATTCGAGATCGAGCCACCGGTGCCGCTCAGCGGCAAGCTCGGCCAGAAGGTCACGCTACGCGTCGTGCTCCACCGCCCGCCTGGGCTCTCCGGCGCGATCCGCGTGTGTGCCGCGCCCCCCGCTTCCGTCGGAAAGGGAACGTGTACATCGAAGCACGAACCGTCCGGGGCCTCCGGCCTCTTTGCGTTCGCGCTCACGATCATGATCAAGCCGAACGCGAAGCTCGGGACCGCCCACGTCAAGATCAGCGCGACCGAGGGGAGCTCGGAAGCGCGAACCACCGTCGTGCTTCGCGTCAGGAAGCGATGAGCGCGCGCAGCTCATGCATGCGCCACCACACGACGAGTCCACCTGCCGCCACGACAGCGCCGAGCGCGATCAACGCGACGGTGAGCGCGCCGAGCCCGCCGTGCGACGCGCTCGCGCGCGCGACGCCACCGTGACGTACGTGTAGTCGCCGACACTCTTCCCGACCGTCAGCGTCGGGTTCTTCAGATACGTGTCGTACTGATTCGCCTGCAGGCCGAGAGGCGCCCGCGAGGGGCGCCTCTCGGCCGAACGCTCGACTTTGGCTAGGTGCCCGACCGGTCGGTCTTCTCCGTGGCTGACGCGCTCGTCGCCTGCGTCGACGCCGCGAACACCTGCGCGGTCGTATACGACCAGTCGTTGGCATTCCACAGGTTCGAGCCGCTGGAGTTGATGATCTGGCCGCACATGCCGACCGAGTACGTGCCGGGCGTGAGCCCGGCGATGAGGTCGCTCAGGGCAGCCCCCGCCCGGACCCGGATCTCCCTGCGGCCCTGGAGGCCCGCCCGCCGGGCCGGCCGGGCCTTGCGCGCCGCGCGGCCCTTGCGCCCCCGTCGCGCCCGTCGGCCCCTTCGGGCCCTCGACGCCCTTCTTGTTCCAGCTGACGCGGTTCTCGCTGCCGGTGCACGTTTGGCCTGCGGAGGGATCGATCATCCGGATCGACCCGTCCGCATTCGAGATGCACGCAGTGAACACACCGTCGGAATCGGGGATCGACGCCCACGCGACCCCTCCCGAGATTCCCAGCACGACCAGTACCGCAAGCAGGGCGCGCCGGCTCCGACGCCCGAGAAACTGCCGCATCTCAACCCTCCCTCGAGAAATGACCCTAAGACCCGAGAGCCGAATTGCCAGATCAAGTCGTGAGCTTCAATCTTCCGAGCCGACGGCAACGTCGATAGCGTCGGAGATCTGACGCATTCCGATCTGGATCAGACCGACCGGCTACGTCTCGGCTCCTCGTTCGGCACCGCGGCTGTCGCGTACGCCGAGCATCGCCCCGACTACGCGCAGGACGCCGTGCGGTGGGCGCTCGGACGCGCACCCGGCCCGCGCGTGCTCGATCTCGGCGCCGGGACCGGGAAGCTGACCACCGCGCTCATCGCCCGAGGCGTCGAGGTGATCGCGGTCGAGCCTGACCCGGCGATGCTGAGCGAGCTGCGTCACGCACTGCCTGATGTCCGCGCCATACGGGGTAGCGCCGAGGCGATTCCGCTGCCGGACGCGTCCGTCGACGCCGTGCTCGCCGGCAACGCCATGCACTGGTTCGAACCGGACGTCGCGGGACCCGAGATCGCCCGCGTCCTCGCACCGCGCGGCATCCTCGCCGGCCTCTGGAACGTCGTGGACGACCGGGTCGATTGGGTCGCCGACCTCGCGCGGATCAGCGGCGGTGCGGCGATCGGTGCGCGCGACCTGCAGAGCAGTTGGCGCGCCGAGACGGCCGCCTTGCACCTTCCCAAAAGCGGCGCCGCGCAGTTCGGCTCGCCGGAGCAGGCCGAGTTCCCGCACGGCCAGCGTCGCACGGCCGACTCCCTGGTCGCGACGCTCGCGACGAGGGCGGGAATGCTCGTGATGACGGAGGAGGAACGAGAGCTGACGCTGGGCCGGATCCGCGCGTTCCTCGCGGGCCGACCGGAAACCGCCCGCGGCGAGTTCACGCTCCCGCTGCTGACGTGCGTGCTGCGCGTCGAGCGACTCGCCTAGGAGTGCGCCCACCACACGACGAGGCCACCCGCCGCGACAACGGCGCCGAGCGCGATCAGCGCGACCGCGAGCGCGCCGAGCCCGCCGTGCGACGAGGTCGCGCGCGCGACCGCGCGCGGCGCCACCGTGACGTACGTGTAGTCGCCGACGCTCTTCCCGACCGTCAGCGTCGGGTTCTTCAGATACGTGTCGTACTGATTCGCGCGAGCCGCGCGTAAAAAAGCGTCCTCGACGGCGACGAGCAGCTCGCGCGAGTCGCCCGCGCCGGTCCGACGCGCGTAGTCGACCCACGACCGCGCACCGTTCGGCGGCGCGAGCGTCCGGTGCGGGTTCACCGGCTCGACCTTCAGCGTCACGTCGGGCGTACGCGCGTCGACGGCTTGCGCCGCGAACGTGAGCGTCCGCGTGAGCGGGAGCCCGTCGCCGAGCTCCACCGAGAACGCGTGTCGCTGTTCGCCGCTCCGCCCGTGCAGAACGACGTTGCCGGTTACGACGAGCGGCGCCTCGACCGTCGCCTGCCGCGTCAGCACCGGCGTCCGCACCGAGATTCCGAGACTCGCCGCCGGAAAGTCGCCACGTCGCGCCGCGTCGAGCGTGCGAGCGAGCGTCAGCGCATCGCCGGCCGCCGTCGCAATCGGCGTCTTCGCCTGGGTCGCGTTCCGCAGCGTGACGCGCACGACGAGCTTGCCGCTGCGCTCCTCACCCTCGCGAAGCGGCCGACCGTCCACCGACGACGCAACCGACACGCGTAGCGGCAGATATGGCGCGGCCGCATGCACACCGAGCCGCGCCCGCACGCCGAGCCGGCGACTCCCTGGTGAGAAGCCCGCCCACACGATCGCCCCCGTGCGAAAACCCGGCTGCGACTGCGTGTCGGCGGTCGGGGAGACGCCGAGCACCGGGCCGGGCACGGTGTAGAGGTAGTCCCCCTTCCCGCTGATCAGCAGGCGCTGGACGACCGCGACCGAGTTCGGCGTCCCGCTCGCGTCGACTCCCACCTGCACGTGCTCCTGCGAGTCGACCTGCTGACGGAAGATCAACGGCGCCACCTCGTGCTCGAACGACACGACGCCCGTCAGCGGCGGCTCGAGCCCGATCGGCGTGCGTGTCGACGGCAGCGTGAAGAGAACCCGCGGCGCCGGTGCGGCGGCGGCAGCCGAAGCGACAAGCAGCACGACGAGGCCGGCGGCCGCGAGCGCGAAACGCCGGCCTTTCACGCGCCTACTTCGGCCGTGCGGTGATCGTGACCGTCGTGCGGTCCTTGCACGACTGCAGCAGCTTCACCTGGCCCGACTTGCCGCCACCTTCGAAGTTGACCTCGGCGTCGACGTCCTCGTGCTCGCTCTTGGTCACGCCGTACCCCGACGCGGCCGAGATCGCGGACTTGAAGACGTCGAAGGCAGCAGCGACGTCGCCGTCGCGATAGCCGCTGACGATCTCCGAAGGCCCGTCCTGCTTCTGACTCGTGTACGTCACGCCGTCGAGCGCCGGGAACCCCGCCGGCAGCTTCGGCGTCACCGACATCGCCGCGGCCGGTGCCGGGCATTCCTTGCCTGCCGCTTCCTTGTCCTTGTCGCCGCCGCAACCTGCAACGACAGCGAGCAGGGCGACGAGTGCGAGCACCGCGCCGAGCCTTCTGACTCTGGTCACCTCGTTCCTTTCATCGGAGACATGCGCTCGTCAGCCGCCTCGCACCTGGGTCAGCAGCGGCAAGGTGGACGATAGTGGGTCGTCCTTCACGGGTCGATACGTCATGTCGTCGAAGCGGGCGAAATAGACGTCGTCGTCGATGACGCCCTCGTGGTTCACGTGGTTGAACCCGCGCTCGTCGCCGTTCGCGCCGTGGACGGTCACCTCGTTCAACGACGAGAGCACCTTGGCCCTGTCGTCGATGCCGCCGGCACGCTGTACCGCCGCCACGAGGACGGTCACGGCATCCGTCGCGTACATCGAGTACTCGGGCAAGCCGATCACCTGCTGTCCCGCCCTCGTCTTCACCCCGACGAGCTCGGGGCCGAACGCAGCGTCGAATTGCTGGACGTACGTGTCGAACGGCGTCGTCCCCACCTCGGCCGTCATGCGCCCGTCGGCGAACGTGACCCCGTCCAGCCAGCCGGGATGGTCGCTCAACTCCTGGCGAACGAGCGGGTCGGCGGCATCGGGCGGCGCGAAGATCGGGACGTCCCACCCGCTGCGGCGGGCGGCGCGCACCGCCGCCGCGATCGCCGGCGGCTCCCCCCAGACGAGCAGACCCGTGGCGCCCGAATGGCGGAGCCGGAGAATCGCCGGCGCCAGGTCCGACGAGCCGGCCCGACCTCGACGCGCGAGACGATCGCGCGCTTGTCGTAACTGAACGCATTGTCGATCGCCGACGCGCCGGCCACTCCGTACTCGGAGTCGTCGTGAAGGACCGCCAGCCGGAGATGCTTGTGCGCGAGGTACTCCGCGAATCGGAACGAGATGCCGTGGTCGTCCGGCGCGATTCGGAAGACGTTCGGCCGCGTCTTCGGATTGACGAGCTCGGTCGCGCCTTCGAAGACGATGAAGATCGGCACGTGCGCGGAGCTCGCCCGCTGCCAGGAGGAGTCGACGCCCGTCCCCTCGTCGACGATCGCCACAGCGCCGTCGTCGATCGCGTGCCGCACGTTCGCGACAGCCGTCCGGGCCGAGAGCGCGTCGTCGTAGCGCTTCACACGAACGTCGTACAGCGTGCCGCCGGCGTAGATCCCGCCGCTCTGGTTGATCTGCGCCGCCGCGAGCTCGACGCCCTTGGCGATCGCCTCGCCGCGCGCCGACTGCACGGAAAACGGCGCGTTCACGGCGATCAGCATCGTCTGCTTCGCCTTCGTCGTCTGCGTGCTCCCGCCGCCGCCGCCGCAGCCGGCGAGCAGGCCGAGCACGACGATGACGGGAAGAAGGCGCTTCACGTGACCCTCCGCCCGAGGAAGACGCTCCGCACCGCCGGATTGTCCCACACCTCTTCGACGGGGCCTGCTGCGACGACGCGTCCTGCGTCGAGCACCGTCACCGTGTCGGCGACGGCTCGAACCAAGCGCAAGTTGTGCTCGACCAGCAGGAGCGCGATCCCTCGTTCCTTCAGGCGCTCGATGAGTGCCTCGAGCCGCGGCAGCTCGCCGGCCCCGAGCCCGCCCGAGGGCTCGTCGAGCAGCAGCGCCGCGGGCTCCGCGGCGAGTGCACGGGCCACCATCACGAGCCGCTGCTCGGTCGAGGAGAGCTCGAGCGCAGGCACGTCGGCGCGCGCGCGGAGCCCGACGGCGTCGAGCGTTGCCAGCGCCGCCGCGCGGACGGCACGGCGCTCCGCGCGGTAGGACGGCGTCGCGACGAGCGTGCGGACGGCGCCGCTCCGCGGCTCGACGCCGACGACGACGTTCTCGAGCGCCGTGAGCCCGCCGAAGACCGCAGAGGTCTGCAGCGTGCGCACGATCCCGAGCCGCACGCGGTCCTCGACGGTTTCAACCGTCACGTCTGCGCCGCCGAGCTCGATCGTCCCGGCATCGACGGCAGCAGCGCCGGCGAATGCACGCAGCGCGGTCGTCTTGCCCGAGCCGTTCGGCCCGACGAGCGCGTGCACCGTCCCCGGCACGAGGTCGAGCGTGACGTCGTCGAGTGCCTTCAGCGCGCCGTAGGCCTTCGAGATGCCATCCGCGCGGAGCGTCGCCCCTCGTCGGCGAGGTGCAACCGGCGTGGAAGCCTGCGCTCCCGCCCGCGAGCGGCCACCGAGTCGGCGCACGAGCGCAGGCATGACGCCGTCCACCTCGGCGGCCAGCAGGAGCACGACGAGCAGCGCGCCGACGACGGTCTGGAAGCGCGTCGCGACGTCGCTCGACGTGCCGACGAGCGAGCGCACGAGGAGCGCGACGATCCCGAGCAGGAGAATGCCCGCCGGTCCGCCGAGCGCGCTCACGGCACCGCCGAGGAGAACGGCGACGAGCAGCTTGAACGAGAGATCGGCGCCGTACGCCGACGGATCTGCGACACCGGCGAGGTCGACCGCGAGCGCACCCGCGAGGCCCCCGACGCCGGCCGCGAACGCGAAGCACGCCGCGCGCGCACGAACGGGGCGGATGCCTGCAGCCGCCGCGCCGGCCGGATGATCTCGAAGGGCCGCGAGGCGAAGCCCGATCGATCCGCGCGCCAGCGCGAGAAAGCCGAGCGCGGAGAGCGCGAGAAGTGCAAGCGCGAGCTCGTAATGACTGCGCGCCGAGAGGCTCGAGGGGACAGTGAGCCCCTCGGCGCCTCCGAACGCCGACGGGAATGCGCCGAGCAGGAACGCGACGAGCCAGGTCACGAGCAGGGTCGCAACGGCGATCGCGGCGGGGCGCAGCCGCGCGATGCCGCCCCCGACGAGGTAGCCGGCGGCCGCTGCCGCGAGCGCCCCGACCACGACGGCAGGCGCGAGCGGGAACGAGAGATGGACGCGCAGCAGCACGCTCACGAACGCGCCGATGCCGACGAACGCAGCCTGCGCGAGCGACGGCACCCCGGCAACGCCGACCGCGAGCCCGAGCCCGACGGCGGCGACGGCGTCGTAGAGGCCGTTGGCAAGCGTGTCGACCGGCCCGAGCACGCCCGTCAGCGGGACGAGCGCGGCGATCACATAGGCGAGGACGGCGAGCGATGCCCGCGGCGACCAGGCGGCGCGCGCGTCGCGTGCAGCGAGAGCGAGCTCGCCCGTCGACCGCGTCACGACCGCGGTCACTCGACGACCTCCTCGCGCAGCGCGCGACCGGGCAGGAGCACCGCGAGCGCGAGCGCGACGAGGATCGCGCCGGCGTACTGCGGGCCGAGGCCGTGCCCTGCGATCGTCGCGTTCGACACCGCCGACTCGACGACGCCGACCGCGAGCCCTGCGCCGAACGCCGAGAGCGGCGAGCGAAAGCCGACGACAACCGCCGCGATCAGCCCCTTGAGGCCGAGCAGCGTGCCGGTGTCCGCCGCGAACGGCGCGCTCGGAGCCGCGACGATCGCGGCGATCGCGGCGACGCCGCCCGCCAGCGAGAAGGCGAGGCAGATCAGCAGCTCGGTCGGAACGCCGACGATGCGCGCCCCGTCCGGGTCGTCGACGATCGCGCGCAATCCGCGTCCCGCCTGCGAGCGGGTCAGCAGCCAGCTTGCAGCGGAGGCGAGCACGAGCGCGACGCCGATCACGAAGAACGAGCGCACCTCGATCTCGGCGCCGCCGACGGTCACGAAGCCGCCGTGCCCGAGCCGGTGGAAGGGGAACGGATCCGGGAACACGTACGCGGGCCGGCCGAAGCCCGCCGCGAGCGCGGCGTGCACCGCGAATGCGACCGCAAGCGTTGCGACGACCCAGCCGAGCGTCGAGCGGCGCTCGAGGTACGGCTGCACGGCGACCACGTAGGTCGCGGCACCGGCCGCGATGCACGCGACGAAGCCGACGACGAGCGCGAGCACGAATCGTCCACTGCCGATGCTCGTCTGCGCCACCGGCCCGTTGCCGGCGGCAACGAGGAGCGTCACGAAGACGCCGAGGCCGACGAGGTCGCCGAGCGCGAAGTGAACGACGCCCGTCAGCCGGTAGACGAGCGAGAGGCCAGCGCCGAGCAGCCCGTACACCCCGCCGGCGGCAAGGCCGCTGACGACGATCTGCAGTGCCAAGCTCATGCGCCTACTTTCGCCGGTTTGGCTTTTGGCTGCGCGTAAAGACCTCGTGTGAAGCCCCGTCCCGACCGCCGTCGCCGGCGGTCTGCGCGGCGGGTCGGAGAAGGAGGGATTGGATGAAATCGAGCTTGATCGCGGTTGTGGCGGCGCTCGCTGCACTCTTCGCGGCCGGATCCGCGGCCGCCGCGCCTGCGCACCACCCGCTCTACATGCCGGCGGTCGGCAAGGCCGCCTCGCCGGCCCTGCAGCCGCCGCCGGTCTGCTGTCTTCCCGTCGGGATCCCGCCCGCGGGCGAGCCCGCGCCGGTGAACATGGCGTATTTCGGCGGTCACGTGCAGGTGGCCCCGAAGATCTACCTCGTCTTCTGGGGCTGGGGCCAGAGCGGTGCGTTCGACCACACGACCGCTGGACGCCCGGCGAACGACCCGGACGGCGCCGCGCAGCGCATGACCGACTTCGTGAGCGCGATCGGCGGTACCGCCTGGACCGGTAGCCAGACGCAGTACTACATGACGCAGAACGGCCAGCAGGTGCACATCACGAATCCCGCCAACCAGCTGGGCGGCGTCTGGTACGACGACGTGAACCCGATCCACGACAACATCACGGGTCAAAACGTTGCCGAGGAAGCTGGTCGCGCTGCGACGCACTTCGGGGTCAGCGACCTCGCGAACGCGCAGTTCGTGATCGCACAGCCGCAGAAGTTCAACGAGGCCGGCTTCAACAGCGGCGCGGGCTACTGCGCCTGGCACGACTACACGCAGCCGTCGACGTATCCCGGCGTCGAGGCGGGGATCTCGTTCACGAACATGCCGTACGTGCTGAACATGGGCACGGGCTGTGGCGAGAACAGCGTCTCGAACGGCTCCGCCGGCACGCTCGACGGGTTCACGATCGTGATGGGGCACGAGATCGAGGAGACCGTCACGGATCCCGGCGCGGAGGACGTGATCAACGGCCAGAACCTCGGCGGCTGGTACGACTTCAGCGGCTGGGAGAACGGCGACAAGTGCGCCTGGGTCGGCTACACCGGCCTCGCGCCTGCCTCCACCGTCCCCGGTGGCCTGAACGACATCACGGGGAACGACGGCCAGCGCTACGCCGTGCAGAGCCTGTGGAGCAACGGCTCCGCCGAAGGGGCCGGCTGGTGCGCAGGCGCCGGCGACGACCTCCCGACAGGCTGACGCGCAACTGAGAAAGCGCGCCGCCCGCCTTCCTGCGGGCGGCGCGCCGTTTACTCCGACCTCCCCGAGGCGTACATTGCGACCGTTATCGCCCGCGGGGGAGCGGCACTTTGCACGCAGCGGTCCAGGCGTTTCGCTTCATCAACCTCGTCGCGTACATCGCCCTCGGGGTCGTTACGTTCGCCTTCTGGCGGCGCCGCCGCGATCGCGCGAGCCTCTGGGCGGCGACGGCCTTCGGGTCGATCGCCCTGATCGAGCTGCTCTCCCTCGTCCCGTCGCACTCGGGGAACATCGTCGAGCGCGGGGTCGTCCGGATCGAGATCGCGCTCCTCGTCGTCTTCCCGTACCTCCTCTTCCGCTTCACGAACGCGTTTCGCCCGCCGGGCCGGCGGCTCGCGCAGGCTCTCGTCGTCCTCACGCTGGCGCTCGTCCTCTGGACGTTCGCACTGCCGTCGATCCCGCAGAGCGGCGAGGCGCGGAGCGGCGCCTTCACCGCGTTCCTGATCGTGTTCTTCATCCACTGGACGACGCTCTCGATCGTCTCCGCGGCGAGCCTGTGGACGGCGGGCAGGCGTCAGCCGAGCGTCGCGCGCCGGCGCATGCGATTGCTCGCCGCCGCGTCGACGCTTCTCACGCTCGCGCTGCTCGTCTCGGTCTTCACGAGCGACCAGAACTCGGCCGTCTCGCTCGTCAGCGGCGCGCTTGCGACGATCGCCGTGTTGGGCTTCCTGACCGGCTTCACGCCGCCGACGATCCTGCGCGTCCTCTGGCGCGGGCCGGAGCAGGAGCGTCTGCAGGAGGCGATCGCGAGCCTGCTGACCTTCGCCGAGACGCAGGAGGAAGTCGCATCGCGCGTGCTCGAGCCAGCTGCCGGCATCGTCGGTGCAAGCGCGCTCGCGATCCGAAATGCAGAGGGCCGCGTCGTCGCCGCCTGGAACGTGCCGGACGAGCTGTGGCCCACGCTCGAGCGCGGCAACGTGCCGGTGGACGGTTCACCGCGCGGCCAGATCGTCGACCTCGAGGTGCCGGGCGGCAGCCTGATCGTGTGGACGTCTCCTTACGCGCCGTTCTTCGGCGACGAGGAGCTCGCGATCCTCAACACGCTCGGGGCGCTCACCGGCCTCGCGCTCGACCGCGTTCGCCTCTTCCAGTCCGAGCACGAGACGCGGCTCGCGCTCGAGCGAGCGAACGAGGTGAAGACGAACTTCATCGCGCTGGCCGCACATGAGCTGCGAACGCCGATGACGACGATCCACGGGTTCGTCACGACGCTGCACCATCTCGGCGAACGGCTCGACGAGGCGCAGCGCGCGAGCGTGCGCGACGCGTTGATCCAGCAGACGCAGCGCATGGCGATGCTCATCGAGCAGCTGCTCGACCTTTCACGGCTCGACGCCGACGCGATCGACATCTCGCCGGAGCCGGTGCCGGTACGCGAGCACGTCCAGGAGATCGTCAACACCGCCGCGAGAGACGCCGGATCGGTGACGATCGACGTCCCAGCTGACGTCGTCGCGCTCGTCGACCGCAACGTCCTCGAACGAATCGTGACGAACCTCGTCACGAACGCCTTCCGGTACGGGACGCCGCCGATCCGCGTCTACGCCGAGCAGACCGACCGGCATCTGCGCGTCAGCGTCGAGGACAGCGGCCACGGGGTCGATCCGGCGTTCGTTCCCGACCTCTTCGAGCGCTTCACGCGCAGCGACGGCTCGCGAGCCTCGGCGGCCGGCACGGGTCTCGGCCTTGCGATCGCCCGGTCGTATGCGCGCGCGCATGGGGGCGATCTCGTGTATGAGGATGCCGTGCCATCCGGGGCGAAGTTCAACTTGATCCTGCCGGCAGCCCCGGTGCGGACCGAGGCCGGAGTCACGTGAGCGAGAACGAGGCGACCCGCCTCGCGCAGCTCGCGCTGCTCGGCGAGGCTGCCGAATGCATGTCGGGTGTCGCCGTCTTCGTCTGGGACGAGGACCGAAACTACGTCGCCGCGAACGACGCGGCCTGCGCCTTGATCGGCCGTACGCGCGAGCAGCTGCTGCAGATGAAAGTCGGCGACATGACCGCCGACCGCGCGCAGCCGCATTTCGACGCCGTCCAGCCGCGCAGAGTGCACACCGGCACGCTCACGGTCGATCGTCCCGACGGCCCAGTCGAGATCGACTGGATCACGAGTCACACGAAAGTGGCGGGCCTCCCCTACATGGTCAGCGTCTGCTGGCGGAGGGACGCGGCATAGACAGCTGGGAGGAAGGCTTCGACCGCTGGACGCCGCGGTCGGCGAATGCGGAGGCTGACGAGACGGGCGTCGACCTCGACCGCGAGCAGCTGCTGCGCCTGGCACGCGAGCTCGCGACCGAGCGGCACGCCGAGCAGGAGCGCTATCGCGCCGAGCTCGACGCGCTGAAGACCGCGCTGCGAGAGCGCGCGGAGGCGATCGCCGCCCGCGAGCGGGAGCTCGCCGAGCTGCAGCACGGAGCCCCGCCGCCGCCACCGGCTCGCGAGCCCGCTGACCCGGCTGCGCGCGAGGCAGTCGCCGCACGCGAGCGGGCCGCGCTCGAGCGGGCGCAGGCCCTCGACGCCCGCGAGCGGGAGCTGCGGGAGCGGCAGGCAGCGCTCGAGGCCGAGGCCGAAGCAGTCGTAGAGCGCGAGCGGGAGCTTGCGCGGGAGCTCGAGGCGGCGGCGTCGGTGCGCGGCGAGTCCGAGTCCGAGCAGCGGCTCGCAGCCGCCGAACGGGAGCGGTTGGAGGAGCGTGCGCTCGAGGCACGCCGGATCGAGAAGGAGCTCGCCGCGACCCGGATCGAGCTCGAGCGCGAGCGGGCCGAGCTCGACGCGCGGGCGGAAGCGCTCGAGCACCTGGCCACGCCGCCGGAGCTGCCCCCGCCGGCTCCGGGCGATCCCGTCGACAATGAGCGCGAGAGCGAGCGCGAAGCGGAGCTTCGCCGGCTCGAAGCGACCCTCGAGACACGGGAGCGGGAGCTCGCGTTGCAGCGGCAGGGACTCGATGCCGAACGCAACGCGCTCCTCGAGCGCGAGCGCGCACTCCGCCGCCGCGAGGTCGCAGACGTACGCCAGAGCTTCGACCTGCCGTTCACGCCGCCGAGCTTCAGCGAAGGCCTCGCGTCGCTCGCGCGGCGACGCCGCGACGCGTAGAAAAAAACCGCGCTGCTACGGTTGCGCTGCAGCCCGCCCGGGCGGAGGGAGCGTCGGTGGCGGGCGCCTTCGCTATGCCCGAGCACCCGAATCCCGTCGATCCCCCTGACCTCGGCATGCTGCCGACGTTCCGCCGCCTCCTCCACCTCTGGGGAGCCGAGCGGCGTCTCGGCGTGCTCGGCCTCGTGCTGGCGTTCTGTTACACGTCGATCTCGATCGCGATCCCGCTGATCACGCAACGTGCGATCGACGACTCGATCGATTCCCACAAGCATCCGCTCTGGCCGTACATCGTCGCGATCGTCGCGCTCGCCGCTGCACGCTTCGTCGTCAACTTCTCGCGCCGCTACGCAACTGCTCGCATCGGCATCCGCATCGAGGCCCGGATGCGCGAGCTGCTCTACACCGCGTACCTCCGCTATCCGCGCGCGTTCTACGACAGGCACGCAACAGGGCAGGTGCTCTCGCGCGCGACCAACGACCTCTATCCGATCCGCTACTTCATCGGCTGGGGGCTCGTCCAGGGGATACAGAGCGTGATGATGATCCTCGCCGCCGGCGCGGTGCTCGTGATCGTCAACCCACGACTCGCGCTCTACACCGCGGTCGCGATGCCGCCGATCACCGTGCTCGCGCTGCGGTTCGCGCGTCGCGTCAATCCGCTCTCCCGCGAGGTGCAGCAGCGCAAGGGCGACGTGACCGAAGCGGCAGACGAAGCAGTCGTCGGGATCGAGATGGTGCAGGCGTTCGGCCGCGAGGAGGACGTGCGCGGGCGCTTCGGCCAGCGCGCGGAGGCAGTGCGAGACACCGTGCTCCGTCAGGCGGGCGTCGAGGCGAAGCACCTCCCCGGTCTCTACTACCTGCCGTCGCTCTCGATCGCGGCGGTCGTCTTCTTCGGCGGCCGCCAGGTGATCGGCGGGCACCTGTCGATCGGGCAGTTCGTCCTCTTCGAGACACTGCTCCTGCAGCTCGTGTGGCCGCTCGAGGCGCTCGGCTGGATCACGAACCTCGCCCAGCGTGCCCTCGCATCGGCGGGACGGAGCTTCGCGTGGCTCGAGGGCATCGAGCCGATGCCGGAGCCGGCCGCACCGAAGCCGCTGCCCGCCGGCCCGCTGTCCGTGCGCTTCGAGCACGTCCACTTCGCCTACGGCGGCGAGGAGGAAGTGCTTCGCGAGCTGGAGCTCGAGATCGAGCCGGGAGAGATCGTCGCCGTCTGCGGGCCGACCGGCTCCGGGAAGACCTCGCTCCTCAACCTGCTGCCGCGCTTCTACGACCCCACCGGCGGCCGCGTGCTCGTCGGCGGCGTCGACACGCGAGACGTGCGACTCGCCGAGCTGCGAGCCGACGTCGCGCTCGTGACGCAGCGGCCGGTGCTCTTCTCCGTGCCGCTCCGCGAGAATCTCACCGCCGGGCGCGACGACGCCGACTGGGACGACGTGCTCGCGGCCTGCGAGGCGGCGGGCGTCGATGCGTTCGTCGACGAGCTCCCCGACGGCTACGACACGCTGATCGGCGAGCGCGGCGTCAATCTCTCCGGCGGCCAGCGGCAACGCGTCGCGCTGGCGCGCGCGCTCGTCACCGGGGCGCGCGTCGTCGTGCTCGACGACCCGCTCTCGGCCGTGGACACGCTCACCGAGCGCCGCCTCGTAACGCGGCTGAAGCCGGCGCTCCGTGGTCACACGGTGCTCGTGGCGACGCAGCGGCTCTCGACGGTCGAGCTCGCCGACCGCGCCGTCGTGCTCGTCGACGGGCGCATCGTCGAGACCGGGACACCACGCGAGCTGCTGCTCGCAGGCGGGGCTTTCACGGAGTTGTTCGGCGACGAGGTGGTCGCAGCATGAAGCGGCTCTGGCGGTATCTCGAGGGCAGGCGTGTGTGGGCCGCCGTGCTGCTGCTCGTCGGCGCGGGCAACGCGGCCGCGCAGACCGGCGGCTGGCTGCTCGTCCGCAACGCGATCGACAAGGGGATCGCGGCGCGGAACGAGCACCACCTGACGGTGATCGTCCTGATCTACCTCGGCGTCGCAGCCGTCGGCTGGGGCTTGCAGGCGTGGCTGATCCGCGGGCTCGCGGGCCTCGGGCAGCGGATGGTGCTCGGGCTCCGCCGCGACCTCTTCGACCACCTGACGAGCCTGTCGCTCCGTTACTTCTCGCAGCAGAAGGCGGGCTGGATCATCGCGCGCCTGACGAGCGACGTCGACGCGGTCTCCGACGTGCTCTCGCAGGGCATGCCGACGCTGATCGCGAACGTGATCCTCCTACCCGCCGCCGTGATCGCGCTGCTGATCGCGGACTGGCGGCTCGGTCTCGTCGTCTTCGCGATCATCCCGCCGGCGCTCGTGCTGACGCGCTGGTTCCAGCGCACGTCGCACGTCGCGCTCGTCGAGACGCGCAACCGGATCGCAGTCGTCACCGCACAGATCGCCGAGTCGGTCTCCGGGATGGCGGTCGTGCAGGCGTTCAACCGCGAGCGCGCGTTCCAGCAGCAGTTCGACGAGCTGAACGCGGCGAACCGCGACCAGAACGTCTACACGCAGAAGATCTTCTCGATCTTCTTCCCGTCGATCGAGTTTCTCGGCGTGATCGCGACCGGCGCCGTGCTCTACACGAGCAATGCGCTGTACTCGCATGGCACGATCACGATCGGGACGCTGATCACGGCGCTCTACCTGCTGCAGCTCGTCTTCCAGCCGCTACAGGAGCTCTCCGACGTGTACGGGCAGCTCCAGTCGGGCGCGGCGGCGATGGTGAAGATCGCGTCGGTCCTCGACGAGGAGCCTGACATCCGCGACCGCGCAGATGCGCACGAGCTGCCGCGCATCGAGGGCGACCTCGACATCGACAGCGTCGTCTTCGCCTACGGCGCGGAGCCGGTGCTGAAGGGCGTCGACATCCGCGTGCCGGCCGGCGGCTGCCTCGCGCTCGTGGGCGAGTCCGGCGGCGGCAAGTCGACGCTCGCGCGGCTCGTCGGCCGCTTCTACGACCCGGACAAGGGCGCGGTGCGCGTCGACAGCGTCGACCTGCGAAGCGTGAAGCTCCGCTCGTACCGCCGGCAGCTCGGCGTCGTCCTCCAGGATCCGTTCCTCTTCAGCGGCACGATCGCCTCGAACATCCGCTTCGGCAAGCCGGACGCGACCGACGAGGAGGTCGCGGCCGCGGCCGCGGCGGTCGGCGTCGACCGGGTGGCGGCGCGTGTCTCCGGCGGGCTCGACCACGCCGTGCGCGAGGGCGGCGCGGGGCTCTCCTCTGGCGAGCGCCAGCTGATCTCGATCGCCCGCGCACTGCTCGCGGACCCGCGCATCCTGATCCTCGACGAGGCGACTTCGAACATCGACCGCCCCACAGAGGTGCTGATCGAGCGCGCGCTCGACCGGCTGCTGCACGGTCGCACCTCGATCATCATCGCGCACCGGCTCTCGACCGTCCGTCGCGCCGACGAGATCGTCGTGATCGAGCGCGGCAACATCGTCCAGCGCGGCAGCGAGACCGAGCTGCTCGCCGAGGACGGCCCTTTCCGGCGGCTCGCGCACGACCTGAGCGGGGGCGCCGCGGTGCGCGTCGCTTAGACGCTCTCGAAGAGCTCCGGCTCGACCGCGCGCGCGATCGGCCAGGCGCCGTCGGTCGTGTTGGAGACGACCGCATAGGTGACGCCCGAGCTCGGACGGTGGGCCGTGCGGAAGGACACGCCCACGTCGCTGCCTTCGAACAGAACCGTGTCGTTCGCGGGATGCAGCCAGAACCCGAGCCCGTAGCGGCGGCCGCCCGCCTCGCTGCGCGGCCTGGTCATCTCCGCGACCCAGTGGACGGAGACGAGCACGCCGGCGAAGAACGCGCGCCAGAGCGCGAAGACGTCGTCGACGGTGCTGTAGACGCCCCCGTCGCCGCTGCCACGCACGGGCAGGTGGAAGACGTTCGTGCGCAAGGCGTCATCGACATAGCCCGCTGCCGCAACGCCTGGGAGCTCGTCCGAGCGAAGAAACGCGGTGTTGTCCATCCCGGCGGGCTCGCAGATGCGTTGCTGCACCAACTGGTGGAACGCGACGCCGCTCGCGCGCTCGGCGATCAGGGCGAGGACGACGTAGCCGCTGTTGCAGTACGCGAACCGCTCGCCCGCGGCGAACTTCGGTGGCTGCCCGTCGAGGACCGCGAGGTACTGCTCCGTCGTGGCGAGCTCCTGCGCGGGAACGGAGAGCGTGTAGCCGGCAAGATCGAGCTCGGTCTCCTCGTCGAGGTAGTCGCCGATGCCGGAGCGGTGCGCGAGCAGGTGCTCGATCGTCACGTCGTCGCGAATCAGCGGAAGGTCCGGCCCGAGGTACTCCCTTGCCGCCGTGTCGAGGCCGAGCAGGCCGTCCTCGATCAAGCTGACGACCGTGAGCGCCGTGAGCGGCTTCGCTCCACTCGCGATGCCGAAGACGGTCGTGCGCTCGTTCGGAACCTCGTGTGCGCGGTCGGCGTGCCCGTAGCTTCGCACGTCGTCGCCGACACGCACGACGCCGGAGAAGCCGGTCTCCCGCGCAATCCGGTCGACGTCGCTCAGCAGCTGTTCGCTCATCGGGGGGACGCTACAGCTGCTCATCGGCGTAGGATCCGCCCATGAACGTGCTCTGCGTCGTCGCGGGTCACCGCTGGTCGAAGGCCGGTGAGCTCCATGAGAGCTACCCCGTGCTCCGCTGCGGCCGTTGCAACACGCTCCGCGAGCTGTCGCCGGACTCCCGGCCGCCCGAGGGCTGGACGGAGCGCGGAGCGCGCGCTGCGCGGGCGTGCATGTACGAAGACGCGGATATCCAGCGGCGGCGCTAGCCGTCGATCACGCGCAGCGCGACCTCGACGACGTCCGCGTCGAACTGCGAGCCTGCGCCTTCGCGTAGGCGGCGCACGGCCTCGGGATGGCTCAGCCGCTTGCGGTACGGGCGATCGGTCGTCATGGCGTGGTACGCGTCGCAGACGAAGATGATCCGCGACTCGAGCGGGATCGACTCGTCGCCGAGCCCGTCGGGATATCCGTTGCCGTCCCAGCGCTCGTGGCAGTGGCGGACGATCGCGCCCACCTCCTGCAGCCGGTCGATCGGCGCGATGATCCGCTCGCCGAGCTCCGGATGCGTCTCCATCACCGCACGCTCCTCGGCCGTCAGCCGGCCCGGCTTCGAGAGGATGCCGCTCGGGATGCCGATCTTGCCGATGTCGTGCAGCAACGCTCCGAGCTCGAGCCGCTTGAGCGCCCGCTCGCCGAGGCCGAGCTCGCTGCCCGACGCGAAGCGCGAGGTCGGTGATCCAGCGCGCGTGTGTCGAGGTGTACTCGTCGTTCGCCTCGAGCGCGTTCGCCAGCGCCTCGACCGTCGAGACGAAGCTCCGCTCGAGACCTTCGTAGTTCAGGCGTTCGCGATCGCGAGCTTCGCCTGGTGCGCGAGGCCGCCGAGCAGGCGCAGCTCGCGCTCGCCGAAGCCGTCGTTCGCGAGCGCGGCGACGATGCAGCCGCCGCGACTGCCGACGTCGAGCGGCGCGATCGCGTACGACGCGCCGTCCTCGAGCGGCTCCGTGCCGGCCTTCGCGATCAGTCGTCCGGCGTCGATCACGAACGGCTCGAAGCCGACATCGATGCGTGCGCCGCATCTCCGCGACCTCGAAGCGTCGCGCCTCGACTGCCGCGCGCTGCGCGTCCGAGTGGCCGTGCAGCTTGCGCGGCGTCAGCCACCCGTCCTCGTCCGCGATCCAGATCGACGTCCGCGGTGAGCCGAGCAGATCGGCTGTGAGCTGGACGACCGCTCGTAGATCTCGTCGAGGCTGCCGGCCGTCGCGAGCGCGCGGCCGAACTCGAGCAGCGTCGTCGCGCTATCGGCTTCGCGGCGCGCGGACTCGTAGAGGCTCGCGTTCTCGACCGCGACCGCAGCGTGGCCGGCGAGCACCTCGAGCAGGCGGACGTCGTCCTCGTCGAATTGGTCGAGCCCGAGCTTCGAGATCACGATCACGCCGACGACGCGCGATCCGTAGCGGAGCGGCACCGCGAGCAGCGACTCCTCGATCACGGGCGTGCCGGGAATGCGGTTGCCGAACTCGCAGTTGGCCGCGTCGCCGATCAGAAGCGACTCGCCGCGCTCGGCACAGCGGCCGGTGATGCCTTCGCCGATGCGGGTGCGCAGCAGCTCGAGCGGCAGCGCGACCGTCTCGACCACGAACTCGCCGCGGAACGCGACGGGGACGAGCTCGTCAGCTCGTCGACGACGAAGACGCGGCAGTTGTGGTAGTCGATCAGCGAGCGAAGCTCGGCCGCGATCTCGTCGCCGATCTCGCGGACGTCGTTCAGGCGGTTCAGCTTGCCGCTGAGGCTCTGCAGCATCTTCATGTGCGCGATCGAGCGGACGTCGCGCTCGTGGCGCGGCGCGCCGGGGCGGTCGACGGCGTTCTCGTCGTAGAGGACGACGCGGTTCTTGCCGTGCGCCTTCGCGGTCATCATCGCGGCCTCCGCGCAGACGGCGAGCTCGCGCGGGTTCATCGCGTGCTCGGGCCCTAGCGCGATCCCGACCGAGACGGTGAGCGCACCGACGGCGGGGAACTCGAGCTCGGCGAGCTCTCCCGACGAGGCGCTCGGCGACGGTCACCGCGTCGTCGCCCTGGCACGAGTCATGATCACGCCGAACTCCTCGCCGCCGAGCCGGCAGACGACGTCGTCCGGCCGCACGCAGGAGCGCAGCGTGTCGGCGAGCAGTCGCAGGAGCTCGTCGCCGACGCCGTGGCCGTGCACGTCGTTCACCCGCTTGAAGTCGTCGATGTCGAGCATCAGCACGGCGACGGGCGCATGTGTGCGGCTCGCGTCCTGCAATGCGCATGCAGCAGCCGCTCGTGGAAGCTTCGATGGTTGAAGAGGCCGGTCAGCGAGTCGGTGCTGCGCCTGGTGCTCGAGCCGGGCGCGGATCTGTGCGTTGTCGAGCGCGAGCGCGGCTGCGTCGGCGAAGCGCTTGGCGAGCTCGAACTCGGCGTCGCTGAACTGCCGCGTCGTCGCCGATCCGATAGATGTTGAGCACGCCCTTGATCTGCGCGCGGGCGATCAGCGGGATCGAGATCAGCGCTTCCGGGTCGTTCGGCGTGCCCGGCACGAAGCGGACGCGCGGGTCGAGATGCGCCTGGTTGACGAGCGTCGGCTCGCGCCTCGGTGCGGCCCAGCCGGTGATCCCCTCGTCGAAGCGGAGCGCGTGCCGCATGATCTCGTCGACCCACTCGTCGCGGGCGAGCACCGGCCGCAGCACCTGCTGCGCCTCGTCGGCCTCGTAGATCGTCAGCGTGTCGTGCGGGATCAGGTCGCGCGAGCGTGTCGGCGATCCGCACGAGCAGCGCGTCGAGGCTCTGCTCGGCGAGCACCTCGTGGAACAGGTCGGCAAGCCGGCGGTAGGACTCGACGAGCTCAGGGGCGCCGTAAACGGCAGTGTCTCTCGGGCATCAGCCGGAGATGCGGGGTCGGCCGCACAACCACGTCCGCCTCAACGATCGATGCGCCCCGCAGGGCATGCTCCTCGATCGGGATCGCTCCTGCCCCGTCCGCCAGGGAAAGCCGAAAGTCGATCGGTCGAGCCGACCGCCGCCGCCTACGTGCCCGTCGCGGCCGACGCTCCCGAAGCTGCGAGAGGCGGCGGCCGGCTGCCGCGCCTGCCCGCTCTGGAAGACGGCGACGCAGACGGTGTTCGGCGAGGGCGCGGCAAAGGCGCAGCGGTGATGCTCGTCGGCGAGCAGCCGGGCGACCAGGAGGACCTCGCAGGGACGGCCGTTCGTCGGGCCGGCCGGCCGCCTGCTCGACGAGGCGCTCGAGCAGGCCGGCATCGACCGCGGCGCGACCTACGTCACGAACGCGGTGAAGCACTTCAAGTGGGAGGCGCGCGGCAAGCGGCGGATCCACGCGAAGCCGACGCTGGTCGGAGGAGATGGCGTGCCGGCCGTGGCTCGAGGCCGAGCTCGCGGTCGTCAAGCCGCGCGGTGCTCGTCTGCCTCGGCGCGACCGCGGCGCAGTCGCTCCTCGGCAAGCAGTTCCGCGTGACGAAGGAGCGCGGCGCTGGGTCGAGTCGGATCTCGCCGAGCGCGTGACCGCGACGATCCACCCGAGCGCGATCCTGCGCCAGCGCGACGCGACGAGTCCCGCCATCGGGAGATGGCGGCATTCGTCGCCGACCTTCCGAGCTCGTCGCGCGGCGATCCTGTACAAGCGGTCGCCAGGCACCAGCAGGTGCCTGGCAGCCAGCCAAAGCGAGGCGGTCGCCAGGTCGAACAGCGCGGATCGCCGCGAAGCGCTGCGTCGCGCGCCGAAGACCTCAGTCGCCCCAGTCGAAGTCGCGGGCGCGGTCGACCGCCCAGAAGCCGGAGTCCTCGATCTCGCCTGCGGGCGCGGCCGCACTCTCCGCGGTCTCCTCGCCGGGCCAGGGCAGGCCGGTCGGCGTGTCCATCGTCTGGACGACGAAGTCGGGCTGGACGCCGTCCATCGTCTCTTCGAGGCGCGCCTGCTCCTCGGTCTTGAACAGCGGGTGATTCTGGAACGGATCCTCGGCCTTGTAGCGGTCGATCGGCATCTGGCGGTCGAGCGTCGGAGTTCCGTTCCTTCAGTTCGAGGTGATCCTTGATCACCTGCGGCGAACAACGACGGTGTCTCTACCGGCATATCCTTCCTCCCGATCGGGGACGTGCCCTCGTGCTCCTCGAGGGGCATTATAGCCCGTTTCGGACCGGTTTCGGTCCGGATTGCCGCGTCGAGACTACTAAAAGCTCCGGACGGGTGCCGTCGGGCTCGACCCGGTTCTTGCCCTCCCGCTTGGCCCGGTAGAGCGCCCGGTCGGCCGCGGCGAAGAGCTCCCGGTCGTCGGCGCCCGGCGCGAGCTGGGCGACGCCGAAGCTGCAGGTGACCGTCGACGACGGCGCCCGTCGCGGCCGAGAAACGACCGCTCGGCGAGGGCCGCGCGGACGCGATCGGCGAGCTGGGCGCCGCCGACGGCGTCGGCGCCGGGAAGGAGCAGGAGCGAACTCCTCCCCGCCCCAGCGGCCCGGCGAGGTCGGACGTCGCGGACGGTCGCGCGGAGCACCGAGGCGAACTCGCGCAGCACGTCGTCGCCCACCGCGTGGCCATGCAGCGTCGTTGATCGCCTTGAAGTCGTCGAGGTCGGCGAGCACGAGCGTCAGCGGCGCGCCGAGCCGCTCGGCGCGCGCGATCTCGTGAGGTGAGCGCGTCCTCGCACTGACGCCGGTTCGCGATGCCGGTGAGACCGTCGACGAGCGCCTGCCGCTCGACGATCCGGTGCAGCCGCGCGTTCTCGAGCGCGATCGCCGCATGCGACGCGAGCGAGCGTCGCCGTCATCCGCTGCTCGGCGTCGAACGAGTCGCCGATGAGCACGAGCGTGCCCGAACATCGCGCGGCCCGCGGTGAGCGGGAACTCGAGCCGCTCGCCCGAGCGCGTCGGGATCGCCCGCCTCGACGATATGCCCGTCCTCGGCGATCAGACGGGCCCCGTGCGCCCCGGTCGCCTCGACCGCGGCCTCGACGATCACGCGCAGGAGCTGGTCGACGTCGTGGGTCGCCGCGAGCGCCTCGCCGAAGCGCGTGATCGCGTCGCGCAGTCGGCCGCGCTCCTCGTCGAGCTCCGTCGAGCCGCGCCTGCGAGCTGGTTCGCCATCTCGTTGAACGCCGATGCCGAGCAGCGCGAACTCGTCCGTGCCGCGAACCGGAACGCGCTCGCGCGAGCCGGCCGCGCGCGATCGCGTGCGCCGCCTCGGCGAGGCTGCGCAGCGTGCGCACGATCGAGCGCCCCTCGAAGTACGCGACGAGCGACGACGAGCGCGAGCGACGCGAGCAGCCCGAGCAGCAGCCGGTTGCGCGACGTGGCGTTCGCGGCGTCGATCAGCGACTGCGGGGTGAGTACGGCGAAGCGCGACGCCGCGCGATCGGACACCGCCGGCGCGACGAGCGCGCGGTAACGCGCTCGCCGTGCACACGCACGGTCTGCGTGCGGCCGGTTCCGAGTCGGACAGTGCCGACGACGTCAGGCGACGAAGCGACGATGCGTGACGTCGCGCAAGAGCGACGAGCGAGTCGGCGGGAGCGAGGCCGGCTGTGCGGACGGATCGCCCGACGAGCGCGGTCGAACGGCACCGACACGGTGACGGTCGCCGGCGAGCCCGTTGCGGGTCAGGACGAGAACCTGGCGCGTGCGCGGCGAAGCGCGGCCGCGGCCCGACGTCGAGGCCGTCGCCGGCCGTGACGGAGATGCCGTCCGCGCCCTGCGAGCGCGTGCGACGAGTCGCCGCGAGGTCGCGGCGCTGCAGCTCGACCTGGAAGGTGCGGTTGCGGGCGAGCGACTCGGCGCTCGCGCTGCGCTGCGTCGAGCCGCTCCTGGTAGGCGGCGAGCGTCGCCCGGAGGCCGGCCTGGAGCCGCGCGTCGACCCGGCGCGTCTCGCTCTGGCCGGCGACGCGACGTGAATCCCCAGAAGGCCGCTGCAATCGGCAGCAGCGACAGGAGCAGGAAATAGACGACGAGCTTGAACTTGAAGCTTCCCACGGCGTAACCCCTCATTCCGAACGATGTTCAAGGCCGCGTCGCCATCTGCCGATACCTCGTTCGAGTGATGTTGTCGGCACCAGGGGGCGAAAGCATGAGGGGTATCGAACGGTCGTCGCAGCATGCTTCTCGCCGGCGCGGTGGCCGGGGCCGCGGTCATTCGCGCACGGCCTCGCCGGAGGGACGACGGCCCGGCCCGCCTCGTCTTCGCGGCTGCCCCGCCGGCCTCCCCGCCTGCCACGAGCACGGTGCGGATCGCGATCCCGGCCGTCCCCGTGCAGCGCCTCGCCCGGCCCGCGTCGAGCTCGTCGCCGGCCAGGATCGTCGTCGCCGCCGGAGGCACCCGTGGCGACGCGTCGCCGTCACGCCGGTCGACCCGCGCTCACTCCCAGCCGGCCGCCGTCCACGTCGCCGCTCCGAAGCCGGCCGCACCGGCGGCTCCCAAGCCCGCTGCACCCGTGCGCGAGCCGGCTGCGCCCGCGGTACCGCCGACGCCAGCAGGCGCACGTCAAGGTGACGCTCACGCCGACCGACCCGAGCCGCATCCTCGCGACGGCGCCGGTCGCCGCTCACGCCGACGGCGCCGTTCGCCCACGACGACGGCCAGTCGAACGACTGGAGCGCGCACGGCGACCAACGGCGACGGTCATGGGCACGGCCAGGCGACTAACATGGACGCATGGCCGCGCCTCGGACGCTCCGCGCCCGGCCCTGTCGGCGTCGCGATCACGCTCTACGACATCTGGCGCCGGCTGCCGCCGAAGCAGCGGAAGCTCGCGATCCAGCTCGCGCGCAAGCACGGCCCCAGGGCCGCGTCGAAGCTGATCCAGCTGCAGCGCGCCCGCAAGGGCAAGCGCTAGAGCGCCGTCAGCGCGCTGGGTGCGAGCGCCGCGCGAACGATCCGGTCCTGCTCGCGCAGGTGCGCCGTCGGATAGCCCTCGCTCGGGCTCGCCCGCCACGGGCGGCCGACGTAGAGGAGCGGCACGCCGTCCGGCTTCGCTTCCTCGAGCCGGTGCCTGATCGCCCGCCACGCGCCCATGTTCTGCGGCTCCTCCTGCGCCCAGACGACCTCGCGCAGGTTCGGATAGCCGCGCAGCAGCGCTGCCGCCTGCTCGACCGGGAACGGATAGAGCTGCTCGAGCCGCGCGACGGCGACGCGCTCCGCGCGTCGCGGTCCTCGTGCCCGACGATGTCGTAGTAGATCTTCCCCTGAGCAGAGCACGAGCCGCGTCACCTGCTCGCGGTCGGCGCTGCGCGTCGTCGAGCATCGGCTGGAACTCGCCGTGCGCGAGATCGTCGAGCGTCGAGCCCGCCTGCTTCAGCCGCAGCAGCCCCTTCGGCGTCATCACGACGAGCGGGCGCGCGGTCGCGTCGAGCGCCTGCCGCCGCAGCGAGATGGAAGTACTGCGCCGACGTCGTGCAGTTCGCGATGCGGATGTTCTCCTGCGCCGCGAGCTGCAGGAACCGCTCGAGCCGCGCGCTCGAGTGCTCGGGGCCGTTGCCCTCGTAGCCATGCGGCAGCAGCAGCGTCAGGCGCGAGCGTCTCGCCCCACTTCGAGAGGCCGGCCGACGATGAACTGGTCGATGATGATCTGCGCGCCGTTGACGAAGTCGCCGAACTGCGCCTCCCAGAGCACGAGCGCTTCCGGCGCCGCCGCCGAGTAGCCGTACTCGAAGCCGACGCAGGCGTACTCCGAGAGCGGCGAGTTGTGGATCTCGAACGACGCCGCCGCCTCGTCGAGATGCTGCATCGGCGTGAACGTCGCGCCGGTGTTCACGTCGTGCAGCACGGCGTGGCGGTGCGAGAACGTGCCGCGCTCGGTGTCCTGGCCGGTGATGCGGACGGGGATGCCGTCGACGAGGAGCGACGCGAAGGCGAGCGCCTCCGCCTGGCCCCAGTCGATGCCGCCCTGCTCGAGCGTCGTCGCGGCGGCGCTCCAGCTGCTTCATCAGCTTCGGGTGCGGCGTGAACCAGTCCGGCACGCGCAGCAGCTCCTCGTTCAGCTCGCGGAGCCGGTCGGCGGCGACCGCGGTGACGACGTCGTGTCGCCGTCCCGGCGGGAATGCGGCCGTCGTGCGCGCGGCGGCGGGCTGCGCGAACGTGCCTTCAGCGCCTCGTGCGCGGCCTTGAGCTGCGTCAGCACGTCGGCGAAGAGCTCGTCGCGCCTGCGCCTCGGTGACGACGCCGTCGTCGACGAGCTCGCTCCGCGAACTGCTCGCGCACGGTCGGATGCGCAGCGATCGCGGCGGCGAGCAGCGGCTGCGTGTACGCCGCCTCGTCCTGCTCGTTGTGCCCGTGCCGGCGATAGCCGACGAGGTCGACGACGACGTCATGGCCGAAGCGGCGGCGGTACGCGAGCGCGAGCCGGATGGCCGAGATCGCGGCCTCGGGATCGTCGGCGTTGACGTGGATGATCGGGACGTCGAAGCCCTTCGCGAGGTCGCTCGAGTACCGCGTCGAGCGCCCGTCGTTCGGGTCGGTCGTGAAGCCGACCTGGTTGTTGCCGATCAGGTGCAGCGTGCCGCCGGTCGAGTAGCCCGCGAGGCCCTGCGAGGTTCAGCGTCTCCGCGACCTCGCCCTGTCCGGCGAACGACGCGTCGCCGTGGATGAGGATCGGCAGCGCGACGGCCGGGTCGTGATAGCCCTCGCGCGTCGAGCGGTCGGTCTGCTCGGCGCGGGCGCGACCCTCGACGACCGGGTCGACCGCCTCGAGATGACTCGGGTTCGACGCGAGCGTGACGGTGATGTCGCCCGCGCGCGTCGTGCGCGTCCCCTCGGCGCCGAGGTGGTACTTGACGTCGCCGCTGCCGCCCTCCTCGCTCGACGACGACGGCCTCGATCGTGCGCTCGCCCTCGAACTCGCGGAGGATCACGTCGTACGGCCGGCCGACGACATGCGCGAGCACGTTCAGGCGTCCGCGATGCGCCATGCCGATCACGACCTCGTGCGCGCCGGACGTCCGCGGCGAGCTCGATCGCCTCGTCGAGCATCGGCACCATCACGTCGAGGCCCTCGATCGAGAACTGCTTCTGCCCGAGGAACGCGCGCCGCAGATACGTCTCCATCCCCTCGACCTGGCTGAGGCGCGCGAGCAGCTGCACGCTGCTCGTCGTTCGAGAGCGGCTGCCGGTAGCGACCGGACTCGATCGCCTGCCGCAGCCAGACGCGCTCCTCGTGATCGGAGATGTGCTCGATCTCGTACGCGATCGTGCCGCAGTAGATCTCGCGCAAGCGCGGGTAGAGCGTCGGCGAGCGTGTCGCCTTCGACGTAGAGCCGGAGGAGCGGCGCGGGGATGCGCGCCATCAGCTCCGGTGTCAGCTTCGGGATCAGCCGCTCGGGCTCGAGCGCCGGGTCGCCCGGCGGCTCGGAGCCGAGCGGGTCGAGGTGCGCCGCCAGGTGCCCGTGCATGCGGAGTGCCTTCACGAGCGACATCGCGGCGGCGATGCCGCCGAGCAGCTCGTCGTCCGGGGGCGCGGCGACCGGTGCAGGTGCCGGCGGCGATGCGGGTGCCGGCGGCGGGGGCTCTGCGGCGACATGGCCGTTGCCGCCGTTCCGCTCGAAGCGCTCGAGCAGACGCGCGAGGCCGGGCTGCATCGCGAGCAGCTCCTCTTCGGGACGCGCTCTCGAAGAGTGCGCGCCACTCGGTCGGGACGGCCCCGGGGTTGTCGAGGTACTGCTCGAGGAGCAGCGCTGCGTAGCCCGCGTTGAGCCCGTCGACCTCCGGTCTCGTCATCGCACTCCTCGTTGTAGCAGTGCTACCAGAGCGAGCGAGACGTGATGACCGCGATCATCAGCCCGAAGAAGAAGCAGGCCGTGACGATCATCACCGCGGCGAAGGCGAGCCGCTTCCGCTTGCCGCCCATGCCGGCGGCGATCATGCGAGATCAGGATCGCCGGCCCGATCAGCCGCAGCGGATGCCAGGCGACGCCGATGAGGGCGATGAAGATCGCGAGCGCCGCGAGGTAACCCGCGACGAGGTCGGCGGCTGTCGTCGGCGCCGCCCTCGTCGCTACGCGCTCACCGGCGCGCCGCCTCGCGACGGTGGCCGTACGCGGCGTGCGCGGATACGTGCGGGTCGGCCCGCCGTGCGGGCGCGGCCGTACGGCCGCGTCGCGGGCGCGTGGACGAGCCGCCGGACGAGCCGTCCGGCCCGAGCTGCGCGGTGACCGCCGGCGCCCGCGTCGGGGCGCGGCTCGGCCTTGATCGCGTAGTAGACGACGCCGCAGAGGTAGACGATCGGGATCTTGAGGATCACCATCAGAAACACGAGCTCCCAGACGCCGTGGTGCACCGTGCGATTGTACCGGGAAGGTTTGGCGGGAAACCATTCGGGACGTTTCACCGTTTCCTTACGTGGTCTTGGTTAGGCCGGCCTCCCCCTAGGGAATGACGAGGATATGACGAGCGAGCAGCAGCTGCGTGCCCTGATGGAGTACGGCGAGGAGATCGGGCTGCATCAACATGTCGGCCTTCACCGCGCTCGTCCAGGAGCTCGAGCTGGACGACGACGAGCTGAACGGGCTCTACGAGCAGATCGAAGAGCGCGGGATCGAGCTCACCGACGACTGCGGTCTGCCCGAGGTCGAGGAGTCGACCTACGTGAACAGCGAGGTCGCCGCGATGACGACCGACTCGCTGCAGCTCTTCCTGAACGAGGCCGGCCGCTATCCGCTGCTGACAGCGGCGGAGGAGGTCGAGCTCGCGAAGAAGATCGAGCGTCGGCGACAAGCGCGGCGAAGGACCGGATGGTCAACTCGAACCTGCGCCTCGTCGTCTCGATCGCGAAGAAGTACCAGGGCCACGGCCTCTCGCTGCTCGACCTGATCCAGGAAGGGATCATCGGCCTGATCCGCGCGGTCGAGAAGTTCGACTGGCGCCGCGGCTACAAGTTCTCGACATACGCGACCTGGTGGATCCGTCAGGCGGTGCAGCGCGGCGTCGCGAACAAGTCGCGGACGATCCGCATCCCCGTGCACATCGTCGAGCGCGAGCAGAAGATCGCGCGCGCCGAGCGCGACGCTCGTCGCGCAGCTCGAGCGGCCGCCGACGGACGAGGAAGTCGCGGAGAAGGCGAAGCTCAACGTGAAGCACGTGCGGGAGGCGCGCAACGCTGCGCGCACGGTGGCGAGCCTCGACAAGGCGGTCGGCGACGACAGCGACACGTCGTTCGGCGACCTCGTCGCGCAGGAGTCGGCGAACGTCGAGGAGGAAGTCGTGGTCGCGCTCGGCGACGACGCGCTGCACCGCGCGATCGCACGCTGCCCGAGCGCGAGCAGCAGGTGATCAGGCTTCGCTACGGCCTGGACGCCGAGCAGGAGCCGCACTCGCTCGAGGAGATCGGCCGGCGCATGGGCATCACCCGCGAGCGCGTCCGCCAGATCGAGACGCAAGCACTCTCCCGCCTCGCCGAGCAGCGCGAGATCGCCGCGCTGTCGCCTGTCGTTTGATGGGTTATCGCCGCTTCGCGGCGCTAACCCATCTGTTCACTGGCGACCGCTTCGCTTTGCTCGCCGTGAACCGAGGGCCACACGCCGCGGTGCCGCGCCCGCGCAGGTCGGTCGCGGCGACGAGTTAGGGGTCTGACCCCCTGTTCGGGCTTCAGCTCCGCGCGTAACGAAGCGCGCGCATGCCTTCCCACCACTCGGGGTGGCCGCGGTCTTTGCCGTCGACGCGCCAGATCTCGGTCGCGCACGGCTGCTCGGCGAGATAGTCGTCGACCGCGCGCTCGACCTTCTCCCAGTCGGTGTCGTCGACGATGACGAGCGCGCCGTCGACGAGGTGCGGCTCGATCAGTCGCATGCCGTCGAGCTGCTGCTCGTACTCGTGGCCGTTGTCGTAGTAGTAGACGCCGACCTTACGACCGTCGAGTCGGCTGCTGCGTAGCGTCTCGAACGCGTCGCCTTCGAGCAGTGTGGCTTCGAGCGAGTAGCGCGCGAGGTTCTCCTCGAGCTGCTCGCGGCTGCCGTCGCCCATCGACCAGTTGTCGAGCGCCACGAAGTCGCCGTCGTTGCCGATGTGCGCGGAGATGAGCGAGGTGCCGTGGAACGTCCCGACCTCGACGTACGACTCGCCGTCGTCGAGGCACCGCGCCGCGACGTTCAGCAGCGCGAGGTTGTTCGCTTTCGCAAGCCCCGGGACGTCCTCGAGGATCGCCTCGAACCGCGAGACGTCTCTCAGCTGCTCCGGTAGCTCACGAAGGAAGCGGTCGGCATCCATCGCCTGACCTTACAAGGCTGCGACCTAACTGAAGTCAGGTCGCCTGCGCGTACACACGCATGGCGTCGACGAGCACACGGAGCTTGCGCCCCGCGGCCGTCAGCCGGTACTCGACCCGCGGCGGGCGGCCGTCGAGCACCCGCCGCTCGAGCACACCGGCCTCTTCGAGCTCGACGAGGCGCTGCGCGAGCGTCCGCGGGGGGATGCCCTCGAGCGCCTGCTTGAACTCGTTGAAGCGCACGGCGCCCTCCTCGGCCGCGGCCCAGAGAATCGCGAGCATCCAGCGCCGCCCGAGGAGGTCCGCCGCTCGGGCGACCTCCTCGGGCAGCGGGCTGCACTGCCTACACCGCATGCAGCTGCGGCTTCGACTTCGGCTCGAGCGCGAGCCCGAGCACCTCGCCGAGCGTCATCACCGGATGGAACGTCATCGCCTCGCGGACATCCACCGGGACGTCGTCGAGATCGGCTCGGTTCCGCTCCGGGATGATCACGTCGGTGAGGCCGGCGGCGTGCGCGGCGAGCACCTTCTGCTTCAGGCCGCCGATCGGAAGCACGCGGCCCTGCAGCGTCACCTCGCCGGTCATGCCGACCGTGTGCTTCACCGGCCGCTCCGAGAGGAGCGACGCGAGTGCGGTGGCCATCGTGATCCCGGCGCTCGGCCCGTCCTTCGGGATCGCTCCCGCCGGCACGTGCACGTGGAACGCACGGTCCTCGAACGCGTCGGATTCGATGCCGAGGTCGTCCGCATGCGAGCGGACGTATGAGAGCGCGATGCGCGCGGACTCCTTCATCACCTCGCCGAGCTGGCCCGTGAGCATCAGCTCGGTGCCGCCTTCCATCGAGGTGGCCTCGACGAAGAGCACGTCGCCGCCGGTGCCCGTGACGGCGAGCCCGGTTGCGACACCCGGCACCGCCGTCCGCTCCGCGACCTCCTGGAACACCTTCTGGCGGCCGAGTGCGTCGCGGACGACATCGAGATCGACGACGAGCGGCGGCTCGACCTGCTTCGACGCGACCTTCGTCGCGGTCTTGCGCAGGATCGTCCCGAGCTCGCGCTCGAGCTGCCGGACGCCGGCCTCGCGCGTGTACTCGGCGACGACGAGCTTCAGGACGTCGTCGGCGACCGAGACCTCGTCCTCGATCAACCCGTTCCGCTCCCGCTGCCGCGGCCACAGGTAGTCGCGGGCGATCGCGGTCTTCTCGTCGACGGTGTAGCCGTCGAAGCGAATGACCTCCATGCGATCGAGCAGCGGGCCCGGGATCGTGTCGGCGACGTTCGCGGTCGCAATGAAGAAGACGTCGGAGAGATCGAGCTCGACGTCGAGGTAGTGGTCGCGGAACGAATGGTTCTGCGCCGGGTCGAGCACCTCGAGCAGCGCGGCCGACGGGTCGCCGCGCCAGTCGGCGCCGACCTTGTCGACCTCGTCGAGCAGGATCACCGGGTTCATCGTCTTCGCGTCGCGCAGCGCGCGCACGAGCCGGCCCGGCATCGAGCCGATGTACGTACGCCGGTGGCCGCGGATCTCCGCCTCGTCACGGATGCCGCCGAGCGACATGCGCACGAACTCGCGGTTCAACGCGCGTGCGACGGACTCGCCGATCGACGTCTTGCCCGTCCCGGGCGGCCCGATCAACGTCAGGATCGCGCCGCTCCGCTTGTCGTTCGGGATGCCGCGTTCCTCGCGCAGCTTGCGCACCGCGAGGTACTCGACGATGCGGTCCTTCACGTCCTCGAGGCCCGCGTGGTCCGTGTCGAGCACCTCACGCGCGTGCTGCGGGTCGAGGCGCTCCTCGGAGCGCTGCGACCACGGCACGGACGTGAGCCAGTCGAGATAGGTGCGGATCATCGGCGCCTCGCCCGAGGAGTCGCCCATCGACTCCAGCCGGCGCAGCTCGCGCTCGGCCTGCGCACGGACGTCGTCGGGCATGCCCGCGTCCTCGATCTTCTGACGGTATTCGTCGAGGAGCGATCCCTCGTCCTCGCCGAGCTCCTTGCGGATCGACTCCATCTGCTTGCGCAGCACGTAGTCGCGCTGCTGCTTCCCCGCGTCGGACTCGACGTCCTCGCGGATCCGCCGGCGCACCTGCAGCTCAGCGAGCCGCTCGCGCTGCAACTCGAGGGCGAACTCAGCCGCTCGACGATGTCGACCTGCTCGAGCAGCTGGACACGCTGTGCGAACGAGATGTCCGGCGAGTACGCGCACGTGTCCGCGAGCGTCCCGGCCTCGGTGATCGAGCGCAGGAACGCGCTGACGCGCTCGTCCGCATCGCGCAGCTCGAGGATCTCCTCGACGACGGCGCGGTACTCGCGCTCGAGCTCGCGCGTCTGCACGGGCGGCGGGTTCTCGTCGGGCCGCTCGTCGGCCTCGACGCGTAGACGCCCCTGCGAGTCGGTGTGGGCTGCGCCGATCACGGCGCGGTGGAGGCCGGAAAGCGCGACGGCGTGAGCGCCGCCGGGCAGGCGGACGCGATCGGCAACCTCGGCCACGGTGCCGACCTTTGCGTACTCGGACTCGTGCCTCGGCACGAGCAGCACGCGCTCTTCGTCGCCGACGTCGACCGTCAGCGTGACGGTCATGCCCGGGAACACCACGGTGTCCTCGAGCGGGACGAGCAGCAGGTCGCTCAAAACAGGGTCACTCTCCATTCGCTGTACTAGGTATCGGAATTGTACCTAGTGCCAACGAGGCCCCGGAGGCCCGAATTCCCTCGGTTTAGGCGTAGCTCGCAGGCGGGCAGGCAGACTCCTGGAATGGCGACTCGGCGAAAGCGTGGGCTCGGGGTCTACACCGCGGAGGCGCTGATCATGACGATCGTCGTCGGCCTGATCTTCGCCGGCGTCTTCGTCGGCTGGATCATCGGTCACTACGCGACGCCCGGTCACACGAAGACCGTGACGGTCGCCGGCGGCTCACAGAACGCCGTGCCTCCGGCCGTCGCCGCTCCGTCCGGAGCACCGCCCGAGGCGAAGCAGAGCGCCGCCCAGTTCCCCGCGCCGAACGGCGATCTCGCGAACACACGCGCGACCCAGGGGTCGATCGACTCGTCGAACGTCAAGCAGCTCGGCGTCGCCTGGAGCGTGCCGATCACTGCGAGCGGCGTCTTCGGCGGCTACGCATCGACGCCGCTGGTCGCAGGCACGGTCGTCTACACGCAGGACCTGAACTCGAACGTCGAGGCGATCTCGCTCCAGAGCGGCAAGATCCTCTGGAAGCGCGCGTACAACGCGCCCGACATCGGCCCGAACGGCCTCACGATCGGCTACGGCCGTGTCTACGGAGCGACGTCCGACTTCGCGTTCGCACTCGACCCGAAGACGGGCAAGGAGCTCTGGCGCTCGCAGAAGCTGACGCGCAACGCGAACGAAGGCATCGACATGGCTCCCGCCGTCTACGGGAACACGGTCTACATCTCGACGGTGCCCGGCAACGCGAAGAGCTTCTACCGCGGCAACGGCCAGGGCGTGATCTGGGCGCTCGACGCGAAGACCGGCGCGAAGAAGTGGACGTTCGACACGGTGCCGGCAGACCTCTGGAGCAAGAAGTACACGAGCGTGAACAGCGGCGGCGGCCTCTGGCACCCGCCCGCGTTCGACTCGCAGGGGCGGATGTTCGTCGACATCGCGAACCCGGCGCCGTTCCTCGGCACCGACAAGCAGCCGTGGGGCTCCTCGCGGCCCGGCCCGAACCTCTATTCCGCGAGCGTCGTGCGCCTCGACCCGGCCACGGGCAAGCTCGTCTGGTACTACCAGGCGATCCCGCACGACATCTACGACTGGGACATGCAGCTGCCGCCGATCGTCGGCACGGTCAACGGCAAGGAGATGATCTTCTCGGCGGGGAAGATGGGCTACGTCTACGCGGTCGATCCCGACAACGGGCATCTGATCTGGAAGAAGTCCGTCGGCCAGCACAACGGCCACGACAACGACCACAACCTCGCTTTGCACAAGCAGTTCGACAAGCTGCCGAAGCTGCCCGTGACGATCCTGCCGGGTGAGCTCGGCGGCGTCGAGACACAGATGGCGTACTCGAACGGGACGATCTACGCGCCGATCGTCAACCTCCCGGTGAAGTTCACGACGCAGACGAAGCCCACGCTCGACTTCGCGCACCAGGGCGGCGAGATGGTCGCGCTGAACGCGAGCGACGGATCTGTCCTCTGGGACAAGAAGTTCCCGACTCCGGTCTACGGCGCGGCGACGCTGTCCGGCGACCTCGTGTTCACGACGACGTTCGACGGCACGCTCTACGCGCTGTCGCGCTCGTCGGGCGATACGGTGTGGTCGGCGAAGATGCCTGCCGGCACGAACGCGACCGTCGCAATCTCGGGGAACACGATCGTGACGGCGGCGAGCTATCCGCAGGGCAAGGGCCAGAAGGCGCAGATCCTCGCGTACCGCCTCGGCGCGAAGGGCTCGACGCAAACGACGACCACCGCGGCGCCGACGACGACGTCGAAGGCGTCCGGCTCGACGACGACATCGAAGAATGCGAACGCCGCCGGCAAGTCGGTCTTCACCCAGAACTGCGGCAGCTGCCACACGCTCGCCGACGCGGGCACGAGCGGCAATGTCGGCCCGAACCTCGACCAGCTGAAGCCGAACCTCCAGACCGTCCAGCATCAGGTGATCAACGGCGGGGGCGCGATGCCGGCGTTCGGCGGCCGCCTCTCGAAGGCGCAGATCGACGCGGTCGCGAAGTACGTCTCCTCGGTGGCCGGCAAGGGCAAGTCGAGTGGCGGCGGAGGCGGCGGGACTCCTTAGCCGGACACGCGCGCAAGGATGATGCGCGCGGCTCGCACGAGCGTCTCGAGCGGCATGCTGGCCGCGCTCTGAGCGAGCGCCTGCTCCGGAAGCAGCGGCACGTGCACGAAGCCGCCGGTCGCCTCGGGGCGCTCCTCGGCGAGCACGCGCATCAGCACGTAGAAGACGTGGTTGCAGAGAAAGCCGCCGGCGTCGCGCGACGGCGAGGCGGGGATGCCCTCGGCTCGCAAGGCCTCGACGAGCTCGTCGACAGGAAGTGTCGACGGATACGCGACCGGCCCTGTCGGATCGATCGCGGACCCGGAGCCCGGCGCGGCGTCGTTGTCGGTCGTCGCCGCCTCGTCGAGGTTGTGCGCGAACCGCTCGATCGAGATGCCGGTGCGTCCGTCCGCCTGACCGAAGCAGATGACGACGGCCGGCTTGACGTCGCGAATCACGCGGCGGAGCGCGTCGGCGGCGCGCGCATACGAGACCGGCAGGAGCGCGGTCCGGACGTCGCCGTCGAGCGCCTCGATCAGCTGCTGCGACGGGTTGACGGTCCCGCCGTCGAATGGCTCGAAGCCGGTGACGAGCACCGTCCTCACGGGTTCTCGTCCTCCAGCCCGACAGCCGCGAGCGCGCCCGCAAGATGCGGGTACTCGACGACGCGGGCGACGCGACCCTCGCGCATGGTGACGATCGCGGCGTAGCGGCCGACGAGAAACGAGCGGCGCGACTGCAGCGGCCGTTCGTCCGTCTCGTCGAGCTCCACGCGCGAGAAGCGCATGCTGACGACGACGTCGTCACCGACGCCGATGCAACGGTCGACGGTCACCTGATAGGCCTCGGCGACGCGGTCGCGCAGCACCTCGAGCACGTCGGCGCGATCCGCGACGCCTGCGATCTCGCCCACGCCGATCCACTCGACCTCCGGATCGAGCATGCCCTCGATCGTCTCGAGATCGCCGGCGACGAACGCGCGATACCCGCGCAGCAAGATCTCCACCCCCTGCTGGCTCATTCCCGCTCCGGCACCGGCAAAGCCGGCACCTCCGCTCCTTGGAGTGCTCCGTCGAGCCTACGCACTTGCAGCGAGCGTACCGAGCGGCACCTCGGCCGCCGCGTGCTCGATCAGCGCCGGGTCATGCGTCGCGCAGACGATCGCCGTGCCGGTCATCGCGGCGAGCTCGGCGAAGAGCTTGCCGACGGCGCGCGCGTTCGCCTCGTCGAGCCGCGCCGTCGGCTCGTCGGCGAGCAGCACCTGCGGGCGGGCGGCGAGCGCGCGGGCGACGGCGACGCGCTGGCGCTCGCCCATCGAGAGCCGCGCGACGCGCTGGTGGGCGAGCTCGCCGAGCCCGACCGCCGCGAGCGTCGTCGCCGCTCCGTCGACCGGCAGGCCGCGCAAGGCGAGTGCGAGCTCGACGGTCTCCTGCGCGCTCAGGAACGGCACGAGATCGCTGCCCTGCGCGACGACGCCGATGTGCTCGCGTCGCATGCGCGCGCGCTGCGTTGCGTCGAGCTGCGTGATCGCCGTTCCGAGCACCTGCACCTCCCCCGCGCTGGGCGCCCCGAGCCCCGCGATCAGCTTCAGGAGCGTCGACTTGCCGGAGCCGGAACGGCCCGTCACGGCGGTCAGCCGTCCCGACTCGAAGTCGAGCGAGAGGTCGTGGAACACCTGCTCGCCGCCGTACGACTTCGAGAGCGCGAGCGTCCGGACGACCACCTCGCCCGACGCGGGCGTGCCGAGCTCGCCGTCCGCTGTAACGGGTCGACGCTGCACGCGCACCGCAAAGCCATCGGGCGTCGGCTCGAGGCGCGCCGTCGCCGCGCCGCCGAGGAGCTCGTCCGGGACGCGGATCCAGCCGCCGCGGTTGACGACGGCCTCGCCGTCCTGCGTGCTCACGCGCCCGTCGCGAATCTGCACGACGCGGTCGGCGACCGCGGCCGAGCGTGGATCGTGGCTGACGAGGACAGTCGTCGTGCCGAGCTCGCGGGTGAGCGAGCCGATCAGCTCGTAGATCTGCCCGGCGTTCTGGGCGTCGAGCTCGCCGGTCGGCTCGTCCGCGATGAAGAGCAGCGGCCGGTGCGCGAGCGCAGCGCAGATCGCGACGCGCTGCTGCTGGCCACCGGAGAGTTCGCTCGGCAGCGCATGGCGCCGGTCGAGCAGCCCGACCCGCTCGAGCAGCCGGTCGGCCACGCGGTCGCGCTCGCGTCGCTCGACGCCGAGCAGCGCGAGCCGGAGGCTGACGAGATCGCGGGCGCAGAGCTCCGGCGCGAGCGCGCGCTCATAGTGCTGGTCGGCGTAGCCGAGCGTGCGCGAGCGGTACTCGAGGAGCGACGCGCCGCGAAGCGTCCGCAGATCGTGGTCGAGGACGCGCACCGAGCCGGCCGACGGCCGGTCGAGCCCGGCAAGAATGCGCAGGAGCGTGCTCTTCCCCGATCCGCTCGGGCCGAAGACGACGAGAAGCTCGCGCTCGGCAACGTCGAGAGACAGCCCTTGCAGGGCGACGGCGTTCCCCTGCGGCGTCGCATAGAGCCGGAAGAGATCGCGTGCCTCGACTGCGTTCACAGCGACCTCCGCGCGGCGACGAGCGACCCACTCGCTGCCGCGACGACGAGGGCCGCCAGCGCAGCGAGCACCCACGGCCAGCCGAAGACGAGCCGGAGCGGCGGCACGGCGTTCTCTGCACCGGCTGTCACGGTGACGACCGCGACCACGAGCGCTCCGACGATCGCGCCTGCGGCGACGCCGCCGCCGATGCCCAGCAGACCGACGACCGACGCGCGCAGCAGCACGTGCCGGCGAAGCTCTGCGGGCGTCGCGCCCTGCGCCTCGAGATCAGCGAGCGCGCCGCGCTCGTCGCGAAGGTCGCCGACGACGGTGAGCAGAAGGCCGACGGCGGCGAGCACGAGCCCGACGAGCGCGGTGACGAGCAGCAGCGAGACCGCTCCGCGCGCGAGCGGGTCGCTCGTGAGCTCGTGCTCCCGCGCGCTCTGCGACGTGACGTCGAGGGGAAGGCGGGCCTGCGGCCGCGACGAGAGCCAGGCCTCCGACGCGGTCGTCACGCCCGGCTCGGCGGTGTTCGCAGCGGTCAGCCAGGTCGGCAGGTCGGCGATGACGACCTCGCCGTCGACCGAGGGAAAGTACCGCGTCGTCGCGACGATCTTCCCGAGGATCACGGAGTTCGCGGCATGCAGCGCGATGACGCCGTTCGCGTCGGCTGCGCGCGCGACGGCGGGCGACGCGATCACCGGAACGAGCTCGCCCTCGAGCGGCTCGTGGGGACGGATCACGGCGTCGTTCTCGCTGTTGACGACGAAGTGCAGCACCGGCCCGTCGACGCGCACGCCGCCGGTGCCGAACCAGCCCGCGAAGCGTGACCCGAGCCGGATCGTGCCGGTGGCGACGTCGGTGACCGCCCCGGGCGCTTCCCCCGCGTGGTGGGCGGCGACGGTCGCGGCGGCGAGCGGGAACGCCAGCCGCAGCGCGACGAGCCGCCCGCCGCGGGACTCCGGCGGCAGGCGCACCGATGAGTGATGGCGACCAGCTCCGTGCTCGCCGAGGCCGAGCGGTGTGAAGTCGCCGCGACGGTTCTCGACGACCGCGGTGACCGAGACGCGCTCACCGGTCGTCGTGAAGGGAAGCGACAGCGTCGCGCCCGTGAGGCGGATCCCGCGAAGCGCGGGCGTGCCCTGCGGACGGATCAACGACGCGAGCGAGTGCGGCGAGAGCGCCGAGAAGTCGGAGCGCCAGCCGTCGATGTGTGCGAGCGCGGCGGGCGGGAGCGCGACGAGCGTGAAGTCGGTGCCGCGCGTGCCGCCGACGAAGCCCGACTCTCTCACGACCTGCGTCGCGTGCGGCGGTAGTGACGCCTGCTGCACCGTGACGAGCTTCGTGAGATCTTCCTGCGCGACGTACGGCGCGGGGACCTCGTACCGCGCCTGCTCGCGCTCGCCCTGCACGAGGGTCGTGCGATATGCGAAGGCGAAGACGGCGATCCCGACGCTGAGCACGAAGAAGACGACGGTCAGGACGACCGCGCCCGGCTCGCGTGCGAGCGAGAGCAGCGCGATCCGGGCCGACGGCCGGGCGTGTCGCGCCAGCCGCTCGAGCCCGCGAAGCGCCGGCGTCAACAGTCGCGCTGCTGCGACGGCGAGCACGAACAGCACGAGCCCCGGCAGGAGGAGCAGGAGGACGCCGGTTCCGCTCTGCCCCTGCAACGACGACGCGTCTGCCTTGCCGCGCGCGAGCGCGAGCAGCACGGTCGCGAGCGCGCCGAGCGCCGCGACGTCAGCGACGGTCACTCGCAGCCCACCCACGCCGACGCCGTCGACACGCAACGCGGCGAGCATGGCGACGACCGTGACGACGGCAAGGCACGCCGCGATCGCGAGCACACGGGCCGTGAAGACGGAGTGCTCGACGACGAGCGAGCCGGGCGAGCCGAGCTGGTGCGCGAGCGCCGCGCCGGCGCCGGTGCCGGCCGCCCAGCCGGCGACGCTCGCGACGAGCGTGACGATCGCGACCTCCGTCAGCGCGACGAGCAGGATCTGCGAGCGGCGCGCGCCCGACCAGGTCAGCCGCCGGCGCAGGTCTTGGTGGTCGCGGCGAAGCCGCGTCGACGCGAGCACCGCGAAGCCGAGGAGCAGGACGGCAGCGTCGCCGCCGAGGATCAGTAGACGCTCGCTCGCGACGCGGCTCGTCGCGCGAATCGACGCAATCGTGTCCGTGGGCGCGACGACGGTGAAGATGTCCGACTTGCGCACGAGCGTCGACTGCGCGGTGTCGAGACGCGCGTTCAGCTTGGCGAGCTCCCAATCGTGGATCGAGCGAGGCGCGACCGGGACGATCCAGCCGTACGTGCGTGCGACGAGCGACGCGTCCGGCAGCGGCGTGTGCACGAACGGCCGTACACCGTCCGCGAGCAGGATCGGCGGGCGCTTGCCCTGGCCGCCGAAGTACGACTGCAGCGGCGCGCCGGCCTTGAGCGTCGCGCGGCCCACGACGTGGAGGAACGGCAGCTTCGGCGCGGCGGGCGCACCGCCGATCTGCACGAGCTCGCAGTCGCTCGGCGTGCAGCGCTTCGGGAGCCGGCCGCTGCGCAGGTCGAGCCAGCGCACGAGCCCGTCGACCGCGCCGAGATTGACGAACGCCCCGCCCCACGTCGCCTGCCGGAAGATCGCGACCGTGAACGGCGGCTGCCCGATGATCGGCGTCGTCGCCTTGCGCGCGACCCGGTCGAGCTCCGCGAACGAGAGGCTCGATTGGGCAGGCACGCCGCTCCAGACCGTCTGCACCGCGCGATCCGACGGCGCGAGCTGCGCGAGCGCATGTTGAACCGCGCGGTCCTGTACCGAGGCGCTCGTGACGACGGTCATCGCGAGCACCCCGGCGCCGACGGCGATCCCGAGCGCGACGAGCAGCGTCCGGGGCGTGTTCCTGCGGAGCCGGAGCAGCGCGTAGCGAACCGGGACGAGCAGCCGCTCGCCGACGGCGTGCTCGCGGCGGCCCCGGCGGCCGGCTGCGGCTGCGGTCTCCATTCGGACTGATCCTAGGAGGCCCGTCCGCAGGGGACAAACCCCGAGGCCATCCGGCGCGGTCGGTACTCTGTTTACCGTGTTGACAACGAACCAGAAAGGGCTGCTCGCCGAGACGGCGATTTCTCAAGGAGTGCGTCAGGCTCGGAATCAGCGTCGCCAAGCCGTTCGACGACGAGCGCTACGACCTCATCTTCGACCTCCGAGCCGAGCTCCTGCGCATCCAGTGCAAGTGGGCCGTGCGCCTCGGAGACGTCGTGGCCGTTCGTCTCTGCTCGAATCGTCGCGGCCCGGCCGGGATGATCAGCCGGAAGTACTCCACGGCCGAGGTCGACGGCTTCGCTGCCTACTGCGCAGACAACGGCACCTGCTACTTCATGCCGGCGTCATTCGCGCGGTTCCGCGGAGTGCACTTTCGCCTGGCGCCCACTCGGAACAACCAGGCGGAAGGGATCCGGTGGGGAAAGGACTACGAGTTCGCGGCTACAATCGGCCGACACGGGGCCGTAGCTCAGCTGGGAGAGCGTTTGGCTGGCAGCCAAAAGGTCAGGGGTTCGATCCCCCTCGGCTCCACTGCAAAGCCCCCGGAAGGGGGCTGTGCTTTTCAGCGCTAGCGCCGACCTCTCCATCGCAGTGTTCGACATCGGCCGCAGCCTTCGCGAAGCGCGGGAGAACCGCGGGCTCTCGCCCGAGGACGTCCAGAAGAGCCTGAACATCCGCGAGCGCTATCTGACCGCGCTCGAGGAAGAGCGCTGGGAGCTGCTGCCGGGCGAGGCGTACACGAAGGGCTTCCTCCGCACCTATGCGGAGTTCCTGGGCCTCAACGGCACGCTCTACATCGACGAGTTCAACGAGCGGATCGCGGTGCAGGAGGACGAGCCGATCGTCCCCGAGTCGCTCGCGCCCCGCCGCGGCCGCAGCAACCTATTGACGCGGTCGATCGTCGGCATCTTCGTGCTCGCGTTCGTCGTGTTCGCAGCGAGCGCATGGCGGCCCGGCTCGTCTGCAGCGCCCTCGGTCGAAGCAGCCGGCGCCGCGCCGTCGAAGCCCGTCGCGATCCCCGTCAAGCCCGTCGTCCTGCACAAGCCCGGCTCGAAGCCGAAGGCGCACCCGAAGCCGAAGCTCGCGATCGTGCGCGCCGTGAACGGCCGCTCGTGGTTCTCGGTGCGGATCGGCGGCCCGAACGGCAAGGAGATCTTCCGCGGCTTCCTGAACCGCGGGCACAACCTCACCTATCCGCTCCATCCGAGCGTCTGGATGCGGATCGGTCGCCCGCGTGCCGTCACGATCGCACTCGGTCATCGGCTCGTGCGCGGGCTTCCCGGCACGCCGGCGAACCTGCTGCTCACGCCCGACGGCCCGCAGGCGGGCTAACGCTCCTAGCTCGAGACGGCGGCCGCGAGCTCGACCTCGGGCACGTCGCCCCAGAGATCTTCGAGCTTGTAGTACTCGCGCGCCTCGGGCGTGAACACGTGCAGCACGACGTCGAGGTAGTCGGCGAGGATCCAGGTGCCCTCCTGCTTCCCGTCGGCGGCGCGCGGGACGAGCCCGTGATCGGCCTTCATCCGTCCGTGCACCTCGTCCCAGATCGACGCGGTCTGCCGCGCGTTGCGGCCGCTGGCGATCACGAAGTAGTCGGTGAAGGTGCAGACCGGCCGCATGTCGAGGATGACAACGTCATCCGCCAGCTTCTCCTGAGCGAGAGCGGCGATGCGGCGGGCTTGTTCGAGCGAGTTCAGGGCTGAATCAGTGTCCTTCTCGGGGTCGCGCTGAAGTGTAGCCGGGTCCCGCGGACGTTCAATCCCGCGCGTACAGCCCTTTTTCGCGGATCAGCGCGGCCACCGCCTCCGGGACGGAGGCGAGCGTCTCCCCCGCCGCGGCGGCTTCGCGGATCTCGCGTGAGGCGGCCGCGTTCGGCTCGATGTCGAAGAACTCGACCCGCTCGGGATCGGCCAGCGAGTCGAGCACCGACTGCAGGCGCTCGCGCGGGTAGCCCGGGCGCGTCGCGACGCCGAGGCGCGTCAGCTCGAGCACGGCATCGGGCTCCTTCCACGAGCCGAAGTCGCAGAACTCGTCGGCGCCGATCACGAAGACCGGATCCTCGAACGCCTCGCTTCGCAGCAGGTCGATCGTGCGCGGGTACGGGTCGAGACGAACGTCGTCGTCCGGGAACGCAGCGCGTGCGAGCTCGAGCCGCGCGGCTGCAGGCAGGTGCACGTCCTTGTGACCCGGCCGCTCGGCGACGAGCACGATCAACGTCGGCAGCTCGAAGTGTCGTTTGGCCGCATCCGCGACGGCCACGTGACCGAGATGCGGCGGGTCGAACGCGCCGCCATAGAGGCCGGTCACGGCATCCTCGCGCGCAGCTGCTCGAGGGTCACCGGCTCGAGGAGCTCGTTGGCGAGCTCGGCGCGCGGGTAGCCGCTGGCCCGCCAGGCGCCGGCGGTCCCGCGCGTGTCGTAATCCGTCGCACGCAGCTCGACGTCGCGGTCGTCGACGATCGCCCACCACGCCGTCGCCCGAATCGTCGGCAAGCCGACGCTGCCCGGGTTGACGACTCGACGCCCCGCGTGACGCTCGTCGTACTGCAAATGGATGTGGCCGCAGACGACGAGCTCTTCGTCGACACCGTCGAGCACCTCCGCCCAGCGCTCCTCGGGAGAGTCGGGCGTCACGACCTCGGTGTCGTTGCGCGGCGTCGCGTGGCAGTAGAGCGCGCCGTCGAGAGAGAGCGTCGCCGGCCACGACATGACGAATGCCTGCTCCTCGTCACTCAGCCGCTCCTGCACCCAGAGACCCGACGGATCCGCCTCGTCGGTGAGTGCCATGCGATCCGTGTTGCCCATGATGAATCGCGCCCGGTCGCCGAGCGCGAGCGCGAGGTCGAGCGTCTCGCGCGGCCACGCACCCCAGACGAGGTCGCCGCCGAAGAGCACCGCATCGACGTCGCCGAGATCCGCGAGCACGGCCTCGAGCGCGGGCGCGTTGCCGTGCACGTCGTAGAGCGCCGCGACTCTCATGTCTCCCACTCGAGCGTCTCGTCGCCGAGCTCGACCTCATCGCCTTCGCGCACGCCCGCCGACTTCAGGATCGACTCGAGCTCCGCCGGGGCCGGCGGCTTCCCCGTGACGCGGAACCCGCGCTCGGTGCGGAACACGCGGTAGGCACGGCGCGACGGCTGCGGGCGGTAGACGAGGAAGTCCACGAGCTCCTGCTCGTCGCCGGGTGCGGTGGGCACGATCTCCTCTTCCGGGACGAGCTCGAAGAGCGTTCGCTTCAGCTCGTCGATACCCGCGCCGGTCGCTGCCGAGACGCGGAAGACACGAACGATCCGCTCGTCCTCGATCGCGAACGACGGCGACTCCGGGCTCAAGTCGATCTTGTTCAGCACGACCACCTGCGGCCGCTCGTCGAGGCCGGCGCCGTAGGCGGCGAGCTCGGCGTCGATCGTGCGCCACCGATCCTCGGCGTCGCCCTCCGACGAGTCGAGCACGTGCAGCAGCAAGCGCGCGCGCTCCAGATGCGCGAGGAACTCGTGGCCGAGCCCGACGCCCTCGCTCGCACCTTCGATCAGCCCGGGCACGTCGGCGACGACCAGCTGCCGTCCGTCGGGCGCCTCGACCGTGCCGAGCACGGGCGACAGCGTGGTGAAGGGATAGTCGGCGACCTTCGGCCGCGCGTTCGAAAGCCGCGTGAGGAGCGAGGACTTGCCGGCGTTCGGCAGGCCGACGAGCGCCGCGTCGGCGAGCAGCTTCAGCCGCAGCTCGACCGTTCCCTCCTCGCCCGGCATGCCGATCTCCGCGAACCGCGGCGTCTGGCGCGTGGCATGCGTGAAGCGCTTGTTGCCGCGCCCGCCGGTGCCGCCTTTTGCGACGACGACGCGCGCACCGGGATGGGCGAGGTCGGCGACGAGCCGCTCTTCCTCGTCGAGGATCTGCGTGCCGACGGGCACGGCCAGCACCGCGTCGTCGCCGTCGGCGCCGTTCGAGAGCCGGCCGCCGCCCGGGCCTCCACGACCCGCGCGCAGCCTCTGGTTCGGCCGGAACCCGGAGAGGTCGCGCCGGCGCGGGTCCGCGACGAGCACGACGTCGCCGCCCTTGCCGCCGTCGCCGCCGTCGGGGCCGCCCTTCGGCACGAACTTCTCGCGCCGAAAGTGGATCGACCCGTCACCGCCGCGGCCGGCGACCACCGTCAGCTTCGCCTTGTCGTGGAACATTAGGGGTGAAGTATGGGGTTCCCCACGAGGCGGTCGGTGCGGTGCGAGGCGCACCATTGCGTCATGAGGTCACAGACGATCATCCGGGTCAGCCTCCAGGCCCCCAGCGGGGAGCGGTGGGATGCGATCGGCGGCGGCGAGTCCGTCGACGCGGCGCTCGAGTTCGCGCTCGCAAGCGCACCCGCGGATCAGCGCTGGCGCGTCGTCGGCTGGCGGAACGTCTTCGGCGACTAGGCCGATGCGGTTTCGGCGTCGACGACGGAAATAAATCTCCGCTCGCCGGACGTCCGGAACGCAACGACGCCGCTGCGGGTCGCGAAGATCGTGTCGTCCTTGCCGATGCCCGTGCCGGGTCCCGGGCGGAAGCGCGTCCCGCGCTGGCGGACGAGGATCATCCCCGAGGTGACGTCCTGGCCGGCGAAGAGCTTCACGCCGAGCATCTTCGGGTTCGAGTCGCGGCCGTTCCGCGAGGACCCGAGGCCCTTCTTGTGTGCCATGACTAGTGGCTCTCCTTCTCTGCGAGTGCGGACTCGAGCGCCGCGATCGCGCCCTTGCGGTTCGCGTTCTCGCGTTCGTACTCGAGCGCGGCTTCGAGATTCGGGCGGCGCCAGCTCGACGCGTTCTCCGATATCTCCGCGACGGTCATCTCCTCGTAGCCCTTCGGCGGATGCGCGGTGCGCGCGGGCGCCGCAGCTTCGGCCTTCGGCTTCGTTGCAGCCTCCGCCTTCGGTGCCGCCTCTGCCTTCGGCGTTGCCTCTGCCTTCGGCGTTGCCTCTGCCTTCGGGGCCGGCTTCGTGGCCGTCTTGCGCGACCCGCCGCCGATCGACTCGATCTCGATCTGCGTGAGGCTCGACCGAAAACCGGTGTGCTTGCGATAGCCCGTGCGGCGCTTGTACTTGCCGATCCGCAGCTTCTCGCCGAGCTCGTGGCTGACGACGCGCGCCGTGACCGTGGTCGACGGCGTCAGGTCGGTCTTGCCGTCGCCGCCGACGAGCAGGACGCGCGGATTGAACGTCTTGCCCTCGTCGGTCTTCAGGCGGTCGACGAGCAGCCGCTCGCCCTCCCGGACGCGGTACTGCTTGCCGCCGACGTTGATGATCGCGTAGCTCATAGCGTGGAAAACGCGGGCCCGGTGCGCCTGCACCGCCCCGCGAACGGGCGGATTGTAGCGGCTAGCGGAACTCGTCGCCCCACTCGGACATCGGGACGTAGCCCCACTCATCGTCCTCGCCCTCGCGCTCGCCCTCATCTGTGGCGGCCTCGGGCGTCGGCTCTGGCTCCGGCTCGCTGCCGTTCGTGGCGACGGGCTCGGGCTCCTCGACCGCGAGCGGTGGCTCCGGCTCGAGGGCAACCTCCAGCTCGGCCTCGGGCTCATCCTCGACCGCGTCCGCCGGCTCCGCGCCGTTCGTGCCGGCGGCCGCCGCCGTGCGCTTGCGGCGGTTCTTGCCGCCGCGCGAGCCCCGGCGCGTCTTCTTCTTCGCGGGCGCGCCGTCGGCGGCCGGTTGGTCGCCGTTCTCTGCGGCTGCCGGCCCGGTCTCGTCAGGCTCGTCGCCCTCCCGGCCCAGGTCGTCACCGGGAACGTGAATCGTCACCGAACGGGCCGCAGGCGGCTTCTCGGCTTCCTCGGGCTCCGGCTCGCCCTCGGCGGCGCGCGGAGCCTGCTGTGCCGGTGGATGCGGTCTTGCGGCGGTTCTTGCCGCCGCGCGAGCCGCGGCGCGTCTTCTTCTTCGCGGGTGCAGGCGCCGCGTCCGTCGAGTCGCCATCCTCCTCGGCTTCGTCGGCTGTGAGCGGCTCAGCGGCCGCCACGAGCTCCTCGGGCTCCTCGATCTCCTCCACCAGCTCGCCGTCGTCGTCGGCGGCCTCCGGCTCGCTGCCGGCCGCCGTCTTGCGCGCCGGCGGCTTCCGCGTCGGCTTCTCGGCCTCGGCCTCCGCGGTCAGCGGCTCGGGCACCGGCTTGCCCGCCTTGCGGACGAGCGTCGCGTACGCGACACCGTCGAGCACGCGCTCGATCTGCACCTTGACACGCTTGCCGACGAGCTCTGCCGCATCGCCGACGCAGATCGAGAAGCCGTCGACCTTGCCCACGGCGGCTGCGCCGTCGTGGCGGTCGACCTCGACGAGCTCGACCTGCAGCTCCGCGCCCTCGGCGACGGGCGCCGCCGGCGCGAGATCCTCGAGCTTGCCTTCGGCGAGCACGACGAAGTGGTCGAGGTGCGTGTCGGGCTTCGAGTCGAAGAAGAAGCGCCGCTTGGTCAGCGCCTCGAGCTCCTGCAGCCGCGCCGCGCCGGCTCCGATCAGCGCCGACGCAATCGGCGCTGCGAGCTCGATGCGATACGCCTGCGAGCGTGAGCCGGTGACGAGCGCGCGCACGCGGCGTTCGACGTCGATCGCAGCCGATGCCTCCGAGTAGACGATGCCGTCGCCGCCGCAGGTCGGGCACTTGCGCGTCATCAACTCGCGCGGCCCGTCGGTCACGTTCTGTCGCGTCATCTCGACGAGGCCGAGCGGTGAGATCTCGACGACATAGGTCTTCGTCCGGTCGCGCTCGAGCTCGGTGCGCAACGCCTCTTCGACGGTTGAGCGGTTCTTCGGGTTCGCCATGTCGATGAAGTCGATGACGATGATCCCGCCGATGTCGCGCAGCCGCAGCTGGCGCACGACTTCTTTCACGGCTTCGAGGTTGTTCTTCGTGATCGTGTCCTCGAGCCGGCCGCCCGCGTTCTTGCCGCGGGAGCCGACGAAGCGGCCCGTGTTCACGTCGATGACCGTGAACGCCTCCGCGTAGTCGAAGATCAGATAGCCGCCGGAGGGAAGATCGACACGACGGTTCAGCGTCGACTTGATCTCCTGCTCGACGCCGAACTGCTCCATCAACGGCGTCTTCTCCTTGTAGCGGACGACGCGCTCGACCATGTGCGGCGACGTCTTCTTCAAGTAGCCGGTGATGCGCTTGTACGCCTGGTCGTTGTCGACGTACGCCTTCTCGAAGTCGCCGGTGAAGAGATCGCGCGTGAGGCGCAGCGGCAGCTCCGCCTCCTGATAGATGAGCTCGGGTGCACTCGCGTCCTTCGCCTTCGCCTGAATCGACTTCCAGAGGCGCTGCAGGAAGACGAGGTCGCGTTCGATGTCTTCCTCGGATGCGCCCTCGGCTGCGGTGCGGACGATCAGCCCGCCTTCCTTCACGTTCAGCTTCTTCAGGATGTCCTTCAGCCGCTGGCGCTCGTCGTCGTCGAGCCGGCGCGACACGCCGAGGCCCTCGCCCTGCGGCACGAAGACGACGAAGCGGCCCGGCAGCGAGATCTGCGTCGTCAGGCGTGCGCCCTTCGTCTTCATCGGGTCCTTCACGGCCTGCACGAGGATCGTCTGACCGCGGTTGATCAGGTCCTGGATCTTGCGCCCGTGCCCGCGCTCGAGCTCGGGGCCGACGATCTCGTCGACGTAGAGGAAGCCGTTCTTCTCGAGCCCGATCTCGACGAACGCCGCCTCCATCCCCGGCAGGACGTTGTCGACCTGGCCGAGATAGATGTTGCCGGCGATCGAGCGCCGCTCGGGCCGCTCGAGATAGACCTCGGCGACGCGATCGTCCTCGAGCACCGCGACGCGCTGCTCGCCGACGTCCACCGAGACGATCAGCTCGCGCTTGGCCTGCGGAAGCGGCGCTCGGCGCGGAGCCTCGCGGCGGCGCCCGCTCTGCTGGCGTCGCCGTTCCTGCCGTTGCGAGACGGTCTTGCGCTCGCTCGTCTTGCGCTCGGTCTTGCGCGCAGGACTCGCCTTGCGCTCGGGCTTCTCCTCGGCCTCGGCGCCGGAGGCGCTCGTGCTCGAGGTCTTCTTGCGCCCCCGCCCACCGCGACTGCCGCGGCGGCGCTTGGGCTTCGTGGGATCGGTTGTGGCGGCCGCGCCGTCGGCAGCAGCCGGCTCGGCGATTACGGGGTCCGGGCGAACCTCGACCGGGGATTCAACGGCAGCGTCAGCAGCCGCGACATTCTTGCGTCGTCGGAACCAGGGCAAGCGAAAACTCCTTCTTGGGCGTCGCGCGCTGCACCGATGTCGGAGATGGGAGCGCGCTCGCAGTTGTCAGTGAAAAACCGTGGCATGTGTGCCTTCAGTCGTCAGGGTACCAGCGACCGCGGCGGCCGCCGCAGGCGGGCGCCCTTCAGGGGTCTTCCGCGCGCCAGAACTGCCCGCGATGCCGTCCGGCCTGGGTCCTAGCATCGGCCCATCACCAAGCCGGAGGTATCGCAGTGACGGGAAAGCGCGAGGCGGAGGAGCTGCTGTTGATCGAGGAGGCGGACGCCTGGTTCGAGTATCTCGAGGCGACGCGAGGGCAGACCGCCGTGCGCTACCGAGAGGTCGAGCCCTGGGCCTGGGCCCGCCTGATGCAGCGGATGCGCGCAATCAAAGCGAGACGCGCCAAGCTCCGCCCGGCTGCAGCCTAAGGCTGAAGCGCCCGCCAACCGGCATTCAGCGCCCGCACAGCGGGCGCCTTCAAGGGTCTTAGCGCGCGCCGGAATCCGCGCGAGCGGATTCCGGCGCGTGCGCCAAACGAGCGAGCGTGGCGTGCCCGAGCGCGCGCGTGCCCGCATACGCAACAGCGCCCTTTACGGCCCAACCCGCGACCGGCACGAGATCCAGCAGCTCTCGCGCGAGCGCGCGCAGGCCGAGGCCGGCGCCGATCGTGGCGGCGAGCTCCGGGAGCCGCTCGCGCGGATCGATCTCGAGGCCGTACGCCTGCTCGAGCCTCAGCACGAGCCGCACCTGGTGCAGCGCGATCACGGGCAGGTCGGCGCCGGGGATGAAGACCGCCGCGCCCACGATCCCGCACTTGCGCGCGAACGACGCGATCAGCGTCTCCGCGACCGCGCGGCGTAGCACCGGCACGCGCGCCGCAAGCGGCGCACCTTCCTCGCCGAGCCTGGTGGCGATCACGCGGGCGATCGCGTCGACCGGGAAGCCCTCGCCCGCACCGACTCGCACCACGTCGGTCGCGAGCACGTACGGGATCGAGACGTCGTCGCCGAGCGGGCCGGTCGCCACCGCGACGATCGGCACTCGTGCGCGCCGCGCACGCTTCAACGCGGCCTCGTCGTCGCTCGTCGGGTCGCGCCCGAGCACGTAGACGAGCACAGCTGCACCCGCGACGGAGTCGCCGTCGCGAATCGCACCGGGCTGCGCGCCATGGCCGAGCTCGCGTCGCAGCACTGCCGCCAGCTCGCGTGCGCCGCCGACCACGACCGGCTTCGCATCGCCGCTCGAGACGGACACCTCCTTCACGAGCGCGCGCAGCACGCTCAGCCGGACCGGCAGCGCCATCAGCGCCGGCGCGACGAGGCACGCGATGCGCGACCGCGCGCGTGGATCGCGAGCAGCACGCCCATCGCCGCGAGGTTCGCGATCATCGACGAGCCGCCGACGCTCACGAACGGCAACGGGATGCCGGTGATCGGGGCGATGCCCATCGTCATGCCGATGTTCACGAAGAGCTGGAAGAGCAGCGCGACGACGATGCCGCCCGCGACGATCGCGCTGTAGAGGTCGCGCGCAACGGTGACGATGCGCAGCGCCCGCCAGAGCACGAGCAGGTAGAGCGCGAGCAGGACCGACGCGCCGATGAAGCCGCGCTGCTCGCTGTACGACGCGAACACGAAGTCGGTGCCGTGCTCGGGCAGGAAGTTGAGCCGCGTCTGCGTCGCGTTCTTCGGCCCTCGGCCGTGGAACTGGCCGGAGCCGACTGCGGCGATCGACTGCTCGAGGTTGTAACGCGCGTCGACGGTGCACTTCTGCGGATGCACGAAACAGGTCAGTCGCGACTTCTGGTACGGCTTGAGGATGTTGACGCCGGCCGCCGGCGCGGCCCACAGCACCGTGACTGCGAGCAGGACGGCGAGCGTCCCGAGCACGGTCAGCTGCCGCCACGGCGTGCCCGCGACGAAGAGCATCGCGCCGAGCGCGGCCATGTAGACGAGCGCGGTGCCGAGGTCGGGCTGCGCCATCACGAGCACGACCGGGATCACGCCGAGCCCGAGCGCGCGCATCGTCGTCGAGAGCTTGATTGCCGCCGCGCGCGCGTTCGGCGAGGAAGCCGGCGATCGCGAGGACGAAGAGCAGCTTGCCGAACTCCGACGGCTGGAACGTGATGAAGCCGAGATTGATCCAGCGCGTCGAGCCGCGCGCGGCCCGTCCGAGCACGAGCACGATCGCGATCAGCGAGACCGTGCCGATGAAGATCGGCCGCCAGTAGCGGCGATAGACGTCGGGGTCGATCAGCAGCGCGACGAAGAGCGCGACGAGGCCGACGCAGACGTAGACGATCTGCCGCTTCAGATAATGGTTGGGGTCGTTCGTGACGTCGAAGCGCGTCACGCCCGAGATCGCCCAGAGCCCGACCGCGACGAGACCGGCGATCGCTGCCACGAGCAGCCAGTCGAGGCTGCGGAGCACGCCCACGAAGGCGAGGCGGTCGCCGCGGTGGCGCTGGAGGCCTGCTCTCTGTGATCCGGCGTACTCGAGCATCAGTCCATGGTGCCCATCAATCGGTCTTGCTGGGGACGACAGGATTCACCTTGACGTGGAAGTAGGACGAGAAGACCTCGGCCGCGGCGGGCGCTGCGGCCGTCCCGCCGTGGCCGCCGTTCTCGATCACGACGCAGACCACGAGCTTGGCATTGGCGCTCGGGCCGTAGCCGCACCAGAGCGACTGGTTCTGGATGCCCTGGTAGCCCGGCAGCGTCACGAACTTCTCCGCGGTGCCGGTCTTGCCCGAGATCGAGATCGGGAACTGGCCGAAGATCGGGTACGAGGTGCCGTTCGGCAGATGCGTCGCCTCGAGGAGGCCCTGGCGGACGACGTCGAGCGCCGCCGGGTCGACGTTCACCGGCTTGGGGAGCGGCACCGCCGGGACCGGCACAGGCGTGCCGCTCGGATTCTCGACGTCCTTCAGCACGTGCGGCGTGACGAGCTTGCCGCCGTTCGCGAGCATCGCGTAGAAGCGCGCCAGCTGCAGCGGCGTCACGAGCAGGTCGCCCTGGCCGATCGAGAGGTTGATCGAGTCGCCCGGCTTCCACAAGCGGTCGATCTCCCGTCTTGAAGTAGTGCTGCCGCCACGCGATCGTCGGCACGCGTCCCGCTGCCTCCGGCCCTGCATCCGTTCCGGTCGGCGCGCCGAATCCGAAGATGCGCGCCCACTGCTGCAACGGCTGCCCGCGGTCCTTCGGCAGCGAGTAGAAGCGATCGGCGAGTTGGTAGAAGTAGGTGTCGCACGAGTACGCGAGCGCCGTCGGTAGATCCATCTGCTGGTTCACGAACGGGTCCCAGTTGTGGAACGTGTGATGCGCTCTGTCGTTCGGCGACTGATACGTGCCTGTGCACGGCAGATACGCGTACGGCGAGACGAGATGCGTCTCCATCGCAGCGAGCGCGGTCACGGGCTTGAACACCGAGCCCGGCGGATACAGCGCCGCCGTCGCGCGATCGAGCGACGGATAGTTGTCGTGCTGCGCGGTCTTCGCCGTCAGCCCCTGGCTCGCAGCGCTTTCGTCGTGACGTGCCCCGCGTAGACCGACGGCTTGTACGACGGCGACGACGCCATCGCGAGGATCGAGCCGTCGCGAGGATCGAGCGCCACGATCGCGCCGCCGCGCGCCGCCCACTGGCCGTTCGAGTTCGCGAGCCGGATCCCGTAGGCGAGCGCCTTCTCGGCCGCCTGCTGCAGCTTCAGGTTGATCGTCAGCCGCACGGTGTTGCCCGGCTTCGGTACCTGTGCGGTCAGCACCCCCGTGAGCGGCCGGCGGCTCGCGTCGACCTTCACCCGGGCCTCGCCGGGAGCCCCGCGCAGGTACTTGTCGTAGGACGCCTCGACGCCCGACTGCCCGAGCTCGTCGTTCAGGTCGTAGCCCTTCCCGAGCGCCGCCAGCTGGCGCTGCGTGATCGAGCCGACGTAGCCGAGCACCTGCGCCGCGAGCTGCTGGTACGGGTAGTGGCGGATGTACGTGCGCCCCATCGTGACGCCCGGGAAGCGGTCCGAGTGCTCGGCCAGATACCCGACCATCGGCCCGCTCGCCGCTTCGCGCACCGTCACAGGCGTGAGCCGATCGCCCTGCAGCTTCTTGATGCTGCGCGAGATCTCGTAGAGCGGGACGCGCGCGACGTGCGCGAGCTGCCGCAGCTCGGCATAGCGCTGCGGGTAGCTCTGCGGCAGGTCGGCGGGCCACAGCTGGATCGCCGTCGCGGCGGCGTTCGTGACGAGCGGCGTGCCGTCGCTCGCGAGGATCATCCCGCGCGGCGCCTGGAGCCGGACGGCGCGGAACGACTGGGACTGCGCCTGGTCCACGTACTTCGTCCCGGCGAGCACCTGCAGCGCCCAGAGGCGCAGGAAGAGGGCCGCGAAGATCCCGAGCACGACGAGACCGAGGATCGCGACCCGCATCGAGAGCTTCGGCGTGACGCGATAGGGCTCGACGACGGTCTCGCCCGCGCGCTGGCGCGGCTGCCGTCGGGCGGGCCGCTCGGTCGCCGTGCTAGCCAAGCAGCTGCACCTCGGTCGCGTAGTCGCCGCGGTCGAGCGGCCGCAGCAACCGGCGCACGAGTGCGTACACAGGCGCCGTCAGCAGAAGATTCAGGAAGATCGACGGCAGCAGCCCGCGGAAGACCTCACCGGCGGGCGCGCGCTCGCCGAGCACGAAGTGCACGAGCAGCACGCCGAACGCGAAGAGGATCGTCACGACGGCGACCGACGTGAACGGCGCGTGCGCACGGTCGCGACCGGTCGTCTCGCCGTAGCGTCCGATCCAGTAACCCGCGACGGTCAGCACGAGCGACGTGAGACCGAGCTGCCCGAGCGTCGCCGTGTCGACGAGCAACCCGGCGAAGAAGCCGCCGGCGGCGCCGTACACCGAGCCTCGCAGCAGCGACACCGCCACGAGCATCACGAGCACCACGTCGGGGACCCGCCGAGGATGTGCACCTGCGTGAAGATGGAGACCTGGAGAATCGCCGCGACGAACAGGAGCACCGCGGCCTTGACGCCGTCGAGCCCGCTCACCGTTTCTTCGTCGAGATGAGCGCGGCGACGGCGTCGAGCGAGTCGAAGCGCGCGAACGGCTCCACGGTCACCGTGAGGAACGTCGCGATGTCGCTCCGCCCGACCGACAGCACGCGACCGACGGGAATGCCGTACGGATACACACTCGGATACCGGCGGTCGACGGTTCCCTGCGTGACGACGATGTCGCCCTTCTTCACGGTCTGCTCCTTCGCGACGCGGTCGAAGATGAGCGTGCTGCCCTGACCGTGACGGACGAGCCCGCTGACGCTGTGCGTGACGTCGCGCGAGGGCACGTTCGAGTCGGGATCGGTGAGGAGCGTGACGCTCGACGTCTGCGGGCCGACGTTCGTCACGCGTCCGATCAAGCCGTCCGCCGTGACGACGGGCGTGTCGACACGGAGACCGCGGTTCGAGCCGGCGGCGATCGTCACCTCTTGCGCGAACGGCCCGCTCGGGTACGAGATCACCGTCGTGTTCACGGCGCGGTAGTCCTTCGGATAGGTCGCGCCGCCTTCGAAGTTGAGCAGCTTCTCGAGCGCCTGCGTCTTGCGCGCATTCGCGAGGTTGGCATTCGCGAGTGCGCGTGCGTCGCGCAGCTCGCGGCGCAGCTTCGCGTTCTCGGACTTCGCGGTCGCGAGCCCGCTGAAGTAGCCGTAGACGTCGCGGAACGGGCGCGCGACGCGCTCGGACGCGATCTGGAAGGGGCGCAGCCCGGCGGCGCCGTACCCCTGCAGATCGTGAAGCGCACCGGAGGTCGGCGACCGGAAGGAGATCGTGAGAAGCGCGAGCGCGCCGACGACGAGCACGGCGAGCACGGCTCGGCGGACCGCGCTCGAGCGGCCTCTCGAGGAGTAGCGGTCGGATCTGGAGCGCCGGACAGACGAGCCCAGCACCGCCACGCGCGCGGTGCGGTCGCGGGATGCCACCGGCCTAGGGTACCGCGGCTCCCGGCCGGGTGAGGCCCATCCCGCTGCGCAGGAGGTCCTACCGCATCGAGATGCACGAGCCGAGGCGAGCCCGGGCAGGCAGCACGACGGGCTCGGCGCTCACGGTGGGAATACGCCCACCGCGTGCGGATCGTTCGGTCCTAGTAGCGGCGTCCGTTGCGGTTGCGGGCGCGGGCGCGGTTCGAGCGGTGGATCGCCTCGAACTCCTCGAGGCTCCGGCCCGAGCCGACCGCGACGCAGGTCAGCGGGCTCTCCGCGAGGTGCACCGGCATCTGCGTCTCGTGGCGCAGCCGCTCGTCGAGCCCCGTCAGGAGCGAGCCGCCGCCCGCGAGCACGATGCCGCGATCCATGATGTCCGCGGCGAGCTCGGGCGGCGTCTTGTCGAGCGTCGACTTGATCGCCTCGATGATCTGCGTGACCGGCTCGTCGAGCGCGCGGCGGATCTCCTCACTCGTGAGGATGACGGTCTTCGGCAGGCCGGTGAGCATGTCGCGTCCGCGCACCTCCGCCTGCAGCTCTTCCTTCATGTCCCACGCACTGCCGATCTCGAGCTTGATCTCCTCCGCGGTCTGCTGGCCGATCAGAAGCTTGTAGTCGCGCTTGATGTGGTTGATGATCGCTTCGTCCATCTCGTCGCCGCCGACGCGCAACGACTGCGAGACGACGATGCCGCCGAGCGAGATGACCGCGACCTCGGTCGTGCCGCCGCCGATGTCGACGATCATGTTGCCGGTCGGCTCCGCGACAGGCAGACCTGCACCGATCGCGGCCGCCATGGGCTCCTCGATCAAATACGCCTGGCGTGCACCTGCGGAGAGCGTCGCCTCTTCGACGGCGCGCTTCTCGACGCCGGTGACACCGCTCGGGACGCACACGACGACACGCGGATGCGCGAAGCGATGCTGATGCACCTTCTGGATGAAGTGCCGAAGCATCTGCTCGGTGACGTCGAAGTCGGCGATGACGCCGTCCTTCAGCGGGCGGATCGCTTGGATCGTCCCCGGGGTGCGGCCGAGCATGCGCTTCGCCTCGACGCCGACCGCGTGGACCTCGCCCGTGCGCTGGTCGATCGCGACGACCGACGGCTCCGAGAGGACGATGCCCCGCCCGCGGACATAGACGAGCGTGTTCGCCGTGCCGAGGTCGACTGCCATGTCACGGCCGCCAAAACCTGTCATCGAGGAAAAGAGGCCCATGACCGCTCCCGAGTCTAGCTTGATCGTTTGTGACTTCCGTGCGGAAGTCTCCACACATTCGTGACGGATCTCCGTCTACCTTCGATTGCATGAACAGCGTGCACTTGATCGGCAACTTGGCGACCGAAGTTGAGGTTCGCGACGTCGCCGACGAAAAGAAGGTGGCGAGCTTCCTACTGGCGGTCGACAGGGGCTCGCGGGAGGCAGGCGCGGACTTCGTCTGGATCACGGCCTGGGACCGTCAGGCCGAGCTCTGCGCCGAGTATCTCGGCAAGGGCAGCCGCGTCGCGATCGACGGCCGGCTGAAGAGCAGGACCTGGGAGCAGGACGGCAAGCGCCGCGACGCGATCGAGATCGTCGCGCGGCGCGTCGAGTTCCTCTCGCCCCGCGAGCGTGAGGCGGACGTGATCCCGTTCGAGGCGGTGAGCGCCTAGTGGGGTCTTTGGCGAAATTCCACGAAGACGCCCAGTCGCGCTGGCACGGCGCGCCCGGACGCCGAGCGCAATGCCAAAGACCCTAGGACGCCGTCGCCTGCCAGCCGTCGTAGACGCCGCCGTGCTCGGCGGCGAGCGCCTCGAGTCGCTTGCGCGTCCGTCGCACACCGCGGGAATCGAGCCCGCCGAGCTGCGTCGCGACGACGAGGCACGTGCCCTCGCCACCAGCGACGACCGTCGTCTTCCAGCCGTCGCCTCGCAGCGCAGCTGCGGTCGCATCTGCGCCGGTGCGATCAGGGAGATAGACGAAGTGCGACGAAAGGCACGGCGTCGTGGCGTCACAGCCGAGCTGCGCGAGATGATCGAGCACGCGCTCGTCGGCTTCGGCGCCGCTGTCGATTCGCTCGACCTCGGGCGCCTGTCCTTCCTTGAACCACGCCACGAGCGTGGCCTGCCCACTTCAGGAACCGCTAACCCACCTCGAGCTCGGCGACGAACTCGCGAATCGCGCGCGCCACGACGTCGGGCCGCTCGCCGATCGAGAGGTGGCCGCAGTCGGCGATCACGCGGAGCGGCGCGCGCAGCCTGCGCGCATATTCGATCCCGTCCGCGAGCGGCACCCACGTGTCCTCTGCACCCCACAGGCAGAGACAGGGACAGGTCACGCGATCGAGGTCGACACGCGGGTCGCTCGCGACGAGCGCGCGGCCGGCCGTGAGCGTGTCCGTGTGCTGCGGTGGGCCTTCGAGGAAGGCCTGCGCCATCTCCGGGTCGAGGGCGACCGGGTCGGAGACGCCCCACCAGAAGGAGAACCGTCGCCCCCACGCCGAGCGGGCGAAGAACGAGGCTCGCCGGCCGATCAGCCGCCCCGGCTGTAGGACGCCGAGAACGGTGACGACCGCCTCGCTCAACCGCGTGGCCGACGTGATCCCGGCCGCGGCCGCAAGAACGAGCCCCGACACGGCCTCCGGGCGGTGCGCCGCCGCGTGCAGCCCGACGAGGCCGCCGAGCGAGTGGCCGACCCAGGGCGCGGGCACGGCGTCCTCTGCCTCGAGGATGGCCAACACTGCTTCGGCGAAGGGCCGGAGCGTCGGCGCTCCGCGCAGAGGCTCCGAGGAGCCGTGGCCCGGAAGGTCGGGGACGATCAGCCGGAGCCCGGCGAGCTCCGGCACCAGGAGCCGCCAGTTCGTGGCCATGCCGCCGAGCCCGTGGACGAGCGCGAGTGGCGGCCCCGCGCCGCCGGCGAAATACCGGAGCTCGACGCCCTCGTGCCGGAGCCGCCGCTCCTCCAGCCCCGGTAGATCCAGCTGCGGCAGATCCCGTTTGGACACCGTCACGTCGAGGGCATATTCTGAGGGTGATGAATGCTTCGGAAGGACAGGCGGTCGCGACCCGGTGACGCCTGTCGGATCGACAACCGTGGGTAGGACGAAACCCGTCTGAGCGCTTGGCGCCGGCGGGTTTTTCGTACCCCAGCTGATTCAACAGCGGGAAGGAGCAGGTATGGCGAATCACCTCACGCCCGAAGAGCTCTCGAAAGAGCTGGGCATCGACCAGCAGGAAGTGATTCGGGTGTGTGTGCAGGAAGGCGTGCCGATCTACCACGGCAAGATCGACAAGTACCTGTTCCAGGTGCAGCTGCAGGCGCTGGGCGCGCTACCGCAGCAGCACTGATTTGTGCGCAGTGTCCGAATCCGCGTGCGGATTCCGACACGCGAAGACCCCTGAAGACGGCCGCTGCTCGGCCGTTGGAGGCGGGATAGCGGCCTAAGCCGATTTACGCGCCGCAGTCTTCTTCCGAGAGCCGCCTCCCGACGGGGCGGCTTTCGGCTTTCTCGGGCGTGCGGGCGCCGTGCGCCTCTCGCCCACCTCGGCGACGCTCCGGCGGAGCGCCTCCATCAGATCGACGACGGGCGTCTCGGCGACCGGCTCCGGCCGTGCGATCTGCTCGCCGGCGAGCTTCGCGTCGAGCATCGCCTTCAGGTCGCGGCGGTACTCGTTCTCGAAGTCCTCGATCGACCATTCGCCGACGAGGCTCTCGATCACCTGCCCGGCGAGCTGCAGCTCGGCCTTCTTCACGTCGATCGTCTCGACCGCTTCCTCGATCTCGTTCTTCGCGCGAACGTCGTCCGCGAAGAAGAGCGTCTCGAGCGCGAGCGTGTCGCCCTGCGCGCGGATCAGGCAGAGGTTCTCCTTGCCCCAGAGCACGAACTTGCCGACGGCCGCCATCCCGGTCTCCTGCATCGCGCGCAGGAGCAGAACGTAGGGGCGCCGAGCGGCATCGGCTGCAGCAGGGGCCAAGTAATAGGTGCGATCGAAGTAGACGGGATCGACGTCGGCGAGGTTGACGAAGCGGAGGATCTCGATCGACTGCGAGCGCTGGAGGGCGACCGACTCGAGGTCGGACTCCTCGACGAGCACGAACTCGCCCTTCGCGACCTCCCAGCCTTTGACGAGCTCGTCGGGCTCGACCTCACGCTCGTGGTGCGGGCACCAGCGCTTCTGCTTGATCGGAGTGCCGCACTCCCGATGGAGCGTCCGGAACGAGACGTCCGTCCGCTGGGTCGCGAGGGCGAGCCCGATCGGGATGTTGACGAGGCCGAAGCTGATCGATCCGTTCCAGATTGTCCGCATGAGCTTTCCCGAATTGTAGAGGGACCAGGGCTTTTCGCCCCCCGCGAGAGCTTCCCTTCCTGCATACGATGAATGCGTGACCGCCACGTCCCCGTCGACGCCCGCGACCGAGTCGCCGCTCGAGACGCGGACGTCGCCCGCGCTCTGGCGCTATGTGCTGGATCGCCGCTGGCCGGCACCCGCCTACCAGGAGGAGACCGCCGAGGGCTGGCGGGAGGTGAGCTGGGACGAGGCGGCGGCCAGGGTCGACGCCCTCTCGCGCGGGCTGCTCGCGCGCGGGGTCTCCCGCGGCGACGTCGTCGCAGTCCTCGCGCGCACGCGGCTCGAGTGGATCCTCCTCGACTGGGCGATCATGAACATCGGCGCCGTCGTCGTGGGTATCTATCCGACGAGCACGGCGAGGGAGTGTGCGTACATCCTCGGCCACTCGGAGGCGGTGCTCGCGTTCGCAGAAGACGACGAGCAGGGCGAGAAGCTACGGTCGATCGAGAGCGAGCTGCCTCTGCTGCGAGACGTGGTCGCCTTCGACCGGCTCGGCGAGCTCGAAGCGGACGGCCGCTCGCGCGCCGGGGCGAATCCGCAGGCCCTCGACGACGCCGCGCGCCAGATCCAGGAGACTGACCTCGCCACGCTGATCTACACGTCGGGCACGACCGGGCCGCCGAAGGGCTGCATGCTCACGCACCGCAACCTCGTGGCGGCTGCGCTTCGCGTGCGGACAAATCTCGAGGACGGCAGCGACGTCGTGCTCTTGTTCCTGCCGCTCGCGCACACATTCGGACGGCTCGCGCACCAGGCGGCGGCGTACTACGGGTCGACCGTGGCACTCGTGTCGGACGCGACTCGCGTCGCCGAAGCACTCGCCGCGGTGCGGCCGACGATCCTGCCCGCGGTGCCGCGGATCTACGAGAAGATCCACGCCGGTGTGCTCGACCGCATCGAGCACGAGAGCGGCGCCAAGCGCGCGCTCGGCCGCTGGGCGCTGCGGGTCGGCGCGCGTGCGAGCCGGCTCCGTCGGGCCGAGCGCCCCCTTCCGATGCTGCTGCGGATCGAGGAGCGGATCGCCGACGCACTCGTCTTCGCGAAGGTGAAGGAACGGCTCGGCGGCCGGCTGCGTGTCGGCATCTCCGGTGCGGCGCCGCTCGGTCTCGACGTGCTCGAGTTCTTCCATTCGCTCGGAATGCTCGTGATCGAGGGCTACGGGCTCACGGAGACGGCGAGCTCGTTGAGCGTCAACGACCCCGATGCGTTCAAGTTCGGCACGGTCGGCCGTGCGGTCGACGGCTGCGACGTCCGCCTCGCCGACGACGGCGAGATTCTCGTGCGAAGCGACACGGTGTTCGCGGGTTACTACAAGGACCCGGAAGCGACCGCGGCGGCGTTCGACGCCGACGGCTGGTTCCGCACCGGCGACGTCGGCGAGATCGACGCCGACGGCTACGTGAAGATCACCGACCGCAAGAAGGACCTGATCATCACGGCGGGCGGCAAGAACATCGCGCCGCAGAATCTCGAGAACGCGTTGAAGTCGTCGCGATTCGTCTCGCAGGCGCTCGTCGTCGGCGACCGGCGTCCCTACATCACGGCCCTGATCACGCTCGAGTGGCCGGAGGTCGAAGCGTCGGGCCGCGACCCGCAGGACCTCGTGCAGGAGATCGTCGACGGCGTCAACCACGACCGCGTGCGCGTCGAGCAGATCAAGCGCTTCACGATCCTGCCGCGCGACTTCTCGCAGGAGGAAGGCGAGGTCACTCCCACCCTGAAGCTGCGCCGCAAGATCGTGCTCGAGCACTTCGCGGACGAGATCGAAGCGCTCTACTCGGCGTGACAGCCGTCTTTCTCGTTGCCTCCGCATTCCTCGCGAGTGCGGTGGAGTTCGTCGAAGCGCTGACGATCGTGCTCGCGTCGGGCATCACCCGCGGGTGGCGCTCGTCGCTCGCCGGGCTGGCCGCAGCGACCGTCGCGCTCGCGGCGATCGTCGCAGCGCTCGGGCCGGCGCTGACGCTGATCCCGATCGACGTGCTCCGCCTCGTCGTCGGCGGGCTCCTACTCGCCTTCGGGCTGCAGTGGCTGCGGAAGGCGATCCTCCGCGCCAGCGGCTACAAGGCGCTCCACGACGAGGCGGCGATCTTCGCGCAGGAGACGGCGGAGGCCCGCGGCGCGGCCTCGAACGAGCGGGCCGGGCTCGACTGGTACGGCTTCACGCTGTCGTTCAAGGGCGTCCTGCTCGAGGGGCTCGAGGTCGCGTTCATCGTCCTCACGTTCGGGAGCACACAAGGGAGCATCGGGCTCGCCGCGCTCGGCGCCGGAATTGCGCTCGTGCTCGTCGCAGGCGTCGGGGTGCTCGTGCGCGCCCCGCTCGCCCGCGTCCCCGAGAACACGATGAAGTTCGCGGTCGGCGTGATGCTGACGACGTTCGGGATCTTCTGGAGCGCCGAGGGCGCCGGCGCGCACTGGCCCGGCGACAACGCGTCGCTGCCGGGCGTCCTCGCGTTCGTGATCCTGCTTTCGCTCGGGTCCGTCGCGCTCCTCAAGCGTCGCCGGGTGGCGCTCGCATGAGCCGGCTGCGCGGCTTCGGCATGTTCTGGTGGGACTTCGTCGTCGGCGACGACCCGTTGGCCGCAGCCGCGATCGTGCTGGCCATCGGCGCCACCGCGGCAATCGTCGCCGGCGGGTTGAACGCCTGGTGGCTGATGCCGGTCGCCGTCGCCGGCGTGCTCTGGCTCTCGCTCAGACGCGCTACGTGATGCGGCGCGCGCCGACGTACGTGTCGGCGTACCAGCCCGAGATCGAGCTGATCTTGACGACGTCGCCGGTGTGCGGCGCGTGGATGAACTCGTTGTTGCCGATGTAGATGCCGACGTGCCCGAGGCCGTCGAAGAAGACGAGGTCGCCCGGCTGCAGGTCGCCGCGCGAGACCGGGACGCCGACGTTCCACTGCGCTCCCGTGTAGTGGGGCAGCGAGACCCCGACCTGGGCGTAGACGTACATCACGAGGCCGGAGCAGTCGAAGCCAGCCGGGCTCGCCCCGCCCCAGACGTACTGCACGCCGAGATAGCGCATCGCGATGCCGACCACGCCGCCGTACTGGGAGGGCGGCGCAACGGTCGATCCGCCCGCGGACGCCGTCACGCCAACCGGCGTCTGGGAGAGCGCAAGCGTCTGCTGCTGCTGCAGCGTCTGGTACCGCGCCGATGCTGCGCGCCGGAGCGCGAGCTGGCGCGCCTGCTCGACGGCGATCATGTGTGAGATCTGACCCTTGATCGACGAGAGCAGGCGCTGCTCGCGACCGAGTTGCGAGCCGATGCGCTGCTTCGCGTCGGCACGCGCGGCGACGAGCTGCTTCTGGCTCTTGTGAGCACGTACGAGCGCGTGCTGGTGAACGGTCACCGCGTGCTTGAAGCCGACGACGGCTTTCATCACCGCCACGTCCTGGCTCGACACCGACTGCACGGTCTCGACGCGGTTGACGAGATCCTCGATGCTCGTCGCGCCGAGGATGACGCCGAGCGTGGACTGGTCGTCGCGCGACGTATAGATCGCGACGAGGCGATCCATCAGCGTCTTCTGCGAGCGCTTCAGGTTCGCGCGCGCAGCGCGCAGCGCGATCTTGTTCGACTTCAGGCTGTTCTCGATGCGATGGAGCTTGTGCGTCGCGAGCTCGTAGCGGTTGCGCGCACGCTCGAGGCTCGCATCGAGTTGATTGATCTGCGCGGCGACGCGCCGCGCTTCGGCCTGCTTGCCGCTGACGGAAGACGGGTCACCGGTGGCCGAGCCTGCCGCGACGAAGGCCGCAGCAAAGGCGATGACGAACACCGGCGCCTGTCGCTTCAGAACCCGAATACCTGGACTCCCGAAATCGCTTGCAACAGGCGCACCGGGAGGGGCCGGTACGTCACAAGTTCCGGAGGCTAGCAAGCGTCTCGGACACTCGCAACCAGAGAAGGTGCGAAAAAGTGCTGCAATTCTGCGCTCACACCTACAAATCGGATGGGGTGAGGGACCGCACAAAGTCGCCCAAATCCAGCGATTTCGTGTGGTACGGTCCCCGCCTCCGTGGCGAGCTTCCGGATACTCCGCGTCGCGCAGTTGGTAGGAATCGGCGCACTTCTCGTCGCGGTCGGCGTCACGGCGGCGAGCGCAGCGCGACGGGGGGATGCCTTGCGCGTGCAGGCACAAGCTCTCGACACGAAGGCTCATCGTGCGCTGCTCGGGCTGTATGCGCTCGATACACGCTTGCAAGCAGCTCGAGCACGGCTCTCGACGCTCGACGCCGAGGCAGCTCAGCTTCGCGACGAGCAACTTCGCCTGGAGCTTCAGCTCGCAACGACGCAACACACGCTGCGCATCTCGCGGCGCCGGCTCGGCTCGAATCTCTCGCTGCTGTACAAGCAGGGGGACGTGAGCACGCTCGCAGTGGTGCTCGGCGCGCAATCGCTCGACGATGCGGTGACACGCCTCGACGACCTCGACAGGGTCGCGAAGCAAAGCCGGCAAGTGGTGCTCGAGACCGTGAACGCGCAGAACCGGCTCGCGCGGCTGCGAACTCGCCTGCGCGCGCGGAGCGCCACACTCGCGACGGCGATCGTCGACGCACGCCGCACCGCGGCCTCGCTCGCGGCCACGCGCGCCGACCGGCTCGATTTCGTCGCCCGCCTGCGGCAGCGTGAGCAGCTGAAGCGAACGCAGATCAACTCGCTGAACGCGGTCGCACAGCGCGTCGCGCACAAGGCAGTGACGATCGAGGCAGCTGTACCGGCGAGCGGGGCGCCGGCACCCGCGGCCGCCCCGGCGCCCGCGATCGGCCAGACGCTGACGGTCTCCGCGACCGGCTACTCGCTACCCGGCCGCACCGCGACCGGGCTTCCCGTCGGCTGGGGCGTCGTCGCCGTCGACCCGTCGGTGATCCCGCTCGGGACCCGGCTGACGATCCCGGGCTACGGCGAGGCGGTGGCCGCAGACACCGGAAGCGGCGTGCGCGGAGCCGACATCGACCTCTGGTTCCCGACCCTCGCGGAGGCCCGGGCCTGGGGCCGCCGGACGGTCACGATCACGCTGCACTAGACTCTCGACGCCGACGAGGGGGTTCCTTGAGCGACGTGCTTCAGGCAGCAGACGAACGGCAGGCCGAGTCGCTCCGCGTCTTGATCGTGGACGACCACGACCTGTTCCGCACGGGTCTCCGCAACCTGCTCGAGGAACAGGGCGTACTGGTCGTCGGCGAGGCGTCGGGCGGGACGGAGGCGGTGCGGCTCGTCCGCGAGCTCGCGCCGGACGTCGTCGTCATGGACCTGAACATGCCGGGGATGGGCGGCGTCGATGCGACGCGGCACATCGCGGGCATCGCACCGCTCACTCGCGTTGTGATGCTGACGATCTCCGAGGAGGACAGCGACGTCATGGACGCGATCCTCGCCGGCGCCTGCGGGTACCTGCTCAAGGACTCGTCGATCCAGGACCTGATGGCGGGGATCCGCGCCGCCTCACAGGGCGAGTCGCTGATCTCGCCGAACATCGCCGCGAAGGTGCTGCAGCGCATCCGTGCAACGAGCACGCAGCCCGACATCGCGAATCAGATCCGCGCCGAGCTGTCCGACCGCGAGATCGAGGTGCTGAAGCTGATCGCGAACGGCAAGGACAACGCGGTGATCGCCGCCGAGCTGCATATCAGCCCGAAGACGGTGAAGAACCACATCTCGAACATCCTGATGAAGCTGCAGATCGACAACCGCATTCAGGCCGCGGTCTACGCGGTCCGCTCCGGGATCGTCTAGCGGCGCCGGACGGACCTGGCGCGCTCGTGCAGCGTGCCGAGAAGTGAGCGGAGCTTCGAGAGCTCGTCGTCGGCGGCGTTCAGGCGCGAGCCGATCGACGAGAGCTCGGCGCCGAGATCGTCGGCGCCTTCGCGCGCGACCTCGCCGAGCCGCCGCTCGAGCCGCCAACGCTCGGCCTCGAGCGCAAGCGCCTGCGCGTAGCCCTCGGTCAGCGTCGCCTCGATCCGGTCGAGGGTGGGCGCGTCCGCGCTCAAGAGCTCTTCGATCTGCTGTTGCATCGTATTTGTCGCCCCGTCCACGGGTTCGAGAAACGATTATCGGGTCGCGCCCGTGCATCCGTATGGGCCGGGCGGCCCATCTTCCCTGCAAACGAGGCCCAGCTACAGTTGCCGCCGTGCGAGTTCGCGTCGTCGCCGCCGCACTCCTTGTCGCCGCATCCACCCCAGCCGCCGCTTCGGCGTCGCTGCCGGCGTCGCTCGAGCGCGCGCTCCATGTGCCGCACGTCAGCCTCGCGCGGACCGGCGCCGTCGCGCTCGACCTCTCGACCGGGCAGACGATCTATTCGCGCAACAGCTCGCTGCCGCTCCTCCCGGCATCGAACGAGAAGCTGACGGTCACGTACGCGGCGCTCACCGCGCTCGGCCCCGGCTTCACGATCGAGACCGACGTCGTCGGCGAAGGCCAACAGGTCGGCAGCGCGTGGAGCGGCGACCTCGTGCTGAAGGGCTATGGCGACCCGACGCTCTCGAGCACCGACCTCACCGTCCTCGCGCGCCAGGTGCGAGCGAGCGGGATCACGACGATCAGCGGCCGCATCCTCGGCGACGAGTCCTGGTTCGATGCGCATCGCACCGCGCCGGGCTGGAAGGCCGCGTTCTACATCAACGAGTCGCCGCCGCTCTCCGCCCTGATCGTCGACCGCGGGCGCGTCGGCCGCTACACGTCTCGCGACCCGGCGCTCGCCGCAGCACAGCTCTTTCGCGCCGCGCTCGTACGCGCGGGCATCCGCATCGCCGGTGGTGCCGCGCACGGAGTCGCGGACGACGCCGGCGTCCCGCTCGCCGAGGTCGACTCGCCGACCCTCGCCGCGATCGTGCACTGGATGGACCGGGTCAGCGACAACTTCGTGGCCGAGATGCTCGTGAAAGAGCTCGGCGCCGTGCAGTCCGGTGCCGGCACGACCGCAGCCGGGCTCGGCGTCGTCGCGGGGCAGCTGCAGGCGGCCGGCGTTCCGCTCGCGGGCGTTCGCCTTGTCGACGGCTCCGGCCTCTCGCTGCTCGACCGGTTGACACCCGACGCGCTCGTCTCGCTCCTTTCTGCGATGTGGCGCGACCCCGAGGTTCGCCTCGAGCTGCTCGCCTCGCTGCCGGTCGCGGGGCGCACCGGCACGCTCCACAACCGGATGCGCACCGGCCCCGCGACCGGCATCGTCCGCGCAAAGACCGGGACGACCGACAACGCGTCTGCGCTCTCCGGCTTCGTCGCCGACCGGTACGTCTTCTCGGTGTTGCAGAACGGCTACCCGGTCTCGTGGACGTGGGCGCGCCGCGCGCAGGACCGCTTCGCCGCGGTGCTAGCCGCGTCCGAGTAGCTCGAGCAATCCCTGCTCTTCCAGGATCGGCGTCTCGAGCTTCTGCGCCTTCGTCAGCTTCGACTTGCCGGGGTCCTCGCCGAGGATCAGCGCGGTCGTCTTCGACGACACCGAGTTGCCGACCTTTGCGCCGAGCGCCTCGAGCGCCGCCGCCGCCTCGTCGCGGGTGAAGCCCTCGAGCGTGCCGGTGATCACGTACGTGTTGCCGGTCAGCGGCCCTTCGACCGGCTTGTCCTCGTCGCCGGCCTCGAAGCGAAGCCCGAGCTCGCGCAGCTCGCCGACGAGCGCTCGGTTCTCCTCGTCGCGGAACCACTCGGCGATCGCCTCAGCACGCTCGGGCCCGATGCCGTCGGCCTCGACGAGCTCCTCCTGGGTCGCCGCCATCAGCGCGTCGACGCCGCCGAAGTGGCGCGCGAGCGTCTGCGCCGTGACCCAGCCGACATCGGGGATGTTCAGGCCGAAGAGCACCCGCGAGAACGGGATCGCCTTCGACGCCTCGATCGCCGCGATCGACGCGTGTGCGCTGATCTCGCCGAAGCCGTCGAGCTCCAGCAGCTGCTCGGCGGTCAGGCGGTACAGCTCCGGCAGCGAGCGCACGAGCCCGAGCTCCCAGAGCCGCCAGACGGTCTGCTCCCCCACGCCGTCGATGTCCGCAGCGGCCATCACCCAGTTGTTCAGCGTCTCGAGCCCGCGCGAGGGACAGGCGCGATTCGGGCACCGGTGCATCGCCTCGCCCTCCGGCTTCACGACGTCGACGCGACACAGCGGGCACTGCGCCGGCATTCGGAACTCCTTCGTGCCTCGACGATGCCGGCCCGCAGGCCCGACGACCTGCGGTATCACGTCACCCGCGCGCTGCACGATCACGTCATCGCCTTCGCGGATCTGCTTGCGGTTGATGTCCTCTTCGTTGTGCAGCGTCGCGCGCGAAACGACGACGCCGCCGACCTCGACGGGCTCGAGCATCGCCCACGGGTTGAGCGCGCCCGTGCGGCCGACGCGGATCGCGATCTTGTTCAGCCGCGTCACCGCGGTCATCGGCGCCCACTTGAACGCGCGCGCCCACCGCGGCCGCTCGTGCAGCGAGCCGAGGCGGCGCTGCTGGTCGTACGAGTCGACCTTGATCACGATGCCGTCGATCTCGTAATCGAGCGTCGTGCGCCGGTGCTCCCAGTCGAGGCAGGCCGAAACGACGTCCTCGACCGACTCGACCCGTTCCGCGAACGGGTTGATCGGAAAGCCGTGCTCGCGTAGCCACGCAAGCGTCTCGGCGTGCGTGACGAGCTCGGCACCCTCGTTCGCGCCGACGCCGTACGCCCAGAACGCGAGTGGACGGGACGCCGTGATCGACGAGTCCTTCTGTCGCAACGAGCCGGCGGCTGCGTTGCGCGGATTCGGTGTCGGCTTCTTGCCGTCGGCGACGAGCCGCTCGTTCAGCTTGTTGAAGCCGGAGAGCGGCATGTAGACCTCGCCGCGCACCTCGATCAGCGAGGGCACGTCGTCGCCCAGCATTCGCAGCGGGATCGTGCCGATCGTGCGCAGGTTCACCGTCACGTCCTCGCCTTCGATGCCGTCGCCGCGGGTCGAGCCGCGCACGAGCACGCCGTTCTCGTAGGTCAGGTTGATCGCGAGCCCGTCGATCTTCGGCTCGAGGACGTAGGCGACCGGCTCGTCGGTGCCGAGGCGCTTGCGGACGTCGTCGGCCCACTTCTGGAGCGCCTCGTCGGTCGTCACCTTGTCGAGCGAACCCATCGCCTGCAGGTGCCGTACCTTCACGAACTTCGACGACGGCGGCGCCCCGACCCGCTGCGTCGGCGAGTCCGCCGTGACGAGCTTCGGGTGCTTCTGCTCGAGCGCGACGAGCTCGTCGTAGAGCGCGTCGTACGCGGCGTCGCTCATGACCGGGTCGTCGTCGACGTGGTAGGCGATGAGCGCCCGGTGGAGCGTCTCGCGCAACTCGGCCGCGCGCGCCTCGGGGCTAGAGATGCTCAAGCAGCTCCTCCGCGCGATCGACGATCGCGTCGGGCTCCTCGCGCTCGAGCCGCTCGCGGTCGTGAATGCGGCCCCAGGTCACCGCGACCGAGTGCATGCCGGCAGCCTTCGCCGCGCGGATGTCGAACGGCGAGTCGCCGACGTATGCCGTCTCGGCGGGGTCGGCAGCCATGCGCTTCGCGGCGAGGAGCAGCGGCTCAGGGTCGGGCTTGTGCCGCTCGGTCTCGTCACCGCCGACGACCGTCTCGAAGAGATGCGCGATCGGCACGCGCGCGAAGGCGAGCTCGACCGTCGAGCGCCGCTTCGCCGTGACGACTCCGAGCCGGCGTCCCTCCTCGTGCAGCCGCACGAGCACGTCTTCCATGCCGAGGCACGCCTCGAGCTCGTCGTGCAGCGGCTCGTTGTGCGCGCGATAGACGCGGACGAGCTCGTCGACGCGATCGGGCGCGAACACGGCCATCTGCGCCTCGAGCCCGGGGCCGCCGACCGCCTGCATCAGCTCGGCATCGCCGAACTCCTCGCCCAGAACCTCGCGCGTCGCGTGGCGCATCGAGGCAAGGATGATCGAGCCCGAGTCGACGACCGTCCCGTCGAGGTCGAAGAGGACGACCGGGAAGCGAATCACCGGGCCATCGTAACGACGGCCCGGCGATCCACTCTCCGTCTCAGTTACTTACAGCCGGGGAAGCGGAACGAGCCGATCCGCGTCGCCCACGAGCCGATCACGACGGTGTCCGTCGTCAGATACTCGCTCGTGAACCAGAACGTGCAGTCGTCGGTCGGGTCGACGCTCAACTCGCTGTAGTCGCCCCAGCGGCCTTCTGCCTCGGTCTGCGGGCCGGTGCCCGTATAGAGCACCTGCTCGGCCTGCGTCATCTGCCCGAGTGGGTCGCCTGCTGCACGGCCCGTGTACCGCAGCGACGGATAGTCGTTGACGCCGGATGCGCTGAACCCGAGCGCGACGTCCCCGTTCTTGTCCATGGCGACGCTCCCGAGCCACCGCGAAAGCGGGTCGGTGGTCGAGTCGTCGGGTGCGTACGTCCCCTGCTGATAGATCGTCGGGCTCGTCGTCGGGCTCCGAACCTCGTACCAGCGGACGCCTTCGAGCGCGCCCGCCTTCACGGTGTGGTTGAGCATCAGCGACTCGTGGTCGCCGAAGTTCCGGTACGAGAGCCGGAACATCAGGCGGTCGCCGAGTGCGTCGAGGCCTTGCGGCCCGCCCTTCTGCAGCGGGCAGTCGCCGTACCCATACGTGCACTGCGGCCGCACGAACGGCGCAACCGGGATCGTGTGGCTCGGCGACCCGTTCGACCCGAAGGTCGATGCCTGCGGGTTCGACCAGTCGACGTGGAAGTTCCACAGCCGCAGGTCGAAGCCGAGGTCGTTCGTCCCCTGCGGCGGAATGCCGCTCGGATCGTCGACTTCTGCGAAGACGTCGGGCTCCCCGGCGGGAGGCAGACGCGAGCCGTCGGCGTCACCGGGGAGCTGACCGATGTACTGGCCCCCGGTCGGGTTCGCGGCCGACTCGTCGAACCACACGAACCGTGCGGGCTGGCCGGCGAGCATCGCGCTCCGCTCGAGCACGATCGCGGCCGCGCCGGCAGAGGTCTCCTGACCCGCCGGGAACTCGTTCGCCGACATGTAGTAGCCGTCGCGCCACACGCCGATGTGCGGGTAGTCGAGGAACATGTTCGGGCCGAAGTCGAACATGTAGAGGTTGTACGCCCCGGTCGCGTCGCTCGTCTGCGACACGGCGACACACTCGCCGTAGTCCTCGCCCGCTGCGGGCTGCGCGATGAACTGCGACAGCAGCCAGCGATTCGCGTACTGGTCGTACACCACCACCGGGTCGCCGTCGTTGTGGTTCGCGCACTCGCCCCCGACGCTTGCCCAGAGGTTGTCGATCGGCGTCGAGTGTCGAAGGACTTGGCCTGTCTTGGAATAGACGGCGAAGTCGGAGTTCACCATCTGCACGTACTGCGTCGCGCCCGCGGCGCCGTTCGTGTCGGGCGGCAAGCAGCTGCAGGAGCTCGCCTCGGCGCACGGTGCGCCGGCGGGTAGGCAGATGCCGTCGAAGCTCTGGATCGGGGCGGACAGCGGTCCGCTGCCGCGCTTCTTCTGGATCACGGGATCCTTCGCTCCGGACGATGCGCCCTTCGCGGCCGTCAGATGCTCGCTGTCGCGCGCGTTCAGCGTCGTGACGACCGGCGCTTGCACGACGGGCAGGCTCGACACGGCCGGCGAGACGCCCTGGAACTGAGCCGTCCCGATGTGCGGCCCGAAGCTTCCGGTCGTCTGCAAGGTCGAAGGGGCACTCGTCTGCTGCACGGCGCTCGACGACGCACGCTGGATGCCGACCGCGTGCGAGGCGCGAGCGCTTCCACTGCTTCCACCGGCGACGGCGATCGCCGCCACTGCCGCGCCGACGGCGAGCAAGACGGCGAGCGAGCGCACTGAGCGTCTGGTCACGAAAATCCTCCCTCGAGTTCAAAGAACGGGGAGTGATTCCGCGTTCGCCGAAACTCAACCCCGATTGAACGGTCAGTCAGTAGCCGACGGAGACGAGGTAGAGCCCCCACGGCGGAGCCGTCTTGCCGGCCTCCGCGCGGGAGCGGCCGGTGAGCAGCGGTGCGAGGTCGATCGGCTCGATCTCGAGCATCGTCCCGACGACGGCGCGCACCATGTGGCGGAGAAAGCTGTCGGCGGTGATCTCGAAGTCGAGGTGGTCACCGCGGCGGATCCACTCGGCACGCGCAACGACGCGCACGAACACCTTGTGGCCGCTCGCGGTCGGCGTGAAGGCGCGGAAGTCGTGCTCGCCGACGAGCCGCGACGCCGCGCCGTTCAACACGTCGAGGTCGAGCTTTCGCGAGATCCACCAGGAGCGTCGATGCTCGAACGGCGACGGTGTCGGGCGATTGAAGACGCGGTAGCGGTAGCTGCGCGAGCGCGCCGAGAAGCGCGCGTGGAAGTCGTCGGCGACCGCTTCTGCGTTGACGACGGAGACATCGCCGGGGAGGCGGGTGTTCAGGGCGTACGCAGCGCGCTCGACGGGGGGCCCGCCGTCGACGTCGACGGTGACGACGTTCGCCAGCGCGTGCACGCCGGTGTCGGTGCGTCCGGCGACCGCGAGATTGTCGACGTCGACGAACGTCTCGCGGAGCGCGTCGCGAAGCACGCCCTCGACAGTCGGCAACCCGGGTTGTGCCGCCCAGCCGCGATAGGGCGTGCCGTCGTACTCGATCGTTAGCTTCAGACGCACGTCAGGCGGCCCTCACCGCATTTGTCAGGCGTGCCTGATGCTCTGTTTGTTTGCACACTGACTGATACACTCTAATCAATGTCCGACGATCACGTCTTCCTTCTTCAGAAAGTGCAGCCTGCGATGGTGGGACTCGTCGACGGGTCCCTTTCGACGCTCGCACCGATCTTCTCGATCGCGCTCGCGACGCACGACACCCGCTACGCGTTCATCGCCGGGCTCGCAACCGCGCTCGGCGCCGGCATCAGCATGGCCTTTTCCGAAGGCCTGTCGGATACGGGCGAGCTCACGGGCCGAGGCAGCCCCATCATGCGCGGATCGATCACCGGCGGCGGGACGTTCGTCGGCGGCATCCTCCACAGCCTTCCGTTCCTCATCCCGCAGTACCACGCGGCGCTCTCCTTCGCGATCGCCGTCGTCGGCCTGGAGCTGCTCCTGCTCGCGTACTTCCGCTACCGGTTTTTCCAGGACACGTTCATCCGGGCGCTCGGGATCGTCACCTTCGCCGGTGTGATCATCGCCGCCATCAGCGCGGGCCTGGGCTCGCTGCTGGGCACGCCGGTCGGTAGCTAAACGGCTAGCCGCTGGCCGCGCGCGGAGCAGTCGGATCGAAGTCGACAAGCTCGAGGTAGACCATCTCGGCGGAGTCGCCGAGACGCTTCCCGAGCTTGACGATCCGCGTGTAGCCGCCGGGACGGTCGGCCATGCGCGGGGCGACGTCGGAGAAGAGCTGGTGCACGACTTCCTGCGTGCGCAGCTCCGCGAGCACCTGCCGGCGCGCGTGCAGGTCGCCGCGCCGGCCGAGCGTGATGATCTTCTCGACGTACGGCTTGACGGCCTTCGCCTTCGCCTCGGTCGTCCGGATGCGGCCGTGCGCGATCAGCGAGGACGCGAGATTCGCGTACAGCGCTTTCCGGTGCGCGGAGTCGCGCCCGAGCTTCTTCCCTGTCCGGCCGTGGCGCATCGCCGCTACTCGAGCCCCCCGCCGATGCCGACTCCCCCGCCGCCGTTGTCGCCGCGGAGGTTGAGACCGTGCTGCTGCAGGGTCTCCTTGACCTCCTCGATCGACTTCTTGCCGAAGTTCGGGATCGCCGCGAGCTCGTTCTCGCTCTTCATCACGAGATCGCCGATCGTCTCGATGCCGACGCGCTTGAGGCAGTTGTACGAACGGACGCCGAGCTCGAGCTCCTCGATCGGGAAGTTCTCCATCCCGTTCGCGAGCGCCGTCTCCGGGCCTGCACCGTCGCCGGCGACGCCGTCGCTGCCCGCACGGAACTCATCCATCTTGTCCGGGTCGGTGAAGATCGCCAGCTGGCGGATCAGGATCTCGGCGGCCTCGCCGAGCGCATCCTTCGGATCGACCGAGCCGTCCGTCGTGATGTCGAGCGTCAGCTTGTCGTAGTCCGTGCGCTGGCCGACACGCGCCGACTCCACCTGGTAGGCGACGCGGCGGACCGGCGAGAAGATCGAGTCGATCGGGATGACGCCGATCGTGTGCTGCGGCCCGCGATTCAGCTCGGCCGGCATGTAGCCGCGGCCGCGCCCGATCGTCAGGGTCATCTCGAGCCGGCCGTTGCCGGAGAGGTTCGCGATCTCGAGCTCCGGGTTGAGGATCTCGAGCTCCGCGGGAGCCTCGATGTCGGCAGCGGTGACCGCACCCGAGCCCTTCTTCGCGATGTGCACCTCGACCTCGGGCGAATCGCCGTGAAGGCGAGACACGAGGTTCTTCAGGTTGAGGACGATGTCGGTCACGTCCTCGCGGACGCCCGGAAGCGTCGTGAACTCGTGCGCGGTGCCCTCGACCTTCACCGAGGTGACAGCGGCGCCCTCCAGCGAGGAGAGCAGCACGCGGCGCAGCGAGTTGCCGAACGTGTGACCAAAGCCGCGGTCGAGCGGCTCGATGACGAAGACCCCGCGGTGCTCGTCGACTTCCTCGTGGACGATCTTCGGGATCTGGAAATCCATAACGCGTGTAGCCAAAGGAGGTTCCTTCCTCTTACTTGGAATAGAGCTCGACGATGAGCTGCTCGTTGACGGGCGCGTCGATGTCGGCGCGCTCCGGCTGCTTCAAGACCTTGCCCGTGAGGCCGTCGTGGTCGGCCTGCAGCCACGAGGACACGGTAGAGACGAGATCCGTCGCATCCCGGATCACCTGCTGTGCAGACGAGCTCGGCGGGACGGTGATGATGTCGTCGGGACGAACCTGGTAGCTCGGGATGTTCACGCGGCGGCCGTTCACGTGGAAGTGACCGTGGCGAACGAGCTGGCGCGCCTGCGCGCGCGACGCTGCGAAGCCGAGGCGGTAGACGACGTTGTCGAGGCGAGTCTCGAGCATGCGCAGGAGCTCCTCGCCGGTGACACCGGAACGGCGTGACGCCTTCTCGTAGTACGCACGGAACTGCTTCTCGAGCAGGCCGTAGTAGCGGCGCGCCTTCTGCTTCTCGCGCAGCTGCAACAGGTACTCGCTCTGCTTGATGCGGCCGCGGCCGTGCTCACCCGGCGGATACGAGCGGCGCTCGATCGCGCACTTCTCCGTCAGGCAGCGCTCGCCCTTCAGGAAGAGCTTGAGCCCTTCGCGACGGCAGACGCGGCACTTCGGCCCGAGATCGCGTGCCATTAGACGCGCCTCCGCTTGCGGGGCCGCACGCCGTTGTGGGCCTGCGGCGTGACGTCCTTGACGCTCAGGATCTCGAGGCCTGCAGCCTGCAGCGAGCGGATCGCCGTCTCGCGGCCGGAGCCCGGGCCCTTCACGAAGACCTCGACCTTCTGCAGGCCGTGCTCCATGCCCTTCCGCGCGCACGCGTCGGCCGTGACCTGCGCGGCGAACGGCGTCGACTTGCGCGAGCCCTTGAACCCGGCCGAGCCGGCGGACTCCCACGCGATCACGTTGCCCTCTTTGTCGGTGAGGGCCACGATCGTGTTGTTGAAGCTCGTCTTGATGTGCGCCTGGCCGATCGCGATGTTCTTGCGGACGCGGCGACGCGCGCGACCTCTGGTCGCCTGACGACGGGGAGGCGCCACTTACTTCGCCTTCTTCCCGCGGCCGACGGTCTTCTTCGGCCCCTTGCGGGTCCGAGCGTTCGTCTTCGTGCGCTGCCCGTTCGTCGGCAGCCCACGGCGATGGCGCAGTCCGCGGTACGCACCGATGTCGGACAGGCGCTTGATCGCCTGCTGGCGGTCGCGGCGCAGGTCACCCTCGACCTCGACCTCGGTGTCGATGTAGTTACGGAGCTTCGTGACCTCGTCGTCGGTGAGGTCGCGGATCTTCGTGTCGGGCGAAAGGCCGAGCGCGGCTGCGATCTTGCGCGCCGTCGGCTGGCCGATGCCGTAGATGTAGGTCAGCCCGATCTCGAGCCGCTTCTGGTTCGGGAGGTTCACGCCGGCGATGCGCGCCACTAGCCCTGCCTCTGCTTGTGACGCGGGTTGGTGCAGATGACCATGGTCGTGCCGTGCCGCTTGATCACGCGGCAGCGCTCACACATGGGCTTGACGGATGGGCGTACTTTCACAGTCTTTTCCTTGGCTCAGGCGAGATTTGCGCGCACGGCAACGCCGTCGCGACGGGCGATCATCGTAGCAGAGCCGCCCCAGCTTTCGTCAGGATTTTCGGCCCTTCCGCGGTCACCGCGACCGTGTGCTCGAAGTGCGCGGCGAGGCTCTCGTCGACCGACGAGATCGACCAGTCGTCGTCGTGGACGTAGACCTCCGGGCGGCCGGCGGTGATCATCGGCTCGATCGCGAGCGTCATGCCCTCCTGAAGCAGCGGGCCCCGGCCGGGCGGCCCGTAGTTCGGGATCTGCGGGTCCTCGTGGTAGCTGCGGCCGACCCCGTGCCCGACGAGGCTCCGGACGACCGAGAAGCCGGCGTCCTCGACCACCACCTGCACGGCGTGCGAGATGTCGGAGAGCCGGTTGCCGGCCTGCGCCTGGTCGATCCCGGCGGCGAGCGCCTCCTGGCAGACGTCCAGCAGCCGCTGCGCCTCGGCGGTGATCTCCCCGACCGGCAGCGTCACGGCGCTGTCTGCGACGAGCCCGTCGAGAGTGACGCCGAGGTCGACCGAGATGAGGTCGCCCTCGTGGGCGCGATAGTCGCTCGGGATCCCGTGCACCACCATCGAGTTCGGCGAGATGCAGAGCGCCGCGGGGAAGCCCTTGTAACCCTTCGACGTCGGGTGGCCGCCCTTCGAGGCGATGTGCTCGTCGGCGATCCGGTCGAGCTCGGTCATCGTCACGCCGGGCTCGAGGTGCTCGGCGACGAGCTGCAGCGTCTCGTGGACGAGCTCGCCGGCGCGCGCCATGCCCTCGATCTCCTGTGCGGACTTGCGAATGATCACGCTCGTGCCTGCACCTGCTCGAGGACGTCCTGGATCTCGGCCCAGACCTCGTCGATCGAGCGCTCGGCGTGAATCTTCACGAGCTTCCCCGTCGCCAGGTAGCGGTCGACCACCGGCTCCGTCTCGCGGTGATAGGTCGCGAGGCGCTCGTCGATGACCGCAGGCGTGTCGTCGGCGCGCCCCTCTTCCCGCGCGCGCTTCAACAGCCGCTCGCGGCAGACCGACTCGTCGAGCTCGAGCAGAAGCACGATCGCGAGCGGCTTGTCGATCTCCTCGAGCATCGCGTCGAGCGCCTCAGCCTGCGCGATGTTGCGCGGGAAGCCGTCGAGCACGAAACCGTCGGCATCGGTGAGCTCGTGGCGCATCAGCTCGATCGTCACGGCATCCGGGACGAGCTTGCCGGTGGCGAGGAGGGGCGCGACCTGCTCGCCGAGCGGTGTGCCGGCGGCGATCGCCGCGCGGAAGAGATCGCCCGTCGCAACGTGGAGCAGGTCGTAATCCTGCGCGATGCGCTTCGCCTGCGTCCCTTTCCCCGCCCCCTGCGGCCCCAGGATCAGGACGTTCACGGTGCCCAACCGTCCGGATCGTGCCGTCCAGCGGCCGAAAACCAAGCAGCGCAAGGACGCAGGGAGCGTTCGTAGTCGCAGACTACGGGCGCGACCGAGGACGCGGCGATGCGCCGGTTTGCAGGCCGGTGGAGGGTGCGAGCTGGGCGGGCGGGCACCGTTACCGGAGGAATCCTTCGTAGTGCCGCATCATCATCTGCGACTCCATCTGGCGCATCGTGTCGAGCGCGACGCCGACGACGATCAGCACGGAGGTGCCGCCGAGCGCGCGGCTCGTCGCCTGCGAGAAGCCGAAGTACTTGATGAAGAGCGACGGCGCGACGGCGACGGTCGCGAGGAAGAGCGAGCCCGGAAGCGTCAGCCGCTGCAGCACGCGGTCGAGGTAGGCGGCCGTCGGCGGGCCGGGACGGATGCCGGGGATGTACCCGCCGCCCTTTCGCAGGTTGTCCGCCTGGTCGACCGGGTTGAACTGCACCGAGGTGTAGAAGTAGGTGAAGACGATGATCAGCACCGCCTCGATGCCGAGGTAGACGGCGCTCGTCGGCTGGAAGTGGCGGTTGACGAACGGCGTCCACGCCGGCACGAACTGGCCGACCGTCGGCGGCAGCGCCATCAGCGCGGCGGCGAAGATCACCGGGATGACGCCGGCCATGTTGACGCGCAGCGGCATGTAGGTCGAGCCGCCGGCTGTCTGTCGGTTGCCGAGCTGTCGTCGCGCGTACTGCACCGGGATCCGGCGCTGCCCTTCCTGCACGAAGACGACTGCGACGACGATTGCGACCGCAATCAGCGGGAAGAAGAGGCGCTCCATCGTGCCGCCGTTGATCCAAGCGCTGACGCCGCCCGGCGCGTAGGCGAGGATCGACGCGAAGATCAGGAGCGAGATGCCGTTGCCGATGCCGCGCTTCGTGATCTGCTCGCCCAGCCACATCAGGAACACGCAGCCTGCGGTGAGCGTGAGCACGATGATCACGAGGCGTCCTGCGTTCGTGTTCGGCAGCGCCTGCTGGCGCTTGAAGAGGAATGCGTAACCCGTCGCCTGCGCCGCGGCGAGCACGACCGTGAGGTAGCGCGTGTACTGGTTGATCTTCGCGTAGCCGGCCTCGCCCTCTTTCTGCAGCTGCTCGAGCCGCGGGATCACGACCGTCAGGAGCTGCAGGATGATCGACGCCGTGACGTACGGCATGATCCCGAGCGCGAAGAGCGAGAAGCGCGAGAGGGCCGAGCCCGAGAAGAGGTTCAGCAGCTGCAGGATGCCGCCGCCGCTGAAGAGCGACTGCAGCGCGTCCTGGTTGACGCCCGGCGCAGGGATCCACGAGCCGAGGCGGTAGACGGCGAGGATCCCCGCCGTGAAGAGCACGCGCCGTCGGAGCTCGGGGACACGCCAGGCGTTGGCGAGCCAGGAGAACATGGGTTACTCCTCCGCCGGTGCTGCTTCGTCGGTCGCGTCTGCCTCGGGAGCGTCGTCGTCCGTCGCTGCCGCCGGCTTCGCGGCGCGGTGCTTCTGCTTCTTGACCTTCGGCTCGCGGAGGAGCTCGACCGTCCCGCCCGCCGCCTCGATCTTCTCGCGCGCGGAGGCGGAGATCGCGTGCACGCGGATCGTCAGCTTCTTCGAGACGTCGCCGTTCGCGAGCAGCTTGATGTCGGTCTTCGTGTTCTTGATCAGGCCCTTCTCGACGAGCGCTTCGGGCGTGACGACGTCCCCCGCGTCGAAGCGATCGAGGTCGCGCAGGTTGATCGGGTGGGTGTAGGTCCTGAACGGGCCGACCGGCATCGCGTCCTTCGACGTCGAGCCGCGCAGCTTGCCGATGCGCATGTAGATCGGCATCTGGCCGCCCTCGAAGCCGGCGCGCATCTTGTGCGAGCCAGAGCGGGACTTCTGACCCTTGATCCCGCGGCCGGAGTAGCGCCCCTTGCCCGAGCCGGGGCCGCGGCCGACGCGCTTGCGGTCCTTCCGCTCCTGCGCGGGCTGGAGATTCGAGAGTGAGAGCTTCTTCTCAGCCACGTTACGACGCCTCCTCGACCTTCACCAGATGGCGGACACGGCGCAGCATGCCGTCGAGGACGGGGGACTGCTCCTGCTCGGCGACCCGGCCGATCTTGCCGAGCCCGAGCGCGCGGAGCGTGCCGCGGTGGCGCTGGCTCTGACCGATCTGGCTTCTCACCTGGGTGATGCGCACCTTCGCCATCGCGCTACGACTCGTCCTTCTTCTTCCGGCCCAAGCGGCGCTTCGGCTTTTCCTCGGCAGCGGGCTCCGCCGGCGCTTCCGCGGCGGGCTCCTCGACAGCGGGCGCCTCCTCGACAGCGGGTGCCTCCTCGACCGCTGCCGGCTCGGCCTTGGGCTTCGCGGCGCGCTTCGGCTTCGGCTTTTCCTCTTCGACGGGCGCAGCTTCGACCGCCGGTGCGGCCGCGGCCACGGCGGCAGCCTCCTCGGCCCGCGCCTCCGAGCGTGCGCGAAGCGTTGCGGCGGAGACCGGGAGCACCTCGGAGATCTGCTTGCCGCGGATCCTCGCAACGTCCTCGGGACGGCGCAGCTGCTGGAGCGCGACGACGGTGGCCTTCGCCATGTTGATCGGGTTCGTCGTGCCGAGGCTCTTCGCAAGCACGTTGCGCACTCCGCCGAGCTCGAGCACGGCGCGGACGCCGCCGCCGGCGATCACGCCGGTTCCCTCGGACGCAGGGCGGAGCATCACGCGCGCGGCGTCGAACTGGCCGAGTACCTCGTGCGTGATCGTCGAGCCGTGCTTGGGCACGCTGAACATGTTCTTCTTCGCGTCCTCGACTGCCTTGGTGATCGCGAGCGGAACCTCGCGGGCCTTGCCGTAGCCGACGCCGACGCGGTCGACCTCGTCGCCGACGACGACGAGCGCGGTGAACGAGAACCGGCGTCCGCCCTTGACGACCTTGGCGACGCGGTTGATCTCGACCACGCGCTCCTTGAGCTCGCGGCTCTCTGCGAAATCGACTGCCATCAGAACGTGAGACCTCCCTCGCGCGCACCGTCGGCGAGCGACTTCACGCGTCCGTGGTACAGGTAACCGGCGCGGTCGAAGATGCACGCGTCGACGCCGGCCTGCTTGGCGTTGCGCGCGAGCAGCTTCCCGACCTCGGCGGCCTGCTCGGACTTCGAGCCTTTGAAGCTTTTCAACGCGAGGTGCGAGGCCGAGGCGAGCGTGCGCCCGGTCAGATCGTCGACGAGCTGCGCACCGATGCCGCGGTTCGAGCGGAAGACGACGAGGCGCGGGCGCTCCGTCGTACCTTGCACGCGGCCGCGCACGCGGCGATGGCGGCGAAGCCGGCCCTGCCGGACGGTCATGCTAGGCACGCTTGCCGACCTTTCTGCGCACGTACTCGCCTTCGTAGCGGATGCCCTTGCCCTTGTACGGCTCCGGCGGGCGAACCTTGCGAATCTCTGCAGCGGTCTGGCCGACGACCTGCTTGTCGGTGCCCTTGACGACGACCTGCGTCGGCGCCGGCACCTCGAACGCGATGCCCGTGCGCGGCTTGATCGTCACCGGGTGCGAATAGCCGACGCTGAGCTCGAGGTCGGTTCCCTTGAGCTGCGCGCGGTAGCCGACGCCCTGGATCTCGAGGCGCTTCTCGAAGCCCTTCGTGACGCCCTCGACCATGTTCGCGATGAGCGTGCGCGTGAGCCCGTGCAGCGCGCGATCCTCGCCGCGCTCGGTCGGGCGCGTCACCGTGACGGTGCCGTCCTCCTGCGCGATCTCCATCCGCTGCGGGATCTGCTGCTGCAGCGAGCCGAGCGGGCCCGTCACCGCAACGCGGCCAGGCTCGAGCTGGACCGTGACGCCGGTCGGGACTTCGATGGGTCTTTTGCCGATTCGACTCATGGGTTCACCAGATGAAGCAGACGACCTCGCCGCCGATTCCCCGCTCCTGTGCGGTTCGGCTCGTCACGAGACCGGACGACGTGGACAGGATCGCGACGCCCAGCCCGCCCAGCACGCGCGGGAGACGGTCCTTCCGCGCATAGACCCTGCGGCCCGGCTTCGACACGCGCTTCAGGCCGGAGATGACCCGCTCGCGGTTGCGGCCGAACTTCAGATCGACGACCAGGGTATCGAAGGACTCGCCCTTCTCGACGCGATAGTCGCGGATGTAGCCCTCCTCCTTCAGGAGGCGGGCGATCTCGACCTTCATCTTCGAGGACGGCATGCGAGCGGACTCGTGCAGCGCCTTGTTGGCGTTGCGGATGCGCGTGAGCATGTCGGCGATCGGATCGGTCAGCATCTCGTCTACCAGCTCGATTTCGTCATGCCGGGGATGACGCCCTGGTGCGCGAGCTCGCGCAGGCAGATGCGGCACAGGCCGAACTTCTTGAACACGGCGCGCGGCCGGCCACAGCGGTTGCACCGCGTGTAGTTGCGGACCTTGTACTTCGCCTCGCGCTTCTGTTTGACGACGAGCGATGTCTTCGCCACTACTGGTCCCTCCTCTCGCCCTCGCCGCTGAACGGCAGGCCGATGGCCAGGAGCAGCGCGCGGGCGTGGTCGTCGGTCTCGGCGGTGGTCGTGATCGTCACGTCGAGACCGCGGACCTGCTGAATGTCGTCGTAGTTGATCTCCGGGAAGATGATCTGCTCGCGGATGCCGAGCGAGTAGTTGCCGCGTCCGTCGAACGAGCCCGGGTTGAGCCCACGGAAGTCGCGGATGCGCGGCAGCGCGATCGAGATCAGCCGGTCGAGGAACTCGTACATGCGGGCGCCGCGGAGCGTGACCTTCGCGCCGATCGGCATGCCCTCGCGGATCTTGAACTGCGCGACCGACTTGCGGGCCTTGCGCACCTGCGCGCGCTGGCCGGCGATCGTCGTCAACTCCTCGATCGCCTGATCGAGCTGCTTGGCGTCGTTCTTCGCCTCGCCGACGCCCATGTTGAGCGTGATCTTGGTGATCCGCGGGACCTGCATGATCGACTTGAGCTCGAGCTCGTCCTTCAACGCAGCCCGGAGCTCGTTGTCGTAGCGCTCCTTGATGCGCGGCGTGTACGTCTCGGTCGTCGCCATTACTTGTCGAGCTCCTGGCCGCAGTCGGCGTTCCGGCAGACGCGCACGCGAATCGTCTTGTCCTTCGTCGTGCGCAGATGCGTGCCGACGCGAGTCGGCTTCTTGCACGTCGGGCAGACGACCATCACGTTCGAGACCGGCAGCGGCGACGCCTTCTCGATGCGGCCGCCCGGGATGATCTGCGGGCCGCCCATGCGGCTCGCCTGCTGGATCGGGCGCGGGCGCTGATGGCGCACGATCATGTTCACGTTCTCGACGAGGATGCGTCTGTCTTTCGGGGATGCCTCGAGCACGCGGCCCTGCTTGCCGCGGTCCTTGCCCTTCATCACCTGGACGGTGTCGCCCTTCCGAATCTTCAGTGTCTGTGCCATTAGAGGACCTCGGGTGCTAGTGAGACGATCTTCATGAAGTTCTTCTCGCGGAGCTCGCGCGCGACCGGGCCGAAGATGCGGGTGCCGCGCGGGTTGCGCTGGTTGTCGATGATCACGGCCGCGTTCTCGTCGAACGCGATCGACGTGCCGTCGTTGCGACCGAACGGCTTCTTCGTGCGAACGACGACCGCGCGGACGACCTCGCCCTTCTTCACCGCGCCCTGCGGCGTCGCCGTCTTCACCGTGCCGACGATGATGTCGCCGACGCGCGCGTAGCGGCGGTGGTGGCCGCCCATCACGCGGATGCAGAGCAGCTCGCGGGCGCCCGTGTTGTCGGCGACCTTCAGCCTGGACTCTTGCTGGATCACTTCGCAACCTCGACGATCTCGGCAAGGCGCCAGTTCTTCGTCTTCGAGAGCGGGCGCGTCTCGACGATGCGGACGACGTCGCCGACGTGCGCAGCGTTCTGCTCGTCGTGCGCGTGGAACTTCGCCGTCCGCCGGATGACCTTCTTGTAGCGGCGGTGCGAGCCGATCGACTCGACCTTGACGACGATCGTCTTGTCCATCGCGTCGGAGACGACGACGCCGCGGCGCTCCTGGCGCCGGCCGCGCTCGTGCTCCGGCTTCGGCTCGCGGGAGATCGGCTTCCGCTCGGTCGACTGCTCGCGCTTCGGCCGCGTCTTCTTCGGACGCTCGGCGCGCGGGAGCCGCTTCTTCTTCTGCTTCGGCTGCGATTGCGCAGGCGGAGCCGCCGGCTCTTCCTCGGCCGCGGGCGCTGCTTCGGCCGCAGGGGCGCTCCTCAGCCGCAGGGGCTTCCTCGGCCGCAGGCGCTTCCTCAGCGGCAGGGGCTTCCTCGGCCGCAGGGGCTTCCTCGACAGCAGGAGAGTCTGCGACCTGGTCGCTGCCTGTGTCCTCGGCAGCCGTCTGGGTCTCTTCGGTTGTCTCTTCGGTCTTCTCTTCGTCAGCCATATCTCGTTATCCGTTCTGCTTCGCAGCGGCTTCCCGCTCGGTCTGCACGGTCAAAATGCGCGCGATCTCGCGCTTGGTCAGCTTCAGGCGAGCGCTGTTCTCGAGCGCGCCGGTGACCGACTGGAACCGCAGGTTGAAGAGCTCCTGCCGCCGTTCGGTCAGGCGGTGATCGAGCTCGTCGTCCGTCAAATCGCGGAGCTCACTCGGCCTAGTCAAAGAGCTCAGCCTCTCTCTTCACGACTTTGGTCTTCACCGACAGCTTCTGGCCTGCGAGGCGCAGCGCTTCCTTCGCCAGCGGCTCCGGTACGCCCGCGAGCTCGAACATCACGCGGCCCGGCTTGATCACGGCGACCCAGCCCTCCGGCGAGCCCTTACCGGAGCCCATGCGGGTCTCGGCGGGCTTCTTCGTGAAGCTCTTGTCCGGGAAGACGTTGATCCAGACCTTGCCGCCGCGCTTGATCTTGCGCGTCATCGCAATACGAGCCGCCTCGATCTGGCGGTTGGTGATCCAGCCGCGGTCGATCGCCTTCAGGCCGTAGTCGCCGAACTGCACGGTCGCCTGGCCCTTGGTCTCGCCGCGGCGACGGCCGCGATGCACTTTGCGGAACTTGGTCTTCTTCGGCATCAACATCAGTTGTCACTCTTTTCCTGGCTCGGATCGCCCGACTGGTCGAGCTTCGTCGGATCCTCGACCTGCTGCTTCACGGTCGTCGTGTCCGGCGCGTCCGCGACCGGCGCCGGCGTCGTCTCGACGGTCGGCTCGATCACCGGCTGCTCGCGGCCCTCGGCCGAAACGGCGTTCTCGTCGGTGCGCGGCTTCTCGACCGAATCTTGCTTGCGCGGACGGCCTCCGCCGCCGCCTGCAGGACGCGCGCCCGAACCCGGGCCGCCCGAAGGGCGTGCCCAGACGGTGCTCCGCCACGACGTGAGCTCGGCCGGCCGCCGCGGCCACCTGCGCCGCCGCCGCCACCTGCACCGCCGCCGCCACCCGGTCCGCGGCGCCGCTTGACGGGGCCGAGGCCCTCACGGTCCTGGTTCCGGTTGCGGCCGCTCTCGCGCGAGGCGCCGAGACCCTCGGTCGCGCCGCCGCGACGGCGGCGTGCGTCCTGGTCGCCGAGGCGGACGTCGCCGCCGCTCGTGACGGTGTCGAAGCCCTCCGGCATGATCTCGCCCTTGTTGATCCAGACCTTGACGCCGATGCGGCCGGAGGCGGTGCGCGCCTCGACGAAGCCGTAGTCGATGTCGGCGCGAATCGTGTGCAGCGGCACGCGGCCCTCGTTGTAGGTCTCGCGGCGGCTCATCTCGCCGCCGCCAAGGCGGCCCGAGCACTGGATCTTCACGCCGGCGGCGCCGGAGCGGATCGCGCTCGCGAGCGCGCGCTTCATCGCGCGCCTGAAGGCGACGCGGTTCGACAGCTGCTCGGCGATCGACTGCGCGACGAGCTTCGCATCGAGCTCGGGGCGCTTGATCTCGTTGATGTTGATGTGGACGTTCTTCTGCGTGATCGCGTGCAGCTCTTTGCGCAGCGCGTCGACCTCGACACCGGACTTGCCGATGACGATGCCGGGGCGTGCGGTGTAGATGTCCACGGTGATCCGCTGCTTGTCCTTGCGGATCAGGATGTCGGAGAGCCCCGCGTGCGCGAGCTTCTTGTAGATGTGCTCGCGGATGCGGACGTCTTCGAGGATGTACGTCGGGAACTCCTTCTTGCCCGTGTACCAGTTCGACTTCCAGTCGTGGATGACGCCGACGCGCAACCCACCGGGATGGATCTTCTGGCCCATTAGCCCTCGCTCTCAGTCTCTTCGGTCTCGGTGGGTTCCGGTTCGGTCGCCTCGGGGGCAGCCTCGGCTGCGGCGGTCGACTTGCGCGCACGGCGCCTCGGCGCTGCTGCCTCGGCGGCTTCGCGCGCCGCGACGGCGGCCGCGTTCTGCTCGAGCTCGATCGTGATGTGACAGGTGCGCTTCATGATCGCGCCGACACGGCCGCGCGCACGCGCGCGATGGCGCTTCAGGGTCGGGCCTTCGTCCGCGTAGGCGGTCGAGATCAACAGGTCGTCGCCGTTCCAGAGCAGGTCGGGCCGGTGCTGCGCGTTCGCGACGGCCGAGTGCAGGACGCGCTCGACGTCGCGCGCGACCGCGCGATCGGAGAACGCGAGGATCGTGCGCGCCTCGGGCACGCTGCGCCCGCGGATCAGATCCGTGATGAGGCGCGCCTTGCGCGCACTCGAGCGCACGAACCGCGCCTGTGCGCGAACCGTCCGCTGCTCTTGTTCGACAGCTGCCATGACTAGCGCTTGACCTTTGCCGCCTTGTCGCCCGCGTGGCCGCGGAACGTCCGGGTGGGTGCGAACTCGCCGAGCTTGTGCCCGACCATCTGCTCCGAGATGAACACGGGCACGTGCTTGCGCCCGTCGTGGACGGCGATCGTGTGGCCGACCATGTCGGGGAAGACGGTCGACGATCGCGACCACGTCCGGACCATGTTCTTCTGCCCCGCCGTGTTCATGGCGGTGATGCGGTCGAGGAGGCGCTGCTCCACGAACGGGCCCTTCTTCGAGCTTCTGCTCATTAGCGGCGACCCTCCTTGCCGCGGCGCCGGCCGCGGACGATCAGCTTGTTCGATTCCTTGTGCTTGGAGCGCGTGCGCTTGCCGAGCGTCGGGACGCCCCACGGCGTCACCGGATGACGGCCGCCCTTCGACTTGCCCTCGCCGCCGCCGTGCGGGTGGTCGACGGGGTTCATCGCGGAGCCGCGAACGGCGGGGCGCTTGCCCTTCCAGCGGTTGCGCCCTGCCTTGCCCCAGTTGATGTTCTGGTGGTCGACGTTGCCGACCTGGCCGACAGTCGCACGGCAGGTCAGAAGGACGCGGCGCATCTCGCCCGAGGGAAGACGCAGCACGGCGTGCGGGCCGTCCTTCGCGACGAGCTGGATGCCCGAGCCCGCGGAGCGTGCCATCTTGGCGCCGCCGCCGGGCTTCAGCTCGACGTTGTGCACGAGCGTGCCGGTCGGGATGTTGTCGAGCGGGAGCGCGTTACCGACCTTGATGTCGGCGTTCGGACCGGACTCGACCGTCGCGCCGACGCGCAGCTGCGAGGGAGCGAGGATGTACGCCTTCGCGCCGTCGGCGTAGTGCAGAAGCGCGATGCGCGCCGACCGGTTCGGGTCGTACTCGATCGCGGCGACCTTCGCGGGCACGCCGTCCTTGAGTCGCTTGAAGTCGATCACGCGGTAGCGGCGCTTGTGGCCGCCGCCCTGGTGGCGCGTGGTGATGCGGCCGTTGTTGTTGCGGCCGCCCTTCTTCGTCACCGGCTCGAGCAGGCTCTTCTCCGGCTTCTTCTTCGTGATCTCCTCGAACGTCGAGACCGACATGAAGCGGCGGCCCGGGCTCGTCGGCTTGTATCGGCGAATCGGCATTAGAGCTGTGCTCCTTCGAAGATCTCGATCGTGTCGCCCTTGCGGAGCTGGACGACGGCCTTCTTCCAGCCGGGCCTGATCCCGCGGTGGAGACCGCGGCGCTTCGGCTTGGGCTGCACCTTGACGATGTTCACGCGCTCGACCTTCACGTCGAAGAGCTCCTCGACGGCCTGGCGGACCTGCGTCTTGTGCGCGTCCTTGTGGATCCTGAACGTGTACTGGTTCCGCGCGATCTGCTCGTAGCTCTTCTCGGAGATCACCGGGCGGATCAGCACTTCGGACGGGTGCAAGCTCACTGGACCCGCTCCCAGCGCCGGCCGAGCCGGCGCCTCCGCTCTTTGATGAGCTCCGTCAAGCCTACGCTCATGACGCCCTCCCCTGCACTGTGTCGAGCGCAGCCTGGCTGACGAGGAGCGAGCGCGCCCACACGACCTGCGTCACCTCGAGCTCGGCCGGCACAGTGACGACGACGCGGTCGAGGTTGCGGAACGACTTGGCGAGCGCGACTTCGTCCTCGGTGACGACGACGAGCGTCGGCGTCGACTGCCCCCAGTCGGAGAGCAGCTGCGCGGCCTGCTTCGTCGACGGCGACTCGAACGCGTCGACGAGGCCGAGCGTGCCGGCCTGCGCGTGATCCGAGAGAGCCGAGCGGAGCGCGGCCTTCAACGCCTTCTTGTTCACCTTGACGTCGAAGCTCCGCGGGGTCGGCGCGAAGGCGACGCCGCCGCCCGTCCACTGCGGCGCGCGCGTCGTGCCCTGGCGCGCGCGGCCGGTGCCCTTCTGGCGCCACGGCTTCGCGCGGCCGCCCGACACGAGGCCGCGGCTCTTCGCCGCACGCGTGCCCTGGCGCTTCGCGTTCTGCTCGGCGCGCACGGCTTCGTGCACGAGATGCGGCTTCACCTCGGCGCCGAAGACCGCCTCGTCGAGCGAGACGTCCTTCTTCGCGCCACCAAGAAGCGGTGCCTTCGGTGCGGCCATTACGACATCTCCCGGATCTCGACGATCCCGTTCTTCGGGCCGGGGACGGCACCCTTCACGAGCAGCAGGTTCCGCTCGGTGTCGACGGAATGGATCGTGAGCCCGACCTGGGTCACGCGCTTCGCGCCCATCTGCCCCGCCATCTTCACGCCCTTGAAGACGCGCGACGGCGTCGCGGACGCACCGATCGAGCCCGGCTTGCGGATGTTGTGCGAGCCGTGCGTCTTCGGGCCGCGGTGGAACTTGTGGCGCTTGATCGTGCCCTGGAAGCCCTTGCCGATCCCGATCCCGGACACCTTCACCTTGTCGCCGGGGTTGAAGATCTCGACGGTGACGTTCTCGCCCTGAACCGCGTCCGAGAAGTGGCCGCGGAACTCGACGAGGTGGCGGTACGCGGCGTTGACCCCGTTCTTCGCGAGGTGCCCGCGCTCGGCCTTCGAGAGCTTGCGCTCGGCGACCTCGCCGTATGCGAGCTGCACGGCCTCGTAGCCGTCGGCGTCCGGCGTGCGCACGGCGACGACCGGGCAGGGGCCGGCCTCGATCACGGTGACCGACGTCACGGCGCCGCTCTCCTCGTCGAAGAGCGACGTCATCCCGAGCTTCGTTCCGACGATTCCGCGCATCGCTACAGCTTGATCTCGATGTCGACGCCGGCCGGGAGGTCGAGCCGCATCAGCGAGTCGACCGTCTTCGGGGTCGGCGAGTGGATGTCGATCAGCCGCTTGTGCGTGCGGACCTCGAAGTGCTCCCGCGAGTCCTTGTCCTTGAACGGAGAGCGGATCACGCAGTAGACGTTCTTCTCGGTCGGCAGGGGCACGGGACCGGTGATGGTGGCGCCGGTGCGCTGGGCCGTGTCGACGATGTCGCGCGCAGACTTGTCCACCTGCTGGTGGTCATAGCCCTTCAGCCTGATTCGGATCTTCTGCTGTGGCACCGGCGCCTCCTTTCACCTAGTCGCTATTTGAGGATCTCGGTGACGACGCCCGCACCCACGGTGCGGCCGCCCTCGCGAATCGCGAACCGAAGTCCCTGATCCATGGCGATCGGCTGGATCAGCTCGATCTCCATGTTCGTGTTGTCACCCGGCATGACCATCTCCTGGCCCTCCGGGAGCTTGATCGCGCCGGTCACGTCCGTCGTGCGGAAGTAGAACTGCGGCCGGTAGCCGTTGAAGAACGGCGTGTGGCGACCGCCCTCGTCCTTCCCGAGCACGTAGACCTCGGCCTTGAAGTGCGTGTGCGGCGTGATCGAGCCCGGCTTCGCGAGAACCTGGCCGCGCTCCACCTCCTCGCGCTTCGTACCGCGGAGGAGCGCACCCGCGTTGTCGCCGGCCTGCGCGTAGTCGAGCGTCTTCTGGAACATCTCGAGACCCGTGACGACGGTCTTCGCCACCTGGGGATGGATGCCGACGATCTCGACCTCGTTGCCCGACTCGATCTTGCCCTGCTCGATGCGGCCGGTCACGACGGTGCCGCGGCCGGTGATCGTGAAGACGTCCTCGATCGGCATCAGGAACGGCTTGTCGATGTCGCGCGTCGGCTCCGGGATGTACGTGTCGACGGCCTCCATCAGCTCGAGGATCTTCGGAGTCCACTCCGCGTCGCCCTCGAGTGCCTTCAGCGCCGAGACCTGGATGATCGGGATGTCGTCGCCCGGGAACTCGTACTTGGAGAGGAGCTCGCGCACCTCCATCTCGACGAGCTCGATGAGCTCGGGGTCGTCGACCATGTCGGCCTTGTTCAGGGCGACGACGATCGCCGGCACCTCGACCTGGCGTGCGAGCAGGATGTGCTCGCGCGTCTGCGGCATCGGGCCGTCGGCCGCCGAGACCACGAGGATCGCGCCGTCCATCTGCGCGGCGCCCGTGATCATGTTCTTGATGTAGTCGGCGTGGCCCGGGCAGTCGACGTGCGCGTAGTGACGGTTCTCCGTCTCGTACTCGACGTGCGCTGTGTTGATCGTGATGCCGCGCTGGCGCTCTTCCGGCGCCTTGTCGATGTCCTCGAACGCCATCGCTGTGCCGCCCTGCTTCTCGGCGAGCACCTTGCTGATCGCCGCCGTGAGGGTCGTCTTGCCATGGTCGATGTGACCGATGGTGCCGACGTTGACGTGCGGCTTATTACGCTCGAACTTCTGCTTGGCCATAGGTGGCTCCCTGCTCTCCTTACGGTTTCAATTAGCCGCGAGTGTCGACGATGTCGCTCGCGATAGACGGGGGTACTTCCTCGTACCGGTCGAACTCCATGTGGAACACGGCCCTGCCCTGCGTCATCGACCGAAGATCGGTCGAGTAGCCGAACATCTCCGACAGCGGCACGACGGCCTTGACGACCTGCGCGTTGCCGAGCGGCCCCATCGACTCGATGCGCCCGCGGCGGCTGTTCAGGTTGCCCATGACGTCACCGAGGTAGTCCTCGGGCGTCGTCACCTCGACGGCCATCATCGGCTCGAGCAGCTTCGGCTTCGAGCGCTTGAGGGCCTCCTTGAACGCGATCGAGCCGGCGATCTTGAATGCGCGCTCGCTCGAGTCGACCTCGTGGTACGACCCGTCGACGAGCTCGATCGCGACGTCGACGACGGGATAGCCGGCAATGACGCCCGAGTCCATCGCCTCCTTGATGCCGGAGTCGACGGCCGGGATGTACTCCTTCGGGATCTTGCCGCCCGTGATCTTGTCGCTGAACTCGTAGCCCTTGCCGGGCTGCTGCGCGCGCAGGTTGATCACGACGTCCGCGTACTGGCCGGAGCCGCCGGTCTGGCGCACGAACTTCTCGCGGATGTTCTCGACGTCCTTGCCCGCGGTCTCGCGGTAGGCGACCTGCGGGCGGCCGACGTTCGCGTCGACGCTGAACTCGCGCTTCAGCCGGTCGACGATGATCTCGAGGTGCAGCTCGCCCATCCCGGAGATGAGCGTCTGCCCCGTCTCCTCGTCAGTCATGACGCGGAAGGTCGGATCCTCCTCGGCGAGGCGCTGCAGGCCGGTGCCGAGCTTGTCCTGGTCGCCCTTCGACTTCGGCTCGACGGCGACCGAGATCACGGGCTCCGGGAACGTCATCGACTCGAGGATAATCGGCGCATTTTCTGCGGCGAGCGTGTCGCCCGTTGTCGTGTTCTTCAGTCCCACACCGGCGGCGATCTCGCCGGCCATGATCGAGTCGCGCTCCTCGCGGTGGTTCGCGTGCATCTGGAGGATGCGGCTGATCCGCTCGGTCTTGCCGGTCGTCGTGTTGAGGACGCGGTCGCCGGCCTTGAGCGTGCCGGAGTAGACGCGGAAGTAGGTGAGCTTGCCGACGTACGGGTCCGACATCACCTTGAACGCGAGCGCCGAGAACGGCGCATCCGGCGACGCGGCTCGCTCCGCTTCGGCCTCCGACTTCGGGTCGATGCCCTGCACGGCCGGGACGTCGAGCGGGCTCGGCAGGTAGTCGATGACGGCGTCGAGCAGCGGCTGCACGCCCTTGTTCTTGAAGGCGGAGCCGAGCAGAACCGGCGTGATCTCGTCGGCGAGGGTGCCCGCGCGGAGCGCGCGCTTCATCATCTCCGGCGTCACCGAGGTCTCGTCCTCGATGTACGCCTCGAGCACCTCGTCGTCGAAGTGCGAGACCGTGTCGATCAGCTGGTGGTGGTACTCGTGCGCCTGCTCGCGGAGCTCCGCCGGGATCTCGCCGACCTCGAACTCCTGGCCGAGGTCGTCCTTGTAGAGGATCGCCTGCATCTCGACGAGGTCGACGACGCCCTGGAACGCGTCCTCCTGGCCGATCGGGAGCTGCACCGGCACGGGGTTCGCGCCGAGGCGGTCGGTCATCGACTGCACGGCGGCGAAGAAGTTCGCGCCGGTGCGGTCCATCTTGTTGATGAACGCGATCCGCGGGACCTTGTACTTGTCGGCCTGCCGCCAGACGGTCTCGGACTGCGGCTGCACGCCGGCGACCGAGTCGAAGACGGCGACGGCGCCGTCGAGGACGCGCAGGCTCCGCTCCACCTCGACGGTGAAGTCCACGTGCCCGGGCGTGTCGATGATGTTGATGCGATGGTCACGCCAGAACGCGGTCGTCGCGGCAGACGTGATCGTGATGCCGCGCTCCTGCTCCTGCGCCATCCAGTCCATCGTCGCCGCGCCCTCGTGGACCTCGCCCATCTTGTGGGTGCGGCCCGTGTAGTAGAGGATCCGCTCGGTCGTCGTGGTCTTGCCCGCATCGATGTGGGCCATGATCCCGATGTTCCGGACGCGGTCGAGCGCGACTGCTGTCTCTTTTTCCTTGGTGCTCAAAAGTCCCTTTCCGTTCCTCGGTCTACCAGCGGTAGTGCGCAAAGGCCTTGTTGGCCTGCGCCATCCGGTAGACGTCGTCCTTGCGCTTGAACGCCCCACCCTGCTGGTTCAGGGCGTCCAGAATCTCGTTGGCAAGCTTGTTCGACATGCCCTTCTCGCGGCGGTCGCGCGCGTACGTCACGAGCCAGCGCACCGCGAGCGTGCGGGCCCGGCGCTGCGGCACCTCCACCGGCACCTGGTAGTTCGCGCCGCCGACACGGCGGCCGCGGACCTCCAGGACGGGCGTGACCGTCTTCACGGCCTGCTCCAGCACCTCGACCGGCGGCCGGCCGGTCTTCGTGCCGACCTGGTCGAGCGCCTCGTAGACGATCTGCTCGGCGATCGACTTCTTGCCGTCGAGCATCACCTTGTTGATCACCTGCGTGACGAGCGAGGAGCTGTAGACGCCGTCGCCCTCGACCGGGCGGGCCTGTACCTCTGCACGGCGGGGCACTAGTTCGACCCCTTCTTGGCGCCGTACTTCGAGCGGGCCTGCTTGCGGTCGGAGACGCCGCCGGTGTCGAGCGCCGCGCGGATGATCTTGTACCGGAAGCCCGGCAGATCCTTGACGCGGCCGCCGCGGACGAGCACGACCGAGTGCTCCTGCAGGTTGTGGCCCTCGCCCGGGATGTAGGCGCCGATCTCCATCGCGTTCGTCAGGCGGACGCGGGCCACCTTGCGGAGCGCGGAGTTCGGCTTCTTCGGAGTGGTCGTGTAGACGCGCGTGCAGACGCCGCGCTTCTGCGGGGAGCCCGCGAGCGCAGGAGTCTTGTTCTTCGAGACCGGAGCCTTCCGGCCTTTCCGAACGAGCTGGTTGACAGTCGGCACGGGTCTAGTTCACTCCTTGATGCGGCCTATACGTAAAGAGACGGCTGGCTGGGCGGCGAGGCCCGGCCAACCGGCCCGCGGCATGGTACCGGAGCCGCTTAGGGCCGTCAAACGCGGCGGTTGAGCCAAATTCGCGGCCCACGAAGCATAGCTTCGGCCTCCATGTGGGACCATACTGCGACGACCTGCAATTCCTCCTGCGGTGGATACCTGGACCATTGTCATCCTGGCGGCCCTCGGCGGCTGCGTTTTCGGCCTCGCGCTCCTGCTCGCGGCAGTCGGCAGGCGGTCCGGGAAGAGGGCGGATGAGCGCGTGGGAGCGGTCGTCCAGACGCTGGAGAAGCGGATGGACGAGCTCGCCAAGGAGCTCGCCGGCGCCGTCGAGCGGGCCGAGGAGGAGGGCCGGCGCTCGCGTTTTCTCGGCGAAATCGCCGGCTCGATCGACATGGACGAGGTGCTCGCCCGCACGCTCGAGGCCGGGACGCGCCTGCAGGGCGTCGATGCGGCGCTCGTCCGGCTCGAGAGCGCGGAGGGCGTGCCGACCGTTGCCGCGCACGGGCTCGCGGCCGACGGCGCCGAGGCGATCGCCGGGCCGCCGGACGGCTCGCGCGCACAGGCGATCGAGGTCTCCTACAAGTACGGCCCCGAGGACGGCGACCCGGCGGGGCTGATCCACGGCGGGCTCGCGGTGCCGCTCGAGGAGAACGGCTCGCGCGTCGGCTACCTCGCCGTGTACACGCGCGATCCGGCGCGGCGCTTCGACGACGAGGACGTGCGGGAGCTGCAGGAGCTGACCGAGCGCGCGACACCGGCGATCGAGAACGCGCGGCGCTTCCGCGAGGCGCGGCAGCTCGCCGACCTCGACGCGCTGACGGGCTTGCACAACCGGCGGTACTTCCACGAGACGCTGTCGCGCGAAAGCGCGCGCGCTCACCGGTACAACCGCAAGCTCGCGCTGATCGTGTTCGACCTCGACGATTTCAAGGACGTGAACGACAAGGTCGGGCATCTCGGCGGCGACGCGGTGCTCGCGGAAGCGGCGGTGCGTGTGCGCGAGGTGATTCGCACTGCGGACATCGCCTGCCGTGTCGGCGGCGACGAGTTCGCGGTGATCATGCCGGAGTCGGGGATCCTCCAGGCCGAGCAGCTCTTCGTGCGCCTGCAGGCTGCGATCAGCGGCCGCCCGATCGGGCAGGCGGGCCGGCTCCACATCTCCGCCGGCGTCGCCGAGCTGAAGGCAGAAGACGACTCGATCACCTTCTTCGAGCGCGCCGACGAGGCGCTGTATCAAGCGAAGGGCCAGGGCAAGGCGCAAAGCGTCACCGCCGACGGCGGCAGACAGACTGCGTAACGCGTCAGCAACCTGGCTTCAGCCAGGTTGCAGTCGTCGGAACGACTGCAACCAGCTTGAAAGCTGGTTGCTAACCCAGTCGCAGGAAGGGCAGGTACGACGTCAGGTCGGTGGCGCTCGGCTGCGGCAGGTCGTCTTTCGCGCACGTGGCGGTGTTCAGGGCGTAGCGCTGCTTGCCGACCGTCCACTGCTCGAACTTGTCGCCGCGTGCGAACGCGCGGAGCGCGGCCTGGATCGCCGGCGTCGCCTTGCCGAGCGGCACGGCGCCGAGCGGTAGCGCGTCGTCGAGAGCCTTCACGCGATAGGCGCCGTCGCTCGTCAATACCGTCGACGCGCGACCGTTCTTCAGATCGAATATGCGCGGCGGCGCCACCTCGCTCAGCGCGAAGCCCTTCGCCTTGGCGCCGAGCCAGGCGGGCGACGGCTTCGCCTGCACGAGCCGCACCGACAGATCCGGGTACGCCTCGTAGAACGTCTTGATGTCGTCGGCCGACGGCGTGCCTGCCGGCAGCGTGTCCTCGACCGCCGCGCGGCGCAGCTCGTCGCCGATCACGCCGCGCGCGATCGACACGTTGGCGTGCGCCTGCCGCAGCGCGGCGACGTATGCGCCGCGACTGCCGCCGAAGCTCTGCGCGATCACCGCCTGCTCCGCGGCGAGCACCTTCCTCGTCGGCACCGGCACCTGGTCGGACTCGACGAACCGCTCGAACAGGGCGCTGTACGCGGTGTCGCGATCGCCGGTCACCGACTGCAGCTGCGCGATCGCCGCGTTCGAGATCGTGCGCTTGCCGATCAGGCACTGCGCACCTGACGAGAGCGCGCTCAACTGCCCGTCGGTCATCGACGTGTTGAAGTCGGCACCGAGCTGCTTCGGCGCGTCGCACAGCGAGTGCGAGCGCGTCCACAGCCAGACGCAGGCGACGTGGCCCTTGTCGGGATCCTGCTCGCCGACGCTCCATCGCCCCCACCCCCACGACCAGACCGAAGCGATGCCCGTCTCGGCCGCGACCTGCTGCGCGGCGAGCTCCTGCCACTTCGCCACCTGGTACCACGCAGCGACCGGCTCGAGGCCGTTGCGGCCACCGAAGCCCTTCGTCGTCGCAAAACTGACCATGATCCCGATCCGATTCGGCGGGATGCCGATGTCGGTCAGGTTGCTCACCGCGTTCCGGTACGAGTTGCGCAGGTTGCGATTGCCGAGGATCGGGCCTGATTTCCATGTCGCGGTCGCGGGCACGTAGATCTCGCGGACAATCTCGGCGACGGCCGAGAGCTGCTGCCACCATGCGAGCGCGTCCCCGCCGCTGTACGCCGCAGCCGGAATCAGCATCACCGGGCGCGCACCGAGCTTCGCGATGTCCTGCACGAGCGCGAGCACGTTCGCGCGGTACTGCGCGTTCGTGTCCGACCACGGCGTCACGAGCCCCGGCCCGGCGAGCTCGTTGAAGACGACGACCGGGGTCGCGCAGCCCGTCTGCTGCGACGCGAACGTGTACAGCCGCTGCGCGCGGTCCGGCATCGTCGCAGGATCGGTCGGCTTCGTCGTCGTGCCGACGCGATTCTTCAGGTTCAGGTCGAAGTACACCGTCGCCGCGCCGAGCGAGCGCATGTGCGCGGGCCAGTCACCGGTGGACGCCCCGATCGCGATGCCGGGCTGGCCGAAGATCGGCTCGAGATACGTCTGGCCGAACTCGAACCAGATCGGCTGCGTCGCGGGCAGGCCGCACGTGCCGGCGTACGGCGCCGCCGAACGCGGCGTCGCTGCGGACGCAGGCCCGATGCCCACGCACAGCAGCACAAAGAGAAGGAGAAGCTTCTTCACAGCGGCCGACCCGGCATCACGAATACCAGAGGCTTCGTACGGCGGCGCTCGCTTTTACATCTCCCGAAAGAACAGCGGGGTCAGACCCCGAGGGGTCTGACCCCAAAGCGAAAGCGGTGCCAGGCACCAAAGGTGCCTGGCACCAGGAACAGCGGGGTCAGACCCGGAGGGTCTGACCCCATGCCGTTCGTCTTAGGACTCGCTGTCGAGCGGAGTGTCGACCTCGGGGACTTCGTCCGCCTCGATCGCGTCGCGAGGCTCGCCCCCGTTCGTCGGCTCGTCCGTCAACTCCGGCGCGCCGCCGAAGTCGAGGCCGAGGCCGGCGAGGCCGTCCCCGTTGTCGCCCGACTCGATCTCCTCGAGCGCGGCGAGCAACTGCTCCTCGGTCTGCGGCCGCTGGTACGCGGTCACCGGCACCTTGTCCGACGGGCGGATGTCGATCTGCCGGTAGCGCTTGAGGCCCGTGGCCGCCGGGATCAGCTTCCCGATGATCACGTTCTCCTTCAAGCCGAGCAACCGGTCGACCTTGCCCTCGATCGCCGCGTCGGTCAGCACCTTCGTCGTCTCCTGGAAGGACGCTGCGGAGAGGAAGGACTCCGTCGCGAGCGAGGCCTTCGTGATCCCGAGGATCAGCGGCTCCCACGTCGCCTGGTCCTTGCCCTTCTCCTTCTTGACGCGCGCGTTCTCGCGGTCGAGCACGAGCTTGTCGACGAGCTGACCCGGCAGCAGGTCGGTGCCGCCTGCCGTGTCGACGCGGACCTTCTTCAGCATCTGGCGGACGATCAGCTCGATGTGCTTGTCGTGGATCTCGACGCCCTGCGACTTGTAGACCTTCTGCACCTCGAAGCCGAGATAGAGCTCGACTGCGGTGTAGCCCTTCAGGCGCAGCAGGTCTGCAGGTGCGATCGAGCCCTCGTGGAGCGCGTCGCCCGGCTCGACGGTGTCGCCCTTCGCGACGAGCAGCCGCGTGCGGCGCGGAACCGTGTACGACTTGTCGTCGTCCTCGTTCCCGCTGTCGGCGACCACGGTGATCTTGATCTGCCGCTCGGTCTCCTCGATGTCGATCGTGCCGCCGATCTCGGCGAGCTGCGCGGCGCCCTTCGGGTTCCGTGCCTCGAAGATCTCGACGACGCGCGGCAGGCCGTGCGTGATGTCCGCGCCGGCGACACCGCCGGTGTGGAACGTCCGCATCGTCAGCTGGGTGCCCGGCTCGCCGATCGACTGCGCGGCGATGATGCCGACCGCGTCGCCGATCTCCGACATCTCGCCGGTTGCGAGGAACGTGCCGTAGCACGCCTGGCACACGCCGACCTCCGCCTTGCACTTCAACACCGAGCGGACCGGGACGACGAAGGACTCGGCGTGCTCGCCGAGCTCCTCGACGATCTCGCGCAGCCGCGGCATCGTGATCTCCTCGCCCTTCTCGGCGATCAGCGTCTTGCCCGGCTTGCCGGACGCGAGCGGCTTGTACACGTCCTCGGCGAGGATGCGCGCGGCGACGCTCTTGTTCAGGCCGTCGGGCAGGAAGAGCGGAAGCTCGACGAACTCCTTCGTCTTGCAGTCCGGCTCGCGGATGATCACGTCCTGCGAGACGTCGACGAGACGCCGCGTCAGGTAACCCGAGTCGGCGGTGCGGAGCGCGGTGTCTGCGAGACCCTTGCGCGCACCGTGCGTCGAGATGAAGTACTCGAGCACCGACAGGCCTTCCATGAAGTTCGCCTTGATCGGGCGCTCGATGATCTCGCCCTTCGGATTCGCCATCAGGCCACGCATGCCGGCGAGCTGACGGAGCTGCGCGAACGATCCACGTGCGCCAGAGTTGGCCATCATGTAGATCGGGTTCAGCTCGTTCAGGTTCTCGACCATCGCCTCGGCGACGGTCTCCGTCGCCTCCGTCCAGATGTTCACGATCGACTCGTGACGCTCGGACTCGGTGATGAGGCCGTGCTCGTACGCCTGCTCGACCTTCTCGACGCGACCCTCGTACTCGGCGAGGATCGCCTCCTTCTCCGGCGGGATGACGACGTCGTTCTTGGAGATCGTGACGCCGGCCTTCGTGCCGTAGTGGAACCCGAGGTCCTTGATCGTGTCCAGGACGACCGCGACCGCATGTGCGCCGTACTCGTCGACGAGCGTCGAGATGAAGTCTCCGAGCTCCTTCTTCGAGAGCGTGCGGTTCAGGAAGTCGTGGTAGGTCGTGTACTCGCCGTCGAGCTCGCCGACCGCCTCGCGGAGCGCGCGGTCGATCTCCGCGTTGAAGATCACGCGGCCTGCGGTGGTGAGGACGAGCTCGCCCTCCCACAGGTACTCGATCGGCGACTGGATGCCGATTTGCTTCGCGTCGAGCGCGAACTCGACCTCCTCCTCCGTGCGGAACCGCTGCGGGCGCGGGTCGAGATCCTCGACCGCGAGCTCGTCGAAGTTCTTGTCGGAGTACGTGAGGTAGTACGACCCGAGCACCATGTCCTGCGTCGGCGTCGCGAGCGCACGGCCGGACGCCGGCGAGAGGATGTTGTTCGCCGAGAGCATCAGGATCCGCGCCTCGGCCTGCGCCTCCGCCGAGAGCGGCACGTGCACGGCCATCTGGTCGCCGTCGAAGTCCGCGTTGAACGCGTGGCAGACGAGCGGGTGGACCTGGATCGCCTTGCCCTCGACGAGCGTCGGCTCGAAGGCCTGGATGCCGAGGCGGTGCAGCGTCGGTGCGCGGTTCAGCAGGACCGGGTGCTCCTGGATGACCTCCTCCAGGATGTCCCAGACCTCGCCCTGCATCTGGTCGACGTGCCGCTTTGCCGCCTTGATGTTCTGGACGATCTTCCGCTCGACGAGCCGGCTCATGATGAACGGCTTGAAGAGCTCGAGCGCCATCAGCTTCGGCAGGCCGCACTGGTGCAGCTTCAGGTGCGGGCCGGCGACGATCACCGAGCGGCCGGAGTAGTCGACGCGCTTGCCGAGCAGGTTCTGGCGGAACCGGCCCTGCTTACCCTTCAGCATGTCGGACAGTGACTTCAGCGGCCGGTTGCCCGGGCCCGTCACCGCGCGGCCGCGGCGACCGTTGTCGAACAGCGCGTCGACGGCCTCCTGCAGCATGCGCTTCTCGTTGTTGACGATGATCTCCGGCGCCCCGAGATCGAGCAGCCTCTTCAAACGGTTGTTGCGGTTGATCACGCGGCGGTAGAGATCGTTCAGGTCCGACGTCGCGAAGCGGCCGCCGTCGAGCTGGACCATCGGGCGGAGCTCCGGCGGGATCACCGGAACGGCCTCGAGGATCATCCACTCCGGGCGGTTCTCCGAGGTGACGAACGCCGACACGACCTTCAGCCGCTTGATCGCGCGCTGCTGCTTCTGGCCCTTGCCCGTGCGGATCTGCTCGCGCAGGCTCGCGGCCTCGTCGTTCAGGTCGAGGTCCTTCAGCAGATCGCGGATCGCCTCCGCGCCCATGCCGCCGCGGAAGTAGACGCCGAAGCCGTACGGCGACCCGAAGCGGTCCTTGAGCTCGCGGAAGATCTGCTCGTCGTTCACGATCATCTTCGGCTCGAGCTCGCGGAAGAGCTGCCACGTCTGCTCGAGGCGGCGAACGGAGTCGACCGAGGCCTCGCGCGCGTCCTCGCGGCGGGACTCGATGTCGAGGTACATCTCGCGGACCTTGAGCGCCCACTGGATGATCGCGTCGAGGTCTTCCTTCTGGATGCGACCGTCGGTGCGCAGGCAGAGGTCGTTCGTCAGCTCGCGGATGTCCTGGCCTTCCTCCCACGTGTCGACCACGTCGCGGAGCAGGCCGTTGCCGAGATCGCGTGCCTTGTCGAGGTTCTTCACGTCGACGCCCTTCACCAGCGTCTCGTCGTCCTCGTGGATGTCGGTGCCCTCGAGCAGCGAGTCGACGACGCGGTGGATGTGCTTCGTGATCGCGCCCTTCTTCGCGCCCGTGGCTTTCGCCATGTCCTTCTCGAGCGGCTGGATCGACTGGAGGATCTGCTCGGCGGCGACGGCGACCTGCTCGAGCTCGCGCGGGGCGAGCTTGCGGTCGTCGCGAATCGCCGCGTTGCGGACGAGCTCGCGGATCTTCTTCGAGTCCTCGGTCGAGATCTGCGGCACGAGCTCGACGAAGAGGCCGTTCACGAGCTTGCGCACGTCCTCGAGCGTCGGCAGCGCCTGCTCCTCGGCCCAGTTGTTCAGGCCGCGGACCCAGAAGTCGTCGTCCTCGTCGAAGTTGCGCTCCTTGCCCTTGGCGAAGAAGTCGCGGCGGCGCGCAAGGCGGTCCTCGAGACCGGCGAGCGCCTCGTCGCGGTCGACCTCGATGCGGCCGGCCTCGCTCTTCACCTGGTCCTCGAGCGTGTTCAGGTCCGACGCGCGCTTCTCGACGTCGACCGCCGTGACGATCGACGCGGCGAAGTACAGGACCTTCTCGAGCTCGCGCGGCGCGATGTCGAGCAGGTAGCCGATGCGGCTCGGCACGCCCTTGAAGAACCAGATGTGCGAGACGGGCGCGGCGAGGTCGATGTGACCCATGCGCTCGCGGCGCACCTTCTGCCGCGTCACCTCGACGCCGCAGCGCTCGCAGATGATGCCCTTGTAGCGGACGCGCTTGTACTTGCCGCAGTAGCACTCCCAGTCCCTCGTGGGACCGAAGATGCGCTCGCAGAAGAGGCCGTCGCGCTCCGGCTTCAGCGTGCGGTAGTTGATCGTCTCCGGCTTCGTGACCTCGCCCGACGACCAGTCGCGGATCTGCTTGCTCGACGCGAGTCCGATCCGGATCGCGTCGAAGTCATTGATGTCGATCAAGTTCTCTCCTCAGTCCCTTCTAGTCTTCGAGCTCCCTAGTCTTCAAGTTCCAAATCAACGAGGTCGGCGTCGCCCATGGGTCCGACCTCTGCTTCTGCTTCTTCCTTTTCTTCTTCGCCTTCGGAGACCTCGACGTCGTCGAGATCGCCGAGCGCCTCGTCGGCGGGCAAGGCGAGTTCGCCGTCCTGATCGACGCGCTCCTGGCCTTCCTCGGCCTCTTCGGCCGTGGGCTGGCGACCGACGGCGCGCAGCGAGCCGGGCGAGAGGTCGATGCCGAGCTCCTCGGCTGCCCGCAGGAGCTCGTCCTCTTCCTCGCGCACCTCGACCTCGCGGCCCTCGTCGGAGAGCACGTGCACGTCGAGCGCGAGCGACTGCATCTCCTTCAGCAGCACCTTGAAGGACTCGGGGATCGACGGCTCGGCGATGTTCTCGCCCTTGACGATCGCCTCGTAGGCCTTCACGCGCCCGACCGTGTCGTCGGACTTGATCGTGAGCATCTCCTGGAGCGTGTACGCGGCGCCGTACGCCTCGAGCGCCCAGACCTCCATCTCGCCGAAGCGCTGGCCGCCGAACTGCGCCTTGCCTCCCAGCGGCTGCTGGGTGACGAGCGAGTACGGGCCCGTGCTCCGCGCGTGGATCTTGTCGTCCACGAGGTGGAGCAGCTTCAGGATGTACATGTAGCCGACGGTGATCTTCTGCTCGAACGGCTCGCCGGTGCGGCCGTTGTAGAGCTGCACCTTCCCCGACGTCTGCCGGCCGACTGCGCGCTTCTTGTCGACGAGCATCTTGATCGGCGAGTCGGGGTTTTGCTCCGACCACGCGATCAGGGCCTCGTCGACGTCGAGCGGCGTCGCGCCGTCGAACACCGGCGTGGCGATCGGGCTCGGATTGCCGCCGTTGATCACCTGGCGGCGATGCTTCCAGTCGGGCGTGGCGTTGCCGTCGCCGTTCTCGTGGAAGACGCCGTGCGCCGCGGCCCAGCCGAGGTGCGTCTCGAGCACCTGGCCGATGTTCATCCGGCTCGGCACGCCGAGCGGGTTGAGGATGATGTCGACCGGCCGGCCGTCGGGCAGGAAGGGCATGTCCTCTTCGGCGACGATGCGCGAGATGACGCCCTTGTTGCCGTGGCGTCCCGCGAGCTTGTCGCCCTCGGCGATCTTGCGCTTCTTGGCGACGTAGACGCGGACGAGCTCGTTCACGCCCGGCGACAGGTCGTCGCCCGCGTCGCGCGAGAACGTCTTGACGTCGATGACGACGCCGCCTTCGCCGTGCGGCACCTTGAGGCTCGTGTCCCGGACCTCGCGCGCCTTCTCCTTGAAGATCGCGCGGATCAGCTTCTCCTCCGCCGTCAGCTCGGTCTCGCCCTTCGGCGTCACCTTGCCGACGAGCAGGTCGCCCGAGCCGACCTCGGCGCCGATACGCACGACGCCGCGCTCGTCGAGCTGCGCGAGGGACTCCTCCGAGCGGTTCGGGATGTCGCGCGTGATCTCCTCGTCGCCGAGCTTCGTCGAGCGTGCGTCGATCTCGTACTCGTGGATGTGGATCGACGAGAGGATGTCGTCCTTCACCACGCGCTCCGAGATGACGATCGCGTCCTCGAAGTTGAAGCCCTCGAACGGCATGAAGGCGACGAGCAGGTTCGCACCGAGCGCGAGCTCGCCGTTGTCGGTCGAGCTGCCGTCGGCGAGCACCTCGCCCGCCTTCACCTTGTCGTTCAGGCGCACGACGGGCTTGTGATGGATCAGCGTGCCCTGGTTCGAGCGCATGAACTTCGTCAGCGTGTAGGTCTCCTTGCCGTCCTTCGACTCGACGACGATCTTGTCGGCGTCGACGTCGATGACGGTGCCGGCCTTCTCGGAGACGACGACGTCGCCGGAGTCGACAGCGGCGCGGTACTCGAGACCGGTGCCGACGAGCGGCGCCTGGCGCACGAGCAGCGGCACTGCCTGCCTCTGCATGTTCGCGCCCATCAGCGCGCGGTTCGCGTCGTCGTGCTCGAGGAACGGGATCAGCGCGGTCGAGACGGAGACGATCTGCGCCGGCGCGACGTCCATGAACTCGACGTCCTTCGGCGGCGCCGTCACGGCCTCGCCCTCAGCCGAGCGGCAGAGCACGGCCGACTCGAGCAGCTTCCCGTTCTTGTCGGTGGAGGCGGTCGCCTGCGCGATCGTGTAGCGCGACTCCTCGACAGCGTCGAGGTAGACGATCTCGTCGGTCACCTTGCCGCCGACGACCTTGCGGTACGGCGTCTGGATGAAGCCGAACTCGCTGACCGTCGCGTACGACGCGAGGTAGCCGATCAGGCCGATGTTCGGGCCTTCCGGCGTCTCGATCGGGCACATGCGGCCGTAGTGCGTCGGGTGCACGTCGCGCACCTCGATCGGCGCCCGCTCGCGGGTCAGCCCACCTGCCCCAAGAGCACTGAGCCGACGGCGGTGCGTGAGGCCGGCGAGGGAGTTCGTCTGGTCCATGAACTGCGAGAGCTGCGAGGAGCCGAAGAACTCCTTCAGCGCCGCCACGACCGGACGGATGTTGATGATCGTCTGCGGAGTGATCGTGTCGACGTCCTCGGTCGTCATCCGCTCGCGCACGACGCGCTCCATGCGGTAGAGGCCGACCCGGAACGCCTCCTGGATCAGCTCGCCGACGGTGCGCAGCCGGCGGTTGCCGAAGTGCTCGTACTCGTCGAGCTCGGCCGCGATCGGTGCGCGCGGCAGGCCGATCGCCTCGGCCGCGAAGTCCTTCGAGTCCTCCGGGAGGCCGAGCTTCACCGGCAGGTCGATGAGCTTCTTGACGAGCGCGACGATGTCCTCGGTCGTGAGGACGCGGACGTCCTCCGGCACCTTGACGCCGAGGCGCTGGTTCAGCTTGTAGCGGCCGACCTTCGTCAGGTCGTAGCGCTTGGGGTCGAAGAAGAGCGCACGCAGGAGGTTCCGTGCGTTGTCGAGCGTCGGCGGCTCGCCCGGGCGCTGCTTCTTGAAGACCTCGATCAGGGCCTCCTCCTCGCGGGTGGAGGGATCCTTCTCGAGCGTGTTGACGATGTACGGCGAGTTCTCGAACAGGGCGAGGATCGCCTCGTTCGTGGACGTGTCGAGCTGGAACCCGGTCGACGGGTCCTCGGCCGGGAGCGCGCGCAGGAGCGTCGTGATCGGCAGCTTGCGCTTCCGGTCGATGCGCGCGTACGCGATGCCCTTCTTGTCGATCTCGAGCTCGAGCCACGAGCCGCGGCTCGGCATCAGGTTCGCCGTGAAGACCTGCTTCGTCGGGTCCTTCGGCTCCATCAGGTAGGCGCCCGGCGAGCGGACGAGCTGCGTGACGATCACGCGCTCGGTGCCGTTGATGATGAACGTGCCGTGCTCGGTCATCATCGGGAAGTCCCCCATGAAGACCGTCTGCTCGCGGATCTCGCCGGTGTCCTTGTTGACGAACCGGACGGTCATCGAGAGCGGGGCCTGATAGGTCAGGTCCTTCTCACGGCACTCCTTGATCGTGACGGGCGGCTGCCCGAAGACGTAGTCGGCGAACTCGACTGCGAGCGTGCCGGTGTAGTCCTCGATCGGCGAGATGTCGTTGATCGTCTCGCGAAGACCCTCGTCCAGGAACCACTGGAACGAGGCCTTCTGGATATCGATCAGGTTGGGGAGGTCGAGGACGTTTTCGATACGGGAAAAAGACTTGCGCGCGCGGGGCGAAGCGACCTTGCTGGTCAAAGAAGAAGCCTCCCTTGGGGACGTGCGAGATTCAGGCGTTTGAGAGCGTGCGGAACGGCGGACGGGCGGAACCTAGGCGCAACCTGCCAGGATACCGACGAGGCCCCCCTCTGCGCAAGCGAAAGCGCGGCGGGAGGCCGGGAATTGCCAGGGGATCGTAGCGCGCCCCGGCGGGTTCGTCCACAGGACGGGTGCCAGGCACCCCCCGGGTGCCTGGCACCGCTTTTTCCCTGCTCAGGTGGTGGTCGTCGGAGCGGTGGTCGTCGTCGAGGTCGTCGAGCCCTGATGCTTCGGGTTCGAGGCGTGGATCTCCATCGACTTGACCTGGAGCACCGACGCGCTGCCGGAGCCGGTCATGCAGGCCTCGGCGTTGACGTTCACGGTCTGGCCCGCGGCGCCGATCTGGAGCTGGACCTGCGAGCCGGCGGCGAGGTTCAGCTTCTTCGAGCCGTGCTTGCCGATCGTCACGGCCACTGACTGCGCGGCGATCGTGCCGTTGACGTGCACCTCGGTGCACTTGGCGTTCTTCTCGTGCCCCTTGCCATGGCCGTCGTCCGCGAGTGCGAACGAGGCTGTGAGCCCGGCGGCGAAGACGGCGGCGAGCGCGGTGAGCTTGAGCTTCATCTGGAATGTCCCTCCTGCGGCGGTTTGTCCCGGTTACAGGACAAGAGCGGCATTTGCGGCGAAAACTTGCGTAAAAACGCCGTAAAGAGGGACGGGTGAAGCTGGGAAAGGGGCGAGCCGGAACAGTGGGGTCAGACCCCCGAGGGGGGTCTGACCCCAGGTTGCGAGACTGTCTTACTTCAGCTCGACCGTGGCGCCGGCCTCTTCGAGCTGGCCCTTGATCGTGTCGGCCTCCTCCTGGTTCACGCCCTCCTTGACCGGCTTCGGAGCCGAGTCGACGAGGTCCTTCGCCTCCTTGAGGCCGAGGCCCGTGACCGCGCGGACGACCTTGATCACCTGGATCTTCTGGCCGCCGGCCTCGGTCAGGACGACGTCGAACGAGGTCTTCTCCTCGGCGGGCGCTTCCGCCGCACCGCCGCCGCCTGCTGCGGCCACGGCGACCGGAGCGGCGGCGGTGATGCCCCACTCCTCCTCGATCTTGTTCTTCAGCTCGACCAGCTCGAGGACGGTCATGCTCCCGAGCTGCTCGAAGATGGTGTCGACAGCTGCCATTACTCGTTCTCCTTTTGATCAGCGTCGGATGCTTCCGCATCCGCCGCAGGGGGTGTCTCCTCTACCTCGGCGACTGCTTCGGGAGCCTCGCCATTGCTCGCGTCCTCGTCAGCGGGTGCCGCCGGGGACGGGGTTCCTTCGCCTTGGCCCTCGAGCTGCTCGATGCGAGCCTCGATCAGGCCGTACAGGTTCTGCAGCGGGGCGTTCACAAGGCCTGCGAGTGCCGTGACCGGGGCGATGATCGCCGCCGAGCACCTGGCCGCGCAGCACCTCGAGCGGCGGCAGCGTGGCGAGGCTCTCGACCTCGGCCGCCGACATCGTCCGGCCGGACATGACGCCGCCGCGGATCTGGAGGACCCGCGACTCGCGGGCCGCGTCGGCGAGCGCCTTCGCGGCCGCGACCATGTCGCCTTCCGCTTCGAGGAACGCGATCGCACTCGGCCCCTCGAGGAGGGTGAGCAGCGCGTCCGCGCCGGCGGCCTCCGCCGCACGCCGCGTGAGCGTGTTCTTCACGACCGTGAAGCTCGCCCCGCTGTCGATCAGCCGCGAGCGCAGCGAGTCGATCTGGGGCATCGTCAGGCCGCGATAGTCGGCGACGAGCAGCGTCTCCGCTGTGCGCAGCCGCTCGGTCAGCTCCGAGACGATCTGTTCCTTTGCTTCTTTCTTCACCGAATCACCTCCTCTTACGTTTCGAGCCCGCACGGTGGCGGGCTCGAGAAGAGGCGATGCGAGAAATCCTCTGCCGAACACCGCCTCGGGAAGGCTTCTGCCGGCTGCGCGGCTGCTTCCTGTCTCTGGCGCAGTTTGTGGCTAAAGTTAGGCAGGAACGGCCTGCTGCCTGCTCCTCCAGCTCTTCGACGATACCGCGGGTCTTGCCGGGGTCGACGTGGATCCCGGGGCCCATCGTCGAGGTCAGCGTCACCTGCCGGATGTAGCGGCCCTTCGCCGCCGCCGGCTTGGCGCGCATGATCTCGTCGAGGACGGCCGCGTAGTTCTCGACGAGCTGGCGCTCGTCGAAGCTCTTCTTGCCGATCGCGAGATGGACGTTCGCGCCGCGGTCTGTGCGGTACTCGAGCTTGCCCGCCTTCGCGTCGCGGACGGCCTTGCCGACGTCGAAGGTGACGGTGCCCGTCTTCGGGTTCGGCATCAGGCCGCGGGGCCCGAGCACGCGGCCGAGCCGGCCGACGTTGCCCATCTGGTCCGGCGTCGCGATCGCGACGTCGAAGTCGGTGAAGCCCTCCTCGATCCGCTTCGCGAGGTCGGCCGAGCCGACGACGTCGGCGCCCGCCTCCTCGGCCTCGCGGGCCTTGTCGCCCTCGGCGAAGACCGCGACACGGGTCTCGCGGCCGGTGCCGTGCGGGAGCATCAGCGTGCCGCGGAGCTGCTCGTCCGCGTGGCGGACGTTCAGGCCGAGCCGGAAGTGCACCTCGACCGTCTCGTCGAACTTGACGCCGGGGAAGTCCTTCAGCATCCGGACCGCCTGAACGGGCGTGTAGACCGACTCGCGGTCGATCTGGTTCCTCGACTCGACGTAGCGCTTGCCGTGCTGCGCCATTAGAGATCCACCTCCACGCCCATGCTTCGCGCCGTGCCCGCGATGATCAGCGCCGCGTGGTCGACGTCGCGTGCGTTCAGGTCGACGAGCTTCGTCTCGGCGATCTGGCGCACTTGGTCGCGGCTGAGCCGGCCGACCTTATTCCGGTTCGGCTCCGCCGACCCCTTCTCGAGGCGCAGCGCCTCCTTGATCAGGACCGCCGCGGGCGGCGTCTTCGTGATGAAGGAGAAGGAGCGATCCTCGAAGACCGTGATCTCGACCGGGATGATCCGGCCGTTCTGATCGGCGGTCTGCGCGTTGAACGCCTTGCAGAACTCCATGATGTTGACCCCGTGCTGACCGAGCGCAGGGCCGACCGGCGGGGCCGGGTTGGCCTGGCCGCCGGGGATCTGGAGCTTGATCATCGTCAGGACTTTCTTCGCCATTTCAGAATCCTCTAGTCGAGCTTCTTCACGTTGTCGAATCCGACCTCGACCGGCACCTGCCGCTCGAAGATGTTCACCATGACCTGGAGCTTCTGGCCGTCGGCGTTCACGTCGGTGATCTCGCCGTCGAAGTCCGCGAGCGGGCCCGAGGTGATCTTCACCGACTCGCCGAGCTGGAACTCGACCTGCGCGCGCGTCGGCGCCGTGCCGCCGGTTCCCGTGTGGAGGATGCGGTCGACCTCGGGCTGCGAGAGCGGGACGGGCTTCGCGCCTGCGCCGACGAACCCGGTGACGCCCGGCGTGTTCTTCACGACCGTCCACGCGTCGTCGTTCAGGTCCATGTTGACGAGGACGTAGCCCGGCAGCACGCGCTTCTCCGCCTGCACCTTCTGGCCGTCCTTCGTCTCGATCACCTGCTCGGTCGGGACGACGACGCGCCGGAAGCGCGGGCGCTGGTTCATCGACTCGATCCGGTGCTCGAGATTGGCTTTCACCTTGTTCTCGTGCCCGGAATAGGTGTTGATCACATACCAGCGAAACATTCGGTCCTCTCTATCGCAGCAAGCACGTGTTGGACGACGTACTTCCAGAGCTCGTCGTTCAGCCAGAGGAACAGGCCGACGATCACGCAGGCGATCAGGACGACCGCCGTGCCGCTGATCACGGCCTTCTGGTCGGGCCACTCGACCTTCTTGAGCTCGGCGACCGACTCCTGGATGAAATGGATCGGGCCGCCGCCACGGCGCTCCTCCGCCTGGCGCTTCTGCTCCGGGCGGCGCTGCGGGCCGGAGCCCTCGGAGCCGCCGTTCGCCGTCGGCCGCGCGGGCGGACGCGGCGGAGGCCCTCCTGCGAGGGCCGGTTCCTGCTGCGCGCGCCGTGGCGCGCCGCTGCTGACGCGTCTGCCGAGCCATCCACGTACGAGGCTAGCGGGTCTCCCGGTGCGGGGTGTGCTTGCCGCACCAGCGGCAGTACTTCTTGAACTCGACCCGGTCAGGGGAGTTCCGCTTGGACTTCTGCGTCTGATAGTTCCGCCGCTTGCACTCCGTGCAGGCGAGCGTGATTGCGACTCTGACTCCGGTGGCCATATCCCTTTAGTACCTCGAAGGTGAACGCGTTCTAGTAGCGCCGGGTGGGCTCGAACCACCGACCTCTGCATTATGAGTGCAGCGCTCTAACCAGCTGAGCTACGGCGCCCCGCGCGCCGGGGGAGTGTAGCGGAACTTCGCCGGCCCTCCCGTACCCGCAGCGTGGATTTTGCCGTTCTTTTCCCGCGGAGTGAGCCAACGGACGAAGGAGGCAGCGACGTGAGCGCGAGTGCAGCTACGGGCCAGCTCGGGGTCACCGGCGGCACCGGCAAGACGATCGACGACGGACATCCCGGCCCGGCTCGACCGGCTCCCCTGGAGCCGCTGGCACTGGCTCGTGATCGTCTCGCTCGGCATCACGTGGATCCTCGACGGGCTCGAGGTGACGCTCGTCGGCTCGATCTCGGGCGTCCTGACGGACAAGGGCACACTGCATCTCTCGACCGCCCAGGCGACCGCGGCTGGCTCCTTCTATCTGGCGGGCGCCGTCGGCGGAGCGCTCCTCTTCGGGTACCTGACCGACCGGTTCGGGCGGAAGAAGCTCTTCATGATCACGCTCGGCGTCTACCTGCTCTTCACGGTGGCGACGGCGCTCTCGTGGAACTTCTGGTCGTTCATGATCTTCCGCGTCCTCGCAGGCTCCGGCATCGGCGGCGAGTACTCGGCGATCAACTCGGCGATCGACGAGCTCGTGCCGGCGCGGGTCCGCGGCCGGGTTGCGCTTGCGATCAACAGCTCCTGGTGGATCGGCACGGCGGCTGCGGCCGGCCTGACCGTCGTCCTGCTGAACACGCTCGCCGTCGAACATCGGCTGGCGCATCGGCTTCGGGCTCGGCGCGATCCTCGCCGATCGGGATCCTCTTCGTCCGCCACCTCGTGCCGGAGAGCCCGCGCTGGCTGCTCACGCACGGGCGCGCCGACGAGGCGGAGAAGGTGGTGAAGGAGATCGAGGAGCAGGTGCGCGAAGACGCATCCCGACCTGCCGGAGCCCGAGGGCGAGCCGCTCGAGATCGAGCAGCGCGAGTCGATCGGCTTCGTCGCGATCGCGAAGCACGTGATGAAGGAGTACCCGGGACGCGGCGTGCTCGGGTTCTCGCTGATGGCCTCGCAGGCGGTGCTCTACAACGCGACGCTCTTCGGGATGGTCTCGATCCTCACGACGTTCTTCCATGCGTCGAAGGCGAACGCGCCGCTCTACATCATCCCGTTCGCCGTCGGGAACCTGCTCGGCCCGTGGCTGCTCGGCCCGCTGTTCGACACGGTCGGGCGCAAGATCATGATCTCGTCGACGTATCTGCTGGCCGGCGCGTCACTGCTCGTCACGGCGTAGCTGTTCAACCAGAAGCTGCTGTCGGCGACGACGCTCACGATCTGCTGGGCGATCTGCTTCTTCTTCGCGTCGGCGGGTGCGTCGGCCGCGTACCTGACGGTGAGCGAGATCTTCCCGATGGAGACGCGGGCGATGGCGATCGCGCTCTTCTACGCGTGCGGCACGGGTGTCGCGATCGCGGCGCCGTGGACGTTCGGGAAGCTGATCGAGACCGGCTCGTACGGCAACGTCACGATCGCGTTCGTGATCGGCGGCGTGATCATGGCGATCGGCGGCGTCGTCGAGATCCTGCTCGGCGTCGAGGCCGAGGGGAAGTCGCTCGAGTCGGTTGCGGCGCCGATCAACGCCGTGCGTCGCGGCTCCGCCTCGGCTGCGCCGGCGCGGGCTCGGTAGCGACTTGCGGTGGGCCGGCGCGTCCGCGCGCCGGCCCTCGCGAATCCACGCGGCCGCGAAGAGCGCAACCAGCATCGCCGCGAGCGGCGCAAGCCCACCGACGAGCTCGAGTGCGTGCACGAGCAAAGCCTCGCCCCGCCCACCGGCGGACGCAATAGTCCGATCGGCCTATTTCTGGGGTCAGACCCCGCAACGCGGGGTCTGACCCCGCTGTTCGGTTCTGGGGTCTAACCCCGCTGTTCGGCGCTGTCCAGAAGAGCGTCTTGCGCGCCCTCCCCGCAACAGCAACGCTCTTCGCGTGGCGCGAAAGCTGCGTACGACGGCGGCCGGCATCTACCACGTGTCGGCAAGAGCGCCTGTCGGCGAGCTGCTCTTTCGCGACGATCACGACTTTCTCCGGTTCGAGACGGAAGTCGAGCGCATCGTCTCGCCCCGTTGCGTCTGCATCGAGGCGTGCGTGCTGAACACGCACTACCACTTACTCCTGCAAACGGAGGACGGCGTGCTGGCGCAAGCGATGAAGCAACTGAACGGGCGGTACGCGCGAGCATTCAACGCGCGCTACGAACGGCGCGGCCACGCGTTCGCCGACCGCTATCTCTCCGTTCCGGTGGAGAGCGACGGTCACCTTCTCACCGTCTATCGCTACATCGCGCGCAATCCGGTGGAAGCCGGACTCTGCGACAGCCCCGCAGACTGGTACTGGAGCAGCTATCGAACCGCGATCGGGCTCGACGGCCGCTTCGCGTTCGCCGACCCGAGCATCGTCATCGGGCTCTTCCACTCGCTCGACGCATTCCGGGAGTTCGTGGAGACGCCGTGGTCGAGCGATCGAACAGCGGGGTCAGACCCCGCTGCGCGGGGTCTGACCCCAAAGAGCGCCTAGCGCGGAAGCTCGCCGCGGAGACGGTCGGCGATCTTCAGGAGCCGCTTCAGGGCTTGCTCTTCGTCCTTGCGGTTCTGGGCGAGCAGGTCGGTGTCGACGGCGAGGAAGCCGGCGAGGCCCATGACCGACTCGTAGACGGCGAGCTCGAGGTGCTCGACGCGGACGCTCGCCGTCGCGGTCTGCACGTCGCGAAGCGTCGGCTCGCGGACGTCCTGCGACTCGTGGTCGGACTTCAGCCCGGCAAGCGCGCCGCTGCGGGCCGCCGTCGGCTCGGCGCCCGCGGCGCGGAATGTCGACTCGACGCGCGCGACGTGGAACCTCGTCTCCTCGAGATGCGACGACAACGCCTCCTTCAACTCCGCGTCGCGCACGGACTCGATCGCCGGCGGCAGCACCTCGAACACGAGCGTCCGCTCGATCCAGAGCAACTCGCCGAGCTCCGCGAAGAACGCAGGTCGCGCGGATTCGAGAGAGTCGCTATGCCGCCACCTCCACGCGCTTGTCGGCGAGCAGCCGCGCCAGACGGTCGGACGAGCGCCATGATCGCGAGCGCCGGGTTCGCGGAGCCCTGCGTCGGGCAGACGCTGCCGTCGGCGACGAACAGGTTCGGCACGCCCCACACGCGGTGCGCACGAGTCGACGACGCTGTCCTCCGGCCGCGAAGCCCATGCGGCAGCCGCCGACGAGGTGCGCGTAGCGGTCGATCTTCAGCATGTCCTGCGCGCCGGCGTTCTCCCAGATCTCCTCCATCACCTTCGTCGCGTACGCGATGTTCGCCTTGTCGTTGTCGCAGAGGCTGTAGCGAGAACGCAGCGATCGGCAGCCCGTACGCGATCCTTCGGCTCTGCAAGCGTCACGCGGTTCTCCGCCTGCGGCAGCAACTCGCAGAGGACGCCCAGCACCGTCCAGTGGTTGTAGTCGCGCATGTACTCGCGCAGCGCGTGACCCCAGTGCCCTTCCGCCGTCACGTGCTCGGCCCAGCCGATCGGGAGCGGCGAGATCGTCTGGATCGAGAATCCGCGCGCGAAGCCGCGCGACTCGTCGGTCTCGTAGAACTGCTCGGACGAGATCTCGGGCGGCGGCGCCTTGTACATCCGCAGCAGCTCGGGGAACCGCGCCGCGACCTGCGTCGCGCCCTGCACCATCACGTACCGGCCTACCTGGTCGCTCGTTGTTGCCGAGGCCGTTCGGGAAGCGCGGGCTGGTGGAGTTGAGCAGCAGCCGCGGCGTCTCGATCGCGTACCCGCAGACCGCGACGGCGTCGGCCGCGCTGGAAGCGCTCGACGCCCGTCGCGCACGTACGTCACGCCGCGTGACAGCGCCCGCCTTCGTCGACTTCGATCCGCACGGCCATCGAGTCGGCGCGAACCTCGACGCCGTGCTCGATCGCGTCCGGCAGATGGGTGATCAGCGGCGATCGCCTTCGCGTTGACCTTGCAGCCCTGCAGGCAGAAGCCGCGGTAGATGCAGTGCGGGCGGTTGCCGAAGCGCCGTTCGTGATCGACACCGGGCCGACGCGCATCTCGATGCCGCACGTCGCGCGCGCCCTCCCACGCCTTCAGCGCCGCGCCGCACACCGGGTGCGGCGCGTGCGGGTAGTCGTGCGGGTCGCCCCACGGCCAGCGACTGCCCCGCAACGGGCAGCTCGCGCTCGACGCGCTCGAAGGACGTCCTTCAGGTCCCAGTACGAGATCGGCCAGTCGGCACCGACGCCGTCGCGCGTGCGCACCTCGAAGTCGGACGGGTGGAGGCGCGGGACGTAGCCCGCGAAGTGCGTCATCGAGCCGCCGACGCCGACGCCCGAGTTGTTCTTGCCCATCTCGATCGGGTCGGTGCCGCCGATGATCCGGTTGTCCGTCCAGTAGAACGAGCCCGCGCCCTTCTCGTCGGACACCCAGTCGCGGTCGGGGTCCCAGAACGGCCCCTTTTCGAGGATCACGATCCGCCAGCCCTTGCGCGCGAGCCGCTGCGCGAGCGTGACGCCGCCCGGCGCCGGCTCCGACGATCACCAGGTCGACGGGTCGACGACTGCGGATACTGCGCCATCCGCTCGACGTTCGGCAGCGCCGCGGCTGTGCTTGTCGAGCAGGAACGCCGAGTCGTTCTCCTCCGGCATCGCGAAGCTGCCCTTTCTCAATCCAGCCCCTTCGCCTTCGCATCCGCGACCGGATCGCGCTCGAACGCCTCCGGCTTCTCCCAGCCCTCGCGCTCGCCGAGCTCCGGGTTGCCGAACGACGCGTAGCCGCGCGGGTAGGCGGGGCCGCCGAAGCCGATCTCGTTCCACGCCCACGGATGCGCGTAGAACGAGCCGCACACGTAGCGCATCACGAGGCTGAAGGCGCGCGACACGTTGAGGGTCGCCCACACGCCGCCGCATAGCTCGCCCTTCGGCGAAGCGGTGGCAGACCTGAAGCTGATGATGCTCGCTCAACTCGGCGAACGAGCCCACGCCGAGGGCGCGCGCCTCGTCGTCGAGCCCGCGCGCAACCGTGCGCCAGGTCTCGCTGATCCGACGGCATGTCGAAGTACTGGTAGCCGTCGCCGTGATTCTCGTAGAGCTTCTCGTCGACATACGACAGAACCGGGATGCGCGGCTCCTCGTCCTGCGCTGTCAGCCGGTCGCAGAACGGCTTCAGCGTCGCGCGCTCGCGCTCGTCGAAGAAGCGGAACGGCGGAACGTTGTCGACGCGGTCGAGGACGACGCGGCGGGTCACCTCATCCCAGTGGCCGGTCTCCTGCAACACGTCGTAGTCGGGATAGCGGCCGTGCAGCTGCGGCGTCACCCCCGCTCGCTGGCGTGGCAGCTCGTGCGGATCGGGCTCGCCGCGGCTCGGAAGATGGTGCGCCTCGCGGAAGTCGACCACGACTACTTCTCGCGCTTCATGATCGCGGCGAGCACGGCCATGCCGCCGACGAGCGCGAGCGAGCCCGGCGCGAGCAGCGGCGGCCCCATCACCAGGTTGTACTGCGCCTCCTTGAAACCGCCGGGCCGCTTCTGCACGCCGCGGAAATGCGTGTACACGCCGACGAGCCCGTCGAGCGCGTACAGCGCGCCGAGCGCCGGCAGCACGGTTCGCGCCGCCTTCGGCGAGACGAAGCCGGCGACGCCGGCCGCCGTGAGCGGCGGCGTCAGCCAGATCGGGGTCCACATCCACTTGTCGCCGAACGAGGCCTTGTAGTGCTCGAGGTAGATCTCGAACGCGAGCGGCGGCGCCGAGAACGCCGTCGCCGCTGCGAGCAGCCGCTGCATCCGACCTTCGCGGATGTTCGCGATCGACCGCGCGATCAAGCCGCCCATCTCTCCACCTCCTGCCGCTTCAACTCGAGTCCGTTGCCCGCACGTGAACGATCGGGCCGGAGTGCGCCGTCGACCGGCTCGAGCACGCCGTCGAAGAGCATCGACTCGACCCGCACGTGGTCGTGGAAGTACTCGAGATGCCGGCGCCGCTCGACCGCGCAGAACGCATGCGCCGAGATCGCAGGCGCGCAGTGCGCCGACACGTCGAGCGAGTGCGCGTTCGCGAGCCCGGAGGCCGACAGCACGCCGGTGATGCCGCCGCAGCGCGTCACGTCGAGCTGGAGGACGTCGACGCACGGGGCGATATTGCGCACGTCCTCGAGCACGTACGCGTACTCCCCCGCGGCGATCTCGATGCTGTTCGGCACGTGCTCACGCACGAAGCGCATGCCCTCGAAGTCGCCCGACGACACCGGCTCCTCGAACCAGGTCACGCTCCACCTGAGCGCATAGTCCTCGGCGGCGGCGAGCGCACGCCTCGGCGTGAACGCGCCGTTGGCGTCGACGAAGAGCTCCACGTCGTCGCCGATCGCCTCACGCGCGGCGTCGAGGCGCGTCGGGTCGCGCTCCGGCTCGCGGCCGAGCTTCATCTTCACGCGGGGGATGCCCTGCGACGCCCAGCCGCCGAGCTGCTCCTGAAGCCGATCGAGCGAGTACGAGCAGAAGCCGCCGCTCCCGTACACCGGGACGTCGTCGTGCGCAGCGCCGAGCAACTCGACGAGCGACGTGCCGAGCGCCCGCGCCTTCAGGTCCCAGAGCGCCTGGTCGACGGCGGAGATCGCACACGACGCGATGCCGGGGCGCCCGGCGTTCCGCACCGCGCGGTTCATCGCGAGCCACGCTGCGCGCACGTCCTCGTGCACGAGCGGTGCGAGCTTCGACCGGATCAGGTCGGCCGCGACCGCCTCGCAGTAGGTGTAGCCGATGCCGGTGACCTCGCCCGCGCGCGCCTCGACGATCACGATCGTCGTCGAGTCCCAGTCAATCGTCCCGTCGGACTCGGGCTCGTCGGTCGGGATCGTGCACGCGTGCACGTCGAGCCGAACCTCTGCCACTACCCCTTCAGGAACTCGGTGAGCTTGCCGCGAAGCGACTTCTCCATCACGGGGACGCGCTCCGGGTCCTTGAGCATCGCCTTCGCCATCTTCTTCGCCTGCTCGAACGTGATGTGCGGCGGCAGCGGCGGGATCTCCGGATCGGTCTTCACGTGCAGCACGACGGGACGGTCGGCCGCGAGCGCCTGCTCCCACGCGGCGCGCATGTCGTCGCCGTTGTCGCAGAAGATGCCTTCGAGCCCGCACAGCCGGCCGTAGGCCGCGTAGTCGAGATCCGGCAGCCATTGCGTGCCCGGGTACTTGGGATCGCCTTCCATCACGCGCTGCTCCCACGTGACCTGATTCAGGTCCTGGTTGTCGAACACGCAGAAGATCAACCGCTTGTCCGACCACCGATCCATGTAGCGCTTGACGGTCAGCATCTCGTTCATCCCGAGCATCTGGAAGGCGCCGTCGCCGACGAAGCAGATCACCGGGCGGTTCGGGTGCGCGAACTTCGCCGCGATCGCGTACGGGACGCCGGGCACCATCGTCGCGAGCGTTCCGCTCAGCGACGCGAGGTTCCCCTGCTTCAACTTCACCTGCCGCGCGTACCAGTTCGTGGACGAGCCCGAGTCCGCCGAGATGATCGCGTCGTCCGGCAGCACCTGCGAGAGCTCGTGCGCGACGCGTTGCGGGTTCATCGGATCGCCGTCCTCGAGCGATCGAGCCTCGACGATCTTCCACCACGACTCGACGTTCTCTTCGATCTTCTTGCGCCAGCCGCGGTCGGCCTTCCGGATCAGATGCGGGATCAGCGCCTTCAACGTCTCCTTCGCGTCGCCGATCAGCATCACCTCCGACGCGTAGCGGATCCCGATCATCCCGGCGTCGATGTTGATCTCGACGCAGCGCGCCTGCCCTTCCTTCGGCAGGAACTCGGCGTACGGGAAGGTCGTCCCGACCATCAGCAGCGTGTCGCAGTCGTTCATCATGTCGCTGCTCGGGATCGTCCCGAGCAGCCCGATCGAGCCGGTGACGTACGGCAGGTGGTCGGCGAGCACGTCCTTGCCGAGGAGCGCCTTCGCGACCCCGGCGCCGAGGAGGTCGGCGACCTGCTCGACCTCTGTTGCGGCGCCGCGCGCGCCCTGCCCGATCAGGATCGCGACCTTCTCGCCGTCGTTCAGGATCTCCGCCGCGTGCTGGATCTCGCTCTCCTCGGGGAGAACGCGCGGCCGCTTGTACCCGATCGCAGAGTAGACCGACCCGTGCGCGCGCGGCGGCGACTCGATCGCCTTCAGCTCCGCGACGTCGTTCGGGAAGATCAGCGTGCTGACGCCGCGGCGGTCGAGCGCGATCCGGATCGCGCGGTCGATCAGATGGCGCGCCTGCTCGGCGACCATGCAGACCTCGACGTACTCCGAGACGTCCTTGAAGAGCGACTGCAGGTCGATCTCCTGCTGATAGTGCGAGCCGAGCGCCGAGCGCTTCTGCTGGCCGACGATCGCGAGAACCGGCACGTGGTCGAGCTTCGCGTCGTAGAGCCCGTTCAGGAGGTGCACGGCGCCGGGCCCCGACGTCGCCATGCACACGCCGATCGTGTCGGGGCCTGCGAACTTGCCGTGGCCACATGCCATGAACGCGGCCATCTCCTCGTGCCGCGCCTGGATGAACCCGGGACCGCCCTGCTCCGCGGCGCGGTCGAGCGCGCCGAGGAACGCGTTGATGCCGTCGCCGGGGTAGCCGAAGATGCGCTCGACGCCCCACTCACGCAGGCGCTTCAGGACGTAATCGGCGACGAGCTCGGCCATGGTCGGACCTCCGTGGGTCGGGTTACCTCTCTTCGTTGCCCGGAACGATGCGCCTGACACCGAGAAAGGTGTCAGGCACCTGACTACTGGTGCATCGGAGCTTCCGAGCCCGGGGTGTGGAGCAGGTTCTCGACGTCCTTCACGCCCTGGATGCTCCGCGCGCGCTCGACGAGGTCGCCGATCAGCTCGGGAGACTCGACTTCGCCGCGAAGCTGGACGACGCCGTTCGCCGTGTTGACGCTGATCCGGTCTTTCGGGGCCGACTCCGAGCCGTAGAGCTCCGACTCCACCTTCTGGGTCAGGGTCACGTCGTCGACGCGCGCCCTGCCGCGGGGCGACATGCCGTAGACGTGGGCTCCGACCGCGCGGCCGGCGCGCTCCGAATGACGGACGGCGTAGGCGCCGAGGCCGCCGAGGACTGCTCCGATTCCGAGTGTGCGTATTTTTCCCATGCCTCTCGCTTTCCGCCGCCGCGCGATCCCTAACCCCGGAGCGCCGGCAGCACTTTTTCGCCGTAGACGCGGAGCGCCGCGTCAGGATCGGCGCCGGAGACGTTCATCAGCACGACGATCGTCGCGCCGAGCTTCTGGAGGGCCTTGATCCGCTTGACGTGGTGCTCGGGGTCGGCAGAGCAGATCACCTGCTTCGTGAACTCGTCGTCCGGTACCTGCTCCTCGCCGTTCCTGTAGATCTGCGCGGGGTCGTGGACGTCGTCGGTGTAGTGCTCGTCGACGAGCGTTCCCTTCCACTCGCGCGCCGCTTCGAGCGCCTGCTCGTCGGTCGACGCGTACGAGAAGACGCCCTGGATCAGGATCTCGCCCGGCTGCCTGCCCGCAGCCTCGGCCGCCTTGCGGTAGGTGTCGATCAACTTCGGCGCCGACGACGGGTCGCCGAGCGTCCAGATCCCGTCCGCGAGCCGGCCGGCGAGCTCGGCCGCCCCTTCGTGGAAGGCCGAGAGATAGACGGGCACGCGCCGCTCGGGTCGCGAGTAGAGCACGGCCCCCTTGGCCTTGAAGTAGCGCCCGTCGAAGTCGACGGTCTCGCCCGCGAGCAGTCGCGTGATGATCGAGAGCGCCTCTTCGGTGCGTGCGAGCTGCTCTTCCGTGGACGGCCACTGCAGACCCGCCGGCACCTCGTTCATCGCCTCGCCGGAGCCGACGCCGAGGAACGCGCGTCCCGGCGCGACCAGCTCGAGCGTGGCGACCTGCTGCGCGACGACGACAGGGTTGTAGCGGTGGACGATCGCGGTCACGGCAGGCCCGAGATCGGCCCGCTTCGTTGCATGCGCCGCTGCACCGAGCCAGACCCAGGCGTTGCCGGAGGCTGTGGGCGCCGTCGCGTCTGTCCACCACGGCGCGAGGTGATCGCTGCAGGCGATGCCGTCGAAGCCTGCCTGCTCGGCCTCGGCGGCCTGCTTCAGCAGTGCGTCAGGTTGAAAGCGCTCGTGGGCGAGCGCGGCGTAGTACTTGGGCATGCACTACGCATACCGCTCGACGAAGCGGAGTACACGTGCCCAGGCATCGTCCGACGCGGCGGCGAACTGCTCCTGCTTGCGGTCGAAGAAGCTGTGCGGCGCGCCGTCGTAGGTGACGACGTCGTGCTCGACACCGGCAGCATCGAGCGCCTCGTCGAACGCCGCGTTGTCCTGCGCCGTGATGTTCTGGTCGTCGCCCGCCTGGAGCGCGAGGATCGGGCATTCGATCTCGCCGGCGCGCTGCGTCGGGCCGGGGACGCCGTTCCGCTCGCCTGGATGCCCGTAGAACCCGATCGCACCGCGGAGCCCATGGCCGGATGCGGCCGCGAGCCACGAGTTGCGGCCGCCGAAGCAGAAGCCGACGGTGAAGATCGCAGCGCAGTCGATCGCCTGCAGGTCGCGGACGCAGGCGCCGACATCGGCCTGCACGTGCTCCGGCTTCGTCTGCTGGACGTGCGCCATGTAGTCGAAGTCGTCGTCGCGCTTCGCGGCGCCGGCGGTGCGACCGAAGTAGTCGAACGCGATCGCGGCGAAGCCTCGCTCGGCGAAGCGCAGCGCGAGCTCTTCGTAGAAGCGGTAGAGCCCGCGCACGTCCGGCAGGATCACGATCCCGGTCGGTGCGGCGCCGTCCGGCATGGCGCGAAACGCGGCGAGCTCGTTGCCGTCCGCCGCGGTGAGCAGGAGGTCGTCGTGTGAGACGGCGGCGCCCGAGATGACGGGAATCGGCGGCTCGGAGTCGAGCTCGAAGCACATGCCGAGGGAGCCTACGGCAGGAGGAGGCCGTTCGACGCCGTAGATGTGCCGGCGATGGCGGAGCAATCCCATCGAGACGAGATGAGCGCCGCGATCCGCGCGCAGCGCGAGCGTCACGCCGCTCCCAAGACGATCGCGGCGGCGCCGGCCGAGCCGCCGGAGCCGGACAAGCCGTCACAGGCGAAGCGGCCGCCGAAGCGTCTCAGCTACCGGTTGCGAGGCAAGTAACCTTGCGGGCATGAGGCGCCGCCTCACGTGGGGACTCGCCCTGCCGCTCGTGGTCGCGGGCTCGCAGGCCGCACACGCGCTCGCCTACGCGCTCGTCTATCCACAGGCGCGGATCCGCGGGCTGCACCTTGCGAGCACCGGGCACGGCTATCTCAGCTGGCTGCCGCTCGCGCTTGCGCTCGCCGGCGCGGTCGCCCTCGTCTCGCTGCTCTCGGCCGCGGCCGACGCCGCGCGCATGCGCCCCGCGCGCCACGTGCCGGCGCTCGCGTTCGCGTTCCTGCCGCCGGCCGCATTCGCACTGCAGGAAGTGCTCGAGCTCTCGCTGCACACCGGCCACTTCGGCTGGCGCGCGGTGCTCGCGCCGACATTCGTGCCCGGGCTCGCGCTGCAGCTTCCCTTCGGGCTCGCCGCCTACCTCCTCGCCCGCCTGCTGCTGCGTGCAGCCGAGCGCATCGGCGTCGCGCTCGCACGGCCGCCACGCGCGGCCGCAGTCGAGGATCCTCGTTGGTTCGCGTCGGGCCGGCCGCTCGTCGCCTGCAGCACCCGCGCCGCTGGCGCCCCCCGCGCTCCTCCGCGCGTTGCCGTGATCTGACCGGCAACGCCAAACGAAGGAGGAGAAATGAGACATCGCATCGCGCTCTGCGCGCTCGTCGCGCTTGGAGCACTCGTCGTCGCAGCGGCGGCGTCCGCGCACGCGGAGGTCAGTCCGCCGGCGGCACTCGCGAAGGAGCTACAGGTCTTCACGCTCGCGGTTCCGACCGAGAAGGAAAACGCAACGACGACCTCGATCCAGATGACGCCCCCGAAGGGCTTCAACATCGACTCGTTCTACCCGTCGCCGGGCTGGAAGCGAACGTCGTTCACGAAGGGCAGCGGCGAGAGCGCGACCGTGACGCAGGTGACGTGGACCGGCGGTGCGACACCGACCGAGGAGGACTCGGTCTTCTCGTTCCTCGCCAGCACCTCGGGGACCGGCGACTACACGTTCTCGGTCCGTCAGACCTACTCGGACGGGTCCGTCGTGACGTGGTCGGGCCCGGAGTCGTCCGACACGCCCGCGCCCGTCGTCCACGCCGTGGCGTCGATCGGCGGCGGCGGTGGCGGCACCTCGACGCTTGCGATCGTCGCGCTCGTGCTCGGCGGCGTCGCGCTCGCCGTCGCGCTTGCGGGCTTGCTCCTTCGGAGCGGCGGCCGGGAGCTCGCATGACCGGGAAGCTGATCGCCTCACTCGTGGCGCTCGCGGCGGGAGCCGCGAGCGTCGCGATCGCCGTCCTGCTCGTGGTGCATCAATGAGGTGGGAAGCGATACGTGCGGTGCGGCGGCACGAACGGGCCCACCTCCAGGACGAGCTCGTCACCGTCTCGCAGCGCGACGCTGCGCGGTCCGGCCCGGACACGGTCGCCGTTCCGGTAGACGCGGACAGTGCCGGCGAAGCCGAGGAGCGCGCGCGGCGTCAGCCGCCGGCCCCACACGGAGAAGAGGTCGCCGAGCGTCGCAGCGTGCGTGAAGCGAACGACGCCCGTCGGATCGAGCGTCCAGGTCGACGCGCGGCAGCGCGCGCGCACGACCAGGCCCGCGCTGAGGTGAGGCGTGCCGACGCCGATCGCAGCCGGGACGATGATCACGCGCCCGCGTGCAAAGAGCTCCATGTGCGCCCGCCTGCCCTCGTACAGCGGCGCACGCGCGCAAGGAGCGTGCAGGCCCGGCTGCGGATGAAACTGCGGTCCGACGCCGATCGGCGTCGGGACAGGTGCAAGCATGCGCTCTACGCTACCGCGCTCCTCGCAGCGCTCCTGCTCGCGGGTTGCGGAGGCGGCGGCGGCGGCGACTCGCTCACGGTCGGCGCGGCGAAGAAGTACACGCTGTCGCTGCACGTCACGACCCCGGGCGGCCCCGGCACCCCGACGCACGTCGCCTTCACGATCGTGCAGCCCGACGGCACGCCGCTGACGAAGTTCAAGCACGGCCCCGGGCCGCACACCGGCGTGCACATGATCTTCGTCCGGCGCGACCTCGCCGACATCGTTCACCGGCATCCGCCGATCGCTGCCGACGGGACGATCAAGGACACGGTCACGTTCCCGGCCGGTGGGCCGTACCACCTCGTCGTCGACGTCTACCCGCAGCAGTCCCAGCCGCAGCCGAACTTCCAACTGTTCGGGCAGGCGACGATCCCCGGGACATACGAGCCGCAGCCGCTGCCGGCTCCCTCGACGACGCAGCGCACCGAGGGCTATACCTTCACGCTCCACGGGAAGCCGCGGCTTCACGCGATCGACCCGGCGTTCCTGAAGTTCACCGTCACGAGTCCGAAGGGCTCGCCGGCGCAGTTCACGCCGTGGTACGGCGCTCTCGCCCACGCGATCTTCTTCCGCGCCGGCACGCTGGACTACTTCCACACGCACGTCTGCGCGCCGGGTGCGAGCGGCTGCACGAGCGTGTTCGGCGGGGCGAAGGTCACCGGCACCTCGGCGACGCCCGGCAAGCTGACGGTCGGCGTGCTCGTGCCGGTCGCGGGCACCTGGAGGCTCTTCCTGCAATGCAGGGTCGACGGGCACATCCTCACGGCGCCGTTCACGCTGCACGTGCGATGAGACGCGCCGCGGTCGTCGTCGGTGTCGTCCTCGTCGCGCTCGCAGCGCCGGCCGCCGCATGGCCGCATGCGGCGCTCCTGAAGACGTTCCCGGTCGCGAGCGTCGAGCTGAACACCCCGCCGAAGCAGGTGCGGCTCACCTACTCGGAAGCCGTCGAGCCTCGGTTTGCGCATGTCTCGGTGACGGATGCGAACGGCACGCAGGAGGCGACCGGGTCACCGCAACGCTCGCCGCAGAACGCCGACGAGCTCGTCGTCCCGCTGAAGCACCTCAGCGAAGGCTGGTACCTCGTGTTCTGGCGGGCGATCTCCGTCGACGGGCATCCGGTTCGAGGCGTCTTCACCTTCGCGGTCGGGCCGAACGCCGGCCCGATCCCGCAGTTCGCGATCCCCTCGCTCAGCGAGACCGCAGCGACGCCGTCACTCGTGACGGCGCGCTGGCTCATGTTCCTCTCGGCGATGGCGGCGATCGGGCTGCTCGTGCTGCGCCTGTTCGTCGCGCGGCCGCTGCGCTCGCCGCCGCGGCAGCTGACGATCGCGTTCTGGAGCTCGCTCGCCGTCGCACTCGTCGTGACACCGGTCTACGTCGTGATGGCGACGGCGCAGTTCGCGCTGCGGTCGGCGTGGTCGCTCGGCGCGGTCGTGCCGCTGTTGCGGACGACGGCCTTCGGGCGGAGCTATCTCGACCTGGAGCTCTTGCTGGCGCTCTTCGCGGTCGCAGCGGGGATCGCGCTCTGGCTCGATCGACCCGCACGCGCGAAGCGCTCGATCGCCGAGCTGCTCGCGACGACGGGCGCGCTGCTCGCAGCCGCCGGCGTCTTGCTCGTCCCCGGGGCCGGCGGTCATGCCGACCAGACCTCGCCGCGCGCGCTCGCCGTGTCGCTCGACTGGCTGCACCTCGCGTCCGGCTCGCTCTGGGTCGGCGGCCTGCTCGGGCTGCTCGTGCTCTGGCGCAGCCTCCCGGCGGCCGAGCGGATCGCCGGGCTCGCGATCTGCGTACCGCGCTTCTCGAACGTCGCACTCGGCTCGGTGATCGTGCTGCTCGGCAGCGGGACCTGGGCGTCGTACCTGCACCTCCCGACCTTCCAGTCGCTCTGGCAGACCTCGTACGGCCAGGCGATCATCGTCAAGGTCGGCCTGCTCTTCGCGGCGATCGCCGTCGCGTCGTTCAACCTCCTGCGCACGAAGCCGGGGCTCACGCGCCCCGAGTTCGCGCCGCGCGCAGCGATCCTGCTGCGTCGCCTCGTCGCGGGCGAGGTGCTGCTCGTCGCGGCGGCGGTCGCCGTCGCCGCGGTGCTCTCGAGCCTCGCCCCGCCGCCGAAGGCGCTCGCCGGGTTCGGCAGCCCGAGCGCGAAGGTCGGCCCGGGCGTCGTCACCCGCACCGTGAGCTCACACGGCTACGAGCTCGCGTTCCGCGTCGACCCGAACAAGGCTGCTGTCCCGAACACGTTCGAGGTGACGATCAAGCGCGGTGGAGCGCCTGTGCACGGCGCGACGGTGATCGCAACCTTCACGATGCTCGACATGGAGATGCCGGCACTCTCGTATCACCTCTCCGAATCGAAGCCCGGCGTATACGCGCACGCAGCACCTGCGCTCGTCATGGTCGGACGCTGGGGCCTGACGTTCGAGGTCCAGCCGCAGGGGCGGACGCCCTTCTCCGTCATCCTGCTCGACCGGGCGAATGGATGAGACGTGCCGCGCTGCTCGTCGCGCTCGCCGCTGCACTCACGGTTGCCGGCTCTGCTCGCGCCGACGGCGATCCTGCGAGCGACTACCTGCTCGGGCAGCAGGTGTTCTTCTCGATCGACGGCAAAGTGCCGGCCGCGAAGCAGCACGAGCTGTCGGCGATCGTCGACGCGACGAACCGCGCCGGGTACAAGATCCGCGTCGCGCTGATCTGGAGCCCGTACGACCTCGGTTCGGTCACCGCGCTCTGGGGCAAGCCGCGCACCTACGCACGCTTCCTCGGCGAGGAGCTGCAGTTCATCTACAAGCAGCGGCTCCTGATCGTGATGCCGAGCGGCTTCGGCGTCTACTGGAAAGGCCACGACGTGACGGCTTCGTATCGCACGCTCGCGCACGTCCCGATCAAGAAGACACCTGTCGGGCTCGTCGACGCCGCCGAGGCCGCGGTCCAGCGGCTCGCCGTGGCCGCGGGAGTTCACGCGAAAGTTCCGCGCACTGCACCGAAGCATCCCCACCGCACGGTGACGATCGTCCTGATCGCGATTGCCGTACTCGCCCTGCTGGTGCTGCTTCGGCTCGCGCTACGACGACCGAAGGCCGCGTAGCACCGAGACGACGCCGTCGGCCTGGTACGGCCAGAGGAAGAGCGCGCGCTGATCGCCGGCGGCGTCGATCACATAAGCCGCCTCGGTGTGCGCTATGCGATGCACCGTCACGCCGGCGATCGTCTGCGTCGATGCGAGGACGGCGATGTGGTACGCCTTCCAGACCTTCGCGAGCGCGCGGTCGGAGCCGATCGCCCAATGCCATTGCGCGCCGAGGCTCCATTTACGACGGTCGAGCTGCAGCACACTCGCGCGGTTCCCGAACGCGTTGACGCTGACCGCGACGACGACCGGCTTCTCGCGCTGCGGGAAGGCGGCGACGACGTCGTTCAGATGCTTCGCCTCGGTCGGGCAGTAGTCGCGGCACACCGGGTCGATGAACGTGATCACGACCGGCCGTCCGCGAAACGCGGCGAGCGCGAGCGGGCGGCCGTGCTCGTCGCGCAGCGTGAACGCCGGCGCGCGGTGCGCTCCCGCCTCCCACGTCGCTGCCGGGAGCGCGCTCGCCGGCGCCAGGGCGGGCGCCGCCGTGTGCGTCGGACGCGTGACCAGGTAGAGAACGACAGCGGTGACGGCCAGCAGCGCGACGAGAACCCAGAGCGCCCAACGCAGCCGGTGGACCGGCGTCCGGGGCACGACCGTCGGCTCGTTCGCGGCCACGAAGCGAGGATAGTCTCTGCATCGATGCAGATGCTGGAGGCGATGGCCCGGGTCCAGCGGCGCTGGGTCCTGACGCTCGTCGTCGGCATCGCGCTCGAAGCTTTGGCGATGACGCTGATCGGCACGGACGACTCGATCTCCGGCATCCGCGGGATCGGCGGCGAGACGGCCGTGAGCCTGGCGGTCGTCGGCGCGGTCTTCGGCGGGCCCTGGGTCGGCGTTGCGATGGCGGCCGTCGGCTGGGGGCTCTTCTTCCCGCTCGTCGCCCACTCGCACCCGTCGAGCGTCGTCGCGCTCCCCGAGTGGTTGTTCGCCGCGTATCTCACCGGCTGGCTCTCGACCGCCCTTGTCCGCGCGGATCGGGCGCGCACGCTCGCCGAACGGGAGCGCGAGTCTGCGCACGCTCTCCGTGCGCCGGTCGCGACGATCCATGGGCTCGTCGACGTGCTCCGCGCGCGCTTCGAGCACTCGGACGACGAGCGCCGCATTCTCCGCTCGATCGCCGACGAGACCGACCGCCTGCTGCGGTCGGAGGTGTTCGGCGGCAGCGACCGCGCCGCTTGAGCGACCCGCCACAGCTGCAGACGCTCGGCGCGGAGGCACCGCCCGCCGTCGTCGACGCGACGTCGAACGAAGCGGCGACCGCCGGGACGCCGCCGGTCAATCCGGAGCTCATCCGCGCGCCGCAGGTCGCCGGCGCGAAGCGGGTCGGCTCGAACGTCGTCGAGATCCTCTTCTTCCGCGGGCTGTCGACGCCGCTCGCGCTCGGCCTCGTCGTCATCCAGGGCCGCTTCCTCGAGCCGCACGGCCGCGGGCGCTTCGTGCTCGCGGTCTTGACGGTCTCGATCTTCTCGCGCCTGCTCAGCCAGCTCGGCGTCGCGGTCGCGAACCGGATGGGACAGAAGGAGTGGGACACGCCGCCGGAGCTGCGACCGCTCGTGCAGCGCGCACTCGGGATCGCGGTCGCGCTCGGGCTCGCGGGCACGGCGGCGATCATCCTGATCGGCCGCCTGACGCCTTCGGTCGGCACGACGGCTGCGGCGATCGCCGCAGCCGGGCTCGTGCCGAACGTGATCTGGCAGACGGCCTCCGGGGTCATGCTCGGGCTCGGCCGGATCCGCAGCTGGAATTACGTGCAGCTCGCATCGCCGCTCCTCACGGTCGTCGGCACGCTCGTCCTCGTCGTCGGCCTCGGCGGCCAGGTGCACGCCGCCCTCGCCGCGTGGACCGCGGCGCACGTGATCACCGCCGTGCTCGCCCTCGTGCTCGTGCGCGATCTGTGGCTGCCGCTGCGCGTGCCGTCGCTCGTCGACGGCATCTCGGAGTCACTCGTCCGGCTCGCGCTCGCGATGGGCGCACTGCAGGTCATCTCGCTCATCGGCTACCGCGCCGAGCTCTTCGTGCTCGAGGCGGTGAAGGGAGTCTCGGTCGTCGGCATCTACTCCGTCGCGAACCAGGCTGCAGAGTCGATGTGGCTGATGGCGGCGGCGATCGCGACGGCGATCACGGCGCCGATCGTCCGCTGCGACGAGCGGGAAGCGGTGGCGATCATCCGCCGCTCGCTCGTCAAGGCGCTTCTGTACACGGCCGCCGCCGGCTCCGTCGTCGCGGTCAGTGCGCCATTCGTGATCCGCTTTGCGCTCGGCGACGCGTTTCGCGCCGCCCAGACACCGCTCTTCCTGCTGCTTCCGGGCGCCGTCGCGTATGCGCCTGTGCAGATCCTCGTCGTCTATCTCTCCGTCCGGCGCGGCCGGCCGAGGCTCTCGCTGCTCGCGGGCCTGACTGCGATGGTCGTCACTGTCGCCGCGTCCGTCCCGCTGATCCGTTCGTTCGGCGCGTCGGGTGCGGCTGCCGCGTCGGCAATCGGCTACGCGTGCGGCGCGCTCGTCGCCTGGCTCCTCTTTCGCAGGCTCTCGGCGCCGACCTAGGGCACGGAGGCCTGCAGCTCGATCGGCGCGCAGAACTGGCGGCTCCGGTTACCGGACGGGTCGCGCGCGGTGATGCAGAGCCGTGCAGCGGTCGTCACGAGCCCCGCGGTGACGCGCCACGGGACCGAGTACGTCTTGCGGCCGTCGACGCGCCGCATCGGCACGTCGAGCTTCGCCAGCGGGCGCTTGCCGGCCAGCACGCGCAACTCGACCGCGGCGCGGCCGCTGTCGTCGGCGACGACGTAGCGCAACTTCATCACGTCGCCCGTCGACGCCCTGCCCGAGAACGTCGCGGCCAGCGGCGCAAGCACGTCTTTCGAGCGCAGAGCGCCTGCGACCCGCAGGTCGTGCACGGCGGCGGCCGCAGCGCGGGTCAGCTCGTCGCGCGTACGGCCGGGTGCAGGACGCCGCGCGAGCACGGAAGCTTCCGCCGCCGTGCTGCGGCCGCCGTCGTAGATGCCGTAACCGGCGGGCATGACGACGAGCAGCGGCCCGATGTACGAGCCCTTGATCTCGAAGCCGAGGAACTTCGCGTAGTCCGCGGGCTTGCCGAAGAGACTGATGACGGAGCCGAGGTCGGTCTTGTCGCCGATCACCGCGACGCGCACCCGCAGGTTGCGTGCGTACGCGGCATCGACTTCCGACTGCAGGCTCGCCATCGCCGCATGGTGGGGCAGTGTCAGCCCGAAGAACACGGTCTGCCCGATCAGGAAGTCGCTCGCCGGGTCACCGTCGGCGTGCGCGGCGGGCGCCGCAAACGCGGCGAACGCGAGCAGCACGACGATCGTGCGGCGCCTCACTTCCCGTACGGTACTCCTCGAGCATGCGAGCTCAGGCGGAGAAGGCAGAGGCTTTCCGGGCGCTGCACGAGGGCCCGCCGTTCGTGATCCCGAACCCGTGGGACGCCGGGTCGGCCCGCGTGCTCGCCGGGCTCGGCTTCGAGGCGCTCGCGACGACGAGCTCGGGCTTTGCGTATGCGCTCGGGCGCCGCGACGGCGCAGTCACGCTCGACGAGGTAGCCGAGCACGTGCGCACGGTCGACGAGGCGACCGACCTGCCGGTGTCGGTCGACCTCGAGAACGGCTACGGGCCTGAGCCGGACGCCGCCGCGCAGGCGATCACGCGCGCCGCAGCGGCGGGCGCGGTCGGCGGCTCGATCGAGGACTACGACTCGGACGCCGGGCTCTATCCGCTCGAGCATGCAGTCGCGCGTGTCGCTGCAGCCGTCCACGCCGCGCGAAGCCTTGCGTTCCCGTTCACGCTGACCGCACGCGCGGAGAACCACATCCGCGGCAATCCCGACCTCGACGACACGATTGCCCGGCTGCGCGCATACGCCGACGCCGGTGCAGACGTGCTCTATGCGCCGGGGATCCGCAGCGCGGAGGAGATCAGCGCGGTCTGCAGCGCCGTTTCGAAGCCGGTGAACGTGCTCGCGCTTCCGGGCATGACGGTCCGCGAGATCGTCGCGGGCGGAGCACAGCGGATCAGCGTCGGCGGCGGGTTGACGTGGATCGCCGCGGACGCGCTGATCGCGGCCGCCACGGCGATTCGCGACGACGGCGACTTCTCCGTGCTGGCGGTCGAGCGCTCGCCGCGCGAGTGGCTGCGTGGGGAGGATTGACCGCGGGCGAAGCGGAGACGCTCGCCGGCATGAGCCCACTCGTCGAGCTGAACGAGCTGATCACGGGCGGTGAGCTGGCGCGCCGGCTCGGGATCTCCCGCCAGCGGATGCATCAGCTGCGCGAGTCGGACGCAGCGTTTCCGCCCGCGATCGGGAAGGTGGGGCATGCCTTCGTCTGGCGCTGGCCGGACGTGCAGGCGTGGGCGCGTCGAACCGGACGCACCTTCGACGAGAGCCCTAGCTGACGCCGAGCAGGTCGACGACGAAGACGAGCGGCTCGTGCGGCTGGATGGCGCCGCCGCCGGCACCGCGCGCTCCGTAGGCCATCGCCGACGGGATCGTCAGCTTTCGGCGGCCGCCCACCTTCATTCCCTCGACGCCCGCGTCCCAGCCCGGGATCACCTGCCCCTTGCCGAGCCGGAACTCGAACGGCTCCCCGCGATTCCACGAGGCGTCGAACTCCTCGCCCGACCTGAACGCGACGCCGACGTAGTGCACGGATACCTTCGAGCCCTTCGTCGCCTCGGCCCCGTCACCGACGACGAGGTCGTCGGTGACGAGCTCGAACGGGATGTCGCCTTCCGGCTTGTCGATCTGCGGACGCTCGAGGGCCATCGGCGCGAACCCTATCCGTGTCTCAAGGCGAGAGCTTCGCCAACACGGCGTCGATGCGCGCGAAACCGCCCTTCGCGCCCTCCTCGACGCCGTACTGCATCGTCGTGTCCCGCTCCTCGGTCGTCTCGAAGTGCATCGTCTGCGTGAGCTTCGTCTGCTCGCCGAGATCCTCGAACTCGAGCGTCTGCAGATGGTTCATGAACGTCTGCACGAGCCGCTCCGGCGGATCGACCTCGCGGAACTCGCCCTCGACGACGCCGTGCGCCGTTCGAAACCGGTAGCTGCCGCCGGTGCGGACGTCCATCTCCTCGACAACGGTGCCGTCGCCCCACCACTCCGGGATCAGCTGCGGATCCGTCCAGATCGAGAACACGTGCGCACGCGGTGCGTCGAAGACCCGCTCGACGCGGATCTCGAGCTCGTTCGGCCTGGTGACGGTGGTCTCGTTCATCTCAGCCCACCGCCTTCTTCACGAGCGCACCGATCTGCTTCTCGTCGGCTGCCGTCAGTTTCGTCAGCGCGAACGCAACCGGCCACATCGAGCCGTCGTCGAGCTTCGCCCGGTCGTTGAAGCCGAGCATCGAGTACCGCTCTTTGAACTTGCCCGCATCCCGGAAATAGCAGACGACCTTGTCGTCCTTGGAATACGCAGGCATCCCGTACCACGTCTTCGGCACGAGGTCCGGAGCGGCGGCCTTCACGAGCTCGTGGACCTTCTTGGCGATCGCGCGATCCGCCGGCGCCATCTTGGCGATCGCGTCGCGAACGGCGGTCTCGCCGTCCTCTTTGCTCTTCAGCTCCTTGGCGCGCGCTTTCATCGCCGCCTTCTCCTCGGCGCTGAAGCCATCGCCCTTCGTCGTGCTCTTGGCTTTCTTCGTCGTGGGGCTCATCGTGCTCCTTTCGTACGTTCGACAACTTGCGCGAAGCGGTCGAGCCGCTGCAGCCACGTGCTGATGCCCTCGAAGGCATACGGCGCGAGCATGCACTTGCGGACGCGGCCGATCTTCTCCGTCGTGACGAGCTCGGCGTCCTCGAGCAGCCGGATGTGCTTCTTCATCCCGGTCAGCGACATGCCGAAGGGCTCGGCGAGCTCGCTGATCGTCGCGCTGCCGATGCCGAGCCGTTCGAGGACGGCGCGGCGGGTCGGGTCGGCCAGAGCGGCGAAGGCGAGGTCGACGGTCTGTGAATACTGAACCATTGGGTTCAGTATTGCAGATCTCGCCTCGGCTCGCAACTACTGCGGCGCCGCCGTGTACTCGGAGTCTCCGACGTGGTCGCCCCAGTCGGCTGCGTTCCCCTCGTCGTCGACCTCGAGCATCGCGACGTGCAGCATGAGGCGGTTCGGAGCTGCGCCGTGCCAGTGCTCCTCGCCGGGCTCGAAGAAGACGCGGTCGCCGGGACGGATCAGCTCGACCGGGCCGCCGCGCCGCTGACAGCGGCCGATGCCTTCGACGACGAAGATCGTCTGACCGTTCGGGTGGGTGTGCCAGGCGGTGCGCGCGCCGGGCGTGAAGTGCACGTTGCTCGCGCTGAGCCGCGACCCCTTCGACGGGGCGGCGACCGTGTCGATGTAGACGTCGCCGGTGAACCAGTCGCCCGAGCCGCGGCTCGTGTCGAGGCCGCTCCGTGTGATTTCCATCTCGCGTTCCTCCGCAATTCGCGCTTCGTGCCGAATGACGAGGGTAACCCCGCCGCGCGGAAATGTGAACGTCAGCCGGAAGCACTCGACCGAAGACGTCCGGACCTGCGGGCAGTCTTCGCCTCGATGCGCGAACCAATCACGACGCCGAGCGCACCCACGTCGCCGTTGTACAGCCAGGCGGTGAAAGCGGGCGGGTTCGTCTATGTCTCTGGGCTCGTCGGCGTCGACCCCGAGACCGGAGTCCTTGCAGGCCCGACGATCAAGGAGCAGACCCGGCAGGCGCTCGCCAACTGCGAGGCGGTGCTGCACGCGGCTGGGGCAGCCCTTGCGGATGTCGTCGAAGTAGGCGTGCTCCTCGCAAGCCCCGACGACTTCGCCGAGCTGAACGAGGAATACGCGACGTGGTTCTCAGCCGAGCCGCCGGCGCGATACGTCGCAAAGCTCGGCGTCGACCTGCCGGGCGTGCGCATCTCGATTCGCATGACGGCATTCGCCGCCTCGCCGTCGTCTACTTGACGAGCGTGAGCATCTTGAACATCGGCAGGTACATCGAGATGATCACGATGCCGACCATGATGCCGACGCCGATCATCATCACGGGCTCGATGATCGACGTCAGCGACTGCACGGCCGCGTCGACCTCGTCCTCGTAGAAGTCGGCGATCTTCGCGAGCATCTTCTCGAGCTCTCCGGTCTCCTCGCCGATCTTCACCATCTGCGAGACCATCGGCGGGAAGACGGCGTTCTCGACGAGCGGCTGCGCAATCGGGATACCCTCGTGCACCTTCGCCCGAACGTCGCCGAGCGCGTCCTCGATCACCCAGTTGCCGGCGGTCTGGCCGGTGATCTCGAGCGCCTTGATGATGTCGACGCCCGCCGCGACGAGCGTCGAGAGCGTGCGCGAGAAGCGCGCCATCGTGACCTTCAGCACCGTGTCGCCGATCTTCATCGGCACCTTCAGCTTGAACCTGTCCCAATTCTTGCGGCCGTTCTCGGTCTTCTTCCACCTTGAAGACGAACGGCGACGCGATCGAGCGTCGGGATGACGATGAACCAGTAGCCGCGCAAGAAGTTCGACGCGTAGACGACGTACTGCGTCAGCGTCGGGAGCTGGCCGTTCAGCTGCGCGAAGATCTTCACGAAGATCGGGACGAGGAACAGCAGCATCCCGATGAGCACGAGCGTCGCGAAGATCAGGACCATCGTCGGGTAGATCATCGCGCCCTTGACGCGGCGCCTGATCGCCTCCTGCTTCTCGATCTGGAACGCGACGCGGTCGAGGACGATGTCGAGGATGCCCGCCGCCTCGCCCGCCTCGACCATCGCGACGTAGAGGCGCGAGAAGACCTTCGGGTGCTGCGCCATCGCCTCGGAGAGCAGCAGCCCGCCTCGACGTCGTTGCGCAGCTCGTCACGACGACGCGCGCGAGCGTCTGGTCGTCGGTCTGCTCCTCGAGGATCGACGAGCGCGCCGACGACGCTGAGGCCGGCCTCGATCATCGTCGCGAACTGGCGCGAGAAGATCTGGAGCGACTTCGCCTTGACGCGGCTTCGCTGAACGCGCCGATCGGCTTCGTCGCCATGCCGCCGCCGGTAGCTGACCTCGGTGAGCGCCTTGGCGAGCAGGCCCGCGACGCGCAGCTGCTCGCGCGCGGCGTTGAGGTCGCCGGCGGTGATGACGCCGTCGAGCTCCATGCCCTGCGCGTTGATCGCGGTATACGCGTACGAGGCCATCGCTCTCTCCTATCGGCCTGCCGTAGCGGCCGCTTGAGGCGGCGTCAAGACAGGCAGGGTCACGATGACGCCGCCGGGTCGAACACTGCCGACTCGCGGGCGAGGATCTTCGTGACGTCGCGCGGGTCACGCACGACCACGGTGACCTGCTTCGTGTACTCGCCGCTCGAAGGCTGCACGAGGATGATGTAGGTGTAGACCGTGTACTTCTGGCCGTCCGGGCCGAGGATCGTCTGAATCGGCTCGACTGCGCAGCCCGCCGTCGTCGCGGCGCCGCAGCTCGTCGCAGTCACCGGCGGCGTGACGTAGTTCTGCGAGCCGAGGTTCGCCGCCGCGCCTTGCGTCGAGGTGAGCGGCAGCGTCCCCTTCACCGTCTGGCTCGTGTACGCGCACGATGCGAGGTTCGTCTGTCCGAACGTGTTCGCGGAATCCATGCCGTCGGTCACCCAGTACTGCGCGTCGGCCGCCGTGACGGAGCTCCAGTACGGGACCTGCGGCGAGAACGCCGCCGTGCCGTTGAAGGACGTCGTGTCGTTCGCGTAGGTCGTGCCCGACGCCGGCAGCTGCCACTGGTCGAGCCAGATCGCGCAGTTCTGCATGCCGCGGTAGATCTCGATCTGCTTGTCGGCGACGGCAGCGGCGGCGGAGAAGTTCCTCGCCCGCCCGATCGACGTCGCCGACGCGTTGAAGACGCCGACGAGCGCGAAGAGGCCCACGTTCAGGATCACGAGGGCGATCAGCAGCTCGAGCATGCCGAAGCCGCCCTCTTTCCGCATGCGCGCCACCATCGTCATATCGGCAGGAAGCGGCCCGGCCTCAAGGCTCGGCCGGGCCGGATACCCAGGTCTCTAGGGCGATGTGGTGGTCGTCGTGGGCGTCGTCGACGCCCCGCCCGACGCCGAGGCCCCGGTCGAGGTGGGCACCGTGCCCTGCGGCAGGAGCTCGAGCGTGTAGCGGGTGCCGTCGGCCGTATTCACGAGCGTGACCGATTTCCCGATCTTCAGGGTCAGGCTCGCGGAGCCGCTCGCGTAGGAGCCGCCGATCACCGAGACCTTGGCCGCGGAGCCGCTGAGCGACATCAGATCGAACATCGGATTCGCGGCCGGGAAGCCCGCGCCGCTCTGCACCAGCTCAGACACGCCGTTCACCGCGATCACAGCCGAGGTCGGGGGCGCGGTCGGGGGCGCGGGAGGCGTCGCCGGCGGCGTGCTCGAGCCGGAGCCCGAGCCGGAGCCTGACGAGCCCTTCGAGGAGCCGGACGACGACGAGCTCGTCTTACCGCTCGAGGAGCCCGGCCCGCCCGAGTTGAACGGATCCTTGCTGGCGAAGAGCGAGAACGACTGCAGCTGGCCGCTCTCGGCGGGCGGCTTGACCGCGTCGATCAGCGACGACGACGAAGCCGTCGTCGTGGTCGTCGGGTCCGACGCGCTCAGGCTCGGCGCAGCCGGGAGGGCCGAGGGTGTCGCAGCCGGGGTCGCCGCGGGCGTCGTCGAGGCGGCTGCGACGGGCGTCGAGCCCACCTGCGGCTTCGCCGCCGAGCCGCCGCCGCCGTTCAGCGCCATCATCGTGTGCACGCCGTACGCGAGCGCGAGCACGAGGAAGACGCTCAGCCCGATCACCATCTTCTTCTGCTTCTCCGCCTTCGCCTTGGCAACGTCGGCAACGGTCTTCTTGGCCATGACTGCTTCCTTTCTGCCGACTTAAGGCCGGATCGCGGAGTCGGCCGACGCGCTCGTCGTCGTGCCGCTCGTGTCGGTTGAGGTCGTGGAGGTATCGGTCGGCGCCACTGCCGGCGCTGCCGCCGCGGTCGCCGCCGCAGAGCCGAAGGTGAAGGCGCTGAGCGTGATCGCGCCGTTCAACGTGCGACCCGTGCCCGTGGGCGTGAGGCCGACGGACTTGATCGAGAAGAGACGGCCGCTCACGTCGAGTGCGCCCTGCCGCACGGCGACAAGGCTGCGAACTCGATAGAGCAGGTCGGTGAGCGAGTAGAAGTCGCCGGAGACCGCGACCGCGATGTCCGTGGCACCGGTTGCGTCCGGCGGTGACGGCGCGATCGAGGTCAGGTGCACGCCGGAGCTGCGCACGACCTGGCTGATCTCGAGCAGAAGATCCGGCATGTCCTGCGTCATCGGCATCGCCTTCGACAACTTGTAGAGATAGGCCGTCCGGATCTCGGGCTGCTTCGGCTGCACGGCCGCGCTCGGCTCCGTCACCGGCTTGCGCGCCTCGGCGATCTGCCCTTCGGTGGCGGCGACCGAGCGAGCGATGCTCGCCGCGGTCGAGCGCTGCGGCGAGACGAGCAGGAACCAGCCCATCATCAGCAGCACGATGTCGCCGGCCACGATCAGGCCGATTGCTGCGCCGCGCGGAAGCTTCTTGACCTTCATGACGTCTGATCCGTCGAGGTCGTGTCGGTCGAAGGCGTAACGGGCGCCACCGGCGCGGCGGGCGGAGCAGGTGCGCCCTTCACCGTCGCGCTGATGCTGAACTGGACGTCGGTGCCGGCGCCGGCCGTGCTGTTCGAAAGCGTGACACCGTCGAGATCAGGGACGAGCGAGAGACGCGAGAGTAGGCGCGCGATCGAGTCGTACGGAGAACGCCGAGCCGGTGATCGTGAAGCCCTGCGCGGTCGTGCTCGGCGCCGGCGTGCCGGGCACCGGCAGCTCGGGAGCCGTCATCGTGAGTGCGCTCAGCGTCACGTCGCTCGGCATCACGAGCGAGACCTCGCGCAGGATCCGATCCCAGGCGATCCGCTGATCGAGCACCTGGCTGACGGACGAGAGCCATGTCGCCTCCTGCCCCGTCACGGTCGGCGGCGGGACGATCGGCGTGATCGGCGCGGCAGGCTTGACCGGCTTCAGCTTCGCCTCTTCCTTCTTGCGCTGCTCCGAGACCTGCGCGTACTCGATGCGCGCGGCGTCGAGCTTCTTCTGCTCCGAATTCGCCTTGCCGTGCGCGACGAGGAACGACGCGATGAGAGCGATCATCACGATCGCGCCGAGCGCAGACCCGATGACGACGGCGGGCTCTTCCTCGCGGATGCTGCGCCCACCGGCCTGCTGGTCCTTCGGGAGGAGGTTGACGGCACGCATCAGTCTTCGATCCCGAGTCCGATTGCGACTGCGAGCGAGCCGAGCGGATCCGGCGTCGCGAACTTCTTCGGCACCTTCAGGCGCGCGAGCGGGTCGCCGATCACGACGCGGACGCCGATCAGACGCTCGAGCTCCTGCGCGAGGCCCGGCATGTGCGCGGTGCCGCCGGTGATCACGATCGAACCGATCGCGAGGCTTCCGGGCTGGTTTTGGTAGAACTGCAACGAGGAGACGAGCTCACGCGCAAACGACTGCAGCTGCTTGCGCACTGCGTCGAGCGCGGTTACCGACTGCTCCGGCGTCAACCCTTCGATCACCATGTCCGTGTCGAGCGACATCGCACGCTTGACGCCCTCGACCTCCGACGGCGCCGTGTCGAGTGCGCGTGCGAGCGCGATGTTGAGCGACCAGCCGCCCCATTCGAGCACGCGTGTGAACTCGCAAATGCGGCCGTCCGTGACGGCGAACGTCGAGCGGTCGTGACCGACGGAGACGGCGACCAGTGCAGCCTCGCCTCGGTCGTGCGGCTGCTCGAGCGCGCGCAGTAGCGCGAACGCCTCGAGGTCGATGCCGACGAGGCCGAGGCCGGCCTTCTTGCAAGCGCTGATGTACCGGTCGACGAGATCGCGGTATGCGACGACGAGCAGCACGCGCTTGACCGGCCGGCCCTCCGCGTCGACGGTCGAGTCGATGACGCGATAGTCGAGTACCGCCTCGTCGAGCGGGATCGGCAGGGCCTCCTGCGCACGGAACTGCACTGCGTTCGCGAGTTGCTTGTCGTCCTCGATACCGAGGACGTCGAAGATGCGGACACCGATGCGGTTGCTCGCGATGCCGATGCGCACGTTCTTGCGCGGCAGCTTGTGCCGGGCGAAGAACACCTTCAACGCCTCGGCGAGTGCCTCGGGCTCACGGAGCTCGCCACCGACGACGATGCCCTGCGCAAGCGGCTCGCGCGCGAGTTGGAGGAGCTCGGCCGATCCGTTGTTCGCGATGCGCGCAGCGGCGAGCTGCGACGCGCCGATCTTGAGGCCGACGTAGCGCTTTGCGGAGTGGCCACCGCCGCCTCCGCCGCCACCGCGGCCGAGCGACGGCCGCGAGAGCTTCGGCAGCGAGAGCTCCTTCTTCAGGCCGGAGCCCTTCGCCTTCACGGCCGGCATCGCCTCGGTCGGCGCCTCGGCGGCCGCCGGCTTCGCGCTCTTCTTGAGGGAGAGCTCCTTCTTCCAGAACTTCTCGCCCGGCACCTTCGGGGCCTTCGGCGCCTTCGCGGCCTTCGGCTCCTTCGGCTTCTTCGAGACCGAGAGCTCCTTCTTCCAAAACGGGACCTCGGCTCGACGACCGGCGCGAGCTCGGCCGCGGGGACGGGCGGATGCAGGACGACCGGCGCAGGCGCCTCCGGCGCGGGCGGGAGCTCGGGCTCTGCCAGCCACGGCTCGGGCTCCGGCTCGGGCTCGGGCTCGGGCGGGGTCGAGATCGGGGACGAGCGTCGGGCCGTCGACCTGCGGCTGCGGCCACTCGGGCGCAACGGGAGCAGCCTCGATCGGCGCAGCCTCGATCGGCGCAGTCTCGATTGGCCCAGGCTCGATCGGTGCAGGCTCGATCGGTGCCGGCTCAGCGGGCGCGAGGCTCGAGTGCCGGCGCAGGCTCGAGGATGACCGGAGGCTCGTAGACGACGGATTCGGGCTCGACGGCAACCGGCTCGGGCATCGCGGCGACCGCCGCTTCCGCGAGCTCGGTCGGGGGCTTGAGTGCAGGCTCCGCGAACGCGGGCGCGAAGATCTGCGACGCCTCGTCGACGAGCTGCTCGACCGTGCGGTCGTGCTTCTTGCGGCCGAACGAGATCTCTTTCTTCAGGAACGACTGCTTTGGCGCGTCCGCAAGCTCGGCCTCCGGCTTCGACTTGCGCTTGAACGAGAGCTCCTTCTTCAACACCGACTGCTTCGCCGGCGCTTCCGCGAGCTCCGCTTCCGGCTTCGGCTTGCGCTTGAACGAGAGCTCCTTCTTCGACTGCTTCGCCGGCGCTTCCGCGAGCTCCGCTTCCGGCTTCGGCTTCCGCTTGAACGAGATCTCCTTCTTCAGCACCGACTGCTTCGCCGGCGCTTCGGCGGCCTCGGCGGGCTCGGGCTTCGGCGCCTTCTTCTTGCCGAGCGAGATCTCCTTCTTCCAGAACGAGTCGGACATCTCAGCTTCCCGCCATGCGGAGCGCCGGCATCGCCAGCGGGTCCGCGGCCGCAGTTGCCGCGCGCATCGAGTTCACGTCGATGCCGGAGCGCTCGAGGATGCCGACCAACTGATCGGGCCGGCTCGAACGCGAAAGCGCATCCTCGATGGTGACGATGCGCTTCGAGGCAAGATCCGCGAGCGCCTGCTCCATCGTCTGCATCCCGCGGGCGGTGCCGGTCTGCATGATCGAGTAGACCTGTTCGATCTTCGCCTGGCGGATGAGGTTCCGCACGGCATCGTCGGGAAAGAGAATCTCGAGCGCAGCGACGCGACCTGCGCCGTCTGCGGTCGGAAGCAGCGTCTGCGTGACGACCGCCTGCAGCGAGCCGGCGATCATGATGCGCACCTGCTCCTGCTGCTCGGGCGGGAAGACGTCGATGATGCGGTCGATCGTCGACGGCGCGCTCTGCGTGTGCAGCGTGCCGAAGACGAGGTGGCCGGTCTCGGCGGCGGTGAGCGCCGTCGAGATCGTCTCGAGGTCGCGCATCTCGCCGACGAGGATCACGTCGGGGTCCTGGCGGAGCGCAGCCTTCAGGGCCTCGCCGAAGCTCGTCGCGTCGGGGCCGATCTCGCGCTGGTTGACGATGCAGCGCTTGTGCTTGTGCACGAACTCGATCGGGTCCTCGACCGTGAGGATGTGCTCGGCGCGTGTGCGGTTGATCTCGTCGATGATCGCGGCGAGCGTCGTCGACTTGCCCGAGCCGGTCGGGCCGGTGACGAGGACGAGGCCGCGCGGCTTCTCGGCGAGCGCATGCAGCGTCTGCGGAAGGTTGAGCTCCTCGAGCGACTTGATGTCCTGCGGAATCAGACGGAACGCGGCGCCGACCGCCTCGCGCTGGTAGTAGACGTTGACGCGGAAGCGCGCGAGCCCGGGGATCGAGTACGCGAAGTCGAGCTGACGGCGCAGCTCGAAGTTCTTCTGCTGCTCGCTCGAGAGAATGCGGTAGAGGAGCCCGCGTGTGTCGTCGGGCTCGAACGGCGCGACGTTCTCGGCGCGCACGATGTGCCCGCGCACACGGAAGGCCGGGGGGCTCGCGACCGTGATGTGCAGGTCCGAGGCGCCCAGCTCGACCATCTGCTCGAGCAGGTCGTCGATTGAAGTCAGGTCAGACATGTCCCTCGACCGAGCTATCGGCAGGCCGCAGGACGGCCTTGAGTCCCGTGTCGTTCCAGCCTGACCCGCTCAACTACATCGGCATCCGACCACTCTTTTAGGGGGGACCCCGGGGAGCACTCACGCCCGATAGGTCACGTGATCCCCCACCCCTCACCCAAGGAGAAGCGCCTCACATGATCGCTCGCATGAAGGAACGGCTCGGCTCGGAGCAGGGCTTCACCCTGATCGAGCTGCTCGTCGTGATCATCATCCTCGGCATCCTGCTCGCGATCGCGGTGCCGTCGTACCTCAGCTTCAAGGATCGCGCCAACAAGGCGGCCGCGCAGGCGAACATCCGCGCCGTGCTGCCGGATGTCGAGTCGTACAATGCGGACAACGTCTCGGGCGCGCCTTCCACGTCCGACCCTGACTTCGCAACGAGCAACACCGACAGCGGCTACTCGGGCATGAACGTCACCGAGCTCAAGACGAGCTACGACCAGGCGTTCCCGGCCAGCGTGTGGGTCAACAGCGCTGACGCGGGCTTCCCGGCGGGCGTCACCATGCCGGCGGCCACCCCGGGCGCGGTCACGTACTGCATCGTCTCCCAGAGCGGTAACTACTTCGCCTGGAAGCTCGGCCCGCAGGGCGTGATCAAGACCGACACGGTCGCGGCGAACGTCTGCAAGTAAGACCTCGCCACACGTAGCAACACCGAAGGGGGCGCATCATGCGCCCCCTTCGCACTTCTGTGGGTGAGTCGAATCCCCCATACGGGGCTAGCTCGTTTGGGCGTGCCCGGCCGATATGAGACGAGCCATCCGCCACACCCTCACCCTCCGAAAGGGGACGCAAGTCAAATGATCGCTCGCATGAAGGCACGCCTGAGCTCGGAGCAGGGCTTCACCCTGATCGAGCTCCTCGTCGTGATCATCATCCTCGGCATCCTGCTCGCGATCGCGGTGCCGTCGTACCTCAGCTTCAAGGATCGCGCCAACAAGTCGGCTGCGCAGGCGAACATCCGCGCCGTGCTGCCGGATGTCGAGTCGTACAATGCGGACAACGTCTCGGGCGCGCCTTCCACGTCCGACCCTGACTTCGCAACGAGCAACACCGACAGCGGCTACTCGGGCATGAACGTCACCGAGCTCAAGACGAGCTACGACCAGGCGTTCCCGGCCAGCGTGTGGGTCAACAGCGCTGACGCGGGCTTCCCGGCGGGCGTCACCATGCCGGCGGCCACCCCGGGCGCGGTCACGTACTGCATCGTCTCCCAGAGCGGTAACTACTTCGCCTGGAAGCTCGGCCCGCAGGGCGTGATCCAGACCGACACGGTCGCGGCGAACGTCTGTAAGTAAGGACGAGACACTGTTCGCTTGAGAGGGGGCGCTCCGGCGCCCCCTCTTCTTCTTCTAGGAGCTAAAGCGCATGACTGGGACGGTCGATACACACACCATGCGGTTCCCGAGGACTCGTAACCTCGTCGGAGCGATCCGGCGCCGGCTACAGGGTGAGGAAGGCTTCACGCTCGTGGAGCTGACGATCGTCCTCCTGATCCTGGGGATCCTGATGACGATCGCGATCCCGAGCTATCTCGCGTTCAAGGATCGCGCGAGCAAGCAGGCCGCCAAGGCGGACGCTGCGCAGGTGATGCGCGCGATCATCTCGTACGGCGCCGACAACTTTCCGAATTCGAACAACGACCCTGACGCGAGCTCGAGCGACGCCGGCTACTCCGGCATGGACTTGACCGCGCTCGCGACCAAGTACGACGCCTCGATCTCGACGATCGCCGGCCAGCCGTACATCCTGAACCCGGGCGGCTTCACCGGCAGCGCCTCGGACTTCTGCCTGACCGCGACGGTCGGGCGCTGGGTCGCGGTTCAGCACGGGCCCGGCGGCGGCGTGTCGGTCGGGACGCTCTTCACGCCCGGCACCTGCACGGTCAGCTGAGCCTGGGCGAACGGGGAGAAACGACCGTGAGCATCACCCTCAGCCCGCAGATCAAAGTCCTCGCGCTCGTCGGCATCCTCGCCGCGCTCGGGCTCGGTGCGAGCATGATGCTCTTCGGTCACGGCGGGACGAAGACGCAGACGACGGTCGCCGTCTCGACGCATGCCGTCACGTCGGCGCATCCCGCGCAGCCGGCGACGAAGCCGCACGTGACCCCGACGAAGTCGCACACGCCGGCAAAGCCTGCGGTCAAGCACCACGTCGTGGTGAAGCACCACGTGAAGGCGAAGCCGAAGCCGCGCACGTTCCACGGCAACCCCGTGTACGCGAATCTCCCGCAGGCGCTGCAGTGGCAGCTTGCGCACCACAAGGTCGTCGTCGTGAGCGTCTACAACCCGCGCTCGGACGTCGACGCGATCTCGGTCGCCGAGGCGCACGAGGGCGCGGTCGCCGCCAACGCCGGCTTCCTGCTCGTGAGCGTCCTCGACAACAAGGTCGCCGGGATCCTCACCGCCCTGCTTCCGGGCGGCGGCCTGCTCCCCGATCCCGGCGTGCTCGTCTACCGCGCGCCCGGAGACGTCGCGCTTCGGCTCGACGGGTTCGCCGACCGCGATTCCGTCGCGCAGGCGGCGGTGAACGCGCTGAACGGCGAGACGCAGCCGGCGCCGACCACGCCGGCGGCGACGACCGCCGACCCGAACGCAGTCGCCGCAGCCGCGCCCGCCACCACCGGCGCGCCGTGAACCGGGTCGCAGAGGCGACAGGCCGCGAGCTCTTCGTCCGGCATGCGAAGAAGGACGGGCGCTCGGTGACGATTCTCCGCGCGCTCGACTACGGGACTTCGTGCGTCGTCGAGGCGGATGTCTTCCCGCCGGGCGCGCAGCAGCCGGTCCACCCCGGTCCGTACACGTTCGCGGACGCAGCACAGGCGACCGCGTTCGTGACCGAAGCCGTCGAGAGCCTGATGTATCTCGGCTGCGACGTCTTCGCCGAGTAGCGGCCCCGCTCTGCAACGATGCCGTCGGGGTGTTCGACGGCTTCAAACTCGAGCGCGTCGACGTCGGCGACGCCGTCCTGCGCGTGCGCCACGGCGGCACGGGACCGGCGATCGTGCTGCTGCACGGGCATCCGCGCACGCACGTGACGTGGGAGCGGGTGGCGCCGTTGCTGGCGGAGCGCTTCAGCGTCGTCTGCCCCGATCTCCGCGGCTACGGGGAATCGTCGGGACCGCCGACGACGGACGACCACGCGCCGTACTCGAAGCGCGCCTTCGCCTCAGACGTGGCGCGGCTGATGCGTTCGCTGGGGCACGAGCGGTATGCCGTCGTCGGGCACGATCGCGGCGCGTACGTCGCGCATCGGCTCGCCGTCGACCATGCACAGTCGGTGACGCGGCTCGTCGTGATGGACGCCGTGCCGATCGGCGAGGCGCTCGTGCGGGCCGACGCGGCGTTCGCGCAGGCGTGGTGGCACTGGTTCTTCTTCGGGCAGACGGCGAAGCCGGCGGAACGGGTCATCTGCGCCGACCCGGATGCGTGGTACCGGATCGACCGCCGGTTCATGAGCGACGAGGCGTACGCGGATCTGCAGCGCGCACTTCACGACCCGGGGGTCGTGCACGCGATGCTCGAGGACTACCGCGCCGGGCTCGGAGTCGACCGCGCCGCCGACGACGCCGACCGGGCCGCGGGCAGGCGCGTGGCGTGCCCGACGTTGATCGTCTGGGCCGAGCGCGACGACATGGAGGAGCTCTACGGCGATCCGGTCGAGGTCTGGCGCAGCTGGGCGGAGGACGTGCGCGGCGTCGCGCTCGACTCCGGGCACCACATGGCAGAGGAGGTTCCGGCTGAGCTGGCGGAGGCGATCGCCGCGTTCGTGGCGTCGTGAGTCAGGCGTTGTGGCCGCGCTCCTGCAGCGCCCACGTGTTGCCGTCGGGGTCCGCGAAGCCGGCGAACGAGTTGTAGTCGTTCCGTTCCGGGTGCGGCCCCGAGCTCCACTCGCCGTTGTCGATGTGGCGGATCTCGCTCACGTCGACACCGCGGGACACGAGCTCCTCGCGTGCCTGCACGATGTCGGTGACGACGAGATGGACGCCACGGACGGATCCTGGCTCCGCGTCGGTGATGCCGATGCCAACCGCGATCGAGCACGCGGAGCCGGGCGGGTTGAGCTGGACGACGCGGAAGCTGTCGCCCGCGCTGTGGTCGACGTGCAGCTCGAAGCCGACCTGGTCGAGATAGAACGCCTTCGCCCTGTCGACGTCGGCGACGGGCAGCAGCACGAGCTCGAGCTTGTAATCCACCGTTGACCCTCCTGGTTGTCGTTCTCCTCCTCCGACGCCGCCCGGGCTGAGAACTCATCGGCGGGCGACCGGCACTTCGCAACCTGCTTTCAAGCAGGTTGCAGTCGTTGCCTCGCCCGATCAGCGCCGACGACTGCAACCAGGTTGAAACCTGGTTGCGGTATCAGCGACCTGACTTCAGTCAGGTCGCAGCCTTTCGCGCCGAGAACCCGCAGACGGTCGCTTGGGGTAGAGACCGCTAGTTGTGTCGCAACCTGCTTTCAAGCAGGTTGCAGTCGTTACCTCGCCCGATCACCGCCGACGACTGCAACCAGGTTGAAACCTGGTTGCGCTAGACCGTGACGCGGGCGAGCTCTTCGATGCTCGTGAGGCCGGCGGCGACCTTGGCGAGGCCGTCGTCCCACAGGGTGCGCATGCCGGACGTGAGCGCGGCGCGCTCGATGTCCTCGCGCGTCGCATGCTTCGCGGCCAGCGAGGCGAGATCCTCGGTCATCGCGAGGAGCTGGTAGATGCCGATCCGGCCCTTGTAGCCCGTCTGGTTGCACCGCGGGCAGCCGCGCTTCCGGTAGAACGCCATGCCGTCGCTCGCGGCCGCGACATCCGGCGACACGCGGGCCGCGATCATCTCGTCGACGGACGGCTGGTACATCTCGCAGCAGTGCGTGCACAATTTCCGCGCGAGGCGCTGCGCGAGCACGCCGGTGACGGCGGCACCCGTCAGGAACGGCTCGACGCCCATCTCGTTCAGCCGCGTCAGCGCGCTCGGCGCGTCGTTCGTGTGCAGCGTCGAAAGCACGAGGTGGCCGGTGAGGGCAGCCTCGATCGAGATCTTCGCGGTCTCGCCGTCTCTGATCTCGCCGACCATCACCACGTCCGGGTCGGAACGCAGGATCGACCGCAGCGCTGCGGCGAACGTGAGCCCCGCGCGCGCGTTGATCTGCACCTGGTTGATGCCGGGGAGCCGGTACTCGACCGGGTCCTCGACGGTGATGATGTTGATCTCGGGCCGGCTGATCTGATTGAGCGCGGCAAAGAGCGTCGTCGACTTACCGGAACCGGTCGGGCCGGTGACGAGCAGCGCGCCGGTCGGCCGCTTGACGATGTCGCTCAGCGTCTCCCGCATCTCCTCCGAAAGCCCGAGCTCCTCGAGCGTCGGCGGCTTCTTCGACTTGTCGAGCAGACGCATGACGAGCGACTCGCCTTCGACGGTCGGCAGCGTCGCGACACGGACGTCGAGCATGCGCCCCGCGGCCGCCGCGTTCAGCGAGATGCGACCGTCCTGCGGCTTCCGCCGCTCGGCGATGTCGAGCTTCGCGAGCACCTTGAGACGCGTCGTCACGCCCGGCATCAGGCGCTTCGGGATGCGCTGCATCTCCTGTAGCACGCCGTCGATACGGAACCGCACGACGAGGGAATCTTCCTCCGGCGCGAAGTGGACGTCGGACGCGCCGTCTTCTGCAGCCTGGAACAGGATCGAGTTGACGAGGCGGACGAGCGGGACGTCCGAGACGCCGTCGTCGGCTTCGAGGTCGGTGACATCCTCCTCGGGCTCTGCGGAGAGCAGCTCCTCTTCCTCGGCGCTGATCGCGCGTGAGCCGAACGCCTCCGAGGCGCGGACGAGCTTGCGGATCGCTCCGAGGATCTCGTCGCGCGACGCAACCCCGAGCTCGAGCGAGTGGCGCGACGCGAGCCGCAGCTCGTCGATGCCGTGCAGGTTCGCCGGGTCGGCGACCGCGACGCGAAGGACACCGCCTTCGTGCGCATATGGGATCGCGACGACGCGCTCGAGGACGTGCAGCGGCACCTCGCGCGCCGCATCCTCGTCGACCGGCGTGAGCCCGAGGTCGACGAGCGGCAGCTGGTGCCGTGCGGCGAGCATGCGGGCGATGCCGTCGCTCGACGCGACGCCCTCCTGCATGAGCGCAGAGGCGAGCGAGCGCGTCTGCTGCGCGCGTCCGCGGGCCATCGCGAGCTTGTCCTCGGGGACGAGCTTCGTCGCGGCGAGCAGGTCGACGACGAGCTCGACCGACTCGCTGACGCCGTACGGCGTCGTCAGCCGCTCGCCCTGCGCGGCGGCCTCGCTGTCGGCGGTCCGCAGCGACGGGATATCGGGCTGGTCGGTGTCGCTCACCGGATAGGGGAGGTTGTAGACGTCACGATCGATCCCTCGAACGAGTTATCGGCAGAAAGGCCATAAGCCCTTAGCAGGGCAGTCCTCGTTCGGCGGCCCCCGTCCAGGGCCTCCAGGAATCCCCCGTTCGGGTCAGGAGCGTCGGGCGGGATAGTGGCTGAGCCGCCCGGCCGCGCTGGCACGGCGCGCTGCAGCGTCCTCGGTCGCCCCGATAGCACCACGATCGAGGCTCCCTGCGTCCTTGCAGCGCGCCGCCCATCGCACCCGTGCGACGAGCACTAACCCGCCCGACCCTCCTAGCGGAAGAGGCCCCAGTACGCATGGAGCAGCGGGTGGCCGGCAAAGAGGGCCACCGCAGAGCCCAGTGCGAGAAAGGGGCCGAAGGGGATCCGGATCTTGCGGGCCGCCTGCCCGTGGCGGGCGAGCAGCACGACGCCCGGGACGAGCGCCGCGACCATGCCGAGGAGCATCGCCACCGGCACGCTGCGGCCGAGGGCGGCGCCCATCAGGAAGGCGAGCTTCACGTCGCCCATGCCCATCCCACGCGGATAGGCGAGCGCGGCCGCGAAGAGGAAGCCGGACGCGCCGAGCGCCCCGAGCGCCCAGCGCGGGCTCGGATGGATCGCCGTGTTCGCCGCGAGCACGAGCAGGCCGGCCGGCACGACGATCACGTTGGGGATCTTCCGGTGCTCGATGTCGGTCGCCGACACGGCGACGAGCGTCAGGCAGAAGAACGCGGCGACGGCGGTGTCCGCCGAGAGGCCGAACTTCCATACGCAGCCGGCGACGAGGAGACCCGTCACGAGCTCGACTGCCGGATAGCGGAACGAGATGCCCGCGGAGCAGGAACGGCAGCGGCCGCGCAGCACGAGCCAGGAGACGAGCGGCACGTTGTCGTACCAGGCGATCTCGTGGCCGCAGCTCATGCACGCCGACGGCGGCCGCACGATCGAGCGCTTCAGAGGCACCCGCGCGGCGACGACGTTCAGGAAGCTCCCGAACGCGAGACCCGGGGCGAGGAAGACGGCTGCGAGCGCGAGATCCACGGTTACTGGATCACCGGCGGGTAGCACGTCCCACCGTTGTACGTGCAGAGACCTGCGACGCACGTCGAGTTGCTCGCAGTCGCGGGGCACGCGGTCACGCTGCTCGTCGTCTGGTAGACCGTGTCGCGGAGGACGAGCGTCTGGCCGAGCGTGTACGCCTGCCCGTACGTCCCCTGCACGTAGGAGACCGGGATCGACACGGTGATCGTCTGCAGCTGCTCGACGGGGATCGAGGCAGCCGTCGACCAGATGGCGTTCGCAGTCAGGTGGTCCGCCTGCAGCGTCCCGTTCGCGGCCGTGCACGTCGACGCGCTGGAACGGTAGAGCGCGTACATCCCGGTGACGGTCGGGCTCGTGAGCGCGCACCAGAGCACCTTGGTGTTGGCCGATGACGCGCCGCACTGCGTCGGGTCGTTCGAGGGGACGTACGCAAGCTTCAGCAACGCGCCTGCCGACGCGACGTTCGCCGAGCATGCGTTGTGGACGTCGTTGCGGAGCACGTCGAGCGCGCTGCGCGCGACCTGCTGCGCCTGGAAGCGGTTGTTGTTCTGCAGCTCCGCATGCGAGCCGCCGACCATCACGGTCGTGACGCCCGTCAGCACGATGCCGAGGAGCAGGCAGACGCAGATCATCTCGACGAGTGTGAACCCGGACTCGCGCCCGAGCCGAAGCCGGCGGATCACTTCTTCGACCTCGCCTCGACGTAGCTGAGCGCAGCGGCCGCCGCGGCTTCGCTCTTCGCGCCGAAGCCCCACTGCGATTCGGCGTGCTTGTCGACGGCGATCAACGTCTGCAGCGCTTCGGCGCCGTGCGACCAACCGAGCTTCGCGCCGGTGACGATCCACTGGTGCTGGTAGAGCCAGTACTTCACGTTTGCGTTCGTCGACTTCGGATGCTTCGCGAGCCAGGCACCGAGGTTCTGGGCACGCTGGGTCAGCGGGATCTCGTCGAGCGGCTCCGTGCGCGCGCCAGGCACGATGAACGCGGGCGGCCGCGCTGCGGGCGCCGCGGTCTTCGTCGCCTGCGTGTGCTTCGGTGCCTGCGCAGGAGCGGGCGTCGTCGTGGTCGTGGCCGTCGTCGCAGTCGTCGTCGTCACCGCCGGCTTCTGTGCCGGCACGATGCGCGTCGCGAGGTCGGCGCGCTCGTCGGGCGTCCCGGCGTACGGCGATGCGTCCTCGGCGGCGCCGAGCTCCTGGTAGCCGCGGCGTGTGCTTGAGCGTCAGGGTGATCAGCGGCGCGCCCGTGTCGAGCAGCTTCGTGCCGGGCGGCGGCGACTGGTCGACGACCGTGTTCGAGGAGTAGCCGTGCACGGAGCCCGCGACATGCCACGCGAAGCCCGCGTCCTCGAGCGCGCCTTTCGCGAAGACGAAGGCCTGGCGCGCGGACGTCGGGGACGAGCACTGTCCCCTGCGGCGCCGTTGTCGTCGCCGGCGGGGAAGCCGTCGTGCTGATGTTGCGACCGGCGGCATAGCTGAGTGTCGCCGTCGCGGCGACGCCGGCGAGCACGAGTACGGCCGCGCGAGGCAGCAATGCGGGAATCCGCAGGCTCATAGCTCTCTTGTCGGCAGATCGGGCCCTGAACCTGAGGCTCAGCCGGCGGGCCGGCTGAAGAGCACGACCCCCGAATCGGGGGTCTGCGCCGCCGCCTGCGGCACGACGGCGAAGACCGGGCCGGGAACGGGCTGGACGGCCTCGGCGGGGGCCGCGGTGGCCGCGGAACGGGCGAAGGAGAGGGTTCGGGAGGAGTCACTCTCGGCCGCGTCCGAGGCGGCATCCGACCAGCTGAAAGCCTTGCCCGCGAACGAGTCGAACCACGGCTCCTGCTGCGGCCAGGCGGTCGCGGGCTGAAGCTGCAGATGGAGGTGCGGGCCGCTCGCGTCGCCGGTATGACCGACGAGCCCGACCGGCGTCGCCGGCCGTCAGATGGGCGCCGACCGAAACGGCAGGGTCGAGAACTGCAAGGTGGCAGTACGTCCAGGTCTGGCCGTCGAAGGCCTGATAGCGTGAAGCCGATGCCGCAGCGCGGGTCGGGCTCGGTCCAGGCGCGGACGACGACGCCGTCGGCGAGCGCGTATATCGGGCGACCCCTCGGGCGCGGCGATGTCGACGGCGGGATAGTCGTGGTGGGTGTGCGACGCGGAGACGACGCCCGGGCCGCCGCCGACCGGGAAGACGTAGCCGCCGCGCGTAGGTCGGCGCCCCGAGAAGCTGCGACGCGCCGGCGCTGCAGCGACGTGCGCCGCTCGAGGCCTGCTGCGCGCGCGCGAGCGCCGCTCGTGCAGCCGCGAGCTCGGTCGAACGGTTGCCGACGACGCGCTGCATCGGCCGCGCGCGACCTCGTCTGCCTGGCCCGCACGCTGCTCGAGCGCGAGACGGTCGGAGAGAAGTGTCGCCGCCTCGGCCCGCGCGTGCAGGCGAGCTGCGACGCGACTCTGGCGCGTCCTCGGCGCGCTCTGCGACGAGCAGCTCCGCGTTCGCCTCGACGACTGCCTGTTCGCGCCGCGTCCAGATCCCGCTGCAGGCGGTCGAGCGAGAAGGCGAGCGTGCCGTCGGTGCCGATCGAATGTTGGCGAGCCCGAGCACCTCCTGCACGTACCAGTCGGCGTGGTTGTACGCGAAGACGGCGCGCGTAGATGTCGCGTCGCGCCGCCCGCCGCTGCGAGGTAGCGCGCGGCCGCAGAAGATCGCGTCCTCGGGTTCCACGGGTCGGCGACGCCGTCGCCGTTGGCATCGGTGCCCCAGCGAGCCACGTGTCGACGGCATGAACTGCATCCAGCCGATCGCGCCCGGCGGAGCTCGGCCCCATGTTGCGGCCGAAGTTCGACTCGACCTTGTTGATCGCGGCGAGCACCTGCCACGGGATGCCGTAGCGGCGCCGGCGCGCTGCCAGATCGCCGAGCAGCTGCGCGTACGAGAGCTGCGCGGGCGCGCTCGGCGGCGTCGTGAAGGACGCCGGCAGGACGATCGACGCCGGCGAGGTTCGGCGACGCGAAGCCCGGGCGGCCGTCGGCGCCGACGGCAGCGACCGCGAAAGTGTCGGCACGAGCCGTGCCTGCGAGGAGCGCGAGCGCGAGCAGCAGCGCGAGCGGGACGAGCCGGCGCATCGCTACCCGGCCGGGATGACGCGCAGGCCGGCGGGGCTCTCATCCGGCTCGGGGGCCGCGGCGGGGGCTGCCGGCGAGGGCCGGCTCCGGCTGCGGCTCGACGGCGGGCCTGCTCGGCCTGCTGCCTGAAGATCGTCGGCCCGCTTGCGCTTGATCGCCTGCTCGAGCGCGACGAGGAAGTCGTGCCGGTTCGTCGCGGCGTTCGCGGCGACCTCGCGGTCGACCTTGCCCGGCGAGCACGTGGTCGATCAGCGCCTGCGTGAAGGTCTGCATCTGGAAGAAGTCGCCCTCGGCAACGGCGTCGGTGATCTCGTCGGCGCGGCCCTCGCGGATCAGGTCCGCGATGCGCGCGTTCATGACCATCACCTCGACGGCGGCGACGCGGCCGCCGTCCTGCCTTCGGCAGCAGGCGCTGGCTGACGACGCCGCGCAGCACGCCGGCGAGGATCGAGCGGATCGACCTCCTGCTTCTCCGGCGGGAAGAACTCGATCATGCGGCCGACGGTCTCGGCCGCGTCGATCGTGTGCAGCGTCGACATCACGAGGTGGCCCGACTCGGCCGCCTGCAGCGCCGTCTGCGCCGTCTCGGCGTCGCGAAGCTCGCCGATCAGGATCACGTCCGGGTCCTGGCGCAGCGCGCGGCGCAGCGCCTGGCCGAACGACTCGGTGTCGAGCCCGACCTCGCGCTGGTTGACGATGCAGCCGTGGTCGGGGTGCAGGATCTCGATCGGATCCTCGATCGTGATGATGTGCTGCTGCCGGTTGCGGTTCATGTAGTCGATCATCGCCGCGAGCGTCGTCGTCTTGCCGGAGCCGGTCGCGCCGGTGACGAGGATCAGGCCGCGGTGCTCCTCGGCGAGCTGGCGGACGCCGGCGGGAAGGTTCAGCTGCTCGAAGCTCGGCACGGTCTTCGGGATGACGCGGAAGGCGAACGACGTCGCGCCGCGCTGCCGGTACGCGTTGACGCGGAAGCGCGGCAGGTCGGCGTCCTGGTAGGCGATGTCGAGATCGCCCGCGTTGTGGAAGTGCTGCGAGCTTCTCGGGCGGCGGCGCGCCGACGACGCTGGAGGACGGCTGCGAGGTCGTCGTCGTCGAGCGGCGGGTGCCCTTCGAGCGGGCCGAGCTCGCCGTCGCGGCGGAGCATCGGCGGCTGGCCGAGCTTCAGGTGGATGTCGCTGGCGCCGAGCTCGACGGCACGCCGAGAAGGGCGTTGAGGTCCATGGCGGCTCGAACGAGGGATCGGCCGTGGACGTGCTGTTCCTTTAGGACGCGTGGCGCGCGACGGCGTAGATCAGGCGGATCGCGCCCTTCTCGAGGCCGCGCGCGGCGCCGGGATGCGCGAGCTCGCCGCGGAGGAGCTTCTCGACGACGCGGAAGGTGAGCGGCAGGCGGGCGATCGCGAACGTCGTCGCGCGGGAAGCGGTCGAAGGCCGCTTCGCGCCCCAGCCGGCCGCGGCGAGCGGGCGATCCGGCGCTCGACGGCGGCGGCGTACGGCTCTAGCCCGGCGCTCGGCCGGCGAGCACCTCGAGGGTCGCGTCGGCGACGAGCTGCGCGCGAGAGGAACGCCTCGTACATGCCGTCGCCGGAGAACGGGTCGACGAGCCCGGCAGCGTCGCCGATCAGCGGCCGCGGTGCCGCGCGACGAGCGTGCTGCCCGGCCGCCGCATCGGCAGGCGGTAGCCGCGCGTGTCGGCTGCGTCCGCGATGTCGATGCCGTACGCGTCGCAGAGCCGGCGCAGGTGCGCGCGCAGCTGCGGCCCTTCGCTCTCGTCACCGCCGACGCCGACGTTGACGTGGTCGCGCCTTCGGGAAGACCCAGCCGTAGCCGCCCGGCACGACGGCGATCTCGACGCAGCCATCGCGTCGCGCGAAGCGCGCCTCGTACGGGAAGTTCGCCTCGAGCGCGACGCCGTGGACGATGTCGGCGCCGAGTCCGAGCGGCTTCGCCGACGTGCCGTTGCAGCCGTCCGCGCCGATGACGACGCGCGCGTCGACTCCGCTCCGTCGACCGGAGCCCGCGGTCGTGCACGTCCGGACCTTCACGCCCTCGCGCACGTCGGCACCTGCCTCGTGCGGCCTGCTCGAGCAGGAAGTGGTCGAGCCGCTTGCGCTGCGTCATGTAGGCGAGCGGCGCCGGCGCGCGGCGCGCGAAGCTCGGTCCGGTAATGCGAGTCTGCAGCTCGAGACGGTCGACGACGTCCTCGACGACCGGCGTCGATCGAGAACGGCAGCAGGCCTGCGCCGCGCGGCCCGTGACGCCGCCGCCGCACGGCTTGTCGCGCGGGAAGCTCGCCTTGTCGACGAGCAGCACGCGCGCGCCGCGCGAGCGAGGCGGTGGGCGGCGGTCGAGCCTGCAGGGCCGGCGCCGATGACCGCGACGTCGAACGAGGTCATCCGGGACAAAGCTACAATCCCCGCTCCCGGGGGTGTGCCCGAGCGGCCAAAGGGAACGGGCTGTAAACCCGTCGGCTCAGCCTACGGAGGTTCGAATCCTCCCGCCCCCACTTGAAGTCGAGCGTGATCCGCGTCTGCGTCGCCGGGGTCACGGGCTGGACGGGAAGCGCGGTCGCGGAGGCGGTTCGCGCCGCCGGCGATCTCGAGCTCGTCGCGGGCGTCGCCCGCAGCGACGCCGCGAGCTACTCGACTGTCGAGGAGGCGCTCGACGCCGTCGACGCCGATGTCGCTCGTCGACTACACGCATGCGGACGCGGTGAAGGGCAACGTCGTCGCGGCGCTCGAGCGCGGCGTCGGCGTCGTCGTCGGCACGAGCGGGCTCTCCGGCGCGGACTACGACGAGCTCGACGCGCTGGCGCGCGCGCAGGGAGTCGCCGTGATTGCAGCGGGCAACTTCTCCCTCACTGCCGCGCTGCTTCTTCGCTTCGCGGCGGAGGCGGCCCGCCACCTCGACGCGTGGGAGGTGATCGACTACGCGAGCTCCGGCAAGCCCGACGCGCCGAGCGGAACTGCACGCGAGGTCGCCGAGCGGCTCGACACCGTGCGCGCGCCGGCCGTGAAGGTTCCTGTCGACGAGACCCTCGGTGCACGCGAGGCGCGCGGCGCGACGGTCGGCGCGACGCAGGTGCACTCGCTGCGGCTGCCGAGCTTCACAGTCTCGACCGAGGTGCTCTTCGCCGCCGAGGGCGAGCGACTCTCGATCCGGCATGACGCCGGCGAGAGCGCAGCACCGTACGTCGCGGGCACGCTGACGGCGATCCGCGCGCTGCCGGGCCGTGTCGGCGTGACACGTGGGCTCGACCAGCTGCTCGGTTAGTGGCTCTCGAAGAGCTCTATGCGCACGCGATCTCGGTGCGCCCGCTCGAGGGCGGCATCTCTGCGCACGTCGAGGCGCTCGAGCTCGACGACGGGCGCACGCTCGTCGTGCGACGGCAACCGGGCGTCGCGAACGAGCTGCTCGTGCTGCGGCAGATGGAAGCTGCGGGCGTCCCTGTCCCGCATCCGCACTTCGTAGAGGGGAACGCGCTTGTGATGGACTTTGTCGACGGCGCGTGCGGTCTCGAGGTCGCGACTGTCGCCGATGCGATGGCAGACGTGCTGCACCGCATCCACGCGGCGGGCGCCGTGCACGGTGACTACTGGGCGGGAAACACGCTCTGGCGCGACGGCGAGCGTCGCGGTGCTCGACTGGGAGGACGCGGGCTCGGGCGACCCGCTGCAGGACGTCGGCAACGCGCGGCTCGAGCTCCTCTGGTCGCATGGCGCGGACGAGCTGGCTGCGTTCACGAAGCGGTATGGAGTCGATGCGCGAACGCTTGCGACCTGGGACGTGCATGCAGCGGAGCGCTCGATGCCGCACGTCCACGAATGGGGGCACGACGAAGCGACGCAGGTACGCATGCACGCCGCGGCCGACGATTTCGTCGCGGCCGCCCGGAGCCTGCTCTAGGACTGCACGTCGTCCCCGGGCCACGTGTCGCTCAGCAGGTAGCCCTCCGGGAACGGGTCGGTCGGGTCGAGCGTCAGCTGCATGAAGCCCGTGATCCAGGCGCTGCCGCGGATCGCAGGCACGATCGCCCCCTTCCCGCCGACGGTCGCCTCCTCGACGATGCGGCCCTCGAAGGTCGAGCCGATGACGGAGGCGTGCGTCATCGCGTCGCCGGCGCGCATGAGACCGCGGGCGTGGAGCGTCGCCATGCGCGCACTCAATCCTGTTCCGGTCGCGGAGCGGTCGAGGCGGCCCGGCGCGATCGACGACCGCGTTCTTCGAGGTCTCCCCCACGCCCTGCCATGGCTCCGCGAGTTGCACGATGCTGACGCCCGCGATCGCCGGGTTCTCAGGATGCACGCACGTCAACTGCTCGCGCGCGGCGACGCGGATCCGCTCGCCGACCGCGCAGATCGCGCGCGCCTCGTGCGGCTCGAGCGCGAAGCCGAGCGCGTGCGCGTCGGCAATCGCGTACCACATGCCGCCGAACGCGACGTCCACCGTGAGCGTGCCCACGCCTTCGACCTCGAGCGGCGCGTCGAGGTGCTCGGCGAACGACGGGCACGTTCGTCAGCTCGACGCTCTCGCACTTGCCGTCCTTGCAGCGCGCGGTCACCTCGACGACGCCTGCGGGAGCTTCGAGCCGCATCCTCGTTTCGGGCTCCTGCATCTCGACGATGCCGGTCTCGAGCAGCACGGTCGCGACGCAGATCGTGTTCGAGCCCGACATCGCGGGATACTCGGTCGGCTCCATGATGATGTAGCCGACCGCGCAGTCGTCGCGCGTCGACGGGCACGATCAGGTTCGCGTGCACCGCGACGCTGCCGCGCGGCTCGCGCAGCAGGAAGCGGCGGAGCGAGTCGTCGCGCGCGAGCGACTGCATCTGCTCGAAGACGGTCGCGCCTTCGCGGCGGCGGGACGCCGCCGACGACGACGTTCCCGACCTCCCCGCCGGCGTGGCAGCCGACGACGTCGATCACCTGCGGCGCGCGCACGGCGCGACTCTACGGGTCAGTCGTCGTCGGAGACCGAGTCGGCGTCGCCGCTCGACGTCTTCGCCCACGGCTCGCCTTCGGGCGCGTCGGGCAGCGGGTCGTCGGGCGCAGGTGGGCCGGGCTCCGCGTCGCGGCCGAGACCGGACTCCTCGCGCAGCTGCTGCGTCTCCTCCCGGCTTCGCCGTGCATCTTCTGTCAGTTCTTGTTCGTCTTCTTTCATGCTCGAGGCATACCCGGCTTCGAGCACGGCGACACGGCGCTCGAGCTCGGCGAGGCGGGACTCGAGGGAGCCGGCCGGCTGCACGGCCGCGACGGGCGGCTCGTCCGGCTCGCCGCCGAGTAGATGCGTCCAGCGCTCCTCGCGCTCGCCCGGGCGGCGCGGCAGCTTGCGGGTCAGTTCTCGCTCTGCGAGTCCGCCGAGCGCGGAGTCCACGTCCTCGACCGAGGCGAAGGGGTAGAGGCGCTCGCTGCGCGTCCGCAGCTCGGCCGAGGTCTGCGGCCCGCGCAGCATGAGGACGGCGAGGAGGGCGAGCTGCGACGGCGTCAGCTGCAGCGCATCGTCGAGGAGGTGGCGGAACTTCGCCGCACGGCTCGACGGGCCGCTCGCGAGCCGCGTCCAGCCGCGGTGCCCGAGACGATCGAGCGCCGAGCGGATCGTTGCCGTCGTCGTACTCGACGACAGGGTCGCGGTTCGTCGACTGATTCGCCGCCAGCCGAAGCGCATTCAGCGACAGCGGGTACTGGTCGGGCGTCGTGCGCTGCTTCTCGAGCAGGCAGCCGAGCACCCGAAGCTCAGCGGCGTCGAGATCCACGCGACGGAGCCTTAGAGCGTGCTTGCCGACGGGCGGCGGAAAGGCCCACGGAGGCTGGGTAGACTGGGCCGCGCTGCCCTCTTAGCTCAGTTGGTAGAGCACCTCCATGGTAAGGAGGGGGTCGACGGTTCGAGTCCGTCAGAGGGCTTCGAAAGGCCCCCGTAGATGACCTTTTCTCGGGCGTGAGGCGCCGCCGCGAGCCGTGTCTGGTTCGACTCAAGTTCCGTGGGCTTTACCAGGCTGTGAACAGCTGCCGCGGGCGGGCGCTGTCCTACCGCAGCTCACTTAGTGGTGGTGCCGGCCGTCCACGCGAATTGCGTGAACGTCTGTGACGGCGCGAGCCCGCTCGGTCTGATGCCCCCCCGGACAAAGAGGACAGGTGCGTGCGCTGCTTCCGCGATGGACGTCCGGACTGGCCCGATGCCCTCGTCGCGCCACCGCTCCGAGAGCCCGATGACGAGAAGCCGTGCACCAGTCGAGGCCTCGACGATACTGGCCGCTCCGGGCCGGATGAGCACGGGCTCGGTCACGATCCCGACCACCTGCTGAACGAGGAGGGAGGCGCGTGCGAGGAGCCGGCTGGCATCGCGACGGCCATGCTCGGGAGCGGCTTGAGTGCCGAGGAGACGCAGGCTCGTACCAATCGATGACGCTAGCGACGCTGCGAGCTCGATTGCCGGCCAGTCGTGCTCGGCGCCCCCGAACGGCGTGACGATCGGACCGTCCGCTGTGCCACCCGAGCCTGCGAGTAGACCGACGTCAGATTCCGCATGCTCGAGCATCGCGGAGAGGGCGGGCTCGCTCGCCGCCATGCCGAGCACGAGATCGACGGAGTGCTCGGACGCAAGCAAGGCGGACTCCGCTCCTGCTTCTTCGGTCGTATAGGCCGCCACTCGGCAGACCACGCCGCGCGAGGTGAGCGCCTGCCGCTGCGCGGTAAGCGCGGCCGTTGCGACCCCCGGATTTTTGGCGAAACTGACAAGGATCAGTTCACGTCTTGGGCGGGCGGCAAGCGGCTCCGCGATCGTGAGCAGATCGCCGAGTTGCCCCTCGCTGTCGCCCAGCACGAGGATCGCCGCGAGCGTGGAGTCAGTTAGCTTCGGTGCGAGGTCGGGATCCTGTCTGAGGATTGCCCGCTCGAGCTCACGCAACGTGGGCGACGGCTCGATTCCGATCTCGTCGATGAACGTTTGCCGCGTCGTCTGGTAGACCTGGAGCGCATCGGCTTGGCGGCCGGAGCCGTAGAGCGCATGCATCAGTGCGGCGCTCAAGCGCTCGCGCAACGGGTGCATGCGAACGAGCGATTCAAGCTCCGGCACGAGCTGCGCGTGCCGGCCGGCCGCGAGATCGCCTTCGATCTGTGCTTCGAGTGCAGTGAGCCGAAGCGCAACCAGACGCCGAGCCTCCGTCTGCGCGACGAGGTCGTCGGCTAGCTCGGTGAGCGGCTCGCCCCGCCAAAGGCTGAGCGCCTCCGTGTGCTGGCCGGCAGCGATCAGGCGCTCGAAGAGGAGCGCATCGAGCTCCTCCTCAGCGACTCGCAGCAGATAACCCGGCTCACGGGTGACGATTGCGCCGCCCATCACCCTTCGCAACTGCGAGACGTGGTACTGGAGTGCGTTTGCGGCCGATGTGGGCGGGCGCTCACCCCAGAGCACATCGGTCAGCCGATCGACCGAGACCGGGCGGTTCGGCTCGAGCAAGAGCGCGGCGAGCAACGCGCGCTGCTTACGGCCGCCGAGCGCCACTGCGCGCGCGTCGTCCGTGACCTCCAGCGGTCCCAGGATTCGAAATTGCATGTCTACCTACCTCGACTATGACCACGCGAATGGCCTCAGGGAAGGCTCAGCCGTGCCTCAGTGAGACAGGCGTAGGCTTCTCAGGCGACACACATGAACGATTTTCTCGGGTACCGGATCGAGGAGCCGATCGGTCGGGGCGGGATGGGCGTTGTCCACCGCGCCTTCGACCTCCGGTTGAAGCGGCTGGTTGCTCTCAAGTTGGTCGCTCCCGAGCTGACGCGCGATGAACGCTTTCGCGCGCGATTCGCGCGGGAGTCGGAGCTGGCGATGTCCCTCGAGCATCCGAACGTCGTACCGATTTACGACGCCGGCGAGGTCGATGGGCAGCTCTACATCGCGATGCGCCTCGTTGAGGGGAGCGATCTCGAGACCTTGCTTCGCGAGGACGGAGCGCTCGAGCCCGTTCGCGCGCTTGCGATCTGCGTGCAGATAGCTGCAGCCCTCGATGCCGCGCATCTGAAGGGCCTGGTGCACCGCGACGTCAAGCCGTCGAACGTGCTGCTCGATTTGTCGGAGCATGTGTATCTCGCCGACTTCGGACTGAGCCGCCGCCTTGACGAGCTCGGCGATGACGCGGGCGCCGGACGGTCGGTCGGCACGCCGGCATACATCGCGCCCGAACAGCTCGACCGAGGTGCGGTCGACGGAAGGGCGGACGTCTACTCCCTCGGCTGTGTGCTTTTTGAATGCCTGACAGGCGAACGCGTCTTTGCGGCGAAGTCGCGACTCGCCGTGGCGTGGGCGCATCTCGAGGAGGAGCCGCCGCGCGCGAGTCAGCGGAAAGCAGGGCTTTCAGAGGCAATCGACGTCGTGCTTGCCCGTGCATTGGCGAAAGATCCGGCACAGCGCTACGCGACCTGCGTCGCGCTCGTCTCCGCGGCGGCCGGCGCGCTCGGTGTGCGGCGCCCGGGATCGCGCGGTCGTCGTGTCGCGGCGGCGGTGATCGCGGCGGTCGTCCTCGCGCTCGCGACGTCGCTCTCCTTTGCGTTTACGGCGCACAGGGGCCGCGCCGTTGCCGCGCCGCGCGTAAGCGGCAACACGCTCGCGCGCATTGATCCCCGCACGAACTCGGTGCAGCGGGTGATTGAGGTGAGCGCAGGTCCGGCTGCCGTCGCCGCCTATGGCCATCGGGTCTGGGTGTACTCGCGGGGCACAGCAACCATCTCGGAGATCGACGCCACGACCAACCGCACGGTGCACACCACGGCGATCCGGGCAACGCCACTCGACTTCAGCGGCCAGATAGGCCCGGCTCTCGCCGCCGACGCGCGCGGTGCGTGGATCGTCGGCTCACAGCTCGGAGGCCCGTCGCTGCTGACGCTTGTTCGCCTCGACGGTACGCGCCGCCAGTACCGAATTCCCGGCCTTCCGTCTGCGGTTGCGCTGAGCAAGAACGCGGTGTGGATCATCGCGCGAGACCGCCTATTGCGCGTGGATCCAGAAACGGGCGAGACGAGCCTGCGTGCGCAGTTTGGCGCGTCGTCGGGCGTGGACAGCGTGGCCTCCGGCCTCGGGTACGTCTGGGTCGGCAGTTCGTCGAGAGCGAAGCTGTACCGCATCAATCCAGAGTCAGGTTCCGCTATCTCACTCGATCTCGGCCGACGGTCGAACCGGCCGGTCGTGGAATCCGGCCGCATTTGGGTGGGCATCTCGGACCGAGGCGGCGACACCGCGCTCGTCGACAGGCGGCCGCTCGCCGTCTATCAGCACCTTGGGTGCTGCCACCTCACAAATGACGTTGGCGACGCAGGGTTCGGATCATCGTGGGAGACAGTGCAGTCGAACGGAACCGTGGTCCGCTGGAGCGGAGCGACGCATGAGCTCGAGAAAGTGATCCAGCTGACCGACGCCCCGTACTACGACGGGTCGTGCCTGACCTCGCTCGCGACCGGGGCAGGCGGAGTCTGGGTGACGGCGGCGCCCGCGGTGCATGAGAGGTGCGCCGGCTGACGCCTCAGCCCGCCCTCAGAGCCCCCTCAGCGTCCGGGTCAATTCTCTGACCGTCCTAGTCGAAAGGAGCACCATGCAAACCAAGGTTCTGATGCTCGCGACGCTCGCGGCGGTCACGGTCTTCGCGGGGACTGCGTCAGCCGGTCAGCGAAGCGCTGTCGAGCGCATCGCTATCACCTCACCGAAGGGAAACTCCGGGCTCTTTGTCTTGACGCCTTTGACGTCAGGCCCTGTTGCCCCGGACTCCGGAACCGCGACCGCCTGTTGCTGGGGCCAGCGCTTTGTCAGGCGCGACGGACAGGCGGCCGAAATCAACAATCCGCTGCGGACATTCGTGGGCAAGCACGGGACCTTCGTGTGGCGTGCCCAGATCGCGTGGGTCGACCTCGAGACCTACTCGATCGGCACAGGGAGCTGGCGGATCGTGCGAGGGTCCAGGCGTGTACGCACACCTGCGCGGACATGGGCGCATCGCGGTCGTTGACGACGCCGCTCAGCAGGGGCTGGACCAGCGCGCCGAGGGCCTCGTCAGTCTCGGCGGGTGACCGCTCCCAACAACGTGAACGCGAACGGCGGAGCCGCCTCTTGGCGGCTCCGCCTCTCAGATATGGAGCAGTTGTGGAGCCGAGCGGCCGCAGCTGGGGGCAAGCGTACGCAGATTGAGACCTCGCCAATACTGCTGGTTGTCCCTGCAAACCGTCGCTTCCCCTTGCCACTAGCTGTGGCCAAGAGCGCATGGTCAAGGAGGGGGTCGACGGTTCGAGTCCGTCAGAGGGCTCTGCAAAAGCGCCGCCGCACGTCGGCATTTTCTCGGTAGACCTGGGGCGCCATTGCTCGTCGCCGTCTACATCACGATCTGGACGATGCTGCCTCCGAAGCTCGGTGGTCGAGACGCCACCGGTGGTTAGACCGATGTGCTCGTTCTTGCACGTGCGGGCGCAGGACGTGCTCCTCCTGCCCGAACCCGAACTCCAATGGCTAGCCCAAGGCCGGCCAGGACCACGAGTGACCCGAGCAGCTCCCCCCAGGTCGGATGCTCCCCTCGCACGAGCCACGCGCTGAGGATCCCGACGACCGGCACGAGCAGCGTGAAGGGAGCAACCGTAGACGCCGGGTAGCGCGACATCAGCCAGTACCAGCTGCCGTAACCGAAAAAGGTCGAGACGACGACGACGTACGCGAGGGCGGCGAGGCCGGATGCACCGACCGAGGACACCGCGCTCTGCCAACGGCCGGTGCCCTCGAAGATCAGCGACAGCCCGAGCAGCGGGAGTGGCGCGACGAGGCTCGACCAGACGAGCAGCGAGAAGGGCCGCTTCGGCTTCGCGGCCCGGGTCACGACATTCCCGCAGCCCCACGATGCCGCCGACGCGACACCGAGGGCGACCGCCTAAATCGGCACGCCGTGGCCGCGACCGGCGGCAATGGCGCCCAGACCGGCAACGGCAAGGGAAACCCCGACGACCTGGCGCAGCCTCGGGCGCTCACCGAGCGCGATCGACGGCGAGCGGGATCGTGAACACCGGCTGAAGAGGCGCTATCACCGACGCGAGCCCGGCCGGCAGCCCGGTGTTCATCGCCACGAAGAGAACCCCGAACTGCCCGACACCGATGAACAGACCGACGGCGACAACCGCCCGCCAGCGCACGTCCGGCCGCGGCACGAAGAAGATCGCAGGTAACGCGGTCAGTCCGAAGCGGAGGGCCGCAAAGAGCAGCGGCGGGAACGACTCGAGGCCGATGTCGATCACGACGAAGTTCACCGCCCAACAAATCGCGACGACAAGCGCCAGGACGACGTGCCGGCGCGGCATCAGGCTTCGATCACCCCGACGCCAGCTGCGCGGCCGTTCGCGGCCGCGCAGCTGGATGACCTGTCGTCGTAGTCGGTGGCCGAGCCGATTCCGATCCACGTCAGTCCCTGGTTGCCCGCCACCATCTGTCGGCTCACGTCCGGCGGCAGATAGACGAAGTTGCCGGCGCGCAGCGGGATCTCTTCTCCGCCGGCCCGCAGGACGCCGGCGCCCGCGACCACCGCGTACACCTCTTCCTGCGAGGTCTCCGCGTGATCATGCTCGAGCCCCTCTGCACCCGCGGCCAACTCGAGCTGATTGATCCGAAAACCGCCGACGCCGAGCTGATCCGTCAACGCACGAAAGATTCCGTTCCGCGCCTCGACCTGGCTCACGTCGATCATCTGATACGAGCCCATCACGTCCTCCTTTCGCTGTGTTGTTCAAAGACGGCGGAGGCTCAGCGACCATGGTGATCTCGACGAGCATCCGGGCGACGAGGTCGGCGCCCACCGTTGTTCGCACAGGCTTGACGCCCGTGAACTTCCCGCTCGTAGATCGCGTTGAACGCGCCGAACTGCGACAGGTCGGCGAGGTGCACCAGAACACGACACCACATCGTCGAGCGAGGCGCCCGCTGCCTCGAGGAGCACTTGGATGTTGCGAAATGTCTGCGCCGTCTGCTCGGCGATGCCGTCGCCGACCACTTGCCGGTCTGCGGATCGAACCCGCCCTGGCCGGCGAGGAGATCACTCCCCAACTGCAAGCGCTGGTGAGTACGGGCCGGGTGTAGGCGGCGAGAATTCCGAGCTGATCAACGTCTTCATCGACGAACCTCCTTAGAGAGGGGCGAGTTCGAAGGGGCCGATCTCAGCGTTCGTCGACTCGGCTGCCTCGTCGGGGAACGCCTGGATCGAGCGAACCGGCGAGAGCAGGACGAAGAGGAACGTCGGCAGGCAACCGATTGCGCCGACCCAGAGGGCGAACGTGGAGCCCGACCGTCTGGCCGATCGCTCCACCGATAATCGTCCCAAGCGGGATCGCACCCCAGACGATCCACCGCATCGCAGCACTCATCCGCCCCTGCAGGCGTTCTGGGGTGATCGCCTGGCGAAAGCTGACCTGCGCGACGGTGTAGATGACGACGCCGAACGAGAGGAGCACGTATCCCACCATCAACACAGGCAGCGGGAACGATCGCGGCGCGAGCGGGAAAGCGATCGAGCCGGTCGAAAGAGGACTGCGGACCGAGACGATCGACGGGCCGATGCCGATCGAGCCTTGAATCCGGTTGGCGAGCAACGCTCCGCAAACGGCGCCGGCCGACCCGACGGCGAAGACTGCGCCGATCTCGAGCGCCGACAGGTGCAGGATGCGCGCGGCGTAGAGGATGAACGTCGCGAGCGCGATGTTGAAGCAGAGGTTGAAGTTGGCCGAGCACGCAGCGATCGCGCGCAATCGGCGATCTCCGATCACCCAGGCGAGCCCTTCCTTCACCTGCGGCCACATCTTGGGATGCGCGACGTCCGGCGTCTCGCTCGGGAAGCACCTCGTCGTGGCGGATGCGAAGCGTGAAGGCGGTCGAGACGACGAAGCTCACGCGCGTCGACGAGGATCGCGTACGGCGCGGTGATTGCCGCGATGAGTCCCCCGGCGACGCTCGGGCCTGCAACAGCCGCAACCGAGCTCGTCAGATACAGCTTCGAGTTGCCGTCGACCAAGTCCTCGCGATCGACGAGCGCCGGGAGGTACGCCTGGTAGCCGACGTCGAAGAAGACGGTGAAGCCGCCGATGAGGAACTGCAGCGCGAGCAGGTGCCAGATGCGCAGCGCGCCCGCCGCCCAGAGAATCGGGATCAGCATGAGGAGGATTGCGCGCGCGGCATCGGAAGCGACGAGAATCGGCCGACGGCGTAGGCGATCCACCCACACGCCGGCCGGCAGCGCGAACACGATGAACGGGAGGAAGCCGAGCACCCCGAGGAGTGAGAACTCGATCGGGCTCGCGTGCAAGCCGACGGCAGCCAACCAGGGGATCGCGAGCTGCGAGACTTGCGAGCCGAGCTCGCTGATCGACTGACCCGTCCAGAGCCTCAGGAAGTCGGTGTGCGACCAGAGCCCGCTCCGTCTTCTCACGCGGCCTCCAGCGCCGACGGAAGAGCTGACGCTTCGCGGAGCGGGTCGGGTATCCGGTTTCCGAGTCGAAGGAAGCCGGCACCCGTCACTGCCAGAGCGGCGGCGCCGCCCCACCAGATGGTGTCTGGTGACGTTCCGAGCAGCACGCCGCCTACCGCGGGGCCGAGAGCCACGCCGACCATGAAGCTGAACTGGTAGAGCGACATGTAGCGGCCGAGCAGATGCGGCGGCGCGATCTCCGCGACGAGCGGGCCGAGCACGATGAATTGCGCACACTCGGCGACCGCGATCACGATCGCCACCCCGGCCAGGACGGCGGTAGCGGCGAGCGTCGAGTGCGTGAGCGTTGCGAGCAGGACCGCGAGCAGGCCGACCGCGAATATGGCGCTGGTGGCGAACAACGCGTGCGTGCGGCGCATCCGCGCGACCACCCGTGTCGCCGGCACCTGCGCTACGACGATGAAGAAGGTGTTGATGAAGACGACGACACCGATCTCACCGGCCCCGACAGGCGTATGCGCCACCGCAAACGGCGGGAGGATGTTGGAGAAGAACGCGCCGCCGATCAGGACGAGAGCGAGGTTGCCCGCGATCAAGGCGAGCAAGAGCCGGTCCCGAGCAACGGCTCGGAAACCCTGTGCGCCCTCGCTCGCCGACGGAGCATCCGCGCGGCCGGGCATCCGGGATCCAGACGAGCACAACCAGCGCGAAGGCGACGAACGTGACTGCGTCGAAGAGATAGAGGCCCTGGAACGCCCGGAGGTGATGATGGGTGGCCGCGACGATGAAGCCCGCAACCGTCGCGCCGAGGCCGAGACCGAAGTTGCCTGAGACTCGTCGGAGCGCGGTCGATGCGGCGCGCTGCTCCGCCGGGACCAGGGTCAAGGTCAGGACTTGGCCGGCCGTTCCCACGAAGCCGAAGCCGGCACCGCCGACGGCCGAGCAGACGAAGCCCTGCCAAGGACGGTCGACAAACGCCAAGCCCCCGAACCCGAGGGCGTTCACGATATTGCCCGCGATCAGGATCCGTTTCGCACTGAAACGATCGAGGAGCGCACCCGAAGGGAGCGTTACCACTGCGGCCGTGCCCATGACCGTCGCCAGCACCAGCCCCGCCGTCGCCGTCGAGAAGCCGCGGACCGTGTGGAGGTAGATGATCTCGAAGGGAAGGATCAGTCCGGTGCCGAAGTAGTTGAGCGCGTTCCCGCCCTGCAGAACGAGGACGGGCCTCGGTAGGCCCGTACGCCAAAAGGCGAACACACGTGCGAGCGCGGTACGGTCATCGATCAGCTCATCTCCGCTTCGTGGTTGTGTGGACGTCAAAGACACCGCGATGCCGCGAAACGGACCGCCGGTCCGTTTCCGACGGACCTGGTGTCATTGACGCGATGACCGTCGATCTCGAGCGGGCCAAGGCAGGTGACGAGCGTGCGTTCGCGACGCTGGTCGAGCCGTTCCGGCGTGAGCTCCAGCTGCATTGCTACCGGCTGCTCGGCTCCGTGCAGGACGCCGAGGATCTCGTCCAGGAAACGCTGCTTGCCGCCTGGCGCGGGCTCGACGGCTTCGAGGAGCGGGCGTCGCTGCGCTCCTGGCTCTACCGGATCGCAACCAACCGGAGTCTCAACGCGATTCGCGAACGCGGACGCCGCCCAGCCACGGAGAACACCATGAGACCGTCAAGAACCCGCCGCGCCGTCGAGCCCAGCTGGCTCGAGCCTTACGCGGACAGCGCGCTTCCGGATCCCGCTCCCGGACCTGAAGCACGCTACGAGCAGCGCGAAGCAATCCAGCTCTCCTTCATCGTCGCGCTGCAGCAGCTGCCTGGGAAGCAGCGCGCAGCGCTCGTGCTACGCGACGTGCTCGGCTTCCACACCGACGAAGCCGCCTCGATCCTCGAGACGACGCCGCAGTCGGTCAAGGCCGCGCTCCAACGCGCCCGCGCAACGCTCGACTCGTACACCGTCGAACGCGAGCAGGCGCCGCTGCCCGACTCGCCGACCGAACGGAACCTTCTCGCCACCTTCAGCGACGCCGTCGAAGCCGGCGACACGGCGCGCCTCCTCACTCTGCTGAGCTCCGACGCTCGTGTGACCATGCCGCCGCAGCCGCTGCGAGCTCATCGGACACGAAGCGATCGGCGCGTACCTCGACGACCGCGCCGAGGTCCGCGGCGCCCCGCTACAGCTACGCCCGACCCGCGCCAACGGCCAGCCCGCCTTCGGCTACTACCTGCGCTCGCAGCCCCGGGGCATGATCGTGCTCACCCTGAGCGCCAGCAAGGTCGACGAGATCACCTTCTTCGCCGACCCCGCGCTGCCCGGCCGCTTCGGTCTTCCCGAACACATCTAGCGACGAGGATGGGTTAGGGCCCGCCCACGCGGTGCCGGTGCGCATATGCGACCGCCTGGGCTCGGTCGCGGCTGCCGGTCTTCGCGAAGATCCGGTTGACGTGCGTCTTCACGGTCGCCTCGCTGAGGTAGAGCTGCTCAGCGATCTCGCGGTTCGAGAGGCCTTCCGCGATCAGCGCCAGCACCTCCAGCTCGCGGCGCGTAAGGCCGTCGGGTGGCGGAGCCGTGGGCGCGGCGGGTGTCGATGCCGCTCTCGACGAGCGCCGCATGCGCGGCGGGATCGAGGTGCGCGTGGCCGGCCACTGCCGCCTCGAGCGCGAGCCGGATCTGCTCGCGCGACGCGTCCTTCGTCAGGAAGCCGATCGCGCCCGCAGCGAGTGCCGCGAGCACCGACTCGTCGTCGGCATAGGTCGTGAGCACGACAACCTGAGTTGCAGGCCACCGGGCGCGGACCTGCTTGGTCGCTTCGACGCCGTCGACACGCGGCATGCGCAGATCCATCAGGACGACGTCGGGCCGGTGCTGCTCGACGAGCTCGATCGCCTCCGCACCGTCTGCGCCTGCTCCGACGACGTCGATCCCGGGCACGAGCTCGAGAATCGTGACCAGGCCATCGCGGACCGCGGTCTGGTCGTCGACGACGACGATCTTCATGCAGGCACGCGCGCCTCGACGCGCCAGCCGGACGCGGTGGCGCCGACGTCGAGCGCGCCGCCGGCGAGCTCGAGCCGCTCGCGCATTCCTTGGAGGCCGAAGCCGCTCTCGCCGGCGGCGGCGGCCGAGGTCGCGGCGCCGTTCTCCACGCGGAGCACGACATCGTCAGGACGGAACTCGAGCAGCACGATCAGCGGCGCGCCGGGTGCGTGCTTGCGCGCGTTCGTCAATGCCTCCTGCGCCGCGCGATAGAGCGCGAGCCCTGCTTTGGGCGGCACGGGCCGCGGCTCTCCCGTGACCTGCAGCTCGATCGGCTCACCTGCGACGAGTGCCTCGAGCCGGCCGACGAGCTTCACCGGCTCCTCGCGCAGCGCCCGAACGGCGGCGCGCGTCTCCTCGATGCCCTCGCCGACGAGGGAGCGGCTGCGCTGCACGAGTGCGCGCAGCTTCGCCGGGTCGCCGCCATCCGCGAGGACGGCGTCGGCCGCCTCGAGCTGCACGGCGACGGCAGCCAACGTGTGCGCGAGAACGTCGTGCACTTCGCGCGCGACCGCGAGCTGCGTTGACCGGCGCTGCTGCTCCTGGCTCTGGCGACGTCCGATCCCGCCGACAAGTCCTGCGAGCGCGGCCGCCGCACCCGCGAGCGCGAGCCCGGCCGACCCACCGCCCGCGAGCACGAGGATTGCGAGCAGAGCAGGCCCGATCGCGGCCAGAGCCGCCGCAAGGAAAAGCTCGAATGACCCGGCGGCCGCGATCGCGGCGACGACCAGGAACGCGATTGCCGGGCCTGACCAGAGAGAGCACCCCGCCGGCGCAGCCGAGGGCCGCGAGCGCGGCGATCGTCGCCGGCTGGTTCTCGGCCAGTCGCGCCCGCGGCCAGGCGACCCAGCCGGCGGCAGCGACTGCGAGCGCGATCCAGCCCGCGACTTGGGTGCGAAGATCGCGTGCGACGAGCTGGTCGCCGACGACGGCGACCAGCACGAACAGCCAACCGAAACGCATCGCCGCCCGCAGCGGCGAGTCGTGCTCGATCCTCATGACCCCAAGATGATCGCACCGCGCGCGCCTTGCAGCCGGCGGGCCCGGGCGAGCAGGACGACGGTGCGGCTCACGGCCTCGAGGATGGCCATCAGGACGAAGCCTGCGACCCAGGCATCCGGCGAAAGCGAGTGGACGACGCTGAACTGCTCGATCGTCGCGCCGCCGCCGTGCTGCGCGTAGAGCGAGAAGCCGATCCGCGCGCCGACGCCCAGCACCCAGAGAACGGCGGCGATGCCTGTTGCGCGCGCGAACGGAATGCCGTCGCGATCGGGATAGACGAGCGTGAAGAGGCCGCACAGCGTGCCGAGCGTCAGCCCTGCACCCGACCCGACGAGGATAAGGACGAGGTCGTTGCCGGAAGTCGGGATCGAGTGGAGGTACGTGTAGCCGACGTACGCGCAGATCGCGAGCGGGACGTAGACGGCGGAGCCGATCAGCCGCTTCCGCGCAACTGGCGGACGACGACGAGGACAAGTGCTGCGTTGAGGAGATACTCCGTAGTAGTCATGAACGAGTGTCGGCGGTGACCGCGGTTGTCGCGTCGGCGCCTGGATTGAACTCGGGGTTGAGATTTCTCCACCCTGACGCGTCGCTCGCGGTCGGCGGTCGACTTCCTCGGGCAGCTGTTGGCCTATTGAAATCCGCGTTTCGAAGCTGTAACACCTGATGCTTGTGGCGGGCCAGGGACCTGCCAAGGAGATTGGAGGTTTCGATGAGGCGTTTCGTTGGCCGCTTGGGCATGAGGTCAGGTTTGTTGATCGTGGCGGCCCTCGCGCTAGCGGGCGGGATCGCGTATGCGTCGATCCCGAGTGGCGCGGGTGTCTACACCGCGTGCAAGTTGAATGCGACAGGAACGATCCGGCTGATCGACCCGTCACTTCCGTCGTCGAGCCTGTTGAGCCACTGCATTGCGCTGGAGAGTCAGATCACCTGGGACCAGAATGGTCAGCCCGGGCCTGCCGGCGCACCGGGGCCGCAGGGGCCGCAAGGCCCGAAGGGCGAGACCGGCGCGACCGGACCTGCAGGACCGCCGGGTGCCGACGGCGCGCCGGGCAAGGACGGCGCGATCGGGGCGCAGGGGCCCACCGGGGCGACCGGGCCCGCAGGACCGCCGGGTGCCGACGGCGCACCGGGCAAGGACGGCGCGATCGGCCCGCAAGGGCCGAAGGGCGACACCGGCGACACCGGCCCGCAAGGGCCGGCGGGCGCGACCGGGCCTGCGGGAGCGAACGGCGCCAGCGGCTATCAGATCGTGAGCTCCTCGATCACGTCACTGCCCAACGGCGGCTCGGTCGCCTCGGCGTCCGCGTTTTGCCCTATGGGCAAGAAGGTGGTGGGCGGCGGCTGGGACACCGATGCATCGAAAGACGTGTTCGTGATGACGTCGACCCCGAACGCCACCGGCAGCGCCTGGCTCGGATCGATCCAGAACAACAGCAGCGGGACCGTGCAGGTCGTGCTCACCGCGGCCTGCGTCACTGCGACGCCGTAGTCGTCTTCCGACGGGCGGCCCCGGGGCGCGAATGTCCCGGGGCCGGTCGTCCGTCGTCATCGAGGCGGTCGACCCGTCGGCGTCACGTCATCGCACGTACTGCTTCGTGGCGTCGAACGGTGGTGAGTAGTCCCAGCGCGTACCGGTCATCGTCATCGCTCGCGCGATCAACTCTCGTCGGCGAACGCTCGATTCCCCGGCGCGAGCGATCGCGTCGGGGTCGAACCGGTCGAGGATGCAGGCGCGCAGCGCCGAGGTGTCCTCCTCCCCCGCGAGGTTCGTCCGCTCCCCCGGGTCGCTCTCGAGATCGAACAACTGCTCGCCGTGCCCGTGGATGTAGATGTACTTCCATCTCCCTTCGCGCACCATGAAGCACGGGGCTCGCACCTTCTCGACGTGGTACTCCGAGAAGACGACAGCGCCTGGCTGATCGAGGCTGCCGCCGTCCATCGGCAATCGCTCCTCGGCGCCGACCCAGTCGAGGATCGACGGCGCCAGGTCGAGCAGCGAGACCGGTGTGTCGACGCTTGTGCCGGCGCCGCGCCCATTCGGATGGCGAACGAGCAGCGGGACGCGAACCGACCATTCGTAGAAGCAGCGCTTCTGCACCATCGCACGCTCCCCGAGCATGTCGCCGTGGTCGCTCGTGAAGATCACGAGCGTTTCCGGTGGAACCGCATCGAGCAGCTCGCCGAGCTTGCGATCGACATAGGTGACGAGTGCGTAGTAGGCGCGCCGAAGCGCGCGCAATGCGTCAGGGTCGCGCAGGTCGACGGCGTCGGTCTCATGCGCCTCGTTCGCCCACCGGTCCATCACCGAGCATTCGATGTCCTGCGGCGCCTGGGGAATCGGGATCTCCACACCCTCGTAGACGTCCCACAGTTCACGCGTCGGTTGAAAGGGGTCGTGCGGGTGGTGGAAGGAGACGAGCAGGAAGAAGGGGCGCTCGGGCCCGGCGCGCAGGTACTCGAGCGC
>CAWITF010000006.1:0-193520 GCA_963838985.1 uncultured Actinomycetes bacterium
GCCGACTCGCCCGCGCCGATGAACCACGCAGCCTCTTCGTGCGAGCCTTCTCGCGCACGCAGCTCTGCGACCGCGCCGACGGCATGGGCAAGCAGCATGTGGTAGCCGATCCGATGGCCGATTGCGATCGCCTCGTGAAGGGTGCGACGCGCGCCGTCGAGATCGTCGAGGGCGAGCCGAACGCGCGCCGCATTGGCGAGCGAGACGCTGAGACCGTCGGTGTCCCCGGTTTCGCGCTGGATCGCTATCGCCCGTTCGCCGTACTGCAGCGCAATCCCTGGCTCGTGTCGGCGTGACGCTATCGCCGCGAGATTGGCGAGCGCGACCCCCTGCCGGATCCGGTTGCCGAGTTGCTCGAAGAGCGCGACGCTTTCCTCGTAGAGCGCCCAGGCGTTGTCGAGATCGTCGACGCTCATGGCAGCCGCACCGAGCTCGGCCGTGCAGCGCGCGATGTTCTCGTCGTCCCCGAGGTCACGAAAGATCTCGAGCGCCTCCTCCCAATCCTCGCGGCCCTCGTCGATGTCGCCCAGCCGCCACGGGAAGGAGCCGCCGTTCACGAGCACGACCGCACGGACTTCCCGGTTCGAGCGCGTCCGTTCGCGGAGCCGTGCAAACACGCGTCGTCCCTCCAGCAGGTGCCCATGGACGAGCCAGAACCAGCGCATGGCGAGCGCTATGCGGAGATCCAGCTCGACGTCGCCCACGTCGTCCGCCCATGCGAGGGCGGCCCGCATGTTGTCGTGCTCGCGATCGAGAAAGGCGTACGCGGCCGTTTCGGCGTCGCCGCCCGCGACGATGTCGCTCCACGCAGCCTCCGCGACCGTGGCGTAGTGGTACGCGTGCCTGCGCCGCAGCTCTGCCACGTGCTCGAGCTTCTCGGCTGCATACGCCCGGATGGTCTCGAGGAGCGCGAAGCGTGGCTCATCCGGCGAGCCGCGGCGGCGGACGAGTCCCGAGTCGATCAGGCCCTCGAGATCGAGACTCGGTCCCGTCCGACGACTGCATCCGCATCCGCGAGCCGCCAGCCGCCGGCGAACACGGAGAGGTCGGCGAGCAGCTGGCGCTCACCGAGCGCCAGCAGGTCGTAGCTCCAGTCGAGCGTCGCGCGGAGGGTCTGCTGCCGTAGCGGAAGGTCGCGTGCGCCGGCGACGAGCAGGTCGAGCGCGCGGCCGAGTCGGCTTTCGATACCTGCCGGCGAACAGGACCTTGCTGCGTGCCGCTGCGAGCTCGATCGCAAGTGGCAGCCCGTCGAGACGCCGACAGATGCGCGCGACATCGTCGACGTTGCTGTCAGTGAGCGCGAACTCCGGGTCGACGGACTGCGCGCGAATCGCGAACAGGCGGACAGCATCGTTTGCGACGAGCGCCTCGAAGCCGCCTGTCGCCGGCACGGGCAGCGGGGGTACCGGGTACTCACGCTCGGCAGAGATGCGCAGCGGTGTCCGACTCGTCGCGAGCACGCGCAGCCGAGGTGCGGCTTCGAGGAGCGCTCGAACTGGTCCCGCCGCGTCGTCGAGCTGCTCCAAATTGTCGAGGACGAGCAGCAGCGATCGGTCGCGAAGCGCGGTGGGCACGTCCTCGGTGTCGCCGAGCTCGAGTGCCTGCGCCACCGTCGGGAGCACGAGCTCACCGCTTCGGATCGCGGAGAGATCGACGAAGACCGCGCCGTCGCGGAGCTCGGACGCGAGCGCCTCCGCGACGGCGAGCGCGAGTCTCGTCTTGCCCGTCCCGCCGACGCCCGTCAAGGTGACGAGCCGCCCTGCGTCGTTTCGGAGGAGCGCCTCGACCGCGGCGACCTCGAGCCGCCGTCCGATCAGCGGGTTGGCCGGCACGGGAAGCCGTGCGCGCCGGCCGGGCGTCGGAGCCGCCGCGGCGAGCGCCGCGTCCTGGCGGAGGATCGCGCGCTCGAGCTCCTGCAACGCCGGCCCCGGCTCGACGCCGAGCTCGTCGACGAGTGCAGCGCGCGCGGTGCGGTACGCCTCGAGCGCATCCGCCTGCCGGCCCGCGCGATAGAGCGCGAGGATCTGCTGCTCGCGCAGCCGCTCGCGGAACGGGTGCTCTGCGACGAGCGCGTCGAGCTCCGGCAGCAGGGCGCCATGCTCGCCGAGCGCGAGGCGCGCATCGTTCCGCAGCTCGATCGCGCGTAGCCGGAGCTCTTCGAGTCGGCCGGCGGCCGTGCGGGCGACGGGCTGGTCGGTCAAGTCTGCGAGGGCGGGGCCGTGCCAGAGCCCGCTCGCCGCGGCGAGGTCCGCCTCGGCCTGCCCCGGCCGCCCTTCCGCGAGCGCCCGCTCGGCGCCGGCGACGAGGCGTTCGAAGCGGGAGAGGTCGAGCTCCTCCGGGTCGACGCGGACGCGGTAGCCGTCGCCGTGGGTCTCGATCCGGTCGGCGCCGACCGCGCGCCGGAGCCCGTGCACGTAGACCTGGAGCGATGTCTTCGCGGACTCGGGCGGCTCTTCGCCCCAGACGGCGTCGACCAGCCGCTCGCGTGTGACGACGCCGCCTGGATGCAGCAGCAGCTCGGCGAGCACCGCCCGCTGCTTCGGGCCGCCGAGCGGGACAGGCTCGCCTCCGGCGAGGGCCTGCACCGGCCCGAGCAGCCGGAACTCCGTCACGTCAGACCCCATCAAGCGAATCGCAAGTCGATCTTAAGCGGCTCGGCGGAAGGTCTCCAGCGACCCCACGAAAGGAGACCCACCGTGATCCACGCAGGCGACAGCATCGTGAACCCCGTGACCGGCGAGCGGCTCGTGTTCCGCCAGACCTCACGCGAGACCGGCGGCGAGGCCGTCGTGATCGAGACCTACGTCGAGCCGAACGGCTTCGTCGCCGCGGCGCACGTCCATCCCGCCCAGGAGGAGCGCTTCCAGGTGCTTCGTGGCAGCGTCGGCTTCAAGGTCGGCGGGACGAAGACGGTCGCAGGCCCCGGCCACCGCCTGACCGTGCCGGCCGGGACGCCGCACCGGTTCTGGAACGCCGGCGACGAGACCGCCCACTTCGTCTGCGAGATCCGGCCGGCGCTCCAGTTCGAGTCGCTGATCGAGACGATGTTCGGCCTCGCGGCCGACGGCAAGACGAATCGCAAGGGGATGCCGAACCCGCTGCGCCTCGCCGTGATCGCGAACGCGCACTTCGACACCGTTCGGCTGCCGTTCCCGCCGGCAGCGCTGCAGAAGGCCGCGCTCGTGCTCGGCGCTCCGCTCGGCAAGGCGCTCGGTTACGGCCCGATCTACGTCCCGGCCGGTGAGACCGTGCCGGTCCCCGCGGTCGCGTGATGCGCCGCCGCATCTTCATCGGCCTGATCGTCGCGAGCGTGCTTGCGCTCGCGGCGGTCGGCTACGTCATCGACCTCGTCACCCCGAAAGGAGCAACGCCATGAAGTCCCGCACGCCGCTCGTCGTCACCGCAGTGGTCACGATCGCCCTCTGGGTGACCGGCCTGATCGTCGGTGGTCTCGGCAGCAACATCTCCGACAACGCCAACGACGCGCAGGTCCTCGCCTGGGTGCAGCACAACTCGAACACGATCGTCGCCGGCGCCTGGCTCTTCATGCTCGGCTGTGTCGGTCTCGTCTTCTTCGCCGGGCTGCTGCGTGAGCGGCTCGCCACGGCCGAGGGCGGGAATCACCTGTTCGCCAATATCGTGTTCGCAGGCGGCATCGCGGCCGCCGTCCTCGGCGTCGGCACGAACACCGACATCGTGACCGGCATCGACAAGGGCAGCACCTCGCCGGCGGCCGCGGCGGCGTTCCACCACCTCGGCGACCTCTTCTTCATGGGTGCGGAAGTGATGTTGATCCCGTTCGTCGCGGCGGCCGCGATTCTCGCCTGGCGGACGGCGGTGCTGCCCCGCTGGTGGGCCGTCTTCGGCTTGATCGTCGCGGTCGTGCTCGCGATCGGGCCGATCGGCTGGGCGGCGCTCATCTTCGGGACGCCGGTCTGGCTGGTCGGAACGAGCCTGCTCGTCGGCCGGCGCCCGCGGACGAACGCGTCGACCGCCCCGGCTACGGCGTAGAACGGCAAAGCGGTGCCAGGCACCAGAGGTGCCTGGCACCGCGATTCCCACTAAGGCGCGGCGACGTCACCCAGGCGGTAGCGCAGGTCGTGCAACTGCTCGCGCCACCATTCGTTCTCGTTCGCGACCGTCTTCATCGAGCGGCAGGCGAGCTCGACGAGATCGTCGGGCGGGATGCCGTGCGTCTCCACCCACTCGCGCGCGGCGCCGGGGAGCTCGTCGGGCGGCTCGCCGGCGGTCGAGGCGACGAGCTCCGCCGCGTCGACGGCGCGCTTCACCGCGTCCTCGTCCTGCGGGCTCTCGCACGCCGCCTCGAGCGGCACTCTCAGCGAATCCCAGTCGTGCTCCGTCTTGGCGTCCATCACTGATCCCATTCCACCTGGTCGAAGTATCGAAGCGCGGTGCGGCCCGGCCTTACACGGCTGCGGAACGACGCGAGCTCATCGTCGCTGATCTCCCCGAGCGCGCGCTTCACACCCAGCCACGGCAGGTTGAGGTCTTCCTGGTAGACGACCGTCGAGATTCGCGGGTTGACCTCGATCACGTGGTCGCCGACGAGCTGGATGTTGAAGAACCATTCGATCGCGAGCTCACGCACGATCCGGTCGGCGATCTCCATCAGCTGCGTCGTCTTCGAGCGTGACGAAGTACATCGCGAGCCCGGCGCGCATCGCTTCGCGCGTCTTCGGATGGCCGAGCACGATCCGCTCGCCGTCGGCGATGCCGTCGATCGTGCGCTCGCCGCCCGTCGCGAGCTCCATCACGAGGAGCTCGGTGCCGTCCTCGTCCGGGAGCAGCTCGACTGCCTCCTCGAGCCGCATCGCGACCGAGCCCGGCCGCTCGTGCAGCAACTGGTGCGCCCGGTCGACGGACGGATCGAGGATGCGGAAGCCGCGCGAGCCGGAGGAGAACACCGGCTTGAAGCAGACCGGCCGGTCCGGGTAGCCGAGCTCGCGTGCCGCGGCCTCGACCTGCCGCGCGCCGGCGACCCGCCGGAACTCGACTGTCGGCACGCCGATGCGCTGCAGCAGCTCGTACGACTCCGCCTTGTCGTTCGAGCGGTGCACGGTGTCGGGTGACGAGACGAGGACCGGCACCGGAAAGCGCTCGCGTGCCGCGGCGAGTCCCGGCAGGTCGAACGACGACTGCGGCAGGACGACGTCGACGCGCTCACGCTCGACGAGCTCGAGGATCGCGTCCGCGTACCCCGGGTCGGAGCCCGGCGGCACCAGGTGGAACGCGTCGCAGAGGTGGCGGCCGATCGAGCGCTCCGACATGTCGACGCCGACGATGCGCGCGCGCCGCTCGCCGTTCTCGCGCAGCCCGCGGATGAGCGCGGCGGCACCGGGCGCTCCCGCCGCGGTCAGCAAGATCGTCGTCACGTCGGCCCGTCGTCACGCGAGGTCGATCCGGTCGGCCTCGAGATACTCGAGCAGCTCGCCGGCCTTCGCGTCCACCATCGCGCGCATCGTCTCGCCCATCGTCGCGCCAGGGTAGACCCAGATCTCGGGGTGGACGAGCAGCTGCAGCCACTCGAAGCCGCCGCGGCGCAGCTCGTCGTGCGGGCAGCCCTCGCGCCAGTGCTGGTTCGAGTCGGAGCGGTACTTGCCCTTCGTGAACCACGGCGGCTGCATCACGTTGACAAGCCCGCTCACCGGCTCGTGCACGTACGCGGGCTCGGGGTTGTGCCACGCGACGACGGCGTCGAACCGCTCGTCGCGCGACGCATGCGGATAGACGGCGTGGAGCCCGACGGCGTGACCGAGGTCGCGCAGCTCGTGCAGCGTCTCGTGGCCGAGTGCGAGTCGAGGTTGTAGAAGGCGCTCTCGGTCATCAGGAAGTACGTCGCGCGCGCGCCCACCGACTGCTCGAGCCGCGCGAGCTCGAGCGCCGCCTCGAGCGAGAGGTCGATGTCATGGCGCAGGAAGAGATCGCCGCGCTGCGGCTCGGCGTCGAAGGTCGCCCAGCGGTAGCCGCCCGCGGAGGCGGCATCGAGTAGCTCGCGGTAGTGGTCGAGATCGAACGCGCATGCGCTCATTGCGTGATCACGTCTATCAGGCTCGCGGCCGCCTCCGCGCGCTCGAGCGCGTCGAGGTTGGTCGCGCCGCGCGCGATCACGTAGCCGCGCCGGTCGCCGTCGGTCTGCACGGGCCGAATCGTCTCGCCCGGCTCGATCCACGTGTCGACTCGCTCGACGCCGGGGAACGCGAGCGCCTTGTCGAGCGGGCCGACCGATCGCACGACGCCTGTCGGCAGCGGGCCGGGCTCCGCCGTCAGGAAGCGGATCGCAAGCGGCTGCTGGTGCTGCGGCGTCACGAGCTCGTCCGGCACGGGCTCGCCGAGCGCCTGCAGCAGCGCGACGTCGACGAGGTCGATGCCGACGCCGATGCGCGGCACCTCGTCCATCTGCCCCGCGGGGATCCGCGCTGCGATCTCGACGACGAGCACCTCGTTCGCGTCGGGCAGGACGAGCAGTTGCGGGTAGGCGATGCCGTCGCGCAGGCCGATCGCGCGGACCGCCGCGATCGCGACGCGCTCCACCTCTTCGAGCGCATCGCCGTACAGGTTCGACGGATAGACGTGAGCGAGGCCGACGCCGAAGCCCGGGCCGTCCGGCCGCAGCCGGTCGGACGCCGTGATCAGGCGCACGTCGTCGCCGCGCGCGACGAGGAGCGTGTTCACCTCGCGCCCCGCATGGAAGCGCTCGACGATCGCCTCCCCCGACGGCGATGCCGCGATCGTCAGCGCCATCTGTGCGGTCAGCTCGTCCTCGGCGCCGACGAGGAAGATGCCCCGCTGCCCCGCCGAGTCGGACGGGCTTCAGCACCGCGGGGAAGCCGACGGTGCGCGCTGCCGCATGCGCCTCGCCGAGCGTGCGCACTGCAGCGAACTGCGGTTGCGGCACGCCGCGCTCCGCGAACTGACGGCGCATCGCGATCTTGTTCGTCGCGAGATGCGCGGCCTCGCTGCCGATGCCGGGAAGCCCGAGCGACTCCGCGACTCCGGCGACGACGGGCACCGCCCGGTCGGCTGCGAATGTGAGCACGCCGTCGACGGCGTGCCTGCGGCCGACGTCCGCCACCGCGTCGATGTCGGAGAAGTCGACGACCTCGGCGATGTCTGCGATCGCGAGCCCGGGCGCGGCGCTGTTTGCATCGACGGCGACGACGCGCGCTCCCAGCTCCTGCACCCGCGCGATCCCGCGGCGCTGGTTTCGGCCCGCGCCGACGAAGAGGACGGTTTTCACGCGCCGAGCCTACTTCGGCGGGCGTAGCGCGTCCTGCAGCAGCTCGATCACCGGCTCGACGTTCGTCTCCTCGCCGCCGGCAACACGGAGCGCGAGGCCGTTGATCACCATGCTCATGAAGCGGACGATGTCCACCACGTCGATGTCGTCGCGGATCTCTCCCTCGGACTGCGCGCGCCGGAACGAGTCGAGCAGCCGGTCGCGTTCCGCAGGCGCGGTCGCGATGCGTTTCTGGAACTCGGGGTCGTGGAGCAGCTTCGCCTCGGTCTCGATCAGCACCGCGAGCCAGTCGGGGCTCTCGGCCGGCGATCGCGCGCACGACCTCGGCCACGTCCTTGCTCGGCCATGATCTCCTCGTAGCGCGCGTTGTCGGCGGCGGCGAGCGCGACGAAGAGGTCGGCTTCTTGTCGTAGTAGTGGAAGATCGCGCCGCGCGAGAGGCCGGTCTCCTCCTCGAGCCGGGGGACGGTTGCGCCTTCGTAGCCGTGCCGCGCGAACGCGCGGCGCGCCCCGTCGAGGATCTGCTCGCGGCGGGCGTCCAGGTGCTGCCTGGCTGACCTTCGGCACGGCCGCACTTTACAAAACCGTACAGACGTTTTATTATCTTGGCCATGCTGCGCAACCGCTCGCTCCTCGGGCTCGATCACCGCCGAGCTCGTCTCGCTCACGGGCTCGGCGATGACCTTCGTCGCGCTGCCGTGGTTCGTCCTCGTCACGACAGGGTCGACGGCGAAGCATCGGCTGGGTGCTCGCGGCGGAGCTGCTGCCGATCGGGATCTTCGGCATCCCGGCCGGCACGGTCGTCTCCCGGCTCGGCGCGCAAACGGACGATGCTCGATCTCCGACGCGGCGCGCGGCCCGCTGATGCTCGTGATCCCGATCCTCCAGTGGACGGGCCATCTCTCGTTCCCCGCGGTGCTCGCGACGACGTTCGCGATCGGGATGCTTCACCGCGCCGTACTTCTCGTCTGCGCGCCTCGTGCTGCCGGAGGTCGTCGGCGAGGACGAGCGGCGCGTCGCGCGAGGTCAACGCGATGCTCGGCGCGCGCGCAGCAGATCACGCAGATCGCCGGGCCGGTGCTCGCCGGCGTGCTCATCGCCGCGACGAGCCCGGCGGCCGTGCTCGTGATCGACGCGGCACGTATGACTTCTCGTTCGTGATCATCGCTCGTCGTTCGTGCGCGCAGGCAAGCGCGTGCAGCCGAGCGGCGGAGTCGAAGGGCGTGCTGGCGGGCCTGCGCTATCCTCTTGCGCGACCCGCTGCTCGGCCCGCTGCTCCTCGTCGCCTGTCGTCGTCAACATCGTCGCGCAGGGACTCGTCGTCGGCGATCGAACACGCTCGCGTACTTCCGCTACGACGGCAACGCGCACATCGTCGGCTTCCTGTTCGGCGCATTCGGCGTCGGCGCGCTCGCCGGAGCGCTCGTCGCGCAGCAGCTCACGCAGAAGGTCGACCTGCTGAAGCTCGCCGCGTTCGCGATCGTCGCGCATGCCGCTACCGCTCTTCCTCCTCGTCGATTGCCGCTGCCGTGGGGCGCGGTCGTCGTCGTCGTCGCTGCCTTCGCGTTCTTCGCGCCGGCTCGTCAACGCGCCGATTCTCGGCATCCTCACGACGTGCGCACGCCGGCCGCGCTGCGCCCGAAGGTGATGACCGCCGTGATGACGCGTCGCGAGCGCTCGCGGGGCCGATCGGCTTCCTCGTCGCGGGCATACGTGCTGCGCTCACGTCTCGTCTGACACCGTTCTTCATCGCGATCGCCGGCGTGCTGACCGTCGGCAGTCGTCGCGTTCGCCGTCGTGCTGTTACGGAACCGTGGCGCGGCGAGCGTCGCCGCGGTGCCTGACGTCGCGCACGGCTAGCCGAAGCTTCTCGCTGAAGGTGCTGGGCCGGAGCTCCGCAAGGAGCACGGCCCCGGCGCCTGGTCCGTCGCGTACCGTGCGGCCTCGGCCTCGGCGAGCGTCGCACTCCGCCAGCCGCCGCCGTCGCGGCACGTAGAGCTCGTCCTCGAAGACGATGAAGCCGCTCCGCTCGAACAGCGTCGATCCACTCGAGCGGCGCGCGCTGCAGCTGCCAGCCGTGGTCTTCGTGCACCCCGGTCGGCACGCTGACGAGCACGCGTGCACGCAGACGCGGCGCAGCTCGTGCAGCGCCGCCTCGTCGCCGGAGTCGTCGCGCGGCGCCTCGACCGCGTAGACGTCGTTGTCGCGGCCGACGTGCTCGAGCGTCGAGATGCAGAACGCGAGGTCGAAGCGCACCGTCCTCGAAGGGCAGTGACCGCACGTCGGCCGCAACGCTGCGGAGCCCCGGCACCTGGGCCTCCGCGAGGTCGACCTGACGAGCTCCTCGGCGCCGAGCGCGCGCAGCGCCGCGAGGTACGCCGGCTCGGCGAACGCCGTAACCGACGTCGAGCACGCGGCGCTCGCCGTCGTAGCGGGCGAGGCACCAGGGGATCTCGATCGCGCGCTCGTCGCTTCCCGCCGGCGCGTGCAGGTTGCGCGGGCGCGCCGGCCCCGCGACCGCGCGGGCAGCGAGCGCTCGGCGGCCGCGAACGCGAGCCCGTCGTCGAGCGCGGCGACGCGGTCGAACTCCTCGCTGCCGACGAGCTGGCGCAAGAGCCCCGCACGCGAGAGCGTGCCGTCGCGGAGCTTCTCGAGTGCGAGCGAACGGCCCGGCTCCTCGGGCGCCCGCCGCACGACGAGCCGCCACGCGCGCTCGACGAATCCGCGTCGTCTCCGGCAAGCGCGTCGAGCCAGGCGTCGAGTTGGCCCTGCATGCCCGGAGGCTAGAGTCGCCACGATGCCGTTGCAGGGAAAGCGGATATTCGTCACCGGCGGCGCGGGCTTCATCGCGACGACGCTCGCGCGGCGCGCTCGTCGACGAGAACGAGGTCATCGCGCTCGACAACCTTCATCGCGACGCGCTCTCGGCGACCGATCTCGCCGAGCATCCGAACTTCACGTTCCACCAGGCCGACGTCCTCGACGCCGACGCCGTGCGCGAGCTCGCGCAGGGCGCGACGCACATCGTCCACTGCGCGGCGATCGCCGGCGTCGACACGGTGCTCGAGAGCCCCGTGCGCACGATGCGCGTGAACATGATCGGCACGTACAACGTGCTCGAGGCCGCGCTCGCGACGCATCGTCGCTCGAGCGGCTCGTCGACTTCTCGACGAGCGAGGTCTTCGGCACGCACGCGTACAACGTGCAGCGAGGGCGCACGTGTCGACGATCGGCTCGGTCGGCGAGGCGCGCTGGACGTATGCGGTCTCGAAGCTCGCCGGCGAGCACATGGCGCACGCCTACCACGACGAGCTGCAGATCCCGGCGGTGACGGTGCGCCCGTTCAACGTCTACGGGCCGGGCCAGATCGGCGGCGGCGCGATCCGCGCGTTCATCGAGGCCGCGCTCGCCGGCGACGACCTCACGATCCACGGCGACGGCTCGCAGATCCGCGCGTGGTGCTTCGTCGACGACATGGTCGAGGCGGTACTCGCTCTGCCTCGAGCATCCGCGACGCCGTCGGGCAGAGCTTCAACATCGGCAACCCCCGTTCGGCGGTGACGATCTTCGACCTGGCGCAGCGCGTGAAGCGCATCACCGGCTGCCCCGGCGAGATCGTCTTCCGCGCCGCTCGACTACGTCGACGTCGAGCTGCGGATCCCGAACGTCGACGAAGGCGCGCGAGGAGCATCGGCTTCGAGGCGCAGGTCGAGCTCGACGACGGACTCGAGAGGACGATCGCGTGGTATCGCGCCGGAAGCCAGCGCTGACGTAGTCCGCCTCGCCTACCCGGACGTCGGCGAGGAGGAGCTCGCCGAGATCCGCGAGGTGCTCGAGTCCGGGCAGCTGACGATGGGCGAGAAGGTCGACGAGTTCGAGGCGCTGCTCGCCGACGCGGTCGAGGTACGACGCACGCGGTCGCCGTCTCGTCAGGCACAGCGGCGCTGCACGTCGCGGTGCTCGCGCTCGGCATCGGCCCGGGTGACGAGGTACTCGTCCCGGCGTACACGTTCCCGGCAACGGCGAACGTCGTCGCGCTCGGCGGCGCGACGCCCGTGCTCGTCGACGTCGATCCGGTGACGATGAACATCGATCCGACGCGATGCGGGCGACGGATGACGCGCGCGGACGAAGGCGGTGCTCGCCGTGCACCTCTTCGGGCGGCCGGCGCGCGCTCGAGGAGCTGCCGGACGTGCCGGTGATCGAGGACGCGGCCGGCGCGCTCGGCGCGACGCACGAGGGCCGGGCGTGCGGGTCGCTCGGTGCCGCTCGCGTGCTTCTCGTTCCATCCGCGGAAGATCGTCACGACCGGCGAAGGCGGGCGCGGTCACGACAGCGGACGACGCGCTCGCCGAGCGCGTGCGCTCGCTGCGCCACCACGGCTGGTCGCCGTCGGACGCGTACGTCGACATGCCGCGCCGGCCTCAACTACCGGCCTCAGCGACGTTCTCTGCGCGCTCGGCATCCCGCAGCTGCGCCGTCTCGACGAGCTGCACGCCGCGTATGCGCGGATCGCGGCCGGCTACGCGGAGCGCCTGGAGCATCTCGACGTCACGGTGCCGTCGACCGACCCCGGCGACGTGCACGGCTGGCAGGCCTACGTCATCCAGCTCGAGCGGCGGGACGAGGTGATGGCGGGCCTGCGCGCGCAGGGGATCCAGTGCCAGATCGGCACCTACGCGCTCCACCGCCTCGGCGCCTATCGCGGCCAGGGCGCGTTCCCGGGCGCCGATGCGGCCTTCGAGCGGGCGCTCGCGCTGCCGCTCCACCCCGGCTGACCGACGGGGAGCTCGACCGCGTCGCGGAGGCGCTTGACAAGCTTGTGAGTCGTCACTAACCTAGGCGAGGTGGAGATCGACCGACACGGATGAGCGCAGCCGAGCGGAGGGACGACGTCCTCGACGCCGCCCTGATCGAGTTCGCCGAGCGCGGCTACGACGGCACCTCGACCGAGGACATCGCGCGGCGGGCCGGGATCTCGTCAGCCGTACCTCTTCCGCCTCTTCGGCACGAAGAAGGAGCTCTACATCGCCTCCGTCACCCGCTGCTTCCGCGAGACGCTCGAGCTCTTCCAGCGGGCGGCCGAGGGGGCAGCGGGGCGAGGAGGCCCTGCACGCCATCGGCGCCGCCTACATGGAGCAGCTCGAGACGAACAGGGTCTGGCTGCGGGCGCAGATGCAGGCGTACGCCGGCCTCCGAGGACGAGGACATCCGCGCGCGTCGTCCGCGCCGGCTTCGGCGACCTCGTCGCGTACGTCCGCCGCGTCTCCGACGCGACTGGCCGCGCTCTGGCAGTTCTTCTCCACCGGGATGCTCCTGAACGTCCTCGCCTCGATGCAGGTCACCGACCGACCCCGAGCCCTGGATGACGCGAGCTCCTCGCCGGCTGCGGCAAGGAGCTCTAGCCCCTTTTTTTCGACCGGAGGAAGTGATGACTCACAAGCAGAAGCGCTCGACGATCTGGACGCTCGCGATCACCTCGGTCGGCGCTCTTCATGGTCAGCCTCGACAACCTCGTCGTCACGACGGCGCTGCCGGTGATCCGGCGCGACCTCCACGCGACGATCTCGCAGCTCGAGTGGACGGTGAACGCCTACACGCTCACGTTCGCCGTGCTGCTCCTCACCGGCGCGGCGCTCGGCGACCGCTTCGGCCGGCGGCGGCTCTTCGCGCTCGGCCTCCTGCTCTTCACCGGCGCGTCGGCGCGGCGCCGCGCTCTCGACCTCGGCGAACGCGCTCGACATCGCGCGCGCGGTGCAGGGCGTCGGCGGCGCGATCGTCGACGCCGCTGACGCTGACGATCCTCTCGGCCGCCGTTCCGCCGGAGCGCCGCGGCCTCGCGCTCGGCATCTGGGGCGGCATCGGCGGCCTCGCGATCGCGATCGGCCCGCTCGTCGGCGGCGCGATCGTCAGCGGCTTCTCGTGGCACTGGATCTTCTGGCTCAACGTCCCGATCGGCCTCGTGCTCGCACCGCTCGCGTGCGCGCGCCTCGAGGAGACGCACGGCGCCGACCGCGCGCTCGACCTGCCCGGGCCTCGGGCTCGTCAGCGCCGGCCTGCTCGGCATCGTCTGGGGCCTCGTGCGCGGCAACGCGCACGGCTGGACGAGCGCCGGCATCGTCGTGCCGCTCGTCGCCGGCGTCGCTGCTCGTCGCCGCGTTCGTCTGCGTGGGAGCTCCGCACGCCGTCGCCGATGCTGCCGATGCACTTCTTCCGCAACCGCACGTTCGCGCTCACGAACGTCGCGTCGCTCTTCATGTTCTTCGGGATGTTCGGCTCGATCTTCTTCCTCGCGCAGTTCTTCCAGACGGTGCAGCACTACTCGCCGCTGCAGTCCGGGCTGCGCATCCTGCCGTGGACGGCGATGCCGATCTTCATCGCGCCGATCGCCGGCGCGCTCTCCGACCGGATCGGCGGCCAGCGGCTGATGACCGTCGGCCTCGCGCTGCAGTCGGCCGGCCTCGCCTGGATCGCCGCGGTCAGCACGCCGACGATGCCCGTACTCGCACTCGTCGGCCCGTTCGTGCTCTCCGGCGTCGGGCATGGCGCTCTTCTTCGCGCCGGTCGCGAACGTCGTGCTCAGCTCGGTGCGGCCGGAGCACGAGGGCAAGGCCTCGGGCGCGAACAACGCGATCCGCGAGCTCGGCGGCGTCTTCGGCGTCGCGGTGCTCGCCGCCGATCTTCTCGCACGTCGGCGGCTACCAGAGCCGCGGACGTCGTTCTCGCACGGGATGACGACCGCGGTGTGGTCGGCGCGCGCGCTCGTCGCGGTCGGCGCGGTCGCGGCCGCGCTCATCAAGCCGCGGCGCCGCGCGAGGGCGCAGGCGTCGCGCTCGCGGCGGCCGCCTAGAGCGTCGTCGCGAGCGCCACGACGGTGGCGGCGGTTGCTGCCGCACGAGCTTCGCGGCGAAGAGACGGTCGTCGGCCTTGCGAAAGAGCTCGGCGGCCGTCTTGCCGTCCTCGGGCGCAGCGTCGTGATGCCGAAGCTCACGGACAGATTCTCGATGCGCGAGCGTGCGGTTGACGCGCGAGTCAGGCCGACGAGCTCTTCGCTCGGGCATCGAGGTGAGTCAGACGCGAACTCGTCGCCGCCGATCCGCGCGATCACGTCGGCCGGGTCTGCGTGCTGGCAGAGGGTCCGCGATCCGGCAGAGCGTGGCGTTGCCCGCGGCGTGGCCGTGAATGTCGTTCAGCTGCCTTGAGGTCGTCGACGTCGGCGAGCACGAGCGTGAACGGGCTCGCCGGCAGCGCAGCGGCGTGCGAGCTCCTCGTCGAAGCAGCGCGCGTTCCCGAGGCCGGTCAGGAAGTCCTGGTTCGCGCTGCTCGCTGAGCTCGCGCGACGAGCACGCGGTTCCGGCTCGCGTAGCAGCCGAGCAGCGCGCCGACGGCACGTAACGTGACGAGGCGGATCACGGTCGCCTCGTGAGCGCCGTCGGCCGTCGGCACGCGGTGTCACCTCGATCGCCGACGAGGTAGATGACGGTCGCGACGACCCCTGCCGCGGCGCCGCCAGCTCGTCGGTCACGAGCGCCACCAGGCAGACGGGGATGTAGAAGAAGTGCCCGATCCCGAGGCCGGGCGCTCGATGAAGACGAACGCCGCGAGCACGCCTGCGTACGCCGCAGCCGCCAGCGAACGAGGACCAGCCGCCGATTGAGTGCCGTCACCGCAGACAAGGCCCTCTCACCCTGGGTGCGGAGGCCCGGACCGTGCATCCCCCGGTCGAGGCATCCCGCGGCTCCGCGAGAATGGCCCGGTGAGCGACGACAATGTGCAGCGACGACGCCGGCGACTCCTCGTTCTCGGTGCAGGCCCGGCGCAGCTGGGTGTGCTCGCGGCCGCTCGCGCAGCGCGGGCTGACGGTGATCGCCGCCGACCGCGACCCGTCGGCGCCCGGCTTCCGCTACGCCGACCGCCGCGCGATCGTCTCGATCGAGGACGAGCCGGCGTCGAGCGGCTCGCGCGCGCGGAGCACGTCGACGGCATGATCGCCCCCGGCAGCGACCATGCGGTCGCGATCGCCGCGCGTGCCGCGGGACGGCTCGGGCTCGCGCACCCGATCTCGCCCGAGACAGGCTCTCTGGCGGTGTCGCGGTTGAGGCAGCGCGAGCGACTCGAAGCGGCGGGGGTGCCGCAACCGCGCTCGGTCGTCTGCCGTTCGCTCGCGGAGGTGACGCGCGCGGCCGACGAGCTCGGGTATCCGGTCGTCGTCGAGGCGCCGGACCGCACGGGCGAGCGCGGCGTCGGCGCTTGCGCGCAACCGTCAGGCGGCTCGCCGCGGCGGCGGCCGACGCGCTCGCGGAGTCGCGAGGCGAGTACTGCCTCGTCGAGGAGCTCGTCGGCGCGACGAGCATGACCGTCAATGCGTTCTCGATCGCGGGACGCTTCGTGCCGCTCACGGTCACCGACCGGGAAGCGGGCGCCGCTGCCGGCGTTCGGCGTTCCGCTCGCGCACCTGTGGCCCGCCGCTGCTCGAGCCGGCCGACGTCGGGGCTGCGGTCGAGACCGCCGCAGCCGCTGCGCGCGCGCTCGAGATCGTCGACGGCCCGACGACGACGCAGGTGCTCCTCGGCGATGCCGGTCCGCTGCGTCGCGAAGCTCTCCGCCCGCGTCGGCGGCGGTCACGATGCAGAGCTCTGCCGTGCCGCGCTCGGCATCGACCTCAACGACCTCGCGGTGTCGGCAGCCCTCGGGGAAGGTGTGCAGGCGCGGCAGCTCGCGGCGACTCCCGGTGTCGGCGGCGTCTGCGTGCGCTTTCTCGTCGCGCCGCAGGGCGAGCTCCGCGAGGTGCGCGGGCTCGACGAGGCCTTCGCCGTCGACGGCGTGCGCGGGATCCGCATCTATCGCAAGCCCGGTCACGTGTTCCGGGAGCTGCGGCGCGCCTCCGACCGCGCCGGCGCCGTATCTGGCGACTGGGGCCTCGCGCGAAGCTGCGCTCGCCGCGGCCGATCGCGCCGCAGCCGCGATCCGCTTCGTCACGGGCCGCGTGGAGGCCGTCGCGTGAGGCGTGTCGTCGCGACGCTCGTCGTCACCGGGCTCTGCACCGCCTACATCCTCTGGAAGATCGATCTCGCGACGACCGGCCACGTGCTCGCGCACTCGCGCGTCGGGTGGTGGCTGCTCTCGTTCACGATCATGGCCGGCTCGGTCTGGCCGATGGCGTGGCGGTGGCAGCGGCTTCTCGAGGCGCGAGGCGTGCACGAGCGCCTGTCGCGCCTCGTCCGGACGTATTTCGTCGGCTACGCAGCAGGGCAGGTGCTGCCGACCTCGCTCGGGGGCGATGCGTCGCGCATCTACGAGACGACCCGGCGGCACGAAGGCGCAGCCGGAGCGGCCGCGGGCACCGTGCTGCTCGAGCGTGCGCTCGGCGGCGTCGCGACACTCGTGCTCGCCGCCGTCGGCTTTGCGATCGCGGTCGGGCCGCTACGACGTCGGCGGCTACATCTGGGTCGAGCTCGCGTTCGTCGTCGCTGCTGCACTCGCCGGCATCGTCCTCTTCTCGACGAGGCTGCATCCGCTGCTGCAGCGAACGCGGCCGCTGCTCCGCCGGCTGCGGCTCGAGCGCCTGGTGCGCGAGGTGTACCTGGCGCTGCACGCGTTCCGGCGCGAACGCGCGCTGCTCGTCGCGATGTTCGCGCTGACGCTCGTCGTCCAGGCCGTCCGCGTGCTCGCGATCTGGTGCGCGGGGAAGTCCGTCGGCGTCGATCTGTCGCCGCGGCCGTACTACGTCATGGGGCCGCTGCTCTTCCTCGTGATGCTCGTGCCATTCACGGTCAACGGGCTCGCGGTGCGCGAGTCCTTCTTCGTCTCGTTCCTCGGCGGGCTCGGCGTCTCCGCCGATCGCGCGTTCGCAACCGGGTTTCTCTTCTTCGTCGTCACGATCGCGCTTGCACTGCCGGGGGTGGCGATCGTCGTCCGCGAGAGCCTCGGACGCAGATGAGCGACGTCGCGGTCGTCGTCGTCACGTTCAACGCCCTGCCGTGGCTCGAGCAATGTCTCGGACAGCGTGCGCGGTGTGCCGACCGTCGTCGTCGATCACGGCTCGACCGACAGCACGGTTGCGCTCGTGCGCGAGCGGTTCGCCGGCGTCGAGCTCGTCGAGCAGGAGAACCGCGGGCTCGCGTTCGGGTGGAACGCGGGGATCGCGCGCACGGACTCGCGCTACGTCCTCCTCCTGAACTCCGACGCGTGGCTCGACGCCGGTGCCCTCGACGAGCTCGTCGCCTTCGCGGACGCACATCCGGACGCAGCGGTGGTCGGGCCCCGGCTGCGCTACCCCGACGGTCGGCTGCAGCGCTCGGTGCGCGGCTTCCCGACGCTGTGGCGGCTCGCGACCGAGTTCTTCTTCCTCCGCAAGCTCGCCCCGGGATCGCGAGCGCTGAACGCGTTCTACGGCGGCGGCTTCGACCACGCGACTGCGCGCCCGGCGGAGGTGCTGATGGGCGCGGTCTGGCTCGTGCGCCGCGCCGCGATCGACGAGGTTGGCGACGCCGACGATTCGTTCTTTCTCTTCAGCGAGGAGACCGACTGGGCGTACCGCTTCGCGGCGGCAGGCTGGTCGGTCTGGTTCGACCCGGATGCAGGCGCGACGCACGTGTACGCAGCGACGCACAAGGGGCGCATGTTCGTCGAGAACCTGCGTGGGCAGCTGCGCTTCCTGCGCAAGCACCGCGGGCCTGCGTACGCAGACCGGGCGCGGCGGCTGTTGCTCGCCGCGCTGCGCCTCCGCGCAGTGCTCTACCCGGGCGAGCGCGGCCGGATGTACCGCGAGGGCGCGGCGTTCCTCGCCTCGGGCGGCGTCGCAGACCTGCTTCGATGAGCCTGCTGCTCGCTCTGCCGCTGCTCGGGATCGCGCAGCTCCTGCCGGATCACGGCTTCGGCCTCTGGGTCCGGCTCGCAGCGGCGACGCTCGTGCTCCTGATCCCCGGCCGGCTCGTGTCGCGCGCGCTGCGCGTGCGCGGGCCTTCGGCGGCGCTCGCGTGGTCGCTCGCGCTCGTCGCGGGCGCGCTCGCGTTCACGTTCGCCGTGCACGGCTCGCTCGGGCTCGTGCTCGTCCTGCTGCTCGTCGTGTCGCTCGCGGCGCTGCCGTTCCAGTTGCGACGGCCGCTCGCGCTCCGGCCCGACCAGGCGCCGGCGACGCTCGCGGTCGCCGGGATCGCGCTCGGGATCGCGCTCTGGGCGAACGAGCAGCTCGTGAAGGGCGACGGCCTCTTCCACCTCGGCCGCATCCGGAAGCTCGACGACTTCGGCTCGCTCTCACTGCGCGCCGTCGACGAGTTCAAGGACGGCGGCCTCCATCCCGGGTATGCGTTCCCGCTCTGGCACGGTTGGCTCGCCCTCGTGGCGAAGCTTGCCGGTGTCGACCCTGCCGCAGTCGTGCTTCACGAGTCGAGCCTGCTCGTCCCGCTCGCGCTCGTCGTCGCGTTCGAGCTCGGCCGTGCGGTCTTCCGCTCGTCGCCTGCCGCACTCGCCGTCGTGCTCGCGCAGCTCGCGATGATTGCGCTCGCGCCCGGAGCGGGCGGCTCGTACGTCTCGCTCGACCTGCCGGGCACGACGGCGCGGCAGCTGCTCGTCCCCGCCGTGACGGCGCTCTTCGTCTTCTTCGTGCGCACTCCGTCGTGGCCCCTCGCGCTCACGCTCGCAGCTGCGGGCCTCGACCTCGCGCTTCGTGCATCCGACCTACGCGCTCTTCGTCGCGATCCCGCTCGTCGGCTTCGCAATCGTGCGTGCGCTCGTCTGCATGGCCGACGTGCGCCGCAGCGCGCTCGGGCTCGTTGCCTTCGGCGTGCCGGTCGTGCTCGTCTTCGTCTGGCTGCTGCCGATCGTGCGCGAGACGAACTCGCACAACCCGAGCGCGGGGGAGAAGACGCGCGGGTTCACGACGTACGCCGCCGACCTCGTCATTCACTCGCCGTCGCGCTACCACCTCGCGCCGGAGCTCGTCGGCCGCACCGGCGCTGTCGCCGTCGCGGCGCTCGTGCTCGTCCCGCTCGCAGCGTTCGCTGCGCGGCGTCGCTGGAGCGCGCTCGTGCTGGGTGGCACGGTGCTCGTGCTCGGCATCGAGTTGTCGTCGCTCGTCTTTCCGCACTTCTCCGACCTCGTCTCGCTCTCGCAGTCGCGTCGCGCGGCCGGGTTCGTGCCGTTCGCACTCGCGCTCGCGGGCGGGCTCGGCGTCGCGGCGCGTGCACTTCGGCTGCTGGTGCTGCCCGTGGCGCTCGCCGCTGGGATCGCATTGCAGCTCGCCTACCCCGGCGACTTCGGCCGTCGCCTTACCGACGGCGGCCCGGCGCTCGTCACCTGGTTCGCGCTCTGGGGCGGCGTCGTCGCGATCCTCGCTGCGGTCGCGATCGTGCGCCGGGGCGGCGGGCGGTTCGAGCGGGCGGACTGGACGGTCGGCGCGGCCGCGCTCCTGCTCGTCCTCCCGGTCGCCGTCTCGGGCTTCGCGCACTGGCGGCCCCGGCCGCAGGACGACGGCTCTGCACTGAGCCCCGGCGTCGTCCGGTTCCTGCGGGCGACTGTGCCCGAGCGGGCCGTCGTCTTCGCCGACCTCGAGACGAGCTACCGAATCTCCGCCTACGTGCCTGTGTACGTGTGCGCGGGACCGCCGGCGCACGTCGCGAATACGAGGGCGAATCACGTGAAGCAGCGTCGCGCAGCTGTCAACCGGTTCCTGCGCACCGGCAGCCTCGCGATCCCGCGCAGCTTCGGTGCCGGGTGGATCGTCCTGCGTGACGGAGAGTCGATCCGGCCGGGAGCGCGGCTCGTCTACCGTGACGCTCGCTTCCGCGTCTACCGGTTATGAAGCTGCTGCTCGTCACCCTCTACTTTCCGCCCGCGGGCGGTGGCGGCGTGCAGCGCCCGCTGAAGTTCGCGAGTCAGCTGCCGGCGCTCGGCGTCGAGACGCACGTGCTCGCGCCCGACGACCCGAAGTGGGTGCACGAGGACTCTGAGCTCGCGCTCCCGACCCAGGCGTGGATCCACCGCGCGCGCTATGTCGGGCCACGCGGCCGCCGCCTCGCCGATGAGCTACACGGTCGCAGCGGTGTCGACCTCGCGCTTCGTCGCGCGACGACGATCGGCCGCCGCCTGCTGCTCCCCGACGAGAACGTGACCTGGAACGCGACCGCGATCCCGAAGGCGATCTCGATCGCGCGCAGCGAAGGCATCGACGTGGTGATGACGACGTCGCCACCCGGCTCCGTGCACCTGATCGGCGCCGCCGTGCAGAAGGCGACCGGAGTCAAATGGGTCGCCGACCTGCGCGACTCGATCGCACTGCACGCGCACCGCGCATGCCGACGGCGTCGGTGCGCGCGCGAAGCAGAAGGCGCGTGCCGGCGTCGCCCAGCTCGTCGCGCGCCAGGCGGATGCGATCGTCACGGCCGCGGAGGCAATCACGGTCGAGACACGCGGGCTCTCGCCGCGCGGCACCGTCGTGACGATCCCGAACGGCTGCGACTTCGACGACTTCGCCGGGCTCGAGTACCACCGCGGCGAGCGCTTCCGGCTCACGCACGCCGGCTCGTTCTTCGGCAAGCGCGACCCGCGGCCGTTCCTGCGTGCACTCGCGTCGTCGGGGCTCGAGGATGTGACCGTGCGCTTCCTCGGGGACTTTCGCCCCGCCGACCGCGAGTTCATGGAGAGCCTCGGCCTCGCCGACCGCGTCGAGCTCGTCCCGCACGTGCCGCGCCGCGAGTCGCTGCGGCTGCAGCGTGAGTCGGACGTCTTGCTGCTGCTGATCCCGGAGGCGGGCGGCCGCGGCCGCGGCGTCCTCTCGGGGAAGGTCTTCGAGTATCTCGCCGCCGAGCGGCCTGTTCTCGCCGTTGTCCCGCCCGACGGCGCGGCCGCGCAGCTGATCCGCGACACCGACGCGGGGCTCGTCGCCGCACCCGAGGACGTCGACGCGATCCGCGACGCACTCGTCGAGCTGCACGCGCGCTGGCGAGACGGCCGGCTCGACGGGCCACCGCTCTCGCCGGAGTGGCGCGACAAGCTCTCGCGTGCGTCGCGCGTCGAAGAGCTCGCCGAGCTGCTGGAGAGCCTCGCGTGAGTGCGATCTCCGTGCCGGCGCCGCGCGCGGTCTCGACGTCGCGCCTCGCGGACGGCCTCCTCCTCGCGACGCTCTTCTGCGTCACGTTCGAGAAGGTGCACTGGAACCTCGCGGGCACGCTCGAGCTCTCGGACGTGCTGACCATCGCGTTCCTCGTCGTCTTCGCGGTCACGAGCCGCGGCCCGACGCCGCGGACGACGGCGATCGTGCTCGGGTTCTTCGCCGCGTTCCTCCTCGTCTACCTGCTCGGCTATTTCAACCTCGACTCGAAGCAGTCGCTCGACCAGTTCACGAAGGGAATGGTCAAGTTCGTCCTGCACTTCCTGTTCCTCGCCGCGTCGGTGACCTACCTCGTGCAGCGCGGACGCGGCTTCTACTGGCGCGCGCTCGGGTGGTTCGCGGCCGGGTTCGCGGCCAACGGCGTCTACGGGGTCCTGCAGCTGCTCTCGGCGAAGGCCGGCCACAACCTCGACCAGACGGTGCTCTCGCCGATCACCGGTGGCGCGAGCTCGATCAACGTCTACGGATCGGTGGGCGGCTCGAGCGTCTACCGCCCGAACGCGCTGACCGGCGATCCGAACCACCTCGGCGTGATGCTGATCGTGCCGTTGCTCGTCCTGCTGCCCGTCTACCTGCGCATGCCGCGCAGCCGCCTCAAGACGTGGCTCGCGATCACGCTCGGCTTCATGCTGATCGTGCTGCTCTCGACGCTCTCCCGCAGCGGCCTACTCGGTCTCGGCGTCGGCCTGCTCGTGCTCGCGCTGCCCTACCGACGCTTCCTCCGCTCACGTGCCCTGCTCGTCCCGCTTGCGTGCGTCGGCGTGTTGCTGGCCTACGTCCTCTACTCGCGTTGGCACTACTTCTCCGTCGTCCTGCGCTCGCGCGTGCAGACCGGGGGCGCGTCGAGCTCCGCGCACTTCGCCGTCTACCACTTCATCCCGCAGGTGATCCACTCGCACCCGCTGCTCGGACTCGGGCTCAACACGTTCTCGGTCTACTACGAGTTCGTCACCGGCAAGACGAACTGGGGACCGCACTCGTTCTGGGTCGCGCTGATCGTCGAGACGGGACTCGTGGGGCTGCTGCTCTTCTGCGTCTTCCTGCGATACGTCTATCTGCGCCTCCGCGCGGCGCGACTGCTCGGCCGAATGCTCGGCATCGACGGCCGTTACGTGCGCGCAACCGCGTACGGGATGACTGCGGCGCTTGACCGGGACGATCGCGTCGAACTTCTTCTACCTGACGATGAGCTTCTACTACTTCTACGCATTCGTCGCGCTCGCGCTGGCGCTTCCCGTCGTCCACGCGAGGCGTCACTGAAGATCCTCGTCCTGACGACGTCGTACCCGCGGAGCGCGGAGGACGTCGCGGGACGCTTCGTCGCGGACGCCGTCGAGCACGCGCGCGCACGAGGCGTCGAGGTCGAGGTCGTCTCGCCCGCCTCGTTCCGGCACTTCGGGCTCGCATATGGGCACGGGATCGTCGGCAACCTCCGCGCCCGGCCGTGGCTCGTGCTCGCGGTCCCGCTCTTCCTCTGGTCGTTCCGCCGCGCAGCCGCGCGCGTCGACTGCGACCTCGTCCACGCGCACTGGCTGGCAGCCGGAGCGGTCGCGGCGACGCTCGGCAGGCCGTACGTCGTGCAGGTGTGGGGGACGGACGTCGAGCTTGCGCGACGTGCGCCGTTGCTCGCGCGGCCCGTGCTGCGCGGTGCCCGCAGCGTCGTCGCGGCTTCGCAGGCGCTCGCGGAGGCTGCACGGCTGCTCGGCGCGCGCGACGTTCGCGTCGTGCCGAGCGGCGTCGACGTGCCCGAGCACGTCGACGAGCCCGCGGAGCCCCCGCACGTGCTCTACGCGGGCCGGCTCTCGCCGGAGAAGGGCATCGACGACTTTCTCGCGGCCACGGACGGTCTCCCGCGCGTGATCGTCGGTGCCGGGCCCGTGGCGGTGCCAGAGAGCGTCGGCGCCGTGGCGCCCGGCGAGCTCGGCGCGTACTACGAGCGGGCCGCGGTCGTCGCCGTCCCGTCGCGCCGGGAGGGCTACGGGATCGTCGCCCGCGAGGCGATGGCGCACGGCCGGCCTGTCGTCGCGAGTGCCGTCGGCGGCCTCGTCGACGCGATCGACGACGGCGTCGACGGCGTGCTCGTGCCGCCGCGCGACGTCGCCGCACTGCGCGCGGCGATCGAGCGTCTCCTCGGCGACGCAGAGCTGCGACGGCGGCTCGGCGCCGCGGCCCGCGCGAAGGCGCCGACGCACGACGCAGCCGCAGACGCCCTCCTGCGCGTCTACGAAGATGCCGTGCGGTGAGGCGCACGCTCTACTCCCTGAGAGCAGCTCGCACGAGGCAGCTTCGAGCGCGTGCGCTCCGTCCGCTCAACCGGCGTCGCTTTCCGAAAGGCGAGCCGCCGCGCGAGGCCGCGGCCGTCTCCGCCGCGGAGAGCCTCTGGCGCTCGGCCGCGTTCGAGGCGGCGACGCCGCCCGACCAGGCAACGCGGCTCGGCCGCTTCCACCGGCAGTACGGCGAGGACGTGCTCGACGCCGCGCGCGCCGGCGACCTCGAGGAGACGCGACGCCTCGTCTCGACGTGGATCGAGGCGCACCCGCCGCACGACGGCGACGCGTGGCATCCCTATCCGCTCTCGACACGCGTCGGCAACTGGATCGCCGCGCTGACGCTGCAGCCGCAGCTTGCGACGCCCGCGCTTTCCGGCTCGCTCTGGCTGCAGCTGCGGCGCCTACGGGTGAACGTCGAGGACGACGTGCTCGGTAACCACGTCATTCGTAACGCGCGCGCACTCGTGCTCGGCGGCACGTCGTTCGGCGACGCGGGTCTCGTGCGGCACGGCATCGACCTGCTTCGCCGCGAGCTGCCCGAGCAGGTGCTGCGGGACGGCGGCCACTACGAGCGGAGCCCTGCGTACCACCTCGTCGTCCTGCGCGACCTGCTCGAGGTGCAGGCGGTGTCGCCGCATTCGTGGCTCGGCGACGCGATCGCGTCGATGCGCGACTTCGCGGCGGCGCTCGCTCGGCCCGACGGCGCGCCGGCGCTCTTCAACGACGGCACCGTCGACGCGCCGAAGCTCGAGCTGCCGGACCCGCCGCAAGGTCTCTCCGTCTTCGCGGACTCGGGCTTCGTCGTCGCGCGCGACGGCGACCTCTGGCTCGCGTTTCGCTGCGGCCCGCCGTCGCCGAGGTTCCTGCCCGCGCACGCGCACGCCGACGCGCTCTCGTTTCAGCTCTGGTGGCGTGGACGCCCCGTCGTCGTCGACCCGGGGACGTCGACATACGAGCTCGGCGCCGAGCGCGATCGCGAGCGCGGCACCCGTGCGCACTCGACCGTGTGCGTCGACGGTCGCGATCAGTTCCCGCTCTGGGGCGCGTTCCGCGGCGGCCCGCTGCCGAAGGTCGCACTGCGCTATGCACGCGACCGCGCCGTCGAGGCGAGCGTCGTCCTGCCCGGCCGCGTGCGCCACGTTCGGCGCATCGAGTGGGATCCCGATGCGGGCGAGGTGACCGTGCACGACCTGCTCGAGGGGAAGGGCCGTCACCGCGTCGAGACGACGGTGCTCTGGGACGTGACGCCGCCGAACGTCGAGGTCGAGCTGATCGGCCCGGGCCGGCTGGACGCCGAATCCGCATTCTTCGCCGAGCGGTTCGGCGAGCGCAGGGTCACGACGGCCGCACGGAGCGTCGTCGAGGACACGTTGCCGCTCGCGCTCGGCCTCCGGATTCGGGTCGCCGAGTAGGCGTACCTACAATGCCCGCGATGTCCGAGCCGATCCGGGTTCTCCGCGTCATCGCGCGCCTCAACGTCGGCGGCCCGGCGCTCCACGTGTCGTATCTGAGCAGCGGCCTCGACCGCCTCGGGTACGAGACGACGCTCGTCGCCGGCAGCGTCGGCGAAGGCGAGGGATCGATGGAGTGGTTCGCACGGCAGCACGGCGTCGAGCCGCTGTACATCCCGGAGCTGCAGCGCGAGATCTCGCCGCTCGGCGATCCGGCAGCCGTCCTGCGGCTGCGCGAGCTGATCCAGGACCTCCGCCCGCACATCCTGCACACGCATACGGCGAAGGCCGGCGCCGTCGGGCGAACCGCTGCGCTCCTCGCGGGTGCGGCGCGGCCGAAGGTCGTCGTGCACACCTTTCACGGCCACGTGCTGCGCGGCTACTTCAGCGATCACGTCACCGACGTCTTCCGACTGCTCGAGCAACGCCTTGCGCGTCATACCGATGCGCTGATCGCCGTCAGCCCGCAGGTGCGGGACGATCTCGCGCGGCTCGGCGTCGCGCCCGCCGCCCGCATCGCCGTGATCCGGCTCGGGCTCGACCTGCACGAGCGGGTCAGCGCCGCACCCGGTGCGAGAGCGGCGATCCGCCGTGAGCTCGGGTTGAGCCCCGACGCGTTCGTGATCGGCTGGCTCGGCCGGATGACGGAGATCAAGAAGGCGGACGATCTGCTGCGCGCGTTCGCGCGCGTTCGCCAGAGCGGCGTCGAGGCGTCGCCTCGTGCTCGTCGGCGACGGGCCGCTTCGGGAATCTCTCGAGCAGCTCGCGGACGAGCTCGGTGTGCGCGAGGACTGCCGCTTCACGGGCTACCGCGAGGACGTCGCCGAGATCTATGCGGCAGTCGACGCGGTCGCGCTTGACGTCGGCGAACGAGGGCACGCCGGTGTCGGTGATCGAGGCCCAGGCTGCGCGCAAGCCCGTCGTCTCCACCGATGTCGGCGGCGTGCGCGACGTCGTCAAAGACGGCGAGACCGGCTTCCTCGTCGCCGCCGGTGACGTGCCCGCCTTCGCCGAGCGCTTGACCGAGCTCGCCCAGGACCCGCGCCTGCGCGACGAGCTCGGGCAGGCCGGAGAGCGCGCGCGTCCTGCCGCGCTACGCCGTGCCGCGGCTCGTCGAGGACGTCGATCGCCTCTACCGGACGCTGCTCGAGGTCAGGCATCCGTCGCCGCGGCTCGTGCACACGCGCCTCGCAACGCCGCTCGTGCCGACGCTGCCTCGCGTGGCGCGGCCGCCGGCGCGCCACTCGCTCCGCATCGTCCTGCTCTCCCAGTACTTCGCCCCCGAGGTCGGGGCGACGCCGACGCGCATGCAGGCGTTCGCGGAGTACCTCGCGAGCCGCGGTCACGACGTGAGCGTGATCACGGAGTTCCCGAACCACCCGGTCGGAGTGATTCCCGAGAAATACCGCGGGCGGGTCTACGTCGACGACCGTTCGAATCCGTACCGCGTCATCCGCGTCTGGGTTCGCGCGAGCCACGAGAAGACGCAGGCGACGCGAATGGCCTTCTACCTCTCGTACATGGGTCTCGCCGCTGCCGTGTCACCGCTCGTCGGCCGTTCGGATGTCGTGCTCGCGACGAGCCCGCCACTCTTCGCCGGAATCGCCGGCCTTGCGATCGCACGTGCCAAGCGCGCGCCATTCGTGCTCGACGTGCGTGACCTCTGGCCCGCCGCCGCAGTCAGCCTCGGTCAGATCTCGGCAGGCAAGGAGCTCCGGGCCGCCGAGGCTCTCGAGCACTTCCTCTATCGCCAGGCCGCGCGCGTCGTCGCGGTCACGAGGCCGTTCTGCGATCACATCGACGCGATCACCGGCGGCCCTCCCGCGGTGCACGTCCCGAACGGCACGCTCGAGCGGTTCTTCGTCGATGCGGGCGAGGGCGATCGCACGCAGCTCGACGCGAGTGACGGCGAGTTCATCGTCACCTTCGCCGGCAACCACGGGATCGCGCAGGCGCTGCCGTCGGTTCTCGACGCGGCGGCCAAGTCGAACGGGCGCATTCGCTTCGCGCTCGTCGGCGAGGGGCCGATGAAGGACGCCCTCGTCGAGGACGCAACCGAGCGGGGACTCACGAACGTCCGCTTCTTCCCGCAGCTCGCAGCGGAGGACGTCGTCCCCGTCCTCGCCGCGAGCGACGCGCTGCTCGTGCCGCTCTCCGGACACCCGACGTTCGCCGACTTCGTCCCGTCGAAGATGATCGACTACATGGCGGTGGGGAAGCCGGTGGTGCTCGCCGCGGCCGGCGAGTCCGCTCGGCTGCTCGAGCGCGCCGGCGGCGGGATCGTCGTCCCGCCCGAGGACTCGCACGCGCTTGCGAACGCGGTCCGCTGGCTCGCCGAGCATCCGCGGGACGCAAAAGCGATGGGCAAGCGCGGGCGGGAGTTCGCGCAGGGACGGCTTCGCTCCGAGCAGGCGGCGCGGCTGGAGCACGTGCTCCTCGACGTGGTCGAGCGCCCATGAGCGTCGGCGAGAAGGACGCGGTCCGCGAGCACTGGGAGGCCGATCCGTGCGGCGCCAAGCTCGCGGAGGCAACGCCGGGGACGGAGCGCTTCTACCGAGAGGTGGAGGAGAAGCGCTACGCGCTCGAGCCGTTCATTCACGGCTTCGCGGCATTCCCGCAGTGGCGCGGCCGCGACGTGCTCGAGATCGGCGTCGGCCTCGGGACCGATTTCGTCCAGTTCGCGCGCAATGGTGCGCGGCTGCGCGGCATCGATCTCACCGATGCGGCCGTCGGCCTCGTGCGCACGCGCCTCGAGCTCGAGGCGCTCGACGCGGAGGTTCAGGTCGCGGATGCGGAGCGGCTGCCGTTCGCCGACGACTCGTTCGACCTCGTCTACTCATGGGGCGTTCTCCATCACACACCCAACACGCGCGCTGCCGTCGACGAGGTCCGCCGCGTGCTCCGCCCTGGTGGCGAGGCGAGGATCATGTTGTACGCGCGCCATTCGTGGTTCGCGTACGGCGTGTGGGCCCGGCACGGCCTGCTGCGCGGGCGGCCGTTCTCGTCGCTCTCCGACGTGCTCGCGCATCACCTGGAGAGCCCGGGGACGAAGGCCTACACCGATGCCGAGCTCCGTCGGCTCTTCGACGGGTTCGACTCGGTTCGCATCGAGCGGTTCGTGACGCCGTACGACCGCCGCATCGTCGGCCCGGTGGCGACGCTGACCGGCCCGCGGCTCGGTTGGTTCGCGGGCGTCGTCGCGTCCTAGCAGCTGCCCAGGCGTCGCAGAGCGACGTGGCGGAGCACGAGCGCGCTGCCGCGGTCGCCCCAGATCGCGACGGTCACGCGCGCGCGACCGGCCGTCCGGAAACGGACGACGTTGCTGCCGTTCGCCGGATGGAACGTCGTGATCGCCCGAACCATGTTCTCGTCGGCGATCGCGCCGAACGCGCCCGGTCGTTGAACGGCTGCGCCGAAGGTCAATGAATAGCACTGGTGCGGAACGACCGGGAGCGGGCGGGAGGCGAGCTCGAGCACGCGCCGCGCGGTGCGAGGCGTGATCAGCTCGAGGCCGTCCGCGCCGCGCTCGTCGATCAGCGTGGCCGGCGCGATGCGGAACCAGTCGTTCGCCTCGGCTCCGACGCCGTGGTCGAGCAGGTTGTTCAGCGTGACGGTGTCATGCTCGGCTCCGTGCACGTCGAGCGCGTGCGGGAACCGCCACGCGCCGACGACGAGCGCGGCAAGCAGCAAGGCTCCGAGGAGCAGCGTCGCCTTCACGCGTCCAGCTTTCGCACTCCCTGCCAGGCGCCGACGAGCAGCGCGAGCAGCAGCGGCCACACGTTCAGCTGACCGAGGGCGAGTGGTGCGCCCGACGACACCGCGTCCGCGAGGAATGCGAGCGAGCCTGCGGCGCAGGCGACCTGCAGCAGCACGACGGCCGGCGGTCGCCGGCGGTCGAAGAGCAAGATCACGGCGTCGACGACCAGCACGAGCACGAGCGCGGCGAGACCGAGCGCCCCCAGCACGCCGTCCTCCGCGAAGACCTGGACGAAGAGCGAATGCGGCGCGGTGTGGACGGGGTCGTACGCGGGGTAGCGCCCGGAGCCGACGCCGAAGGGCAGGTGGTGCCGCGCCACCCGCAGGCCGGTCTTGATCGCGTCCACGCGCATCGTCTCCGAGGTGTCGACGGCCGGCGCCGTCTGCGAGGTCGCGCTCGACGGGCCGGAGCCCCCGGGCAGCAGGCTCCCGATCGAACGGCTGACGGCCGGCGTCGCCGCGACGGCGAGGACCACGACCGCGGCCGCGACCGGGCTGATCAGCGACTGCCAGCAGTGCGGCCGCGCGGCATACGCGGCTGCCATCGCGAGCGAGAGAAAGGCGAACGTGAGCGCCGAGCGGCTGAGGACGAGAAAGAGGACCGCGAGCAGCCCGATGGTCGCCGCGAAGATCACGATGCGGATGCGGATCGACAGCGCGCGCTCGGTCAATGCAAGCGCGGCAGGCGCGAGCAGGAGCAGGACGACGTCGGCGAAGTGGTCGACGTTGCCGAACGTGACGTCCTGGAAGAGCAGAGGCCGGAAGAGCGCGAGCTTCCCGAAGACGAGGTCGCCCCCCGACGACGGCACGCCGAAGCTGAGCACGTACGCGGCAATCCCGACTCCGCACGGCACGAGCGCCGACGTGACCGCGAGCGCGACGTAGCGCCAGCCGTCGCGTGCGCTGCGCACCGCGCCGGCGACGGCGAGCCCAAGCGCGATCGGCACGAGGATCCCGATCCAGGCGTCGCCGAGGGCGGAGCGGCTCGCGTTCGCCGCGGCGCCTGCCAGCGCGCCGAGCACGAGCAGACCGAGTGCGACGAGGAGCGGCCGCCTTGCACGCCGCAGCCGTGCGGTGCCCAGGCGTCCGCCGGCGACAAGGGCCGCGAGGACGAGCAGCGCGTGCAGGTTGAAGACGGCGTCGAGGGGCGCAGGCAGGCGTGAGACGCCCGCCTGCCACTTGCGTGCGGGCCAGGTCGAGAGAAGCGGCACGGCGAAGACGGCGACTCCGACGACGACCTGAAAGCGGTCCCACCCGGCGTCGCGCACCTCGAGCCATGCTGCGGTGGCTGCAATGCCGAGCAGCGCGAGCTCGAGCGTCTCGCCGGGCAGCAGGATCGCGGATCCCACGACGGCGAGCAGCCACACGCAGACGAGCGCGACGGCCGCTGCGGGCCGGAAGAGGATGGCCGCAGGCGGAGCCGCCGCGCGCGCGCTCACTCGCGCAGCTCCGACACCGCGTTCAGACCTTCGAGAATCGCAGCAACGTGGTGGTTCCACGTGTACCGGTCGAGCGCACGCGCGCGGGCGTTCTCACCGAGTGCGCGACGCCATTCCGGTTGGTCGGCGAAAAAACGGATTCCGTCGACGAGCTCGTCGACGTCGCCGGGACGAGCGAGGACTGCGATTGCGTCGGTCGTTCCCGGCTCCGCCGGCAGGTCGGCTGCGTCGAGTGACGGCGTCAGGACGTCGGCGAGCTGGTCGAGGCGCGATGCGACGATCGGCTTCGCCATGCCCATGTACTCGAAGAGCTTCGTCGGCGAGCCGAAGAACCGCGAGCTGTCGGCGTTCGCGCGGTGCGGCGACAGCACGAGATCGGCGGCGGCGAGGTAGGCAGGGGCGCGGTCCTGCGGGACGAGCCCGGTCAGCGTGCAGAACGGGTTGTCCTCGCCGAGGATCGCGCGCACCTCGGGCATGCGGAGCCCGTCGCCGACGAGCATGAAGTGCAGCCGCGTGCGCTCGAGCCAGTCGGCGTGCCGGTCTCGAAGCCTCCGGATCGCCTGTGCGAGGACGTCGACGCCGTGCCATTCACCGAACGTCCCGAGGAACATGGCGACGACCGCGTCCTTGGCGATCCCGTGCTCGGCCCGGAGCTGTGCCGACGCATCCGCATCGAAGCGGCCCGGATCGAAGACGGCCGGATCGAAGCAGTTCGGGTACCAGACGATTCGCTCGCGCGCGACACCGCGCTCGACGAGCTCGTCGCGGAGCACTTCCGACACCGTGACGACGAGATGCGCGTGCGCGAGCGTCACCTCCTCGCCTGCGAGGGCGAGCTCTTCGTAGGCAAGACGGCGGCCCCAGTTGCGCTGCACCCACACCTCGGAGCCGTTGTACTCGACGACGTAGGGGACGCCGAGCCGGTGCGCGGCGCGTGCACCCGCATGCGTCGCCAGCGAGTGACGCTGATAGAGGATGCCGCTTCGCGACCCGGTCAGCGCCGCCGACGCGACGCGCTCGATCTCCGGCTGCACGCGGTACGTGTTGACCTCCGGCGGGAGGCCGAAGGCCGAGGGAGCGGAGAACGGCGTGAAGCGCACGCGTTCGTGCATCGCGGTCGGCGGCGCGGCGACGGCGACGAGCTCGACGTCGTAGCCGTTCTCGGCGAAGCCGTTCGCGACCCCGGCGATGTGGCCGACCGAGCCGCCGGCCTTGACGCCGAACCAGAGATTCCCATTCACGTGCACGACGCGGGGGGCAACCTCGAAGGACACCGACGATCGCCTTGCGCGCTGCAGCTCGGCGATCTGGCTTCGTGCGCGGCGGAGGGCGCGGCGTCCGTCGAGCGTCGCGACACCGACGGCGGCGAGCGACGGCACGGCGGTGAAGCGAGAGATCCGTTGGCGCTCGAGCTCCGGCCCGACGACCTCGAGCGAGCGCGGGCGGAGCGTCGACGCGACCGCTTCGAGGACGGGCAGCACGACGCGGCTGGCCTGATCCTCGAGCGGCAGGAAGCAGGCGCGGCGCTGCAGGCGGCCGAGCGTACGCAGGATCGTCGCGGGCGACTCGCGACGGAGATGGGAGAGCGTCACGTATTCCGGCTCGACGCCGATCGCGGCTTCGAGCCGGCGGCGGTAATCGGCAGAAAGAGGATGTGCGGTCAGGGCTACAGCCACGGCGGCTCCGGCTCCGGGTCGACGGGGACCGCGTCGGGGCGGCCTGCGTCGTCGAGACGGCGCCGGTAACGGTACGACACGGCGAGCATCGCGCCGAAGGCGATCCAGTACGTGATCGAGAGCGCCTCGGCCGCGCCGACGCCGCCGTTCCGCCGGATCAGCAGGAAGCCGACGAGGCCCGCGCAGACGAGATCGCCGAGCCAGACCCAGATCACGATGCGCGGCATGCCGACGGCGGCGAGGTACTGGGAGACGACCGAGGTGACTCCGAGCCCGACCACGCCCGGAAGCAGCCATTGCAGCACCCCGACGGACGGTGCGAAGCCGTGCCCGAACACGATCCGGATCACCGGGCCGGCGACGAAGCCGACGACGATGCACGCAGCCGAGAGGACGACGAACACGACGGCGCAGCTCCGCATCGTGAGGGCCCAGCGCCGGCGCTCGTCGCGAACGAGGTCGGGGAAGAGGACGAGCGCGACCGACGTCGGGATGATCGCGAGGACGTCTGCGATCTGCGACGCGACCGAGAAGTAGCCGACCTCCTTCGACGTCGTCATCCGCTCGAGCAGGAAGACGCTGCTGCGCAGGACGAGGAAGCCGAGCAGCGAGACGAGATACGCTTTGGCTGCGTACCGGAAGCCCGCAGTGAACATCGCGGTGTCGAGGCGGAGCGGCCCGCGTGCGAGCCGTTTCAGGACGACGATCAGGATCCCCGAGACGAGAATCCACGCGATCGCCGACGCGGCGAGGAACGCGGAAGCCGTCGTCGCCACGAGCGCCGTGACCGCGAACGCCGCGAGCACGGCCAGTCGACCGGCTGCCTCGATCACGTTGAACGTGCCGATGCGGTCGATCCCCACGAGCAGATTCGCGCCCAGCAGGAAGAAGAGGAGCGGCGGAACGAGCGCGACGACGTACCAGACGTGTGCGTGGCGCGCGTTCGGAATCGGGTCGAAGAGCCGGAGCACCGCCACCGCGATTCCCGCGGCGACGAGGCCGACGCCGAGGGACGCCCAGAAGCTGTTGCCGAGGAGCGCGGCCAGCGCGTTGCGGTCCTTCGACACGAAATAGGTGTTGCTCGAGTGCAAGCCGAGATTCGCGAACTGCACGACCGTCGCCGCGAGCGTGACGATGAAGAAGTACTCGCCGCGTCCGGCCGGCCCGAGGGTGCGTGCGGTGATCACGCTCGAGGCAAGGCCCGCGACGAGCATCGCGCAGCGGCTGAGCGTCGTGAGCGCGACCTTGCGACTCATCCGGCGAGCGCCTCCCACGCTTCCGCCGCGTGCTCGCTCGGTGCGATCACGACGGTGAGCGGCCGCAGCGGGCCGGTGCGCCGAAAGGCGAGCCGCACGAGCTCGTGCTTGACGCCGTAGCTCGGCGAGACCCAGCCGCTTCCGACCTCGAGCGTCCAGTCCTCCGACGGCTGCCAGGCGATCTCGAACGACCTGCCTTCCGCCTCGACTCGGCAGCGGCCGGGCGCGGTCTCCGTCACGGAGACGCCGCGTGCAAGGTGGAGCGGGACCTCGACGTCGTGCTCGCCTGGCCCGGCGAGCTCGTCGGCGACGAGCAATGCGTGGAGCCGAGACTCGAGCCGGAGCGTGCGCTCGACGGTCACGGGACTCGGCAGGCGCTCGTATCCGTCGTGCCTCGCGCGAATCAGGTTGACGGCCTCGTCGAACTGCGTCACCTCGGGCCGCGCGTCGTCGCTCAGCCGCCACAGGCTCTGCGGATCGATGCGGTTCTGCTCGACGTCGTCCACGTGCGGAGTGTTGTGGAACGCGGTGCTGCGAAATCGATCGCGCCAGGACGGGGAGGCCGTGTAGACGTATGAGCCGCAGTCGGTGACGACCGCGACGCCGTCGAGCACGGCCTCGAACGACAGGCAGTCGTTGTGCCCGTGCCCGCCGCGGCCCGCGAGCCCGACCGGGCCCGCATCGACGAAGACGTGGTCCGTGCCCGACGCGAGCACGTACACGCCGCCGTCGGGGAAGCCCTGCGAGCGGCGCTCGCCGGGGGCGGCCGGCGCCGTAGCCGGCGGGCCGAGGAGCCACGCTTCCTCCGCGCCGCCGGCTCCGCTGCTCTCGGAGCCGAACGCGCGGCGAACGACGCCGGGGAGGTAGCCGTGGTCGCCGGGCGGCAGCCCGCCGAGCGGCAGCACGCGCGCGTCATCCGAGTCGCCCCAGAGCGGCGTGGTGCCGTCGGCGTGCACGTATGCCTCGGCGAAGTCGGCCGCCGCGAGCAGCCGGTCGCGGTAGAGGGGCGGGACCTCGCCGCCGGCTGCGCGGTGTTGCACCGCCGCGACGAGGAAGAGCTCGACGACGAGGCGGTGGTACGCCGTCGACGCCTCGAAGTCGACGCCGTCGGCGAGGATCTGACGCGGCAGCTCGTCGACGAGCTCCGTCCAGCCGCGCGCACGCCACGCGGCGGCAGGCCCGCGGCCGGCGAAGAGACAGCCCGCGGCGACGAGTGCGGCGGCGTCCGCGGTGAAGTGGTTCCCGTTCACGTCTGCGCGCTCGATGTTCCGGTCGACGAAGACGGCGTGCAGCGTGAGTGAGCGGAGAAACGCGAGCCGGAACGACGCGTCGGACCACGCGTCGCTTCCTCCGAGTGCGTGGAAGAGGTAGCCCCACGTGAAGATGCGGAACGCGGGCTCCATCGCGATCGCCCAGTTGACGCCGAGCGTGTAGGGGTTCGCCTCGATCCACTCGGCGAGCAGGGCGCGGACACCCTCGGCATAGCGCTCGTCGCCGGTCAGCACGTACGCCTGTGCGGCAGGGAGGGCCCACTGCAGCCGCGAGATCTCCCATGGGAGCTTCACGTCACTCGGCTCGTCGAGATTCACGTAGTCGAGCCGGCGGCCGTAGCCGAGCTCCCACCGGCGGCCCGTCTTCGGGTCGGCGTGCCAGTCGAGCGGCGTGCCGAGCTCGACCGGCCCGGACCCGAGCAGATCGACCCGGCGCGCGAGTGCGCGCTCGGCCGACTCGAGGATGCGTGCGCGCTCGCCGGGAAGGACTTGCTCGATTTGCTCGACCTCCGCCCGCGTGCGCGCGAAGGGGTACGGCGCCTCGACGAGCTCGTTCCAGAGAGCGTCGAGCGAGTCGGACTCGTAGAGACGGAGCAGACCCACTTCGTCGAGCGACCGACCCCGTCGCGGCGCGGCACGACGGTCGAGCTCGACGCGAAGCTCGGCGGCGAGACGAGCAACGACGACGCGTGGCGGCTTCCGAATCGCGCGGCGGCCGAGACGAACGAGCTGCGCGGCTTGCATGCGGCGATCAGTCACGGGCGGCGAGCCTCGCCGCGGTCTCAGCGCTCGCGATAGAGCGTGACCCGCCCGATCGTCCACATCGAGATGTGCGCGGTCTTCGCCCAGTTCGAAAGTGCAACCCGAACGACGGTGGGCCGGCGCAGCGTGAAGTCGGCGGTCAGCGGGTCGCTGCCGAGCGTCGGGCGCCGCCAGTACCGGCCCGAGCCGAGCCAGTGCCGATCGCTGTCGGCGACGGCGCCGAGCTCGATCCCACCGACGGGCACGGCCGCGAGGACCTGTACGCGGTAGCGGCCGGGCGTCAGGTCGAGCGGGGGCGACCAGATCTGCAGGCCGGGGTCGAGCGCGGTCGTGATCGCCGCACCGCCGCCGCCGGTGCCGACGATCGGCGCCGCGACGGGGCCCCAGTCGGGCGGCATTCCGCTCGTGAACGACCAGTCGTCGATCGCCGGCGCGGCTGTCGGCGGCTCGGGCGTCGTCGCGTGCTGCGTGTAATACCCCGCGTCGCGTGTCGCCGCAGCCGCCGCCACGCTCGCCGACAGCAGCCGCATCTTCCAGAGGATCCACGCGGAAGCGGTCGGGAACGCCGACCAGCTCGACACCGCGATGTGCACCGTCGTCGGCGAGGCGAGCTTGAAGCGGAGCCAGGTCGGCTCCGAGAGGAACTCGGGCTGCTGCGACGAGTACCCGCTCCCTGCGAGCTCCGACCCGTCGGGCGCGCGGACGACGATCCTGAATCCGGCCGTCAGCGAGCGCGCCGTCGTCAGCAGGTCGTAGGTGCCCGCGGGCAGCGAGATCGCCGGGCTCTGTAGTGCGTCCGTCTGCGTCGTGACGGCCGAGCGGACGTAGAGGCCGGAGACGCCGATGTCCCCCGAGTCGGATTGCACGAACGCGCCGTTCTCCGCCGACCAGCCGTGCGGCACGGCGCCGGCGAAGTCCCAGCTGCGAAGCGCGGGGCGGTCGAGCCACGACTTGTCGATGAACGAGCCTGCCGACCCGTAGAGCGAGCCGGAGCTCGGCTCGGGCGCGGGCCTCGCCGTGGACGCGAGCGCGAGTGCGAGCACGATCCCGGCCGCGGCGAGCCACGCCGGACGCGAGCGCAGCAAGCTGACGCGCAGTGCACGCAGCGCGGCCGCGTCGGGCCGTTCGCGCAGCGGCGCGAGGTCGGGCGGCAAGTCGGCTTGCACCGCGCGCGTGAGGTTGACCCACAGCCAGCCGAGCGCGAGCACGAAGAGCGCACCCCAGGTCCCGAGCCACGCGAGCTCGTACGAGAGGTCCGGGATCGTCAGGATCGGCGCCAGCGCGCCGAGGAGCTGCCGCCGGTACGGCAACAGCAGCCCGACGCGAATCGAGCGCCGCTGCACGCCGAACGAGTGCCGCGAGCGGAAGCAGGATGAACGCAGGCCAGAAGCGCGAGACTGCGTCGGCGACGAGCACGCGTGCCTTGACCCAGAAGTTGCGCAGCACGAATCCGGGATCGTGCTCCGCGATCTGCGCGTAGCGGTGCCGAGAGCGGCTTCGTACTCGTTCGTCAAGAAAGCCCGTCCCGGGGCGGTCGCGCTGCACGGCGTCCGCGGCGACCGAGTCGTTCCATTCGATGCCGTACGGGTTCGGCAGGTAGCCGAGCCCGATGTACGCGTTGTGCCAGAACGGATGTTGCGTCGGCCACGTCGAGCCGAACGACGGCTCGTGGATGACATGATTGCGGTACGCACGAACGCCGTCGAGGCCGAACGTCCCGATCGACAGGTAGGCGACGACGAGCCCGACCGCGACCGCCGGCCGGAACCACCAGCGCGGAAGCCGCCAGAACGCGAAGCGTTGCGCGCGCGGCGCCAGGGCTGACACGCCGACGAGCGCGACGATGCCGAGCGCGCCGATCATGATCGGCAGCCCGGAATGGATACGAATCGACGTCGAGAAGCTCGCGGCGAGCATCAAGCCGACGAGCAGCACGACCGACGGCTCGCCTGCGGCTCTCGCTCCACCAGCGGTAGCGCGAGGACGAGCCCTGGGATCCCGAGGAGCATGCACCAGGCGAGCACCCAGTACAGGTCGAGTGTCTGTGTGAACGCGAATTTCCAGAGCACGAGTGCCGGCGCCGCCATCGCAAAGACGATCGAGCCGAAGAGCTCGTAGAACATCAGCGGATACACGAGAACGAGCAGGGCGAAGCGCCCATGAAGAGCCACTTCATCAGCGTCGAGGGATCCTTCTCGCCCGTGATCTTCGAGAGCAACGGGCAGGTAGACGTAGATGCCCTGGTCGTCGGTGACGCCGACGGGCCGCAGATGGCTGACCGCGATGCCCGCGTGGTAGGGAACGTCGGACGCGAGGAGGGGAGGGCCGCCGCGGTCGAGCACGGCGATCGATGCGGCGACATCGGAGTTCGCGCGAGCTCATGATCGGCAGCGGCGCGCGCGTGTTCCATGAACGGAGACTGCGGCGGCCGCAGATCACGACGCTGTAGAGGACGAGCCAGAGCGCGGGACTCCGCCACGGCGCGCGGCTGCGTCCGCGCTCGTCGAAAACCTGCGGTGTTCGCGAACTCGGTCACGCGGGCCGAGGGTACCTCACCCCGAGCGCCGGCCGGCCGCGAGGTACTGGGCACCGAGCGGGACGACGCCCGAGCCTACGCTCGACACCTGCGAGCGCATCGACTTCGCCACGGGAAAGAACGTGATGTATCTCGAGGCGATCGGCTGCAGGCCGGCATCTCGCTGCAGCCGCTCGGCCTCTCGTCGCGGGAGGAGGACGACGTCGTCGTCGAACTCGCACCGCGCAACCGCCAGACGTGTCAACGGGTTGAGCGGATTGTGCTCGATCAGCGCGAGCAGTCCTCCAGGCCGCACGACCCGGGTGAGCTCGGCGATGAATGGCTCCCACCGCTGCGTGGGAACATGGTGGATGACATTGATCGCGAACACGAGGTCGAACATGCTGTCATCGAAGGGGAGCCGCTCGCCGTCGTAGAGGACGTAGTCGACGCCGGGGTTCCGTTCCCTCGCTGCGCTCGAGAACTCCTTCCGAGATGTCGACGCCGTGCAGGTCGTGGATCCGTCGACGAGCCACTCGTCCGTCTCCCCCGGGCCGCAGCCGACATCGAGCGCCTTGAGCGTCTTCGTGCCGCCGAGCTGCTCTGTTGCGAGATCGAGCAGCGCACGCGCCTTCGCGCGCGTGAAGAAGTCGAGGTCTTGCCGGATGAAGGAGATCGACTTCTCCACCTCCGACCGATAGCTGGCTCACGTCCCTCTGTACTCGTCGAACCGCGCCTTCTTCAGCGGACTGCCTCGTCGGCGTACGGTCGATCTGCGCGCGCGCGTCCTGGAAGCCGAGCGTCTCGCGCACGAGGTAGAGCGGCCGGTCCTTTCACCTCGTCGTGGATGCGCGCGATGTACTCGCCCATCACGCCGAGCACAATCAGCTGCATGCCGCCGAGGAACGCGGTCACGACCGCGAGCGACGCGAGCCCGGAGACGTGGTAGAAGCCGGCGAACTTCGCGATCAGCGCGATCACGCCGAAGATGAACGCTCCGACGGAGACGATGAAGCCGGCCTGCAGTGCCAGCGCGCAGCGGCACGCTGCGAGAAGCCGATGATCCGTCGGCCGCGAACTTGAGCATCTTGCGCAGCGGATACTTGGTCGATCCCGCGTAGCGGCTCTCGCGCCGGTACGGCACGCCGATCTGCCGAAAGCCGATCCAGCTGAACATGCCGCGGACGTAGCGGTTGTTCTCGCGCATCACCGTGAACGCGTCGAGCGCGCGACGGTCGACGAGGCGGAAGTCGCCGACGTCGACGCGGGATGTCGATGTCGGTCATCCGCCGGAAGAGCGGTAGAACGCCGCCGCGGTGTACTGCTTGAACCGCGTCTCTCCGGAGCGCTCTTCACGCACTGCGTAGACGACCTCGTAGCCTTCGCGCCAGCGCGCTGCCATCTCGAGCACGACCTCCGGCGGGTCCTGCAGGTCGGCGTCCATGACGATGACGGCATCGCCGCGCTCGCGACGTCCATGCCCGCGGTGATCGCCATCTGGTGGCCGAAGTTGCGCGAGAAGCCGATCGCCTTGAAGCGCGCGTCGGCGCCGCGCGATGTCGGAGATCACGCTCCCAGCTGCGGTCGCTGCTGCCGTCGTCGACGAAGACGACTCCGCCGGCCCGTCGAGCCGCTCGAGCAGGTCGACGAGCCGGCGCTCGCAGCTCGGGGAGCGTCTCCTCCTCGTCGTAGACCGGGATGACGAAGGAGTAGGTCGGCTCAGCCACCGGATCGCCTCCTCGACCGCGAACGCGATCCGCATCGCGCGCAGCTGCTCGTCGAGCGAGATCGGCCATGGGCCGCCCGTAGCGCAGGCCGCGGCGAGCGCCGCGAGCTCCTCGCTGGTGGCCCTTGTTCTGCGTGACGCCCGCGCCAGCCGTCGCCCGCGGCCGGCGACCGAGACCGACTTGTAGTCGTCGAGCGGGAGCACCGCGTTGTCGGCAGAACACCTCGAGCCGTTCCTTCGGATAGTCCGGCGTTGCCGAGCGCGGTGTAGTGCAGCGTGCAGAGCGAGCCGTCGGCGTAGGCGATCGTCGCCGCGAAGTTGTCGTTGCGTGCCGAGCCGGTCCGACCGGAGGCACGATCGAGCGCGCGACGACGGAGGACCTCCGGCGTCGCCGACCAGGGAGTCGAACAGGTCGTAGACGTGGCAGGCCTCGCCGATGTTCCGGCCGCCGCCTTCCGGCCCGTGCACCCAGTGGTCGAGCGGGATGTAGCCGGCGTTCATGCGGTAGTCGGCGACGAGCGGCGTCGTGCGGCTCGGCGAGCGCCGCGCGCACGTGCTCGGCGGCCGGCGAGAAGCGCCGGTTGAAGCCGGTCATGCAGCAGCGGCGCCGAATCGCCCGCGTCGGCGAAGAACGCCTCGATCGCGGCGAGCTCGTCCTCGTCGAGCGCGAGCGGCTTCTCGACGAAGACGTGCTTGCCGGCGCGAGCGCGCGCAGCGCGAGCGGCGCGTGCAGGTCATGCCGCGTCGAGATCAGCACGAGCCCGACGTCTTCGTCGCGCGAGCACCTCGTCGAGATCGGTGGTCGCGTAGGCCGCGCCGAAGCGCTCGGCGACGGCCCTGCGCCGTCGAGCCGGTACGGCTCATCACCGCGCGCAGCGCGAAGGTTCGTCGAGCTTGCGCAGGTTCGGAAGATGGCGTGCCCTGCGCGAAGGCGCCGGCGCCGACGAGCGCGACGCCGATCGTGCCGCGCGGCGGGCGTCGCGTGCGCACGACGGTGTGCGACCGCCCGCGCTCCTCGCGCTCGGGATAGCGAGAGGAGGACGAGCAGCGGACGCTCGCCCTCGCGCGAGACTGCGTCGTAGGCCTCGTCCGCAGCATCGACGTCGTACCGCTCGCGCGGGAGCGCGTCGAGCCGCACGCGCCCTGCGGCGAGCAGCTCGCAGGTACTCCTCCATGTTGCGGTTCTCGGTCCAGCGGACGTAGCCGATCGGGTAGTCGCGGCCCTCGAGCTCGTAGACGCTGTCGTAGCGGCCGGGGCCGTACGAGGTCGAGATGAGGACGTCGAGCTCCTTCTCGTAGAGGTCGGCCCGGCGCAGGTCGAGCCCGACGTCGCCGACGATCACGATCCGCCCCTCTTGCGGCGTGCAGGCTGCGGCGTCGCGAGATGCATCGGTCGCTGCTCGACGTCGCGGCCGTGATGATCACCGCGTCGAGCCCGAAGCCGTCGGTGTGCGCGCGCGCACGCTCCGCGAAGTCGCCGCTGCCGTCGAGCGCGCCATGCGCCACCGCGAGCGCGACGCGTTCCGGGTCGAGATCGCTGCGCGACGACCTGGCAGCCGGCGGCGCGCAGGAGCTGCGCCGTCAGCTGCCCGAGGATCCCGAGCCCGAGCACGACGATCGTCTCGCCGAGCGTCGGCTGCGCCCGCCGCACGCCCTGCAGCGCGATCGCGCCGAGGGTCACGGTCGAGGCGTCGTCGAGGTCGACGCCGTCGGGAACGCGCGCGGCGAGGTTCACGGGGACGGCGATCGAGCTCGGCGTGGTTCGCGATGCCGGCGCCGGCGCACGCGACGCGGTCGCCCGGCGCGAAGCCGTCGACCTCCTCGCCGGCCTCGACGACGACACCGGCGCGCGGAGTAGCCGGTCGGGAGCCCGGCGTCGAGCTGCTCCGTGACGCGCTTGTACGTGCGCGACGAACCCTGTCGCGGCGCGCGACCTCGAGTGCGCGCTTCGCGTTCTGCGGCTGCTTCAGCGCGCGCCGGTAGAGCGGCAGCCCCGACATCTGCGATGCTCGCGAGCTCGGTGCCGACGCTGACGCACGACGCACTCGACGCGCACGAGCACGCCGCGCGGCGTCGACGAACGGCGCCGGCACGTCCTCGACGCGACGCCGCCGCCGCGCATCAGCACCTGCTTCATGCGATGAACTCCTTGTGCCAGAGCGCGAGGTTGAGGAGCATCCACGCCTCCGTCGAGCGCGCGATCTGATCGACGATCGACATGACCTCGTTCCGGTCGAGCAGGTCGGTCTCGTCGCAGAAGGCGTCGAGCGTCGCGGCGCGTCTCGTCGCCGAGCCGGTCGAAGAGCCACTCGTGGACCGGGACGCCGAAGCCCTGCTTCGGCCGGTCGATCAGCTCGTCGGGGATCACGCCGCGCACGGCGCTGCTTGAGGACGTGCTTCAGCGTGCCGCCGTTCGTCTTCGCCTTCTCGGGGATCGACATGCGCGAGCTCGACGAAGCTTGTGGTCGAGGAACGGCACGCGCGCCTCGAGGCTGACGCCCATCGACATCTTGTCGACCCGCATCAGCAGCAGCTCCGGCAGGCGGAGGTTGAGGTCGATGTAGCTCATCCAGTTGAGGTGCGAGCGCTCCCAGCGCGTTCGCCTCGAAGCGGTCGCGGATCGGCGCGATCGCGTCCCACGACGTGAGTCCGCCGAGCTCGCGCCGAAGACGCGGCGAGAGCAGCGCGCTGCTTCTGCGCCTCGGTGAACGACTCGGCGCCGCCCCAGAAGACCGGCTGCCCCGCGCCGCCGCGGCGCAGGTACTCGATCTCGCCGGCGGCCGTCCGCGGCCCGCGGCGAGCCGCGGCGCCGCAACGCCCGGCGCGCTTCAGCACGCGCGGCACCGGCAGGTCGTCGTAGCGCTGCAGCCGCGAGCAGCGTCCGCCACGACGGATAGCCCCAGAAGAGCTCGTCGGCGCCCTCGCCGACCTGGCAGACGATGACGCCGTTGTCGCGCGCGAGCTTCGACACGTAGTAGACGGGGACGCAGACGGGGTCGGCGATCGGCTCGTCCTGCAGCCGGACCATCTCGCGGCAGGAAGTCGAGCAGGTCGTCGAGCGAGAGCATCCGCTCGTGGTGGTCGGCGCCGACGCGCTCCGCCATCTGCCGCGCGTACTGGAACTCGTTCTGGTACGACGTCGTAGTCGCCGTCGTAGCCGATCGAGAACGTCTTGACCGGCGTGCGTCTCGCCCTCGGAGAAGAGCGCGGCGTTCGTGCTCGAGTCGATGCCGCCGGAGAGGAAGACGCCGACCGGCACGTCGCTCACCTTGCGGAGCTGCGACCGACGTGCGCAGCTCCTCGAGCACCCGCTCGCGCGATCTCGTCCTCGGACGACGCCCGTCGAGCGGCGTCGCGTCGTCCCAGGCGTCCCAGTAGCGCTGCTCGCGGACCGTGCCGTCGCGCGGCGACGCGCAGCCAGGTGCCGCCGGCGAGCTTGCGGATGCCGCGGAAGAGCGTCCGCGGCGCCGGCGTCGTGAGGAACGAGAGGTAGTGGTAGAGCGACTCCTCGTCGACCGCGCGCTCCTGCTGCGGATCGGTCGAGCAGCGCCTTGATCTCGGAGGCGAACGACGAGGCCGCTCGTGGTGCACGGCTCCAGTAGAGCGGCTTGATGCCGATCGCGGTCGCGCACGAGCCAGAGCTCCCGGCGCGCGCGTCCCAGAGGGCGAAGGCGAACATGCCGCGGAACCGGTGCAGGCAGTCGATGCCCCACTGCTCGAAGGCGTGGACGATCACCTCGGTGTCGGAGTGGTCGGTGCGGAAGACGTGGCCGCCGAGCTGCTCGAGCTCGCGCGCGCAGCTCCGCGTGGTTGTAGATCTCGCCGTTGAAGACGAGCCGGAGCGATGCCGTCCTCGTTCGCGCATCGGCTGCATCGCCGCGTCGGAGAGATCGATGATCGCGAGCCGGCGGAAGCCGAGGCCGACGCGGCCGTCCGGCGACGACCCACGTGTCGCGCGCCGTCGGGCCCGCGGTGCGCCAGCGTCTCGCGCATGCGCGTCGACGTATCGGCTCCGTCGACGCGGAACGCACGGGTCGAAGGAGAGCGCGCCTGCGATGCCGCACATCTAGTCGCAGCGCCAGCGACGCTCGCGGCGACGCCAGGAACGCCGCAGATCGCGTCGGCCGCGCGCTCGCCGGCGTGTCCGTCCCAGAGCGGGATCGGCGTCGCCGGCCGCGCGCTGCTCGAGCAGCGCAGGGATCTCCGCGATCCGCGTCGGGTCGAGCCCGAGCAGCGTGTTCGTGCCGAGCTCGACCGTGACCGGCCGCTCGGTCGTGTCGCGCAGCGTGAAGCAGCGGGACGCCGAGCGCCGACGTCTCCTCCTGCACGCCGCCCGAGTCGGTGAGCACGAAGCGCGCGCTCGCCTCGAGCCCGAGGAACTCGAGGTAGCCGAGCGGGCCGGTGACGAGCACGCTCGTCCGCCGCGAGACGTCGAGTGCCTCGAGGCGGCTGCGACGTGCGCGGGTGCACCGGGAAGAGGAGCGGCAGCGTCTCGCGCGAGCTCGGCGAGCGCGCGACCGTCTCGCGCGAGCAGGTCGGGATCGTCGACGAGCGCAGGCCGGTGGAGCGTCACGAGGCCGTACGTGCCCGGCTCGAAGCCGTAGCGCGGCCCACGGGGCGTCGGCTCGCGCGTGCGTCGACGTGCTCGAGCAGCGAGTCGATCATCGTGTTGCCGACGAGCTGCGACCGTGCTCGGCTTCGATCCCCTCGCGCGCGAGGTTGTCGAGTGCGCTCTGGCGAGTGCGACGAGCAGCAGCTCGCTGAGGTGGTCGGTGAGCCGGCGGTTGTGCTCCTCCGGCATCGACGGGTCGAAGCTGCGCAGTCCCGGCCTCGAGGTGCGCGACCGGGATGCCGAGCTTCGCGGCGGCGAGCGCGCCGGCGAGCGTCGAGTTGACGTCGCCCGGCGACGACGACGCCGGCCGGGCTGCTGCTCGAGCAGCACCTGTCTCGATGCCGACGAGCGCCCGCGCCGTCTGCTCGCCGTGCGTGCCCGAGCCGACGCCGAGGAAGACGTCGGGCTCCGGCAGGCCGAGCTCGCGCGAGGAAGACGTCCGACATCTCGGCGTCGTAGTGCTGCCCCGTATGGACGAGCAGCGTCGGTCCGGCGCGATCGCAGCGCGCGCGACGCACCGGCGCCGACCTTCATGAAGTTCGGCCGCGCGCCGACGACGAAGCAGACGGGCGCGGCATGCGCGCTCAAGGATGCGGTAACCTCGGCTCGTGCACCTACACTGGCCTACGCGTGGTCGTGGTGAAGGTCGCTCTTCTGGGTCTGCTCGGCGCGCTCGCGTGGACGCACCTCCTCTACCCGCTCGTCGGCGGCTGCTCGTCGCGCGCTGCGCACGCGCCCGCGTGCGCCGCGACGAGCGGCCTGCTGCCGACCGTCGCGGTGATCGTCGCCGCCTACAACGAGGAGATCGGTGATCGAGCGGCGGATCGAGAACCTGCGCGCGCTCGACTATCCCGCCGACCGGCTCGAGATCGTCGTCACCTCGGACGCCTCGACCGATGCGACGGAGGAGCTCGCGGAGGCGCGCGGGCGCGCGCGTGATCCGCAACGCCGCGCGGCGGCAAGGTCGCGGCGCAGGACCACGCCGTGCGCGAGACGGACGCGGAGATCGTCGCGTTCTCCGACGCGAACTCGACGTGGGCGCCGGACGCGCTGCGCACGCTCGTGCGCAACGTTCGCCGACCCCGACGTCGCGTACGTCTGCGGCCGGCTCAACATCGACGACCGACGACGGGCGCAACAAGGAAGGCGTCTACTGGCGGTACGAGCTCGCGCTGCGCGCGGCCGAGTCGCGGCTCGACTCGGTCACCGGCGGCAACGGCTCGATCTACGCGCGTGCGGCGCAGCGACTACGTCGAGGTCGACCCGCGCTTCGGCCACGACCTCTCGCTGCCGTACCTGATGGTGCAGCGCGGGCGGCGTGCCGTCTACGAGCCGGAGGCGAACGCGTTCGAGAAGGCGACGCCGACGAACGAGGACGAGTACCGCCGCAAGGTGCGGATGTTCGAGCACTGCTGGGCGATCGTCGTCGAGGGCAAGATGCTGCGGCGGCTGCGGCCGCTCTATCTCGTCGAGGTGCTCTCGCACCGGCACCTGCGCTACGCGAGCGGCGCTGCTGCACCTCGTCGCTGCTCGGGCCGATCGATCGCGCTCGCTCGGCCACGGCACCGATCTACGCGGTCGCGCTCGGTCTCCAGCTCGGCGTGCTCGCTCGCCGCGCGTCGTCGGCGTCGGGCATCGCGCGCTACTACGTGCTCGTCACGTGGGCGACCGTCGTCGCGCTCTGGAACTACCTCCGGCGCGGCGTGCCGGCGACGTGGGAGCCCGCCGAGGGCACGCGCTGAACCGCGCGCCGACGTCGCCGTCGCCGGCACCGCGCTCGTCGTCGCGTCCCCGCTGCTCGGGCTCGCCGCCGCTCGCGGTCAAGCTCGAGGAGCCGCGGCCCGGTGCTCTACCGGCAGACGCGCGTCGGCAAGGACGGCGTCGGACTTCGAGCTGCTGAAGCTGCGGACGATGGTCGTCGGCGCGGAGACGCATGGGCGCCGGCTACGCCGTCAACGAGGGCGACTCGCGCATCACGCGCGCCGGGCGCGTCCTGCGGCAGGCTCTCGCTCGACGAGCTGCCGCAGCTCTGGAACGTCGATCCGCGGCGAGATGAGCGTGATCGGCCCCCGCCCGACGCTTCGCTACCAGGTCGAGCGCTACGACGAGCGTCAGCGTCACCGGCTCGACGTGAAGCCCGGCATCACCGGCTGGGCGCAGATCCACGGCCGCGCGACGCTGCCGTGGGCCGAGCGGATCGAGCTCGACGTCTGGTACGTCGAGCACCGCTCGCCGCTGCTCGACCTGAAGATCCTGCTGCGGACGCCGTTCGCGCTCTTCGGCGGCACCTACAAGGGCGAGACCGGCGGCTGGTCGAGCGGCTAGCAGCCGCGCTCGACCGTGAGCTGCACGATCAGCTTCCCCGTCTCCGACAGCCATTCCTCCGGAAGGCGCAACACGGGCGACGACGCGCCGATCGCGTACACGGGCCGTGTAGGCAGCGGCGGAAGAGCATCTGCGCGCGGGTGACGTGGAAGTGGAGGTGACGACGACGACCGAGCTCCAGTGCTGCACCGCGCGAGCCGGGCGACCGCACGCGCCTCGCCGCGCGTGCTGTAGGGCACCGCGTCGAAGCAGATGACGCGCGCGTGCGCGTAGCGCCCGGCCGTTGCAGAGCCTCGTCGCCTGCGGCCAGTGGCGCGTCCGGTGGACGCTCGAGATCGCGAGCACGTGCGCGACGCCCTGCGGATCGAGCGCGAGCGCGGGCGGGAGCCGCCGCTTGTCGCCGGAGAGGACGACGACGACGCTCGGCGTGCCGGCGCCGACGACTCGGCCGGCGGCCAGACGAAGCGAGCACGCGACGCCGAGGCCACGCGACGAGGGCGAGCAGCGACGCGCACGAGCACGACGAGGCCGCGAGCGGAGCCGACACGGGCCGGCGCAGCCATCGGCGGCCGACGGTACCCTCTCCGCCCGTGAGCGGCGTCCTCTTCACGTGCGCGGGCCAGCGCGTCGACATCGTCACGGCGTTCAAGCGCGCGGGCGCGCGGACGATCGCAACCGACGTCAACCGCGCTTGCGCCCGCGCTCTACCACGCCGACGACGCACGCGTTCGTGCCGCGCATCGACGATCCGGAGCTACGTCGCGGCGCTCCGCGCGCTCGTGCACGAGCACGACGTCGCCCTCGTCGTGCCGCTGACCGACCTCGACCACGGCGTGCTCTCCCGTGCGACGCGACGAGCTCGGCGCGCTCGTCCTGCTGCCGGCGCCCGACGTCGTCGACGCGCTCGCCGACAAGTGGCTCGCGCACCTGCTCTTCGTCGAGCGTGGCATCGGCTCGCCGGCGACGTGGCTTCCCGACGCGCTGCCCGGCCGAGCTCGACTTCCCGGTGCTCGTGAAGGCGCGCAAGGGCTTCGGCTCGCGCGGCATCTACCGCTGCACGGACCGCCGCGAGCTCGAGTTCTTCCTCGAGTACACGACGGAGGACTCGATGGTGCAGGCGATGTGCCGCGGCGAGGAGTTCTCGATCGATCTCTTCTGCGATCTCGAGTCGCGCTGCCTGAACGCGGTCCCGCGCACGATGATCGAGTCGAAGGGCGGCGAGTCGATCAAGGGGATGACGATTCGCCGACGCCGAGCTGTCGAGGTGGGCCGTCACGTCGCCGAGACGCGTCGGGCTCGTCGGCCCGGCGAACGTCCAGTGCTTCCGCGAGCCGGACGGCACGCATCGCGTCACCGACATCAACCCGCGCTTCGGCGGCGCGTTTCCGCTGCCGACGGCTGCCGGCAGCCGCTACCCGGAGCTCGCGCTCGCGCTCGCGGCGGGCGAGCGGCCTGAGCCCGCGGCTCGGCGACTTCCGCGCGGATCTCTACATGACGCGCTTCTTCTCGGAGCTCGTGCTGTCAGCCGGACGAGGGCGGTACGTTGGAGCCGTTCGCGGAAGAGCTGCCAGAGCCGCTCGTCGAGCCCTAGTCGTCGTCTTGCTGCTCGGGTCCGTCGCGGCGTGCGGCGGCTCGCACCGCTCGGCCGCGCCCGTCGCACCTTCCGCCCGCTTCGCTTCGGACCGCCGCTGCCGGCGGTCGCTCCACGTGCCGGCACGGCTCGTCGTCACCGTCGTCGACGGCGACCGCAGCACGCGCGTTCGTCGCGCTGCGCGTGACGCTCTGGGGCCGGCAGCGCACGCACCGGACGCGAACGGCGTCGCCGAGATCCGCGTGCCGTGGCGGCGCACCCTGCACGTCACCGTCGGCGCGCGCGGCTACAGCGCGCGCACGGTGCTTCGAGAACTTCGAGGCATCGCGCGAAGGTGACGATCCGCGTCTACCGGCCCGACTTGCAGTGGCCGATGTACGGCGCGACGCCCGACCGTGCGCAGGCGCAGACGCACATCCGCCTGCGGCCGCCGTTTCGAACCGTGTGGAGCGTCGGCATGGGGACGCTGATCGAGTTCCCCGCGGTCGTCGACGACGGCGTCGCGTACATCGGGAACGCGCGCGCGACGATCCGCGCGATCTCGATGCGCTTCGGGCAGCGTGCTCTGGCGCCGTGACACACCCGCCGGGAAGATGGCGTCGTCGCCTGCCGTCTTCGGCAACGACCTCGTGTACCACACGATGAACGGGCACGTGATCGTGCTCGACCGCCGCACCGGGACGTGCGATCTGGGAGCGCTACGTCGGCTCGCCGATCGAGTCGTCGCCGATCGTGCGCGACGGGATCGACTACTTCGGTGCCTGGAACGGCGTCGTCTCGGCGCTCGACCTCCGCACGCACAGGCTGCGGTGGAGCGCGCTCGCTCGGCGCGAAGATCACCTCGAGCGCCGCGATCGCCGGCGGCCGCCTCTTCATCGGCGACTACGGCGGCCGGCTCTGGGCGCTCTCGCCGAGGACCGGCGCGACCCGCTGGGTCTCGAGCGTCAACGGCCGCATCTACGGCACGCCGGCCGTCGCAGGCGGGCCGCGTCTTCGTTCCCTCGTCGACCGGCGGCTCGCTGACGGCGTTCTCGACGAGCGGCCGCTATCTCTGGCGCGTCGGCACCGGCTCGTACGTCTACTCCTCGCCTGCGGCATGGGGCGGACGCGTGTTCTTCGGCTCCTACAACGGCGTCTTCTACGGGGTCTCGGCGGCGAGCGGCCGGATCCTCTGGGAGGTCGGCGCCGGCGGCCCGATCTCGGGCGCGGCGGCCGTCGTCGACGGCGTCGCGTACGCCGGCAGCTTTGCGCATCGAATCGTCGGCGTGGATGCGCGAAACGGCCGCGTTCTCCTGCACTTCGGGCACGGGCACTACGTGCCGGTCTCCGGAAACGGGATGCGCTTACTGTTTCACGGCTACTCTCGTCTCTATGCAGTGGAGCCCAAGGGGGGCACGAGTGCCGTGACACGTTCGACTGCGATTCATCACCGCCACCGACACCTGCGGCACAAGAGCCGATGAGGCGTGCGGCGGCTTTCGCCGCCGCGTCGGTGCTCGCACTCGTCGTTCCGTCGTTCGCGCACGCGACGACGGCGCACGACGCCGCGCTCGCACGCAAGGGGATCACCAATGCGGTCAAGCGCCACTGGGTGAAGCCGCCCGACGCGCTGCGCTATCGAACGGCGGTCACGCGTGCACTGCGCGACGTGAAGACGCTGCCCAAGCTCCGCGGCCAGGTGATCGCGTCACAGCTGTCGCAGTTGACGCCGCTCTGGGACTCGTACACGTCGCCGCGCGCGCTCGCGCTCTTCTCGCAGCTGGAGACGAATCTCGACTACTTCGAGACGCACATCCTCCCGCCCAAGCGCATCGATGTGACCGACGACGACGGCGTCGTGTATCGCTGGTTCCCGCGGCTCGGGCTCGAGTTCCACCCACTCGCGAACTTCGGCGCGCTCAACAACGCGGTCGCCTCGGGAAACCCCGCAGCGGCTGAGACGCTCGCCGATGCGCTTCTGGCACGCGCAATCCCGCGCGGGACGCGACTGCTGTGGGAGTACCAGTTCCGGTTCGGCAGCGGCCGCCCGCCGTGGGCCTCCGGCATGGCGCAGGCGGTCGCGGCACAGGCGCTTGCGCGCGCCTCCGTGCTGCTCGAGTCACCTTCCCTCGCGTCTGCAGCCGTGCGCGCATACGCAGCGGTGCCGCCGCTCACGCTCGAGCTCTCGAGCGGGCCGTGGATCCGCCTGTACGGCTTCGACAGCGAGGTCGTGCTGAACGCGCAGCTGCAGGCGATCGTCTCGCTCTTCGAGTACGCGCAGGCGACGGACGACGAGCAGCGCGTCCGAGCTCGCGCAGCGGCTCGCGGCGACTGCCCAGGCGCTCTTCCCGCGCTTCGACACCGGCGACTGGTCGCGGTACGAGCTCGGCGGCCCCTACGCCCCGCGCGACTACCAGCTCTTCGTGACGACCTTGCTCGCGAAGCTCGCACGCGCAGACGCAGGACCCGTTCTGGATCGCGACTGCTGCGCAGTTCCATGCCTACTACTACGACGCACCGCAGGTGTCGCAGTCCGCGGCGGCGCCGGCGACGATCTGGCCGCAACCGCTCGACGGCTACCTCGACACGGCGCCGATCACGTTCACGCTCTCGATGCGCGCGTCGGTCACGCTCGCGGTCGCCGGGAAGATCACGACGTACCGGTTCGCAGGCGGGACGCACACGGTGACGTGGAAGCCGCCGGCAGCGCTCGCGCCGGGCACGTATCCGGTTCAGGTCTCGACGCTCAGCTATGCAGGCCACAAGGGGACGTTCTCGCTCGCGCCCGTCGTCGTCGCGTGGGACACGACGCCGCCGCCCACGACTGCGAGCGTCTCCGGCTCGACGCTCACGTGGCAGGCGACGGATCCAGGGACGCCCTGGCTCGCCCTCGCCGTCGACTTGACCGACCCGAACGGCGTCAACCCGCCGCAGACGCTGGATCTCGGGAAGCTGCCGACGAGCGGCACGGCGACGCTCGCTGTCCCCGCGGGTACGTGGACGGCGACGCTCCGTGCGACGAACTCCGCGGGGCTGACGACCGCGGTTCCGCTCGGAACGCTCACGGGGGCCGGATAACCTGAGCCGCCGTCATGCGGCGTGTGCTCATCGTCCTCGCAGTGCTCCTCGTTGTGGCGTCGGGCATCGTCGCCGCGCTCGTCATCCACCGGCTGCAGCAGGGCGGCAACATCCGCGGCTCCTCGACGGAGGAGTTCGACACGACGACCGTCCGCCGAGCGGCCCCAGGCCCCCGGAATCCAGTGGGCGCAGTACGGCTTCGACAGCGAGCACACGCGCTCGGTCACCGTCGCCGGCGTCCGGCCGCCGTTCCGCCGCGTCTGGTGGTACGGCGCGGGAAGCCTCGTCGAGTTCCCGCCGGTGATCGGCTTCAGGCGGCTCTTCTTCTCGACGAACTCCGGCAAGTTCGTCGCGATCAACCAGAAGACCGGCAAGCGCGCGTGGAAGTTCCTCTCGCATCGCTGCGTGGCGGCGTCGCCCGCGCTCGGGCCGTACAAGCACGGCACGGTCTACGCGGTCTTCCTCAACAAGCCGCCGTGCAACGCGAAGAAGGGCGACGGCCGCGTGATCGCGTTCTCCGCCGGCGTCGGGCGGATCCGCTGGCAGAAGGCGATCGGCCCGTCGGAGACGTCGCCGACGCTCGACGGCAACCGGCTCTACGTCGGTGACTGGAACGGCAACGTCTGGGCGCTCGACGCGCGCACGGGGCAGACGCTCTGGCGCTATCCGACACGCGGCGCGGTGAAGGGGAGCGTGGCGCTCTCCGGCGACCGGCTCTACGTCGGCTCGTACGACGGCTATCTGTACTGCCTCGCCGCCAAGAGCGGCCGGCTCGTGTGGAGGCACCGCGGGCAGCGCCGGCTCTTCGGGTCGTCGCGGTTCTACTCGACGCCGACGGCCGCCTACGGTCGCGTCTTCATCGGCTCGACGGACGGCAAGGTGTACTCGTTCGGCGCGACGACCGGCAAGCTCATCTGGTCGCATGCGACAGGCGGGTACGTCTATGCGTCTCCCGCGGTGTGGAACAACACCGTGTTCGCGGGCTCGTACAGCCGGAAGTTCTTCGCCTTCGACGCGGCCACGGGGGACGTCAAATGGGAGTTCTCTGCGAACGGGCAGATCTCCGGCTCCCCGACGGTGATCGACGGCGTCGTCTACTTCGCCACGTTCAAAGGCCGGACGTACGCGTTGAACGCGCGTACCGGCAAGGTGCTCTGGACGTACCCCGACGGCAAGTACTCGCCCGCCGTCGCAGCGAACGGGCACCTGTTCCTCGTCGGCTACGGGAAGGTCTATGGGATGGTCCGCCGGTGAGATACGTCGTCACCGGTGCTGCCGGGTTCATCGGCTCGCAGCTCGCGCGGGCGCTCGTCGACGCGGGTCACGACGTCGCCGGCGTCGATTGCTTCACCGACTACTACGCCGAGTCGGAGAAGGAGGAGAACGCGCGCGGCCTCGACGTGCGGCGGCTCGACCTCGTCGACGAGGCGCTCGGCCTCGACGGCGTCGACGGCATCTTCCATCTCGCCGGACAGCCCGGCGTCCGTAGCTTCGGCGACGTCTTTCCCACGTACGTTCGGCGGAACGTGCTCGCGACGCACGCCGTGCTCGAAGCGGCCGCGCGGGCGGGCGTGCGTGTCGTGCTCGCGTCGTCGTCGTCGATCTACGGCGAGGCGGAGGCGTACCCGACGCCGGAGGACGTGACGCCGCGCCCGATCTCGCCGTACGGGATCACGAAGCTCGCGTGCGAGCACCTCACGCGCGCATACGGGTCGCAGTTCGGCCTCGATGCGGTGGTGCTCCGCTACTTCACCGTGTACGGCCCGAGGCAACGGCCCGACATGTTCTTCCGCAGAGTGTGCGAGGCACTGCTCGCAGGCGACACCGTCGAGATCTACGGCAGCGGCGCGCAGTCGCGCAGCTTCACGTATGTCGGCGACGTCGTCGAGGCGACGATCGCGGCGATGGAGCGCGCGCCGGCCGGCGCCGTCTACAACGTCGGCGGCGGCGAGGAGGCGTCGATGCTCGAGGCGATCGCCGTCCTCGAGCAGGTCTCCGGGCTTGCGCTCGACGTCAGGCACGTCGACGAGGCGAAGGGTGACGTCGCTCGAACGCGTGCCGACGTCACGCGTATCGGCCGCGAGCTCGGTTGGCATCCGGGCACAGGTCTCGAGGACGGGATCACAAGGATGTGGTCATGGGCCTCGGCTAGAGTCGCCGCGGGATGAGCGACCGTTCCTTCGATCCGGAAGCCGAGCAGGAGGTCGACTTCGGTCGCTACTGGCGCCTGCTCGCGTCGCGCTGGTGGCTTCTCGCCGCCGGCATCGTCGTCGGCGCCGTGATCGGCTACGCCGTCTCGCTCGGCGGCAGCCAGAAGTACAAGGCGACCGCGACGCTCTACCTCGGCCAGCCGTACTCAGCGAGCGGCAACGTACAGCTGCAGGCCGCGCAGACGAATCCGAGCACGGTGCGCCAGATCGCCCATGCCGAGTCGGTGCTCGAGCAGGCGGCGGCGCAGTGCAAGACGAAGGTCGGAGCGTTCCGCGGGGGCGTCTCGACCCAGAACGTCGCCGGCAACATCACGAAGAACGGGCAGACGCCGCTCGTCACGGTCAGCGTGCAGGCGGCGAAGCGCCGCGTCGCTGCGTGCGCGGCGAATGCGCTCGCGAAGCTCGTGATCGACAAGGCATCCGCGTTCGCCAATCAGAAGATCGGCAATTTCAGCGCACAGATCTCGAACGACGAGAAGAAGATCCAGGCGATCAACTCCGCCCTCGCGGGGGGCGGTCTCTCCGCCACCGACAAGCTCGTCGTTCAGATCCAGCTGGCCCAGGCCGAGCAGGATCGCCTCAACACGTCGCAGCTCCTGCTCCAGGCAAAGGAGGTCGAAGCGCCGTCGATCCTCACCGGCGCCGCCGCGACGAGGGTGACGGCGCGCAGCCGCCGCAACACGGTCGTCGTCGCCGCGCTGATCGGCCTGATCCTCGGCGCGCTCGCCGCCCTCCTCTGGGACGGCGTCGCGGCGCGCATCGCGCGCCGCACCTAGATGCTCGAGGGCAAGCGCGTCGCGGTCGTCGTGCCGGCGCACGACGAGGAAGCCCTCATCTCGACGACGCTCGCCGGCATCCCGGCGTTCGTCGATCGCGTCTACGTCGTCGACGACGGCTCTCGCGACGCGACCGCGGAGCGCGCGCGTGCGCTCGGCGACGCCCGCGTCGAGGTGATCGCGCACGACCGCAATCGCGGCGTCGGCGCGGCGATCCTCACGGGCTACCGCCGCGCGCTCGACGAGGGAATCGACGTCGTCTGCGTCATGGCGGGCGACAACCAGATGGATCCGGCCGACCTCGGGTCGCTCGTCGCGCCGGTGGCGAAGGACGAGGTCGACTACGCGAAGGCGAACAGGCTCGTCACGGGCGAGGCATGGCGCTTGATCCCGCGTACGCGCTACCTCGGCAACGCCGTCCTGTCGATGCTGACGAAGATCGCGTCCGGCTACTGGCACGTCGCCGACTCGCAGTCGGGTTACACCGCACTCTCGAAGCGGACGCTCGACGTGCTCGACCTCGATCGCGTCTACACGGGCTATGGGTTTCCCAACGACTTGCTCGTGCATCTGAACGTCGTCAACGCGCGCGTGCGCGACTTCCCGTCGCGGCCGATCTACGGCGTGGGCGAGCGCTCCGGCATCCGCTACCACCAGGTCGTGCCGCGCATCTCGTGGCTGCTTGTGAAGGGCTTCTTCTGGCGGCTGCGCGAGAAGTACGTGATCCGCGACTTCCATCCGCTCGTCTTCTTCTACGCGTTCGGCTTCCTCGCGACGCTCGCCGGCCTCGTGCTGGGCTGCGTCGAGATCGGCTATCGCATCGCCGGCTACGAGGTAAGCGTCGGCACCGTCGTGCTGATCGCGCTGCTGCTGATCTCCGGCTCGCAGTTCACGCTCTTCGCGATGTGGTTCGACATGGAGTCGAACAAGGACCTGCGCTGACGGCGTAGCCTCCGGGCGTGAGCCTTCCCGGGTACCGCCACGAGTGGCTCGTGATCGTGCTCGTCGCCTTCGCGACGCTGCCGGCGATCAGCCTGACTGGGCCGCAGGACCGCACGCGCTACGAGCTGACGCGGCACCTGGCGCTCTACCACACGATCCGCCTGGAGCCGAACCTCTTCGACCGCGCGCTGTACCACGGCCGCACGTATGCGGACAAGGCACCCGGGATGTCGTTCCTCGCCGTGCCGTGGTTCGAGCTCGAGCGCGCGGTCGGCATCGCGAAGCCGCCGACCGAGTGGAAGGCCGAGGGCGACTGGTCGCTCTGGTTGATCCGCGTGCTCACGTCCGGCTTGCTCTTCCTCGGTGCCGTGCTCGTCGTCGGGCGTCTTGCCGAGCGGCTCGCCCCCGGAACGGGCGCCGCGACGGCTGCGATCTTCGGCGTCGCGACGCTCGCGGCTCCGCTCGCGCCGACGTTCTTCGAGCACGACGCGGCCGGCGCGTTCGCGATCGCGTCGTTCGCGCTGCTCTTCGCGGGCACACGGCGCTGGGCGACCGCGCTCGCCGGCTTCTTCGCCTGCACCGCCGTCTTCTTCAACTATCAGAGCGGTTTGATCGCGCTCGTCCTCTTCCTCTATGCGGCCTGGCGCCGCCGCCGCGACGTCGTCTATTTCGTGCTCGGCGCGGTGCCGCCGGCGCTGGCGCTCGGCGCGTACGACTGGACGGCGTTCGGGTCGCCCTTCCGGCTGTCGTATCGCTACGTCGCGAACGCCTACACGGAGAAGCAGCGAAGCGGGTTCTTCGGGATCGGCTTCCCGACGCTGCACGGGATCGGCGAGTTCCTCGCCGGCAGCCGCGGCCTCCTCGTCTGGTCGCCCGTGTGCCTCGCAGGCGCCGTCGGGCTCGTCCTCCTCTGGCGTCGAGGCTCTCGCGCGGAGGCGGTCACCGCCGGCGCGATCGTCGTCCTCTTCGCGCTCGTCGACGCGGGCTACTTCCTGCCCTACGGCGGCGGCTCGCCGGGGCCGCGGTTCTTCGGGCCGGCGGTGCCGTTCCTCGCGCTCGGGCTCGCGCCCGCGCTCGCCCGCTTCCGCCTGCCCGTGCTTGCCCTCGGTCTCGTCTCGGTCTTCACGATGACCGTGCAGGCACTGAGCTGGGGCGTGCGTCTCGAGACCGACACGGCCTGGCTTCCCGGCAAGAACGACGTGATGGCGACGACCTGGTTGCTGCTCGGCCTGAACCGCGACACCGGGGCGATCATCCTGCTCCTCTGCGCGCTCGCCGCGTTCACCGTCGGCGCCGTGCCGGTGCTGCGCCGATGACACGCGCCCGCGCGTTCGTCGCACTGCCGGGCGCGGCGCTCTTCCTGCTCAGCTGCTCGCTCGTCCGCGGTGGGCTCTTCGACGACAAGCGCTACGGCGACGTCGCGCTCTACGGCCACTACGCGCACGAGCTGACGAGTGGGCATTGGCCGTATCGCGACTTCTACGACGAGTACCCGGTGCTCGCGCAGCCGCTCTTTCTGCTCGTGCGCGTCCTGCCCGGCTCGTTCGCCTCGACGTTCAAGTGGACGATGGCGCTCTGCGGCGCCGCTGCGCTCGTGCTGCTCGTCGTCGCGATGCGGGCGAGCGTGACGAGAATCGCAGTGGCGGCATTCGTCGTCGTGCTCTCGCCGCTTCTGGTCGGGCCGGTCTTCCTGAACACGTACGACCTCTTCCCGGCCCTGCTGACGATCGCGGCGGTGCTTGCCTTCCTGCACGGTCGCGAGCGAACGACGTACGTCCTGCTCGCGCTCGGCGTCGCGGCGAAGATCTTCCCGATCGTGCTGCTACCGCTCGCGCTCGTCGAGTCGCACGCACGGGGTGTCGCGCGCCGCGGCGCAGCGTGGTTCGCCGGAGTCCTCGTGCTCGTGCACCTTCCGTTCGCGGTGATGGGGCCGGGCGGCCTTCGGTTCAGCTACTGGGTGCAGATCAAGCGCGGCCTCGAGTCGGAGAGCCTCGCCGGCGGCCTGTTGCTCGTGCTCCACCACGCGACGCTGCGGGACGAGGCTCCAGGCTCGCGCGACGTCACCGGCAGCCTCGCCACGACCCTCGGCGTCCTCTCGACGCTCCTCGTCGTCGCAGCGGTCACGCTCGTCGTGTGGCTCTACGCGCGCGGCCGACGCGACCGCCTGCTCGCCTCCGCGGCGGCGGTCACCGCTTTCGTCGCGTTCGGCAAGGTGCTCTCGCCGCAGTACGTGACCTGGCTCGTGCCGCTCGTGCCGGGCGTCGACGTCGTCGCCTGCGGGCTGCTCGTCGCGGTGCTGGGGCTCACGCACCTCGAATGGGATCGCTTCGTGCAGCCGCACGGAAGCGTGGAGCACTGGGGGCACGTGCTGTCGTGGTGGATCCTCGTCCGCGACCTCGTGCTCGTCGCGCTCTTCGGGTATCTCGCGCTCAGGCTCCGGGCGGCAGCCAGACCGCGAAGCCTCCCGTGACGACGCGCGTGTAACCGGTACGGCGCAGGAGCGGTGCGATCTTCGGCTCGACGTCGCCGCCGACGACGAAGACGTGCGCGACGTCGCGTTGCTTTTGCGCCTCGAGGTAGTAGCGCGGATCGATGCCGAGGTCGTCGAGTGGATCGCCCGGGTCGACGCGGCCGTCCCTGATGCGCGGATGCGCGTAGCTCGTCTTCGCACCGACGATGTGCAGGTCGGACTCGAACGTGATCCGCCAGGCGACCCAGTAGCTCGCGTAGGCATAGGAGACATGGTGTGCGCGCAGCGTCGCGAGCACGCCGCCGAGGTGCTCCGGCACGGCGGTGCCCTCGGTCCGGAACGCGACGACGTGATGCCGGTCGAGCTCGACGAGGCCGCCGACCGACAGGGCGAGCGCGCAGGCGAGCACGACCGCGGCGCGCAGCGGCGTCGTCAACGCCGACGCGATCAGCAGCGCGAAGACGGGGACGACGAGCGTCAGGTAGCGCGGCTCCGACTGCAGCCAGGTGTACGGCGAGACGAAGTAGAAGACCGGGAAGCAGACGACGATCAGCAGCAGCGGCGCGAGGCGGCGCGGCCGCCGTACGAGCAGCCAGACGAAGCCCACCGCGAGTGCCAGGTAGACGAGGTAGCCGAGCACCGCCGTGCCGAGCCACTCGAACGACCAGGCGAGCCGCAGCCCGAGCGCCTCCGGCAGGGTCGCGACCACGAGGTTGTGCAGGTGCTCCGTCCACGGCCCTTCGTTCGCGCCGGGGTGGAGCGAGTACCAGTGATGGCGCACGTTGCCGAGGAGCCACGGCAGGCCGCCGACGACGCCGGCGCCGAGTACGACCCACCAGCTCCGAACGACCTCACGCCGATGCCAGACGAGCCACCCGACCGCGGGCAAGGCGACGATCACGAGCTGCGGGCTCGCCCAGAGCCCGCAGCCAAGCGCGAGCCCGAGCAGGACGGCGTCGCGCCGCGTGACGCGCTCGGCGAGCCGCAGGCAGAGAAGGAGCACGGCGAGCGCGAGGAAGAGCTCCGATCCGTAGAAGCCGTGCGCGCGCTCGGACTTCCAGAGGAAGTACGCCGGCCAGATCCAGAAGAGCACGGCCGCATAGACCGCGCGGCGCTCGTCGAGAATGCGCAACCCGATCCGCCAGACGAGCACGGCCGACGCCGCCCAGAGCACGACGACGACCACCCGGAGCGCCCACACGTGCAGGCCTGCGATCGCGACGAGCGGTGCGGCGAGGAGCTCCTCCTGCGTGCCGCCGTAGCCCTGGCCCGGGAAGAACACCGGCAGTGTCCCGTGGAGGATGCCGCGGGTGAGCAGGCCGACGACCGCCTCGTCGGCGTCGAGCGCTCCCTGCGGCAGCAACGCGGCCCAGACGCGAAGGCAGATCCCGACGAGCGCGCCGGCCGCTGCGACGAGCGGCAGGGTGCGCCTCGTCATCGCGCGTAGCCGCGCGCGAGCCGGGGCTTCGCCGCGAGCGCGACGAGCACGCCGACGCCGGCAGCCCACAGGACGAAGAGCTCGGGCAGGCTCGCGTAGAGGAAGCGCGGGTGGTCAGCGGTGTTCGCGTAGAAGCTGTAGAAGATCGGGTTGATCAGCAGGAACGCGAGCACGAGTGCGAGCGCCCAGGGACGACGCAGCGCAAACGACCCGATCACCGCGAGCGGCGTCACGATTGCGAGCGTGTGCGGATCGAAGATCGTCGAGTGCGTCCACGACGACACGACGTGCGCGGGGTCGAACGCGTCACGCGGCCAGGAATGTGGGTTGTCGAAGAGCTTCGGATACGAGAGTGGCCAATACACCGCGACGAGCGGAGCGAGCGACACCACTCCGGCGAGGTACGGCAAGGCGTCGCGCTGACGCCCGCGCAGGAAGACGAGCACGAGCGCAGCCGCCGCGAGCAGCCCGTTCGAGACCTTGACGAGCGTCGCCGCGCTCAAGGCGCAGCCGGCGAGCGCAAGCCGCACCTGCGTCAGCCGCGGCGAGAGCGCGAGCGCCGCACCCGTCGTCACGAGCAGCGTCGAGAGCGGCTCGCTGTAGTTGTGCAGGCCGGTGTCGACCTCCCACTGCGAGTTCGCCCACGCGCCGTGCCCCGCGATCACGCCGACGAGAAGCGGCCAGGCGGCCCAGAACGCCGCCGCGAGCACGCCCAGTGTGCGCCGCCCCGTCGCGTTCCTGCCGAGATAGGCGACGGCGACGACCGTCGCAGCGACGAACGCGAGCGAGAGCGCGACGCCGAAGTCCCACGCGACGTGCTTCGAGAGCCCGACGCCGAGTGCGCGGTAGACGAGCATCGGCAATGCCCAGACGAGCGGCCAGCCGAAGACGGCCGCACCGCTCGGCTGCATCCAGTGCACGTCGACGGCGACGACGAGCCCGAACGCACAAAGCGCGGCGGCGACGAGCCACGGCCGCCACGCGGGGCGGCGACGCCACGTGACAACGATCCCAGTCGCGACGGCGATCGCGAAGAGCGCATCGAGTGCGAGCACGGCGCGCGGCATGCGCCCCCAGGCGGCCATGAACTCGCGCGTCGCCGCATAGAAACCGGTCGCGTCCCCTTGGAGCCCACCGTCCTGCGGCGAGCGCGTGAAGGCGGCCAGACCGGGAAGCCGAGAGCCGTCGTCCGCGTAGGCCGCCAGCGGGATCGCGACTCGAATCGCCGCGAGCAGCCCCAGGGGTCCCCACCAGCGCATGCGGAGTGACAGTACAGCGCGGAGAGGGCGGTAAATCCTTTGTGAAGGCGGCCGCCACAAGCCGAGGCCCTCGGTAGCATCGGCCCGGATGCCGACCGCCGTCGTCACCGGAGGCGCAGGCTTTCTCGGTTCTCACCTCTGCGATCGTCTCGTCGCCGACGGATACCGGGTCATCTGCGTCGACAACCTCGAGACAGGCTCGCTCCAGAACGTGGAGCACCTTCGCGGCGACGCGTTCACGTTCCTGAACCACGACATCACGCGGCATCTCGAGATCGAGGAGCCCGTCGAGGTCGTCTACCACCTTGCAAGCCCGGCGAGCCCGATCGACTACCTGCGCCTGCCGCTGCAGACGCTGAAGGTCGGGTCGCGCGGCACGCACAACGCGCTCGGCCTCGCGAAGTGGAAGCGGGCGCGCTTCCTGCTCGCCTCGACGAGTGAGGTCTACGGCGACCCGCTCATTCATCCGCAGCCCGAGACCTACTGGGGGAACGTGAACCCGATCGGGCCGCGCGGCGTCTACGACGAGGCGAAGCGCTACGCCGAGGCGCTGACGATGGCGTACCACCGCCAGCAGGGCGTCGACACGTGCATCGTGCGCATCTTCAACACGTACGGCCCGCGCATGCGGCCGCACGACGGCCGCGCGATCCCCACGTTCGTGCGCCAGGCGCTCGCAAACGAGCCGCTGACCGTGTTCGGCGACGGTTCGCAGACGCGCAGCTTTTGCTACGCCGACGATTTGATCCGCGGTCTCGTCGCGCTCGCGGCGAGTGGAGAGCATCTGCCGGTGAACATCGGCAACCCCGCGGAGTACACCTTGCTCGAGCTGGCGCAGAAGGTGATCGAGGCGACGAGTGCGTCGAGCGAGATCGTCTTCGAGGCACTTCCGGTCGACGACCCGAAGGTGCGCCAACCCGACATCACCAGGGCCCGGCAACTGCTGGGGTGGGAGCCGCAGGTCAGCCTCGAGGACGGGCTGCGGCGCATGTTGCAAGCGAATTCACGGGAGTCACTGAGTGTCTAAGAGAATCGCCCTGCTCGCGACGGCCGTCTCGGTCGCCGCCTGCCTCGCCGTGTCCGCGGCGACGGCTTCGACGAAGAAACCGGTGCACAAGACGACGAGCCACCTGCTCGTCGGCATCAACGACGAGGCGTTCAGCCTCTACGCAGACCCGAACTTCGCCTTCACGACGCTGAAGTCACTGAAGGCGCAGGTCGTGCGCGTCAATCTCTACTGGGGCGGCACGAAGTGGGCCGTCGCCGACAACCGCCGGCCGGCCGACCCGACCGATCCGGGCGATCAGGCGTACGACTGGACGCTCTACGACCGCTTCGTCCGCTACGCGACGCAGTTCGGGATCAAGGTCATGTTCTCGATCGTGTACACGCCGAAGTGGGCGAACGGCGGCAAGGCCCGAACCGTGCCTCCGACGAACGCCCAGGATCTCACCAACTTCGCCTATGCGGCGGCCGAGCGGTACAGCGGGCTCTGGACCGCACCGGCGTGGCAGCAGGACCCGTCGAACCCGACGACGAAGCTGCCGCTGCCGAAGGTGACGATGTGGACCGCCTGGAACGAGCCGAACAACCCTGTCTACCTGACGCCCCAGTACAAGCGGGTCGGCAAGACGTGGCGCGTCCAGAGTGCGTTCGCGTACGCGAAGATCTGCAACGCGGTGATGGCCGGCGTTCACTCGCCGTACCTCGGGCCTCTGTCGGACGAGCACGTGGCGTGCGGGGTGACGGATCCGAAGGGCAACGACGCGCCGAACACGACACGGGCGTCGGTCGACCCGCTGACGTTCCTCACCGCGGCTCATCGCTATGGCATGAAGAAGCCCGACGTGTACGCGCACAACCCGTACGCCGACATCGGCGCCAAGGAGACGCCGACCTACGTGCCGACGGGGAAGACGAAGCGTCGTATCCAGCTCGGCAACATCAACACGCTGCTGAAGCTCGTGTCGCAGTACTACGGGCCGCTGCACATGTGGATCACCGAGTACGCGTATCAGACGAACCCGCCGAACAAGCACTTCGGCGTGTCGTATCTGAAGCAGTCGCAGTACCTCACACAGGCCTACTCGCTGGCCCGAAAGAACCCGCGCATCGACGCGATGCTCTGGTTCCTCGTCCGCGACGACCCGACGAAGAACGGCTGGAAGTCCGGGCTCTCGACCGCGGCGGGCAAGCACAAGCCGTCGTGGAACGCGTTTCTGAAGATCCCGCGCGGTTAGCCCACGAGGTGCTCGATCGTCTGCCGAAGGCCGTCCGCAAGGGCGGTCTTCGGCGTGTAACCGAGGATACGGGTCGACTTCGAGAGGTCGGCCCACGAATCGCGGAGATCGCCTGCGCGGCGGGGGAGCTCGCGGCGGCGCACGTCCTTGCCGACGATCTCGCCGATCGTGTCGGCGACCTGGTTGACACTCGCCGGTGAGCCGGCAGCGACATTGAAGATCTCGCCGTTTGCGCCGTCGGCGTGACCGGCCCGGATCGTCGCGTCGACCACGTTTCCCACATAGGTGAAGTCTCGGGACTGCTCGCCGTCGCCGTAGACCTCGATCTCTTCGCCCGCAGCGATCTTCGTGATGAAGAGCGGTACCGCCGCGGCGTATTGCGAGAACGGGCTCTGCCGCGGGCCGAAGACGTTGAAGTAGCGCAGCACGACCGACTCGAACGACTCGTAGACGCGCGAGAAGCTGACGCAGTACCGCTCCGCCGCGAGCTTCGCGACGCCGTACGGCGATACCGGGTCCGGCGGCGAGTCCTCGGGCGTCGGCATCTGCCGGCTCGACCCGTACACCGACGCCGACGAGGAGAAGACCACGCGGCGGACGCCTTCGTCGCGGGCGGCGAGCAGCACGTTGAGCGTCCCCTCGACGTTGACCGCGCTCGAGGTCAGCGGGTCCTGCACCGAGCGCGGGACCGAGCCCAGTGCGCCGAGGTGGTAGACGACCTCCGAGCCGCGCACCGCGTTGTGCACGCGCTCGTAGCTCCGAAGCTCCCCTTCGACGATCTCGACGTCGAGGCCCTCGATGTTGGCGCGGTTGCCGGTGGAGAAGTTGTCGAGCACGCGCACCTCGTCCCCCTGCTCGAGCAGACCGCGGACGAGGTTCGAGCCGATGAAGCCGGAGCCGCCCGTCACGAGCACGCGCGGCATCAGACGACGGCCTCGACGTGGTAGTTCGCGTGCAGGGATCCCGGCACCGGCTCGCGGAGGAGCGGCACGGCTCGGTCGAGGGCTTCGCCGCCGGCGTTCAGCGCGACGACGAACGGCACGCCGAGCGCACGCACGTGCGCGCGCTTGCACGCGAGGTCGATTCCGTGCGCTACGAGCATCGCGATCGTCGCTCCCGTCCCTGCACCGGGGAGGACGCTAACCGACGACCATTCGGCATTTGTTCGGAACAGGCGCTCGAGCCCGGTGTGCGTCCAGCGCCAGAGGTCGTCCGGATTCGGGTGGAACGGATAGACGCCGTGGGTCGAGGCGAGCGCGCGTCCGCCGGGACGCAGGACCCGGCGAAGCTCGCGCACCGCTGCGGCCGGGTCAGGGACGTGCTCGAGCACCTGCAGGCAGAGCACGACGTCGAAGCTCGCGTCCTCGACCGGGATCGCGTCGATCGAGCCGTGCAGGTCTGCGTGCGGGTTGCCCGGCACGTCGAACGCCACGACCTCGGCTGCGCCTCGAAGGAGCGGCTCGTACGGGCGGTCGCCCGCGCCGACGTCGAGCACGCGTGCGCCTCGTACGCCCTGGTGCTCGATCCACTCGAGCAGCGGCTTGCGAACGGCGTACTGCACCGAGCGGCGGCTGGGGGCGACGCGGCTCATGCGTCGCGAAGCCTCGTGACGCCGAGCCCGAACGCGAGGAACGTGAACGCGTCGAGGGGGATCCCCGCGACGAATCCCTGCGCGGTCCAGAGCCACGCCAGGAGCGCGGTCGCGAGCAACCCGTAGAGCGCTGTCGTCGAGCCGAGCGCGACCGCCGCTCGGCCCGCGATCCAGACGACGGATGCGAAGAGGGCGAGCCACAACGCGAGACCGACGACGCCGAGGTCGGCGAGCGCCTGGATCCACGAGTTCTGCACGCCGTACTGCCGGCCCGGCGCGGCCGACGGGAACGCGAGCGGCGCCTCGTCGGGGAAGTGGTGGTGCGCGGCCGGGATGTAGCGGAGGAAGTTCGCAGGCTCGGCGCTGCCCTCCCAGCCGACGCCGACGAGCGGATGGTCGAGGAAGATCTGCCAGCCGAGCCACGCGAGCAGCGTGCGGTGCGCATACGTCTGCACCTTCGTCGGCTGCGGCTGCGAGGTCCCCGGCTTGGCGCCGAGGAAGCGCGCGAACGCGTCGAGGTCGCTGCCGCGGATCGCGACGACGCCCGCGAGCACGACGAGCGAGACGGCGCCGACGGTGACGAGGCGGCGGACGGCGAGCTCGCGACGCAGCGCGAGCACGATCGCGAGCACGACGAGTGCAGTCGCCAGGCCGAGCACCGACGCGACCGCGCCTGCGACGATCATCCCGAGCGCTCCGCTCACGGTTGCAATCGCGGCAGGCACGCGGGTGTGCGGCACGCGCGGCAGCGCCACTGCGACGACGCCCGCGAGCAGCGCGGCCGCGGAGAGCGCCGCGAAGTCGGCGGAGGAGAGGAACGACGCCTGCCGCCGACCGACCGTTCCGGCGAGGAAGATGCTCGCGCCGAAGAACTGCGCGATCCCGGCGATCGTCGCCGCGCTGCTCCAGATCGCGAGCGACCACAGCGGGAGCACGAGGTCGCGTGCCCGGCGGACGAGCAGCGGCACGACGGGCGCGAGCAGCGCGTACTCGGCGAACTTCGCCGCGGTGACGATGTGCGTGCGCCACGGATACCCCGCCGCGTGCGCATGACCGTACGCGACCGACGCGACGATCCAGACGAGGAAGGCGGCGCCGGCGATCCACAGCGCGAGCCCGGGTCGCAGCGGGGCGAGGCCGCGGCGAGCGGCGGCGGCGAGCCCGGCGACGACGAGCGCGAGCACCGTGAAGTCCGACAGGTACGCGTTGACCGTCGTGCCGCCGAAGCCGGCGGCGACCCCGGGCTGGTACCGCACGTGGAGGAAGAGGATGGGCAGCGCCGCCGCGAGCAGGACCGCGCCCGGCGACACGCTTCGGTCCGCAAACCTGGTCGCCAAGGAGACGGCAACTATACCCTCGCCTGATGCGCCGGCTCCTCGTTCGCCGCTCGCTCACTGCAGTCGGCATCTATGCGTCGGTGGCGCTCGGCTTCGCCGGCACGGTCGTCGCGACGCACGAGCTCCCGGGGCGGCGCGCGTTCGGCGACTACGCGACTGTCCTCTTCGCGACGAGCTTCCTGCAGTCGTTCTTCGACCTCACGGTCGAGGAGGCGCTCGTCAAGTACGGCTTCCGCTACTCGACGCGCGAGGACTGGGGCCGCTTCCGCGGGCTCTTTGCGGACGCGATGCGCGTCAAGCTCGCCGGGTCGCTGCTCGGCGCGATCGGGCTCGTCGTCTTCTCGCAGCTCGCCCCCGCGCGCCTCGAGGTGCCGTCGCTCCTCGCCGCCGGCATCCCGCTCGGCCAGTCGCTCGAGGGGCTCGCGGGCTCGATGCTCTATCTCCGCGGCAGGTACGACATCCGCTCCGCCTTCCTCGCCTGGTCGATGGCGCTGCGTCTCACAGGTATCGCGGTCGGGGCGCACTTCGGCCTGAGCGAGGCGATCGCCGGCGTGCTCGCCGCACAGCTCGCCGCGACGGCGTCGATCGGCGCGATCGGGCTCGTCGCGTTCCGGCGTTTCCCGCAGGCCGAGACGGCCCGGCTCGGTGAGGACCGCCGCGAGATCGTGTCGTTCGTGATCCAGTCCAGTGCGGCCACCGGAGTGCTCTCGCTGCGCGGCGGCCTGGCGCCGTTGCTCCTCGGCGCCGTCACGAACACGACGCAGGTCGGCCTCTTCCGTGTCGCGCAGTCGCCGCAGTCCGGCTTCCAGGCGCTGTCGGCGCCTGCGCGAATGGTGTTGCTGACCGAGCAGACCCGCGACTGGGAGAAGGGTCGCCAGAGCGCCGTCCTTCGCGGCGTGCGGCGCTACACGCTTGCCGCCCTCGCGCTCGCGATCGTCGCCGTGCCGCCGCTCTACTACTGGATGCCGGATCTGATCCGCCTCGTCTACACCTCGAAGTACGTCGGCGCGTCGAACGCCGCGCGGCTCTTCGTGCTCGCGGCGGCGGTGCAGCTCGTCGTCGGCTGGACGAAGTCGTTCCCGGTCACGATCGGGCGGCCCGGGCTGCGCATCCTGACGCACGGGATCGAGACGGCGGTCGTGCTGCCGCTCGTGCTCGTCTTCGGCGCGCTCTGGGGCGCGAGCGGCGCCGCGGCCGCCGTGCTCGCCGGCATGTGCGCGTTCGCCGTCGTCTGGATCTTCGTCTTCCTTCGGATCCGCCCCGAGGACGTCGAGGCGCCGACGCCGATCATCGACACGGGTGCGGTGCTGCCGTGAAGGTGCTCGTCGTCTCGGGCATCTGGCCGCCGGACGTCGGGGGGCCGGCGAGCCATGCTCCCGACGTCGCGGCGTTCCTGCGCGAGCGTGGGCACGACGTCGACGTGCTCGTCACCGCGCCGCGTGCGCCGACGCCGCAACAGTACGACGTGCACTGGATCTCGCGCACGCTGCCGAAGGGCGTCATCCACGTTCGCACCGGGCTCGAGATCTCGCGGCATGCCGCACACGCGAACGTCGTCTACACGACCGGCATGTTCGGGCGGAGCGCCGCGGGGTCGACACTTGCCCGGGCCCCCTATGTGATCAAGCTGACGGCCGATCCCGCGTTCGAGCGCGCCCGCCGTCGCGGCATGGTCGACGGGAACGTCGATGCGTTCCAGCACGCAGACGTCGGCCCCGCCGTGCGACTGCTGCGGCTCGCGCGCGACGCGGAGCTGAAGCACGCTTCGCACGTCTTCACCCCGAGCGCGTATCTGCGCGACCTCGCGGTGGGCTGGGGTGTCGCGCCGCAGCGCGTATCCGTGCTCCCGAACCCGACGCCGACGCTGCCGCACCTGCAGCCGCGGGAGGAGCTGCGGCTCGGCTTCGAGCTGGTGCGGCCGACGCTCGCGTTCGCCGGCCGGCTGACGGCCCAGAAGTCGCTGCGTGTCGCGCTCGAGGCGCTTGCCGCGGTCGACGGCGTCGACCTCGTGATCGCGGGGGAGGGCGACGAGCGGCCGCAGCTCGAGCGGGACGTCGCCGAGCTCGGGCTCGGGCATCGCGTTCGCTTCCTCGGTGCGCAGCCGCGCGATCGCGTCGTCGAGCTCTTCGCCGCCGCGGATGCGTCGATCCTCTCGTCGAGCTGGGAGAACTTCCCGCACACCGTCGTCGAAGCCCTCGCCGCCGGTACGCCCGTGCTGGCGACGAGCGCCGGCGGCGTCGCCGAAGTCGTCCATGACGGAGAGAACGGGTTGCTCGTCCCGATCGGCGACAGCGACGCGCTCGCGAACGCGATCCGGCGCTTCTTCGGCGACGCGGCGCTTCGCGCGCGCCTGCGGGCGGCGGCGGCGCAGTCCGTGGAGGCGTATGCACCGGAGCGCGTCTTCGCGCAGCTCGAGCAGACGCTCGTGAGCGTCGCGCGATGACGCGCAAGCCGCGCGTGCTCTTCGTCGGGCGGACGCGCTACCGGCTGCCGCTCTCGCCGAGCCTGGCGCGCAAGTTCGAGGCGCTCGGAGCCGAGCTCGATCTGCACGTGCTGGCGTCCGCGCTGCCGGGCTCTGCAGTCGAGGACGGGACCTTCACGCTCGCGCGGCCGCTGCCGCGACTCGTCGACGGCGTGGTTTTCTGGCTCTCGCTGCCCACGCGGGTCGCGCGCCTGCTGCGCACGTTCCGGCCCGACACCGTCGTCTGCCAGACGGCGTATGACGCTGCGGCGGCACTCGTTGCGCGCCGCCTTGCCCACGTGCCGGCGCGCGTCGTCGTCGAGGTGCACGGCGACTGGCGCACGTCGACGCGGCTGTACGGCTCGACGGCGCGTCGCGCGCTCGCGCGACTCGGCGATCTCGTGGCGGCGACCGCGCTTCGCCGCTCCGACGCCGTTCGCACCGTCTCGCCGTTCACCGCCGAGCTGGTACGCAGTCTCGGCGTCGAGCCGGCCGCCGACTTCCCGGCGTACATGGACCTCGACCCGTTCGTCGCCACGCCGAAGCCGCTGCCCGAGCAGCCGTCCGCGATCTTCGTGGGCGTCCTCGAGCCGTACAAGAACGTCGACGGTCTCGCCGAGGCGTGGCGGCTCGCCGCGCCTCGCGTCCCGCAGGCTGCACTGCGAGTCGTCGGCGACGGCACGCGCGTCGACGTCGCCGAGCGCCTCGTCCAGGCGCACGGCGTTCGCTGGGACCGGCAGCTCGAGTCGGCGGAGGTCGCGCGCGCGCTCGACGACGCGTGGGTGCTCGTGCTGCCCTCACGGTCGGAGGGCATGGGCCGCGTGCTCGTCGAGGCGTTCTGCCGTGGGCGCGGCGTCGTCGGCACGCGCGCCGGCTCGATCCCGAATCTCGTCGACGACGGCGTCTCCGGGCTGCTCGTGCCGCCGGACGACCCGCAGGCGCTCGCGGACGCGCTCGTCCGCGTCCTCTCCGACCGGGCGCTCGCCGAGCGGCTCGCCGACGGCGCGCGCGGCGCCGCCGCGCCGTGGTTGCAGACTCCCGAGGAGTACGCACAGCGGATGCGGGAGCTCGTCGCATGAGGATCGTGTTCGTCACGCAGGCAGCCGACCCCGCGCACCCGGTGCTCGCAGCCACGCTGCCCAAGATCCGTGCGCTCGCGTCGCGCGTCGACGAGGTCGTGGTGATCGGCGACTCCGTCGTCGCCGACGCGCTTCCCGAGAACTGCGTCGCGCGCTCCTTCGCGGCGCCGACTCAGGCGGCACGCGGCGCGCGCTACCTCGCGGCGCTTGCCCCCGAGCTGCTCCGGCGGCCCGTCGCCGTCGTCGCGCACATGGCGCCGCTCTTCGCGGTGCTCGCTGCGCCACTCGCGCGGCCGCTCCGGGTGCCGCTGCTGCTCTGGTTCACGCAGCAGGCTGCCGGCCCCGCGCTGCAGACGGCGGAACGCGTTGTCGACACGCTGCTGACGGTCGACACGCGCACGGTCCCGATCCGCTCGTCCAAGGTTCGCGCGATCGGGCACGGGATCGACGTCGCTGCGCTCCCGTGCGTCGCCGAGCGACGGCCGCCGCTTCGCCGCCTGCTCGGCCTCGGCCGCTACGCGCCGGTGAAGGGGTGGGAGACGGTGCTGCGCGCGCTGCCAGAGCTTCCCGACGCGACGCTGTCGCTCCACGGGCCGATGCTGACCGACGCAGACCGCATCGAGCTGCCGCGCCTCGAGGCGCTCGCGCGCGAGCTCGGTGTCGCCGAGCGCGTGACGTTCGGCGCCGAGGTCCCCTATGCGGCCGTGCCGCAGCTCTTCGGGCTCGCCGACGCAGTCGTGAATGCGACGCGCGGGAACGCCGCTGACAAGGTCGTCTACGAAGCGGCAGCCGCGTGCCTGCCGGTCTTCGCCGCCTCGCCGGTCTTCGACACGCTGTTGCCGGACGCGCTGCGCTTTCACGGCGACTATCCGGGCTCACTTGCGGAGACGATCCGCAGCTACGAGCGAGGCGCCGGCGCCGCGTTGCGGGCGCGCGTCGAGCAAGAGCACTCGGTCGAGCATTGGGCCGACGGCGTGCTGGAAGCGGCCGGCGCATGAAGCCGCGCGTTCTCTTCGTCTCGCGCGAGCGCTTTCGCCTGCCGCTCGAGGGCGCGCAGAAGCGCAAGTGGGATGCGCTCGCCGAGGTGGTCGACCATCGCGTGCTCGCTGCGGCGCCGGACGGCTCGCCCACCGGCGACGACCGCTTCCACCTCGTCGGGCCTGCGAGCCCCCGCGCGCTCGACGGCGCCCTCTTCTACACGCTGCTCCCGCGCAGGATCGCGCGAGAGCTGCGATCGTTCGAGCCCGACGCGGCACTCGTGCAGGGCGTGCACGAGCTCGTGGCCTTTCTGTCGGCGCGCCGGCTCACCGGCTCCTCGACGAAGGTGATCCTCGACGTGCAGGGCGACTGGCACGAGGCGACCCGGCTGTACGGCTCGCCGTTCCGGCGGTTGCTGAATCCGGTGAACGACGCCTTCGCGCCGTATGCCGTTCGGGGCGCCGACGCGGTGCGCACCGTCTCGACGCAGACGACCGGCCTCGTGCGCGCGCTCGATATCGAGCCGGCGGCCGTGTTCCCGTCGTACGTCGACGCGGAGGCGTTCCTCGAACGGCGGCCCGCGCCGCTGCCCGACCGGCCGCGAGCCGCGTTCGTCGGGGTGCTCGAGCGCTACAAGGCCTTCGACACGCTCGTCGACGCGTGGCGGCTCGCAGCGCCGCGCGTTCCCGGGGCGATCCTGCACGTCGTCGGCGAGGGGTCGATGCGCGACCGAGCGGAACGGCTCGTCGCCGACCTGCCCGAGCAGGTCGAGTGGTCGAAGCGCCTCTCCGCCGAGGAGGTCTCGGCCGCGATGGACGCCGCCTGGCTCGTCGCGCTGCCGTCGCGGTCGGAGGGCCTACCGCGCGTCGCGCTCGAGGCTGCATGCCGCGGGCGCGCAATCGTCGGCGGCAACCGCGCCGGCATCCCCGATGTCGTCCGCGACGGCGAGAACGGGCTGCTCGTGAACCCGGACGACGCCGGCGGGCTCGCCGACGCTCTCGTCAGCATCCTCGCCGACCGAACGCTCGCCGAGCGTCTCGGCGCCGAGGCACGGCGCACGGGTGAGGCGTGGGGCGTGACGCCTCAGGAGCATGCGGCGAAGGTGCGCGCGCTCGTGGACGCCGTGCTCGGGCGTTAACCTGGCTCCGATGCGCGAGCAGATCAAGCAGCTCGCTGAAGAACTCGGTCTACCGGGCGATCGGCGAGACCGCGAACGGCATCAGAGCGGTGAACGGCGACGGCCGCAGCCTGCGCGTGCTCATGTACCACAAGGTGAACGACGTGCCGGGACAACCGCATGTCGATGCCGGTCTCGCTCTTCGACGAGCAGATGGCGCAGCTGAAGGAGCTCGGCTACACGGTCGTCGACCTCGATGCCGTCCTGGCGCACTACACGCGGTGGCGAGCCGCTGCCCGACGGCGCCGTGCTGATCACCTTCGACGACGGCTACCGCGACAACCTCGAGAACGCGGCGCCGGTGCTGCACCAGCCACGGGTATCCGGCTGTGCAGTTCGTGCCGCTCGCGTACATCGGCGACCGCCAGCCGCTGCCGCACGAGGAGCACCTGGCGCGAACCGGTGTGCATCAACCGACCGTCGACTGGGACGAGCTGTCCGAGCTCGAGCAGCTCGGCGTGCGCATCGAGTCGCACGGGATCAGCCATCGCCCGCTCGCCGACCTCGAGCTCGACGAGGCCGCGCGCGAGATCGCGATCTCCAAGCTTCGGCTCGAGGAGCAGTCTCGGCCGCCCCGTTCGCGCGTTCTCGTACGTGAAGGGCTCGGAGGCGCACTACAAGCAGGTGCACCTGAGCCTCGTGCGCCAGGCCGGCTACGACGTCGCGTTCACGGCGGTCTCGGGCGCGAACACCCCGTTGAGCGACCCACTGCAGCTGCGCCGCTACAACGTCGAGCCGTACTCGGCACGCACGTTCGAGCTCGTGCTCGCGGGCGCGTGCGACCTGATCGCCGTCAAGGACACCGTCACCGGCACGCGCGCGCGCCGCGTCTTCAACGCGGCGCTCGGCACGAGCAGCAAGTAGAGGTGTGGGCCAAATGATCGTCGAGCCGGCGCGGCGCGACGAGTTCCTCGCGCTGATGCAGGAGACGTACGGGCAGGCGATGACGCCGGCCGAGTTCGACTGGTGGTTCGACCGCAACCCGGCGGGGCCCCGCATCCTGAACGAGGCGCGCGACGACGACGGCACCGCGCTCGGCGTGCTCGCGATGTCGTTCGCGCGCGATGACGCAGGGGCTCGCGGCGTTCGCCGTGCACGCGGTGACGACGCCGGCAGCGCGGGGACGCGGCGTCTTCTCGGCACTCGAGCTCCACAACGAGGACGAGGCGGCAGCCGGCGGCGCCGGCTGGGCGCTCGGCTTCACGAACCCGATGGCGGGGCCGATCCTCGTCGGCAAGCTCGGCTGGGAGGACGTCACGTCGCTGCGCATCTGGGTGCGGCCGAAGCGCTGGCCGAAGCGGCGCGGCCGCCTGCGCGCGCGAGGGTGTCGAGCCGTTCCCGGAAACGCGGCCGCCGCGGGCGGCGCACCAGCTCGTTCGCGACCTCGCCTACCTCGACTGGCGCTACGTCGACTCGCCGCGGGCCTATGCGCGCGTCGACGACGTCGTCGTCACGCATTCGGTGTGGCACGGGCTCTCGTCGGCCGTCGTGTGCGAGCACGGCCGCGGGTCTCGGTCGCGCAGTGAGGCTCGTCGACGCCGACATCGCGGTCGCGATGGTGAACCCTGGAGAGGAGCGCCGCTTCCTGGCGGCAGGCTTCGTCCCGACACCGCGGACGATCCGCTTCATCGGCAAGCGACTGCACGATGACGCACCGGAGCTGCCGAAGCGGCGCGACGCCTGGTACTTCACGCTCGGCGATCTGGACTTCTTTTGAGGCGTCTCGTCTTCGCGACGCAGAAGCTCGACCCGAGCGACCCCGTGCTCGCGGCGACGGTGCCGATGGTGCGTGCGCTCGCCGCGCGCGTCGACGAGCTCGTCGTGCTCTGCGACAGCGCCGAGCCGTCGGCGGTGCCCGCGAACGCCCGCGTGCACGAGTTCGGCGCGCCGACGCAGGTGCAGCGAGGAGCGCGCTTCCTGCGGGCGCTCGAGCGCGAGCTGCGGCCGCGCCCGCTCGGCGTCGTCGCGCACATGGTCCCGCTGTACGCCGTGCTCGCCGCGCCGCTCGTGCGGCCGCGACGACTCCCGCTCGTCCTCTGGTTCACGCACTGGAAGGGACACGCCGTCGTGCGCGCCGCCGAGCGCCTGTGCACGGCGGTTGCGTCGGTCGACGAGCGCTCGTTCCCGCTTCGCTCGGCGAAGGTGCACGCGATCGGCCACGGCATCGACGTGTCCGAGTTCGCGTGCGCCGACGCGCCGCACCGACGAGACGCTCCGTGTGGTCGTGCTCGGCCGCTACTCGCCGGCAAAGGGGCTCGAGACGATCCTGCGAGGCGGCCGAGCTCGCCGGCGCGACGCGTGCGAGGCGCGCGGCTCGGACGCGACGTCGAGGGCGTACCGGCGCGCGCTCGCAGCGAGCGCTTCCCGGTCAGCAGCGCTCGACGGTCCCGTGCCGCGCGCCGCAGGTGCCGGCGCTCTTCGCGCGCAGCGACGTGCTCGTGAACAACATGCGCGCCGGTGCGCTCGACAAGGTCGTCTACGAGGCGGCCGCGTCGTGCCTGCCGGTGCTCGCCTCGAACCCGGTGTTCGACGACCTGCTGCCGGAGGAGCTTCGGTTCGACCGCGACGACGTCGAGCGGGCTCGCCGAGCGGCTGCGCTCGCTCGATCGCCGCCGGCGCCCGGAGCTGCGCGAGCGTCGTCGCGCGACCACTCCGTCGAGCACTGGGCCGACGGCCTGCTCGCTACGGTTGAGCGCCGATGAAGCCCGACAGCGTCCTGCACGTCCAGAAGGTCGCCGGCATCTCCGGCTCGGAGGCGCACCTGCTCTCGCTGCTGCCGCGGCTGCGCGAGCGCGGCTGGGACGTGCGCATGCTGATGCTGCACGAGCACGAGCCCGGCGCGTGGGAGTTCGCGCGTGCGCTCGAGCGCGCGCGGCGTGCCGGTCGACGGGATCCCGCTGCGTGCGGACGTCGACCCGATCGCCTTCATGCGGCTCGTCGGCGTACCTGGTGCGCAACCGGCCGACGATCCTGCACACGCATCTCGTTCACGCCGACGCCTACGGGCTGCCGGCGGGCACGGTCGCGCGCGTGCCGATCCGCTTCTCGACGAAGCACGGCTTCAACGAGTTCCGCGAGGCGCCGTACTTCGGGCTCGCCGACCGCGCGATCGCGCGCTCGCGCACCTGCAGATCGCGATCTCGCGCGGGCTCGCGCGCTACCTCGAGACGCGAGGGCTTCGACGAGCGAGAGCTTCGAGATCGTCCACTACGGGATCGATCCGGACGGCGAGCCGAAGCCGTACGCGCGACGGTGCGCCGCGCCTCCTCTGCGTCGGCCGCCTGATCCCGATCAAGGGCCACGTCGTGCTGCTGCGCGCGTTCGCCGAGGCGAAGCGGGAGCTGCCCGACCTCGAGCTCGACATCGCGGGCCGCGGCCCGCTCGAGCCCGCGCTGAAGGCGCTCGCCCGCGAGCTCGGCGTGCTCGACGCCGTGCGCTTCCTCGGCCACGTGTCGCCGATCCAGGCGGCGATCGAGCGGGCGGCGGTCGTCGTCGTGCCGTCGATGGGCGAGGGCTTCGGCATGGTCGCGCTCGAGGCGATGGAGCGCGCGCGCCCGGTGATCGCCGCGTCGATCGGCGGCCTCGGCGAGCTCGTCCGCGACGGCGAGACGGGCCTGCTCGTGCCGCCCGGCGAGGCGGAGCCGCTGCGCGCGGCGATCGTGCGGCTCGCCGGCGACCTCGACCTCGCCCGCCGGATGGGCGAGGCGGGCCGGCGGCGCGCACTCTCGCGGTTCCTGCAGGTCTTCTGCACCGAGCGCACCGAGCTGCTGTACGAGGGCGCGCTCGAGCGCGCTGCTTAGAGCGTTCGGTACAGAGCCAAGGTCGCGTCCGCCATGCGCGCGACCGAGAACTCGCGCCGAGCACGTTCACGGCCGTTCGCTCCGAGCTCGGGGCGTGCGAGCGCCGCGGCCAGAGCGTGCGCCAGCGTCTCGGCGTCGTCGGGCGGGACGAGCAATCCCGTCTCGCCGTCCGAGACGAGCTCGGGCAGCGAGCTCACGCTCGACGCGACGACGGGAAGTGACGCGAGCATCGCCTCGAGCACGCCGAGCCCGAAGCCTTCCCACCGCGACGGCTGCACGTACACGGTTGCGCGATTCAGCCAGGAGCAACGTCCGGCTGCCGCCCGACGAGGAAGACACGCCGCTCGACGCCGAGCTCTGCGGCGAGCCGCGTCAGGCGCCGGCGTTCGGGCCCTTCGCCGAGCACGACGAGCACGACGTCGTCCGGAGGTGCGCGAGCGCGCGGATCGCGACGTCGATGCCCTTCTGCTCGGCGAGGCGCGAGGTCGAGAGGACGATGCGCGCGCCGCCGGGACGTCGTCGGGCGAGTTCTCGCCCCACGCGAACGGCAGGTCGTCGAGCCCGTAGTGGATCGTCTGCACCTTCCCCGCTTCGACGCCGACCTGCTCGATCGCAAAATGGCGCAATGCGTCGGTGATCGTGACGACCCGGTCGGCGAGCTTCACGAGGCCGCGCTCGACGAACCGGAACGGTCCGGAGCGGAAGGGATCGTCGTTGTGCTTCGTCGAGACGAGAGCAGCTCCCCGTAGCTTCGCGGCGAGACCGCCGTAGAGGTCGGCATGTACGAGATGCGTGTGCACGACGTCTGCGCGAAGCGAGCGCAGCAGCCGTGCGAGGAGCAACGGGTCGACGTCGTGCGCGGAGCGCAGCCGCACGGCCGGCACCTGCAGCGCGTCGTAGAAATCGCTCGCGTTCCAATCGGGATCGTCGAGCCCGACGAGCACCGGCTCGATTCCCCGGTCTGCGAGCGCAGGCAGCAGCGTCAGCAGATGGCGCTCGGAGCCGCCGATGCCGCGGATGCGATGCACATGGGCGACTCTCATCGCGCACGCAGGCGCACGAGGGCGCGCTCGATCGTGGCGGCTGCGAGCACTGCGAGCAGGAAGTCCCAGGCGACGCGGTAGCGCGTCGCCCCAACGAAGGCGAGTGCGGCCGCCGTCTGGTACGCGAGGAGTAAAACCGCAAGCGCGGCGAAGTAGCGCGGCACGAGGAAGAGGCCGACGAGCGCGAGCACGTAGAGCACGACCATGTATGCCGGCTCGATCACGCGCCGTCCGATATCGAGCTGCGAGCCGGCCCCGTTCCGGCCGGTCGTCTCGAGCACGTCCGGCTGCCAGAGGAGCTTCGCGGAGAGCGCCGCCAGCTTCAGCTTGCCGCCGGGATGCTGCCGCCAGTACTCGAGCGCGCGGTGCTGGTAGAACCGCATCTCGAGGCACTCGTCGGGATGGATCTTCTCGGCGCCGTTCGTCCGCAGCCAGATCCCGTTCGCCTCCTCCGGCGTGTAGAAGCCGCCCGAGCCGCGGGGCGGCCGCGGCGACTGCGGGCTCACGTTGTCGATCCACTGGCCCGACGAGAGCAACGCGTACGTCTGCTCGTTGTTGGCCTTCCACATCGCGCGTCCGTCGGTCGTCAACGTGAAACAGCCGACGCTCACCTGGTTGCGGACGAGCCACGGCGCGACCGCGACCGCCGCGCCGCCCAGAACGAGCGCCGCGACGAGCGCGGTCGCGCGGGTGCGCGGCAATCGCCACGCGATGTAGACAGCGCAGAGGATCGGGATGAACACGAGGCGCGAGTTCCCGAGCATCGAGAGCCCGCTGACGAGCCCGAGCGCGACGGCGCGCGCACGAGTCGGTCGCTCGACCACTTGCAGTGTCAGCAGCACGAGCGCGGCCGCAACGAGCTGGTCGACGATCTCACGGTTGACGTGGATGTCGTGCCAGATCAGATAGGGGTTGAGCGTCGCAATCACCGCGGCAACGACGCCTGCGCGTGCGCCGAGCAGGCGGCGTGCGATCTCGTAGACGAGCCATGCGGTCACGATCGCGACCAGGATCTGCGCGGTACCGACGGCCCACCAGTTCGCGCCGAAGAGCCAGTAGATCGGGATCAGGAACCACGCGTAGAGCGGCTGCGTATAGGCCGAAGGGGCACCCGGGACGAACCCGAAGGTGCCGTGGTCGAGATAGAGACGCGCGATCGTGTCGCTCTTCTCCGTGAAGCTCGACATGATCGCCTCGCGCTCGTGGAGCAGAACGACGAGACGCGGCAGCGCGCAGGTGAGCGCGAGACCGATGTACGCGATGCGCCGGCTCACGCGACCGCGGCAGTCGCGGGCGCGTCGACGTGCGCGCGCTGCCACAGCTCGAGCATCACGAGCGCCCAGAGCCGGTGCCCGTGATCAGCGCGGCCGTCGTTGTGCTCCGCGAGCAGTCGCTCGACGGCATCGCGGCGCAGAAGCCCGCGTGAGCCGCCGAGCAGGACGTCGCCGGCCAGCTCGCGAAGCTCGCCGCGGAACCAGGCGGCAAGCGGCACGCCGAAGCCGGTCTTTCCCCGCTCGGCGACGGCCGGCGGCAGCGCGTCGGCGAACGCCCGGCGAAGGGCGACCTTGCCGACGCGGCCCTGCTGCTTCAACCCGTCGGGGAGGGCGAGCCCGAGCTCGACGACGCGGTGGTCGAGGAGCGGCGAGCGCAGCTCGAGCGAGTGCGCCATCGAGGCGATGTCGGACTTCGGGAGCAGATCGCCGGGAAGATAGGTCGCGACGTCGAGCGCCTGAAGACCTGCGACGCCCGGCGCCGGCGGAGCGCCGAGCAGGAAGCCGGGCGACGTCAGCGTCCCGATCTCGGCTTTCGCGTCCTCGGACCAGAGCTCGGCGCGGTCGTGGAGCGAGAGCACCTGCATCAGCCGCCCGTAGCGCTCGGCGCGCGGAGTCGCCGCGGCTTCGAGAAAGCGCGCCGCCCGGAAGGTCTGCGAGCGCCGCTCGCTCCGGCCGGCGGGCAATGCGCGCAGCAGCCGTGCACCCGCACGCGCGGCCGGCGCCGGCACGCGGTCGGCGAGCCCCATCGCGGCATAGCGCTCGTAGCCGGCGAACGCCTCGTCGCCGCCGTCGCCGACGAGCGCGACCGTCACCGAGCTGCGCGCGGCCTCGCAGATGAGATAGAGCGGAAGCGCGGCCTCGTCGGCGAGCGGCTCGTCGAACGCCGCGGCCAATCGCGGCAGCGTCGCGGCGGCGTCGGGAGCCAGCACGATCTCTTCGTGCTCGGTCGCGTAGCGCTGCGCAACGGCACGCGCATACGTTCGCTCGTCGTACGCGGCATCCTCGAAGCCGACGGTGAACGTTCGCACCGGATCGTGCGACGCCTCCGCCATCAACGCGACGACGACGGCCGAGTCGATGCCGCCCGAGAGCAGCGCGCCGAGCGGCACGTCCGCCGCGAGGCGCTTGCGCACCGCCGCCGTGACCTCGTCGCGCACGCGCTCGAGCCACTCCTCGTCGCTCGCGACCTCGCCGTCGATGCCGGCCTGCCAGTAGCGCTCGGTCCGGGCCCGGCCCTCCTCGACGACGAGCATCGAGCCGGGCGCGAGGCGCTCGACGCCCGCGAGCCCCGTACGCGTCCCCGGCACGTAGCCGAGGGCGAGGTACGCGTCGAGCGCGGCCAGGTCCGGCTCAGGACGGAAGCCGGGCAGCGCATGGAAGGCCTTGAGCTCGGAGGCGAAGGCGATCGTGCCGTCGGCGAGCGTCGTCCAGACGAGCGGCTTCTTGCCGAGCCGGTCGCGAGCGAGCACGAGCCGTTTGCGCGCCGCGTCCCAGAGCGCGATCGCGAACATCCCCTCGAGCCGCTCGACGAAAGCGAGCCCATGCTCCTCGTAGAGGTGCGGGATCACCGGCGTGTCGCCGCGGCCGCGCACGTCGTGGCCTGCGCAGCGACTCTCGGAGCTCGCGGAAGTTGTACAGCTCGCCGTTGAAGACGGCGGTGACGTCGCCGCGCTCGTTCGCCACGGGCTGGAAGCCGAGCTCCGGGTCGAGCACCTGCAGCCGCTGATGCCCGAGGACGCACGGGCCGAGAGCGTCAGTCGAGCCCTGGTCGGGGCCGCGATGCCGGATGCGCGCGCGCATCTCGTCGACGAGCTCGGGCGGCGGTCGTCCGGACGGCGAATAGAGTCCGCAGATCCCGCACATGCGCCACAGTGTGCCTGGCCCCCCTGCCGCGATCGTCTCCTGCCACCTCGAGCAGCCGCTGCACGACGACGCGTGGGCTCGCTTCGACGCGCTGCAACGTCGCCGGCCGAGCGGCTTCGACGTGATCGCGCTGATGCGGCCGCCCGACCAGGCGTTCGGCGAGGACGAGGACCGCTGGCTCACACGCGCGCGCCTCGCAGCTGCGCGCGCGCCGTTCGGGCTGCACACGCACTGGACGAGCCCGACGCACGCGCGTCCGACGGGAGGCGATCCTGCTGAGCGGGTGCGACGCGACGCGGAGTGGATGCGGGCGCACGAGCTCGAGCCCCGCTACTTCTGCGGCGGCGGCTGGTACTCCGACGACGCGGTTCGTGCGACCGTGCGCGCGCTCGGGCTCGTCGACTGCACCCCGCGCTCCGGGCTTCCGGCCGACGGCGTGCTGCCGACAACGCATTCGCTCGGGCAGCTTGCGCGCGGCGTCATGCGCGATCTGCCGCCGTACGTGCACGCGTACTTCCATGACTACGACCTGCTCGACCCGTTCCGGCGCACCGCGCTCGCCGGGTCGCTCGCCGTGCTCGGCCGGCGACGGCGGCAGCTCGAGCTCAGCCCGGCTTCCGCGCGCTGAAGACCTGCACGCGCGCCATCAGCTGCGGGTGCCACCGCACGTAGCGCCCGACGGCGAACCGGATCTGCACGTCGCCGAACCGCTCGCCGAGCAGCCGCGAGAGCGCGGCCGGCGTGAAGAGCTGCAGGTGCGTCGCATCCGTCTCCGGATGCCGGCCGGCCGCATACCGGAGCCGGCTCTTCAGGCGGAACGCGTTCGGGACCGAGCCGACGAAGCGGCCGCCGGGCTTCAACACGCGGTGCACGTTCGCGAGAGCTGCGCGTGGATCCGCGAGATGCTCGAGCACCTCGCCCGCAACGACGACGTCGAATGACGCATCCGGGAAGGGCAGCTCGTCCTCGGCGTCGGCCCAGAGCGTCTCGATCTCGAGGCGGAGACGCGCCTGCTCGAGTGCGCTGCGGTCGACGTCGACACCGACGACGTCGTTGCCGTCGGCGTAGTGCTGGGTCAGGGCACCGGTACGGCAGCCGATGTCGAGCACGCGCAGCCCCGGCCCGCCGACGAGCCGGGCGATCAGGCCGGCGCGGTCGTCGGCCCCGAACACGAACTCCTGCCGGTCGCCGTGGTGAGCGCGGTAGCGCTCGTCGAGACGGTCAAGCCGCGACATCGCCGCCCAAGTGTGGCGCTTCGACGCGCCGCTCGCGGAAGCGTCGAGCGAGCTCGACGATCGCGGCGCCTGCGAGGAGCGCGATCAGGAAGTCCCACGGCGCGCGATAGCGCGTCTCGCCGACGAAGAGCATCGCCACGGCCGTCTGGTAGCCGAGGAGCAGCAGGACGAGCGCGGCGAGGTAGCGCGGCACGAGGAAGAGCCCGATCAGGCCGAGGATGTACAGCGGGACCATGTACGCGGGCTCCGCGGTCGAGCGGAGCGTGTCGAGCCAGCTGCCCGCGCCGGGCCGGCCGCGCGTCTCGACGACGGACGGCTGCCAGAGCCACTGCGCGTCGAGCGGGACGAGGCGCGCCTTGTCGCCGGGGTGGTGGATCCAGAACGAGATCACCTTGTGCTGGAACTCGTTCATCTGCGCGCACTCGTTGTAGGGGAGCACGACGCCGGTTTGCTTCCAGTGGTCGAAGACGTCCTGCGGGGTCGGCGGGAACGACTTCGGCTGCGGCACGTGGTCGATCCAACCGCCGTGCTTCAACGTCGTGTACGTGTTGACGTTGTTCGCCTTCCACAGTGCACGCGCATCGGTCGTGACGGCCCAGCAGCCGACGCTCACCTTGTTGCGGATCACCCAGGGGGCGACGAGGACGGCGGCTCCCGCGAAGATCGCACACGTCGCGATCACGGTTCGTCGCGAGAGCCCGCTTCGCCACAGCAAGTAGACGGCGAGGAGGATCGGCAGCCCTTCGAGCCGCACGTTGCCGAGGATCCCGACGCCGATCACCGCGCCGAGCGGGAGTGCTCGCCGCCAGCCGAACCGCTCGGCCGCGTGCAGCGTCAGGTAGACGGTCGATGCGGCAACGAAGTGGTCGAGGATCTCGCGGTTCATGTGCACGTCGTGCCAAACGAGGTACGGATGCAGCGCGACGAGCAGCCCGGCGATCAAGCCGATCGTCGGCGAGAGCCAGCGCTTGCCGATCTGCCAGACGATCAGCGTCGTGCCGATCGCGACGCAGATGTGCGCAAGGCCGACCACCTCCCAGTGGCGCCCGAGGATCCAGTAGAGGGGGATCAGGAACCAGCCGTACAGCGGCTGTGTGTAGGCGGATGGATGGCCCGGGATGAAGCCGTACGTCCCGGTGGCGAGAAAGGTCTGCGCGAAATCGTCGCCCTTGTCGGCGAACGAGGCGAGGATCACGCCCCGCTCGTGCAGCAGGGCGGCGAGGCGCGGCAGCGCCGTCGCGAGGCAGAGCAGGAGGACGGCGCGGCGCGTGCGCACGAGGCGCAAGCCTAGCGCGAGTACAATTCCGCTCCTCGTGGCGATCAAGCCTCTTGTCGGCGCCGACCCGGACGAAGGCAAGGCGCCGGACGCGTTCACCTTCTCGGAGGACATTCGCCGTGCGCGGGTGCTCCCGTCGACGCTGCAGCTGCGCGCGCTGCTCCGTCGCGTCGCGAGCATCGTCGCGCTCGTCGCGATCGACGTGGGCGGCATCGCGGGCGCGCTGTACCTCGCCCTCGTCCTGCGCGAGCTCTACTACGGCGAGCGTCCGGTGCTCTGGGGGCTGCCGTGGACCGCGGAAGGCGAGTGGCTGCCGTTCCTCGCGCTCGTGACGGTGCTCGTGTTCTGGCGCGGCGGCCTGTACGCGCCGCGCGAGCAGCGCGCCGGCGCGGGCCGCGTCGTCTCGTCCCTTCTGCTCGTCACCGTGATCACGCTCGCCTTCGCGGTCGGCACCGGCTACCACCACACGACGTTCGGGCTCTACGCGACGGCGTTCGTGCTCTCCGTCGTCGTCGTCGGCGGGCTGCGTGGCGCCTACGAGCTCGTGACGCGCGATGTCTGGCGGCTCGCCGGTGTGCGCCGCCGCGCTGTGCTCGTCGGCTCGGGCGAGCGCGTCGTCGACCTGCGCCGTGCGCTCGGCCTCGGCCGCGGCGGCATCGACTACGACTTCGTCGGCGCGATCGTGTCCGACGGCGAGGACGTCGCGATGCCGAACCTCGGCGCGCTCGGCGACCTGCCGCGACGTGCTCGGGCGCCTTCATCCCGACGAGGTGATCATCAGCGGCATCGACCTCGGCGACGAGGAGCTCCTCGACCTCGTCGAGCACGCGCACCGCTCGGGCGTGAAGGTGAGGCTCGCGCCGACGACGACCGAGCTGCTGACGCAGCGCGCGGAGTACGTGCCCGGACAGGGTGTCCCGCTCTTCGAGTTGCGCCCGCCGGTCTTCGCGGGGCTCGACTGGACCGTGAAGCGCTGCTTCGACATCGCCGTCAGTGGGTTGATCATCGCGATCGCCTCGCCCGCGTGGCTGCTCGCAGCGCTCGCGGTGAAGCTCGACTCTCCCGGCCCGGTGTTCTATCGCGACCGCCGCGTCGGCCTCGGCGAGCGCGAGTTCGGCATGTTCAAGTTCCGCTCGATGTACACGAACGCGAGCGAGCGGCAGGCCTCGCTCGAGCAGGACAACGAGGCGTCGGGACCGCTCTTCAAGATCAAGGACGACCCGCGCGTGACTCGCATCGGCCGCTTCATGCGCCGCTACTCGATCGACGAGCTGCCGCAGGTGCTGAACGTGCTGCGCGGCGAGATGTCGCTCGTCGGGCCGCGGCCGCTGCCGCTGCGCGACTACGTGCAGCTCGAGGACTGGCACCGCAAGCGCTACCTCGTGCTCCCCGGCATGACCGGGCTGTGGCAGGTCTCGGGCCGGATCGAGCTGACCTTCGACGATCTCGTCCGCCTCGACTTCTACTACCTCGAGAACTGGTCGATCTGGTTGGACATCTCGATTCTCGCCAAGACGTTGCCTGCGGTGCTCGCTCGACGCGGGGCGTACTAAGCGCGAACGTCAGGTGCCTGGCACCTTTGGTGCCAGGCACCGCTTCCGAACCGTTTCTTCACGGGTGGCAGACAGACTTCGCGAATGCTGCGCGCGACCGTCATCGTCGTCGCCTTCGACGCCGGCCCGGCGTTGACGCGCTGCCTCGACTCGCTCGGCGACGCCGACGTGATCGTCGTGAACAACGGCTCGCGCGGGCTTGAGATCGAGGACGCGGAACGCCGCGTCCGCGTGATCGCGTCGTCGAACGACGGCTTCGGCGCCGGGTGCAACCGCGGTGCACAGGAGACGGACGCGGACGTGCTCGTCTTCCTGAACCCGGACACCGTCGCGCAGCCCGGCGCGGTCGACGCGCTCGCCCGGCGGCTCGAGGACCCGTCGATCGGGATCGTCCAGGCGCGCCTGCGCCTTCTCGCGAAGCCCGACCGGCTCAACTCGAGTGGCAACGTCGTGCACGTCACCGGGCTCGCGTGGCCGGGCGGGTACGACGAGCCCGCCGACGAGCTTCGCGAGCTGCGCGACATCCCGTACGCGAGCGGCGCCGCGTGTGCGATCCGCGCGGCTCTCTTTCGCGAGCTCGGCGGGTTCACCGAGCAGCTCTTCCTCTACCAGGAGGACCTCGAGCTCAGCTGGCGCGTGCACATGCACGGGCTTCGCGTCGTCGTCGACCCCGCCGCCGACGTGCTGCACGACTACGTGCTCGAACGGCCCGACCGGCGCAAGGAGCACTACCTCGAGCGCAACCGGCTGATCGTGCTCGGCACCGCGTTCTCCGGCCGCCTGCTGGTCCTGCTCGCGCCCGTCCTGCTCGCCGCTGAGCTCGCGATCGCCGTGCTCGCGCTCCGGCAGGGCTGGTTGCGGGAGAAGGCGCGCGGCTGGGCGTGGCTCGCCCGGAACGCAGGCTGGGTCGCGGCGCACCGGCGGCGAACACAAGCCGGCCGCCGCGTCTCGGACCGCGAGCTCGCCCGCTTCCTGACGCCCGTGCTCGACCCGCGGATGCTCGAGCTCCCGGCGGGCGCCGGCGCAGTGAACGGCCTCGTTTCCGCGTGGTGGCGTGGTGTCCGCGTCTTCCTCTGACGCTACCGTGATGCCGGTGAGCGAGCTCCTCGCGACCGCGTCGCCGCCGGCCGACTCGCGGCTGCGCGAGCTGCGCCGCGTCGCGATCGTGCCGGCGCTGAACGAGGAGGCGAGTGTCGGCCGCGTGATCGACGAGCTGCGCGCGTTCGACCCCGGGCTCGACATCGTCGTCGTCGACGACGGCTCGCTCGACGGCACGGCCCGAGCCGCAGCCGCGAAAGGCGCGCGGGTGCTCCGGCTTCCGTTCAACCTCGGGATCGGCGGGGCCGTGCAGACCGGCTTTCGCTTCGCGTTCGAGCACGACTACGACATCGCGGTGCGTGTCGACGGCGACGGTCAGCACGACCCGGCGCAGCTCGGCCGCGTGGTGGACCCGGTGCTGCGCGGCGATGCGGACATCGTCGTCGGCTCGCGCTTCGCCGCCGAGGGCGCGTCCGGCTATCGCTCGTCGCGCTCGCGCCGCATCGGCATCCGCCTGCTCGCCTGGGTCGTCTCGCGCATCGTCGGGCAGCGCGTGACCGACACGACGTCCGGTTTCCAGGCGGTGAATCGCGAAGGCATCGCGCTCTTCGCGCGCGACTACCCGCACGACTACCCCGAGGTCGAGGCGACGGTGATGGTGTTCCGCCACCGGCTGCGGCTGCTCGAGGTCCCCGTCGAGATGCGAGAGCGCGGCGGCGGGCGCTCGTCGATCACCGCGCTCCGCTCGATCTACTACATGGTGAAGGTGCTGCTCGCGATCTTCGTCGGGCTCTTTCGCCGCGACGTCGTCCCGCAGGAGGGATCCGAATGACTCCGCTCGCCGTCTCGATCGCGGGTGCGATCGCCTCGTTCGTGCTCGTGCTCTTCGTGCTCGAGCTGATCCGCAGCCGCAGGCTGCGCGAGCGCTACGCGCTCCTCTGGCTCGTCACGGGAATCGCGCTCACCGTCCTCTCCGCGTGGCGAGAAGGCCTGAACACGATCGCGGGCTGGCTCGGGGTGCGCAGCTACCCGCCGGCCGTCCTCTTCGCCGTCGGCATCCTCTTCATCCTCGCCGTGCTGCTGCACTACTCGACCGTGATCTCGCGGCTCTCCGATCAGAACGTCGTCCTCGCGCAGCGGCTCGCGCTGCTCGAGGAGCAGCTGACCGAGTAGCTACGGCACCGTCACCTCGAGCCGGCGGCCGATCAGATACGGGTCGCCGAACGCCGGGTCGTCGAGCCAGTTCGCCGCCAGCGCGACGCGGTAGACCCAGCGCCCGGGCGGCGGGTGGTCGACGAAGCTGTTCGTCTTCGAGACGCCGACCTCGGGCATCGTCACGTTGCAGATCGTCGCGCCACGATGAACCGGGCAGCCGAGCCCGTCCGCGTGGCCGCGCCAGATCCGGAAGAAGACCGGGCCGCCGGCGGGGCGCTCGTCCCGCCAGCGCAGCGTGACCTGTCCGGCGTGCACCTCGGCGGAAGCGCCGAGGTCGACGTTCGTCGGGATCGGCATGATCGTCTCGGCGACGGTGGCGCGGTCGCGATCCGCGGTGCCGGCCGAGGCGATCGCGACGAGGGGGACGAGCGCGCCGAGGAAGACCGCGGCACCGCAGAGCGCCCAGCGGACACGCGGTGCGGGACGCTCGAACGCGGGCGCCGGCTGACGCAGCTTCGACGGCAGGTGCGGGACGAGGAGCGGGAGCGACGCGAGGACGAGGACGAACGCGGGGAACGCGGGCATCATCACGCGGAAGATGCTGCCGTCCTCGACGTCGGCGCCGCCGTAGCTCCCCTTCACGACCAGGAACACGGCGAGCCAGCCGCCGACCAGGACTGCCGCGGTGAGCGAGCGCCGGGCAAGCGCGATGATCCCCGCGAGCACGAGCCACTCGATCAGTCGCACGCTCCAGAAGTGCTCTCGGATCCCGTCGAGATTCGCGACGAACCGCGACCAGTGGAGCTGGTGCGTGTACTTGCCGAAGTTGACCGCGGCGACCGGCGCCGCGGCGGCGAGCCCCGACGGCTGGGCGCGATCTGCCGACAGGATCGGGAGACTGCCGAGCCCGCGCTCCTTCCAGACGCTCAGCGTCAGGACGGCCGGCGCGAGCCCGGCGAGCATCCCGCCCGCCACCGTCCACCGATTGCGGAGCGCGAGGGCGAGGGCGGGCGCCACGAGAAAGATCCCACTCGAGGGCTTGATCGCGATCGCCATGCCCGCCGCGAGACCCGACGCGACTGCGTCGGTCAGCTGCGGTTGCGCATCGAACAGCGCGCGGACGCAGAAGTACATCGACACGAGCACGGCCACCATTGCGGGGAAGTCGGCCATCGCCGTCAGCCCGAAGCCCTGCGGCAGCAGCAGCTCCGTGTACTTCTGGTGATACCCGGGGTTCGTGTAGCGCACGCCGATGAACGGCACGACGATCCAGAGCAGCACGGCCCAGTAGCCGAAGAGGCGGCCGCCGATCCGTGCCGCGATCCCGTACAGCGCGAGCATCGAGACCGGCAGCAGCACGAGCACGTTGAAGAGGACGATCGCGGGGAGCGCCGAGACGAGGTTCGGCCCGGCGATGCGCGCGAGCGGGGCGAGCAGCGCCGACCACCCATAGCCGACCGGGGTCTGCGTCAGCTCGCCGTGCCCGAGCAGCCAGCCGAGCGTGTAGTACCAGAGCTGGTCGCCGCCCTGGTAGTAGATCCACCCGGCGTGACGGACGACGAGCGCCGTCGCGAGGACGGCGGCCCACTCGACGGCGACGAGCACCGCGAGGACGCGCGGCACGTCGTAGCCCTCGAGCACGTCTGCGGCGTGTGCGACCCGCGTGCGCGCGCGGGCGAGCCAGACGCGAGCCGGGACGCCGGAAGCCCTCGTTGCCACGGCGCCAGCGTAACGCCGAAATATTCGGCAGTTGTCAGCGTGCGGCGGGCGCGCCCTCGCGCCGGTACCACTCGACCGTGCGCTCGAGGCCCTCGCGGAGCGGCGTCGTCGCGCGGAAGCCGAACGACTGCTCGGCACGCGAGACGTCGAGACGGCGACGCGGCTGGCCGTTCGGCCTCGACGTGTCCCAGGTGATCGCGCCGTCGAACCCCGTCAGCTCGGCGACGAGCTCGGCGAGGTCGCGAATCGCGATCTCCTCGCCGGTGCCGAGGTTGACCGGCTCGGGGCCGTCGTAGTGCTGGGCGCCGAGCCAGATCCCTTCCGCGCAGTCCTCGACGTAGAGGAACTCCCGCGTCGGCGTCCCGTCTCCCCAGAGCACGATCTCCGAGTCGCCCCGCTCTCGCGCGTCGACCATCTTGCGGATCAAGCGCCGGGATCACGTGCGAGGTCTCGAGGTCGAAGTTGTCGCGCGGCCCGTAGAGGTTCACGGGCTGCAGATAGATCGCGTCGACGCCGTACTGCTCGCGGTATCCCTGTGCCCCGACGAGCAGTGACTTCTTCGCGATCCCGTACGGGGCGTTCGTCTCTTCCGGATAGCCGTCCCAGAGGTCGTCCTCGCGGAACGGCACAGCCGCGTGCTTCGGGTAGGAGCAGATCGTCCCGAGCAGGACGAGCTTCGCGACGCCGGCCACGCGGCTCTGCTCGAGCACGTTCGCGCCCATGATCACGTTCGAGTACCAGTACCGGCCGGGGTTCGAGCGGTTCGCGCCGATGCCGCCGACCTCGGCGGCAAGGTGGATCACGAGCTCCGGCTGCGCGTCGGCGAAGAGACGCTCGACGTCGCCGCTCACCGTCAGGTCGTAGTCGCGGCGGCGGGCGACGAACGGATCGACGCCGTCACGGCGCACGCGCTCGACGAGATGCGAACCGAGGAAGCCGCCGCCCCCGGTGATCAGTACGCGCACCGTCCTAGAGTAACGTCGGTTCCCCCGATGGCTCTCTCGCTTCGCACACCGAGTGCACTTCGCAGCGGTGCCCTCACCGGGCTCGCGCAGCTCGTGCTCGCAGTCGCCGCGGCCGGTGCGGGCGCGCTGCTCGCGCACAAGTTCGGACGGAACGCCGAGACCGACGGCTTTCTCTCCGCCTACGGCGTCTACCTCGTCCTCGTGCTCGCCGCGCAGGCGTTCCGCATGGTCGTCGTGCCCGACCTGACGCGCGCCGCGGAGTCGGGCCAGCTCGGCGCGGAGAGCTACGCGTATGCGCTCGCCTTCCTCGCGCTCGCCGTCCCGGCGTCGATTCTCGTCGCCGTCTTCTCCGCGCCGCTCGGGGATGTGATCACGGGCAACCTGCCGCCGCGGGCGGCCGACGTCTCGGGCCGCGCGCTCGCGATCCTCGTGCCGGCGGCTTTCGGGCAGCTGCTCGCAGCGCTCGCCGCGAGCGCGCTCGCGGCCGTCGACAGCTACGGGACCGCAGCCGCGGGATTCGCGCTCGGCGGGATCGTCGGCCTCGTCGTCTTCGCGGCGCTCGCGGACTCGAAGGGCATCGTCGCGCTCGCCTGGGGGCTTGCCGTGAACTCGGTCGTCGCGCTCGCAGTGCCGGTCGTCGCGCTTGCACGCAAGGGCGTGTTGACGGGCTCGGGGCCGCTGCGGCTCGACGTCCTGCCGCGGCTCTGGCGGCTGCTCGAAGGCGCTGCCGTGCCGCTCGCGCTGCAGGGGTGCTACCTGCTCGCGCTCCGCTTCTCAGCCAAGCTCGGCGTCGGCAGCGTCACGAGCTTCTCGTACGCGTATCTCGCTGCGTCGACGCTCGTCGGTGCGACGGCGTTCGCGCTCGGCGTGATCTCGTCCGCTCCGCTGACGCGGCGCGGCATCGATCCCGAGGAGGCGGGACGGCACGTCGTCTATGCGGGCTGGGTCAGCCTCTCGCTCGTCGGCGCCGCAGCCGGCGTCTTCGCGCTCGTCGGCGGCCGCATCGTCCACATCGTGCTCGGCGACGCGTACGGCGGGCACGTCGGCCAGGCTCTCGGGCATCTCGTCGTCTATCTCTCGCCGTGGATGGTCGGCTGGGTCGGCTTCGCGGTCACGTTCCCGCTCGTCTTCGTGGCCGGCCGGCGCACCCTCCTCGTCCCACTCGCGATCGTCGGCTTTGCGCTCTGCATCCCGCTCGGGCTCGGGTTGCGTGCCGCGTGGGGCCAGCCCGGCGTTGCGATCGCGATCGGGATCGCAACGCTCGCTGATCGCGCTCGGGCTGATGGCTGCGGTCGCGCGGCGCACGCTCGTCGTCGCGGCGGTCGGGCTCGCGCGCCTCGCGCTCGCGATCGCAGCGGCGAGCGCGCTCGCGTTCGGCGGGCTCTCGCTCGCGCTCTCGCCGATCCCCGCCGCCGCTCGCCGGGCTCGTCGTCTACGGGCTCGTGATCTACGCGATTCGCTCCTCGGGCTCAGCGATGCATGGACGTACGTGCGAGGGCTGCATTGAGCGGGCGCGCACTCGTCACCGGGGTCGGCGGCCAGGACGGCTCGTACCTCGCCGAGTTGCTGCTCGACCGTGGCTACGAGGTCGTCGGCGCCTTGCGCGACGCCGGACGGGATTATCCGAACCTCGCGGCCGTGCGCGACCGCGTCGAGCTCGTCGAGCTCGACCTGCTCGACGCGTCCGCACTGGCGCGAGTGCTGCGCGAGCACGCGCCGAACGAGGTGTACAACCTCGCGTCGCCGTCGTTCGTCCCGCGCTCGTGGGAGCATCCGGTGGAGACCGCCGAGTTCGCCGCGGTCGGCGTGACGTCGCTGCTCGAAGCCGTGCGTGCGGTCGACGACGGCATCCGCGTCTACCAGGCGTCGTCGAGCGAGATCTTCGGCGAGCCCGTGGAAGTGCCGCAGACCGAGGCGACACCGCACTCGCCCCGGTGACGCCGTACGGGGTCGCGAAGGCGTACGGCCATTTCATCATCGGCTCGTACCGACGCCGCTACGGCCTGCACGCGAGCGCAGGAATCCTCTACAACCACGAGTCGCCGCGCCGGCCGGAGACGTTCCTGCCGAGCAAGGTCGCGCACGGTGTCGCGGCGATCGCTGCGGGCCGCGCGACGGAGCTCGTGCTCGGCGACCTCGACGCGCAGCGCGACTGGGGCTACGCGCGCGACTACGTCGAGGCGATGTGGCTGATGCTGCAGCAGGACGAGCCGGGCGACTACGTGATCGCAACCGGCGAGCTGCACTCGGTCGCGCGAGCTCGTCGAGATCGCGTTCGCGCACGCGGGGCTCGACTGGCGCGCGCACGTTCGCGTCGACGAGTCGCTGAAGCGCGGGCAGGCCGAGCTCCACCATCTCGTCGGCGACGCGTCGCGGCGCGCGGGCGGCGCTCGGCTGGTCGCCGACCGTCAGCTTCGAGGAGCTCGTCGCACTGCTCGTCGACGCGGCCGCGGCCACGTGAGCGGCTACGTCCCGCTGAATGAGCGCCCGCACCGCGCGCACGCGAAGCTCCTCGCGGCGGTCGGGACCGGGCAAGCGCGTGCTCGACGTCGGCTGCTCCGCGGGCTATCTCGCCGAGCCGCTCGCCGGCCGCGGGAACACGATCCTCGGCATCGAGCTCGATCCCGACGGCGGCGCGTGCGGCGGAGGCCTTCTGCGAGCGCGTGCTCGTCGGCGACGTCGAGACGATGGAGCTGCCGCTCGAGCCCGCGAGTCGTTCGACGTCGTCCTCTGCGGCGACGTCGTCGAGCACCTGCGCGACCCGGTCGCGGCGCTCGGCCGCCTGCGGCCGTTCCTGCAAGCCGGGCGGCCGGCTCGTCCTCTCGACACCGAACGTCGCCAACTGGGCGATCCGCGCTCTCGCTCCTCGCCGGCCGCTGGCGCTACACCGACCGCGGGATCCTCGACCGCTCGCACACCCACCTGTTCACCCGCGCGACCCTCGCCGAGGCGGTCGAGCGCGCGGGCTACCGCGTCGAGCGGATCGACTTCTCCGTGCCCGTCCCGGGCGGCTCGGACCGCCTCGACGCCCTCGCGCAGGCGGTCGGGCGCCTCCGGCCGGGCCTGTTCGCCTACCAGTTCGTATTGGTGGCCCAAACCGCGTTCGTAACAGGCCCCACTAGACTTTCGCGCCATGCCGGAGGCGGAGCTCGACGCGGACGTCGACCGGGTCTACGGGGAGCTGAAGCGGGCGATCGACCGCGACGCCCGCGACCCGGCAGCGATGCGCGCGCTCGCGGAGCGGTTCTGGCCCGTCAGCGCCGACAAGCCGCTCGAGCGGCGGCCCGGCGCGAAGGGCTGGGTCGCGTTCACACGTGAAGCGGATCCTGCGCAAGCTCGTGCGCTGGTACGTCGAGCCGGCGTTCGCGGAGCAGCGGATCGTGAACGACGCGCTGCTGCGGCTCGTCGACGAGCTCTCGCGCCGCGTCGACGAGCTCGAGCGCAGATGAGAATCGCCGTGTGCATGCCGCAGGTGCCGTTCGAGCGCGGCGGCACCGAGATCTTCGCGGACGGGCTCGTGCAGGCGCTCCGCGAGCACGGGCACGAGACGGAGCTCGTCACGGTGCCGTACAAGTGGTACCCGGGCGAGCGCGTGCTGACGCAGGCGTTCCTCTGGCGGCTGCTCGACCTCGAGGAGGCGAACGGCCGTCCGATCGACGCGGTGATCGCGACGAAGTTCCCGTCGTACGCGGTGCAGCACCCGCGCAAGGTCGTCTGGCTGCTGCACCAGTTCCGGCAGGCGTGGGACCTCGACCGCACCGAGCTCGGCCAGTTCTCCGAGTCGGCGGAAGACCGCGCGCTTCGGCGCAAGGTGCTCGAGTTCGACCGCGTCGCGCTCGGCGAGGCGCGGAAGATCTTCACGACGTCGTCGATCGTCGCCGGACGCCTGCGCGACTCGACGGGCTCGACGCGCGAGGTGCTCGCGCCGCCGCCTGCGCCGCTCGACTTCCACTGCGACCGCGTACGAGGACTTCATCCTCTCGGTCAACCGGCTCGACCGCGCGAAGCGGATCGACCTGCTGATCGAGGCGGCGGCCGCAGGCGCCCGGCGTCCGCGTCGTGATCGCCGGCGACGGGCCGGACCGCGAGCGGCTGGAGGCGCTCGCGCGCGACCGCGGCCTCGACGGGCGTGCGACGTTCACCGGCCGCGTCAGCGACGAGGAGCTCGCCGATCTCTACGCGCGCTGCCTCGGCGTCTACTACGCGCCGGTCGACGAGGACTACGGGCTCGTCCCGTACGAGGCGTTCCTCTCGCGAGAAGCCGGTGATCACCGACGACCGACGCCGGCGGCCCGCTCGACATCGTCCACGACCGCGAGACCGGGCTCGTCGTCGCGCCGACCGTCGCGGAGCTCGCGCGCGCATGCACGTGGCTGCGCGAGCACGAAGACGAGGCGCGCACGCTCGGCCGGGCCGGTCAGCGAGCTCGCGCAGCGCGGTGACGTGGGACGCGTGCATCGAGCGCCTGCTCGCGGCGGTCGAATGAAGGTCGCGTACTTCTCGCCGCTGCCGCCCTCGACGAGCGGGATCGCCGACTACTCCGCACTGCTGATCCCGGCGCTCGAGCGGCTCGTCGACGTCGAGGTCGTGCGCCCCGGTCGCACGAGGCCGATCGGCGACGCCGACGTCGCGCTCTACCACGTCGGCAACGACCCGGACGCGCACGGCTGGATCGTCGACGCGCTGCGCCGCCGCCCCGGCGTCGTCGTGCTGCACGACTTCGTCATCCACCACCTCGTCGCCGGGATGACGATCGGACGGCAAGGACGGCCACGCGTATCTCGCCGCGATGGAGCGCGAAGCCGGCGTCGCCGGCCGCATGCTCGGCTGGGGCGTGCTCGAGGGCCGCGTGCCGCCGCTCTGGGAGGTCCGCCCGACGGAGTTCCCGCTCGCCGGCGAGGTGCTCGACCGCGCGACCGGCGTGATCGTCCACTCGCGCTACGTCGAGATGCTCGCGCGCGAGCACGGCTACGACGGGCCGCTGTGGCGCATCCCGCATCCGGCGTGGCCGGCACCCGACGTCGAGCCGGCGCCGATCGAGGGCGCGCCGCTGATCGGCTCGCTTCGGCCACCTGAACGAGAACAAGCGGATCCCGCAGCTGCTCCGCGCGTTCGCCGAGCTGCGCGTGCGCCGGCCCGGCGCGCGCCTCCTGCTCGTCGGCGCGGAGGCGCCGGGCTTCGACCTCGCGGGCCGGCTCGAGCGGCTCGGCCTCGACGACGAGGGCGTGATCCGCGAGCCCTACGTCGAGGAGGAGCGGCTGTGGGCGCTGATGGCCGCCTGCGACGCCTGCGTCCTCCTGCGCGCACCGACGATGGGGGAGACCTCGGGCTCCGCGATCCGCACGCTCTCGCTCGGCAAGCCGCTCGTCGTCAGCGACCTCGGCTGGTTCGCCGAGCTGCCGGACGACGTCGCGCTGAAGGTGCCGGCCGGACGACGACGAGGCGCCGGCGCTCGCCTCGGCGCTCGAGCGGCTCGCCGAGCCCGGCGTCGCTGCGCGGATGGGCGAGGCCGCACGCGAGTACGTCCGCGCGGGAGCACGACCTCGACCGGGTCGCCGGGCAGTACGTCGCGGCGCTCGAGCAGGCCGCCGGCTCGGCTGCCGTCGAGGCGAAGATCGGGCTCGCGCGTGGCCGAGGCGGCTGCCGCGACGGGCGTCGAGCCGAGGCTCGTCGCGCCGCAGCTCGCGGAGCTCGGGCTGCTGAGCGCGAACGGGCATCACGGGCGAGCAGCGGGGTCAGACCCCAACGAGCGGCGTCGGACCCCACGTTGCCTGGTGGCTTGCCGGCCTCTACGTCGTCGCGGTGACGATCCAGCTCTCGCTCGCGCTGCGCGTCGTCTCGCCGTGGATCATGGTCGACGAGCTCGTCTACTCCGACATGGCGCGGAGCTTCGCGAGCACGGGGCACTTCGCGCTTCGCGGCGTCCACGCGAACTACGGGTTCGTCTACCCGCTGCTGCTCTCGCCGGTCTACGCGATCTTCAACGCGGTGCCGGACGCCTACCAATGGGCGCGCGTCGTGAATGCGCTCGTGATCTGCAGCGTCGTCCTGCCGACGTTCCTGCTCGCGCGCCGCGTCGTCAAGCCGACATACGCGCTCGTCGCCGCAGCGCTCGCAGTCGCGATCCCGCCGATGGTCTACATCGGCACGCTGATGACGGAGAACGCGTTCTACCCCGTCTTCCTCTGGCTCGCGTTCGCGCTCGTGGCCGCGCTCGAGCGGCCGACGGCACGCCGGCAGCTCGTGCTCCTCGCGATGTGCGTGCTCGCGTTCGTGACGCGCGCGCAGGCGGTCGCGCTGATCGCCGCCGTCGTCAGCGCACCGCTCGTGCTCGCGTGGATCGAGCGCGGGCGGCCGCGCCGCCTCTCGGCATGGAAGCCGCTCTACGGTCTCGTCGCCGCCGGGGCGGTACTCGCGATCGTCGTCGAGGTCGCGCGTGGACGGTCGCCGTCACAGATCCTCGGCGGCTACAGCGTGACGACGTCGAGCTCGTATCACGTGTGGGCGGCGCTGCGCTGGATCCTCTACCACGTCGCCGCGCTCGACCTCTCGCTCTTCGTGCTGCCCTTCGCCGCGCTGATCGTGCTCGTCGCGAACGCGCGCCATCTCGACCGTCCGCTCCGCGTCTTCTGCGCGGCGGCGGCGGCGCTGTCGGTGTGGCTGACGATCGAGGTCGGCCTCTTCGCGTCGACCTGGTCGCAGCGGATCGAGGAGCGAAATCTCTTCTATCTCGCGCCGCTCTTCCTGATCGCGCTGCTCGCGTGGATCGAGCGCGGCCAGCCGAAGCCGGCGCGCGCGGTCGTCGCGGCGGCCGGTGTCGCCGCGGCACTGCCCGCTGCGATCCCGTTCGTCTCGCTGATGAACATCAATGCGCAGTCCGACACGCTCTTCCTGCAGCCGTGGTGGTATCTCGGCGACCGCGTCGCGGGGCGGTCGAACATCGCCCTGATCGTCGTCGTCACGGCGGTCGCGCTCGCCGCCTGCTTCCTCTGGCTGCCGCGGCGTTACGCACCGCTCCTGCCGGCGCTCGTCGCGCTCGGGTTCTTCCTCACGTGGCTTCCGCTCGAGCTGTGGATCCACTCCTTCCCGCGGCTCTCGTCTGCGGCGTACTCCACCGGCGTCTCGGCGCCGCGAGCGTGGGTCGACAACGCCGTCGGGCCGAACAGCGACGTCACGCTCGTCTACAGCGGCAACAACCCGTACCGCGGCTGGGAGAACGAGTTCTGGAACCGCAGCATCAAGCGCGTCTACGACTACGGGACGGATACGAACCTGATCCAGGGCGGCGGCGAGCGGCGTCTCACGGTTCAGGGCTCGACCGGCAACCTGCTCGACGCGTCGGGGAAGCCGATCCACGCGCAGTACGTGCTCGCGGACATCGGCCTGCAGATCGCGGGCGCACGGCTCGCCGAGGACGGCTACCAGCGAATGGCCCTGTACCGCGTCGACGGCGTGCTGCGCACGGAGACGTCGATCACCGGGTGGTTCAACGACTCGTGGACCGGAAAGCGCGTCGTCTGGCATCGGCCCTCGTGCGCGCGCGGGACGCTGCGCATTCCGGTGCACACGAATCCGGTGCTCTTCTCCGGCGTCGTCCAGCGGATCGCGGTCTCCGGCACGACGCCGAAGCCGTTCGTCGTGTCGCTGCCGGCGACGGCAGAGCGCACGCTGGTGATCCCGCTCACGCCGCGCGGCCATGTCTGCGACGTCCGCCTCGACATCAGCCCGACGCGTCAACCGCTCGGCGATCCCCGCCACCTCGGGATCCTGATCAGCGGCTTCGAATATCAGCCGAGCACGTGAGAGTCGTCGTCGACGTCGCGCCGCTGTCGCATCCCCGCACCGGCGTCGGCAACTACATTCGCGGCTCGCTGCTCGGGCTCGCGGAGGCGGGCGGGCACGAGCTCGTCGCGTTCGCGCCGGCGAGCCTCGGCGGCAGGCGCGAGATCGAGGCCGCGCTCGACGGCGTCGGCGTCGCGCGACGGCTGCCGGTGGTGCCGGCGGCGCATCTTCTCCGCACGCTCTGGAGCCGCGCGGGGCGTCCGCCGGTCGAGGCGCTGGCCGGCCGCCTCGACGTCTTCCACTTCAGCGACTGGATGTACCCGGCGCAGCGCGGCGGCCTCCGCTCGACGATGGTGCACGACCTCGTGCCGGTTCACTTCCCGGAATGGGTGCACGCGCGCACGCTCCGGATGCACCGCGAGAAGTACCGGCACGCGGCGCGCACGTGCGACGTCGTGATTGCGAACTCCCGCTACACCGCCGACGACGTCGCGGAGACGCTTGCCATCCCACGCGAGCGGATCCATGTCGCCTACCCCGGTGTCGAGCCGGTGTTCTCGCCGGCCGGTGACCGGGCCGACCTCGGGCGGCCGTACATCCTCACCGTCGCGACGCTCGAGCCGCGCAAGAACCTCGCGGCGCTCGTCGACGCCTACCGGCTCCTCGGCGAGCTCGACTGCTCGCTCGCGGTCGCGGGCGCCGCAGGCTGGGGCGAGCAGCCTGCGCTCGACGTGCCCGGCATCGTGCGGCTCGGCTTCACGTCGCACGAACGGCTGCCGACGCTCTATCGCGGCGCGTCGGTCGTCGTCTACCCGTCGCTCTTCGAGGGATTCGGGATGCCGGTCGTGGAGGCGATGGCCTGCGGCGTGCCGGTCGTCGCCTCGTCGCATCCCTCGCTCGACGAGGCGTGCGGAGCTGCGGCGGTGCGCGCCGATCCGCGCGATCCCGCGGCGATCGCGGCGGCGATCCGCGAGGCGATCGACCGGCGGGACGAGCTCGTGGAGCTCGGGCTCGCGCACGCGCGAAGCTTCACCTGGCTCGAGAACGGGCGCGCTCACCTCGCCGCGTGGGAGGCGGCGTGAGGGTCGCGCTCGACACGACGGCGCTTCGCCTGACGCGCGCCGGCACCGCGCGCTACATCACGGCGCTCCTCGACCGGCTCGACGTGGAGCCCGTCGCCTTCGGGGACGAGCGACGCAGCGCCGTGCTGGCGCGCGAGCTCTGGTGGTACCCGTTCCGGCTTTCGGCGTTCGCGCGCGCCGACGTTCTGCACTGCCCGACGTACTACGGGCCGATCCGACCGCGCACGCCGACGGTCGTCACCGTGCACGACCTCGCGGTCTTCCGCTTCCCCGGGGCGTTCGGCGCGTGGACGCGGCGCTACGCACCGCGCGCGGTGCCGCATGTCGTCCGCGCCGCAGCACGCGTCATCGCGGTCTCGCAGTTCACTGCTGACGAGCTCGAGCGAGTGCTGCACGTGGCACGGGAGCGGATTCGCGTGATCCCGAACGGCGTCGACCACACCGTGTTCACGCCCGAAGGCCAGCGCGCGGACGGCGCATACGCGCTGGCGGTCGGGACGCTCGAGCCGCGGAAGAACCTCGCGCGGACGATTCGCGCCGCGGCACACGCCGGCGTCGAGCTTCGGATCGTCGGCGCGCCGGGCTGGGGCGGCGTCGAGCCCGCGGGCGAGCACGTTCAGTGGCTCGGACGGGTCGGCGACGACGAGCTCGCCGCGCTCTACCGCGGCGCGCAGTGCGTCGTCTATCCCTCGCTCTACGAAGGGTTCGGCATCCCGGTGCTCGAGGCGCTCGCGTGCGGCGCGCCGGTCGTGACCTCGCGCGGCGGCGCGTGCGAAGAGGTCGCAGGCGGCGCCGCGGTGCTCGTCGACCCGCTCGACGTCGACTCGATCGCGGCCGGGATCGCGCAAGCGGTGGCGGGCGAGCGCGGCGCCGGCGTCGCTCGTGCGCGCGCGTTCACGTGGGACGCGACCGCGGCGCAGACGCGCGCCGTCTACGAGGAAATCGCGTGAGCGTAGGCTCGACGGAGCTCACCAAGGAGCGGAGCCGCCGGCTCTGCCGGCGGCGGGAGCGGGCGTGAGCGATCCGCTCGTCGTGATCGACGCGGACGTGCTCGGCCGTCGTCGAACCGGGGACGAGACGTACGTCGAGAACCTGCTGCGCGCGCTGCCGGCGGCGGCCGACGGGTTGCGGCTCGCCGCGATCACGCGCCGTCCCGAGCTCGTGCCGCCGGGCGTGGAGCCGATCGAGCTGCCCGCGCGGAGCCAGGAGCTGCGGATGGCCGTGCGGGTGCCGCTCCTCCTGCGCCGGCTCCGGCCGTCGCTCGTGCACTTCGTCCACTCGCTGCCGCTCGCGCTCGCCGTTCCCGCAGTGCTCACGGTGCAGGACCTCTCGTTCGAGCGTGACGCGTCGCTCATGGGGCGGCGCGAGACGGCGATCTTCCGCTTCGTGGTTCCGCGCTCCGCGCGCCGGGCCCGTCGCGTGCTCGCGATCTCGCAGCGCACGAAAGACGATCTCGTCGTCGCTCTACGGCCTCGCGCCCGACCGGGTCGTCGTGACGCCGCTCGCCGCCGACCCCGTGTTCCGGCCCGGCGGCGTGCGCGGCGACTACGTGCTGCTGACCGGCTCGATCGAGCCGCGCAAGAATCCGCTGCTTGCCGCCGACGCCGCGCGCGCGGTCGGCCGGACGCTCGTCGTCGTCGGCCCGGAGCGCGACCGTGCGCTCGGCGACGAGTTGCGGGCGCGCGGTGCGGACGTGCGCGGCTTCGTGTCGAAGGACGAGCTCGTCCGCCTGACGCAGGAGGCCGCGGCGCTCGTCTTCCCGACGCGGCACGAAGGATTCGGCCTCCCGGTGGTCGAGGCGATGGCGTGCGGCACGCCCGTCGTTGCAACGCCCGATCCGGCGGTGCGCGAGGTCGGGGGCGACGCGGTCGCCTACGCCGACCCGAGCGCGTTCGCCGAGACGCTCGCTCGCGTCCTGCAGGATCCGGAGCCCTGGTCGCGTGCCGGGCTCGAGCGCGCGCGCGAGTTCTCGTGGGAGCGGGCCGCCGAGACGACGGTGTCGGTCTACCGTGAGGCGCTCGAGTGAAGGTCAGCGCGGTCGTCATCTCGCACGGGCACGCCGAGGAGCTCGTTCAGTCGCTGCCGGCGATCGCCGAGCAAGTCGACGAGCTGCTCGTGATCGCGAACATCCCGGGCAGCCTGCCCGAGCGCCTGCCGGAGGGCGCGCGCGTGCTCGTCAACGAGTCGCCGCTCTCCTTCGCGGCGAATGCGAACCTCGGCGCCGCGAACACCGAGCACGAGCTCGTGCTGATCGCGAACCCCGACGCGGTGCCCGACCACGGTGCCGTCACGATCCTGCGGGACTTCATCGCTGCGCACCCGCTTGCTGGTGCTGTCGGCCCGAAGCTCCTCTACAACGACGGCTCGTGGCAGGCGTCGCGCCGGAGCTTCCCGACGATCGGCGCGACGCTCGTCCGGCGCACGCCGCTCCGCCTGCTCTTCCCGCCGCTCCGCTGGCAGCGCCGCCACTACCTGCTGGACGAGCGCCCCGACGAGCCGGTGCCGGCCGACACGATGCTCGGCGCGTTCATCCTGCTGCGTCGCTCGATGCTCGACGAGATCGGCGGCTGGGACGCGGGCTTCCGTATGTACTGCGAGGACATCGATCTCAACTACCGCGCCGCGAGGGCGGGGTGGGAGCGCTGGTACGTGCCGGCCGCGACGGTGCGGCACGAGTATGCGGCGGTGATCGACAAGAAGTTCCTGACGCGGCACACGCTCTGGCATGCCCGGGCGATGGCGCGCTTCCTGCGCAAGCATCCCGAGCGCCTGCTCGCGCTCCGGTGACGAGCTGGCAGAAGTACGGCGGTAAGGCGGCCGGCTGGACGGAGACCGAGTACGCCGACGCGCGCGCCTATCTCTCGCACCGTGCAGAGATCGTGCGCACGCTCGGGCCGCGGCTCGAGGCCGGCGACCTCGTGCTCGACCTGGCGTGCGGCGACGGCGGCTTCGGCGACTTCCTGCCGGAGCAGCGCTATCTCGGCGTCGACGCGAGCGAGGAGATGGTCGCAGCCGGGCGCGCTCGCGGCCGCGAGCTCCTGCGCGCCGACCTGAACGAGTTCGAGCCGGCGGAGCCTGTGCAGGCGACGACGATCTTCCGCGCGATCTACTACGCGGCCGACCGCATCGAGCTGCTGCGCCGGATCGCCGGCTACACCGAGAAGAAGCTCGTCTTCGACCTGAACCCGCGGCAGTACAGCCTCGACGACATTCGCGCGGACGCACGGGCAGCCGGCTTCGACCGCCTCGAGACGCGTCCGTTCTTCGTGCCGCAGACGCGGGCGGTGCCGTTCCTCACCACGCTCGAACGGAGCGGGCCGCTCGCGCGGCTGCTCCTCCGCTACCGGTTCACTTTGTTGTGTGCCGCTTCGCGGAGCTCGGCAGCCTCTTGAAGAACCCGTAGTCGATCAGCGCGCCGAGCATGCGAGGGTCGGACGAGCCTTCCGGATCCAGGTCGCGCGGCACGAACTTGTTCGCGACGACGACATGCGCTGTGAAGCGGGTCGACGGAGTGCGGATCCACAACACCGTTGTGCCCTTCGAGCCGACGTCTGCGCGGACGGTCTTCGTCACGCGCCCGAGGACCGGCTGGTGGTGCACCGACGTGATCGCCCCGATCTGCACCTCCACGGGAGTGGACGGCCAGTTGTTTCGCGAGAGCCTGATGCGCAGCCAGCCCGCGCCCTTGTTGCGGAAGCGGAAGTACGAGCTGTCGTCGGCGGTCGTCCACCCGTCCGGGTAGATCCCGCTGCACTCGGAGCGGAGGTAGTTCGGCGTCGTCAGACGCACCAGCCGCCACTCCTTCACCTGCGTGCCGACGTTGTACGGGTGGGACGCGACCGTCTTGCCGGCGAAGTCGACGCACGGCACGTCCTCGACGCCGTAGGCGTAGAGCTTGCCCGGAGCATTCGGATCGATCGTCCAGTAGAGCTTCCCGCCCGGCGTGATGTTCGGCGCGCCCGACGGGCCGGGACCGCCGAGCGTCGCGTCGAGGCTCGAGACCGTCATGATCGAGCGGTTCCAGAACTCGAGCAGCCACTCGGGCGTCGGGGTCGCGACGCCTTGTGCGAGGTAGAGCGTCGACTGCTCGTGCGCATGCTCGTCGACCCAGCTGAACGGCTGCTGCAGCTGGTTCTGCGTGTCGCGCGCGATCGAGACGCTGCCCGCAGCCGCGGAGATCTGGCCGGTCGCATTCCAGGCGAGGATGCCGACCGCGAGCGTCGCCGCGAGCGCGACCGCGACCGATCGCGCGCGCGCGAAGAGCGCGCCGAGCGTCAGGCCCAGGCCGAGCAGCAGCACGGCGATCAGGATCCACTGCGCCGTCGTCGGAGTCAGCTCGTAGTAACGGTTGGCCTGCTGGAGGATCGCGAGGCCGAGCGCGTCGGAGTACAGCTGACGGTTCATCTCGAACGGGGTGCCGACGATCAGGTAGAGGCCGTACAGCGCTGCGAGCCCGAGCGCGACGTAGTTGACGCGGCGGCGCTCGAGCACGAGCGCGGTACCGACGAAGAGGAGCGGCGAGATGTAGATGATGTTGCGCTCCTCGACGCGCGTCTCGAAGAACATCGAGAGGTAACCGGCCTTGACCGCTGTGTAGACGCCGAACGCGATGATCGCGCCGGCGCTCGTGGAGCGGAACATGCGCACCTCTCGCGTACGTGCCTCGTTGCGCACCGGGACGAGGGCGGCGAGCCCGAGCACGAGCGGCAGCACGCCGAGCCCGATCGCGAGTGACCCCGCAGCCCAGTCGCCGTAGGCGAATGCTCGGTACTTCGTCCAGTTGTACGGCGTCACTCTCAGCCAGTACTCGTTGTGCCAGGTGAGATAGCCGCTGACGAGGATGATCGCGCCGGCCGCGAGGACGATCGTGCCGATCCAGTCGCCCCAGACCCAGGCCGTCCGCCGCCGCTTCGCTCCATCGCTCGACCACCAGGCGAAGACGAGTGCGAACGCCGCGCCGATCGGGATGACGACGAGCTCACCGCGGACGGCGGGTGCGAGCACGCAGGCGAGGACCGCGATCACGATCCAGTTCCGGCGGCGCGTGACGAACGCCTTCGCGATCACGAAGAAGCAGAGCGCCGCGTAGGGATACGCGAGGTTCTCCTCGACGATCCACGACGAGTAGGCGAGCGACGGGATCAGGGCCGCGCCCGCCGCCGCGAAGAGCGCCCAGCCGCGCGGCACGAGCAGCCGCGCGAGGAAGTACGTCGGGAAGACCACGGCCGTCATGACGAAGACGTCGAGGTACTTGATTCCGGAGTACGCCGTCGCCACGCTCGAGAACCACCAGAGCGGCGCCGTCATCACCGTGTACAGCGAGTGGAACGAGTACGGCTGCCCGCGGCGGGCGGGGTGGCCCGTCGCGGCGATCGACCGGGAGATCTGCGTGAGCTCGAGCTCGTCCGTGAAGAGCCACGGCGTCGAGCGCTTCCACGCTTCGATCGCGTAGACGATGCAGAGCCACACGTAGATGCTCGCAAGCGGAACCGCGGCGAGCACGGTGTCTGCGAGGCTCGACGTGCGCCGTGGCAGCGCGGTCGAGGCGGTGCTCACTCGACAGCCGCTCCGAGCACGACGTTCGGATCGAGATCGATCTGGCGCCGCACGAACTTGCACTGCACGTCGGCGCGCCGGCATGCCTCGATCACGGCGTCGAGTCGCTCTCGACCGGCGGCGGGGATCGTCACGAGGACGGTGTCCGGGGCGAGCCGGCCGAGCGTCCAGCCGATCTCGTCGAGCGCGGAGACGACGGGAACTCCCTGGATGCGCCGGCGGCGGAACGAGGGGTTGTCGTCGACGAAGCCGATGACGCGGACGCCCGGCGTCTCGCGCAGCTCACGCAGCAGGCTGCGGCCGCTGCGGCCGGCTCCGACGATCAGCGTTCGCTCCTGGACGTCGCGATCGACGAGTGCGCGGATCGCGTGCGCGAGCCCGCGTTCCCAGAACCGCGACGCGCCGATCAGCAGCGAGCAGAGCAGCGCGTCGATCACGAACGTGCTGCGTGGGAAGTTGTGGAACGGGACGGTGATCCAGAGGAAGACGAACGCCGTCGACTCCGAGAGCACGACGGCCGTGAGGATGCTCGCGGCGTCGCGGGCACCGGCGTACCGCCAGACGCCGCGGTAGAGCCCGAACCCGACGAAGAACAGGTAGCGCGCGATGAGGATCACCGGCAGGGAGAGGTTGAACACGTGCCGGTCCCAGATCCCACCGGTTCCCTCCACGCGCACGATGTAGGCGACCGTGAACGACGCCGCGATCAGCGCGAAGTCGACCGCGACCTCGACGAGCCGGCGCCGGTGCACGAAGAGCGAGCGGATGAACGAGGATGCATCCTCGGCCGCGGGAGCGCGGTTGACGTCGGCGAGGTAGCTGCCGAACTGCAGCAGGAACGCGAACGTGATCAGCACGCCGGCGAGCGTGATCCGCGTGTCGTCGAGGACCTTGTACGCGAGGCTCGTCAGCCCGAGCGCGGCGGAGACGACGCCGAGGAGGACGACGGCGCGCTTGTCGGAGAGGCCCTGATAGACGAGACGGTGGGAGGTGTGGTCGCGCCCGCCGCGCGTGACGGGGCGGCCTTCGAGCAGCCGGACGATCGTGACGAGCGTCGTGTCGAGGATCGGCACCGCGAGCACGAGCACCGGAAGGAAGAGCGTGGCGACGGTCGAGCCGGCGACCGTCCAGCTCGACGCGAGCCCGAGCGAGCCGAGGCCGAAGCCGAGCACCTGGCTGCCGCTGTCGCCCATGAAGACCGCGGCGGGGCGGCGAAGTCGCAGGTTGTACGGCAGGAAGCCGAGGCACGCGAAGCAGATGCCGAGCGAGAGCGTCGCGACGAAGTGGTTCGGGTGGACGGTGAACGCGTCGATCGCGAAAAACGCGCAGGCGATCGCGGCGAGCGTCGCCGCGAGCCCGTCCATGTTGTCGAGCAGGTTGAAGGCATTCGTCATCCCGATCAGCCAGGCGACGCCGATCGCGGTGGCGGCGATGTCGTTGCTCACGATCTCGACGCGAACGCCGGCGAGGAGCACGAGCGCTGCGGCCCCGCCCTGCGCCGCGAGCTTCGCGAGCGGCGGGAGATGGAAGACGTCGTCGAAGAGGCCGGCGGCGAAGAGGATCGCGCAGCCGCCGAGGATCCCGCCGAGCCGCCGGTCGGCCGGGATCAGCCCGGCTGCGGCCGCGACGCCCGCGGCGGCGAGCAAGCCGGCGAAGATGCCGCTGCCGCCGAGGAGCGGCGTCGAGCGCGTATGCCAGCGATCGGCACGCGGCGCGGCGACGACGTGCCTCGCAGCGGGCGTGTGCAGCAGGCCCTGGATCGTCAGGAGACTCGCCGGCAGCGCGGCAAGGGCAGCCACGGCGACCGTCACCCGCGAAAGGGTAACGAAGCGCTGTAAGAAGCGTGTTTGGGCGGCCGTTGCATTAGGTTGGCCGCGTGTCCGAGCCCCTCGTCGAGCTGCTCCGCTGCCCGTTCTGCCGCAGCACGCTCCGCGACGCGGGCGCCGGGCTCGAGTGCAGCGGGTGCGGGCGGCGCTTCGAGCGCTCGCCCGACGGGATCCCGCTGATGCTGCACGAGGAGCTCCCCGGCGCGCGCGCGAAGCTCGCCGAGGCGGAGGGCTGGCTCGAGAAAGCGCGCGCCGAGGGGTGGTACGAGCCGGACGATGCGGTCGACCGCGTTCTCCCCTTCGTCAACCGCGAGCTGGGGTGGAACGACTCGAACTGGCTCGCGAACGGCCACTCGTTCCAGGTGCTCCTCGACCGTTACGTGAAGGATGCGCGCGGCTTGCGCGTGCTGGAGCTCGGGGCGGCGAAGGCGTGGGCGGCGCGATTCTGGCTCGAGCGGGACTGCGAGTACGTCGCGACCGACATCCTCGTCGACCCGAAGATCGGGCTCGGTCGCGGTGCGTTCTACGGCGACTTCGGTCGTGTGCAGGCGGACGGCGAGAACCTGCCGTTCGACGACGACACGTTCGACATCACCTACTGCGTCGCGACGCTCCATCATGCACTCGACCTGCCGAAGATGGTGCGCGAGATGGCGCGCGTCACGAAGGGCGGCGGCGTCGTCGCCGGGCTGAACGAGGGGACGCGCGGGATCGGCCGCAGCTCCGACAACCCGGAGCAGGCCGGCGAGAAGGAGCTTGGGATCAACGAGCACGTGCACACCGTGCTCGCGTATGCAGCCGCGTTCTTCCGCGCGGGGCTCGTGGTGCGCCGGCTGGAGCGCTCCGACGGCTACCCGCCGGTGCCGTTCGGCTACTTCCTGTCGCGTGTGCCCAAGATCGGTATGACGCTCGGCACGCTCGCGCATCTCAGCGCGGGCCGGTATGCCGGCGTGTCGATCTACGCGCGCAAGCGCGGATGAGGGCGACGTTCGTCTACGCGAGCTCGCGCCGCACGCTCATCGAAGGCGTCGAGCGCGGCGACGAGCCGGACACGCAGCTGTACGGCGCTCGCTTCCTGCCCGACCACGGGATCGACGTGAAGATTCACGAACCGTTGCTCGGCCGCGCCGCGCTGCCCGCACCGCTCGACCGGGTCGCGTGGAATGCGCGCGAGCTCTCGGCGCCGTTCGAGGTCGGGCAGACCGATGTCGTCTTCACGTCGCTCGCAGCGTTCTTACCGCTCGCCGCCCGCGCGCGGCGGCTGCCCGTCGTCGTGTTCAACTTCGGGCTCAACCTGATCTGGCGCCGCGCCTCGCGACCGCGGCGTGCGCTGCTGCGGGCGTCGCTCCAGGCGGCGGGTCGCGTCGTCTGCCTCGGCGAGTCGCAGCGGCGTGAGCTCGTCGAGCTGGCGTCACTCGACCCCACGCACGCCGTCACCGTGCACGTGCCGGTCGACGCGGAGTTCTTCACCCCGCGCTCGAGCGCGTCGAGCGCCGTGCTCGCCGTCGGCAAGGACCTCGCGCGCGACTACGCGACGCTCGCCCAGGCGGTCGGCGCGATCGACGTGGAGACGACGATCGTCGCGCAGCCGCGGAACCTCGACGCGGTCTCGCTGCCGTCCTCGGCGCGCGTCGTGTCGGGGATCTCCGCAGTCGAGTTGCGGGACCTCTACGCGGCGGCCGGCTGCGTCGTCCTGCCGCAACGCTCGCCGGAGTACGCGTACGGCTCGGAGGGCGGCGGCCTGACCGCGCTGCTCGAGGCGATGGCGATGGGCAAGCCGATCGTCGCGAGCGACCGGCCGATCCTGCGTGACTACGTCGACGACGGCGTCGAGGCACTGCTCGTCCCGCCGGAGGACTCGTCGTCGCTGCGCGGTGCGATCGAGCGCGTGCTCGGCGACGGTGAGCTCGCACAGCGGCTCGGTGCAGCCGCTCGCGCGCGCGTCGAGCGCGAGTTCACATCGCCGATCTTCGCCGCGCGACTTGCACCGGTGCTCCGGTCGGTCGTCTAGGCTCGCCCCGCGCATGAGCACCTACCTCGACGTCGTCCGCTACCGGGAGCTGCTCGGGAATCTCTTCCGCCGCGACCTGCAGGCGAAGTACCGCGGCTCGGCGCTCGGCGTGCTCTGGACCGTCGCGAATCCCGTGATGCTGATGGGCGTCTACCTACTCGTCTTCGGCGTCGTCTGGCAGTCGCCGTTCTCGAACGGCGGGCATTATCCGCTCTTCCTGCTGAGCGGGCTCGCGCTCTGGACGTTCTTCGCGGCGGCCGTGCAGTCGTCGACGCGCTCGATGCTCGACAACGCGAACCTGATCCGGAAGACGCGCTTCCCGCGGCAGCTCGTGCCGCTCTCCGTCGTGTTCGCGCACCTCGTCAGCTTCGCGGCGATGCTCGCGTCTGCTGCTCGTGCTGAACTTCATCGTGCTCTCGCGGGTGCGCGCGACGGAGTGGCTCGCGATTCCGCTCTGCGTGCTCTTCGTCGGCGTCGTCTGCGGGATCGCGCTCGCGGTCGCGTCGTTGAACGTGCTGTTCCGCGACATCGAGTTCATCGTCTCGGCGCTGCTCGTGCCGCTCTTCTTCCTGACGCCGATCCTCTATCCGCTGAGCGGCGTGACGGGGTCGACAAGCACCACACGGTCGTGCAGTTCATCCATTGGGCGAACCCGCTGTCACCCGCAGTCGAAGCCGTGCGCGCGCCGCTCTTCTACGGCTCGCTGCCGCCGTGGGGCGACACGCTCTACCTCGTCGTCGCGTCGGTCGCCGCGCTGCTCGTCGGCGCGCTCGTCTTCCGCGCAGTGGATGACCAGATTGCAATCGAAGTGTGATGCAACCAGGTTGCAGAGCAACCTGGTTGCGGCCTTTCGACCCTCAGCGCCGCAGCTTCAACACCAGCCGCCCGTCGAACATGAACGGCTCGTCGCCCTCCGGCGCGTAGGCGGGCAGGCCGTTCACCTCCGCGTTCGGCTCGAGCGGCGGCAGCAGCGACGGGCAGACGAGCGGACGCGGGAAGCGCGGATGGCGGCCGCCGCCCGCCGGGTACGCGTCGAAGCCGCGCGCGTCGATCGCCCCGCCGACGGCTGCGTAGCCTTCGCGGTGCAGCTCGCCGGCTCGCGCGAGCCAGTCGCCGTCCGGCTCGGCGCCGTACACATGTGCCCCCGAGGCGTCGCGCGGCTCCACGTCGACGTCGGCGCTCCACGGCTCGTTGCCGAGCTCGGCGATCCAGAAGCGATGCTCTTCGACCAGATCGAGGGCGAGCCGGTAACGACCGGGCGGGATCGGCGCGCGCACGTCGACCGCTGCGGCGAGCGTCTCGCCCGGCGCGACCGGCTGCGCGAGCGGCGTGCGGAGGCCGTCCCACACGATCGGGTTCCCGCGCTCGTCGAGCCAGTGGTACGAGAGGAAGAGCCCGTCCTCGTCGCCGCGCGTGCGCCACGGCGCGCTGCCCGCGTTCTCGACCTCCACCGGCAGCGAGTAGCGCACGCCCGCCTCGAACGACGTCTCGCCGACGCGAAGCCAGCGCGCGACGAGGGGGCCGGAGGCGTTCATGAGGCGACTAGTCTAGGCGGGTGGCGGAGCCGCTCCTCGTGCGAGCCGCCCGACGCGAACGCGTCGAGCGCACACCGGTCTGGTTCATGCGCCAGGCGGGACGCTCGCTTCCCGAGTACCGCGCGATTCGCGAGCAGCACGCGTTCTTCGACGTCGCCGGCACACCCGAGCTCTGCGCGGAGGTGACGCTGCAACCGGTGCGCCGGCACGGCGTCGACGCGGCCGTGCTCTTCGCCGACATCATGTCGCCCGTTCTCGGCATGGGGATCGACGTCGAGCTCGTGGAGGGCGTCGGCCCGGTCGTCGCGCAGCCGATCACGAGCCGCGCCGATGTCGCACGGCTTCACGCCACCGATCCGAACGAGCGCATCCTCGAGGCGATCCGCATCGTCCGGCGCGAGCTCGACGACGAGAAGGCCGTCGTCGGCTTCTGCGGTGCGCCGTTCACCGTCGCCGGCTACCTCGTCGAGGGCAAGCCGTCGCGCGACTTCGCGCGCACGAAGGCGCTCATGTACGGCGACCCCGAGACCTGGCACGCACTGCTCGACATGCTCTCGGCGCAGTTCGCGCGGTACGTGCAGGCGCAGGCACACGCCGGCGCGGACGTCATTCAGGTCTTCGACTCCTGGGTCGGCGCGCTGTCGGTCGCCGACTACGACGAGTACGTCGCGCCGTACTCCGCGCGCATCCTCGGCTCCGTGGATGTCCCGACGATCCATTTCGGGACCGGCGCGACGGAGTCGCTGCTGCGCGCACTCGCACGCGCAGGCGGCGACGTGATCGGGCTCGACTGGCGCGTGCCGCTCGACGAAGGCTGGGATGTCGTCGGCGACCGGGCCGTGCAGGGAAACCTCGATCCGGCGACGCTGCTCGGCCCATGGGAGCACGTCGAGTCTGCGGCGGTCGACGTCCTCGAGCGCGCGCGCGATCGCCAGGGCCACATCTTCAACCTCGGCCACGGCGTGCTGCCGCAGACCGATCCCGCTGTGCTGACGCGGCTCGCCGCGCTCGTGCAGGAACGGACGGTGGAGGCGCGTGTCTGACGCGGTGGTGCTGATGGCGTACGGCTCGCCGGAGCGGCTCGCCGACGTGCCCGCCTACTACGCCGACATCCGCGGCGGCCGCCCGATCGCCCCGGAGAACCTCGCCGATCTCGTCGAGCGCTACCGGCGGCTCGGGATCGAGGACTCGTCGCCGCTGAACGCGATCACCGAGCGCACGCGCGCCGCGCTGCAGCGTGCGCTGGAGATCCCCGTCTACACGGGCATGAAGCACTGGCCGCCGCGCATCGCAGATGCAGCGGAAGCGGCGCTCGCCGGCGGGGCCGAGACGATCGTCGGCCTCGTGCTCGCGCCGCACTACTCGGCGCTCTCGATCAAGGGCTATCGGGACCAGCTCGAGGCTGCGCTCGGCGGGCGCGCCGAGCTCCGCTTCGTCGACAGCTGGCACGACGAGGACGGCTTCATCCAGGTGCTCGCCGACAAGGTTCGCGGGACGGATGCGCACGTCGTCTTCACGGCGCACTCGCTTCCCGAGCGGGTGCTCGCGATGGGCGACCCATACAAGGACGAGCTGCTTCGGACCGCCGAGCTCGTCGCCGCCGCGGCCGGCGTCGAGGACTGGTCGTTCTCGTTCCAGAGCGAGTCGCCGACCGGCGAGCCGTGGCTCGGGCCGGACATCCTCGACCACCTGCGCGACTTGCACGCGCGCGGCGTCCGGCGTGTGCTCGTCTGTCCCGTCGGCTTCGTCTCCGACCACCTCGAGATCCGGTGGGACCTCGACGTCGAAGCAGTGGAGCTCGCGCACGAGCTCGGGGTCGAGCTCTCGCGGATCGAGATGCCGAACGACGAGCCTGAGCTCGTCGCGACGCTTGCGACGATCGTCCGGCGGACGCTCGGAGTACCGTCAGCCGCGTGAGACAGGGCGAGATCCTCGTCGAGCACGCCGCGCGGAGCTTCCGCGTCTACCCGCGCGAGAGCCGCGCACTCAAGGACCTGCTCTTCGCGCGCAGCCGCGCGCGCGGCTCAGAAGTGTGGGCGCTGCGCGACGTCTCGTTCGGCGTCGAGCCGGGCAGCGCGGTCGGGCTCGTCGGCCGCAACGGGTCGGGGAAGACGACGTTGCTGCGCCTGCTCTCGGGGATCGTCAAGCCGACGTCGGGGCACGTCGCGGTCGGCGGGCGGATCGGCTCTCTGCTCGAGCTCGGCGCAGGCTTCCACCCCGACATGACCGGGCGCGAGAACGTCTTCCTGAACGGCTCGATCCACGGGCTGAGCCGCGCCACGATCCGCGAGAAGTTCGACGAGATCGTCGCGTTCGCGGGGCTCGAGGAGTTCATCGACCTGCCGGTGCGCACGTACTCGTCGGGGATGTACATGCGGCTCGGCTTCGCGATCGCATCGCACGTCGAGGCGAACGTGCTGCTGCTCGACGAGGTCTTCGCGGTCGGCGACGAGTCGTTCCAGCGCAAGTGCTTCGGCAAGATCTTCGACTTCAAGCAGCACGGTGGAACGATCGTCTTCGTGTCGCACGACGCGTCCGCCGTCGAGCGCCTGTGCGACCGCGCGGTGCTGCTGAAGGACGGCGCCGTCTACTTCGACGGCCCGACGCACGACGCGATCATCGCCTACCGCCAGCTGCTGGCGGGCGAGCGCAACCCCGAGGAACGGGCCGCCGGGCTGAAGGAGTGGGGAGGCGACGTCGCACGCGTCGAGCACGTCGTGTTGCGCGGCCCCGACGGTGACGAGCGCAAGCAGTTGCTCGCCGGCGAGCCGTTCTCGATCTCGCTCGACCTCGTCGCTGACAACGCGATCCCGCCGCCGCGCCTCGGTTGGGAGCTGCGTGACGACGCAGCGATCCTCGTCGCCGCGGGCGCGGTGTCGACGGCGGAGCTCGGCTGGAGCGAAGGGACGCGCTCGCTGCCGCTTCGTTTCGACGCCGACCGGCCGCCGTTCTCGGACGGTCGTCTGCACTTGCGCGTCGATCTCACCGACGAGCGCGGAGAAGTGCAGTACCACTCGCTCGACGACGCGCTCGTCTTCGTCGTGTATCCGGCCGACGACGTGCGCGGCCTCGTCCGGCTTGAAGGACGCTGGCAGCCCGCCGCCGAACTGGAGCGACTGTGAGCAGCAGAACGTGCCCCGACTGGCCCGACTTGATGGAGATCGCGCCCGAGCTCCAGTTCAAGCACTACACCGTCGCCGAGGCGCAGCTGCCGGCCGATGCGGTGATGAAGCTGACCGACATCGCGCTCTCGGACGTCGCCATCTGCTGCGACCTCGAGCACAACGTGTTCTATGCGGCGCATACCGACCCGAGCCTCGCCGAGGCGTTGACCGCGAGCCACTGGTTCGAGGTGCGCGACTGGATCGCCGCCGGCCGCCCCGGCCAGGACTACTAGAGCACCGACGACAAGAGCGGCTCGCCTCGCGTGAACGCGAGGATGTTGTCGACGACGATGCGCGTCATCGCCGCGCGCGTCTCGACCGTCGCGCTCGCGATGTGCGGAGTCAGCACGACGTTCGGGAGTGCGAGCAATTGCTCCGGGACGTGTGGCTCGTTAGCGAAGACGTCGAGCCCGGCGCTGATGCGCCCCGACACGAGCTCGTCGACGAGTGCGTCCTCGTCGACGACGGCGCCGCGCGAGGTGTTCACGAGCGTCGCGCCGTCGCGCAGCAGCGCGAGTCGCCCGCGCGAGATCAGCCCCGTCGTCTCCGGCGTCAGCGGTGTGTGCAGCGAGACGATGTCCGCTTCGCGCAACAGCGCCTCGAGCGGACGCCAGTCGGGGTCGTCCGTGCGAGACCGCCCGTGAAAGACGACCTGCAGCTCGAACCCGCGGGCACGCTGCGCCACCGCAGAGCCGATGCGCCCGAGCCCGACGATCCCGAGCGTCGCGCCGGTCACCTCGCGGCCGAGGAACGGCCCCGCCGACCACGGTGTGCCCCAGCGGCCGGCGCGCACGAGGCCGTCGCCCTCGACGACGCGGCGCCGTGCGGCCAGCATCAGGGCCATGGCGAGGTCGGCCGTCGCAGCATCGAGGACGCCCGGCGTGTTCGTGACGGCGATGCCTCGCTCGCGGCACGCAGCGAGGTCGATGCGGTCGTAGCCGACGCCGAAGTTCGCGACGAGCCGCAGCGACGGGAGCAGCTCGAACGGCACCGCCTCGTTCGCGAGGATCAGAATCTCCACGTCGTCCTGCACCGTCTGGGGTAGGCCGACCTCGACATCGTCGAGCTCGTCCCACGCCGGGCCGGGCAGTCGCCGCGTCGCGAGCATCCGCATACCGCGAGTATCAGCGATGTCGCAACCCGAGGACCTCGTCGAGCCCGCGGGTGTTCAGCACGTCCACTGCCCTCGCCCAGCCGCGACGCGCGGTCTCCACAGAGAGCAGCATGTTCCCGAGCCCGCGCACGGAATGCGCATCGGTCGAGCAGACGATAGGCACGCCGGACTCGACGACGAGCCGCACCTCCTCGTCGCGCAGGTCGAGCCGGTCGGGTAGCCCGTTCGTCTCGATCGCGACGCCCTCCTCGAGTGCGACCTCGATCGCGCGCTCGAGCACGAGCGCGTTCGGCGGCCGATGGTTGATGATCCGCCCCTTCGGGTGGCTCAGGCAGCGCACGGCCGGATGCCGCATCGCCTCGGTCACCTTCTTCGTCAGCCGGTCCGCGTCCTCGCGCTGTCCCGCGTGCAGCGACAGCTGCACCCAGTCGAGCGACGCGAGCGCGTCGTCGGGCAAATCGAGCGAGCCGTCGCTCCGGATGTCACACTCCGTGCCGCGGAGCACGCGGAACGGCGCGAGTAGCTCGTTCGCTGCTGCGATCTCCTCCGCCTGCGCGCGCAGCGCGTCGGCGTCGAGCCCGGGCACGACGCGGACGTTCGGCGTGTGGTCGCAGATTGCGATGTAGTCGTAGCCGCGGTCACGTGCAGCGGTCGCCATCTCCTCGACGCGTCGCCTTGCCGTCCGACCACGTCGTGTGGCAGTGCAGGTCGCCGCGAATCTCCGCGAGCTCCACGAGCGGCGGCGGGTCGCGCTCGAGCGGCGCTTCCCGCAGCTCGGGTGGGCACCACGGCAGGCCGAGCCACGCGTACACCTCCTGCTCGTTCGTGCACTCGGGCAGGTCGCCGAGCGACGCAACGTACGCCGCCGTGCCGGTCGCGCGCAGGAGCGCGGTGCCGAGCGATTGCGGCTCGGCCTGCACGAGCTCGACCGGGATGCCCTCGACCGTGACCCCGACCGCCCGCGTCGCGTCGCGCTCGACGATGCTCACGATCGTCGGCGAGCGCTCGAGCCGCTCGAGCGCATCCGGCGCCGACGAGACCAGCGCGAGCTCGTAGACGACCTCGCACCAGCGCCTGACCTCGCCGGCGACCTCTGCACCGAGCTCGGCTGCAAGTGCCTCGGCGAGCGCACGGGCGCGGTTGATCAGCAGCCCGCGCCGTCGCCGCGGTCGCGCCTGGGTCAACCCGGCGAGGATCTTCGCCTCCGTCGCGGGCCCGATCCCCGCCACTTCCCGCAATCGCCCCGCGGCCGCGGCGTCGCGCAGCTCGTCGGCCGTGCGCACGCCGAGCGCGCGACCGAGCGCAACCATCCGCTGCGGGCCGAGCCCGACATAGCGCCCGAGTGCGACGAGCTGCGGCTCGACCTCGCGCTCGAGCTCTTCGAGCTCCTCGATCCGTCCCGTCGTGACGAGCTCGACGAGCCGACGCTCGATCCCGGGCCCGATCCCGCGCAACTCGCGGACGCGCCCCTCGCGGGTCAGCTCGGCGACGGGAGCTCGTGTCTCGCGGACGAGCTCGGCGGCGCGCCGATACGCGCGCACGGTGTAGTGGCCCGCGCCCGCGAGGTCGAGCAGCGCCGCATAGGCCTCGAGGGTCTGCGCGATCTCGGCATTGGTCACGTCGTTACTCTCTCCCCGTGGCGACGATCGTCATTCCGTTCGCCGGCATCGAGGGAAAGACGCGCCTCCACGCCTCGCGTGAAGCCCGCCGCGACCTCTCGCTGGCGATGCTCGGCGACGTGCTGAGCGCCGCGATTCCGGTCGGGATGCCGCGGGTCGTGACCGCCGATGCCGCCGGCGCCCGGCTCGCGCGCGAGCTCGCGGTCGAGGTCGTCGACGATCCCGGTGGCGGTCAGGGCGCCGCCGTCGAGTCCGCGCTCCGCGGCCTCGAGCCGGGAGCGATCCTGGTCGTGAACGCCGACCTACCCTGTGCGACACCGGACGACCTGCGCGGACTGCTCGCTGCGACGCCCGCGGGAGGCGTCGCGCTCGTGGAGGCGTTCGACGGGACGACGAACGCGCTGAGCGTGCCGGCGCCGGCGGCATTCGCGCCGGTATACGGGGCCGACAGCGCTACGCGCTTTCACGAGCACGCTCGCGTGCTCGGTCTCGAGTCCGTCTCCGTGGCGCTGCCGAACCTCGCCGACGACGTGGACACCATGGTCGACCTGAGCCGATTGCACCTGAGGCTCGGGCCGCGTACGCAGATGGCGCTCGCCACGCTGCCGACCGGAGTCGCATCGTGAACGTCGCAGTCCTCTCGGGTGGAGTTGGCGGTGCGCGTTTCGTTCGCGGCCTCGTCGATGTCACCGCGCCGGAAGGCGTCACGGTCGTCGGCAACGTCGGCGACGACCTCGAGGTTCTCGGCGTCCACGTCTCGCCCGATCTCGACTCGATTCTCTATGCACTTGCCGGTTTGAACGACACGCAGCGCGGTTGGGGGCGTGCGGATGAGACGTGGAACGCGCTCGCGACCGTCGCCGAGCTCGGCGGCGAGGCGTGGTTCGCGCTCGGAGACCGCGATCTCGGCGTGCATCTCGTGCGCACGCAGGCACTGCGCGCCGGCACGCCGCTGTCGACCGTCACCGCTCGGCTCGCAACGGCGCTCGGCGTCGTCACGCCGCTGTTGCCGGCGACCGACGACCGGCTGCGCACGTGGATCGACACCGCCGCCGGCGAGTTCTCCTTCCAGGAGTGGTTCGTCGCTCGTGGTCATCGCGACGAGGTCGACGGGCTGCGCTTCGAGGGCGCAGAGTCGGCGCACGCGGCGCCCGGTGTGCTCGAGGCGATCGACGCGGCGGAGCTGCTGCTGATCGCGCCCAGCAACCCGTACGTCTCGATTGCGCCGATCCTCGCGGTACCCGAGATCCGAGCGGCGCTCGAGCGCCGTCGCGTGCCATGCGTCGCCATCAGCCCGCTGATCGGCGGCCGGGCGGTCAAGGGGCCTGCTGATCGAATGCTGGCTCGGCTCGCCGGCGGCACGGCACCGCGTCACGTGGCCGGCTGCTACCCCGGCGTGATCGACGCGATCGTCGTCGACGAGGCGGACGCGGACGTGCTCGACGGGCTCGGCGACGTCGAGGCGATCGTGACGCGCACGTTGATGTCGGGTACCGACGCCCGCCGCCGGCTGGCGGAGGTCGCGCTGGGCGTGGTCGCCGCGTGAAGGTCGCGATCGTCGGTGGCACCGGCGACTTCGGCCTCGCGCTCGCGCGGCAGCTCGTCGAAAGCGGGGCGGAGGTCGTGATCGGCTCGCGCGACGCCGAACGTGCGGTGGAGAAGGGGCGCGAGGTCGGCGCAGCCGGCGCTGCGAACGATGATGCGGTGAACGGCGTCGACATCGTCGTGCTCGCAGTCAAAGCAGATGCCGCGCTCGCGACGGCGGAATCGCTCGCTGCCGCAATCGGCACGACACCGGTGCTCAGCGTCGCGAGCGAGCTGCGGTTCACGAAGCAGGGTGTCTTCCCCGGCGACGAGGGCGAGTCGATCGCCGAGCGGACACAAGCGTTGCTGCAGGCGCCGGTGACCGCCGGTCTTCACTCGCTCGCAGCTGCGTCGCTCGCCGGCGGCAAGGCAGACGGCGACGCGCTCGTCTGCGGCGACGATGTGCAGGCGAAGGAGCTGGCGATCGAGCTCGCGTCGTACGTCGTGACCGGTCGCGCGCTCGATGCCGGGCCGCTTGCGAGCGCCCGAGCGCTCGAGGGCATGACGGCAGTGATCGTCAACCTGAACAAGCGCTACCGCGCGCACGCGGGCGTTCAGGTCACCGGCCTGCCGTGAGCGTCGCCGACCACGAAGGCGGCTTCTCCGTCTTCCCCGTTCTCGGCATACCCGAGCTGCGCGAGGGCGACGACCTCGCGGCGGAGATCATCGACCGTGTCGCATTGCAGGATCTCGACGTCGTCGTCGTCGCGCAGAAGGCGATCTCGAAGGTCGAAGGCCGCGTCGTGCGGCTCGCCGACGTCGACCCCTCGCCGCGCGCGCTCGAGATCGCGGGTGACGAAGGCGACCCGCAGCGAGTCGAGTGGATCCTGCGCGAGGCGAAACGTGTCGTACGCGTGCGAGCGCCGCTCGTCATCTGCGAGACACGCCACGGCTTCATCTGCGCCTCCGCGGGCGTCGACCAGTCGAACACGCCCGAGCCGGGCACACTCGTTCTGCTGCCCGTCGATCCCGACGCGTCGGCGGCCGCGCTGCGCGCGACGGTTCGCGAGCGCACCGGACGCGAGGTCGGCGTGCTCGTGACGGATTCCTTCGGACGTCCGTGGCGCCAGGGAACGACCGACGTCGCGATCGGCGCCGCGGGCATCGAGGTGATGCAGGAGCTCAGCGGCCTGCGCGACCCGGTGGGCTACGAGCTCAAGGCGACGGTGATCACGATCGCCGACGAGCTCGCCGGCGCGGCGCAGCTCGTGTCCGGAAAGCTCGACCGCGTGCCCGTCGTGATCGTGCGCGGGCTCGACGTGCGCGGCGACGGAAAGGCGACGGACATCCCGATCCCGCCCGAGCGCGATCTCTTCGGTTAGGGTCGCCCGCATGGCCGAGGACCCAATCTCGACCGCGAACGACCTACTGCGAGAGAAGGGCTACGCCGAGCGCGATCTCGCAGTGCACGCCGGCCCGCGCGGCAAGGCGCTTCTGAAAGGGAACAAGATCATCAGCCCGTTCAGCGACGAAGCGGTGCTCGTTCTGCGCGTGGTTCGCGAGCTCGTGCCGGCCGACGGCGAGCTCGGTGCGAAGCTGCTTCGGCCCGCCGAGCTCAGGGCGAAGCTCTCAGCGTGACGACGGCCGCGCCGTCGACACGCTCGACAGATCCACCGTGATCGACGGCGAGGCGTCGCGCGACGGTGAGCGACAGCTCGTCGTCCGACGGCGGCTCGACCCGAAGCGTGTTGCCCGACACCTCGATCGCGACGGCGGACACGGAACGGGCGTCGGGCAGGAGCTGCAGCACGATCTGGACGACGACTCGCGGCGGGCACGCAACGCTCGCCGGCGCGGCGGGGTAGCGCTCGTCGACCTCGAGCGCCTTGCCGACGCCGTGACGGACGAGCGTGAGCGCCCTTTGGGCCGCCTCGGCGAGGTCGGCGCTGTCGGGCTCGTCCGGCGCCGGCCGCGCGAAGTCGAGCAGCGAGCTCAGCGTTCGCCTCATCTCGGCTGCCGCTCCCTGGACGAGTCGAAGACGCTCCGCATCCTCGCTCCCGGGGGCAGCGTCCTCGAGCAGAAGATCGACGAGGCCCAGCACGCCGAAGAGCGGGTTCGCGACGTCGTGCGCGACGTCGGCGGCGAGCGCACCGAGCGCAGCCTCGCGCGCCAGCTCCGCGAGCTCACGCTCGATCGCTGCGCGGTCGTCGTCCGGGAGGGACAGTAGCGTTGACAAAAGAGCAGTCCCCTCGCCCGGCATTGTCCACAGCATGACCGATCCGATCACCTGCGTCGTCGCCGACGACCATCCGGCGATGCTCGCCGCCGTCGCTGAGACGCTTGCGCGCAGCGGGTTCGAAGTCGTCGGCCAGGCGCGCGACGGCGGCGAGGCGATCGCGTTGATCGAGGAGCACCATCCGCGGATCGCGATCGTCGACGTGCGGATGCCGCGCCTCTCGGGGATCGAGGTGGCGAGAAGGCCGCGTCGAGTCGCGCCGAACACGTCGATCGTCTTCTACACCGCCTACGGCGACCGCGCGCTGCTCTCGGAGGCGCTCGACGTCGGCGCGCGGGGCTTCGTGCTGAAGGAGGCGCCGCTCGCCGACCTCGTGCGGGCGGTCAGCGGGTCGCGGCGGGCGATGCGTACGTCGATCCGGTGCTGGCCGGCGTCCTCGTCAGCGCGCAAGATGACCGAGAAGATACCGGCACTGACACAGCGCGAGCGGGAGGTGCTGCGCCTGCTCGCCGACGGGCTCGCGAACGAGGAGATCGGCAAGCGGTTGCTACATCTCGCCCGAAACGGTGCGGACGCACGTGCGAAAGGCGATGGCGAAGCTCGAGGCCGACACGCGCACGCAAGCCGTCGCGACGGCGCTGCGGCAGTCCCTCATCTCGTGAGCGAGCCGACGCCTTCACGGCCGCGACCTCGACTGCGGATCCCGCTCGAGCCAGTTCCAGCGCTGGTTCGAGGAGGACGCGGCCGCTCGTGCGGAGTGCCGGAGGCGGATGGCGCTCGCGACCGCGACGCTCGGACGGGGCGCCCGTCGGTGCGGATGGTGCTGCTGAAGGCGGTGCGACGAGCGAGGGCGTCGTCTTCCACACGCATGCGACGAGCCGGAAGGGGCGAGAGCTCGAGGCGAATCCCCGCGCGGCGCTCCTCCTCTACTGGGACCCGCTCGGCCGTCAGGTGCGCGTCGAGGGCCGCGTCGAGCGCGTCTGCCGGCTGACGAGTCCGACGCGTACTTCGCCGACGCGTCCGCCGGCCGCGCGTTCGGCGCCGCACGCCTCGCGGCAGAGCGAGGTGATCGAGGCCGCGCGGCGCTCGACGAGCGGGTCGCCGAGCTCGACGGCGAGACGGCGGACGTCCCGGCCGGAGACGTGGGTCGGCTTCCGCGCTCGTGCCGGAGGCCTGGGAGTTCTGGCAGCACCGCGACAGCCGCCTGCACGACCGCTTCCGCTACCGGCGCGATGGCGGCGCGTGGGTCAGTGAGCGCCTCTATCCGTGAGCGAGCTCGGCGCAGTCGCGCGAGCCGGTCGTCCCAGCGCGCGCCGACCTCGACCATCCACGCGACGGCGTCCTCGAGCGGCGCCGGGCGTCACCTCGTAGCGCGTCTCGCGGCCGCGTGCGCGTCGCGCGGAGGAGGCCCGCGTCGGCGAGCGTCGACGAGCTGCTTCGCGACCGCCTGGCGCGTCACCGGCAGGCTCGGCGGCGAGCTCGGTCGCCGTCGCGCTGCCGCGCTCGGCCACCGCCTCGACGAGTGAGCGGCGGCCGGGGTCGCCGAGCGCGGCGAAGACGCCGTCTACGCCGCCTGGAGCCACGCGAGCGCGCGCAGCTCGAGCGCGATCCCGAAGTCGGGCGTGCTCTCGACGACGCGCAGGCGGGTGCCGCCGTCGACCTCCTCGAGCTCGAGCACGACCTCGCCGCTCGTCGTCCCAGTCGAGCACGAGCCGCTCGCCTCGGCGCGGCCTCGCGGACGGTCGCGCGCCGCTCCTCGCCGTCGCCCCAGCGGAAGACGCCGTGCCCGCCCGGCTGCGCGTCGAGCTCGACCTCGGTCGCGAACCACTCCTCGAGCCGCTCGGGCTCGGTCAGGGCCTCCCAGACCTCGTCGGGCGACTCGGGGAAGACGATCTCTCGCTCGATCTGCACCGTACGCTCCTCCTCTTGACACGCAACTGTTCGGTTGCGTATAGGATGCGCAACCAGTGGGTTGCAGGATCGCAGAAGGGACACCTGCAGCTCGTCCCGATGGTCGTCGAGTCCGACGGCCGCTTCGAGCGCTCGTTCGACATCTTCTCCCGGCTCCTGCGCGAGCGGATCGTCTTTCTCGGCACCGAGGTGGAGGACGCGTCCGCGAACCTGATCGTCGCGCAGATGCTCTTCCTCGAGGCCGAGGACCCCGACGAGGACATCCGGCTCTACGTGAACTCGCCGGGCGGCAGCGCGTACGCCGGCTTCGCGATCTACGACGCGATGCAGTTCGTCAAGCCCGACGTGCAGACGTACTGCGTCGGCATGGCGATGTCGACGGGCGCGCTGATCCTCGCGGGCGGCGCGGCGGGCAAGCGCTTCGTGCTGCCGAACTCGAAGGTGATGATCCACCAGGGGTCGGGCGGCTTCCGCGGCACGCCCTCGGACATCCAGATTGCCGCGCGGGAGATCCTGCGCAGACGCGCCGGTATGCGGAGATCATCGCGAAGCACTCGAACCGCGACGTCGACGAGGTGATGCAGCGACATCGACCGTGACAACTTCCTCGGCCCGGACGAGGCCGTCGAGTACGGGCTCGCGGACGACGTGCTCTCGACGCGCGCTGAAGCCGCCTAGACCGCGTTGACGAGCGCGGCACAGGATGCCGCGCACGCCTGCAGCGCCGCGACCGCCTCCTGCGTGCGACCGTCGTCGAGCCCCTGGAGCACCTCGGCCGCGTCCCGCCCCGTGTCGGAGCAGAGACGCGCTGCCGCCAGCACGATCTCCATCGGCTGGTCGATCAAGTCGATCAGCACGCGCGAGACCGCCGCGGGCCCGAGCACGGTGCGAACGACCGTGCGCTTGACCCGATGATCCTCGTCGTCGTCGAGCGACTCGAGCAGGTGCTCGCAGGCCTCGGCGCAGGCGCGCGCGTCCTCGAGGCATCGCCCAAGCTCCTCCGCGTACTCGCTGAACCAGTTGTCTTCCATTCGCGCCGCCCGCGTCGCGCATACCCACGAGCGCTGCGGTCCGAACGAGATCCGCCGACTAGAGTTCGGCGGTGGCCGTCGCAGCTGACCTGCGCAGCGAGCTCCTGCGGGTCGTGCCCGACGAGCGGCGCGTGAGCGACGGGGAGTCCGTGCTCGACCAGCACGCCGGCGATCTCTCGTATCACCCGCCGCACCGGCCCGACGTCGTCGTCTTCCCCGAGATCGCGGCAGAGGTCGCGGCGGTGCTGTCGTTCGCAAGCGCCGCCGGGGTGCCGGTCGTCCCCTTCGGCGCAGGCACGAGCCTCGAGGGGCACGTGATTCCGCTGCGCGGTGGGATCAGCCTCGATCTGACGCGGATGAACGAGATCGTCGCGCTCCGCCCGGAGGATCTGACGGCAACGGTGCAGCCCGGCGTGACCCGCTCGCAGCTCGAGGCCGCGGCAGGGCCGCACGGCCTCTGGTTCCCGGTCGACCCGGGCGCCGATGCGACGCTCGGCGGCATGGCGGCGACGAATGCGAGCGGAACGACGACCGTGCGCTACGGCGGCATGCGCGCGCACGTGCTCGAGCTCGAGGTGGTGCTCGCCGACGGGCGCATCGTGCGCATGGGCACGCGCGCGGTGAAGACGTCAGCCGGCTACAACCTCACGAACCTGCTCGTCGGCTCGGAGGGGACGCTCGGCGTGATCACGGAGCTCACGCTTCGCCTGCACCCGATTCCCGATCACATCGTCGTCGCGCGAGCCGCGTTCCCGTCGGTCGAAGCTGCGTGCCGCGCCGCCGCCGCGATCATCGGCTCCGGCGTGCTCGTCACGCGCTGCGAGCTGCTGGACGCGACGACGATCGGCGCGCTTGAATGCATTCAGCCGGCACGAGCGTTCCCCGTCTCTCCGTATCTCTTCGTCGAGTTCGGCGGCTCCGAGGCGGGCGTCGCCGGCGACCTCGAGACGACGCGCGAGCTCGCCAGGACGAAGGCGCGACTGCGTTCGAGGCCGAGAGCGATCCGACCGCGCGCGCGCAGATGTGGAGCGCGCGGCACAACGCCCTGATGGCATCGCTCGCACTTGCGCCCGGGTCGAAGGCGATGACGACGGACGTCGCCGTTCCGGTGTCGGAGCTCGCAGCGGCGATCGAGCAGGCGCGCCGCGCGCTCGACGAGTCCGGCCTGCGCGGCGGCATCGTCGGTCACGTCGGCGACGGCAACTTCCACGTCGCCTTCCTGCTCGATCCCGACGACGCCGCGTCGATCGCGCGCGCCGAGGCGTTGAACGCGGCGCGTCGTCGAGGACGCGCTCGCCCGCGGCGGAACGTGCACCGGCGAGCACGGGATCGGCTACGGCAAGCTCGGCTACCTCGAACGCGAGCACGCGACCTCGTCGAGCTCTATCGCGGGATCAAGGCGCTGTTCGACCCGGCGGGCGTGCTGAACCCCGGAAAAGTCGTTCCGTAGCGCAACGGCAGGTGCCTGGCACCTTCGGTGCCAGGCACCCGACTCTGACCTACGCGACTGCGCGTTCCCCGAGCATTTCGTCCAGCAAGTCGTAGCCGCGGCGGATCAACGCGCGCTTTGCCTCGTCGCTCCACGGCTGCGGGTTGCGGAGGCCGGCTTCGAGCGAGACCTCGCCGGCGCTCGCCTGTACCGCGATGCGCGGGATCAGCCGGTCGCCGAGGAACGGGAAGCGGGCGTTCGCGAAGCGATCGGCAACCGCGCGCGCGATGCGCTCGCCGCGCCTGCCGCCATCGCGCCGGACGATCGCCTCGACGTCGGCGCGGAGCGACTCGAGCGCGACGAGCGCCTCGTCCTTGTCGCGGGCCATCCGCTCTTCGTCCATCGTGTTCTGCTGGATCGTGACGCGCATCAGGCGCACGATCATGTCCGGCCAGTGCGCCGGCTCGCCGCGCCCCGCGCGCGCCTCGGCCTCGCGCAGCTCGGCGATCAACGCGCGGATCGGCGGGAGCTTCGGAAAGCGCTCGAGGCGGCGGCGCAGCCGCACGAGCGCCTCGGCGCCGAAGCGCGGGTAGTTCGGCAGGTAGCGGAAGCTGACGATCAGCTCCACGCCCTGCTGCCGGTAGGCCGGGCCGAGCGGGAAGTTGCGGACCCAGGCGCCGTCGGTCGCGATCCGGTCGCCGACGGGCCGAGGTAGCACGAGCGCGCTCACGGCGGCCGAGGCGAGGATCGCCTGCGCCATCGTCTCCGGGTCGGTGCGTGCGCGACGAGTACGCGAGCTCGTACGCGCGCGGGCCCTCACCCTGGGCACGTCTGCTGACGTCGGTCGCGAACACCGTCACCTCGATCGGCGCCGCAGCGAGCTCGTGCGCGAGCGGGACAGGTCGCCGATCCGTTCGGTCACCGTCTGCGGCAGGCGGTAGTCGTGCGACCCGAGAAGCGGCAGCCGCCAGAGCGAGTGCGGCCGGAACGTCTCCTCCGGCTGCAGCTTCAACATGAAGTCGTCGAGCTCGTCGAGGCGGTCGAGCGCGGCCATCGTCCCCGAGAGCGCGCCCGACGACGTGCCGTAGATCCAGCCGATGCGATCCCAGAGCTCGCTCTCGCGGAGGCGCTGCAGGAACCCGAGCTCCATCAGGACGCCGTTGATGGCGCCGCCCGAGAGGACGACCGCGACGTCCCTGTCCATGGTCTCAGCTTAGGTCAGGAATCTGCGCCTTCATACGAGACGCTGTCGCCGAGGATCTCGTCGATCCGGGCGAGCGTCGCGTCGTCGAGCTCGACGCCGACCGCGCCGACGTTGTCCTCGACCTGCTCGGGCCGGCTCGCGCCGATGATCGCCGAGGCGACGTTCGGCTCGCGCAGCACCCACGCGAGCGCGAGCTGCGCCATCGAGATCCCGAGCTCGTCGGCGACCGGCCGCAGCTGCTGCACGCGCTCGAGCAGCTGCTCGTCGCGCGCCTTGTCCATCCAGGTGCCCATGCTCTGCGAGGCGGCGCGGCTGTCCTCGGGGATCGGCTCGCCGGGCTTGTACTTGCCGGTGAGCACGCCCTGCGCGAGCGGCGACCAGACGATCTGCGAGATGCCGTTGCGCGTGCAGACCGGGATCACGTCGCGCTCGGGCCCGCGCCAGATCATCGAGTACTGCGGCTGGCTCGAGACGAACTTCTCGACGCCGGCGCATCGACACTGCCTCCTCGATCTTCTCCGCCGGCCATTCGCTGAAGCCGAGGTAACGCGCCTTGCCCTGCCGCACGACCTCGCGTGAGCGCCTCCATCGTCTCCTCGAGCGGCGTGTCCCAGTCGTAGCGGTGGCACTGGTAGAGATCGACGTAGTCGGTGCGCAGCCGCGCGAGCGACGCGTCGATCTGCTTGTGGACCTGCTCGCGCGAGAGGCCGCTGTCGCCGTCCGGCATCTGCCCGAAGAGCTTCGTCGCCAGGACGTACGAGTCGCGCGGGCGATCGGCGAGCACCTGGCCGAGGAACTCCTCCGCCTTGCCCGCCGCGTAGACGTTCGCCGTGTCGATGAAGTTGATCCCGACCTCGAACGCCTTCGCGACGCACGCCTCGGCCTGGTCGTCGCTCGACGCCGCCGCCGTACGTCAGCCACGAGCCGAGGCAGATCTCCGACACCTGGAGATCGCTGGAGCCGAGCTGTCTGTAGCGCATGGGCTCGACGCTATCGGCTAGCGTCGCGTCCATGCCGCAGCTGAACGCGATCGGCGTCATCGCGAGCGACATGGAGCGCTCGCTCGCCTTCTACGGGCTGCTCGGGCTCGAGCTGCCGGAGACGCCCGGCGAGGGGCACATCCAGGCGGTCATGCCGAACGGCGTGAGCTTCATGCTCGACAGCGAAGAGATCATCCGAAGCTTCCAGCCCGACTGGACGCGGGAGAACGGCAATCAGATCGGGCTCGCATTCGAATGTGCGAACGCGGCCGAGGTGGACGAGCTCTACGCCCGCGTCACGGCTGCGGGCTTCCACGGCGAGAAAGAGCCGTGGGACGCGTTCTGGGGCCAGCGCTACGCGCAGCTTCGGGACCCCGACGGCGTCGGCGTCGACCTCTACGCCGCTCTCTGATCGAAGAGGCCGTCGAGCTCGCAGGCAGGCAGCTGACGCTGCTGCGCCCGCCGAGCCCGGACGAGCTGATCGACGAGAGCGCGTTCGACGAGGACGAGTTCCTGCCGTACTGGGCGGAGCTCTGGCCGAGCGGCGTCGCGCTCGCCGGCGTTGTCGGCGCGCGCGATCTCCGCGGTGTCCACGTGCTCGAGCTCGGGGCCGGGCTCGGGCTGCCGTCGCTCGCCGCCGCGCTGCGCGGAGCCGACGTCCTCGCGACGGACTGGGCGGACGACGCTGTCGCGCTGCTGCGCGCGAACGCCGAGCGCAACCACGTGCGGCTGCGCGTCGAGCGGGTGCGCTGGGACGAGCCGAGCCTGCTGCTCACCGAGGCGCCGTTCGATCTCGTGCTCGCCGCCGACGTGCTCTACGAGGAGCGGAACGCGCGCCAGCTCCTCGAGCTGTTGCCGCAGCTCGGCGGAGAGATCCTGCTCGCGGACCCCGGTCGTCCGTTCGCGAAGGACTTTCTCGCGCACTGGGATGTCGAGCCCATCGCGGACGGTGTCCGGCGCCTGCGGGTACCGTGACCGCGTGGTCGCGCTCGCACTCGCCGTCGCGCTGCTCGCGCCCCCGAAGCCGCACATCGTCTGGAAGCCGATCCCCTTCGGCGCTGCACGGATCGCCGAGACGGCGGCGTACTCGCAGCGGCACTACGGCGTCCGCACGGCTGTCCTGAAGCCGCAGCGCGATCGTCGAGCACGTCACGGCGACGCCGACGTTCTCCTCGGCGTTCAACACGTTCAGCGCGGACGTCCCCGACGCCGAGCTGCACGAGCTCCCCGGCACGTGCGCGCACTTCGTGATCGATCGCGACGGGACGATCTACCAGCTCGTGCGGCTGAACTTGTGCTGCCGGCACACGGTCGGGCTGAACTGGGCTGCGATCGGGATCGAGCACGTCGGGCTCTCCGACGCGCAGGTGCTCGGCGACGCCGCGCAGATGCGATCGTCGCTCGCGCTGACGCTGTGGCTGATGGCGCGCTACCGCATCCCGCTCGCGAACGTGATCGGTCACAACGAGAGCCTGACGAGCCCGCTGCACAAGGAGCTGTACGCGCCGTGGCGCTGCCAGACGCATGCGGACTGGAGCCACGTGGACATGACGCGGTACCGCGCGAAGCTCGCTGCGCTCGCCCGCGCGGACGGCATCGTCGTCGGGCCGACGTTCCGGCCGCGGGCGACCGCCTGCTAGCCCCGGAGGGCGAAGCGGGCGGCCCCGGTCTTTCGCTAGGCGGCGTTCGCCGTCCCGAGCGCGAGCCGCAGCTGTGCGAGGGCGGTGAACGTCCGGCTCTTGACGGTGCCGAGCGGCAGCCCGAGCCGCGCTGCGACCTGCGTCTGGCTGAGCCCGCCGTAGTACGCGAGCTCGATCAGCTGGCGGCTCTTGCTCTCGAGCTCGCCGAGCGCGTCCTGAACCCGGCGGCGCTCCGCCCGGAGGACGACGACCTCCTCGATCGAGTACGACTCTTCCGGAAGCGCTGCGACCGTCCCGTCAGTGAGCGCACGCCGGGCCTCCTGGCGGGCGATGTCGACCGCGCGGCGGTGGACGAGCATGCAGATCCAGCCCTGCACCGTCGAGCGCTCGGACTGGTAGCGCCCCGCCGTCCGCCAGAGGTCGAGAAACGCCTCCTGGACGGCATCCTCGGCGAGCGCGTGGTTGCGGAGGACTCGAAATGCCACGCCGCGGGCAAGGCTCAGATGGCGGCGGTGGAGGTCGGCGAGCGCGCGGGTGCTGCCGCGCGCGACCTGCTCGATCGCCTCGCCGTCGGGAAGGTCGTTGTCCATAGAACGGTCGACCCGGGGAACGGCCCTGTCGTTACAGTCAATTTCGAGGTTTTGTCCAACGTCACGCCCCGACCGCCCTGTGCTTCGCTCTGACGCTCTTCCAGCCTCGGCCGACGCGGCGACCGTCGAGCGCCTGCGGGCGGGCGACGAGAAGGCGTTCGACGACCTGATCCGCTCGTATGGACCATCGATGCTCCGCGTCGCGCGGCTCTACAGCCGCTCCCAAGAGGTGGCCGAGGAGGTCGTGCAGGAGACCTGGCTACGTGTCCTGCAGTCGCTCGACTCGTTCGAAGGGCGATCGTCGCTGCGCACCTGGCTCTTCGTGATCCTCGGCAACGTCGCGCGCACACGGGCCGAGCGAGAAGGTCGGTCGACCCCGCTCGCGAGCCTCGGCGACGACGACGAGCACGCCGTCTCCGAGGACAGGTTCTTTCCGTCGTCGCATCCGCGCTGGGCCGGCATGTGGTCGACGCTCGTCGATGCATGGGATGCGATCCCGGACGAGCGTCTGCTCGCCGGAGAGGCTCTGGGCAAGCTGCGCGCAGCCTTTGCCCAGCTACCCGGCCGGTACGCGGCGGTCTTCATGCTGCGGGACGTCGAAGGCTGGCCCGCAGACGAGGTGTGCAGCGTTCTCGGCCTCACGCCGGCGAATCAGCGTGTCCTCCTCCACCGCGCGCGCTCCCGCATCCGCGCTTCTCTCGAGGACTACTTCGAAGGGAGCTTGCGATGACCGTCCGGAGCTGTCAGGACGTGGTCGAGCTCGTCACCTCGTATCTCGAGGACGCGATGCCGACGCCGCAGCGACTCGAGTTCGAACGACACGTCGCGATCTGCCCACCGTGCCGCGCCTACGTCTCGCAGATCCGGAAGGTGGTCAAGAGCGCAGGCGCTCTGCACGAGGACGATCTGCCTGAGCACGTGCGGGCGAGCCTCGTCGCGGCCTTCAAGGACTGGCACGGCCGGAGCGAGCGTTGATGCGCGCGTACAAGTTCCTCGCGTCCGGCCGCGTGGGGCGGTTCAGCGATTTCACCTGGCCGCTCGACGGCTGGGTTGAGAGCCCGGGGCCGCTCGCAGCCTGCATCACCGGTGTTCACGCATGTCGCGTGAACCACCTCCCCGACTGGATCGACGAAGAGCTCTGGGTGGTCGAGCTCGGCGGCGTGATCGAGGAGTCCCCGGACATGCTGCTCGCAGAACGGGGTCGCCTCGTGAGTCAGGTCGACGCCTGGTCGGCTGCGACCGCGCAGGAGCTTGCCGACCTCTCGGCCCGCCGCGCGCAAGAGCTGGCCGTGCGTGCGCTCCGGCGCAGCGGGCGAGAGAACGCGGCGGACAACGTCGCCGAGGCCGGCGATCTGCTCGACCTGCACGCGCGCGCGCTCGTCTGGTCGGGGCAGGCCGACGGCGCGGCAGCCGTCGCGTCGGCGTTCGCGGCGGACGCCGCGGCACTCGCCCACGGCCGGCGTCCCGACACGTGGGAGCTCGGCGTGGCCCTCGCCGAGCCCGCCCCGCAGCAGCCGCCTGCAGCAACGGCCGCGAACCTCGCGTATGTCGTCGCCCACGTCGCCGGTCTCGATCTCGTCGGCGAGACCGGGGACGAGTCTGCGTATGCGAGTGGATTCGCTGCCGAGCGCGCGCGGCAGGTCAAGTGGCTCGTCGAGACGCTCGGGCTCGAATAGGTCAGCCGAACAGGTAGTGCGAGACCTGCCATTCGCGGCCCTCGCGATAGCCCCAGAGCTCGGCGCAGGCGAGGAAGAAGACGCGCCACTCGTTGTACGCGGCGCGGCTCCCGAGCGCGTCGACGATCGCCTCGCGGTTCTCGTGCATCCGCTCGAGCCACGCCTCCGAGGTTCGCGCGTAGTGCTCGCCGCCGACCCGCCACTGCCGGACGAGCGAGAGATCTCGCGCAAGGCGAGGGAGCAGGTCGTCGGAGGGCATCGTGCCGCCCGTGAAGAAGCGCCGCGTCATCCAGCCGGCGTCGTATGGATACGCGAGCTCGCGGTGCGTGAAGACGTGGCAGAAGAACCGGCCGCCGGGCTCGAGCCACGAGGCGATGCGCGAAAGGAGCGCGTCGTAGTTCCGCATGTGCTCGAGCATCTCCACCGACATGATCCGGTCGAACCGGCGCGGCCGCAGGTCGAGACGATTCGCGTCCTCGGTGACGACCGTGACGTTGCGTGCTCCGCGCGACTCGATGTAGGCGCGCTGCGGGCGCGAGTTCGAGACGGCGAGGATCTCGCTCGACGGGTAGCGCTCGGCGAGCCAGAGCGTGAGCGACCCCCAGCCGCAGCCGAGGTCGAGGATCGTCATGCCGTCCTCGATCCCGGCGCGTGCGCATGAGAGGTCGAGCATCGCCTCCTCTGCCTGCGCGAGCGTCTCGACGCCGGCCGGCCAAAAGCACGACGAGTACTTGAGTCGCGGCCCGAGGACGAGCTCGAAGAACTCGGGCGGCACCTCGTAGTGCTGCTCGTTCGCCTTGTCGACGTCGAGCGCGATCGATTGCTGCGCAAGCGAGGCGATGAACGCTTCCTTGCGATCGAGTCGTGCGCTCGCGCCTCAGCCGCGTCGCGCAGGACGCGCGGATGCCCGCGCGGAGCAGCGGGTCGGGCACGACGCCCGACGCTACGACGCGGTCGAGGACCTGGGGAACCATGGGATGAAAGCGCTCGTCTCTCGCTGGTAGCGGCGGAAGTCGTCGCCCCGGCTGCGGAGCGCCTGCTCCTCCGCGGGCGTCACGCCGGTGACGAAGAGCACGAGATAGAGGATGAGCGCGTACGAGAGGAAGCCGAGCTAGCCCCACGGCGCGGCAACCGCGACGAGGGCGTACGCGAGCCAGGTCAGCGTCTGGAAGAAGTAGTTCGGATGGCGCGAGTAGCGCCAGAGCCCGCGAGCGCATCGTCTTGTCCGCGATTCGTCGGGTCAGCCTTGAAGCGCCGAAGCTGCTCGTCCGCGACGAGCTCGAGCGCGGCTGCGACGAGCCAGAGCGCGGCGCCCGCCCACTCGACCGGGCGCGAGGCCGTCGTGGCGGTTGAAGACTGCGAGCACGAACGGCAGGGCGAGGACCGCGGCGACGAGCGCCTGCGCCTGGTAGAAGATCGCGAAGGTCGGCTGCTCGCGGCCGCGCTCGCGCCAGCGCCGGCGCAGCTCCTGGTAGCGCGTGTCCTCGTCCTTGCCCGATGCGGCGGACGACGAGCCAGGCGATGCGGAGGTTCTCGAGCGCCGGCGAGCACGGCGATCAGGACGCGGTGCGAGAGGTCGCCCGGCCCGAGGACGGCGCAGAGCACGGCGATCAGCGACGATGCTCGTCGCCCAGCCGGCGTCGACCGCGGTCGCGTCCCGCGTGCGGCGCTGCACCAGGTAGAGGGCGGCCAGCAGGAGCGCGGCCGCACCCCAGCCGACGAGCCAGAGCTGCCAGCGGTGCTCGATCAACCCGTCGACCACCGCGGTTTCGACTTGCTCGGTCAGCGTCTTCGCTGCGGCGACGCTCGGCCGCGTGGGCGTCGACGACGATCGGCTCGCCGACGACGATGCGAACGCGGCGCGCGGAACGGCAAGTGCGCGCGTCCCGGTCATCCGGACCGGAACGATCGGCGCGCCGGTGACGAGGGCGAGCCGTGCCGCACCGCGGTGCCAGCGGCGCTCGCGGCTTTGCTTCGACGTGCCCTGCGGGAAGATCCCGAGCACATCGCCGCGTCGAGCAGCTCGGCAGCCTCGCTGAATGCCGTGCGGTCGCCGCCGCCGCGCTCGACCGGGAACGTGCCGAGCGAGCGCAGCACCGCCGCCATCGCCCGGTTGCGGAAGAGCTCCGCCTTCGCCATGTACCGGATCTCGCGCGTCGTCGCGACGGCGAGGATGAAAGGGTCGACGATCGACTCGTGGTTCGACGCGAGGATGCAGCCGCCTCTGCGGGGACGTTCTCGCTGCCGACGACCTCGACCCGGTAGCGCGGCGCATGAACGAGCGGAAGCCGATCCGGTGGAGGAGGGCGTAGGCGTTCATCCCGGCCCGTGCGAGCAGGAGCTGGACGTCGCGGAGCGCGCGTCGCGGAACGCCGCCTCGCAGAACGCGAGGTAGAAGTCCCACGTGCGCTCGAAGCGGCGGTCGTAGCCGAGCGCGCGCACCTCGTCGATCCGCTCGTGCACGTTGCCGCGCCAGCGGCGCAGTGTCTCGGCGTAGTGCGGGCCGATCTCGTCGACGTCGTAGATGCCGAGCTGCGAGCTGCGTCGTGCGGCGCGCGTCGAGCGCCTCGAGCGACGGGATCAGGCAGCCGGGGAAGACGTAGCGCTCGATCCAGTCCGGGCTCTTGCGGTAGCGCTCCCAGCGCTGGTCGGGGACGAGGATCGTCTGCACGGCAGCGCGGCCGCCGGGCTCGAGCACGCGGTCGATCGTCGCGAAGTAGGTCGCCGAACTGATCCTCGCCGATCGCCTCGAGCATCTCGATCGAGGCGACCTTCGTGTACCGGCCCTCGATGGTGCCGGTAGTCCTGCTCGCGGATCTCGACGGGCAGGCCGGCGCGTCCGCTCGCGCGCGAAGACCGCCTGCTCGTGCGAGATCGTCAGCCCGGTGACGCTGCAGCCGCGACGTCGTCGCCGCGTAGTGCGCGAAGCCGCCCCAGCCGCAGCCGATCTCGAGCACGCGGTCGTCCGGGGCCGAGCTCGAGCTTGTCGCAGAGCCGCTCGTACTTCGCGCGCTGCGCGTCGGCGAGCGACTGCTCGGCCGACTCGAAGACCGCGCACGAGTAGGTCATCGTCTCGTCGAGCATCAGCTCGAAGAGGTCGTTGCCGAGGTCGTAGTGGTAGGCGATGTTGCGGCGCGCGCGGAGCAGGCCGTTGCGGCGGTTCAGGCGCGGGCGCAGCTCGAGCAGGCGGCGCACGCGCGCGTGCCGCTCGCTCGCGGCGCCGGCGTTCCGGAGCAGGAGCTCGAAGAGCGCCGACGAGGTCGTCGGCCTCCCACTCGCCTGCCGTGTAGGACTCGCCGAACCCGAGCTTGCCGCGCGTCGCGAGCCGCCGGAAGAAACGCGCGGTCGCGGATCGTCGAGCCGCACCGGCGCGCCCGCTGCCGAAGCGGCGGCGCAGTGCCGTCGGGCAGCGTCGACCTCGAGCGTCCCGCCCTCGAGCTGCGCGAGCGCGCGCTCGAGGATCGACATCGCGACGCCCTCGAGCGCGCGCCCGCGCGCGGCCGGCTCGACGCGCAGCGATGCTCACGTGCGCACCGAGCCCTCGCCGGCGACGAACGGCGGCTTGTGGTGGAACGGCACGCGCTTCAGCCAGAGGCGGAGCGCCTGCCAGTGGATGAGCGCGGTCACCTGCAGCGGCATCAGCGGGTAGCGCACGAGCATCCGGGCGAGCGAGCGATTCGTCAGCTCGCGCCGCTGGCCGTGCAGCACGGCCGTGAGCGGCGCGCGCGCCGTCGTCGTCGCGGACGTGGATGCGCGCCCAGACCTCCTCGCCCGGCTGCGAGAACGCGTACTCGTACGACTGGTCGAGCCCGAAGAACGGCGAGACGTGCAGCCGCTTGCGTGCTCGTACCGGAGCTCCGGGCCGCGCAGCACCTCGGGCAGCCGCTCGCCGAAGGTGTTGTTCAGCTCGGAGACCATGCACGGCGAGCGAGCCGTCCGCCCGGTAGCACCAGTAGAACGAGACGGGGTTGAAGACGTAGCCGAGCACCCGCAGCTGCGCGAGCATCAGCACGCGCTCGATCGACGGGTCGCCGGCGAAGCTCGAGCACCTCCTGCTTGACGGGCGCCGCCGTCGAAGTGGTCGCGGTCGTGCAGCGTCACGAGGTTCCGGCGGTTGCGCGAGAACGAGCCGCAGCCGCCGCTCGAGCTCCGGCAGCTCGTCGAGGTCGAGCAGGAAGTACGAGACGGGATAGCGGAAGACGTTCCGCGCGGCGTGCGCCGCGCGTGCATGAGCGTGCCTGCGTAGAGCGCCGACCTCACCAGGCGACCCCGAGCCCGGCGGCGGCCGCGACGCCCGACGGCGAGGCCGTCCTCGTGGAAGCCGTTGCCGAAGTGCGCGCCCGCGTACCAGCGTGTGGCGCGCCCCGGAGAGCGCGGGCAGCTCGCGCTGCGCCCGCAGCGTCGCCGACCGTGTAGAGCGGATGCTCGTAGGTGAAGCGCGCCGAGCACGTGCTCCTCGGCGACCTGCTCGTTCAGCGTCACGCAGTAGTCGCGCTCGGCGTCGAGCCGCTGCAGCCGGTTCAGGTGGTACGTGAGCGTCGGGCGGCCGTCGTCGCGCGAGCCGGTAGTTCCACGCGGCGCGGGCGCGCGCGCGCGCGCGGCAGGAACGACGAGTCGGTGTGGAGGACGGCGTCGTTCGGGCGTAGTCGAAGCCGCCGAGCGCGCGCCGCTCGTCGTCGGTCGGGTCCTCGAGCAGCGCGAGCGCCTGGTCGGCGTGCGTCGCGACGACGACGCTGGTCGAAGCGACGGAGCGTCGCCGTCGTCGCGTGCGCAGCTCGACGCCGTCGGCCGTGCGGCGAAGCGACCGCACGCCGAGCCCGAGGTGCAGGCGCTCACCGAGCCGGTCGGCGATCGCGTCGACGTACGAGCGGCTGCCGCCGGTGACCGTGCGCCAGCGGAAGCGGCCGAAGCCGAGCATGCCGTGGTTGTCGAAGAAGCGGATCGCATACGCCGCCGGGAACTCGAGCGCGCGTCCGGGCGCCGTCGACCAGAGCGCCGAGGTGAGCGGGACGAGGAAGTGCCGACGGAACGCCGTCGAGTAGCCGACGCTCGTCGAGGTACTCGCGCGAGCGACCGCGTCTCGTAGTCGGCGTGGTCGAGCGAGGCGCGAGCCGTGCGCAGCCAGCGGCCGATCTCCCAGAGGAGCGCGAGGAACCCGGGCCTCGCGGCGTTGCGCCGGCTGCGGCGAACGGGCGCGTGCCCGAGTACTCGAGCCCGCAGCCCGCGCACGCGACCGAGAACGACATCTCCGACTCGTGCGTCCGGACGCCGAGCTCGCCGAAGAGCCGGCCGAGCAGCGGGTAGTTCCGCGCGTTGTGGACGAGGAAGCCGGTGTCGAGCGCGAGCCCGTCGTGCAGGACGGTGTTCGCGTGGCCGCCCGGCCGGTCGTCGCGCTCGAAGACCTCCACCTCGTGCGCCCGCGCGAGGACGTAGGCCGCGCCGAGGCCGGAGATCCCGCTGCCGACGATTGCGATGCGCATCAACCGTCGTTCGCCCGGGCGCGAATACCGGTTCGAAGTCGGGTACTCTCAAGGACATGCTCCTGGATGGACGAAACATCAGACAGTCTCCCCCAGGTCGGGACGGTTCGGAACCGAACGAGCCGGATCAGCCAGGTCGTGACGCTGGTCGCCGTCGTCGTGCCGCCGCTCGGGCTCGTCTCGGCGATGGGCCTCCTCTGGGGCGTCGGCTTCCACTGGATCGACGTCGCCCTGTTCGTCGGGCTCTACGTCGTCTGCGCGTTCGGGACGACGATCGGCTTCCACCGCTACTTCACGCACCGCGGCTTCGAGGCGCGCGCGCCCGTGAAGGCGCCGCTCGCGATCCTCGGCTGCATGACGATGCAGGGCCCGCTGACCCAGTGGGTGACCGACCACCGCAAGCACCACGCGCTCTCCGACAAGCCGGGCGACCCGCACTCGCCGCACGTCGGGCACGGCGAGGGCGCCCTGGGCGCGCTACGCGGCTTCGTCCACGCGCACGTCGGCTGGATGTTCACGAACCTCGGGCATGGAGCAGGGGCGCGAGTACGGCAGGGACCTCTACGAGGACCGGCTCGATCCGCACGATCGACCGCCTCTATCTCGCTCTGGGTCGTGCTGACGCTCGGGATCCCGTTCGCGATCGGCTACGCGGTCGGCGGCACGTGGCAGGCGGGCTCGAGGGGCTCGTCTGGGGCGGGCTCGTCCGGATCTTCCGCGTACCAGCACGCGACGTTCAGCGTGAACTCGATCTGCCACATGTTCGGCCGCCAGGACTACCGCTCGCGCGACGAGTCGCGCAACAACTGGCTCGTCGCGCTGCTCGTCTTCGGCGAGGGCTGGCACAACAACCATCACGCGTTCCCGGCCTCGGCGCGGCACGGGCTGCACCGCTGCCAGATCGACGTCTCGTGGCTCGTGATCCGCGGCGCTCGAGAAGCTCGGGCTCGTCTGGAACGTGAAGGTGCCCGACGCGGCGCAGCTCGAGCGGCGCCGCGTTCAGGCCGCCTGAAAGCGGCGCAGCTCCTGCGCCGCGAGGCGCGCCCAGTGATGCGCGCGCGGGAGCGGGACGGGCCGTCCCCAGTGCGCGCGAAGCGCGAGCCCGTGCACCGCGCCGGGGATGAGCGTGTACTCGCCGTCGACGCCGAGCGCTCGCGCGCGCTCGAAGCCGCGTCGCGAGCTCGCCGGCGAGACGCCGGGGATGCCGGGCAGCCAGCGGTCGAGCGAGCCGTGCAGCACGCGGAGCCGGCGGCCGCGAAGCGTGTCGAAGCGCGAGCCGGTCGGGGAACCACGGCGCCAGGCCGAGGACCGTCTCGACGCCGCGCTCGTCCGCTGCACGAACTCGCGACGGCGCCGCCCATCGAGAAGCCGATGAGCAGCGTGCGCTGCGCACCAGTCGCGCGCGATCGCGGCGCGCGCGTCCTCGACGCACCAGTCGAGCCGCTTCCACGACTTGATCCGGTAGCGCACCTCGCCGAAGGCGAGCTCGGGGAACTGCGGTGCGAGCCGCCTGACGAGCCATTCGAGCGATGCGCTCCACGTGCCTTCGACCTCGCCGCCCTGGCCGCCGTTCACGCAGACGACGGCCGCGGGCGCGTCGGCGCGGCCGGTGAGGCGGAGCTCGGCGCCCGTCCGGAGCCGCATCAGTAGACCGCCGTCACTCGTCGACCATTCGTTGCGGTGGAGTGCGCGGTTCGTCGTCGGCGGAAACGTCAGGCAGCGACGGCGCTCGCGACGAGCGGCAGCTCGATCGCGAAGGTCGTCCCTTCGCCGGCCACGCTCGTGCACGAGATTGCGCCGCCGTGCGCCTCGACGATCGCCTTGGCGATCGAGAGGCCGAGCCCCGCGCCCGGATCGGCGCGGCCTGCGCCTGCGAGGTGCGGTAGAAGCGGTCGAAGAGGCGATCCTGCTCAGCCGCCGGGATGCCCATGCCCGTGTCGGCGACCTCGATGCGGGCGACGTCGTCACGTCGTTCCGCGACGAACCTCGACGCGGCCGCCGGCGGGAGTGAACTTCAGCGCGTTCGAGACGAGGTTGTCGATCACCTGCCCGATCCGAACGGGATCCGCCGACACCAACGGGAGCGCCGCGGTGTCGCAGGTCGAGCTCGATCTCGCGCGACGTGGCGACCGGAGCACTGGCGGCGACGCTCTGCGCGACGATGCCGGCGAGGTCGACCTCCTTCACGTTCGACGTGACCTTGCCGGCGTTCACCTGCGCCTTCAGCAGCAGGTCCTCGACGAGGCAGAGCAGGCGCTCCGCGTTACGGTCGATCACCCCGAGCCACTCGGCGTGCGTCTCCCCGAAGTTCGCCGACTCCGCGTCCTCGAGCAGCAGCTCGAGGTAGCCGCGGATCGAGGTGAGCGGCGTGCGCAGCTCGTGCGACACGAGCGCGACGAACTCGTCCTTCATCCGGTCGAGCTCGAGCAGCCGCTCGTTCTGCACCTGTGCCTGCAGGAGCAGCTCCTCGCGGTCGGCCGTCGCCTCCTTGCGCGCCGTGATGTCGAGCGCGTAGCCCTGCGTGTACCAGGGGCGCCCGGTCTCGTCGCGCACGACGGTGTAGCTGTCCTGGAGCCAGACCGTCCGGCCGTCCTTGGCGATGAAGCGGTACTCGATCTCGAGCGCCTCGCCGCTCTCGCGGGCTGCGCGCTGCGCCGCGCGCACGTGATCGCGGTCGTCGGGGTGGAGGTGGTTGACGAAGAAGGTGGGGTCGGCCTGCCATTCCTCATGCGTGAAGCCGAGGATGTCCTCGATCTGCGGGCTGACGTACGCCGCGGCCTCGTCGGCCGAGTACGGCGTGTCGATGTACGTGATCAGCGGCAGCTGCTCTACGAGCGTGCGGTAGCGCGCTTCCGCGTGCTTGCGCGCAGTCACGTCGACGAGGAAGCCCTGGACGTGGTGCGGCCGACCCCGGTCGTCGCGGACGAGCACGGCGCGGTCGCGAACCCAGATGATCGAGCCGTCGTTCCTGAGCAGCCGGTACTCGGCCTCGTACGGGGTGCCGGACTTCTTCGCCGCTGCGAACTCCTCGAGCACCTCGTCGCGGTCGAGCGGGTGGAGGATCTCGTCGTAGAGGCGTGGGTTGCGCTCCCACTCGTCCAGGTCGTAGCCGAGGAGGTCGACCATCGACGGGCTGACGTAGAGCGCGTAGCTCGTCGCCTCGAGCGAGGAGATGCAGAGGGCGGCGGGCAGCTCCTCGACGAGCCGCCGGTAGCGCTGCTCGAGCATGGTCGTCCGGCCACGCAAGCGTCGCTGCGCGATCGCCTGGAGCGCGAACGTCGCGATCAGCGTCACGCCCATGGCGATCTCGAGCTGGTTGGTGAGCTCGCCGGCGGTGAAGCCGGCGACACCGATCAGGACGTGGGCGAGGGAGAGCCGGGAGCGCATGGGGGAGATATCGGCGTGAAATGCGCCCGGCGTTAACCCCGCACCGGCTTCGCGGTCACGGAACGGGTGGTCGCGGGCTCGGCCGAAAGGGTGAGCCCGCGACCCGACGCGGCAAAAAGGACGGCCCTCAGTGGATATGCAGGTTGACGCCGACGAGCAGCAGCGGCCAGAGCACGGTCGCGAGGAGGGCGGACGCCCAGGCCTTCAGCGTGTGCAGATGCTGCCAGTAGTGATGCGTGGCGGCGACGATCCCACCGATGATCAGATACAGCGCGGCGAACCAGCTGACGCCGACGCGCGGTGCTGCGGTTGCGGCATAGCGCATGTGCGGTCTCCTTTCGCTTCCACGGAGGAAACGGCTCAGCGCGGCGGGGAGATACGACGCGCGAGCGCCGCTGCGTCGGCGCGCTCCGTCTCGTCGTTGAAGAGCACGAATCGCACGAGCTCGACCTGTGGGTACGCTGCGAGCGCGTCGATCGTCGCGCCGATCGCGACCTCCGCAGCGGCCGGGATCGGGTAGCCGTAGATGCCGGTCGAGATCGCCGGGAACGCGACGCTGCGACAGCCGAGCTCGTCCGCGAGCGCGATCGCGTCGCGGTGGCAGGCGGCGAGCAGTCTCCGGCTCGCCGTCGTCGCCGCCGTGCCAGACGGGCCCGACGGTGTGGATGACGCAGCGCGCCGGCAGGCGGTAGCCCTTCGTCGCCTTCGCCTCGCCGGGCGGCAGCCGCCGAGCGTGCGGCATTCGGCGAGGAGCTCCGGCCCGGCAGCGCGGTGGATCGCCCCGTCGACCCCGCCGCCGCCGAGGAGCGACGAGTTCGCGCGTTGACGATCGCGTCGACACGTTGCTGCGTGATGTCGCCACGGACGGTCTCGATCGGCACGGCGCTATTGAACAGCGGGGTCAGACCCCAAGAGGGGGTCTGACCCCGGAAGCGGTGCCACGCACCAGCGTTGAGCTAGCTGCAGCCGGTGTTCGTCCCGCAGTCGCGGCACGTGTAGCAGGAGCCCGTGCGGACCATGCGGCCGCCGCAGCGGGCGCACTCGACCGCGTCCTCCCAGGAGTTGAAGAGCGCCGTCTGGCCGGGCGGTCGGCGCCTCGGTCGGACCGCCGGCTCGCAGTCTCGCCGCCGTTCTGCGTACCGCTCGGCGAGCATCGCCTTCACCTCGGGCGAGAGGATGCCGGCCTCCTCCTGCTGCTCCGGCGTGAGGAACTTCTTGCCGAACCAGCGGAAGATGTAGTCGACGATCGACTTCGCGACGCGGATGTCGGCGTCGTTCGTCATGCCGCTCGGCTCGAAGCGCATGTGCGAGAGCTTCGAGACGTACACCTCGGGCGGCACGCCGTACTGCAGGCCCATCGAGACCGCGATCATGAGCGAGTTCATCAGGCCGGCCATCGTCGTGCCGTCCTTCGCGATGTCGACGAAGATGTCGCCCGGGCTGCCGTCGTCGTAGAGGCCGACGTGGATGTAGCCCTCGTGGTCGCCGACCTGGAACTTGCGGCCGACCTCGGTGCGGTCGAGCGGGAGCCGCTTGCGCTCGCGCACGAGCACCGGCGGCGTCGCCGCGTTGCTCTCCGTGCCGGAGCTCGAGAGCGGCTGCGCGACCTTGCAGTTGTCGCGGTAGATCGCGATCGCCTTGACGCCGAGCTTCCACGCGTCGACGTAGAGGTTCATCACGTCCTCGACCGTCGCCGTCTCCGGCAGGTTCACCGTCTTCGAGATCGCGCCCGAGATGAACGGCTGCACCGCGCCCATCATCTTCACGTGACCGAGGTAGTGGATCGCGCGGTCGCCGACGGCGCAGTCGAACACCGGGTAGTGCTCGGTCTTCACGTACGGCGCGCCGACGACGGTGTTGCGCTCGTCGACGAACGCGACGATCTCGTCGACCTCGCGCGGCGCGTAGCCGAGCTTCTCGAGGCCGGCCTGCACCGTCTTGTTCACGATCGTGATCTCGCCGCCGCCGACGAGCCGCTTCGACTTGACGAGCGAGAAGTCCGGCTCGACGCCCGTCGTGTCGCAATCCATCATGAAGCTGATCGTCCCGGTCGGCGCGAGCACGGTCGCCTGCGCGTTGCGGTAGCCGTGCACCTCGCCGAGGTTCAGCGCGTCGTCCCACGCCTTGCGGCACGGCGCCGAGCAGGTCGTCCGGCACGACGTCGGAGTTCTCGATGTTGCCGACCGCGGCGCGGTGCTTCGCGATCACGCCGATCATCGGCGCGCGGTTCACCTGGTAGCCGTCGAACGGCCCCATGCGCGATGCGATCTCCGCCGACTTGCGATACGCGCGGCCGGTCATGAGCGCCGTGATCGCCGCGGCGTACGCGCGACCCTCGTCGGAGTCGTACGGGCAGGCCGCGCGCCATCAGCAGCGCGCCGAGGTTCGCGTAGCCGAGGCCGAGCTGGCGGAAGCGCTTCGCGTTCCGCTCGATCTCGGGCGTCGGATACGACGAGTAGCCGACGAGGATCTCCTGCGCGAGGAACACGACGTCGCAGGCGTGCTCGAACGCCTCGACGTCGAGCTCGCCGTCCTCGCGGCGGAACTTCATCAGGTTGAGCGACGCGAGGTTGCACGCGGAGTCGTCGATCGACATGTACTCCGAGCACGGGTTCGACGCGTTGATGCGGCCCGTGTTCGGCAGCGTGTGCCACGCGTTGATCGTCGTGTCGTACTGCACGCCCGGATCGGCGCACTCCCACGCGGCCGCCGCGATCTGCTGCAGCAGCTCGCGCGCCTCGACCGTCTCGACGACGGTGCCGTCGGTGCGCGCGGTGAGGTTGAACTCGCGCGCCCTCGACCGCCGCCTCCATGAACGCGTCGCTGACGCGCACCGAGTTGTTCGCGTTCTGGTACTGGATCGACGCCCAGTCCGGCGAGTCGAGCGACATGTCGTAGCCCGCGCTGCCTCGAGGACGCGCGCCTTGCGCTCCTCCTTGGCCTTGCACCAGATGAACTCCTCGATGTCGGGATGGTCGACGTCGAGGACGACCATCTTCGCCGCGCGCCGCGTCTTGCCGCCCGACTTGATCGTGCCGGCGGACGCGTCGGCGCCGCGCATGAACGAGACCGGGCCGGACGCGTAGCCGCCCTTCGACAGCTGCTCCTTCGAGGAGCGGAGGTCGGAGAGGTTGACGCCGGAGCCCGAGCCGCCGCGGAAGATGACGCCCTCGCGGCGGATCCAGTCGAGGATCGACTCCATCGAGTCGTCGATCGAGAGGATGAAGCAGGCGGAGCACTGCGGCTTCTCCTCGAAGCCGACGTTGAACCAGACCGGGCGAGTTGAAGGAGGCGTACTGGTTGACGAGGATCGCCTTCAGCTCGGCCTCGAAGGTCTCGGCCTCGTCGTCGTCGGCGAAGTAGCCGCCGTGCCGGCCCCAGCGCGACGGCCGTGTCGACGACGCGGCCGATCATCTGCTTGACGCTCGACTCGCGCTCGGGCGAGGAGAGGCGGCCGCGGAAGTACTTCTGCGCGACGATGTTCGTCGCCGTCTGCGACCAGAACTTCGGGAACTCGACGCCGCGCTGCTCGAACGCCGGGCCGTCGCGGCCCGGGATCACCGCGTCGCGGAGCTCCCACTCGATCTCGTCGAACGGGTCGCGGCCCGGGATCGTGAAGAAGCGGCGCACGCCGAGGCGCGCAGCCTCGTCGACGACCGAGTTGACCACCTCCTCGGCCGTCTGATCCATGCCCTGCTTCGTGCTCGACGCTTGCCATACCGGCCTCTCCAATTTTAGCCGCCCGGATTTTCCCGAAGATGGGACTGCTTTCCGCTGGGCCCTTGTCCTCCCCGCGGGGGACCGCGAACTAGACCTCGCCCGGACGGAGCGGGAGTGGTCGGCGGCCCCGTCAGCGGCCCGTTGAGCGGCCCCGTTAGCGGCGGGGCGCAGCGAGCGGGCGCCGGGGTCGACCCGGCGCGCCTGGATCCGGCGGGCGAGCCACGTGGCGAGCGCCGCCAGCAGCGAGGAGCACGGCGAGGCCGCCGAGGACGAGCAGGGGCAGCGGGATCGACTGCGCGTTGCCGGGGCCGAGCTGGTCGAGGATGCCGCTGGAGACGAAGCTCTTGCCGCCGCCGCCGCCGTTGCCTGCCGCCGCCGCCGCCGCCGGGCCGTCGCCGAAGCCGGTCGGCCCGGTCGGCCGTCCCGGGGTCGACGCCGTTCCGTTCCTGGTCACGGATCGCCGCGAGCATGCGCGCGCCGGATGTCGTCGATCGCGCTCGAGTAGCCTGCGACGTCGGAGTACGCGTTCAGGTGCTGGATCGCCTGCGTGTAGCAGGGGATCGGATAGACGCCGTCGACCTGGTTGTTGTCGAGCCAGTCGTTGACCACCTCGAGCCAGCACGTGCTCGTCGTTGCTTCCGAGGCAGGAGCCGCGGCGCGCGGCGCCTGTGATGACGAGCCCGGTCGCCGCGAGCGCTGCGCAGGTGCAGCAGCAGCGTCGCGATCGTCGGTTCGAGGCGCGACGTCGTCGTCCTCGGGGGAGCATGTTCGCGCCACGGCGCGCGCGTCGCGCCGGACCGTCAGGTCCAGTCTCTTCGAACGGCGGTGTTCTCGCGGTTATCCCGATGTAAACCGTTTGTGAGGCGGCCCGGGTCCGGCTTCGCGCGATGCTAGCGTCACCGCCCGTGCGCACCGCGGGCGAACGGCTCATGGCTCGTGCCGCCGATCGCGGCCGCCGTCGCCTCGTGTCGCCGCGCTGTTCTTCTCCGGCGGCGTCTCCGACGCACCCGCTCGTCTGGATCGGCGGCGATCGCGCTCGTGCACGGCCGCGCGTCGCCCTGCGTCGTGGCCTGCCGCCGCTCGGCCGCCGGTCGCTGGCTCTTCCTCGGCTCCTCTGTCGGCCTCGCCGTCTGGTGCGGCTCTCGACGCTCTGGTCGATGTCGCCCGACACCTCGTGGGCGTACACGAACCGCACGCTCGTCTACGCGGCGTTCGCGACTGCTCGGCGTCGCTCGTCGGCTCTCGCAGCCTCGCGCGCGCTGCGTCGCGACCGGCGGCGGCCGCGCTCCTCGGCGCGCGTTCGTCGGCTGGGCGCTGCTCGCGAAGTGCGTCCCCGCGCTCTACTCCGACTACGGCCGCGTCGCGCGTCTGCGCGCGCCGCTCGACGTACTGGAACGAGCTCGCGCTCCTCTGCGACGCCGGCGTCCCGCTCGCGCTCTGGCTCGCACTCGCGCGCGTCGCGCGCTCGCGGTGTCGGTCCTGCTCTACGCGGCCGACGGTCACGCTGCTGCTCACGTACTCGCGCTTCGGCGTCGTGCTCGCCTGTCTCGCCGGCGGTCGCGTGGGTGCTGCTCGACGGACGCGTCGTCGAGGGCATCGTCGCGCTCGTCGTCGGCGGCGCGGCCGGCGCGGCGGTCTTCGGCGTCGCGCTCGCGCTGCCGGGAATCACGAGCGACGGCCAGTCGCGCGCGGTCGCGCGCGCACGACGGCTGGATCTTCGCGCTCGTCGCGCTCGCCGGCGCTGCGGCTCGCGGGCGGCGCTCGCGCGCCTGCTCGCGCAGCGCGAGCGTCCTCGCGGTCGAGCGGCGGCGCGCGTCGAGCGCGCATCGCGGCGATCGCGGGCACGTGCTCGCGCTCGTCGCGGGCATCGCGTCGTCGGCGTCGTCTTCGCCGGGCGCATCTGGCACGAGTTCACGAACCCGGTCGACAGCGCAGATCGATCGAACTCGCACGACTCGCCTGCAGGAGCGCGACGAGCAACCGCTGGCACGTGGTGGCAGGAGGCGTGGCACGCGTTCACCGCGCCATCCGCTCGGCGGCACCGGCGCGGGCACGTTCGAGCTCACCGACCTCCGCTGCCGCGTCAGACGGCCATCACGGCGACGAGCCGCACAACACGCCGCTGCAGTTCCTCAGCGAGACCGGCATCGTCGGCTTCCTGCTCTTCCTCGGCCTGCGGCGGGCGCGCTCTGCGCCGGCGCGCTGGCGCGCGCGTGCGGACGGGCGGCGCTCGCGCTCGGAGTCGCCTTTGCCGCGTTCCTCGTGCACACGGTCGTCGACAAGGACTGGAACTACGTCGGCGCCTGCGGGCCGCTCCTGCTTCGTCGCGGCGTGCTCGTCGCAGCGCCGCGCGCCGTCGCGTCGCCCGCGCGCGCCGGCCGCTGCTCGCGGTCGGCCGCGCTCGCGTTCGCGCTCGCGCGCGGTCTACTCGCTCGCCGCGCCGTGGCTCGCGCAGCGCGCAGTCCTGCGGCGGCGAGCGCCGCGGACCTGAAGCAGCGCGCATTCGCTACGACCCGCTGTCTCACGCGGACGTGCTCACGGACTCGAGGCCGACGTTCGACGACGCCAGGGCACGGCAGGCGCCGAGCGAGCTGCTACGCGACGCGCTCTCGCTCGAGCCGGACAACGCGAACCTGGCTCGAGCTCGCGCACGTTCTACGCGAGACAACAAAGCGTGGAAGCCGCGCGTACCAGGCGCTCAGCAAGGCGTACGACGTACGACCCTACGGGCCGGCCGGGCACCGTGCGGCGTCGCTCGACCAGGCGCGCAGAAGGCGCTCGGCACCTCCGGCCGCTAGCCTGCCGAGGAGCGAGCACGAGCTTCGACCCCTTGAGCTGCGCGGCGCGGAGCCCGTCGACCGGCGAGACGATGCGGACGCCGTGTCTCCGCGCGAGCCGGCGCGCCTCCTTCGCCCAGCCGGGCACGAACATCACCATCGACTGCGCGTAGTCGTGCCGCGGCGCATTCGTCGCGGCGCCGGCGACCGGATAGCCCTCGCAGCTCGAGACGCTGCTCGGCGCCGGCCGCTGCGCCGAGACGCCGTTGCCGTTGAGGACGAGAACGCGCACGTGCGCGCGCGGGCGGAGCGGGTCGCGGGAGCCGGCGGCTGCGACGTGCGGCGACGGGCTTGCTCGCGTGCACCGTCGCGGATGTGCGACGGCTGTCGCGTGGCTCGGGACGGCGCGAGGCGAGTGACGCCCGATCAGCGATCGAGCGCGACAGCTCGACGAGCTGCGACGACGCCGGCGAGGACGTCGCGGTGCGCCAGGGAGACGGTGGTCGGGATGCGTTCGGCGTGCTGCACGGCCCGAATAGGTTCGCGCCGTGGTGGGCGGCTCCTTCTACCGGTGCGGCCGCGACCCAGCGCCATGTCGTCGCAAGGCCGTCGGCGAGCGCCGTCTCGGGCCGCCAGCCGAGCTCGCGGCCGCGAGTGGACGGGTCGAGCACGCTGCGCTGCAGCTCGCCGAGCCGCGCCGGGGCGATTCGGGCTCGCGCTCGATCCCGGCCGCCTGCTGGATCGCCTCGTAGAGCTCGAGCACGGACGTCTCCGTGCCCGGTGCCGACGTTGTAGACGCCGCCTTCGTGCGCCCGCATCGCGGCGAGCATCGCGCGCGACGACGTCGCCGACGTAGACGTAGTCGCGCGTCTGGCTGCCGTCGCCGAAGATCTTCGGGGTGCCGCCGTCCTGCAGGAGGCCCATGAAGATCGCGACGACGCCCGCCTCGCCGTGCGGCTCCTGGCGCGGCCCGTAGACGTTGCCGAAGCGCAGCGAGACGTGGCCGCGTCCCGTAGAGGCGGTTCCACGTCGCCAGGTACTCCTCGCCGCAGAGCTTCGACGTGCCGTAGGGCGCGAGCGGCTGCCGCTCGGCCGTCTCCGGCGCCGGGCCGTCGCACTCGCCGTAGATCGCGCCGCCCGTCGAGGAGAAGATGACCTGCGCATCGTGCCGGCGCGCCGCCTCGAGGATGCGGACGGTGCCGCGGACGTTCACGTCGGCGTCGAAGTCCGGGCCGCTCGACCGAGACGCGCACGTCGGCCTGCGCGGCCAGGTGGAAGACGAGCCTCGGGCTTCGCCTCGTCGAAGGCCGCGTCGGGGTCGCGGATGTCGGCGACATGGAGCGTCGCCGCGCGTCGACGCGGTCGGGCTTGCCCTTCGAGAGGTCGTCGAGGACGTGCACCTCGTCGCCGCGGGCGAGCAGCGCTTCGACGACATGCGAGCCGATGAAGCCCGCGCCCCCGGTGACGACCGCCCGCATCTCCTCGTATCCTAGGCGGCGATGGGAATCCTGCTCGCCCTCGAAGGCATCGACGGTCCGGCAAGGGACGCAGGCCGCGTCGCGTCGTCGAGGAGGCGGCGCGCCGACGGCCACACGCGTCGCGTCGTTCAGCTTCCCCACCTATGACGGCAACCCGTTCGCCGTGCCGTCGCCGACTACCTGAACGGCGAGTTCGGCACTGCGGACGAAGTGCACCCCGAGCTCGCCGCGCTGCTCTATGCGGGCGACCGCTTCCACGCGCGGCCGCAGCTCCTTGCTGCGCTCGACGCAGAACGACCTCGTCGTTTGCGACCGCTACGTCGCGTCGAATGCGGCGCACCAGGGCGCGAAGCTCGAAGGCGACGCGCGGCGACGGCTGCTCGACTGGCTCGAGGAGGTCGAGTTCGGCGAGTTCGGCTTGCCGCGCCCGCAGCTCGTCGTGCTGCTCGACGCTCCGGTCGCGCTCGCGCGCCAGCTCGTCGGCCGCAAGGCGGCGCGCGGGTACACGACGATGGAGGCGGACATCCACGAAGGCGACGCCGAGTCACAGCGGCGCGACACGCGAGGTCTATCTCGAGCTCGCCCGGCGCGGGTCGATGGCGCGTCGTCTCCACTGCGAACGGCGACGGCGACCCCCGCGCCATCGACGAGATCGCCGGCGAAGTGTGGGCCGCGGTGGAACCGATCCTGCGATGACGTTCACCGCCGTCCCCGAGCAGGCGGAGGCGAAGCGGCTGCTCGCTGCGGCGCTCGCCGAAGGGCCTGCGCACGCGTATCTCCTCCACGGGCCACCCGGTGTCGGAAAGCGCGCGATCGCCTTTCTCTTCGCCGCCGAGCTGCTCGGCGAGCACGCGCGCGTCGAGCGCCGTATCGCATCCCGACCTGTACGTGCTCGAGCCGGTCGGCGACCAGATTCGCATCGACGACATCCGCACGCTGCGGCGCGACCTGCACATGCGCCCGTTCGAGGCGTCGCGTCGCGTCTATCTGCTCTTCGGCGCCGACACGATGAACGAGGACGCCGCCGACGCGCTGCTGAAGGACCTCGAGGAGCCGCCGTCGTATGCGGTGATCGTCCTCGTCGCGAGCGACCTCGGCCCGCTGCCGGAGACGATTCGCTCGCGCTGCCAGCTCGTGCCGTTCCGCCGCTTGTCGGAGCGCGCCGTCCGTGAGGCGATCGCAGCGCGCGACCCGTCGCTCGGCGAGGACAAGGTGACGACGCTGGCGCGCGTCGCCGGCGGGCGACTCGACCGTGCGGAACGGCTGCTCGACCCCGCGGCGGCGAAGCGTCGCGAAGCGCTGCTCGCGGTCGCGCGCGCCGACGTATCTCGATCCGGACTTCGACGCGGCGGAAAGCGCGCAGACGCTGCTCGCCGGCATCTCGGAGCGCGGCGAGCGAAGCGAAGGAGAAAGCGGAGGAAGCCGTCGCGGTGCTCGAGCTCACCGGTCGTGAGGCGGAGCAGCGCGTCCGTCGCTGCACAGCGCGGCGCCGAGCGCGACGAGCTGCTGGCCGTCGCTCGAGGAGCTCGAGTGGTGGTATCGCGATCTCGTCGTCGCCGCTGCAGGCGCGGAGTCGGCGGTCGTCCACGTCGACCGGCTCGACGCGCTGCGCGCAGATGCGACGCGCGAGCGGCTCGGCGACGCGGAACGCGCCTGCGAGGTCGTGCGAAGCGCGTGGCGCGACGCCGAGGAGCTTCAGGTCTCGGTGCCGCTCGCGCTCGAGGCGCTGCTGCTCCGGTTGCGGCGCGAGCTGCCGGCCCGGCCATGACTCGCGCCTCGTAGCGCAAGTTTTCCGTCCCAGCGCCCTCTCTCCCTGAAAACCAGATCTCCGGGCGGCCGGTAGACGCAAGAGAAGAGGAGCTCGAGGACATGAAGCTGAAAGGGGTACTGCTCGTCATCGCCGTCAGTCGCGGCAGCGGCCGCACTCTGGCCGGCCGCCGGCGGCGCCGCGACCGCACGCGGGATCGTCGTCGCGAAGCAGCGGGGCACGCTGCTCGTCGCATCGCCGTCCGGCGTTCTGTCGGCCGTGCGCGGCAACGCACGGGTGGGCTCGCGCGTCGTCGGTGCGATGGTCGTCGGCCGTGCGAGCCACGCGAAGATCCGCGGGATCGTCGTCCGGCAGGTCGGACGCACGCTGATCCTCTCGAGCAACCGGCATCTGATCGCGGTGCCGAACCGCGTCGGACGGCTGCTCGCTGCGACGACGCCGATTCCCGCTCCGGGAACCGTCGTCGCGACCGACGTCTCGATCCGAACGGCGAGATCGAGCAGGAGGACGAAGACGACGTCGGCCAGGTGAACGCGTCGTCGATCGCCGTGCAGGCGACGATCTCCGCCGTCGGCGCAGGCACTGTCACGCTGAACGTCCAGGGTCAGACGCTGACCGTGCCGCTGCCGGGCGGCTTGACGCTTCCCGCAGCGCTCGTCGGTCAGACGGTGACGATCAACTTGTCGCTCGCGCCGGATGACAACGACCAGGGCGACGACGACGGCGGTCACAGCGGTCGCGGTCATGACGGCGACGGTCATGGCGGAGACGGGGGTGGCGACGGCTAGCGAGCCGCACGCGCGCTTCCACCCGCACGGCCGCTCCGCCGACTTCGTCGACGGGGCGGCCGCCGCGCGGACCGCGGAGCTCTTCTCGACGTACGGCCGCACGGTACGCGGCCTCTGCCGAGCGCTCCTCCGCGATCACGCGGAGGCCGAGGACGCCGCGCAGCAGACCTTCCTCTCGGCGCACCGAGCGATCCTGAACGGCACCGATCCGCGCGAGCCGGCCGCCTGGCTCGCGACGATCGCCCGCAACGAGTGCTGGGGGCGGATTCGCTCTCGGATGCGCGAGCCGCTGCCGAGCGAGACGGTCGAGACCGCGGCCGCGCACGACGGCGACCCGCTCGCAGAAGCGATCCGCCGCGCCGATCTCGCTGCGCTCTGGCGTGCGATCGAGTCACTGCCGCGCCAGCAGCGCGATGCGCTGCTCCTGCGCGAGTTCGGCGGCCTCAGCTACGGCGAGCTCGCTGCCGCGCTCGCGGTGTCGACGCCCGCCGTCGAGTCGCTGCTCTTTCGCGCACGCGCGCGGCTCCGCGCGGCGTACGCGTCGGTCACTGGCGCAGCGTGGCTCGACTCGCTCGTGCGTCTGCTCGCCGGCGGTGGTGCACCGGTCGCTGCGAAGGTGGCGGTGATCGGCGTCGGCGCAGCCGCGGTCACCGGTGGTGCCGTCGTCGGGCCGCAGCTCGTGCATCACGCGCCCAAGCGCACGCAAGCGCCGGCGCACCGTCGGCACGAGCCGCCGATCGCACGCACGACGGTGCCGGTGATCGCGCCCGCCGTCGTCGCGTCGCTGCCGCCGGCGCGCATCCCGACACGACGCGTGTCCCCGGCGCCGGCTCCACGGCCGGTGGCGCACGAGCGCGAGCACTCCGACGACCGCGCGAGGACGACGACGACGTCGACGCAGTCACGCGAGGGCCGCGACGACGGCGGCGACTCGACTGCGGGAGGGAGCGGCGGGCCGGGGCCCTCTTCGACGAGCGGCGACTCGTCCCACGACGGGCATGGAGGCGGCGACGGCGCCGCGACGGCGCCGCAGACGATCGTGACGGTGGACACCTCCGGGAGCACCTCCGGCCCGACGTCGGGCCGCGACGGTGGGGGCGGCGACGGCGATGGCGACCGCGGTGGGGGCGACGGCGGGAGCGGCAGCTCCGGCCGCGGCGGCGACGGCTCGGGCTCTCCGTAAAGAGCGGGTAAAACCGAGCGGTTAACCCTTTCAGGTGAGTTGCTCCGCTGCGGAGGCTCACCGATGATGTGAGTCCAGGACGTGCTCGGGCGGGGCACGTCTTTTCCACAGAAATCTTCCGTTCGGGGGCGAAGATTTTGGCCGCAGTACCGTCCATAGGCCGTGCCAACCGCGTCGAGGGCGTCGCGCCGCTCGAAGCGGATCTGACGCGCTCGCTCTACGAGCAGCACGCGAACGCGATCTTCCGCTACTGCCTGCACCAGCTCGGCTCTCGCGAGGAGGCCGAGGACGCGGTGCAGAGCACCTTCCTGAACGCGTTCCGCGGCATCAAGCGCGGCGTCGTGCCGGAGCTCGAGTCTGCGTGGCTCTTCAAGATCGCGCACAACGTCTGTCTCTCGCGCCGTCGCTCCAGCTGGCGTCGCGGCCGCGTCGAGTCGCCCGCCGACTTCGAGCTCGTCGAGGAGATCGCGCCCGCGCCGTCGCGCCGCGCCGACGAGCTGATCGGCCTGCAGGACGTTCTCGAGCAGATGCCCGAGACGCAGCGCCGCGCGATCCTGCTTCGCGAATGGCAGGGCCTCTCGTATCGCGAGATCGCCGAGGAGCTCGAGCTCTCGCAGGCCGCAGTCGAGACGCTGATCTTTCGCGCGCGCCGTGCGCTCGCCAGCGGGCTCGAGCAGCCGCCGGCGCCGCGTAAGCGCAGCATCGCCCGGGCGGCGGACTGGGGCAACGTCGTCACCGCGCTGAAGTCGCTGCTCGTCGGCGGCAGCGCGGCCGCGAAGATCGCAGCGACCGTCGCGGTCGTGAGCGCGACGACCGTCGTCGCCGCCGAGCCGGTGCAGCAGCACCGCGCCCATCACCACGCCGCGACGCCGACGCGTTCGATGCCGCAATCGCATCCGTCCGCGACGACGGCCGCTCCGACGGCGAGCGGCAGCGTCCCCGTCGCATCGTCGACGCCCTTCACCCACGTCGTCCGGCATCCCGGCGCGCGGATCGAGCGGCACAAGCAGGCGATCGTCCTCGTGACTCAGCCGGCCGCGCCTGTACCCGCCGACGATTCGGGCGCGGCTGCGCTCACGCCTGCGCCGAGCCTGCAGCAGCCCGAGCCGGAGCCGGCTGCTCCCGCGCCGGCCGCCCCCGCGCCCGCAGCACCCGCCCCGGCGCCCGTGCAGCCCGCTCCCGCCGCCGGCGACAAGCCGAAGGACGGCGACCAGGGCAACGGCGACCACGGCAACGGCAATGGGAACGGCAACGGCAACGGGCACGGCCACCTCACCACCTCGCCGCTGCAGCCGTCGCTCGCCGACCCGGGGACGCCCCAACCCGAGCCCTCGACGAGCGACTCCGGCAACAAGGGCAACTCCTGGCGCAAGCAGCAGGGCGACGGCGGGGATCCCGCTCAGCCCGCGCCGACGCCGGTCACCTCGACGCCGCCGGTTGCGGTCACCCCGGTCACGACGACGACGCCCAGCGTCTCGACGACGCCGAGCACCGCGTCGGGCCCGCTCACGGTCGCCGGCACGCAGCCGACCGTCGTGAACGACGGCGCGGCGCAGGGCTCCTAGCGAACGAATAAAGCGGTACCAGGCACCGCTGCGCGGCGCCTGGTACCCGTTCCGGTTCTAGGCGGCCCAGACGAGCTCGTCGCCGAGCTCGAGCTGGAGGCGATGGAGCGCCTCGGACTCGAGCTGACGTACGCGCTCGCGTGTCAGGCCGAGCTCCTTGCCGATCGTCTCGAGCGACGCGGACTCGCCGCCGAAGCCGAAGCGGAGCTCGATGATCCGCCGCTGCCGCTCGGGCAGGTCGGCGACGGCGCGCTGGATGCGCTGGCGCCGGACGGCGTCCACGGCCTCCTCGGCGGGGTCGACCGAGCTCTCGTCGGCGAAGAGATCGCCGAGCTCGGAGTCGCCCTCGGAGCCGAGGCCCTGGTTCAGCGAGATCGAGTCGACCGCGTCGAGCGCCTCGACGACGTGCTCCCGCTTCAGGCGGGTCGCCTCGGCGAGCTCGTCGACGGTTGCCTCGCGGCCGAGCTTGGCCTGCAGCTCCGCCGACGCGCGGTTCAGCTTGATGCGCCGCTCCTGGACGTGCACCGGGATGCGGATCGTCTTGGACTGGTTCGCTACCGCGCGCTGGCAGGCCTGGCGGATCCACCAGGTCGCGTAGGTCGAGAACTTGTAGCCCTTGCGCCAGTCGAACTTCTCGGCGGCGCGGTTCAGGCCGATCACGCCCTCCTGGATGAGGTCCAGCAGAGGCACGTCATGGCCCTGGTAGCGCTTCGCGATCGAGACGACGAGGCGGAGGTTCGAGTTGATCATGCGCTCCTTGGCAGCCGCTTCGCCGCGCTCGATGCGCTTGGCGAGGTAGACCTCGTCGGCGGCGGTCGAGCAGCTTGTGCCGGCCGGCGGCATCCATGAAGAGCTGCAGCGGGTCGAGCGTGCCGGAGGGAGCGGGAGCGTGGCCGGTCGAGCTGGGCGTCTCCGCGCGCACGACGACGTCGCGCTCCTCGAGCGCGAGCCGGAGAGCCGCCATGTCGTCCTCGGCGAGCTCGTGCTCGTCGGCGAACGCCTCGAGCTCCTTCTCCTCGACGAAACCGCGCTCGGCGGCCTCCTCGACCAGGCGCTCGGCAGGCGTGAGGTCATGCAGATGAATCGTGTCGCTCAGTTGAATCCCTTTCTTCGGTGTGGGCCGCCGGGGGCGGCCGCTCTCTGCGGTTCCGGTGCGCGGGCCGGGGCCCACGATTCCCGGTCGCATCTCTGTTCGTAGTTATAGAACGACGTCCCGCTCAAGTCCATTCCAAAACATCGCAAATTTGCGATTCCCTAACATCCCAAACGCCTGCTATCAGCCGGTTTTCAGGTGGTCGGCGAGGGCGGTAGACTGACGCGCGCGCCGACGTAGCTCAGCTGGTAGAGCACTTCACTCGTAATGAAGGGGTCCGCGGTTCGAATCCGCGCGTCGGCTTCCCTTTCAATCGGCGGCGCGCACTCGGGGCTGGACGGCCGTCTGGAGCCTCGCCTCGGCCGTCAGCGCCGTATCGAGATCCTCCGTCGCGACCGCGGTCGCGCAGTACGGGCAGGTCTGCCAGAGCGGCTCGAGCGGGGCCGCGCAGCTCGCGCAGGGCTCCTTCAGCCGGGCCGTGCAGACGGGGCAGACGAGGAAGGAGGGCTCGACGCCGGTGCGGCACACCGGGCAGGTCGGGACGGTGCTCGTGAGCCGCGCCTCGAGCGCGTCGATCTCCACCCGGCGGACGTGCAGCTCGGCGAGCGTCTCCGGCGGGCGGAAGAGCAGGTAGACGAGCGGGCCGGCGAACGGGCACGAGGCCGAGCAACGTCGCCGTCGCGACGAGCCAAAGGTCGTCGATCCGTCGGCGCGCGTCGCGATACACCCAGAACGCGGCGCCGAGCCAGAACGCCGCGATGACGGCGAACGTGACGGTCCGCGCGATCTCGAACGCCGTGGAGTGCAGCAGATCGTGGATCGACCCGATCACGTGTCGTGCGGATTTTCCCACCGCGTACGCGAGGAAACTCTACGAGCAAAGTCTGCGCGCGCGTTCGACTTGTCCCGATAGTGTCCGCGCCTGGCATGCGGCGCCTCACGTGTCGACTCCTGGGCCACAAGCTGCCGCGGCGGCGGCGGCCGTTCTTCCTGACCGAGCGCTTCCAGCGTTGCGAACGCTGCGGCGCGCGTGTGCCGCTGAGAGGGCGCGGGTGAACGCGCCGGTGACGTGCGTCTACCGCGCGTACGAGGACGGCGACCTCGTCGCGACCGGACGGATGATCCTCGACGCGTTGCCGAATGTCGGCGAGGAAGTTCGGCTGAACGGCCGGCGCTACGTCGTGCACGAGATCGAGTTCGGCGACGGCGAGCACGTGCTGAACCTGGAGCCGCGCTAACACCGCGCTTACCGGCTGCCGGTACCGTCGCCGTCATGAGCCGGGGGGTCGGAGCCGCTTTCATCGCTGCGCTTGCGCTGCTCGCGGCCGCGCCGGCGGGCGCGTCGACGAACGCCGAGTACGGCATCCAGGACGATGCGTGGCTGCTCTACGGGCCCGGCACCCTGCCCGACCGGCTGACGACGCTCGAGAACCTCGGCGTCGGCGTCGTGCGCTTCACGCTGCGCTGGGACGCCGTCTCGCCGACGAAGCCGTCGAACGGGCGCGACCCGAACGACGCGGCGTACAAGTGGGGCGCGTACGGCGACGTGCTCGACGCACTGCATGCGCGCGGGATGCACGCGCTCGTGACCCTGTACGGCTCGCCCGCTGGGCCAACGGCGGTGCGGCCGCGAACCGTCTCGCCGAAGGCGGGCTTCGCAACTTCGCGTACGCGGCGGCGCAAGCGTTTCCCGTGGGTGCGCATGTGGACGGCGTGGAACGAGCCGAACAGCCGCACGTTACTCCGTCCCGGTATCGCCGACGACTATACGTCGACGGCTTGAATCCCGCGTACGCGTCGCTGCACCAAGCATCGACGGCGAACAAGCTCGCGGGCGGTGTGACGTCGCCGCGGAAGACACCGAGCGGAATGTCACCGCTCGCATACATGCAGGGCATGCACGCTGCACACGCGCGCCTCGACGCATATGCGCAGAATCCGTATCCGATCGAGCGCACCGAGACGCCGTTCGAGTCGCAGTGCGCCGCTGCTTCACGATGGCGAGCTCGGCTCGATCCGCGCAAACGTGACCCGCTACTTCGGGAGCAAGCCGCTCTGGCTGACCGAGTACGGCTATCAGACGAATCCGCCCGACCGGCTTCTCGGCGTCTCGTACGCGTTGCAGGCGAAGTACATCGGCGAGGCGGCGCTGCACGTCTGGCAGACAGCCCGGAGTGACGGTGCTCATCCACTTCCTCGTCCGCGACGAGCCGAGCCTCGGCGGCTGGCAGAGCGGGCTCTTCAGCGCGTCGGGTGCAGCGAAGCTCGCGTACCACGCGTTCGCGCTGCCGCTCGCGGAGGTGTCGCGCCACGGCTCGAGCGTCGCGCTCTGGGGCGAGGTGCGGCCCGGCAGCGGACGCCGCGCCTACCTGCTTCAGCGTGCCGTCGGCAGCAGTTGGCGCGCGATCGGTGGAACCTTTCACACCGGCGCGAACGGCGCCTTCAGCCGCTCGGTCTCGCTCCCCGTCGGCTCGCGCGTGCGGATCTTCGCGCCGACCGTCGGCTGGACGAGCCCGGCGCTCACCGTCTCATAGACACTACGAAGCGTGGACGACGCGCTTCGGATCGTGCATCTGCTCGCCGCGATCGTCTGGTCCGGCGGAACGATCGCGCTCGTCTTCGTCGCCGTGCCGCCGGTGCAGCGCCTGCAGGGCGAGGCCCGGGCGCAGACGCTGCGCGCGTTCGGCGCCCGCTGGCGCCCGATCGGGTGGTCTGCGCTCGGCGTCGCGATCGCGACCGGCGCCGTGATCGCGATTCGTGCGCACGCCTTCGACTCGACGCCCACTCGCTTCGACGCGGTGCTCGGGGTGAAGGGAGCGCTCGTCGGGCTGCTCGTCGTCGGGGCGTACCTCCACGACTACGTCCTCGGGCCCGGTCTCGCGCGGCAGATCCGCGCCGGAGAGCCGCAGTCGCTGCGGCCGCTCCTCACGGGCCTGGGGCGCACTAACCTGCTGCTGACCGTCACCATCCCGGTCCTCGGGGCGCTCCTCTCCGAGTTTCTCCATGACTGAGCGTGAGCAGAAAAGCCGTGTCTTGCAGGACGACGCCGACCTCGCCGCGATCGTCGCACTGCGACGTGCGCGCCGTCGACGCAAGCCGTCCCGCCGCCGCCTCGTGCTCCTCGCCGCCGTCGGTGCCGCCGCACTCTTCGTGGTCGTGCTCGCCGGCGCTGCGTTCACCGGCCGCGCGCTCGTCTTCGGCTCGTGCGACCTGAAGACGCTCCGCCCGGTCACGCTCGGCTCGAACTCGTTCCTTTTTGCCTCCGACGGCAGCCTGCTCGGCGTGATCCCGTCGTCGACGAACCGCCAGCCGCTGCGGCTCGACAAGATGTCGCCCTGGCTGCCGAAGGCGACGGTCGCGATCGAGGACAGCCGCTTCTGGCAGCACGGCGCGCTCGACTACCAGGGAATCGCGCGCGCCCTCTACAAGGACGTGAACGCGGGCCACATCGTCGAGGGCGGCTCGACGATCACGCAGCAGCTCGTCCGCAACCTCTACATCGGCAAGCCGCAGCGGACGCTCACGCGCAAGCTGCGCGAAGCGTGTCTCGCGCAGAAGCTTGCGCAGTCGTGGTCGAAGAGGCAGATCCTCGCGGCGTACCTGAACGAGGTGTTCTATGGACGGCACGCGTACGGCGCGCAGGCCGGCGCGCAGACGTTTTTCTCGACGAACGCACAGCATCTGACGCTCTCGCAGGCGGCGCTCCTCGCCGGGCTGCCGCAGGCGCCGTCGGTCTACGACCCGCTGCGCCATGCCGACACCGCGCTGCGCCGGCGGAACGAGGTGCTCGCGGCGATGCTCCGGAACCGCGTGATCAGCCAGGCGCAGTACTCGGCGGCGATCTCCGACTCGATCGGGCTGAAGCCGGGCACGCTCTACAGCGCGCAGCGCCACCCGAACTTCTTCGGCTGGGCGTCGGAGCAGCTCGTCAAGCGCTTCGGCGAGCGCCGCGTCGAGGCGGGCGGGCTCCACGTGCGCACGACGCTCGACCCGCGCATGCAGTACGACGCGCGCGCCGCCGTCGCGAGCGTGCTGCGCGAGAAGACCGATCCGGCCGCCGCGCTCGTCGCGATCGATCCGCGAAACGGCGCGGTGAAGGCGATGGTCTCCTACCTCCCCGACGGGAGGACGATGAAGTTCAACCTCGCCTCGCAGAGCGGGCGTACCGCCGGTAGCGCGTTCAAGCCGATCACGCTCGCGACGGCGATCGAGCAGGGGATCTCGGTGCAGACAGGGTTCTCCGGTCCTTCAGAGCTCCAGATCACCGACCCGAAGTGCGAGTTCAACGGCCAGCCGTGGGACGTGCACAACTACGCGGACGAGTCGGGCGGCTACATGAGCCTGGTCGACGCGACTGCGAACTCCGTCAACACGATCTTCGCGCAGCTCGTCGACATCGTCGGCCCGCGAGAACGTCGTCCGAGTCGCGCACAAGGTCGGGCATCAGCTCGACGCTTCAACCGGTTTGCTCGATCACGCTCGGGACGCAGGCCGTGAACCCGCTCGAGATGACCGACGCGTATGCGACGTTCGCGGCGCGCGGGCGCCATCACGATCCGCAGGCGTTCGACCTCGTGAAGGGCCCGAACGGCGGCGTGATCGGCAAGCTCGATGCTCCGGGCGCGCAGGCGATCTCCCAGAACACCGCCGACCTCGTCACGTATGCGCTGCAAGGCGTCGTCCAGCACGGGACCGGTACTGCCGCGTACTTCGGGCGTCCGGCGGCCGGCAAGACCGGCACCGCCGAGGATTACAAGGACGCGTGGTTCTGCGGCTACGTCCCGCAGCTCGCCGCCTGCGTCTGGGTCGGCTATCCGAAGGCGGAGATCTCCCTCTACAACGTCGAGGGCTGGAGCGCCGTCTTCGGCGGCTCGCTGCCCGCCGAGATCTGGAATCGCTTCATGTCGCAGGCCGTGAAGAAGCTGCCGGTGAAGGACTTCGTCTATCCGTCGTTCACGGGTCACACCGTGTCGTCGCCGTACTCGTACGTGCCGACGTACACGCCGACGTACTCCTCGACGACGACGGCGACGACCACGGGCAAGCCGGTGTTGCACACGCCGACGACGACGAAGGCGCCGCCGCCCGCGCCGCCGCCGACCTCGCCGGCGCCGCCGCCGCCTCCGCCGACGACGACGCCCGAACCGCCGCCGCCACCGCCGACGACAACGTCTCCCGGCCAATAGGCAGCGCATGGGCGCGCCGTTTCCGCTCGACCGTGTCGACGACGCCCTCGGCGAGGGGATCGAGCGCTCCGTCCGCGCGCATCACCGCCGCCGGTTGACGCGTCACGGCCATGCTCGCGCGTTCGAGCCGCCGCCGGGAGGGTGGGCGGACACCGGTGCGTTTGCGCCGCGCGAGGGCGTCGCCGCCGAGCTGCTCGTCGACGGCGCTTCGCTCCTGCCGCGGATGGTCGAGGACATCGGCAACGCGCGGTCGCACGTGCATCTCGCCGGCTGGCACTTCACGCCGTCGTTTCGGATGGGCGAGGGCGGCCCGACCTTGCGCGGGCTGCTCGCCGAGACGGCGACGCGAGTCGACGTGCGGGTGCTCGCGTGGGCCGGTGCGCCGCTGCCGCTCTTCAAGCCCGACCGCGGCGACGTGCGCGCGATCCGCGACGAGCTCGTCGTCGGGACGCGTGTGCAGATGGAGCTGGACTCCAAGGAGCGACCGATGCACTGCCATCACGAGAAGCTCGTGATCGTCGACGATCGGGTCGCCTACGTCGGCGGGCTCGACCTGACGACGCTCGCCGGCAACCGGCTGGACTCGAGCGACCATCCGCACCGCCTCGGGCTCGGGTGGCACGACGCGTGTCTCCGCCTCGAAGGCCCGCTCGTCGCTGACGTCGCCGCGCACTACAGGCTGCGCTGGCCGCATCCGTTGCCGGAGGCTGACGCGCCAGATGCTGTTGGTGCGTTGCAGGCGCAACTCGTCCGCACCGTTCCCGAGCACATCTACGACGGCTTGTGGGAAGGCGAGTTCACGATTCTCGAGAGCTACCGGCGCGCGTTGCAGGAGGCGGAGCGCTTCATCTACCTCGAGAGCCAGTTCCTCTGGTCGCCCGAGCTGATCGAGATCCTCTGCGCGAAGCTGCGTGAGCCGCCGAGACCGGACTTCCGAGTCGTCGCAGTCCTGCCGGCACGGCCCAACAACGGCAGCGACGACACGCGCGGCCAGCTCGGCCTGCTGGTCGAGGCAGCGGCGGAGGGCGGCGACCGCGATCGCTTTCTCGCGTGCACGCTCTTCCAGCCGCACGGCAACTTGGTGTACGTGCACGCGAAGGTGTGCGTCGTGGACGATGCGTTCGTCACCGTCGGCTCCGCGAACCTGAACGAGCACTCGCTCTTCAACGACACGGAGGTGAACGTCGTCGTCCGTGACGAGGCGTTCGCGCGTGAGGCTCGGCTGCGGCTCTGGTCAGAGCATCTGGAGCAGGACGCCGACGGCGAGCCGGCGCGCGTGATCGACGAGGTCTGGCGGCCGCTCGCGAACGAGCAGTCACAGGAACGCAAGCTGCGCCTGCTGCGCGGCGTCTCCCGCCGCACTCGCGCCCTCTGGGGCCCGCTCAACGGGCTGCTGGTGGACGGCTAGCGGGCGACCTCGCGGGCAACCGTTCGCGCTGCGGCCTATGGATAACCGCCGGTTCTTCGCGGATAGCGAGCCAGCATCGGCGGCGTGTGGAGGCATTCGGCGAAGCTGAACGGCCGTGTGACGAGCGGAGCGACCGAAGCAGCGTCCGGGTGGAGTGGGTTCATCAGCACGATGTCCGCCTCTGGGAGGACTTGTGAGCGCACCGCCGCGAGCAAGCTGCGTCGCTGCTCGAGCCAGGAGGTAACGCGCACGCGAATGTCGTCGTCGCCGTCGGTGTCGCGAAGTCGTTCGGGAGTCGCGTCGACCTCGATCCAGCCGAGAACGTAATCGTCTTGCGGATCAGCCTGGTCCCCTTGCCAGTACCGCATGGCCACCAGGACCGCGAGCCCCGCCTCGGAGGCGAAGTTGACCACCGGAACGCCAACCGGTGAGTAACGGCCGCCGTATTGCGACGCGCCTGCGCCGTCGAGCCTCGTGTGACTTGATCGAGTAAGCCGCCAGAGCCGCATTGGCTAATCCATTCGACATCGCGACCGCGCGAGCTTCCTCATCGAGGTCATACGCTACCGCGCCGGAGGCGGCCGGCTACGTCGCTGTTGCGGCGATTTCGCGGGAGAGCACGACGGTGTACGCGTCCTGGATCGTCGGGAACCAGGGCGGCGGCAGGTACACGAGCGTCTGGTCGTACTGGTACACGCGCGAGTTGAAGAGTGACATCGAGCCGCCGCCGTACGTCGCGGTCGAGCCGGTGAACGTCATCGACGTCAGCTTGAAGTTCCCGACGTAGTTCGCCTCGTTCGCGTGCGTCTGCGGGTCGAAGCCGTACGAGCGCCAGCTCCCGCTCTGCGCGATCGTCGCGGCGCGCCACGAGAGCGTCGTCGGCACCCACTGCGCGACGATGACGCTGTGCGACGCGACGAGGCCGAGCACGTCGTCGCCGTCTTGCTGGTACGAGATGTTGCCGCCGACGTAGATGTCGCTCGCGGAGCCGATCGTCACGCGCCCGTTGACGACGCCCGACACGATCACCGGCTGGCCGGTGTAGATCGCGCCGTTCGACGGGATGTTGAGCGGCGTCGCCGCTCCGCAGGTCGGCTTGGCGTCGCCGAGGTTGCGGCCCGCGTTCTTCGTGCACGACTGCACGGTGACCTGGCCATTCGGCTGGAACGTGAGCCACCAGGCGTCGACCGCCGCGTTGTCCTCGACGATCCCGCCCGCGCCCGCGGCCCCGCGAATGTCGACGAGGGACGCGAGGAAGCTGTTGAAGTTGATCGGCGACTTGATGATCGTCCGGATCGACGTCGAGTCGTACTTCTGTGCGCCGTTCATCATCGTCGTCGAGCCGGTGATGCTGCCCTCGGCGTAGATGTCGCCGAACGCCGTCCCGTCGTGCTGGACGTTGTGCTTGACGCCGCTCGCGTCGATGCCGGCGTAGATCTTCCCGTACGTCGTCGCGCCGGCGCCGTACGAGATGTCGGCGTCGGCGAACATCTGGTAGTCGGACACCGACGACGGCCGAACCATGACCTGGAGCTCGCGCCAGTCGCGCACATCCGTGTCGCCGACGGGCCGTGCGGTGGAGAGGATGCTGATCAGCGGCTGGGCCGCGGTCGGCGGCACGATCTCGAGGTTGTACTCGTAGCCGTTGCCGAGCTTCTGCGAGCCGTACCACGTGTCCTTGCCGCGCGGATACGTCCATGCGTTCCCGTCGGCCTGGCCCCACGTGCCGCCGGCGGCGACGAACCGCGCACTCGCGACGGACTGGCGCGTCGCCTCGCCCGGATGCACGAAGTGCACGTAGTAGAGGCGGTCGTCGATCAACTTCGAGATGTACTCGTCGACGCCGGCCTCCGCCGCCTGATACGCGGTGTCGTGCTTCACCTGCGTGCGGCTGCGAGAGGCCTCGCCGTTCATCACGTCCATCAGCGCGAACGCGAGGACGCTCAGCAGCACGATCATCCCGAGGACCGTGAGCATCGCGAACCCCTCTTCCCGCTTGACGCGGCTCACTGCAGCGTCCTGATCGTGATCAGCGCGTTGTACAGGCTCGATCCGCCCTGGTTCAGGTGCGGTGCGACGGTGAACGACACGCGCACGGAGCGAATTGCATTCGGGTCGGTCGTCACGGCGCCGTTCGCGTCGTAGTACGTGAACGCGCTCGTGCTCGTGATCGAGTCGAGCTCGGTCACCCAGGGCGCGGGCGCTGCCGGGAACGTCCACGGCCAGCTGCCGGTGCTCGTGCTCAGCAGCGTGCTGCGCTGGAACGTGCCGCTGGTCAGCCGGTACGAGATCTGCCGGAGATGGAAGGGCGTCGCGCGGTCGGGCGAGTCGAACGTCAGCGTCGTCGGTGTCGCCGCGACGACCGGTGAGGTGCTGTGCGCGTTCGTCGCCTCGCGGAGGTCGCTCGTCAGCCGGTCGAGCGACGCGCGCACGTCGTTCTGGAGCATCGCCTGCTCCTCGACGCGGTTGCTCGTCTTCGACGTGGAGATCAGCATCTGGCTGAAGCCCGCCGCGACGATCGCGAGCAGGACCATGCCGACGAGGAGCTCGGGGAGCGTGAACCCGCCCTCGTCCCGTAGCGCGCGGATCATCGAATCGTCACCGTGCGCGTCGTGGTTGTCGTGACGCCGCCCGACGCGGTGCCGCTCAGGCTGCCGAGCTTGACCGCGGTCGTGTAGCCCGGCGAGCTCGAGGTCGGAACGCTGAAGACGGCATTGCCGCTCGCGTCCGTGGTGCCGACGAGCTGGATGTTCGAGCCGGGACCGCCGCTCACCGTCACCGTCGCTCCGGCCTGCACGGCGCCGGCGGCGTTGACGGCGCGCGACCGTCAGCGACTGCATCGTCGTCGCGGCGCCGGTCAGCGTCGCCGAGAACGACTTCGTGAGATCGAGCGGGTAGTTGGTCGGGACGAGCGCCGTCACCGGGGTCGAGTACGTCCCGTTCGACGCGAGGATCCGCACCGTGTACTGCAGGTTCGGGACGACGGGCTCACCGGCGATGCTCGTCACGGTCAGCGCTCCCGTGAAGGGGAAGCTTTGCGCGCCGCGCGAGGACGAGACGGTCGCGACGCCGGAGCCGACGTACGCCGAGCCATCGGGGTTCTTCGGCGCGACGAAGATCGTCGCGGGCTTGTAGACGCGCAGCACCGTCTGGAACGTCTGGCCGGCGACGATCGAGGTGCGCGCAGCTGTGGCGGGCGGCAGGTCGTCCTTCAGCACCTGGTAGCCGGTCGCGGTGACGCCGAGGTCGTAGTGGTTCTGCGCGGGGGTCGTCGGCAGCAGCGCGGGGAAGACTGCGGTGCCCGACGCGTCCGTGAGGTCGCTGCGCGCCGGGGTCGGGCCGGCACTCAACGTCACGCTCGCATTCTGCAGGGGCGTGTTCAGCGCGTAGTCGATGACCTGCGCGATCACGATGCCCTGGCTCTGGCCGGCGTAGGCCCCCGCACCGGGCGGCGCGATGTACGTCGCCTGCTGCGTCAGCGGCCGCATGTCCGAGTTGCGAAGGACTGTGACGACCACCTTCTTGTAGTCGGCGCGCGTCCGGTACGAGGTGGCCGGCGCGTCGTCCATGTACGCAATCGTCGTGTTCACCGTCGCGTCGAGACCCTGGATGCCGAGCTGCGACGCCGGCATGCTCGCGGCGACCGTCCCGGACGGGTTGCCATTCGCGACTCCGATCGAGTCGTAGGGCAGCGAGCGGATCGACTCGATCGCCGTCTGCGCGGTCTGCGCGGCGAGCGTGCGCTCGTGCGCGTTCTTCTGCTGTGCGACGGATGCGATCATCACGCCGGCGAGCGGCGCCGAGACGACGGCGAACATCGACATCGCCATCACGGTCTCGATCAGCCCGAAGCCTTCCTCGCGGCGGAGGGCCTGGCGAAGCAGACGGCACGGCGTTCTCAACTGCGGCACACCCCTTGGTTCGGGTTCGCCGCTCCAGCCGCCGCAGAGAGCTAGAGAGGCTCAGACACAGCGAAACCGCAGCGCGTCCGCGCAGGAATCCCCCGGCAGGGGTAGGGGCGTCCCTGGGACGAGGGGTTCGACGGGTTAGACGGCCGCTGTGCGCGCCGAGTCGAGCGAGTCGTGCACGGCGAAGTGCCGGTCGAGCCCGGAGATCTCGAGCGCGCGGCGCGTCTCGAGGCCGGGCGCGGCGAGCAGGAAGCTCCGCCGATTCGACATGCGCGTGCGCGCCTCGATCAAGACGCCGAGCGCCGTCGAGTCGATGAACTTCACGTTCGTCAGGTCGATGATCAGACGCTCCGGTCCTTCCGCGCAGCACTCGAGGAGCGCTTCGCGAACCGCGGCGGCGTTGTAGAGGTCGAGCTCGCCGGCGAGACTCACGACGATCGACCCGTCCTTGCGGTCGATCCCGGCGATCGGATCCTCGCGGATCCCGGCTGTTCCGTCCTGAGCCGGCCCGTTGCCCTCAGCCACGACTCGCTCCTTTCCTGGGCTTGCGCCGTCGCATTCAAGCACACACCGTTCGACCGTAAACCCGCTCGTATGCTTCGGTGCGCATGGACGTCGAAGCCGTCGCCGCGCGGGCTGCCGGAGAGAACTTCCCGGTCGGCTCGGTGCTCTTCCCACGCAGCCTGCGGCCGCACATTCGCGCGCTCTACTGCTACGCCCGCCTCGTCGACGAGCTGGGCGACGCGTACGACGGCGACCGCCTCGCGGCGCTCGACGAGCTCGAGTTGCAGGTTGCGCTCACATTCGAGGGAGAGCCGACGTGGCCCGTGCTCCGCAACGTGCAGCCGACTGTGCGTGAGTTCGACTTGCCGCGCGAGCCGTTCCTTCGTCTGATCGAGGCGAACCGGATGGACCAGCGGATCACGGAGTACGAAACGTGGGATGCGCTCGAGCACTACTGCGTCCACTCCGCCGATCCGTGTGGGCGGATGGTGCTCGGCGTGCTGCACAAGCTCGACGACGGGGAGCTCGTCGCGGCGAGTGACTCGGTGTGCACCGGGCTGCAGCTCGTCAACTTCCTTCAGGACGTTCCGCGCGACCTCGAGCTCGGGCGGATCTATCTGCCGCGCGAGGATCGCGAGCGCTTCGGCTCGCCGGCGCTCGATCACCCGAGCGACGAGTTGCGGGCGCTCCTTCGCTTCGAGGCCGAGCGGGCGGCCACGCTCCTGCGCGCGGGCGACGTGCTGCGTGCGCGCATCGGTGGACGGCTCGGCCGCGCCGTCGGCTTGTTCGCGCGCGGCGGTCTCGCCGCGCTCGCCGCGCTCGAAGACGCGAACTGGGACATCTTCACGCAGCGACCGAGGCCCTCTCGTGCCCGGCTCGCGCGCGAGGCTGCGATCGTGCTCGTGCGATGAGGACTGAGGACGCCTACGCAGAGGTCGAGCGGATCACGCGCGATCGCGCGAAGAACTTCGCCTACGGGATCATGGTGCTGCCGCGGGACAAGCGGCGTGCGATCGCGGCGATCTACGCGTTTGCGCGCGAGGTCGACGACGTCGCCGACGGCGAGCTGCCGCTCGAGCAGAAGCGCGAGCAGCTCGAGGCGCTCCGCGCGTCGCTCGACACGGCGCCGAGCGACGCGATGTCGACGGCGCTGCACGACGCACGTACGCGCTTCGGGATCCCGCGTGACGCACTCGCGGCGCTCGTCGACGGCGGCCTGCAGGACCTCGAGCAGTCGCGTTACGCGACGTTCGACGACCTGCGCCGGTATTGCGAGAAGGTCGCCGGCGCCGTCGGCGTCGCGTGCGTGGCGGTGTACGGCTCCGACGACGTGGAGCGGGCGATGACGCTCGGGATCGCGCTGCAGCTGATCAACATCATGCGCGACGTCGCCGAGGATCTCGAGCTGGGGCGCGTCTACCTGCCGCAGGACGAGCTCGCGCGTTTCGGAGTGACCGAGCTTGCAGGCGACGCCGCAGTTCCGCGAGCTGATGGCGTTCCAGGCCCAGCGTGCACGCGTGCATCTCGACGAGGGCCTGCGTCTGCTCGATTCGCTCGACCGGCGCAGTGCGCTCTGCGTGGCGACGTTCGCCGGCCTCTACCGGGGGCAGCTCGATCGCATGGAGGCGAACGGTTTCGACGTCTTCGACAAGTCGTGCCGGCTCTCGACGCCGGCGAAGCTCGCCGTCGTCGCTCGCGGACTGCTGCCGTGAAAGCGGCCGTTGTCGGCGGCGGCCTCGCCGGGCTCGCAGCCGCGATCGACCTGCAGGACGCCGGCGTCGACGTGACGCTCTACGAAGCGCGGCCGACGCTCGGCGGCGCGGTGCAGACGCTCCCGGAGCGGGAAGGCGATCCGGACCCGCCGCCGGACAACGGCCAGCACATCGCGCTCGGCTGCTTCACGGAGTACCTCCGCTTCCTCGAGCGCATCGGCGAGGGCGGCTCGTATCTCCGCACTCGCCTCGCGTTGCCGGTGCTCGACGAGCGTGGACAGCGATCCGACATCGCGCCGAGCCTGCCGAAGCTGCTGCGCTACGCGCACGTGTCGTTCCGCGACCGGCTGCGCATCCCGATCGTCACCGCCCGCTGTCGCAACGCGAAGGCCCGGCCGGGCGAGAGCTTCGGCGACGTCCTGCGACGGCTCGGCACGAGCGACGCCGCGATCGACCGGTTCTGGGACGTCTTCATCCGGCCCGCGCTCAACCTGCGCGCCGACGAGGTCGACGGCGAGGCCGGGCTCTTCACGGTTCGAACGGCCCTCCTGGGGCCGCGCGGCAACGCCGACCTCGTGCTGCCGCTGAAGCCGCTCGGCCCCATGCACGGCGACGCGGCGGGCCGCATCCTCGGCGACCGCGTTCGGCTCGACCGGCGCGTGGAGTCCCTCGAAGAGCTCGACGCCGACGCGATCGTCGTCGCCGTGCCGCCGCGCGAGAGCGCGCGCTTGCTCGGCGAGGAGCCGCGTTCGCTCGACGACTCGCCGATCGTCAGCGTTCATCTCTGGTTCGACCGTCCGCTGCTGCGGACGCCGCTCGCCGCTCTCCTCGGCTCCGACGCGCATTGGGTCTTCGACCGAGGCGCGCTGACCGGGCACGCGCCGGAGCGTGGGCAGTACCTGACCGTCGTCTCGAGCGGGGTACCGGAGCTGCTCGAGATCCGCGGTCGCGAGCTCGTCGAGCGCCTGGGGGCGCAGCTCACCGAACGGCTCGGGAGCGCCGAGCTCCTCTGGTCGCGGGTCAGCCGCGAGCCGTACGCGACCGTCGCGCTGCGACCGGGCGTCGTTCGCCCGGCCGCCGAGACGGACCGGCCGAACGTCGTCCGCGCAGGGACGTGGACGAACACGGGCTGGCCGGCGACGATGGAGAGCGCGATCCGCAGCGGACGCAGCGCTGCTCAGATCCTCTTGAGGCGGGCGCCCGGGCCGACTGCGGCGTGACAAAGTTGACGGCGGATGGCCGTCACAACCGTCACCACCACCACCGCCACCGCCGAGCTCACCGCACTCGACGCCGCCATCGACCGCGGCGTCGCGCGGCTGCTCGACCTTCAGCGCCCCGACGGCGTCTGGGTCGGCGAGCTCGAGTCCAACGTGACGATGACGGCGCAGCACCTCTTCTGGAACCACGTCGTCGGCTTGCGTACGCCCGCGCTCGACCGCGGCATCGCCAACGAGCTGCTCGCGCGGATGCGCGACGACGGCACGTGGGCGATCTGGAACGAAGGGCCTCCCGACCTCTCGACGTCGATCGAGGCGTACGTCGCGCTGCGGATGGCCGGCGTCGACCCCGGGCCGAAGGCGCGCGCGTACATTCAGCGGAACGGCGGTATCCGCAAGGCGCGCCTGTTCACGAAGTGCTTCCTCGCGCTGCTCGGCCAGTGGCCGTGGCAGCGGCTGGTGCCGATCCCGCCCGAGCTCGTGCTGCTCCCGCCCTCGGCGCCGTTCTCGATCTACAACTTTGCGTGCTGGGCGCGGCAGACGTTCGTCGCACTCTCGCTCGCACAGTCGCTGCGCCCGGTGCATCCGATCGACGTCGACCTGCGCGAGATCGGTGCGATCCCCGGGCGCACACGCCCGCCCCGGCGGCCGGATGCACTGCGCCGCAAGGCGCAACGGCGCGCGGAGCAATGGCTGCGCGAGCGGCAGGAGGCCGACGGCTCGTGGGGCGGCATCCAGCCGCCGTGGGTCTGGAGCATCATCGCGTTGAGCGCGCTCGGCTACGACTCGGAGGACGAGACGCTGCGCAAGGCGGTGCTCGGCTGGGACGGCTTCATGGTCAAGGACGGCGACCGGCTGCGACCCGAGGCGTGCCAGTCACCGGTGTGGGACACCGGGCTCGCCGTGCTCGCGCTCCGAGCGTGCGGCGTCCCGCAGGATCATCCGCAGCTCGTCGCCGCCGGCGACTACCTGCTCTCGCAGGAGGTCACGCTGAAGGGCGACTGGGCGATCCGTCGGCCCGACCTCGCGCCGGGCGGCTGGGCGTTCGAGTACGAGAACGATCTCTATCCCGACACCGACGACGCGGCGGTGATCGCACTCGCGCTCCGCCAGCTCGGTCGCGGCGACGACGCCGTGCGTCGCGGTCTCGACTGGCTCGTCGGCATGCAGTCGCGCGACGGAGGCTGGGGCGCGTTCGACGTCGACAACCAGGCGATGTGGCTGTACCGCATCCCGTTCTGCGACTTCGGGAAGGTCACGGACGAGCCAAGCGCCGACGTCACGGCGCACGCGCTCGAGACGCTCGGGCACGAGGACGGCTACGACGATGCGAAGGCGCGCGGGCTCGAGTGGCTCCTCGCCGAGCAGGAGCAGGACGGGTCGTGGTTCGGCCGCTGGGGTGTCAACCATCTCTACGGCACCGGCGCGGCGCTGCCGGCGCTCGAGGCGTGCGGCGTGCCGCGCGATCATCCTGCAATGCAGCGTGCGGTCGCCTGGCTCGACTCCGTTCAGCAGTCGTCGGGCGGCTTCGGCGAGGACATCCGCTCCTATGCGGACCCATCCTGGCGCGGCCGTGCGCCCTTCGCGACGCCGTCGCAGACCGCCTGGGCCCTCCTCGGCTACGTGTCCGCAGGAAACGCTGAGGGAGGGAGCGCGAGAAGGGCCGCGGATTATCTTTGCCGTGTCCAGCGCTCGGACGGCGACTGGGACGAAGAGCATTTCACCGGGACCGGGTTTCCACTCGATTTCATGATCCGCTACCACCTCTACCGCATCAGCTTTCCCCTGCTCGCACTGGGCCGAATGAGAGAGAGGCTTTCTGCATGAAGTTCCCGCTTCAGTCGACCGTCACGATCGGCAAGTACGTCGCGTCGCAGCAGCGCAAGGGTGAGCGCTACCCGCTCGTCCTCATGCTCGAGCCGACGCTCGCCTGCAACATCGCGTGCATCGGCTGCGGGAAGATTCGCGAGTACGAGTCGAACCGCGCGCGGCTGACGGTCGAGGAGTGCGTCGACGCGGGCGTGCAGTGCCCGGCGCCGGTCGTCTCGATCTGCGGCGGCGAGCCGCTCGTCTACAAGGGGATCGAGCAGGTCGTCGCCGGCATGCTCGAGAACAACAAGACCGTCGAGCTCTGCACGAACGCGCTGCGCCTCGAGCAGTGCCTCGACTGGTTCGAGCCGTCGCCGCGGATGACGTTCGTCGTCCATCTCGACGGCATGCAGGAGATCCACGACTACGTCTGCGACTACCCGGGTCTCTGGGAGATCGCGGTCGACGCGATCAAGACCGCTCGCTCGCGCGGCTTCCGCGTCACGACGAACACGACGATCTTCAAGGAGACCGAGGTCGACGACGTCATCGAGATGATGCGCTACCTGACCGACGAAGTCGGCATCGACGGCATGCTCGTCGCGCCCGGCTATCAGTACTCGCAGATCGACCCCGCGCTCACGATGACGCGGTCGGAGCACGAGGAGAAGTTCCGCGCCATTCGCACCGCGGTGCGCAAGCACGGCTACCGCTGGCTCGCGACGCCCATCTATCAGGACTTCCTCACCGGTGAGCGCAAGCTGTCGTGCGCGCCGTGGGGCTCGATCACGCGGAATCCGTATGGCTGGAAGGGCCCGTGCTACCTGCTGACGGACGGCATCTTCCCGACGTACGAGGCGCTGCTCGAAGGCATGGACTGGGACTCGTACGGGCCGGGCAACGACCCGCGCTGCGAGCATTGCGGCATCCACTCCGGCTTCGAGCCATCCTCGGCCTTCGAGTCGTCGAAGAGCCTGAAGGAGACCGTTCGGAGCATGGCGTGGACGCTGACGGGCTGACCTTCGCGGTCGCGACGACGGCCGAGGAGCGCGTCGCGAAGCGGCTCGGGCTGCGCACGGTCCGCGTCGGCGTGCGCGCGGCGAGCGGCGTCCCGGCCGAGCGCGTGGTCTCGTTCGGGCTCGCAGGTGCACTGCACGACGGGCTGCGCGTGGGCGAGGTGCTCGATGCGACGCGCGTCGTCGATGAGCATGGCTCCGTGCTCTGGGAAGGCGCAGGTCTCGGCGTCGGCCGGCAGGCGACGATCCTCGGGGGCGATGCGCTTGTGCACGACGCGTCCGAGCGTCGCCGCTTGCACGCGGCGTCGGGTGCCGACGCCGTCGACATGGAGAGCGGCGTGCTCGCACGGAGCGGCCGCCTCGTGGGCGTCGTTCGTGCCGTCTCCGACGACGCGGCGAGCGCGATCGAAGGCGTCGACACGACCGTGCACGCCGACGGGCGCACCGATGTCGTCGGGTTGATCCGCTGGGTGGCGACGCGCCGGCGCGGCGCGATCCGCTCGATGCGCGACGCCGTCACCGCGCTGCGAGAGCTCGAGAAGAAGGTCGCAGCATGAACGGCCGTGTCCTCCTCGCCGCACCGCGCTCGTTCTGCGCCGGTGTCGACCGTGCGATCGAGATCGTCGAGCGCCTGCTCGAGCAGCACGGCGCGCCGGTCTACGTCCGCCATCAGATCGTCCACAACGAGCACGTCGTCCGCCGGCTCGAGGAGCTCGGCGCGGTGTTCGTCGAGGACGAGTCCGAGATCCCCGAGGGCGAGTACTGCGTGCTCTCGGCGCACGGCGTCGCGCCCTCGGTGAAGGAGAACGCCGAGCGCCGCGGCCTGCGCGTCGTCGACGCGACGTGCCCGCTCGTGAACAAGGTGCACGCCGAGGCGCGCCGGTACGCGGACAGCGGCCACCTCGTCGCGCTCGTCGGCCACGCGAATCACGTCGAGGTGATCGGCACGCTCGGGGAGCGCCCCGACTCCACCGTCGTGATCGAGTCGCCGGAGCAGGCACGCCAGCTGAAGACGGACAAGCCCGTTGCGGTGATCACGCAGACGACGCTGTCCCTCGACGACGTCGCGCCGATCGTCGACGCGCTCGGCGAGAGCCAGGGGAACCTGCGCCGACCGCATGCCGACGACATCTGTTACGCGACGCAGAACCGGCAGGACGCCGTGAAGGCGATGGTCGCGGAGGGCGCGACGCTCGTCCTCGTCATCGGCTCGCAGACGAGCTCCAACGCCGTGCGCCTCGTCGAGGTCGCGCAAGCAGCCGGTGCGCGGGCGACGCTGATCGACGGGGAGTCGCGGCTCGACGAGTCGTTGCTCGCCGGGCACGAGGCGATCGGCCTCACCGCCGGCGCCTCGACGCCGGAGCAGCTGGTTCAGAACGTCGCGCGCGAGCTCTCCGACCGCGGGTACCCGACGCTCGAGGAGATCACGGTCGCCCGCGAGCATGTTCACTTCCGGCTTCCGAAGGAGGTCGCTCGCACATGACGAGCATCGAGGTGCCGTACTCGATCGCGGCAGCGCTGCCGACGCTCTCGGTCATGGACATCACGAACGAGGTGTCGAAGTCCGTGGCTCGGTCGGGCAAGCGCGACGGCATCGCCTACGTCAGCGCGACGAGTGGGTTGTCGCTCATCCGTGTGCAGGAGCGCGAGACGGGCTTCTTCGAGGATCTCGAGTGCCTGCTCGAGCGCGTCGTCCCGTCGGACGCGTCGGCGCGAGAGCGGCTCGTGCATGCGTTGCTCGGCACGCGTACCGAAGGCGTTCCGTTCGCCGAGGGCTGTCTCTGCCTCGGGCAATGGCAGCGCGTGATGCTCTTCTCGCTCGACGCCGAGCATCGCAACGACTGGACGCTGACGCTGCTCGGCTGACCTCCAGGTACGGTCTTCTCCATGCTCGTGCTCACTCGCGCGGAAGTGGAGGAGCTGCTCGACCTGGACGAGCTCGTGGGCGCACTCGCGCGGGCACACGAGGAGCTCTCGTCCGGTGCGTGCTCGATGCCGCCGCGGATCGCCGCCCTCGCGGCGGACGGGCTCCTCGGCACGATGCCCGCGTACTCGCCTTCGGCAGGTCTCGGCTGCAAGCTCGTGACGCTCTTTCCCGGTAACACGGACCGCCCGACGCACCAGGCTGCGATCGTGCTCGTCGATCCCGACAACGGCACCCCGTGCGCACTCATGGACGGGACGTACATCACGGCGACGCGCACGGCGGCGGCCGCGGCGCTCGCGGCGCGACTCCTCGCGCGTCCGGACGCGAAGACGCTCACGATCATCGGCACGGGTGTGCAGGCGCGGTCGCACGCGCGGGCATTTGCACACGTGCGCGAGTGGACGGAGATCACACTGGCAGGACGCGATCCCGAGAAGGTCGCGCAGCTCGCGGGCGAGCTCGGCGTGACCGCGGCTCCCTCGCTCGAGCAGGCGGTGCGCGATGCCGACGTGGTCGCAGCGACGACACACGCGGCCGAGCCCGTGGTGCGCGCGGAGTGGGTGCGGCCCGGGACGCACGTCAGCTCGGTCGGGTACGCCGCTCCCGGGTCGGAGCTCGACCCCGCGCTCGTGCGGGCTGCGACGATCGTCGTCGAGTCGCGCGAGTCCGCCTTCGCGCCCCCGCCCGGCGGCGCGCCCGAGCTCGCGGACGTCGATCGGGGCTCGGTCGCCGAGCTCGGAGAGCTGATCTCCGGCGACAGGCGCGGCCGAGCCACCCCTGTGGAAATTACGCTGTACAAGTCGGTCGGCGTGGCCGTTCAGGACCTCGCCGCCGCGGCGCTCGTTTTAGCCGCCGCCAAAGCGCGGAACGTCGGCTTGGAGATCGAGTTGGAGGAGATTCCCGCATGACTGAATTCAGCCCAGGCCTCGCAGGCGTCGTCGCCTTCGAGACGGAGATCGCGGAGCCGGACAGGGAAGGCGGCGAGCTCCGGTATCGCGGCGTCAACATCGAAGACCTCGTCGGCAAGGTGCCGTTCGAGCAGGTGTGGGGACTGCTCGTCGACGAGTCGCTTCACCCCGGCCTGCCCGCCGCGCACTGCGACCTCGAGTACCGCACGGGCGGCTACATGGCCGACCTGCAGTCGTCGCTCGCGTCGTTCAGCGGCAAGTGGAAGCTCGGGCAGCTGATCGACATCGACGACGACGAGGCGAAGGAGGATCTCCGCCGGCTCTCCGCGGCGGCGCTCTCGATCGTCGCGCAGTCGGCGCGCGGCGCCGACAAGCCGCCCGTCCCCGAGGACACGATCATGCAGGGGCAGACGGCGGCGGAGCGCTTCCTGCTCACGTGGCGCGGTGAGGTCAACGAGGATCACGCGAAGGCGATCGACACCTACTGGATCTGCACGGCCGAGCACGGCTTGAACGCGTCGACGTTCACCGCGCGCATCGTCGCTTCGACCGGCGCCGACTGCGGAGCCGCACTCGCGTCGGCCGTCGGTGCGCTCTCCGGCCCGCTGCACGGCGGCGCGCCCGCGCGCGTGCTGCCGATGCTCGACTCGGTCGCGGAGATGGGCGACGCCGAGAAGTGGGTCGCCGAGGCGCTCGCGCGGAAGGAGCGGATCATGGGCTTCGGTCATCGCGTCTACCGCGCCGAGGACCCGCGCTCGCGCATCCTCAAGAAGACCGCGAAGGAGCTCGGCTCGCCGCGCGTCAAGGTCGCGGAGGAGCTCGAGGAAGCCGCGCACCAGGCGATCGCGAAGAAGAACCCGGATCACTCGTACACGAACGTCGAGTTCTGGTCGGCGATCGTGCTCGACGTCGCGGACGTGCCGCCGAACCTCGCTCCCGCGATGTTCGCGTGCTCGCGCACGGCCGGCTGGTCGGCGCACGTGCTCGAGCAGAAGCGCCTCGGCGTCCTTGTCCGCCCGTCGGCGAAGTACGTCGGCCCCGGCGCCCGTTCGTTGCAAGAGGTCTGAGCGAAAGGGGTCAGACCCTCCGGGTCTGACCCCGCTGTTGACTCCGCTACGCGGGCGTCAGCTCGCCCGCTTCCACCCGGAACGGCAGCCGGTTCGCCGGCGGCGAGAGCGGGCAGGCCCAGGAGTCGTCCCAGGCGCACGACGGGTTGAACGCGAAGTTGAAGTCGAGGACGAGCGAGTCGCCGCCGCCGCCGAGATCGGCGCCTTTGACCGTGTCGAGCAGGTAGCGCCCGGCGCCGTAGGTCTCGCGTCCGCTCGTCTCGTCCCGGAACGGCAGGAAGACGCCGCCGCCGTAACCGTCGAGCCAGTAGAGCTCGAGCGAGTGCTCGCCGAATCGCGCGACGGCGAAGCGCGTGAAGCGCGTGACGCTGCCCGCGCTGCCCGCGATCTCGAGCGGCGCGGGGTCGACGGGCTTGACGGCCGCCTCGAACCGAAGCGACGGCTCGTACGGGAAGTAGTCCGGCTCGCCGCCGACACGAGGCGACTGCGGATGCGAGCGGTAGAGCTCGCCGCGGACGTCGCACCAGCGCTGCCACGCGCGCTCGGCGTCGGCGTCGCCGCGCACTTCCTCGTACAGCGCGAAGATCCGCCGCTTCCAGTCGAGCAAGGTGAGTTTCTCTAGGCTCACGGCGTGGACGACCTCCTCGCGTATCGCGATCGCTTCCCGATCCTCCGGGATTGCACCTATCTCATCAACCATTCGCTCGCCGCGATGCCGGCAGCCGCCGAGGACAACCTCCTCGAGTACGCGCGCATGTGGCGGGAGCGGGGGATCCGTGCCTGGGGCGAGGGCTGGTGGGAGATGCCGATCACGGTCGGCGACCAGATCGGCCGCATCATCGGCGCGCCGCCGGGCAGCACGGTCATGCACCAGAACGTGACGGTCGCCGAAGAGGTCGTGCTCTCGTGCTTCCGCCGTCCCGGGGAGCGCAACCGCGTCGTCTACGAGGAGGCGAACTTCCCGTCGGTGCGCTACCTGTACCAAGCGCAGCCGGAGCTCGAGGTCGTCGCGGTCGAGAACGACGCAGCGATTGTCGATGCGATCGATGAACGCACGCTGCTCGTCCCGATCTCGCACGTGCTGTTCAAGAACGCCGAGATCCAGGACGTCGAGCCGATCGTGCGGCGTGCGCACGAGGTCGGCGCGTACGTCGTGCTCGATTGCTACCAGTCGGCCGGCGTCGTGCCGTTCGACGTCACCGAGCTCGACGTCGACTTCGCGTGCGGCGGCAGCGTCAAGTGGCTCTGCGGGGGGCCGGGTGCAGGCTGGCTGTACGTGCGCCCCGATCTCGCGGAGCGGCTGGAGCCGACATTCGTCGGCTGGCAGGGCCATGCGCGCCCGTTCGCGTTCGAGCCGGAGCTCGAGTACGCGGAGGGCGCGCGCCGTTTCCTCACGGGTACGCCGAACGTCCCCGCGCTCTACGCCGCCACCGCGGGGTACGACGTGATCGAGGAAGTCGGCGTCCCGCGCATCCGCGAGCGCTCGCTCGCGCTGACGCAGCTTCTGATCGACCTGCTCGGCGACGCAGGCTTCGAGCTCGGCAGCCCGCGCGCGGCCGACCGCCGCGGCGGCACGGTGCTCGTGCGCACGCCCGACAATCCCGCGGTGCACAAGGAGCTCGGCGAGCGGGGGATCATCTGCGACTTCCGCCCCGACGCCGGCATCCGCCTGGGGCCGCATTTCTACAATTCCGAGGACGAGCTGCGGCACACGGTCGCCGAGCTCACCGACATCGTCGAGAGCGGCGCGTATGCGCGCCACTCCGGCGCAGCTGCGCGCTTTTAAATCTGGCCCCCGCAGAACTTGTCGCCGCGCGAGAGCTCGAGCTGGCGCGACTTCAACTGATTCTCGAGCTGCACCTTTGCCGGGTCGTTCGGGTTCCAGGCGCCGAGGTCGTTCACGGTCGCGAGCAGGTTCGGCGTCACGCCCGGGCCGATCACCTCGATGCGGTACGCCTTGCCGAACCCGGCGGGCCGCGCCGGCTGTCCCGGCAGCGACACGTCGTGTGTCGGCCAGAACGAGTAACAGAAGACACCGGTCGGGTTGCGGAAGACGATCGACGTCTCGCGCTTCCAGCCGGCGCCGTACGCCGAGTCGAGCGTGTCGATGTAGAGGCTGCGCCCGTAGCGGTCTGCGGCGCGCCGGTGCCCTTCACGGTGTGGAAGCCGTGCACCGGGACGCCGCGGTAGAGCAGACGGCCGAAGAGGTTGTGCGCCTGCCCGTTGAAGGCCCAGTCGGCGTGCACCTCGAGCTGCGCGAGCTCGCCCGACCAGTGCGAGACGTCGAGCTCCCAGTCGGTCTGGCCGGCCTTGTACGGCGGGTAGCCGCGATGGGGGAGCTTCGGCTGCCACGCCTGCAGCGCCCAGAACGAGCCGTCGGGCGCAGTGCAGGCGGCGACGAGCGCCGCGAGCGCCGGCCCGTCGTACGGTCGGCAGGCGTTGCCGAAGTGCTGCCAGATCGTGTGGCCGTAGGTCGCCCAGCCGCCCGTCCAGTCGATCTTGAAGCGCACCTGCGGCACGGTCTGGCTCGGCGGCCGTGCGTCGCTCGCGCCCCACACGAGCGCGTGGCGGGTCTTCCCGGCCGAGCTGTAGGTGACGAGCGCACGGGCACCGTCCTTGGAGACGGCGAGGCGGACGTGCGATGCGTTCAGGGCGAGACGGTCCGACGCAAACGCCGACGGCGCCGCGAGCAGCGCGAGCGCAAGTGCGAGGAGTAACAATTTGACCACTTGCAAGTCGTAAACGGTACCTCGTTCTCGGGATCGCGCCGGACCTCGGAACGGCCGATCCCCGGAAGGTGGCCCGTGCCAGCCTGCTCGCAGTCGTGCTCCTGCTCGCCTTGCCGGGCGTCGCGTCCGCGGCGCAGTTGATCGACCGGAACGCGACGGGCGTCCAGATCCGCATCGACGCGAAGGGCGAGGCGATGCTGACCTACCACAAGGGCAGCGCGGTCAAGCACGTCCTCGTCTGGGGCGCGATGAACGCGATCGCCCCGAAGGAAGGCGCGCACCAGCAGAAGTTCAAGGTCGACTACTCGGGCGGTTGGGGCACCTACCACAAGGTCTACTGGAAGGGCTTCCCCGGGACGTGCGGCGCCTACGACGGGCCGACGCTTCCGAACGTCGTCGCAGCGTGCAAGGCGTCCGACGGCTCGTACTGGGCCGCGCAGAGCTGGCCGCAGCCGCTTCCCAACCTCGGCTTCACGCCGTGGATGCCGTCGCTGCGCTCGAACTGGCTCGAGGTCTCGCACTGGTCGGGCGACGTCGCGAAGCTCGAGACCGGCTCGAACTGGGTGTACGGCGGCCGCTTCCAGGCGCTCTTCGGCCGCTACACGTACCACGGCGAGCCGGTGTACGGCTTCGGGACGACGCGCTTCGGCGCGCCGACGGACGGCTTCGGCAGCCTCGTCTACCTCGACACGTTCAACTCCGTGTACGGCTCGGGCTGGAAGCGCGAGAACTCGTTCGTCACGCACAACCCGACCGGCGTCTTCTGTTACGGCTTCTACTCGTTCGACCCGACGAAGGGCGGCTACAAGCACCCGCCGGGCTGGACGGCGAAGCGCGGCCCCGGCGTCGGCGAGAAGTACCGCCTGTTCGCGAGCGGCCCCGGCGTGACGCCCGACGTCGCGACGATCGTCGACGGCCTGCACGCATACGACCCGTCGAATCCCGCCGACGTCGCGTGGCAGCAGCAGCAGTCGTCCATCCTGCTCTCCTGGGGCGACAAGTCTTGTCGCGCCGGCCTCTCCTAGCCGAGTAGCTCGCGCAAGCGCGTTGCGTGTGCCGGTGCCGCCGGCTCGTCGTCGTGGCGGAAGTAGACGTACACCGGCTCGGCGCACGCGCGGACGCGCTCCGCGAACGCGTCGTCGGGAGCCTCACGCCGGCGGAGGTAGCGGAACGGGGCGGGATGCTCGAGATCGTCGACGCGCACTGCGCCGTCGGCGGCGAGACGTTCCTCGACGCCGTCCCACGACGGATGCGCGAGGTCGAACGCGAGCCGCAGCGACGGATCGAGTGAGCCGAGCAGCAGCTCGATCGCGCCGTCGTCGCGCGGGCTCTTGATCGAGATGCGCACCGGCCCGAGCCGGTCGCCGAGCGCCCGCATCCGGTCGCCGAAGACGTCGAGCCCGCGCAGCCGGCCGCCGGGCAGCTTCGGCGCGAACTCGAACCCGTCGGGCACCTGCTCGGCCCAGCGGCGGAACTGATCCTCCGACGGGAGCCGGTAGCCCGTCGTGTTCAGCTCCACCGTGTCGAAGCGCTCCGCGTAGAAGCTGAGAAAGTCCGCGGGGTCGGTGCCCGCGGGGTAGAAGCCCGGCCGCCAGCTCGGATACGACCAGCCCGAGGTGCCGATGCGGACGGTCACGGTAGGTCGGAGCGGAGCAGCGAGAAGATCAGGTCATCTTGATGTTCGCCGCGGTAGCTGGAGTACGCCCGGAGGAGACCTTCGCGAACGAACCCTGTCTTCGTGACGACCCGTTGCAGACGCGACATTCCACGGCTCGATCAACGCGTGGAGCCTGTGCACGCCGGTCTCTGCAGTCAGTGCCCACCGTCCGAGCAGCGTGACGGCGCGAGTCGCGACGCCCTCGCCGCGTCGTCGTGGCGTGACCCAATAGCCGAGCTCGGCGATGCCCGGCGGGTGCCGCAGCACGAGGCCGACGCTCCCGATGCCTGTCCCGGTGTTGGCGTCGGCGATCGCAAGCGACCAGCCGCGTCCACGCGCGGGCCACGTCGGCTGATCGTCGAGCCAGACGCGGGCATCCCGTTCGGAGAATGGGACGGGAAGATGCTCGATCATCGCCACGTAGTCGTCCTCGGCTCCCTCGCGGAGTAGCTCGACGTCGTCATCGCGCCACTCCCGGAGCCGGATGACGCTGTCCCCGATACCGTCCGGGATCGGAAGTAGCTTGGGCGATTCCGTGGCCACGGTTATGACAGTGACACACCCGGTCGAGTCCTTCAGCGACGAGGAGCAGGCGCGCCTCGCGCCGCACTTCACGAACCTCGACCGGCCCGTGTTCGGGCTCGTCAACCTGCCGGAGACCGTGAAGGGCGCGCTTTTCGCGCGCTACTCCCGCTACCCGGGCACGCTGCGGCGGCTCTTCCTCGACGAGTTCGCGGACTCGGTTCCCGAGGTCCCCGCGATCGAGGGGAGTGAAGGCGAGCCGTGCCGCGGCGCTCTACGAGCGGATCTTCCTCGGCTATGGCGACGACTCGGTCGCGCAGCTCGGCGGCGCGCACATCGCCTGCGAGTGGACGTCGAACCTGCTGACGAAGATCCTGCAGCGACCGCGGCTCGCGTCCTACCTCGAGCAGTCGACGCGCTACATCGCCTACGACACGCAGCTCGACGGCTTCGGCTATCGCTACTACCGCGACGCGCGCTTCGGTCCGCAGTACGAGCGCGCGCTCGACGATCTCTTCTCGACGTACACGCGGCTGCTCGAAGGGATGTCCGCGTGGGCGGCGGAGCAGTTCCCGCGCGGCGACGACGAGTCGCCTGCCGCGCACACGCGGGCGATCCGCGCGAAGGCCCTCGATCTCGTGCGCGGGATCCTGCCGGCGGCGTCGCTCTCGCACATGGGCATCTACGCGAGCGGACAGACCTACGAGCAGCTCGTCCTGCACCTGCTCGCGCACCCGCTCGCCGAGGCGCAGGCATACGGGCAGATGTTGCTCGAGGAGCTGCAGAAGATCATCCCGAGCTTCGTCGTCCGCGTGCCGAAGCGCCGACCGAGGGGGACGCTGGATCGAGTTCCTGCGCGAGCGTCGCGATGCCGCCGAGCACGCCGCGGCCGGGCTTGCGCTAGACCAGGCGCGCCCCCGGCGGCGCGCCGTCCGTGCGGCTGCTTCGTGCGCACGGCACGGAGGACGGAGCTCGCGGCCGCGCTCCTCTTCGAGGCGACCGCGACGAGCGAGGTCGAGGCGCTGCGCGCGGTCGAGTCGCTCGGCGACGATCAGCGGGCCGCGCTCGTCCGCGAGCTCGTCGGCGACCGCGAGAACCGGCGCCACCGTCCCGGCCGCGGCTTCGAGACGTTGAGCTACCGGTTCGAGATCGTGTCCGACTACGGCGCGTTCCGCGACCTGCAGCGGCATCGGCTGCTGACGTGCCAGTGGCAGCGGCTCTCGCCCGACCTCGGCGCCGATGTCCCGCACGAGCTCGTCGCCGCAGGGCTCGGCGGTGAGTACGAGCGGGCGCTCGAGGTGTCGCACGGCGAGTACGAGCGGCTGCGCTCCGACGGCTTCACCGAAGAGGCTCCGTATGCGCTCTGCCTCGCGTTCCGAATCCGCTACGTGCTCGAGCTCGACGCGCGCGAGGCACTGCACCTGATCGAGCTGCGCTCCGGCCGCGAGGGGCACCCGTCGTACCGAGCCGTCGCCCAGGAGCTGCGCCGGGCGATCTCCGAGGTGCACCCGAACGTCGCGGCGGCAATGACCTTCGTCGACGACTCGACGGAGGAGCGTCTCGAGCGGCTGCTGAGCGAGATGCGCAACGAAGCTCGCAGCTGACGTGCTCCCACGTGAGGCGGAGGACGAGTCGTTCGCGGGCTTCGACGCCGACGGCGCCGAGCTCGACGGCCACCGATTCGTCCGTTGCAGCTTTCGCGGCGCCGCGCTCGACAGCGTGCAAACGCGAAACTGCACGTTCGTGGCGTGCGACTTCGCGAACGCCCAGCTGAACGGGTCAGAGCACGAGGCGACGGACTTCGCGAACTCGAGCTTCGAGAACGCGAACCTGTTCGGCGCTGTGTTCGCGGAGTGCCGGCTCGTCGGCGCGTCCTTCCCCGGGGCCGTGCTCACCGGCATCGGGTTCAAGGGCGGCGATCTGTCATACGCGTTGCTCCGCGGCCACGACCTCTCACGGCTCGAGCTCGACACCGTTCGGCTGCGTGAGGCCGATCTCTCCGAGTCGACGCTCGAAGGCGCGAGCCTGCGCGGCGCGGACCTGACGCGCGCAGTCCTCGTGAACACGATCCTGAAGGACGCCGACCTTCGCGAGGCGATTCTCGACGGCGTCGACCTCGCGGTGGCCGCCGTCGAGGGCGTGAAGCTCGACCTCGCCGGCGCCGTTCAGCTGGCCCGCGGGCTCGGCGCGGTGGTCGACCCTACGTGAGCGGGCGAAGCACGACCGTGCCGGTCGTGCGGTCGCCCCAGTTCTGCTTCGTCACGATCCAGCCGTCGCCGCTCCGCACCGCGTAGGGCGCGGACAGGCTCACCGCGACGGGGGCCTTCGACTTCGAGACGACGAAGGAGCCGCACGGGCCGATGATCTTGCCGTGCCGGACGAGGAAGACCTCGTAGTAGCCCTTGGCGCCGAGCTTCGGCAGCCCGACGGCCGCGAGCTCCATCGGCCAGTTGCCCTGCACGTCGGCGTCGTCGAGACGGAGCGAGGCCTGCGCGGTCGGCGCGGCGGCCGTGCCGGCGAGCCGGAGCAGGTGGCCGTGCGCAGCGTTCGACGTGTTGCCGGAGAGGTAGCCGACGAGGAACGTGAGCGCGAGCACCACGAACGCGGCGGCGAGGAGGGCGACCCGGCGCTGCATGTGACGGCGGGTGCGGCCGCCCTGACCCAGCGTCATCCGGATCGTCGGGCCGGCGGCGAGCTCGGGCGTCAGCTCGGGCGGAGGCCCGGCGGCGACGAGCATGTCGTGCACGCGGCGGAGCCGCTCGCGCTCGGTGTCGTCGACGTCCACGATGTCCTCGAACTCGGGCGGGCGCATCACGTGAGCTCTCCTTCGAGCAGGCCCGAAAGCCGCGAGAGCGCGCTGCGCGTGCGCGTCTTCACGGTGCCGAGCGGGATGTGCAGGTACTCCGCCACTTCGCTCTGCGAGAGCCCGCTCCAGTAGGCGAGCTCGACGACTTCGCGCTCCTTCTCCGGCAGCTCTTCGAGCGCGCGGTGGACGCGCCAGGCGACGAAGCTCGCCTCGGCGACGTCGGCCGGCCCCGGCTCGTGCGAGGCCAGATCGGGAGCCTCGGCAACCGGATCGGTGCGCGCGCGCATCCGGTCGACGATCGCGTTCCGCGCGACCGCGTACAGCCACGGCGCTGCGGGGCCGCGCTCGGGCCGGTAGCTCGACGCGGAGCGCCAGACGGCTGCGAACGTCTCCTGCACCGCATCCTCGGCGCGCTGCCGGTCGCGCAGCCTGCGAAGCGCAATGCCGTAGACCGAGCGCACATAGCGGTGGTAGAGCTCCTCGAACGCGACGCGGTCGCGGTCGGCGACGAGCGTCAGCAGCTGGGCGTCGGAGGTGTCCGGAGGCAGCCCGATCTCGTCGCCCGGCTGCGGGACGGCACGCAGGCGTGCGGGACTGTCGAGCGCGAGCTCCATATCTCCTCTGTTTCTACGCGGCATCGACCATTCCGGTTTGTGGAGTCATAGCACCCGTTTGACGGAACCTTTACGTCCGCAGGGCCGTTGCTTTACGCACGGGCGGAATCACTAGGTTGACATCGGAGGAGGTTTTCATGGGGAGGACGCTCGTCAACGGACTTACAGCTGGGGCGCTCGCCGCCTTGGCGGCGCTCACGCTTGCCTCGGCCGGCGCGGCGGCCACGACCACGGTAACGATCAAGAGCACCGGCTTCTCGCCCGGTGCGATCACGATCCAGCACGGCGACAAGGTCACGTGGCGGAACGTCGACACGAAAGACCATCAGGTCGTTGCGAACGACGGCTCGTTCGCGTCGCCGATCCTGCACCGGAACCAGAGCTGGACGAAGACGCTCTCGACTGCGGGCACCTTCCGCTACCACGACGCGCTCGCGCCGCGGCTGACCGGCAAGGTGACCGTCAAGGGCCCGCCGCCGTCGCTCTCGCTGGCGCTGTCGGTGCCGATCGTGTTTTACGGCTCGCAGACGACGCTCACCGGCGCGATCTCCACGGGCGCGGCGAACCAGACCGTCGAGATCGACGCCCAGCCGTGGGGCCAGGCGGCGCCGAGCCAGCTGACGGTCCTGAAGACTGCGGCCGGCGGCACGTATGCCTTCGCGGTGACGCCGAGCATCTACACGACGTACACCGCTCACTGGGGCAGCGTCGCCAGCAGCAACGTCGTCGTGCAGGTCGCGCCGAAGATCCGGCTGATCCCAGGCGGCGCGGGCTACATGAAGGCCGTCGTCTCGTCGCCTGTGTCGCTCTGGCACCGGCACCTCTATCTGCAGCGCCTTTCGCCCTTCGGGCAGTGGGTGAACATCGCCTCGCTCGTGCTCGGCCAGCAGAACGGACGTCTGTTCAGGCCGACCGCGTACGTGTCGACGGGGACGTCGCACATCCGCGTGTTCCTCTCGATCAACCAGGCGGGGAACGGGCTGCTCGCCTCCCACAGCGGCACTCAGACCATCGTAAGAAGGCGGTAAAGGCGCGACCAAACGCCTTTGGGAACCGTCCGAGCGTGGGAAGTAACGAGGTGAAAGGCCAATGGAAGGGGAGCCTCGATCATGAAGAAGATCCTGCTGCTCCCGGTCGCGCTGCTGCTGACGCTCGTCGTCGCAGCGTCGGCCGGGGCTGACACGAAGACAGTCCAGATCACGAAGACCGGCTTCACGCCGTCCACGTCGACGATCACCGTCGGCGACACGGTGACGTGGCACAACGCGGACACGGCGAGCCATCAGGTCGTCGCCAACGACGGCACGTTCGCATCGCCCGTTCTGACGGCCGGTCAGACGTATTCCTTCACCTTCCAGAAAGCCGGGAAGGTGACCTACCACGACGCGTTCAAGACGACCCACAAGGGCACCGTGACGGTGAACGCGCCGGCCGCGAATGTGACCCTGACGGCGCCGGTCTCGACGATCACGTACGGGGACAACACGACGATCAACGGGACCGTCACGAACCAGCTCACGAACGAGCCGGTCTCGCTGACCGCACAACCCTACGGGAAGGGCACGCAGTCGCTGAACACGACGACGACGCAGTCGAACGGCGTGTTCTCGTTCGGCGTCGCGCCGACGATCCAGACGTCGTACGTCGCGCATTGGCGCACGACTTCGAGCCCTTCGGTGACTGTCCAGGTGCGTCCGCGCGTGGGCTTCGGCCACAGCGGCGCGCGGTACACCGCGAAGGTCACGTCTGACCTCTCGTACGCGGGCCACTACGTGTGGCTCCAGCGCAAGTCGCCGACCGGGAGCTTCCGCAACGTGAAGCGGGTCTTCCTCGGCTCGACGTCACGCGCCGTGTTCACGGCGAAGCTCGTCAAGGGCCGCTCGATCCTGCGCCTCGTCCTTCCGGACACGCAGGCCGGCGTCGGCTACGTCGCGAGCTCGAGCCGCTTGATCTCGATCCTCAAGCGCTAACGCGTGCGCGCGAGGCGCGCGGGGTCACCCGCGCGCCTCCGCGTAGCGCTTCGCGACGTCGTCCCAGTTGACGACGTTCCACCACGCTTCGAGATAAGCGGGGCGCTTGTTCTGATGCTTGAGGTAGTACGCGTGCTCCCAGACGTCGATGCCGAGCAGCGGCACGTCGCCTTGCATGATCGGCGAGTCCTGGTTCGGCGTCGAGTAGACGGACAGCCCGGTGCCGTCCCAGACGAGCCACGTCCAGCCGGAGCCGAAGCGCTTGACGCCGCCGTCGTTCACGGCGCTCTTCAGCTCGTCGACGCTGCCGAACGTGTCGTCGATCGCCTTCGCCAGGTCGCCTGACGGAGCGCCGCCGCCGTTCGGGCTCATGATCTGCCAGAAGAGCGAGTGATTCGCATGGCCGCCGGCGTTGTTGCGGACGGCGGTGCGCTTGTCGTCCGGGATCTCGTCGAGCTGGGTGAGCACGGACTCGAGAGAGTTGTTCTCCCACTGCGTCCCGGCGAGCGCGTTGTTCGCATTGTCGACGTAGGCCTTGTGGTGGAGGTCGTGGTGGATCCGCATCGTCTCCGCGTCGATCGTCGGCTCGAGCGCGTCGTACGCATACGGGAGGTCGGGTAGTTCGAATGCCATCGTGGTGCTCCTTTCGTCTCGCTCGTGAGGATATGCTCCGGCCGCCGGAGCAGGAGCTGGAAGCGAAAACGGAGGAGCCGATGTCGACGCTTGCGTTCAAGTTCGAGGAGATCGCGCCGCGGGAGCTGCGTCCCGAGGTGTACGAGCTCGACGGGATCTCCAGAGCGTCGGTGGAGGCGCATTACAAGCTCTACCAGGGCTACGTGAACAAGCGGAACGAGATCCTCGGGAAGCTCGCCGAGGTCGATCTCGGCTCCGCGAACCAGGTCTACTCCGAGCTCCGCGCGCTGAAGGTCGACCTGACCTTCGCGATCGGCGGGATCAAGAACCACGAGCTGTACTTCGCCCACCTCGGCGGTGGCGGCGGCGCACCGAGCGGCTCGTTCGGCTCGCTCGTGAAGCGCGACTTCGGCTCGGTCGACGCATGGCGGGGCGATCTGAAGGCGACGGGCATGGCCGGCCGCGGCTGGGCGTGGACCGCGTACGACTGGGACGAAGGGCGCCTCTTCAACTACATCGGCGACGCGCAGAACACGTTCCCCGTCTGGAACGCGACGCCGCTCGTCGCGCTCGACGTCTACGAGCACGCGTACTTCCTCGACTACCAGACCGACCGCGCCTCGTACATCGACGCGTTCTTCGACAATCTCGACTGGGATGTCGTGAACGGCTGGGTCGACCAGTACGGCATCCCGACCGGCTAGGCGCGTCGCTTGACGACCGCGATCCTCGTCGTCAGCGGCTGGATCTGCGGCTCGATGCCGTGGGGCTACTGGCTCGTCCGCATCTTCCGTGGCGAGGACATCCGCACGCAGGGGAGCGGCAACATCGGCGCGACGAACGTCTGGCGGGTGCACGGCCGCCGGCTCGGGCTGCCGGCGGTTCTGCTCGACACGGCGAAGGGATTCGTGCCGGCGCTCGTCGCGACGAAGCTCGCTGGCCATGACGCAGGCGTGCTCACCGGCGCCGCGGCGATGCTCGGGCACTTCCGGCCGCTCTTTCTCAAGTTCCGCCGCGGCGGCAAGGTCGTGGCGACGACGGGCGGCGCGTTTCTGGGCGTCGCCCCGATCGTCGGCGGCATCGGCGCCGGCGTCTGGCTGCTCGTCTTCGGGCTGACGCGCTACGCCTCGGTCGCGTCGATCGTGTCCGCGCTCTCACTGCCGCTGTGGGCGTGGCTCGTCGGCTATCCGTGGCCCGTGATCGTGTTCGCGGGTGCGGCAGGCGCGGCCGTCCTCGTCCTGCACCGTGCGAATGTCCGCCGCCTGCTTCGCGGCGAGGAGCCGCGCTTCGAGTTGCGCCGTCTCCGGCGAAAGCGTGCTAGCCCCTCAGCCAGTCTCTGAGCTCCGAGTGGCGGAGCGGCCCGTGCGCGCCGCCCGCGAGCTCGGCGCGGAGCTCTCCGAGCGTGCCGTACCGCTCGGCGACGACTTCGTGCGCATGGATCGTCTCGAAGTTGACCTGGCGCGAGAGCACGAAGTCATTGTCGTCGAGTGCGGGCAGCTCGTCGAGCACCGACTTGAGCGCGATCCGGACAGAGTCCTCGACGAAGCGCGGCTGCAGATGCGCGTGCTCGACGACGAAGAGCTCGTCGGGCCGCTTCAGCAGCTCGTAGATCGGTGAGCTCATCGACGCCTCGACGAGCTGAACGAGCCGCTCGGCGTCGACGCGCGTGGAGGTGCCGACGAGGAGCGTGCCCATGCCACGCTGGTTGTGCGTCGCGATGGGGACGAGCTGCAGGATGCGCTCGACGTCGTTGTCGTCGAAGCCGGCCTCGAGCAGGCGCTCGGCCGCGCGTCCCTTCACGAGCCCCTGCGCGCAGGGGCAGGCGTTGATCCCTACCGCTTCGACGCCGACGATTCGCCGGACGCCCGTGCGCGACGCCGCGGCGACGCCGATCAGCGTCACCATCTCCTGTGTCGACAGGCCGGTCACGGGCGTCGTGCGCTCGTACGGGTAGCGCGCGCGAATGCTGACCTCGGCGACGACGGCGTGCTGGCGCTCGACGATCCGCGCGGCGACGTGCTCGGCGAGGTCCTCGACGAGGAACGCCTCGTCGGCGACGACGCCTTCGATCGCCTCCTCGAAGAGCTCGGGGAAGCGCGACATGTGCACGCCCTTCTGCGACGGATCGAGGTCGACGGTGCAGTCGATCGTCGCGGCGATCAGCTTCTCGCGCGCGCCGCGGCCGATGCGTACGGCCTTCTGCACGCCGGTGACACCGGCGCGCGAGAGGCCGATGCGGACCTCGGGCGGTGACGCCTGCAGGTCGTCGTCGAGCTGCCGCGTGGAGTGGGGCACAGGGGTACTGTGCCGCAAAGTCCGTGCCCGACGACTTCCCCAAACTCGTTTCCCTCGCCTGCCACGACGTGCGAACGCCGCTCGCGACCGTGCACGGGTTCGCGAAGACGCTCGAGAAGACGGCGAACCTCGAGCCGCCGGCCGACCGGTACATGCAGATCATCGGCCAGGCGTCGGAGCAGATGGCCGAGCTGCTGGACGAGCTCTCGCTTGCCGCTCGGATCGAGAGCGGCCGCTACGACCCGGTTCTGCGGGAGACCGAGACGCGCACGCTCGCCGACGGGGCCCGCGAGCGGCTCGGGGAGGAGCGCGTGACGGTCAGCGGCGAGGGGGCAGCCGTCACGACGGACGCCGACGCGGTCGAGCGCGGGATCTCGGCGCTCGCCCAGTCGGCACTCCGGCACGGCGGCCTCGAGGAGGTCGCGATCGTCGTGCGCGGAGTGGAGATCGACGTGTCGCCGGTGACGGCCGCGTCGTCGGCGGTCGTCCTCGGCGAGGATCTACGCGACCTGGGAGCGGCCGTCGCGGTGCGGCTCGTCGCGGCGCTCGGCGGCAGCGTCTCAGTCGACGGCGAGACGCTGACGATCCGGCTCGCCTAGAGGCGGGTAAGGCCCTTTTCCGCGGCGTCCGCGGCGAGCTTGCCGGGGTCGATGCCGAACTTCTCCAGCATCGCCGCGTGCTGCTCGTGGTCGATCTTGTCGGGGAGCTCCTGGATCGCCTTCTGGACGTGCTCGTCCTTGCCGGCCTTGCGGAGCTCGTCGATCACGAACTGCTTGTCGAGCTGCATCGGGACTCCTCTCGTCGAGAAACTGTCGAGGGATGGTGCCCGCGCCGCGGGGTTCTAACCCGTGGCGAACGCCGGCTCGGCGATCTCGTGGCAGCCGCGGCAGCGCGCCTCGTACGAATCGAGCGCGCCGACGACGATCGTGGCGCCGTCCGCCGGGGCCGGGTAGCCGTCGACGAGCCGCTGGGTCATCGTCGCGGGACCGCCGCAGCGGTGGCAGACGGCCTGCAGCTTGTCGACGAGCTCGGCGCGGCAGAGGAGCTCCGGCAGCGCGCCGAACGGGAGGCCGCGGAAGTCCTGGTCGAGCCCCGAGGCGATCACGCGGGTTCCGCGCTCGACGAGGGCGTCGATCACGAGCACGATCTCCTGCGGGAAGAACTGCACCTCGTCGATCCCGAGCACGTCGTAGCCCTCCGCGAGGCCGACGATGTCCTCCGGCTTGTGCACCGCGACGGCGCGCATCTTCGCGCCCGCGTGGCTGACGACGTGGCCGATGTCGTAGCGGTCGTCGATGCGCGGCTTCGCGATCAGCGCACGCTGACCCGCGATCTCGGCGCGCCGCAGCCGGCGGATCAGCTCTTCGCTCTTGCCGCTGAACATCGGGCCGCAGACGACTTCCAGCCAGCCGCCCCGCTCGGGGAACATCCTGATCACCCGCGGAAGGCTATTCGGAGGGCCTGACGGACTCGAACGCCCAGCGCGAGAGCAGCCGGAGGCTGACGATCCCGAGCGGGCGGCCGTCCTTCACGACCGGCAGGTGCCGGAAGTTGTTGTCGAACATCACCTGCGCCGCGTCCTCGATCGCAAGCTCCGGCGCGATCGTCACCGGGTTCGGCGTCATCCACTGCCGGACGCGCGCCTCTGCCGCCCGCGCACGTGCGGCGACCGCCCGCAGCAGGTCGCGCTCCGTCACGATCCCGACGATCCGGACCATGTCCTCCATGACGACGACCGCGCCCACGTTGGCCGCGTTCATCTTCTCGGCCGCCTCGCCGATCGTGTCCGACGGCTCGACCGTGAGCACGTCCTTGACCATCAAGTCCGCAACCGTTCCCGCCATGGCTTCGAGCCTACTGCCTAGCGGAGTAATCGCGAAAGGCGGCGATCCTTCAGCACCCGGCCGCCGGTCTGGCAGTCGGGGCAGTAGAAGATCGTGTGCTCCTCGAAGTCGACCTGCGCGAGCGGCATGCCGCAGACGTGGCACGGCTCGCCGAGCCGCCGGTGGACGCGGTAGGTCTTCTTGTCGTCGGCGCCCCGCTCGCGCAGCTCCAGGCCGCGCGCGAGCTCCTCGTTGATCGCCGCCGCGAGGCGCTCGACCTCCGCGTCGTCGAGGTCGGCTGAGAGCGCATACGGCGACAGCTTCGCCGTGTGCAGGATCTCGTTCGCCCAGGCGCGGCCGATGCCGGCGATCGCCCGCTGGTCGCGCAGGAGCGCGTGGAGCCGGCGCGACTCGCGGCGCAGGATCTCGCCGAGCGTGTCGGTGTCGATCCCGAGTGCCTCGGGGCCGACGTGGCCGACCTCCTCCTGCGCGGCTTCCGGCGTGAGGAGCCATACGCCGGCACGCTTCTTCTTCGCGTTCTCGGTCAGCACGAGCTTCGAGCCGCCGGCGAACTCGAGCGCGAACGCGGGTGTCTTCGGTGCCTTTTCACCCGCCTGGAGGAACTTGAGCCGGCCGGCCGTCATCAGGTGCACGACCAGGATGAGCTCGCCGTCCTCCGTGGGGAAGAGCAGTCGCTTGCCGCGCCGTTCGACGCCGCGGAAGCGGCGGCCCTCGAGGGTCGCGAGCGGCGGGTCGAACGTCTTCAGCGTCGCGATGTGCGCCGGTCCAGCCTTGGCGACGGGAAAGGCGGACACCGGGTCATCGAGCTGGCGTCGCCACGCCTCCATCTCCGGGAGCTCGGGCATCGGCGATCACGGTAGCGAGCGGCTCGATCGAGAGCGCGGGCAGCGCCTGCAGCTTCCGGATCGGCGAGCTCGCGATCGGGATGCAGGCGATCGTGGCGCCGATCGCCGAGAAGAGAAGCGTCTCGCGCAGGCCGATCGTCGTGGCGGCGACGCCGCCGACCGCGGAGCCTGCCGGGATCGTGCCCCAGTACATGCAGCGGACGACCGAGTTCATGCGGCCGAGCAGCCGCGGCGGCGTGATCGCCTGACGCAGCGTCAGCTGATTCACGTTCGCGAAGAAGCCGAGTGTCGTGCCGACGATGCCTGCGACGACGATGATCGGTGCGGCGTACGAGAGCGGCGCAGCCGGAATCGCGATCAGCGTCACCGAGGAGAGGATCCCGGAGAACGCGATCATCCGCCCGATGCCGATCCGCACGCGGACACGCTCGTTGACGAGCGCGCCCACGACGAAGCCCGACGTGCTGAGCGCGGTCAGCAGCCCGATCTTCGTCGGCCCCCAGTGGAGGACGCGCACGTAGTAGACGACGAGAAGGGCGAAGAGCGAGCTCGTGAAGAGGTTCCAGATCGACGTCCAGATCGTCAGCGTGCGCAGGTACGGCTGGGAGAAGACGTAGCGGAGTCCCTCGACGAGCTCGTCCCGGCCGCGCGCGGTCGAGCGCTCGGGTTGGGGCTCGCGGTTGCGGATCGCCGCGACGAGCCCGCCCGAGATGACGAAGCTGACCGCGTCCGCGAGCACGGCGACCGCGGCGCCGACGGCGCCGACGAGCGCGCCGGCGACGCTCGGGCCTACGAGCTGCGACAAGGATTGGACGCCGAGGAGCTTCGCGTTCGCCTCGCCGAGCCGTTCACGCGTGACGAGCCCCGGCAGGAACGAGAGGTACGAGACGTCGAAGAGCACCTGCAGCGTCCCGTGCACGGCGGAGACGATGTAGAGCTGCGCAATTGTCAGGTGCCCGAGCCAGAACGCGACCGGGATCGACGCCATCGCTGCCGCGCGCCCGAAGTCCGCGGCGATCATCAGCGGGCGTCGCCGCACTCGGTCGATCCAGACGCCGGCGGGTAGCGCGAAGAAGAGGAACGGCAGCACCGCGAACGCGCGGAGGAGTGCGACGCCGAGCGCGCTCGCGTGCAGGACGAAGAGTGCGGTCAGCGGGACCGCGAGCGTGCTGATCGCGGAGCCGAGCTGGCTCGTCGCGTTCGCCGTCCAGAGCTTGACGAAGGCGCGGTCGTGCCAGAGCTCGCTGCGCAGACGGAGGTTAGGCGTCCGCAGCGGCCGGGCCGGGTAGCGGGACGCCTTCGATGAGGCCGCCGTCGAGCTCGGCCTGCGCGGGCGTCGGCTCCTCGACAGGAGCTGGCATCTCGCCGATCGAACGCACGGAGCTGAGTATCACGGGCAGAAGGCTGAAGATGCCGCCGATCGCGCCGACCCAGAGCGCGGCCTTGAGCCCCCACTGCGTCGCTATCGCACCGCCGGCGAGCGAGCCGAGTGGGATCGTGCCCCAGACGATCCAGCGCATGGCGGCGTTCATCCGGCCCTGCAGCCGCTCGGGTGTGATCGCCTGGCGGAGGCTGACCTGCGTGATGTTGTATGCGACGGCGCCGAAGCCGAAGAGCATCTGCGCGACGAAGAGCAGCGGCAGGGGGAACGACTTCGGCGCGAGTGGGTAGCCGAGCCCGCCGAACGAGAACGCGATCGACGTGAGCGCGATCGTGCGCCCGACGCCGATCCGCTTCTGCAGCCGGTTGACGACGAGCGCGCCGAGAATCGAGCCGAAGGAGCCGACGCCGAAGACGAGCCCCGTCTCCCACGCGTGCAGGTGCAGCGTACGCGTGAAGTAGAGGAGCACGATCGCGAAGAGAACCGACGAGAAGAAGTTCGACGTACCGGTGCAGGCGGCGATCGCGCGGAGCCACGGATGGCCGACGACCCAGCGCAGCCCTTCCTTGACGTCCGGCCACATCTTCGAGCGCGGCGCGTCCGCGGTGTGCTGCGGGATGTTCTCGCGGTGCTTCATCCGAACCATGAAGACCGTCGAGACGATGAAGCTGATCGCGTCGGCGAAGATCGCGTAGGGCGCGGTGAGGGCGGCGATGAGCGCGCCGGAGGCGCTCGGCCCGGCGACCTGCGTCACCGAGACCGTGAGCTGCAGCTTCGAGTTCCCTTCGATCAGGTGCTCGCGCTCGATGAGCGAAGGGAGATAGGACTGGTACGCGACGTCGAAGAAGACGGTGAAGACGCCGATCACGAACGACAGCACGAGCAGGTGCCACATCCGCAGCGTGTGGGTCGCCCAGAGGAGCGGGATCAGCAGGAGGAGGATCGCGCGCGCGGAGTCGCCGACGATCAGGATCCGCCGGCGCGACAGGCGGTCGACCCAGACGCCGGCGGGGAGCGCGAAGAGGATGAACGGCATGAAGCCGAGCACGCCGAGGAGCGAGAACTGGAACGCGCTCGCGTGCAGGCCGACCGCTGCGAGCCACGGCAGCGCGAGCTGCGAGATCTGCGAGCCGAACTCGCTGATCGACTGACCGGTCCAGAGCTTCACGAAGTCGGGGTGGCTCCAGAGCCCGCCGGTCGGACGGCGGAGCCTACGCATCGGGAGCCCGCCGGTAGAGGGCGAGTGCGAGCCCGTGCGGCTCGCCGCCGGCGGTGTCGGCGGCGTGGAACTCGTGCATCAGCTTCTCGAGCCGCTTCGTGAAGCGGCGCGCATCCTGTCTTCGAGTCGAACGCGGAGCACGGCGAAGGCGTCCGTCCGTCGTCGTCGAGGGGGAGCATCTCCTCGGCGGCGCGGCGGAGGGATGCCGCTGCGACATCGCGGACGCCTTCGCCGTCCTCCTCCTGCTCTTGAACAGGAAGAGCCGTGCGGTGCGGCCGTAGTAGCGCTCGGTGACGCGCGCGCACCTTGCGCGTGCGGACGACCTGGATCAGCCCGGCGCTGCTCGAGCACTTTCACGTGGTGGCCGACGGTGCTCTTCGGCAGGTCGAGCTTCTCCGCGAGCTCGGTGGTGGAGGCGGCCTTCTCGCGCAGAAGCACGACGATTTCGAGCGAAGGTCGTCCCCGAGCGCCCGCAGCTGCTCCGGCTCGCGGACGACGAGCACGTCCACCGCGTCGTAGTCCGGCTGCGGCAGCGTGAACCGCCGTTCCCCCCGGCGACGTCTCGAGCATCGGCTTGAGTAGCGCGCCTGGGTCCGGCGGGCGCCGCGCATGCCGGGGAAGCCGAACGGGCCATCGATCCCGAATGTACGACATTTTCTCGTCCGTTCGCAAGCTGGCGGCTCTCGGGGCAACGTCCGGTGCCAGGCACCGGCCTCGACTTCGTCACGGAAGTTCAACGGCTTTGCGCAGCTCGGCGACCGCGAACTCGCGGATGTCATCGAACTCGCGAGCAGGACGTGGTCGTCGACGAAGGCTGCGGCAGGAACAAGCCCGACCGTCCCGGCGTAGCTGCTCCAGCGCCATTGCTCCGGGCCCTCGGCAAGCCCGCCTCGACCGGATTCCGCATCACGTAGCGGAAGCGCTCAGAAGATCGTCGTCTCGGCGATACGGCAGCCCCATACGCGATTGAACTGCGTATGACCGCGCTATCGCGTGCCGCGCATTGAAACTCAGCGCATAGCGCCAGTTGAGCGACTGCATTGCGCGCGGCAAGACCCCGTCCTCGACCTGCGACAGCAGGTGGTAATGGGAGCGCATCAGGCAATAGCCGATGCACTTCCATTCGACGAGATGGTCACCCGCGCGAGCTCGCGCATGAATGTCATGCGATCGACGTCGTCCCGGAAGTGCTCGCGAGCCGCCCAGACGCAGTGGGTGAACACGTGGAACATGCCGGCTGAGGCGTCCCGCCGCGGTCGTCCCATTCGCACCAAGATGCAGACGGCGAGTCGGGCGCGCTGAAATTTCACGAAGTTGTGACGTTCGGTACGCGGTGCGTGGCACCAGACGTGTATCAGAGCCACCGTCCAATGTACGCTCCGTCATCGCGGAGCCGCTTGTCATCGCAGTCGTGCGCAACGGGATCGTCGAGGCTCGGCACCGGGTGCACGCGGTGGCGGTGCGCGACGGGGCGGTCGTCGCGGAACGCGGCGACGGCGGGCTCACCTGCTTCATGCGCAGCGCGTCGAAGCCGATCCAGGCACTGCCGCTCGCACGCGCACGCGACGACCTCGACGACCGAGACCTCGCGATCGCATCCGCGTCGCACCACGCGACGCCCGACCAGCTCGCCGCCGTCGAAGCGCTCCTCGCCAAAGCACCGGCGCAGGAAGACGACCTCGAGCTCGGGCTGCAACCCGGGCGCCCGCCGCACAAGCTCCAGCACAACTGCTCGGGCAAGCACGCGGGCATGCTCGCCCTCTGCCGTGCGAACGGCTGGCCGACGCAGGGCTACCGCCTGCCCGACCACCCCGTCCAGCAGGCGTGCAAAGCCGCCCACGCCGAAGCCGCCGACGTCGACGAGGCAGAGCTCCCCACCGCGACCGACGGCTGCGGCGTCGTCACCTTCGCGCTCCCGCTCGAGCGCATGGCCTTCGCGTACGCCCGCTTCGAGCAATTGCCCGAAGCGACTCGCATCGCCGACGCGATGCGCGCACACCCTGACCTCGTCGGCGGCCCGGACGGCGTAGACTGCACGCTCATGCGACGCCGCGCGACTGGTAGCCAAAGGCGGCGCCGAGGGCCTGCTCTGCGCCGCCGACCGGAACGGGATTGCCTTCGCCCTCAAGTCCGAGGACGGCGCAGCCGCCCGCTCGGCCCCGCACTCGCCGCGTTCCTCGAGCCGCTCGGCACGGCGCTTCCCGCCCTGCGAACCGAGCCGCTCCGCAACAGCCGCGGCGAAATCGTCGGCGAGCTCCGCCTCGACGGCTCGTGACTCCTGCATTTCTTTACGAACCTGTGACGCAGGACTATGGTCCGGCGTGCTTGAGGGTGGAGTGTCGTTCCTCTCGTTGCTGTCGTCAGGACTAACGAGAGGTCAGTGGTGCCAGAGGTGCTCGCCGTCGAGGTCGTGCTTCCGGAAGTCGAGGAGCTCCAGAAGCTCGTCGCCGACGGGACAGAGAAAGGCTTCCTGACCTACGACGAGATAGCGACAGGACTCGACGACGTCGAGTTGACGAAGGAGCAGGTCGAGGACTTCTACACCTATCTCATGGACCACAACGTCGAGCTCGTCGAAGGCGAGCAGCACAAGACCCCGCCGCGGCAGGAGCCGCAGCCCGAGGATGACAAGCTGCCGGCGGTACCGAAGCTCGACCTGACGGTCGAGCCGCGCCTCGACAGCCTCCGCCTCTACCTCCGCGAGATCGGCAAGGTCTCGCTGCTCACCGCCGACCAGGAAGTCACGCTCGCCAAGCGCATCGAGCGCGGCGACATGGCGGCGAAGACGCAGATGACGGAAGCGAACCTTCGCCTCGTCGTCTCGATCGCGAAGGGCTACCTCGGCCGCGGCCTCAGCTTCCTCGACCTGATCCAGGAGGGAAGCCTCGGCCTGATCCGCGCCGTCGAGAAGTTCGACTACCGCAAGGGCTACAAGTTCTCGACCTACGCGACCTGGTGGATCCGCCAGGCGGTCACGCGCGCGATCGCCGACAAGGCCCGCACGATCCGCATCCCCGTGCACATGGTCGAGAAGCTGAACAAGGTCGTGCACATCGAGCGCCAGCTCGTGCAGCGCCTCGGCCGGGAGCCGAACGCCGAGGAGATCGCGGAGGAGCTCGAGATGACGACGGACGAGGTGCGCGAGATCCAGCGGATGGCGCAGCTGCCGGTCTGGCTCGAGAAGCCGATCGGCGAGGAAGAGGACTCGAGCCTCGGCGACTTCGTCCAGGACGAGACC
>CAWITF010000007.1:0-70232 GCA_963838985.1 uncultured Actinomycetes bacterium
CTCGTAGTCGACGAGGCGCCCGAAGTGCTGCTCGAGCAGGTTGACGACGGAGAACGCGAGGAAGGACGGGACGAGCGCCGTGCCCTTCTTGAAGACGTAGCCGCGGTCGAGGATCGTGCCGATGATCGAGGCGTACGTCGACGGGCGGCCGATGCCGAGCTCCTCGAGCGTGCGGACGAGCGTCGCCTCCGTGTAGCGCGCGGCGGATTCGTCTCGTGGCCCTGCGGCTCGAGCTCTCGAGCTCGCAGGCGTCGCCCTCGGCGACGTTCGGCAGCCGGCGCTCGTCGTCGTCGGCGCGACTCGTCGGTCGTCGCGGCCCTCCTCGTAGCCGCGAGGAAGCCGCGGAACGTGATCACCGTTCCCGACGCGCCGAACTCGCACGCTCGTCGCCGTCGCGTCGACGACGTGCCGGCGATGCGCAGCGAGACCGTCTGTCCGCGCGGCGTCCTCCATCTGCGAGGCGAGCGTGCGCATCCAGATCAGCTCGTAGAGCGCGAACTCGTCGCGCTTCAGCTCCCGCTGCAGGTCGCTGCGGCATGCGGAAGCGTGTCGCCGGCGGGGCGGATCGCCTCGTGCGCCTCCTGCGCGTTCTTCACCTTGCGCTCGTACTGCCGCGGCTTGTCGGGCACGTACTCGGCGCCGAACAGCTCGGCTCGCCTGCGCCGCGCGGCCTTCAGCGCCGACTCGGACAGCGTCGTCGAGTCGGTGCGCATGTACGTGATGTACCCGTTCTCGTAGAGGCGCTGCGCGATGCGCATCGTCGTCTGCGCGGTGTAGCGGAGCTTGCGGCTCGCCTCCTGCTGCAGCGTCGACGTCATGAACGGGGCGCTCGGGCGGCGCGACGTACGGCTTCTGCTCGACGCGCGCGACGGCGAAGGACGAGTCCTGCAAGCGGTCGGCGAGACCGCGCGCGCCTTCCTCGTCGAGCTGCACGCGTCTCGTCGTTTCGCGGCGTGCCGTCGGTGCCGAAGTCGCGGCCCTGCGCGACCCGCTTCCCGTCGACGGTGACGAGCCGTGCAGCGAACGACTCGGGATCGAACGTCGCCTTCGATGTCCCACCACTGCGCGGCCTTGAACGCGCGCCGCTCGAGCTCGCGCTCGACGACGAGCCGGGTCGCGACGGACTGCACGCGGCCGGCGGAGAGCCCGCGCATGATCTTCTTCCAGAGCACCGGCGAGACCTCGTAGCCGTAGAGCCGGTCGAGGATGCGCCGCGTCTCCTGCGCGTCGACGAGCCGCTCGTCGATCTCGCGCGTCTCGTCGAGCGCACGGTCGATCGCGTCGCTTCGTGATCTCGTGGAACACCATCCGCCGCACCGGGACCTTCGGCTTCAGCACCTCGAGCAGATGCCAGGCGATCGCCTCGCCCTCGCGGTCTTCGTCCGTCGCGAGCAGGAGCTCGTCGGAGACCTTGAGCAGCTTCTTCAGCTCGGTGACCTTCTTCCGCTTGTCGGGGTCGACGATGTAGAGGGGCTCGAAGTCGTGGTCGACGTCGACGCCGAGGCGCGCCCAGCTCTCCTTCTTGTACTCCTCCGGGATGTCGGCCGCGCGCTCGGGCAGATCGCGGATGTGACCGACGCTCGACTCGACGACGAAGCCGTCGCCGAGGTAGCCCTCGATCGTCTTGGCCTTCGCCGGGGACTCGACGATGACGAGGCGTCTGTCCTTTGTGTTCTCTGCCACCGGCGGGTCACGATAGCCCGGGTGTCCAAGAGGTCGAATACTGCCCGGATGCGGCCGCCCGCTCTTTACAGCTTATCGCCGTGGTCACCTGGCCTGTCCTGAAGGGCTCTATCGCCTGCGGGCGCGAGGCAAGGAGCACGTTCCCGAGGGCGGCTAGCGTCGTCGCCTGCAACCACGTCTCGAGCTTCGATCCCTGGCCGCTCGGCATTCCGCTCTGGCCCAGCCGCTGCCTGCGCTTCATGGCGAAGTCGGAGCTCTACTGGTTCCCGCTGAGCAAGGTCCTCGACGGCGTCGGCGCGTTCCCGGTGCGCCGCGGGCAGCACGACACCGTGGCGATGGAGACCGCCGTCCGGCTCGCGCGCGAGGGCCACGCGGTCGCGATGTTCCCGGAGGGGACGCGCCGCCTGAAGGGGCTCGTGAAGACGCGCCAGGCGCGGCCGCGCACCGGCGCGGCGCGCATCGCGCTCGAGGCGGGCGTCCCGCTCGTGCCCGCGGCGGTGAGAGGAACCGACCAGCTGCTCCGGCTCGGCAAGCTCCGCGTCGCGTACGGCGCGCCGGTCGACGATCGACGACCTGCGCGGACGCGAGATCGCGCGAGGCCGCGCGCGAGGCGACCGACGCGGCTGATGGCGCGCATCCACGAGCTGGAGGCGTCGCTGTGAGCGCGCTGCTCGCGATCGACGGCGACTCGCTCGCCCACCGCGCGTACCACGGCGCTGCCCGAAGACCATCCGCTGCAACGCGATCTCGGGCTTCGCGAACATGGCTCGCGCAGCTCTGGCAGGCGGAGCAGCCGGCGGCGGTGCTCGTCGGCTGGGACACGCTCACCGTCCCGACCTACCGGCACGAGGCGTTCGAGCGCATATCAGTCCGGGCGCGAGTTCGACGAGCTCGATCCTCGAGCAGCTCGACCTGCTGCCGGAGCGTCGTGCGCGCGCTCGGCTTCGTTCGTCGGCAAGGGCGACGGCTACGAGGCGGACGACTTCCTCGCCGCCGCCGCGCGACACGTGGCCCGGCGAGGTGCGCGTCGTCGACCTCCGACCGCGACGCGTACCAGCTCGTCAGCGACCGCGTGACGATCCTGCAGCCGACGACGGGCGTCACGCGAGCTGCGCGCGCATCGGCCCGGCCGAGCGTGCGCGAGCGCTACGGCGTCGAGCCCGAGCAGGTCGCCCGACCTGATCGCCCTGCGCGGCGATCCGTCCGACAAGCTGCCGGGCGCGCGCGGGATCGGCCCGAAGAAGGCGGCGGACATCCTGCGCGCAGTACGGCACGCTCGAGGCGGCGCTCGCCGACGGGCCGCTTCGCCTCCGAGGCGGAGGACTTGCGGCTCTACCGGCGAATCGCGACGATGGACGCCTCTGCGCCTCTTCCTCCTCTCTCAGACCAGACACCCACCTGGGCGGAGGCGTCCTCCTTCCTCCGGCAGCTCGGTCTCGACGCGCGTCGCCGACCGGCTAGCCTCCCTCGCGTGAACGAGTGGCTCTCGCAGCGCGCCGACGCGCTCGCGGAGGCGACGGCGTCGACGCGCGAGCGCGCTCGAGCTCTCGCCCGAGGAGCATCGAGCGGCTGCTCGACCTCGCCGGCGTCGCCGCGCACGAGAGCGGCGCGCGAACGAACGCACCGCTCCTCTGTTACCTCGTCGGGCGCGCGCGACCGGCGTCGCGGCGCTCGAGCGAGCTCGACGGGATCGTCCGATCGACGCTCCTGACGCACCCGGCGCTCGCGCGCCTGCACCCGACCGGGCCAGCACCCGGAGCGGCCGGAGCGGCTCGCCGTGCTGCTCGAGCACTTCCCGATGGAGCGAAGGCCGCGCGGCGACCGACGACGAGCTCGCTGCTCTGCCACACGCGCGAGCACCTCGCGCGCGATGCGCGCGATCGCACGACGCCGACATGGCTCGACTACGACACGGTCGCGACGGCGACGACGCTACGAGGCGGCGCCCTCGCGGCCGGGACTGCGATCGAGGCGGCGTTGCGCGGCGGCTTCGCGCTCGTGCGGCCGCCGGGCCATCACGCGCTGCCGCGAGCGCGCGATGGGCTTCTGCATCTTCAACAACGTCGCGATCGCCGCGCGCGCGGCGCAGCGCGAGCTCGGGCTCGAGCGCGTCGCGATCGTCGACTGCGACGTCCACCACGGCAACGGCACGCGAGGCGATGTTCGCGGACGACGACAGCGTGCTCTTCGTCTCGCTGCACCAGTGGCCGTTCTATCCCGGCACCGGCGGCCCGGACGACCAGCGCGAGACGACGCTGAACATCCCGCTGCCGGCCGGCTCGGGCGACGACGAGTACCTGCGCGCGTTCGAGGAGCTCGTCGAGCCGGCGGTCGCGCGCTTCGAGCCGGAGCTCGTGCTCGTCTCGGCCGGCTTCGACGCGCACGACGGACGACCCGCTCGCCGACATGCGCGTCACCGAGGACGGCTTCCGCGAGCTCGCCGGCGCTGCGCCGCGATGGCGCCGCGCGTCGCCGCCGTGCTCGAAGGCGGCTACGAGCTCGAGACGCTGCCGGGGCTCGTCGCAGGCCGCGCTCGACGGCTTCCGACTGGCCTAGAAAGCCAACGGCCCCCTTTCGGGGGCCGTCCGCTGCCGCGCAGATCTCCCGCCATCCACCGTCTCGCGCAGGGCGCAGTCGCTGTACATGGTTCCATCATCGGCCGCACGCGACGCCGGAGCTGGTGACCCTCGCGCTTGGGGAAACGCATCCCCCACGGTGGGTGAGAACGCAGGTTCGCTCGCGGTGCCGGTCTAGGCGGCGCGGGCGAAGGCGAGCCGCTCGAGCGCCTCGCGGCGCGACGAGACGCCGAGCTTGCGCAGCAGGCTCTTCACGTGCGAGCGGACGGTGTGCTCGGAGATGAAGAGGCGCTCGGCGATCTCGTCGGTGCCGAGGTGGTCGTCGAGCAGGAGCAGCACCTCGAGCTCGCGGGCGGACGAGCGCCGCGGCGATCGCGTCGGGCACGCCCGAGCCGCGGCCGTTGCCGGTCGCGCACCTGCGTCGAGCAGGCGGCGGGCGATCGAGCCGGAGAGCGCGGCCTCGCCGTTCGCGACGCCCTCGAGGAAGCCGGCGATGCGCTCCGGCGGCTCGGTCTTCAGGAGGTAGCCGGCCGCGCCGCCGCGGATCGCGGCGAGCAGGTTCGTCCTCGGTGCCGGAGGCGGTGAGCACGACGACCTCGCACTCGGGCGCGGCCGCGCGGAGCTGCGGGAGCGCCGTCGAGGCCGTCGATGCCGGGCATCGAGAGGTCGAGCAGCACGAGGTCCGGCCGGAGGCGGCCCGCCTCGACGACCGCCGTCGGCGCCGTCCGGCGCCTCGCCGGCCACGTCGAAGCCGTGGGCGCGGAGCAGCGACGAGAGCGCCTCGCGGGTCAGCGGGTGGTCGTCGACGATGAGAATCCTGGCTGCCACTCACGGCCCTTATCGGCAGCGACGCTTCTGCCGACAAGAGGGAGGTGAGAGAACGGCGCAGACGAGTACCAGGCCTGGCTCCTGGGCGAGATCCTGCTCGCCGGGCTGCTCGGCGCGAGCCTGGCGCTGTTCCTGGCCTACCCGGTGCTCCAGACGAGCTGGAACCTGCCGGAGCTGCGGCTCGTCCTCCAGACGACGATGGCCCTCGCCGGCCTCCTCGTCGCCGTCCTCGCCGCGGCGCGCTTCTCCGTCGAGGGCCGCCGGCTCGACCTCCTGCTCGCGAGCGGGTTCTTCGTCACCTCGCTCTCGGCCGTTCGCCTTCGCGATCGGCCCGCTGCTCGGCGGCGGCACGATCCAGCCGCGCGGAGGGCTGGGCGGCGCTCCTCGGCGGCGATCCTCGGCCATGGCGCTGATCGCAGCGGCGCCGTTCGCGCGCGGCCGGACGAAGTACCGCGGACTGGGCGATCGCGCAACGCGGTCGCAGCCGCCGGCATCGCGCTCCTCGTCGCCTGGTCGCTGCTGCGCGCCGCCGGCGCCGGCGCTGCCCGCCACTCGACCCGTCGAGCGGCGAGCGCGCAGCCGTTCTACCTCACCGGCACGCTCGCGCTGCAGGCGCTGATCGCGCTCGTCGCCGTCGTCGGCTGGGGCGAGCGCTTCCGCAAGCGCGACGACGACCTCGCGCGCTGGCTCGCGCTCGGCTTCACGCTGATGCTCTTCGCGGCGCTGCACCTCGTCTTCCAGCCGCTGCTCGCGAGCACCTACGTCTCGCAGGGCGACTTCCTGCGCATGCTCGCGTACGCGCTGATCCTCGTCGGCGCGTGGCGCGCGATCCGCTTCGCCGAGTTCGGCCGCGCCGTCGCCGAGGAGCGCGCACGCGTGGCGCGCGAGATCCACGACGGTCTCGCGCAGTATCTCTTCGCCGTCTCGACGCACGCGTCGATGCTCGAGGCGGGCGCACCGGTCGAGGAGCTCGCTGCCGCGGCTGAAGGAAGCGGCGCTGCTCGCCCAGCAGGAGGCGCGCTTCGCCATCCTCGCGCTCTCGTCCGCGAGCGGGACGGCGCCGTTCGACGCCGCGCTGCGCCGGTACGTCGAGTTCCTCACCGCCGACGGCGACGCTCGAGGTCGAGCTCGAGGTCGACACGTACGATCCGGCTCGCGCCCGACGAGCAGATCGAGGTGTTCCGCATCGTCCAGGAAGGGCTCGCCAACGTGCGCAAGCACGCGAACGCGACGCAGCGCCGAGGTGACGATCGGCGAGCGCCCGTTCGGCGAGCGCTACGTGACGATCACCGACGACGGCGAGGGCTTCGACGGCGAGCGAGACCGCCGCCGGGCCAGGGCCTGAAGAACATGCGGGCCCGCGCCGAGTCGATCGAAGGCGGCTTCTCGCTGCGCTCGACGCCCGGGCCGCGGCACCGCGCTCGAAGTCGTCCTGCGCACGTAAGCTCGGCGTATGGCCGGGCCGATCGACGAGCTACGCAGCGTCGTCGCCGCGCTCCCGCCTGCACCGCACGCGCTCGAGCCGCTACTCGCGAAGACGCGCGACCGCGCATACGCGGTGACCGACGCCGACGTCGCGGACGCGCAGGCCGCCGGCATCGGCGAGGACGAGATCTTCGAGGCGCTCGTCCAGGTCGCCGTCGGCGAAGGACTGCGCCGGCTCGATCGCGCGAGCGAGGTGCTCGGATGAGGCTCGCCGCCGTCGAGAACGGTCATGCGCCCGCCGAAGCCGCGATGCTCGCCGAGATCCGCGAGCGGAGCGGCGCGCGAGCCGCTCGGCGTGGTCAAGACGCTGCTCTATCGGCCCGAGCTCTTCGGCCGTCCGTTCTCGGACGCGCTCGACGACGGCGATGCGCGGCCCGTCCGAGTGGAGCGCGGGCGAGCGCGAGCTCTTCGCCGGCTTCACGTCGCTGCTCAACCAGTGCCCGTTCTGAACGGGCTCCCACGGCGCGGTCGCGTCGTACGCGCTCGGCGAGGAGGTCTGGGACGCGGTCGTCGCCGACTGGCGCACGGCGCCGCTGCGGCCAGAGCTGCGCGCGACGCTCGCGTTCCTCGAGAAGCTGACGCTCCGGCCCGACGAGCTCGACGCCGCCGAGGCCGACGCTGCGCTCGCCGCGGGCGTCTCGAGGCAAGCGCTGCGGGAAGCGGCGACGGTCTGCGCGCTCTTCACGATGATCGTGCGCCTCGCCGACTCGCTCGGCTGGGACGTCCCGAGCGCCGAGCGGCTCGCCGCGCGCGCGCCCGCGATGCTCGAGGGCGGCTACGCGATCTCGGCGATGGGGCAGCGCTAACCGTTAGCCCCAGCTCGCCTCGCTCATCGGCCGCAGCGCCGTCTCGAGGATCCGCAGATGACGAGGCCGCTCGAGCGCGAACACGACCACCTCCGCGACATCCTCGGCGCTCATCATCCCGGGGAGCGCGTCAGCTGTCCGCCCGCGGCCCTCGTCGAGCGCGAAGTCGGTCGCGACCCCGCCCGGGCAGACGTTCGTGCAGCGAATGCCCTGCTCGCGCAGCTCGTGGTCGAGCGCGCGCGTAAAGCCGACCTGGCCGAACTTCGAGGCGCAGTACACGGCCTCGAGCGGAAGCCCGCGCCGGCCGGCCTCGGAGGCGAGCGTGACGACGTCGCCCTCGCGGCCGAGCATGTGCGGCAGCGCCGCGCGGATCGCGTAGACCGTGCCCTTCAGGTTCACGTCGAGCATCTCGTCGAGGTGCTCGCGTGAGAGGTCGAGAAACGGGCCGTACGCGCCGACGCCGGCGTTCGGAACGACGATGTCGATGCCGCCGAAGCGCTCGGCAGTCGCATCACAGAGCCGGACGAGGGCATCGAGATCGCGCACGTCGCAGGGCTGCGCGACGACGCCGTTCAGGTTCAGGTCATCCCCGCTGCGCGAGGCCAGCCCGAGGTTGACACCCCGCTCGTGGAGCAGCCGCGCGACGGCCGCCCCGATGCCCCGGCTCGCCCCGGTGACCACGGCCGTTTTGCCCCTCAAATCCATTGTGCCTCCGTTCACTTGCGGTCGTGCCCTTGACTTCGGGGCACCGGAACGGGAAGTTTGACGGTCGACCCCCTGTAACGACGTTAGGAGAAGCTGTGAGGAAGGTTCCGCTCAGGCTCGTTGCCATGCTGGGCGTCATTGCGGGTCTCGCGACATTCGTCGTGACGACCGCGATGGCGAGCCCGGTGTCGAAGAAGGCGAGCATCCAGGTCTGCGTGCTGCTGCCGGACACGAAGTCGTCGGTCCGTTGGGTGCAGTTCGACGCGCCCGACCATGAAGGCCGCCTTCGAAGGCCGGCGTGACGTACTCGATCAACAACGCGCTCAACGACCCGCTGAAGCAGAAGGCGCAGGCGCAGGCATGTCTCGCCGCCGGCGCGAAGGTCGTCATCGAGACGGCGCTCGACAACGGCTCGGCCGCGTCGATCGAGAAGCTCTTCACCTCGAAGGGCGGCAAGGCGATCGACTACGACCGCCAGGTGTCCGGCGGCTCCGCGTCGGTCTACGTCACGTTCGACGGCAAGGCCGTCGGGCAGGCGCAGGCCAACGGCGTCATCGCCGCGATGAAGGCGAACGGCACGTACAAGAGGCGGCACCGTCGCCGAGCTGTGGGGCGGCCAGACCGACCAGAACGCGTTCTGGTTCAAGAGCGGCAACGACGCCGTCTTCAACCCGCTGTTCAAGAGCGGCGCGTTGCAAGAAGGGCCCGCAGCAGTTCGTCCCCGACTGGGATGCGAACAACGCGGCGACCATCTTCAACCAGATGCTCGTCAAGACGAACAACAACATCCAGGGCGTGATCGCGGCGAACGACAACATCGCCGGCGCCGTGATCGCCGACCTGAAGGCGAAGCACCTGAAGCCGATCCCGCTGAGCGGCCAGGACGCGACGCCGCAGGGAATCCAGTACATCCTCGCCGGCTGGCAGACCGGCACGGTCTACAAGTACGTGCCGGACGAGGCGAACGCAGCGGCTGCTGCCGCGGTCGCGCTGCTCAAGGGCCAGAAGCCGAAGACGAACACGTACCGCGCAAGAACGGCTCGAAGCAGCGAGCCGACCCTGGCGCTTCCCGTGGTCTGGATCACGAAGGCGAACTACAAGCGGCTCTTCACGGACAAGCTTCCTGAAGAAGAGCGACGTCTGCATCGGCGCGTACGCGAAGTACTGCAAGTAGGACAGCACGCATCGACGGTGGAGGCGCCTCGTGACGGGGCGCCTCCACCGTCTGATCTCCAGGACGCATGACCGACACCCCACTCCTCCAGCTCCGCGACATCACGAAGTCGTTCGGCTCGGTGCAGGCGCTGACCGACGTCGACTTCGAGGTGAACCCCGGCGAGGTGATGGCGCTCGTCGGCGACAACGGCGCCGGCAAGTCGACGCTCGATCAAGTGCATCGCGGGGACGCACACCGCCGACAGCGGCGAGATCCTCTTCGAGGGCAGCCGGGTGCACATCAACGGCCCGAAGGACGCGGCGCGGCTCGGGATCGAGGTCGTCTACCAGGATCTCGCGCTCTGCGACAACCTCGACGTCGTCCAGAACATGTTCCTCGGCCGCGAGGCGAACCGGTTCCAGGTCCTCAACGAGGCCGCGATGGAGCAGCGGACCGCCGAGACGCTGAAGACGCTCGCGGTGACGACGATCAGCTCGATCCGGCAGCCGGTCGCGACGCTCTCGGGCGGCCAGCGCCAGTCGGTCGCGGTCGCGAAGGCCGTGCAGTGGAACTCGAAGCTCGTGATCCTCGACGAGCCGACCGCCGCGCTCGGTGTCGCGCAGACCGAGCAGGTGCTCGCGCTCGTGCGCCGCCTCGGCGAGCAGGGGCTCGCCGTCGTCCTGATCTCGCACAACCTCCACGACATCTTCGAGACGGCGGACCGCATCACCGTGCTGCGGCTCGGCCGCAACGTCGGCGTGTTCGAGCGCCGCAAGACGACGCAGCAGGCGGTCGTCGAGGCGATCACCGCCGGCGTGCCGACGAAGGTCGCCGGCATCCCGTCGACGCCGGCAGGAGCGGCGGCATGACGACGCGCGCCGATGTCGTCGGGCCCGACCGCCGCGCCGCCGCTCGACGGAGGAGCAGCTGCCGGGCGGCCTCGCGGGGCTGTGAGCGCGCGCCTGGCTGAACCTCCGTACCGGCAACCTCGGGCCGTTCCCGATCATCGTCGGCGAGATCGCCGTCGTCATCCTCTTCGGGTTCACGGCGACGAACTTCTTCACCGCCGTCAACTTCGGCAACCTGATCAACGAGATGGCCGGGACGGCGATGCTCGCGTTCGGCGTCGTCTTCGTCCTGCTGCTCGGCGAGATCGACCTCTCGATCGGCTACGTCGCCGGCATCGGCGCGCTCGATCGTCGCCGAGCTGCAGCTGCCCGGCAGCGGCCACCAGCTGAACGGGCTCGCTCGCGATGCTGATCGCCGTCGCCGGCGTGCGCGGCGATCGGCGCGTTCCAGGGCTCGATCGTCGCGTTCGTCGGCGTGCCGTCGTTCGTCGTCACGCTCGCGGGCTTCCTGATCTGGCAGGGCGTGATCCTGAACACGCTGGAGCAGCGCGGCACGATCATCATCCAGGACCGCTGGATCAACTACACCGACAACTACTTCTTCTCGCACGTCGCGCGGCTGGATCATCGCCGCGATCATCACGTTGCTTTATCCGCTTAGCGTGCTGTACAAGCCGTGCTGGCGCGCGGGACGCAGATCGCGAAGGTGAACCTGTACGACCTTCGCGCTCCGCGCTCGCCGGCGATCGCAGTCGTCGCCTTCGGCGCGGTCGCGATCGCGAATCACGGCAAGGTGATCGCCACGCCGCTCGGGCTGCCGCTCTCGGGAGTGCTGATCGTCGTCTTCTTCATCGTGCTGACCTTCCTCGCGAAGTGGACGACGTTCGGGCGCCACGTCTACGCCGTCGGCGGGAACGCCGAGGCGGCGCGCCGCGCGGGCATCAACGTGCCGCGGATCCGCGTGCTCGTCTTCGCGATCTCGGGCGCGACCGCCGGCGATCGGCGGCATCATCTTCGCCGCGCAGGTGAACTCGGTCGCGCTGACGTTCCCGCCGGGCAACCTGCTGCTGAACGCGATCGCGTCGGCCGTCATCGGCGGCGTCAGCCTCTTCGGCGGCCGCGGCGAGGTGCGCGGCGCGCTGCTCGGCGCCGTCCTGATCGGCACGCTCCAGAACGGCCTCAACACGCTGAACGTGTCGAACGGCTGGATCTACATCATCACCGGTCTCGTGCTGCTCGCCGCGGTCATGCTCGACACGTTCGCGCGGCGGCTGCAGGCCCGCTCCGGCCGCTAGCGCACAGCGAGCCGCGCGAGCGACGGCGCCCGGCCGACGGTGCCGACTTCGCCCTAGCCGCGTCCGCGCAGCCGCGCCGTGTCGATGCCGAGCCGCGACCGCGGCGCGACGGCGTGCGGCGCGAAGCTGCGGCCGGTGAACGCGCGCAGCGACGTGCCGGCGGCGAGCATCGAACGCGCTCCGCTCGGAGATGCCAGTCAGGTGAGGCGGGAGTCGCCGCCGGCGGCGTCCAGCGGTCGCCGCGGCACCCAGCGGCCCTGCGAGCGCACGTAGACGCGCGTGCCGCGACAGCTCGATCAGCCCGCGCGAGGAGCGGGAGCCCCGTCGCGCGAGCGTCGCCTCCGGAACGCGAGGTAGCGGATCATCGAGATCGGCCGCGGCGCGTCGGTAGGAGCGCTTCGCCCGCCAGACCGCTACCGCCGCGTCGTTCAGCGCCCGTTCAGCGCGAAGTGAAGCCGACGTCGCGGGCGAGCCCGCGCGACGGCAAGGCGTCGGCAACGCGATTCCAGGCAAGCGGCGAGGCGCCCGCCGCGGACTCCGATGTCGGCGCCGGCGGTCGCGCGGATCGCTGCGAGCGCGGCGTCGCTTGTACGCGTCGGTCGGACGGGGTCGCCGAGCGACGGCGGCGCTCAGCGCGACGCGAGCAACGCCGCGGACGTCGCCCCCACTGCGCATCGACGAAGCGCTGCACGTCGGCCGGGACCGCAGCGAGTCCGTGCGCGGCCACCTCACCGAGCGCGAGCGGCTGCCAGAACGTTGCGTCGTGCACGGTCGAGCCGGCGCGCGAGACGATGAGCGGCGCGTTCACGCGGCGTGAAGCTCGGGTCGGCGTAGTGCAGCGACTCGAGCGAGCCGTCGTGCCGGCCGGCCGCGATCGCCGCGGCGCGATCCGGTTCCGATCGCGGCTGCCGATCGCGGCTGCGCTCGTGCGCCGGGCGAGAGCAGAGCGCGCGCAGCTGCGCATCGAGGAGCGCGAACGAGCGCGGCAGGTTCGCGCCGAACGAGGCGCGCCAGACGAGCAGCCGATACGCGGCGTAGCTGATCGCCGTCGCGCCGGCTGCGTTCGCGTGCGCGCGCGCGTACGCATCGGCCATCGCGCGAGGTCGTAGAGGTCGCGCGCCTGCACCGGCTCGGCGCGCCGCCGAGCGCGAGCAGCGTCCGCCGCGGTCGCGTCGTTCCAGTAGCGCGCGCGACGCGAGCGGCCGTGCAGGCTGCGTCGCGGTGCACGTCGCGCGCGAGCGATGGTCGCTTGCCGTTCGCGGCGGCGGGCGCGCGACGGTGACGATGCGGTCGGCACGGACGTCGTGCAGCGTCGTCGTCGCGCCGCCGGGGAAGCGCACGGTCAGCGTCGCGACGCGCGTCGCCGAGCCGAGCCCGAAGTGCACGCGCGGGTCCTCCGACGAGAGGTAGCTGCTGCCCGCCTGCACCTCGCGCGACGAGGCGTCGCCGCCGGCAGCACGGCGGTGACGACGGCCCCGGGCGCGAAGCGCGACGAGCCTCACGTCGAGCCAGTGCCCGCGCGGGCCGGTGGGTCGCAGCAGCACGAGCCTGCCGCCGATCGTGTTGATCGCGACCTCCATCCGCCCGTCGTTCGTCGACGTCCGCTGCCGCGAGGCCGCGGCCGTTCAGCGTCAGGCCGCCAGAGCACGCCGCACGGCGTTTCCGTAGCCGCGCCGCGTGGGCGCGAGCACCCGCACCGGCTCCGCGTCGCGCTGCGAGCTTCGTCACGGGGATCGCGCCGGCGGTGAGGACGAGGTCCGGCTTGCCCGAGTTCGCGAGATCGACGAACGACGCGCCCCAGCCGGCGAAGCCGGTGCCGAGCGCGCGGTCGACGAGCGGCTCGGTCGTTCGCGAACGTCGCGGCCGATCCGCGCGGTACACCGCCGACGGCTCGTTGCGCGAGTTCGTGACGAAGCAGCCTGCGCACCGACGCCGGTCGTCGCGATGCCCATGCCGGCGAACGGATCGGCGACGCGCGCGGCGGCCGCGCGCTCCTCGAAACGGAAGCCGAGCCCTGCGGGATCGGCCTTCGCACCGCCCGGCCACGGCGACGTTCACGTAGAGCTCGTTCGGATCCTCGTCGTTCGCGACGTAGAGATCGGGGCGTCCGTCGCCGTTCACGTCGGTGAACGTCGCGCCGAGGCCGTGACCGGAGTCCGCCGACTCGAGCCCCGCCTGCACGCCGGCTTCGCGGAAGCGGCGCCTGCCCTCGTTCAGGAACGAGAGGTCGCGGACGCCGGCGACGTTCGTCGGGAAGCCGGAGAACGAGCCGGGAACGGGCTCGTTCGGGTCGGCGTAGCCCGCGACGAAGAGGTCGGGCCTGCCGTCGCCGTTCACGTCGGCGACCGCGGCGCCCGTGTACCAGCCCTGACGCGGGCAGAGTCGACTCGCTGAAGGTGCCGCCGCGGTTCCAGAGGACGTCGATGCCGGACGCGGTCGTCACGACGAGATCGGTGCGGCCGTCGCCGTCGAGGTCGGCCGCGACGCAGCCGTCGCCCTGCACTGCGAGATCGGCGTGCGCTGCGCGGCTGACGTTCGCGGAAATGACCGTCGCACGTTCTCGTAGAGCGCCGTCCGCGGCAGGCCGCCGTGCGCTTCCCACCGGGCGGTGTCGGCGCTCGCGTACGAGTTGACCGCGAAGAGGTCGAGCCAGCCGTCGCCGTTGTAGTCGATCCAGCAGACGCCGCCGCCCATCATCGCCTTCGTGTCGTTCGACATGCCGAAGCGGAACGAGCCCTGGTGGAAGTCGATGCCGGACGACGCAGCGACGTCGCGCATGCGGAAGCCGCGCACGGTCGGAGGCGGGGCGACCTCGGCGGTGGCCGGGCCGGTGTCGCTCCCGAGCGCCCAACTCGCCGCCGGACGCCTGATGAAGGACGGTACTTCCTCTCGGCTGCCTGCGCCACCGCAAGCGGCGGGCCCTGGTCGGTGCCGGGCTCGAGCCACATCCTGAGCGGCCCTGACGCGGGTACGCCGTGAACGAGCGCCGTTGCGATCACGCGCGCGGTCGCGATGTCGAGCTGCGACTGCACTCCGGGCGAGGCGAGGAGGTCGATCGGCGGCAGGTCGCGCGCGGCAGCGGGTGCAGCCGAGGACGACGTCGTCGTCGTCACGGCGACGAGCAGGCCCACATACGCGGCAAGCGCGACCGGGGCTGCGATCGCGAGCCGTCGCAGGCGGCAGCAGCCGAACGACCGGCATCGCGACGCAGACGATCGCGAGCGAGCCGAGCAGCGCGACCTTGGCCGCGAACTCCGTCGTCGTCGGTGCGATCATCAGCGTCGCGAGCAGCCCGAGCGAGACGGCGTACACGAGGCGCGGCCGCGCACCGGTCGGCGCCGTCTTCGGATCGGTGATCATGAAGAAGAGGAAGACGAGCACCTCGGGCGACGTGACGAGCACGGCCCAGAAGTGGAGGCCCGTCACCGGCCCGAGGTGCCAGCGCGCGGTCATCGCGTGACCGGCGAGCGCGAGGATCGCGAGCCGAGCCGGCGAACGCGATCCAGAAGCCGATCGCGACGCGCAGCAGCGTGAGCCGCGAAAGGATCGTGAAGCCGCCGACGACGATGATCCCGAGCGCGATCGCGAGCCACGACGACATCGGCCCCCACCAGAAGTCGAGCGGCGCCGCGCGGGTGCGGCCGAGCGCGAGGAAGCAGAGCGACGAGCCCGATGTTCGACGGGTTGAAGATGTGCTTGCCGCGCCACGCGATCACGTGCTTCGAGAGCAGCGAGACCGCCGCCGTGCCGGCGAAGATCCACCAGCCGCGCACGCTCCACCAGTCGCCGTGCGCGGTGCCGGGCACGCGCAGCACGAACGCGACTCCGTTTCCGGTGAGGAGCGCGCTCGCGGGCCAGAGCAGGACGCCCTGCTTGCGAAGAGCGATCGCGATCTCGAGCACGGCACACGTGCCGAGCGAGATCAGGATCTGCGCGATCGAGACCTGGAAGTGGAAACCGACCTGGCCGATCACCTGCAGCGAGGTGATCGTCGCGGCGAGTTGCAGCCGCGGGTCGCGCAGCTTCGGCAGGACGACCGGATACGCCCGGCCGCGGATCGTGAGCGCGGGGCCGTCGCCCGGCGCCGGTGCGGCGTGCACGCTCATCGCCACCCGATCCTAGTCCCGGCGCCTGCGAACTACGAGTGCGCGAGAATGGCCGCCGTGGAGCTGCGCCGCGCACAGGCAATCGTCGAGCTCGTCGTCGCCGAGGCGCCGTCGCCGGTCTCGGTCTATGTCTGCGACGCGCACGGCGAGCTCGTGGCGGCCGCCACGATGGACGGGCCGCGCCCGACACGCGGCTGAACGCCCAGCGCAAGGCCTACACCGCGGCCCGCAGCGACGCCCGCTCGACACGCGAGCTCGCCGAGAAGGTGCGCGACGACGCCGTCGAGCGCGCGAGCTTCGATCCGTTCTTCACGTTCTTCCTCGGCGGTGTCGCGGTGTTCGACGACGAGACACGCGTCGGCGCCGTCGGCGTCAGCGGGCTCCCGGGTGAGGACGACGAGGCGTTGGCGCTCAGAGCGATACGGGCGACGACGTAGTCGCCGATTCGTGCAGCGCCTCGAGTGCTCGCGCCTGCCCGAGCGCGTCCTCGCGACCGAGGAGGAGCTCCGCCTCGCCTCGGATAGCGTCGCTCACGTTCTCGAGCTCGAGCCGGTACGAGTCCGCGTATTCGAGCTCGATCCGCTCGACGCCGTCGTCGCGGCGCACTTCGATCACGGGAACGTTGCAGTGCCACGGGTCGTCGAGGAAGAGCGAGCCCTCGCTGCCGATCGCCTCGAGCTCGTCGCGGCTCGCGAGCGCGGTCCCGCAGTCGAACGTCGCGATCACGTCACCGGGGAAACGCAAGGTGCCCGTGAAGACCCAGTCGGTGCCGGACGGCCCGTACCACGCCTCGCCCCACACGCGCTCCGGCTCGCCTCCGAGCAGGCGCGATCCCGAGACGTTGTAACAACCGACATCCATCAGCGCGCCGCCCTCGACGTCGGTGCGCAGACGAATGTTGCCTTCGTCGTAGAGCCCGTAGCTGAAGGCCGAGCGGATCAGGCGCAGCTCGCCGATCGCGCCGTCCTCGACGAGCGACCGCAGCTTCGCCGTCTGCGGGTTGTGGCGGTACATGAACGCCTCCGACGAGCAGCCGTCCCGCGCGCTCGGCCGCGTCGAACGCAGCCTCCGACCTCGTCGGTGTGCCGCGTCAGCGGCTTCTCGCACAGCACGTGCTTGCCCGCCTCGACCGCCTTGATCGACCACTCGCAGTGGAGCGTGTTCGGCAGCGAGATATAGACCGCCTCGATCTCGGGGTCCTCGAGCAGGGCCTCGTACGAGCCGAAGGCGCGCGGGATCTCCCACTCCTGCGCATACGCGTCCGCGCGCTCCTGCGTCCGGCTCGCGACGCCGACGAGCTCGACCTTCGGCGACGCCTTCGCGCCGGGGATCACCTTCCGGTTGATGTCTGCGGTGGAGACGATTCCCCATTTGACCGGTGCTGCCGCCATACCCCTACTATCTCGCAATGGCTGAGATCGGCGTCGGGATGCTCGGTTACGCGTTCATGGGCAAGGCCCACTCGAACGCGCTTCGGAAGCTCGCGTACATCACGTGGCCGCCGCCGCTCGAGCCGCGGCTCGTCGGCATCGCCGGGCGGAACGAGCAGGCGGTCGGCGAGGCGGCGAAACGGTACGGCTACGAGTATGCGACGACCGACTGGCGCGACCTCGTCGCGGACGAGCGCATCGGGCTCTTCGACAACGGCGGCCCGAACTCGCTGCACGCCGAGCCGACGATCGCCGCTGCGGAGGCCGGCAAGCACGTCGTCTGCGAGAAGCCGCTCGGCCGCGACGCCGCCGAGAGCTACGAGATCTGGCAGCGCGTCGCCGCGACCGGCGTCAAGCACCTGTGCGCGTTCAACTACCGGTTCGTGCCGGCGGTGCGGCTCGCGCGCGAGCTGATCCAGGGCGGCGAGCTCGGCGAGATCCGCCACTTCCGCGGGCGCTACCTGCAGGACTGGGGCGACGACCCGAGCCTCGACACGTGGCGCTTCCAGCCCGACGAGGCCGGCTCGGGCGCCCTCGGCGATCTCGGCGCGCACGTCGTCGACCTCGCGCACTACCTCGTCGGCGAGTTCACGTCGGTGGCGGGCTTCGCGAAGACGTTCCTGCCGGGCCGCTCGGTCGACGACGCGATCGAGGCGGCGGTCGAGTTCGGCAACGGCGCCGTCGGCACGATCGAGGCGACGCGTCTCGCGCTCGGACGCCGGAACGCGTTCCAGTGGGAGATCAACGGCTCGAAGGGCTCGCTCGCCTTCGACATGGAGCGGCTGAACGAGCTGCAGGTGTTCCGCGCAGACGGCGATCGCGCACGCGGGTTCAAGACCGTGCTCGTCTCCGAGACGGATCATCCGTTCTGGGAGTACTGGTGGCCGCCGGGCCACATCATCGGCTGGGGCGACACGTTCGTGCACGAGCTGCACCACATGCTGCGGGCGATCGCCGACGACGACGACGTCGCCCCGGACGGAGCGACGTTCGAAGACGGCTACCGCGCCGCCGAGGTCTGCGACGCGATCGTGCGGTCCGGGTCGACCGGCTCGCGCGAGACGATCGCGTACCGCACCATTTAGAGCTCGCGGGCGCCGTCGCCGGCGTTGCAGATCCAGAAGCGGCCGTCGCCGCCGTACGCGGCGACGATCCCGTTCGCGATCGCGTCGGCCCGTTCACGCTCGACCAGTGCGACGATCGCGCCGCCGAAGCCACCGCCGGTCATCCGGGCGGCGACGGCACCGTGCTCATACGCGAGGTCGACGAGCTCGTCGAGCTCGGGCGTCGACACCTCGAGGTCGTGCCTGAGGCTCTCGTGCCCTTCGCGGAAGAGCCGGCCGAGCGAGTCACGATCGTCCGCGCGCAGCGCGGCTGCGACGGCGCGCACGCGCTCGTTCTCGGTGCGGATATGCCGCGTGCGCCGGTCGTCGCCCGCCTCGAGCTCGCGCTTGCGATCCGCGTAACCCGTGCTCTCGAGCGATCGGCGCACGCCGGAATCGACGATCGCGAGAGCAAGCTCCGCCGGGATGGGCACGTACTCGTGCTCGAGCGTTGCTGTGTCCAGCAGGAGTGCATGCCCTGCGCGACCGAGCAGCGAAGCGGCCTGGTCCATCAGGCCGGAGGGCACGCCGACCGCGCGATGCTCGGCACGCCGCGCTGCCTTCGCGAGCTCCAGCGGCGCGAGCTCGAACTCCGCGACGGCGCAAAGCGCAAGCGCCACGACGACCTCGAGCGCAGCCGAGGACGAGAGGCCGGCGCCGATCGGGAGGGTCGATTCGAGCTCGCCGACGATGCCGACATCGGGCCGGCCGAGGGCGTCGAGCTCGGCGACGACCGCGTCGACGTAGCGGTGCCAGCCGGGCGGACCCTCGACGGAGACGATTTCAGTCGCGTCCGCAGGCCGGCAAGTGAGCGTGGTGCCGAGGTCGAGCGCAGCAGGCAGCACCAGGCCGCCGACGAGGTCGGTGTACTCGCCGATCAAGTTGACCCGTCCGGGGGCGAAGAAGCTGCGCGTCATCGACCCGTATCCTCCCTGCATGGACATTCGCGCCGTGCAGAAGCCGCTGAAGGACCGCTACCGGGAGGATCCCGAGAGCTCGAAGTTGACCCTCGTCGCCCGCGGAACGCAGAGCGGCACGCCGATCGCGTGCTCGGTCGACCTCGGGCGCACGAGCTACGACGCGCAAGCGCACCCGGGCGTCGGCGGAGCCGGCACGGCCGCCTGCTCGGGCGATCTGCTGCTCGGCGCCCTGGCCGCGTGCGCCCAGCTGACCTGCCAGATGGTCGCCGCGGCGATGGAGCTCCCGATCGACGACGTCCGCGTGACCGTAGAGGGCGACCTCGATCTCGCGGGCACGCTCGGCACCTCGCGGGAGGCGGACGTCGGGTTCGGCGCGATCCGGCTCGGCGTCGAGATCGACGCTCCGGAGCTGAGCGCAGAGCAGCTCGAATCGCTGCGGGAGAAGACCGAGCGCTACTGCGTCGTGCTGCGGACGTTGACAAGTCCGCCGCACGTCGAGTCGAGCTTCGTGCTCGCCCGCAACGAGCAGGCGCGGTAAGGTTCGCCGATGCCGCGCTACATGGTCGTCCGCCGCTTCGACGTCACGCAGGAGGAGATGCCCCGCGTCGGCCGGCAATCGCGCATCCTCGTCGAGGACACCTTTCCGGAGATCACGTGGGAGCGCACGCACGTCGCCGTCGAGGACGACGGCCACGTTCGCACGTTTTGCGTCTACGCGGCCCCCAATTTGGAGATGGTCGAGTCGCACGCGAAGGAGCTCGGGGAGCACACGGTCGAGTCCGTCCACGAGATCGTGGGCGAAGTGACGCCGCAAGACTTCCCTCGCTAGGACGAGCCGAGGGGGCGCACGTCGCGCAAGCTGACGTGCTGCAGCGCGGTCAGGGCCATCGCGCGCTTGTGACCGACCTCGCGCCGGAGCTTCGGCTCGGTCTCGGGCACGAGTGCGAACGCCCGGCCGTACAGCTCCGCTGCCTCGTCCTGCGCCCAGCCGCGCCCCGCCTGGTCCGCGGCCAGGAGCAGGTACTCGAGCGCGCGCTCGTCTCGCCCGGCCTCGAGCCAGTGCTTGGCAAGCGCGGTCGCGGTCGCGCCGGCTCCTGCGGTCGCGGTCTCCAGGAACTCCGCGACGCGTGCATGCTGCTCGCGTCGCCGAGCGCGTGGAAGGGTCGCGTACGCGACCTCGTGGATCAATGCGTGCTTGAACGTGAACTGCTGGTCCTGCTCGATCCACGACGCCGGCTCGTAGCGGATCAGGTCGCGCGCCTCGAGCGAGTCGAGTGCCTCCCAGATGCCGTTCGCGCCGTCGGCCATGCGCTCGAGCGCGCCGCGCCAGAACGTCTTGCCGACGACCGAGGCATCGAGGAGCACGCGCCGCTCGCCGTCGGGCAGCGCGTCGAGGCGCGCCGAGATCAGCTCACGGATCGTCGTCGGGAGCTCCCCGCCGGTCGAGCTCTCGACCACGGAGGCGGCAAGCTCCTCGAGGAAGAGCGGATTGCCTTCGGCCGCGCCGACGATGCGCTTCGCCTGGTCGCTCTCCGCGTCCGTGCCGAGCAGCTCCGAGGCGAGCGCCGCGGCCTCCTCGGCGCCGAGCGCCTCGAGCGGCAGCGCCGTGTAGGCCGGCAGGCCGCCGCCCCAGCCCGGCCGCTCGGCGAGCAGCGTCGGCCGCGCGAGCGCGAGGAGCAGCACCGGCACGTCGCGTAGCCGTGCGGCGAGCATCTCCAGCAGGTCGAGCGTGCCGGGGGCGGCCCAGTGGATGTCTTCGAAGACGAGCATCGTCGGCTGGCTCTGGGCGAGCGCCTCCACGAACCGTCGTGCCGCATGGAAGAGCACCTGGCGGTCGGCGACCTCGTGCTCGCGGTCGAGGCCAATGAGCAGCTCGAGATGCGACGCCACTTCGTCCGGGTTGTCGGCGACCACGCGCGCGACGGCAGCGCGGAGCTTCGTACTGCTCTCCGGCGCGCCGTCGCTCGCGAAGATCCCCGCGAATCCCTTGACCTGTTGCGCGAACGGCCCGTAGAGCGTGCTCGAGCCGTAAGGCAGCGCGCGCCCTCGAAGCACGAGGACGCCGTTCGCCTCCGCGTACTCGACGAACTCGGTCGCGAGGCGCGTCTTGCCGATCCCGGCCTCGCCGAAGATCGTCACGAGCTGCGGGCGGCCTTCCGCAGCGACGGTCCCGAGAATGCGACCGAGCGCCGCGAACTCGTGGGTGCGGCCGACCATCGCCGCCGTGTTGTGCGTGCGCTCGCCGGGGCTCGTTCGCGCGACCAGCGCCAGCCACGCGTCGAGCGGCTCGGACTTGCCCTTCGCGACGATCGCCTCGACCGGCTCGTACTCGACGACCGTGCGGGTCGCGCGGTACGTCCCTTCGCCGACGATGACCGCGTTCACCGGCGCCGCCGTCTGCAGGCGCGACGCTGTGTTGACGACGTCGCCCGCGACCATCGACTCGCCGAGCTCGGCCTTGGCGTGAAGCGACACGATCGCCTCGCCGGTGTTCACCGCGATGCGGACCTGCAGGTCGAGCTCGGGATCGGAGGCGTTGAGATCCGCGACGGCGCGCTGCACGGCGAGCCCTGCGCGGACGCCGCGTTCCGGGTCGTCGCCGTGGGCGACGGGGGCGCCGAAGAGCGCGACGACGGCGTCGCCGATGAACTTCTCGACCGTGCCGCCGAACGCCTCGATCACCCGGCGCAGCCGCGAGTGGTAGCGGTCGAGGATCGCGCGGACGTCCTCCGGGTCGAGCCGCTCGGCGCGGGCCGTGAACCCCACGAGGTCGGCGAAGAGGACCGTGACGATCTTCCGCTCCTCGCGCGGCGCGGGCGCGGTGCCGCCGAGCGGCGTTGCGCACGCGTTGCAGAACCGCGCACCGGCGGGATTCTCCGCGCCACACGCGGGACAGCTCGTCATGCGGCGTAGGGTACGGCTCCGCCGCCCGGCAAGCCAGGCGGCGGGCCGTCGTCGTCAGTTGCTCAGCTCGAGGCCGGCGCGGCGCACGTGGTCGCCCACGTGCAGGCGTTGAAGCCGTCGAGATCGGAGTCGGGTGCGGAAGGCGTCCCGATCACCGAGCCGTTGGAATCGATGAGCTGCATCTCCTCGGAGGCCTGCAGGTTCGCCGGTGCACCGTTCACCGTCGCGTTGTCGAACACGGGCGAAGTGAGATCGGGTAGCGAGGCGAAGCCCGCGTTGGTCGAGAGAAGCAGCGGCGTCTCCTCGATCCACTCGGCGGTCAGATGCGACGAGCTGTACGGGACGGTCTGGGAGAACGACTCGCCGCGGGTGACGTCCTGCAGCACGATCGTCCAGACGTTCGAGTTCGGCACGACCTCGGCGATCGACGCGTGCATGTGGTCGCCCGCTGCGACGGTCATGCTCGTGATCTCGATCGACGGACCGGGAATGACCTCCCACCACGCGGAGTACGACGTGGCGCCGTTCGCGGCGACGTCCTGCTCGGTGCCGGTTTGGATCAGGGTGTTGTCACCGACCGTGCAGCCGGCGTCGACACAGCCGCCGCCGATGCCGATCCAGTCGGACGAGTTCTCGTCCTGACCTTTCGTGTGCTGCGAGACGGACGGAACCGTCCAGTCGCCCGTGATCGCATTGAAGAGCTTGCCGCCGAGCTCGAGCGAGCCCTGGTCGTAGCCGAACCAGTTCGAGCTCTGGTTCGTATTCGCCAGGACGTGGACGCGCTGCCCGTGTGCGGTCTGCGCTGGTGCTGCGTTCGCCGACACAGCCAGGAGCGAGCACACGGCTGCGGCGGCGAGGAGCGCGATGATCGCGCGCATGGAACCTCCTCGTTTCGCCTTCGAGCCGGCCCCCGCGCGACTCGCGATGTCGAGTTCGGGTTCCCGGGGCTTCGAAAGCCAAACGGGCCGTAGACGTAGAAAACCCCCGCGAGCGGGGGTTTTCCGTAGCAGGCCTGTAAGCCGGATTCTGTCGAGGGTGACCATCCATCTGTGCAGCTACCCGGTTCCTCGGCGGGCCGCCTCATCGGAACCTGTTCGCCTTGCACCGGACGGGGTTTGGCTAGCCGCCGTGTCGCCACGACGCTGGTGGGCTCTTACCCCACCGTTTCACCCTTACCGGCGGCGTCTCCGGAGATCACGCCGCCGGCGGTCTGTTTTCTGTGCCACTTTCCGTCGGCTTTCGCCGCCTCCCTCGCGGGAGCGTCCTGCCCTGCGGTGTCCGGACTTTCCTCGACGCGCCTATGATCAGGACTCGACGCCGCGGTCACCCGGCCTGCACGTCGAATTCTACCTGGACGCAGCGGCGATCGCTGCGCCCGTAGCAGGGTCATCTCGCACTCGGGGCAGCGCACCGTCGCCCCTTCGTGCAGCACGAACTCCCCGCACACCGGGCACTCGAGCGAGGCTCCGCGCAACAGGGCGAAGAGCTCCTGCTCGAGCGTCCGGTGCAGCGAGAGCTACGTGGCTCATAGCTCCCGGAAGACTCCAACGACTTTGCCGAGAACCTGCACGTAGTCCGCGTAGATCGGGTCGAGCGAGGCGTTCTCCGGCTGCAGCCGGATGCGGCCCTTCTCCTTGTAGAACGTCTTCACCGTCGCCTCGTCGGCGGTCTCGTCGTCGCCGGCGAGCGCGACGACGATGTCGCCGTTGCGCGCGTCCTGCGCGCGGCGGACGACGACGATGTCGCCGTCGAGGATGCCCGCCTCGATCATCGACTCGCCCTTGACGCGCAGCAGGAAGTCGCCGCGCAGCGTCTCGGGCACGGCGAGCTCGTCTTCGACGTTCTGCTCGGCGAGCAGCGGCCCGCCGGCCGCGATCTGGCCGAGGAGCGGCAGCTTCGGCAGCTCCGCCGCTGCTCGGACGGCCGCCCGCTGCTCGCGGCCGGACAGCTCGAGCGCGCGCGGCTTCGTCGGGTCGCGCTGCAGAGGCCCGCCCGCTCGAGGTTCGCGAGATGGGCGTGCACGGTCGAGGGCGAGGCGAGCCCGACGGCCTCGCCGATCTCGCGGACGGTCGGCGGGTAGCCGTGCCGGTCGACGTAGTCGACGAGGAACGTCCAGATCTCCTGTTGGCGCCCGGTCAGCTCCACGGTGGTGTCGTCTCCTCGTTGGGTCGGGGTCGCGGCTCGGTCGAACGTGTGTTCGGCACGAGAGTAGAGACTCCTCCGGACGGCGTCAAATCGAAAGGGCCAAAGCGGTGCCAGGCACCGGAGGTGCCTGGCACCAGAACAACAGCGGGGTCAGACCCGAAGGGTCTGACCCCGCTAAGAGTGCGCTGGAGAGGACTTGAACCTCCACGGCCTTGCGGCCACAAGGCCCTCAACCTAGCGCGTCTACCAATTCCGCCACCAGCGCGAGGGCGCGGCGCATTGTAGCCGGAGCGTCTACTTGAGGTAGTGGAAGAGCGCGACGCTGTTCGCGAAGAACAGCACCGCCACCACCACCGTGAAGCGCGTCAGGTTCCGCTCGACGATGTGCGTGCCGCCCTGCGAGGCGGGCGTGAAGCCCATCCCGCCCATGCCGGCGTCGCGGCCGCTGTGCATGAGCACGAGCGCCACGAGGATGAAGACGAGCAGCACCTGGACGACTGCGAGGAAGCTGACCATGCGCGGCAGGGTAGCTCAGACTACGTGCGGCGATCTCGACGATCGCGTCGATCAGCTCGGCCGCGATCCGGTCTTTCGTCACGTAGCCCGCCGCGCCCGCCTTGCCGGGCCCGGTCGACGTCGGCGCGCGAGTTCGAGCCCGTGAGCATGAGGATGCACGCGCTCGCCGTCGGCCATGTGATCGCCTGCGCCGCCTCGATCCCGTCCATGACCGGCATCGAGATGTCCATCAGCACGACGTCGGGCTTGCAGCGTCACCGCGCGAGTCGGACCGCCTCCCGCCCGTCGCCCGCGTGCCCGACGACCTTGATGCGGTCGTCGGCGGCGAGGATCGCCTCGAGAGCCTCGGCGAAGAGGCGGTGATCGTCGGCTATGAGGACGCGAATGGCAGGCACAGTCTCGTCGGCCCTCGTTGACCGGCGCGAAATCGTGCCTTGTTAGCGCTCGGCTTGTGAAGGGCGAAGACGCGCGCGAGCGGATCCAGAAGCTGCTCGTCACCGGCGACAACCGCCTCAAGCAGGGCGTCGACCCGGAGAAGGCGCGCGAGAGCTGGGAGCAGGCGCTCGAGGTCGCGCGCGAGGCGGGGCTCGAGGACGACGATCCGGCCGCTCGTCGAGGTCAGGCTCGCCGACCTGCCGCCGCGCGGCTGAGGATCGCCTCGATCCGCTCCGCCTGCGCGCCGCACGTCGTGCGCGGCCGCGGCCTCGCGCGCGGCCTCGTTCGGCCGTGGAGAGCTGCGGCCGCGCGAGCGCAGCCGGCGGCGAGCGCGTCGACGTCGAGCGGGTCGACGAGCACGCCGGCGTCGGGCGGCACGAACTCGGGCGGCCCGCCGATGCGCGTCGCGACGACCGAACGGCCGCACGCCATCGCCTCGAGCAGCGCCTGCCCGAGCGGCTCGATCAGGCTCGGCTGGCAGAGCACGTGGCTGTCCGCGAGGAGTCGCGGCGACTCGTGCGTGCGGCACGCGCCCGACGAGGCCGCACGCGCGTGCCGCCCTTCGAGCCGCGCGCGCAGCGGGCCGTCGCCGGCGAACGTAAGCGTCGCACCGTCGCCGAGGTGCGCGAACGCCTCCGCGAGCCGCACGACGTTCTTGCGCTCGTCGAGCGAGCCGACGCAGAGAAAGCGCGGCGGCCCGTCCGGCGGCGGCTGCGACCGCGAAGCGCTCGAGGTCGACGCCGCTCGAGACGACCTCCGTCTTGCCGCGCGCCTCGGGCAGCTTCGTCTCGAGCTCGCGGCGCAGGTAGTCGGACACGCAGATCACCGTCGACGCGCGCCGCACGACGAGCGCGTCGCCGCCGCGACGCCGGGCAGCGCGCCGATGTTGCGCACGTCGCGCCCGTGCGCCGTGACGACGAGCGGCGCACGCGCGCCGAGCGCTGCGATCAGCCCGCTCGGAACGAGGAAGTGCGCGTACACGACGTCGGGACGCGCGTCGCGCGCAGCGTCGCCGCGCGAGCGTCGAGGTAGCGCAGCTTGCCGCCCGCGCGCGTGTCGAGCACGGCGCGCTCGACATCGTGGCCGCGGTCGACGAGCAGCCGCTCGACCTGCGCGACGAACGTGCCGAGGTCGGGCGCATCGCGGCCCGGGATACATCTGCGAGACGAGCAGGATCCGCACGGGCGCAGCGTATGCTCCGCCCGTGCGCGGGGTCGTCGAGGTGAACGGAGCTGACGAAGGTCTTTCGCGTGCCCGAGCGCGAGGCCGGCCTGCGCGCGTCCCTGCGCAGCCTCGTTCCAGCGGCAGCTGGCGCGAGGTGCGCGCGGTCGACGGCATCTCGTTCGCGATCGAGCGCCGGAGAGGTGGTCGGCTTCCTCGGCCCGAACGGCGCCGGCAAGACGACGACGCTGAAGATGCTGTCCGGGCTGCTGCTACCCCACGGCGGCGAGGCCGACGCGTGCTCGGCCACGTCCCGTCGAAGCGCGAGCGGGACTATCTGCGCCGCATGACGCTCGTCATGGGCAACCGCAACCAGCTGCAGTGGGATCTGCCCGCGCTCGACTCGTTCGAGCTCAACCGCGCGATCTACCGCCTGCCGCGCGAGGACTTCAAGCGCACGCGCGACGAGCTGATCGAGCTGCTCGACATCGGCGACCTCGTCCGCAAGCCGGTGCGGCAGCTCTCGCTCGGCGAGCGGATGAAGGTCGAGGTCGTCGGCTCGCTGCTGCACCTGCCGCAGGTGCTCTTCCTCGACGAGCCGACGATCGGGCTCGACGTGACGATGCAGAAGCGGATCCGCACGTTCATCGCCGAGTACAACCGGCGCTACGGCGCGACCGTGCTGCTGACGAGCCACTACATGGCCGACGTCGAGGCGCTCTGCAAGCGCGTGATCGTCATCCACCACGGCCGGATCCTGTTCGACGGCGCAGCTTGACTGCGCTCGGCAGACCGCTTCGCGCGCGTACAAGACGATCGAGGCGGTGCTCGCGGACGGCGAGCGCGTCTCGCTGCAGGTGCCGAAGCGCGGAGACCTCGCGCGCGACGGCGCGAGCTGCTCGCCGAGCACGACGTGCACGACCTGACGGTCGAGGATCCGCCGATCGAGGACGTGATCGAGCAGGTCTTCGCGACCGGGGCGCCGTGAGCGACGCATCGCACCAGGCGCCGCCAGGAGTCGTGGCTCGCGGTCGATGTTCGACTTCTACGCCACGACGATCCGCGCACAGATCCAGACGCAGTTCCAGTACCGGGCCGCCATGTACATGTACACGCTCGGGATGGTCGCCGAGCCAGTGATCTACCTCGTCGTCTGGTCGACGATCGCGAGCTCAGCACGGCGGCAGCGTGCGGCGGCATGACGCCGCGCGCAGTTCGCGGCGTACTACATCGTGTGGACGCTCGTCCGGACTGATGAACATCGTGTTCACGCCGTTCGGCTGGGAGTGCCGGATCCGCGAGGGTCAGTTCTCGGCCATGCTGCTGCGCCCGCTGCACCCGATCCACTACGACCTCGGCATCTTCGCCGGGCCAGAAGATCGTCTGGCTCTCATGTACGCTGCCGATCGCGGTCGGGCTCGTCGCTCGTCTTCCATCCGGCGCTGCACCCCGCGCTCGGCAGATCGTCGTCTTCCTCGTCGCGATCTGGGGCGCCTACGTGATCCGCTCGATCAAGCGCTCTGGATCCTCGGGATGATCACGTTCTGGACGACGCGCGCGAGCGCGATCTTCGAGATCTGGTTCCTCGCCGAGCTGCTGCTCTCCGGGCCGGCTGCTGCCGCTGCACGCTGATGCCGCACTGGTCGCAGACGCTCGCGTCGTGGCTGCCGTTCAAGTGGACGTTCTACTTCCCGATCGAGGCGCTCGTCGGCAACATGTCGCACGGCGACGCTCGTTGCGCGGCCTCGGGATCCAGCTGCTCTGGATCGGCGGTCGGCGCTCGCGGATCGTGCGCGGCAGTGGCGGCTCGCCGGTGCGGCACTACTCGGCGGTGGGCAACTGATGCGCGCGCTCCGGCTCGCGGCGACGTTCCTGCGCTTCGGCGTGCTGAACGAGCTGCAGTACCGCGCGAACTTCTTCGTCGCCGCGTTCCAGTCGCTGCTCGCGGTCGCGGTCGGGCTCGCCGTGCTCGCGCTCGTCTACTCGCACACGACGCTCGCTGAACGGCTGGACGCAGTCGGAGCTGCTCGTCGATCCTCGGCGTGCAGATCCTGCTCGGCGGCGTCGTGCACGCGATGATCCAGCCGAACATGCAGCGGCTCGATGGACGAGGTGCGCGACGGGAAGCTCGACTTCGCGCTGACGAAGCCGGAGGACGCGCAGCTGCATCGTCTCGCTGCGCGCGCTGCAGCTCTGGCAGGCGGTCGACGTCGTCTCCGGCGCGGCGTGATCGGTCGTCGGCGTCTGCGCGGCTCGCACGCGGCGTCGGCGTCGGCCACGCGCTCGCGCTTCCTCGCGTTGCTGCTCGTCGGCGCGCTCCTCCTCTACTGCTTCTGGCTGATCCTCGCGACCGGCGCGTTCTGGGTCGTGAACATGTGGTTCCTCTCGGAGCTGTTCGAAGGGATGTACCAGGCCGGGCGCTGGCCGATCGGCATCTACCCGGGCTGGCTGCGCTACTCGATGACCTATCTCGTGCCGATCGGCTTCGCCGTCACCGTGCCGGCGCAGGCGATGACGCACCGGCTGCACTGGGCGACGGTCGTGCATCGCGCTCGTGCTTCGCGGTCGCGCTGACGCTGTTCACGCGCTGGTTCTGGCGCTTCGGGCTGAGGCGGTACTCCGGCGCGTCGCGCCTGAGCGGACCGCGCCGGAGCGCGCGTGTTCGCTACTTCTGAACGGCCTTCGCGGCTGAAGACACGGCGAGAGGTTGTGCACGGCCGCGTCGCGCGAGCTGAGCGGCTGCAGGCCCCACCGCTGCTCGATCGTCGCGAGGATCGACGGTCGTGTCGTACTGCGTGTGATCGACGGCGAACGGCTCGTCAGGTGCGGCGCAGATCACGACGGCCGGGATCCGCGTGCCCGGGACCGAACTGGTCGTGCGGGCCGGCGCGCCGTCCTGGCCGGGCGGCGGCACGTGATCCCACTGACCGCCGAACTCGTCGTACGTGACGACGACCATCGTGTCCTTCGCGCACGCGCTGCCCTCGATCGCCTTGAGCAGCGGCACGAGATGGTCCTCACCGTTCGGCGTCGCTCGCGTAGCCGGGGTGCTCGTTCTCCTCGCCGATCGGCTTGACGAAGCTGACGGACTTGAGCCCGCACGTCTTCGACGAGCCCTGCAGCGTCTGGAGGAACGCGCCTCGTCCTGCAGGTGCGCGCGGCCCGGCGTGCCCGGCGCGTAGTTCGCGAAGTAGTTGAACGGCTGGTGGTGGAACTGGAACAGGCGCGTCCGGGCAGTACGGGTACGGCGACTTCGGGATCACGTTCGGGTCGGAGCAGTTCGGCCCCGGCGCCGTTCGTCCAGCCCGGGCGCGTTGACCTCGCCCGCCGCGTTCGACCAGCCGCCGGCGTACCACGCCCAGTCGACGCCCCTTCGCGGAGAGCCGGTCGCCGATCGTCGGCGCCGTCTGCAGCGGCAGCTTGGCGCCGAACGCGCCGAACGGCTGGCTGCGAGGGCTGCATCGTGTTGACCGCGTAGTCGCCGCACGCGCGGTTCGGCGACCGGCGACGGGCAGACGACGGTGAGCGGCCCGCGCAGGACCGTGCCGGTCGGCTTGTACAGCGGGTACGTCGACCGGCATCCCGTTCGAGTCGATGATCGAGTGCAGGTTCGCCGGCGCATCCGGGTAGGTCGGCGTCGCGGCCGCGATCAGCCACTGGTGGTTGAGGAACGACCCGCCGAACGCGGCCTGGAAGAAGTTGTCCGCGATCACGTAGTGCGGATGCCCGGAGGCGTGCAGGTACGTGTAGATCGGGCAGCGCCTTCGTGTCGTAGTGACCCATGACAGGCCGACGGCGTCGCTGCCGGTGACGTAGCGGTTCTGCCCGCCGCCATTGAGCTGGTACTGCTCCTGGTAGAACTCGTGCACGATGTCGCGGGTGCAGCCGCCCGGCGGCTCCGGTGCCGTTCTTGAAGCCGTTCGGCGCCGAGAACGCGGCGTTCGGGTTCGGCGGGCACGTCGTGTCGGTCGGCTTGATGTAAGTCGTCGATCGGGAACGGCGCGTTCTGAAAGTGCGCTCGTGAACGTCGTTCCCGTCGTCGTGTCGCTGCACGACGGTGCTGGGCGGCGTGTGAGGTTCACGTCGTCCTGCAGCAGGCAGTTGTACGCAGTCCCCGCCTCGTTCGAGCTGCGTGGTCTTGTGCGGGGGTCGCGTTCGCTGCGGCCTTCGAACGCCTTCCCAGCCGCCGAAGAGATTGTCGAAGCTGTGGTTCTCCTCGTAGATGACGACGATGTGCTTCACCTTCGCGAGCTTCTGCAGCGCGGTGAGCGGCTTCGGCTTCGGCTTCTTCTTGACGTGATGCTTCTTCGGATGGTGCTTCGGCGGCTTCTTCGCAGCCGCTCCGCCTTGGACGGCGAGCAGCGCGATGACGCCCGCCAGCAGTGCGAGCACTGCCAGCCTGCGATGTGACATGGAATCCTCCCCTGGAGAGCGTTCGATTGGACGACGCCGGGACCCGTACCCCGTCAGGGGCGGGATCGAACCGCGTCGTACATGCCCCATTCGGCACGAAGGGCCTCGCAGATCTCGCCGACGGTGCAGTGGGCGCGGAGGGCCTCCCGCATCGGCGGGAGCAGATTCGCGTCCCCCTTGGCCGCCTCGACGACGGCCGCGAGCGTCGCGGATGCCGCCTCGGCGTTCCGTTCGGCCCGCACGCGCGCGGTCCGCTCGAGCTGGCGGCGCTCGGCCGCCGGGTCGATCCGCTGCAGCTCGGGCTCGGCGTGGTCGTCCTCGGCGAAGCGGTTGACGCCGACGATCACGCGCTCGCCGCGCTCGACCTCGCGCTGCCACTCGAACGCGGCCTGCTCGATCTCGTCCTGGACGAAGCCGGCCTCGATCGCCGCGACCGCGCCGCCGAGCTCGTCGACGCGCTCGATCAGCTCCCAGGCACGCGGCCTCGAGCTCGTCCGTCAGCGACTCGATGAAATAGGAGCCGCCGAGCGGGTCGGCGGTGTCGAGCGCGCCGCCCTCGGCCGCGATGACCTGCTGCGTGCGGAGCGCGATCCGCGCCGAGCGCTCCGTCGGCAGCGCGAGCGCCTCGTCGAAGCCGTTCGTGTGCAGCGACTGCGTGCCGCCGCACACCGCTGCGAATGCCTGGATCGCGACGCGCACGATGTTGTTCTCCGGCTGCTGCGCCGTCAGCGTCGAGCCGCCCGTCTGCGCGTGGAAGCGAAGCGCGAGCGCCTTCGGGTTCGTCGCGCCGAATCGCTCCTGCATGATGCGTGCCCACAGCCGCCGTCCGGCGCGAAACTTCGCGACCTCGACGAAGAAGTCGTTGTGCGCGTTGAAGAAGAAGGAGAGTCGCGCACCGAACTCGTCCGGCGAGAGACCCGCGTCGACGGCCGCGCGGCAGTACGCGATCCCGTTCGCGAGCGTGAACGCAAGCTCCTGCACCGCGGTCGCTCCCGCCTCGCGGATGTGGTACCCGGAGATCGAGATCGTGTTCCACTTCGGAATGCGGTCCGCGCAGTACGCGAACAGATCGGTCGTCAACCGCATCGACGGCCGCGGCGGGAAGATGTAGTTCCCGCGCGCGACGTATTCCTTGAGGATGTCGTTCTGCACCGTGCCGCGAAGCGCCGTCGACTCGACGCCCTGCTGCTCGGCGACGAGCTCGTACAGCAGGAGCAGCAGCGACGCCGGTGCGTTGATCGTCATCGACGTCGAGACCTCGGCGAGCGGGATCCCGTCGAGCAGGAGCTCCATGTCCGCGAGCGAGTCGATCGCCACGCCGGTGCGGCCGACCTCGCCGAGCGCGCGCGCATCGTCGGAGTCGTACCCGAGCTGCGTCGGCAGGTCGAACGCCACGGAGAGCCCCGTCTGCCCGCGGTCGAGCAGGTAGCGATAGCGCGCGTTCGACTCCTCGGCCGACGCGAAGCCCGCGTACTGGCGGATCGTCCACGGCCGGCCGCGGTACATGTCGGGGTACGGGCCGCGAGTGAACGGCGGCTCGCCCGGCGGCTCGCGGTGCTCGGGGGCATCTGCGGCGGTGTAGAGCGGCTTCAGCTCGATCCCGGATTCGGATCGCTTGTCATCGTCGGCCGCCACGGCGACAATCGTACGGCCATGATCGCCGCCCTGGCTGTATCGGTCGCCTTCCTGCACGGAGGCAACCTCGTCGTGCTCGACACGGCGACGCATGCGCAGCGGGTCGTGATGCACCACGCGGGCAACGGCCCCGTGCGCTGGAGCGGCGACGGCAAGCTCGTTTCCTCCGGCGGCAAGGTGGCGGGCGGCCCCGCGCTGCCGACCGACGAACTGAAGTGGGCGGCTGCTGGCGAGCGCGCCGCGTTCATGACGAAAGGCGGCGGCGTCGAGGTCTGGAGCCCGCGCTCCGGCATCACGCGAATCGCGCCCGACGGCTTCGGGGCGCGGGCGATCGCTTGGACGAGCGCGACTCGCCTCGCGATCGGCCGCACGGTCTGCCGCCCTCCGTGCTCGGGCAGCAAGCGCGGCATCTGGACGTGGGACGGCCGCAGGCTCACGCACACGGTCGACACGTCTGCGGTCGACGGCTGGCCGACGCCGTTCGGCGCCGACGCCCACGGGCACGTGCTCTGGTGGGCGTGGCCGGACTCGAGCTCGATCGCGGCTGACGGCGTCGGCCTCTACGCGGGGAAGCGCAAGCTCGCGTCGATGCTGATGTACGCCGACTGGGTCGCGCGCTGCGGCACCGGCCTCGCGCTCGCGGTCGGCGGAGACCGCAACTCGATGCACGGGAAGTCGATCGAGCTCGCGGGACGCGACGTCTCGAACGATCGCTCTCGCTCGTGGAACTCCCCTGCGTGCAGCAGCGATGGGAAGCTGCTCGTCGCGACCGCGCTCCTCGACCACGACGGCCCCTGGGGAGGCTTCAACGTGCACCGATCGCTCTGGCGGCTCCTGCCGACGCGACGCCGGCTGACCTCGCCGCCGCGCGGCTCCACGGACGAATCCCCGGTCGTCCTACCCGACCGCTCGATCCTCTTCGTACGCACGCGCCAGACCTCGCGCAAGATCAATGGCGACTGGTGGGAATTCGACCGCGGGACGCTCGAGCTGCTCCGCGGCGGGCACGTCACACCGCTCGCGCGCCTCGACTTCTCCGCCGACGAGCTGAGCGGCGCCTACCTCCAGTACTACGGCCACTACATGTGGTCGGACAGGCTCGCGGTCAGGCCGTGAGCTCGACCTCGGCGTCGCGCGCAGCGAGCGCCGTGTAGCGACCGCCCGCGAGGATCAGCTCCTCGTGCCGGCCGACCTCGACGACGCGGCCGCGGTCGAGCACGACGATCTGATCCGCGTCGCGCACCGTCGAGAGGCGGTGCGCGATCGCGATCGTCGTCCGACCCTCCGAGAGCCGGTCGAGCGCTTCCTGCACGAGGCGCTCGGTCTCGTTGTCGAGCGAGCTCGTCGCCTCGTCGAGCACGAGGATCGGCGGATTGCGCAGCACGGTGCGCGCGATCGCGATCCGCTGCTTCTCACCGCCCGAGAAGCGATAGCCGCGCTCGCCGACGACCGTGTCGTAGCCCTCCGGCAGCTCGACGATCACGTGATGGATTCGCGCTGCCTCTGCGGCCGCCTCGATCTCGACGTCGGTCGCGTCCGGCTTCGCGAAGCGCAGGTTCTCGCGCACCGATCGCGTGGAAGAGATAGGTCTCCTGCGAGACGACGCCGACGAGATCGGAGAGCGCCTGAAAGCTGAGGTCGCGGAGATCGACGCCGCCGATCGAGATCGAGCCGCGGTTCACGTCGTAGAGCCGGGCGGCGAGGTAGCCGAGCGTCGTCTTCCCCGATCCCGTCTCGCCGACGAGCGCGGTCGTCGTCCCTTCCGGGACTGTGAAGCTCACGTCCTCGAGCGTCCACGCGTCCTTGTCGTACTGGAACCACACGTCCTCGAAGACGACATCGCCGGGGCTCGCCGACGCGAGCGCACCAGGGCGCTCCTCGATGTCGATCGGCTGGTCGAGGTACTCGAAGATGCGGTCGAAGAGCGCGAGCGAGGTCTGCACGTCGAGCCCGACGCCGAGCAGCGAGCCGACCGGGAAGAAGAGCCGCGTCTGCAGCGTCGTGAACGCCACGATCGTCGCGATCCCGACGACGTGGCTGACGCCGCCGAACCAGTAGACGGCGGCCGGCATCACGGAGAAGCTCGTCTGGATCGTCGCCATCACCCAGCGCCCCGCCATGCGCTGCCGCACCTCGAGGTCCGCAAGCCTGAGCGAGTCGGCCTCGAAGCGGTCGGCGAGCTCGTTCGTGCGGCCCATCGTCTTGCCGAGCAGGATCCCGCTCACCGAGAGCGACTCCTGCACGAGGCTCGAGATGTCGGCGAGCGTCTCCTGCGTCGTCTTCGCGATCCGCCGGCGCTCGTCGCCGACACGCCGCGTCAAGTAGACGAACACCGGGATCAGCGCGAACGCGAAAAGCGCGAGCTCCCAGTTGAGGACGAGCATGCCGATCATCGTCGCGACGACCGTCGTGACGTTGGAGGCGATCGAGGTCGCCGTGTTCGTGACCACACCCTGCACGCCGCCGATGTCGTTCGAGATGCGCGACTGCACCTCGCCCGTGCGCGTCCGGGTGAAGAACGCGAGCGAGAGGCGCTGCAGATGCCGGAAGACCGCGGCGCGCAGGTCGTGCGATCACCCGCTGCCCGACCTGGTTCGAGAAGAGGGTCTGGCCGACCCCGATGACGCCGGTGACGACCGCGATCGCGATCATCCCGCCCGCGAGGTAGGAGATCCGCCTCGGCTCGTCCAGCCGGATCGCGTTGATCACGCCGCGCAGCAGGAACGCCGGGATCACGCCGAGCCCGGCGGAGACCATGATCAGCGCGAGGACGGCCGAGAGCTTGCCGCGATACGGCTTGAAGAGCCTGACGACGCGACGGAGGTTGGCGCGGCGCACCTCGGGATCCGCCGGGCGTACCGGCACTTCCTTCGCCGAATGGAAGAACATGCCCACGGGAGCAGGGTACGTCGTGAGGCATGATCGACGACGTGCGCATTTCGGTTCGCCTCTTCGCAGGACTGCGCGAGCGCGCGGGTGTCTCGCGGCTCGAGCTCGACGATGTCGAGCGTGTCGGCGACGTGTGGCCGCGGCTCGAGCTCGGCGTCGAGCCGCCCGGTCTGCTCTACGCACTGAACCGTGAGTACGTCGATCGCGACGCCGCCCTGCGCGACGGCGACGAGGTGGCGTTGATCCCGCCCGTGTCCGGCGGCACGTTCCGGATCAGCGAGGAGCCGCTCGAGCTCGAGCGCGCGGTCGCCGAAGCGGCGAGCGACGACGCCGGCGCGGTCGCGACGTTCGTCGGCACGGTGCGGCGACGGTCACGCGACCGCGACGTGCTCTATCTGGAGTACGAGGCGTTCGCCGAGATGGCCGAGCCGATGCTCGAGCAGCTCGCCGCCGAGCTGAAGGCGAAGCACGGCCTGTGCGAGGTTGCGATCCATCACCGTGTCGGCCGCGTAGAGATCGGGCAGCCAAGTGTCGTGATCGCCGTCTCCGCCCCCCACCGCGCCGCAGCACTCGCCGCCTGCGGCGAGGCGATCGACACGCTGAAGGAGACGATTCCGCTCTGGAAGAAGGAGGTCTACGCGGGCGGCGAGGAATGGATCGGGAGAGGCTCTTGATGGACGAGTACCGGAACGAACAGCCGATCCACCCCCGCGGCGGGCTGCGGAAGACCTTCGAGCGCCTCGGCGGCGGCGTGATCGCGATCGGCGCAGCGGCGCTCAAGTTCGGCTTCATCTTCGTCAAGTTCTTCTCCTTCTTCTTCTCCGTCGCCGCGTACTCGCTCTGGTTCCACAGCTGGACGTTCGCGTTCGGCTTCACGTTGATGATCCTGATCCACGAGCTCGGTCACATCGCCGAGGCGAAGCGGCAGGGGCTGCGCGTATCGGCGCCGATGTTCATCCCCTTCTTCGGCGCCTACGTCACGCACCAGCGCGCGGGGCTCTCGCCGTGGCGGAACGCGCGCATCTCGCTCGCCGGCCCGCTCTTCGGCGGCGCGGCCGCTGCGTCGATCTGGGCGCTCGGCTCGGCGCGCGACTCGACTCAGCTTGTCGTGCTCGCGAACATCGCGTTCCTGCTGAACGCGTTCAACATGCTGCCGATCGGCTTCCTCGACGGCGGCCATGCGATCTCGGCAGCGCGCGAGGCGTGGCGCATGCCGGTGATCCGCTTCGACGGCGGCGTGCCGGTGCAGGCGTTCGCCCCGGATCGCGCGCGCGCGCTCGCGATCGTCGGGCTCTACGTCGCGATCGCAGTCGCTCCTCGTCGCCGGCATGCTTGCGACGAAGCCCGCGGGCGGCGGGCTCTGATGGAGGACCGCCGCCTTCTCGACCGGCCGCACGAGACCGAGGACGAGCTGCGCGCGAGCACGGCGCGGATCGCGGAGGAGTTCCTCGAAGGGTTCGAGGCGGTCGAGCAGATCGACAAGCCGGCGGTCTCGATCTTCGGATCTGCTCGGGTCCACGAAGGGTCGGCGCCGTACGAGGCGGCGCGCGCGACCGCGAGGCGCTTCGGCGAGGCCGGCTGGGCCGTGATCACCGGCGGCGGCCCCGGCGTGATGGAGGCGGCGAACCGCGGCTGCAAGGAAGGCGGCGGTCTCAGCGTCGGCTTCAACATCGAGCTGCCGCACGAGCAGCACGTCGAATCCGTACCTCGACATCTCGCTCACATTCCGCCACTTCTACGCGCGCAAGACGATGTTCGTGAAGCCGGCGGAGGGGTTCGTCGTCTTCCCCGGCGGCTTCGGCACCGCGGACGAGCTCTTCGAGTCGCTGACGCTGATCCAGACCGGCAAGGTGCTGCACTTCCCGGTCGTGCTGTTCGAGTTCGCGTTCTGGGAGCCGCTGCTCGCCTGGGTGCGCGAGCGGCTGCTGCCGCAGGGGCATGGTCGTCGCCGGATGATCTCGAGCTGCTCTCGGTCACCGACTCGGCCGACGACGCGGTGGCGCACGTGCTCGAGTGCTACGAGCGGCGGTGTGCGGGCGACCCGCACGAGGTCGAGAAGGCCGACGCGCAGTAGCCTTTCTCGGCATGGAGCTGCGCGACCTTCCCTCGGTGGACGAGCTTGCCCGCGGCGCCGACGACCCGCTTGCGGTCGACGCTGCCCGCGCCGTTCTCGACCGGGCGCGCGAGGAGATCCGCGCCGGCGTCGATCCGGGCGACCTCGCTGCGCGGCTCGAGCGAGAGCTCGTCGCCGCGCGCACACCGAGCCTGCGCCGCGTGCTGAACGCGACCGGCGTGATCATCCACACGAATCTCGGACGCGCGCCGCTCGCCGAGGAGGCGCTCGCAGCAGGTCGTCGAGACGGCGCGCGGCTACTCGAATCTCGAGCTCGACCTGTCGAGCGGCGCGCGCGGCTCGCGGCAGGATCACGTCGCCGCGCTCCTGCGGCGGCTGACCGGGCGCCGAGGCGGCGCTCGTCGTCAACAACAACGCGGCCGCGATGCTGCTCGCACTCGCGGCACTCGCCGAGGGCCGCGAGGTGATCGTCTCGCGCGGCGAGCTGATCGAGATCGGCGACGGCTTCCGCATCCCCGACGTGCTCGCGCGCTCCGGCGCACGGCTCGTCGAGGTCGGTACGACGAATCGCACGCGGGCGAAGGACTACGAGCGCGCGATCGGCGCCGACACGGCGCTGCTGCTTCGAGTGCACCAGTCGAACTTCCGCGTCGTCGGCTTCACCGAGCTACCGCGGCTCGATGAGCTCGCTGCGGTCGCGAGGCGGCACGGCGTGCCGCTCGCTCGACGATCTCGGCTCCGGCGACCTCGGTCGTAACAACTGTCACTAGCGATTCGAGCCGTCCGCGCGCGAATCGCTCGACGCCGGCTCCGATCTCGTCTGCTTCTCCGGCGACAAGCTGCTCGGCGGGCCGCAGGCGGGCATCGTCGCGGGCCGCGCGGAGCTCGTCGAGAAGCTGCGCGTACATCCGCTGCATCGCGCGGTGCGCGCCGACAAGCTGACGCTCGCCGCGCTCGAGGGAACGCTCCGCCTCTACCTCGACGCGCCAGAGCGGATCCCCGTGCTGCGGATGCTGCGCGAGCCCGACGAGACCGTGCGCGCTCGCGCCGAGCGGCTCGCGTCGACTCGTCGACGGCTCCGTCGAGGAAACGGTCGCGCGCGTCGGCGGCGGCGCACTACCGCTCGCCGAGCTACCGAGCTTCGCGTGCGCGGTGGAGGAGTCGCTCGCGGGGCCGCTACGCGCGCAGACGCCGCCGGTCGTCGGGATCGTCCGCGACGGCAAGCTCCTGCTCGACTGCCGCACGCTGCGAGACGACGAATTGGACGAGGTCGCCCGCGCCGTGACCGCAATGCCGCTGACGGTCGGAACCGCGGGCCACATCGACCACGGCAAGACGACGCTCGTCGAGGCGCTGACGGGCAAGAACACCGACCGTCTGCCGCAAGAGCGGGAGCGCGGGATCTCGATCGACCTCGGCTACGCGCCGCTCGAGCTTCCGGACGGCCGTCAGCTTTCGGTCGTCGATGTTCCCGGGCACGAGCGATTCGTGCGGACGATGGTCGCCGGCGCCTCCGGGATCGACCTCTTCCTGCTCGTGATCGACGCGAACGAGGGCGCGCGGCCGCAAACGCACGAGCACCTTGCGATCCTGCGGCTGCTCGGCATCGACCGCGGCGTCGTAGCGCTGACGAAGATCGATTCGGTCGACGAAGAGACGCTCGAGCTCGCGCGGGCCGAGGCGGAGGAGCTGGTCCCGGGCGCGCCGGTCGTCGCGGTGAGCGCGCGCAGCGGCGCCGGCCTGGACGAGCTGCGCGCTGCAGCTCGGGGAGATGGCCGAGGAGCGTCCGCGCTCCGACGCGCCGACCCGCCTCTACGTCGATCGCGTGTTCACGCTGCGCGGGATCGGCACGGTTGCGACGGGAACGCTCTGGTCCGGCTCTGATCGGCGAGGGCGACGAGCTGCGCGCGGAGCCGTCGGGACGCTCGGTTCGCGTGCGGAGCGTGCAGGTGCACGACCAGCCAGTCGAGCGCGCGGACGCGGGGCAGCGCGTCGCCGTCGCGCTGCCGGGGATCGAGCGGAGCGAGCTGCGCCGCGGCGACGTGCTCGTCGTGCCCGGCGCGTACGCGCCGAGCTACCGACTCGACGTCGTGCTCGACGAGCTGGCGGCGATTCCCGTTCGCGCGCACGTGCACCACGGCACGGCCGACGTGCTCGCGCGCGTCGTGCGCGTCGGCGAGCGGTTCGCCCAGCTGCGGCTCGCCGAGCCGGTCGTCGCGGCGCGCGGCGACCACGTCGTCCTTCGCGCCGGGACGACCGTCGGCGGCGGGCGCGTGATCGATCCGCTGCCACCCAGGCATGCGAGCGTCGAGCGGCTGGCCGCGATCGAACGCGGCGAGCTTGCATCCACCGTCCATGAGCCCGTGCGAGCGGACACGCTCGCGCATCTAGGCGAGGTCGCAGGCCTCCAGCAGGTGGGGGACTGGGTGTTTGCGCCGGCGTGGCTCGACGAGCTGCGCGGCGAGCTCGAGGATCGCATCGCCAGCGCCGACCCGCTCGACCCCGGCGTTCCGCCGCCGTCCGCGCCGTGGGCGAGCGAGGTGGTCCCGCTGCTCGGGCTCGAGCGGCGCGGCGCGAAGCTCTACCGGCCCGGCGTCGTCGGGCGACCTCGGCGAGCACGCTGCCGCGGCTGCGGCGCTCGAGCGCGAGCTCGGGCTCGAGCCGGTCAAGGTCGCCGACGCAAGCCTCGCCCGCTTCCTCGAGGAACGCGGCCGGCTCGTTCGCGTCGGTAACGGCTACGCGGTCTCGGCAGCGGAGTTCGCCCGCGCGCGCGACGCGTTCGTCGACGAGGCCGCGACGGCAGGAGGCGTGACGCTCGCCCGTTTTCGCGACCTGCTCGGCGTCGGCCGCAAGACGGCGCAACTCTTGCTCGAGCGCTTCGACGCGGACGGATTGACACGTCGCGTCGGTGACGAGCGCGTGCTCCGGCGACGTGGGACAATCTCGTCATGAACGTCCGCGAGTTGATCGAGCGCTACAACGACGCGTGGAACCGCCAGGATCTCGACGCGGTCCACGCCGAGCATCGTCCCGACATCGTCTTCCACAACCACACGGCGGACGAGCGTGCGGAGGGAGCGGAGGCGGTTCGCGAGCACATCGCCGGGATCTTTCGCAACAACCCGACGCTCCGGTTCGCGACGCGGTCGCTGCAGGTCGGCGACGACTTCGCGGTGTGCGAGTGGACGCGCGACGGTCGAGCGCGACGGGAAGACCGTCGAGTGGGACGGCGTCGACGTCTTTCCACTCCGCGACGGGAAGATCGCGCGCAAGGACGTCTACTCGTCGTCACATCGCCCGCGCGAGCGCTGATGGGGAAGGTCTTCGACGTGATCACCGACGCGCAGGCGACGTGGATCGCGAAGCAGCACCTGTTCTTCGTGGGCACGGCTCCGCTCGCCGGCGACGGGCACGTGAACGTGTCGCCGAAGGGCGATCTGCGCTGGTTCCGGATCCTCGGGCCGCGCGAGGTCGCGTATCTCGACTTCGTCGGCAGCGGCGCCGAGACGATCGCTCACGTGCGCGAGAACCGGCGGATCGTGGTCATGTTCTGCGCGTTCGAAGGCCCGCCGAAGATCGTCCGCCTGCACGGGTCGGCCGAGGTGCTGCCGCCCACGCACGATCTGGCGGCCGTCTTCGATCCGCCGGAACACGCGGTGCGCTCGGTGATCCGCGTCGACGTCGAGCGCGTGTCCGACTCGTGCGGCTACGGCGTCCCGTTGCTGCGCTTCGACGGCAAGCGCACGCAGTACGACGCCTGGGTCGACAAGAAAGTGCGCGACGGTGCGCTCGACGACTACGTCGCCACGAAGAACGCAACGAGCATCGACGGCCTACCGGCCGTAGCCGCCCCCGCCGGGCGTCTCGATGCGCACGACGTCACCGGCGCGTAGCGCGCGCGTCAGTTTCGGCGGCTGCTCTTCGCCGTTCACGAGCGTCCGGCCCATCGCGCCGTCGCCGCCACCCTCTGCGCCGCGCGGTGCATGGCGGCGCCGCTCGGCGAGCACCGAGAGCCGGCAGTCCTCGAGCACGCGCAACTCACGGACGACACCGTCGCCGCCGCGCTGCGCGCCGTCGCCGCCCGAGCCGCGGCGTAGATGCCAGCGCTCGACGCGCAACGGGTACGAAAGCTCGATCGCCTCGACGGGCGTGATCAGCGTGTTCGACATCGCGACGTGCACGGCCGACGGGCCTGGCGCATCGGCGCACGCACCCTGTCCGCCGCCGATCGTCTCGTAGTACGTGAAGCGATCGTTGCCGAGAGCGACGTTGTTCATCGTTCCCTGTCCGTGCGCATACGCGCCGAACGCGCTGAAGACCACGTCGACGATGCGCGAAGACGTCTCCGTGTTTCCGGCGACGACCGCGGCCGGCGCCGCCGCGTTCACGAGCGAGCGCGCCGGCGCGGTCACCGTCACCGGCGCGAACGCGCCGCCCGACGCCGGCAGGTCGGGCTCGGTCAGGCAGCGCACGACGAAGTAGCAGGCGGAGCGCGTCACGGACAGCGGGCAGTTGAGATTGCCCGGATGCTGCGGCGCCGTCCCCTCGAAGTCGATGCGCACCTCGTCGCCCGCGATCTCGACCGACGCGTGAATCGTCAGATCGCCCTCGACCGCCTCGACGACGTCCTCTGCCTGCCACCGCCCGTCCGGCAGGCGCGCGATCGCGGCACGCACGACGCGTTCCGAATACGCGTAGAGCTCGTCCATCGCAGCTGCGACACGCGGCGCGCCGCGGCGGTCGCAAAGCTCCTCGATCCTGCGCTCGGCGAGCCGGTGCGCAGCAATCTGGGCGCGGAGGTCGCCGCGCCGCTCGTCGGGGTTGCGCGCATTCGCGACGAAGAGCTCGACGACCTCCTCGGTCAGCCGCGTCGGCGGGATGATCAGCCCTTCCTGGTAGAGCTCGCGCGAGAACGCCGGCAGGCTCGCCGGCTCCATGCCGCCGACATCGGCGTGGTGCGCGCGCGACACCGCGTAGCCGAGCGCCGTGCGCGAGACGAGCGTCACGTCCGGGAGGTGCGTGCCGCCCGTGTACGGGTCGTTGAGGATGCAGATCCCGCCGTTGTCGAGTCCGAGCGTCATCGCCGCGGCGACGGCATCGGGCATCGCGCCGAGGTGCACGGGGATGTGCTCGGCCTGCGCGATCATCCGGCCGCGCTCGTCGAAGACGGCGGTCGAGCAGTCGCGGCGCTCCTTGATGTTCGCGGAGAACGCGCTGCGGATCAGCACGGCGCCCATCTCCTCCGCGATCGCGCGCAGCGAGCTTCCGATCACCTGCAGCTCGACGTTCATCACAACGCCTCGCGGATGAGTTCGGCCCGTTCGTGCAACCCGCGACGCTGGCTCGACTCCAGCTGCACGTTGAGCGGCGGAACCCGCAACGCGTGGCCGCGCCAGTTGATCACATCGAGCCTCATGGCCGTAGCACGTCCGAAATCGAAGGAGTCGTTCGGGCCTCCCAAACACTCGATTCGCGCTCCTGCGAAGGCTCGAAACCAGCGCTCACCGAGGAAACCGCCCTCAGAGATCGGTTCGATGAGCAGATCCGCCAGCTCGTCTGCGAGCCGCTCGCAGTCGTCCACATCCGCGATCAAATCGATGTCGCGCGGAGACACCGGAACTCCCCGCACAGCTAGCGCTGCACTACCAGCCAGCCACCAGGCACCGCTTCGCGCGCGGCCGGCGACGAGCTCGAGCGCGTCCTCCCACGGAACGCGTTCCGACCCTGCGCACTGCCGCACCATCGTCTCGGCACAGGCCTCGAACCGCTTTCCGGCTGTGACGGCATGCCGTGCTCCGCCGGGAAAAGAGCGAACCCAGAGCGCCCCGCGACGGGCGAAGCCGAGCTCCCGCACGGCCTCGATCAGTTGACCGTCAATATCGGCCAACCCGAGCTGCAGTTCGGCGCCATGAAGAGCGGTCGCTTTCATCGCCGCAGCACCAGCGTCCCGTCGTCGTTCGTCTCGCCGCTCCAGCCGTCGGGCACCCAGCAGCTCGCGCCGGACAGCTCCACGAGGACAGGCCCTGCGACCTGGTCGCGGGACGTGGCCGTGAGCGCCACCTCCGGGCCGGGCGTGAGCTCCGTCGTGCGGACGGCGACGAGCTCGAGCTCGCGCGACTCGTCGGCGTAGCCGTAGCGGTCGGCGTGGGCGCGGTGGAACGCACCGGCGAGATCCGGCTGCAGCGGCACCGTCAGCTCGAACGACTGGCCGCGGTAGCGCAGGTCGGCCTCGCCGTCCGCGGGCAGGTCGCGCACCTCCGCGAGCGGACGCAGGTACGAGACGACGCGGTCGCGCCGCTCGTCGCCCGCGATGAGTCCGAGCGCGGAGAGAACACCGGCCGCCTTTGGCACGAGCACCGTCTCGATCTCGAGCTCCTCGGCGAGGGCGCACGCGTGCAGCGGGCCTGCGCCGCCGAAGGCGACGAGCGCGAAGTCGCGCGGGTCGTGACCTCGCTCGACGGAGACGACGCGAAGCGCACGCAGCATCTCCGCGTTGACAATGTCGATCGCGGCCCGCGGGTCGATGTCGCCGAGGGCGTGCGCAGCGGCCGCGCGATCGAGGACGAGCCCGCCGGGAAGCTCGGCGGGCAGCCGGCCGAGCAGGAGGTTCGCGTCGGTGATGGTCGCGCCGCCACCCGCGCCGTAGCACGCAGGCCCAGGATGAGCGCCCGCCGACTCGGGGCCGACGCGAATCGCACCGCCCGCGTCGCGACGTACGAGCGAGCCGCCTCCGGCGCCAACTGTGTGCAGGTCGACGGTGGGCAGCCGGATCGGGAACCCGCCGACGACACGTTCGGCGACGCGAGCCGCATAGCCGCCCGGCAGCAGGCAGACATCGGTCGACGTGCCGCCCATGTCGAACGCGATCGCGTTCTCAAAGCCAGCACGACGCGCGACGAGGCCGGCGCCGACGACCCCGCCGGCGGGTCCCGACACGAGGATCGTCGCGGGATGCGCCGCAGCGTCGGCGACCTGTGCGACGCCGCCCGACGAGAGCATGACGAGCGGCTCCGGCAGCCCGGCCGCTGTCGCGGCGTTTGCGAGCGCGCGCAGGTAGCGGGCCGTGACCGGCGCGAGATACGCATCTGCGACTGTCGTCGACGCGCGCTCGTACTCACGGAACTCCGGTGCGATCTCGTGCGACGCGACAACGTGCGCGTTGGGATGCCGCTTGCGCAACTCGTCCACGACCGCGCGCTCGTGCGAGTCGTCTCGGAACGCGAAGAGCAGGCAGACCGCGACCGCGTCGACATCACCGAGAACGGGCAGGCTCGCAAGGTCGAGCGGCTCGAGCTCGCCTTCGGGCCCGATGCGCCCGCGCACGCCGTGACAACGCTCGAGTGGCACGAGCGGCTCAGGCTGCTCCGCACAGAGGCGGTAGAGATGCGCACGCGTCTGGCGCCGCAGGTGCAGCAGATGCTCGAAGCCGTCGTTCGCGACAAAAGCCGTGCGCGCGCCGCGGCGCTCGAGCAGCGCGTTCGTCGCCACCGTCGTTCCGTGCGCGAACCTCGTGACGCCGCCCGTGCCGAGCTCGCGCGCCGCGGCAAGCACGGATTCCTCCTGCCGCATCGCCGTCGGGACCTTCGCAGTGCGGACGCGGCCGTCTTCCAGAAGCACTGCGTCGGTGAACGTCCCACCAACGTCGACGCCGAGGATCGCCACGCGCGTACTCTGCATCGCCGTGCCGATCCGCGCCTTGCTCTTCGACTTCGACGGCCTCATCCTCGACACCGAGACCGCCTCGCGTGCGGGCTGGGAGTGGCTCTACCGCGAGCACGGCCACGAGCTGCCGCGCGACAAGTGGGCGACGGTCGTCGGGACGACCGGCGTCTGGAGCCCGATGGACCACCTCGAGGAGCTCGTCGGGGAGCCGCTCGAGCGCGAGGCCCTGAACGAGCGCCGCTACGCGCACGAGATCACGCTGATCGAAGCCGAAGAGCTACGGCCCGGAATCGCCGACTACATCGACGCCGCGACGCGGCTCGGGCTGAAGCGCGCGATCGTCTCGAGCGCGTCGCGGCGCTGGATCGACATGCACCTGGCCCGTCTCGAGCGCGCGGTCGGCTGGGACGCGATCATCACCGCCGATCGCAACCACGAGCGTGCGAAGCCCAGGCCGACGATGTACCTCGAGGCGCTCGACGTTCTCGACGTGAACGCGGACGAGGCGATCGTGTTCGAGGACTCGCCGAACGGCGTCGCAGCGGCTCGCGCCGCCGGCATCTTCGTCGTCGCGATCCCGAACAACGTGACGCGCGACTTCGGTCTCGACGACGCCGACCTCGTGGTCGACTCGCTCGCCGACCTACCGCCGGACGAGCTCCTCGTCCGCTTCAGCTGAGCGCGCGTGCGAGCGCGGTGGCAGCGCCGCCGACGACGATCACGAGCCAGAGCGGTGCACGAAGTGCGACGGCGACGATCGCCGCGCCGAGCCCGGCGAGGCGGGCGTCGGCCACGAGGTGCCGCCCGCTCGCGAAGGTCTCGGTCACGACGAGCGCGGCCAGGATCGCCGGCGCGACGAGCCCGAGCAGCTCCTCGGCGCGCGCCGGGAGCCGCCGGTGCGCGACCCCGACGGGCCCGACCGCCTTCAGCACGACCGTCCCGGCGCCGACGACGAGCACCGCGAGCCATGCGGCGCTCACGAGCGCCTCCAACCCACCGCGACGGCGGCGATCGAGGCGATGATCGGGACGCCGGGCGGCGTGAACGGGATCAAGACGGCAGCGATCGCCGCGCCGCCGACCGCCGCCGCGACGCGCCTGCGATCGGTGAGCTGCGCTGCAAGGAGCGCGACGAAGACGGCCGCGAACGCGCCGTCGAGCCCAAACTTCGACGTGTCGCCGATCGCCTGGCCGAGGAGCGCGCCGACGGCGGTGCCGCCGACCCACGCGACGTAGAGCGTCAGGCCGACGCCGAGCAGCACGCGCCGGTCGAAGCGCGGCGTGCCGCCTCCCGAGAGCGCCCACGACTCGTCGACGACGAGCTGCGACTCGCCGAGCCGGCGCAGCAGGCTCCCGCGGAACGCACGCGCGACCGTGATCCCGATCGGCGCGTAGCGCAGGTTCAGCAGCAGCGCCGCGACGATCGCCGCCGCGACGCCGCCGCCCGCTGCGAGCACCGAGACGGTTGCCACCTGCGCAGAGCCCGCGAAGGTCGTCGCCGACATGACGATCGCCGCGGCGGCGTCCATGTGCGCAGTCCGCGCGAGCACGCCGAAGGACGCTGCGAGGAGCGCCGCGGCCGGGAAGAGCGGTGCTGCGACGCGCGCGCCTTTACGCATGCTTCTCCCGGAAGGCGCGCGCCTTTGCGCGATTCCCGCAGACCGCCATGTCGCACCACTGACGCGAGCGGTTACGCGCGGTGTCGATGAAGGCCCAGCGGCAGGTGTCGGAGCGGCACGCCTTGAGCCGCGACCAGGAGCCGTCGGACATCGACGTCGCAACCGCCGCGAGGAGCGGCCCGAGCCAGCCCCCGCGCGACGGGACGAGCACGACCGCGCCGTCGGCAAACCGGATCGCAAGGCCGGCGGCGCGCACCGCGGTGTCGAGCGTTTGCGTGGCCCGCTCGCGATCGGCGGGCAACGAGTTGTTGGCACGCAGCAACTCGCGGAGCGCCTCACGAACCTGCCTCGCGGTGGCGGCCGCTCCGTCGCTTGCGCGGCTGCCCGGCTCTGCGAGACGATGGCTCAGGAGCCACCGCTGGAGCCCCTCGGCGTCGGCGAGCGCATCCTCGCCCCGCTCGAGATCGGCCGTGTTCACGAAGTCGCGAATCAGCTCCAGAGAGTCCATAACCTGTGTTAGCTTATCAGTGGTTACTAGCGCAAAGGGAGGCCCCATGAGCAGCTGGAGTGCAGCATCGCTAGACGAGATCGCAGCCGAGCAGTGGCCGTACTGGGCGCCGATCCGCCATCACTTCGGGATCACGACGTTCGGCATCAATGCGTGGCGCGGAGCCGAGGGCGACGAGGTGATCAAGCGCCACGACGAGAGCGAGAGCCGCAGCCCGGAGCTCTATCTCGTGCTCAGCGGCAGAGCGACGTTCACGATCGGTGGTGACGACGTCGACGCGCCGACCGGCACGCTCGTCTACATCAGGGATCCCGCCGTCGAGCGCGTCGCGTTCGCGAAGGAGGACGGCACGGTCGTGCTCTCGCTCGGCGCGGGCGCCGAGGGCAGCTTCGCGCACCCCGGCTGGGACACGAGCTACCTCGAGAGCGCATGATCGCGCGCGTCTGGAGCGGCGCGACACTCGCCGAGAACGGCGAGCGGTACGCTGAGTATCTCGAGGAGACCGGCATGCGGACCGCGCGTGAGCTGCCGGGCGCGCGCGGCACGCTCGTGCTCCGACGTGAGCGGGCCGGGTACGCCGAGTTCCAGACGATCCTTCTGTTCGACTCGATGGACGACGTGACCGCGTTCGCGGGAGACGAGCACGAGCTCGCGGTCTTCTTCCCCGAGGACGACGACTATCTCGTCGAGCGCGACCTCGAAGTGCGGCACTTCGAGGTCGATCTGAAGCTCGTCTAGCCGGTGTCCACGCCGCGGTCGAAGTCGACAGGCGTTCTCGGGCATGCGCCCCAGAGCCCGAGGTGCCTTGCCCGCGCGCGAAGTGCGAGCTTCGCCAGCAGCGTCGCGTACCGACCCCGGTCGCCTTCGTAGAAGTACGGCGCGGCGATGCCTTTGCGAACGAGCGCGATGTTGACGTTGAGACCGTCGCGGACGCGGACCACGTAGCGAAGCAGACGGTGGTAGGAGTCGATCTTGTCGAGCGCAGGGTCGGCGACGAGGCGGATGCGCGTGCCGGGCGGCAGCATCCGCTTCAGCGCGGCCGACGCGGCATGCCCGTAGCACTCGGTGCCGAAGTAGACCTCCGGCGTGTCGATCTGGACGAGGCGCACTCGCGTCCCGCCCTCGATCGTCAGTGTGTCGCCGTCGGCGACGTGGTCGACGCGAACGGCGCCGGAGCCCGGCGCCGCGAGCAGCGCGGCCGCCGCAAATGCCGCAAGTGGACGTGTCACTTCCGGCCAAGCGTACTCCGCGGGTGCGCCGGGCACCGCGCGAGCGCGGCACCCGGCGCGTGCATCGGTTCTAGCCTGCGGTGATCGCGCCGAAGAGCCCGTGCGCCTCGCCGCCGGGACCGGCAGTGAAGTAGAGCGAGGTCGCGGGGCCGGCGGCGGAGCCGTTCCCGAACTCGAGCGCCCAGAGGCCGTCGATCGTCACGATCGATCCGTCGCCGTGGCGGAGCTGGCCCTTGAAGACCCACTTGCCGCTGCCGCGATCCTGGTACGCGCTGACGCGGCCGTTGCCGAAGTTGCCGACGAGGACGTCACCGCTGAAGACGCCGAAGGACGTCGGCGCGAGCGCGAGGCCCCACGGCGAGTTCGGCGGGGCGTTCTTGCGCCCGCCCGACGCGACGCGCGCGACGAGCGCGCCGTCGGTCGTGTACTCGTCGACGTAGCCGTTGCCGTTGCCCGGCGTGTCGTCCTTCTTCGCGCCGTCCTGCTTCGCGTACGTGACGAAAATGTTTCCCGCCATCGCCTGGATCCCGAACGGCGCGTAGCCCTTCGGGAGCTTCGAGTCGGTGAAGCCGCCGGCGAGCGTCACCGGCGCGAAGTTGCGGTCGTACACGTTGACCGTGCCGTTGTGGAAGTCCGTCGCGTAGAGACGATCCGCGGCCGTCGTCAGTCCCTTGAAGACGGCGCCGTTCGACGATGCGTCGACGGCGACGATCGCGGCCGTCCCGTTGACGGTCGGCGACCAGCCGAGGATTTGCCCGCCCTCGCTCGCGAAGAGGAAGCGCGCGGCGCCCGACTTGCCGTTCTGCGTCACGACGAAATCGGTGGCCGAGCCGTTGAAGACGGTGCCCGTCGGCGAGCCTGCGACGGCGACGGTGAGCGCCTGCTTCGCACCGCTGCCGTTGTAGAGCGTCGAGGTGTTCGTGCCGTTGTTCGACGTCCACCACGGCGTGGTCGGCCCCGCGACGAGCCCCCACGCGTTGACGAGCGACGCGTCGGACGCCTTCGCGGTCCCCGCGCTGTCGGCAACGAAGTTCGTAACCGTGTAGACGTCGTCGGAGATGCCTGCGGCGGCGGTTCCCCCAAGAGGACCGCGGCGACCGCGAGCCCGGCAACGCTGAAACGGAGCATTTTCACTTGACCTTCCCCCTGTCGGGCCGGCCCGCCACGGAACAGGAGGAATACGGAGCGAGGGCGCAGGCGGTTTCGCCGCTGCATATCGTTCGCGGCGGAGCGGCAGGGCCCGGTGGCCCAGCCGGTCTTCAAAACCGGTGAGGTGCGGCAATCCCGCGCTGGGTGGGTTCGACTCCCACGCCGCTCCGTTCACTTGTCTTCATTCGTTTCTCACGGGATCGCGCTGTGCGCAGTCACGGGGATCACGAGTCCGCCGACCGGCTAGAGGACGGTGGAGAGGGGTGGAGCGAGGTAAGGACTGGCGCACGTCTGGCGCGCAGGCGGACTTGCGAAGATGCCGGCGATGACGACCGACGACGCAGCACGCACCTTCATGGTTGCCGCCTTCGACCTCCTGAAGAGACGGCTTCCCTCCTACGCGCCCGGGCGCGAAATGCTGCCGAAGTGGCGAGCGCAGACCTCCGAATTCTTCCTACTCCAAGAGGCCCCAACATCCGCCGAGACCGAGTGCCTGATCTGGGAGATGCCGAAGATCAAAGAGCTTCCAGAGGCGCACAATCTAGAAAGGGCCATTCGAGCTGATCCCCGTTTCGCGCCGCTACTCGACGCCCTTGTGGGTACGCCACTCGCTGCGGCTCAGTTCACGCCGGACTCTCTAGTTCAGAGCTTGGTTTGGTCGATGCGCGACGTCAACGGTCTCGGTTACGACGAGAACGTCTTCAAGCGCCTCTACGACGACTGGATTGCGGGTGTTCTGGGCGACCAAGTGCAGTTCGTGGCGCTCACGCCGCTTCTTGGTTTGGCGATCGAAGAACCCATCGCTTTGGGCGAGTCGGTCGAGTTGACCGAGATGACCGACGACGAGGTGGCGGCCTGTCTTCAGATGAACGCGATCCCGAGTCCATTTGGCGGCGGCCAACATCGGCACGTCCAATCTCGCCTGGCTGTTCGTGTTACTCGAACGCTGCCACGGGGACGTCAGGATGGATTCAGCCAGGAAGAGACTGAGCGGGCTCTTGCTCTAACCGGCGCAGCGTTCGAGATCGGGGACAGGGTCGCAGAGGCCGTCCGTGTTTTCCGGAGCAACAAAGTCGGAGTGGCCGGTCACGTGGCGGTGTTCGACGAGGGCAGTGGTATGTCCGGTGGTCCGGTCGGCTCGCGCCAGCCGTACGGCTCTTCTCAGCTGAGCTTGAGCGCCGCCGAATGTCTTGAGTTCTCGGAGTTCTGGCACGTGCTGCAGCAGTCACGCGGGCACAGGGTTATCGATGCTGCGGTTCGGCGATTCTCTTATGCGGGCGAGCGCACCCGCAAAGACGACGAAATCGTGGATCTTGTGGCCGCTCTCGAAGCCCTCTTGCTGTCGGACATCTCCGAGCGAGGGGAGCTTCGGTACAGAACCGCACTGCGTGGTGCGGTTGTCGCGAACCATCCAAGTCTTTCGCGCCGGCAGGTGCAGCAACAGCTTCGGCGCGCGTACGACGTGCGTAGCGCCGTGGCTCATGGCAGGAAGCCCAAAGCAGGAAGCCATGAAAATCCGCCGGTGGTGCTGCGCTGACACTCGATGGCTTTGTGCTGGAGGCCGAGGAGATCACGCGGCTCATCCTTCGCCGTGCGATCGACGGAGTCGGCAGTGGCGGTTGGCCGCCCGATTGGGACTCTCTTATCCTCGATGGAAGCCCGTACCCGCCGTGAACTCGTGGGACTGCGCGCGGAACGGATAGCGCGTCGCTTCCCCCGTGCGGACCACCATGCCGCCTTAGAACAGGTACGCCGGCGTAAGCCTCGGTAGGTGAGTTCGACTGTCGCGCCGCTCCGTTCATTGCTCTTCAGCCGTTCCGCAGGGGATCGCCGTGTGCACGGTCACGGGGATCACGAGCCGGTCGAGTGTTGGCGGACGCCTGGGAAGGCTGGAGCGCGGTGACCACTGGCGCGCGTGTTGGTCAACGGCCAGATCGTGCTCCCGTGCCGAGCGCGTGACCAATCGGCTCGTGTCCCGCATAAGAAAGTGCGCAACGTGCAGCCCCCTGCGCGATATGGCATGAATCCTCGATGTAGATTGAGACGATGGCTGTCGCCAAGCCACGTGCGAGACGGATCACGGTGGAGGTCGGGACCGCCGTGAGCCGTCACCGCGAAGGCGCGATCCTCGCGCTCCCTGGCACAGGAAAGTCGCAGCTCTTCCTCCGCGCCATCACGGTTCGGACGCCGGCGGCTCGCCGTGTGTGGTGCCCGTGTCGTCCCGGTCTCGGTCGGCCTCGGCCGCGCAATCGCCGGCCCGCGCGTAGCCGCTCGACATCTCCACCCCGACGACGTAGTTCTCGCGCCGCCGACGGCGCGGACGAACCGGCCCCTTCCTCTGCGTGTTTTCGCGCGCGTGCGCCTCCGTGAACCCCGTCTACCCGGTGTTCATGCCAACGGAGAGCGCCGCGACGCGCGGCAGAAGGAGCAAAGCAATGTCCGACGAGGAAAGGCAGCGGCGGTTCGACGAGGTCGTGGCGAAGATCCGCGCGGCTGTGACGGAAGAGTGGAGCGCCAAAGATAAGACCGGCCGCATCCTGATCGATTACCTACCGATGGGGAGCCGGGGCATCGACAACGGCGCGACGGCCGAGCTCAAGAGGATCGCGGAGGCCACGGGTGAGTCCTGGCGAACGCTCGAGACGCGGCGGTCGGTCGAGCACTTCTTCCCGAGCGATAACCCGCTCTATGGCGGGTTTTCCTATTCGGTCCGGAGGTCGCTTTCTACCGTGTTCAGCGATCCGGGTGACGCACGGAGCTTCTTGCAGGCGTTGGCCGCCGAGGATGCGCCGACGCCGTCCGGACGCTGGACTGCTGAGGCGGCACGCGAGCGCGCCGAGCTCGAGCTCTACGGGGACGACGAGGACGATGTCGACGCGGACAGGGAAGACGAGGAGTTCGACGACGAGTCCGAAGGCGACGAGTCCGAAGGCGACGAGTCCCAAGGCGACGAGTCCGAAGGCGACGAGTCCGAAGAGCACGCCGACGAGGAACGCGATCCAGACGAGCACCGGCGGGACCCTCTCGGAGCGGCGGAGAATGCGACTCCAGCCGATCCGGGAACGTTGCCTGAGTTTCCGAACCTGTTTCCGCAGACGCCGGCGAGCGACGGAGCACGGCACCGCAAGCACGACCAACGCGCCGTCGCGTTCTGCGCCGAGCTTCGCTACATCATCGACCGCGTCGGGCCGCTCGAAAGGGAACTTGCCGACCCGTCCTTCCTTGAGCTCGGTGACGACGAACGCACCGAATGCATCAACAGGTTGCTCGCGGTTCGAAGGCTCTGTACCGAGGTGCGGGAATGCGTTGGCTCGACGTTGGTGGTCTGAGGATGCGGCGCAGCTGCCGGTGGAATCGAGGCGCCAAGGAGGGAGGGATGGGGCTTTAGAAAGGGAGATACCTCCTTGGCATTCCTCCTCGGGATCCCTCCTCGGAGGCAGAAGAGGTGCTTCTCGTGAACGCACGCCGAGCCGCGTTCTCGGGGGACGCGCTCCGCGAGTGGGATCGTCGCGACGATTACGCACTGGCGATCTCCGAGCACGCGCGATTGCAGGTTCCGCTGGGAGAGAGAGCCCCCTGCGTGCTCCCAGGTTGCGCGCCCTCGGTTTGCGCGGGGAACCTATGGCGCGATCGACGGTCCCTCTGGGTGTACCGCCACACCTCCGCGTTCGAGGCCGTGAACGTCGAGGGTGTGTTCGTCCCGCGGAGGTCATTCGCACTCGCGGAGCTATATGCCGCGGTGACGTGTGGTGAGTCACGCGCGCTCAGCCGCAGTGAATTCCCACGGTGGAAGCTCAGGAGCTTGATCGAACTTGGTTTCGTCGAAGTCGACCCGATCGCGTTTCCTCCCCTGCCGCCGCAGCTCGTCGACTACCAGCAGCAGTACGACGACCTCCGGCTCTTCTTCGAGATCCGCGACAACTTCGACGAGGAGATCGGGCCGGCGCCGATCTCGCAGCGGTTCGCAGCTCGATGGTGGAGAGGGATCGGGCGCGAGAGCGCCGTCGAGATCCTTCAGGCGTTCGAAGCAGCCGAAATCATCGAGCACGTGGGTGAAGTCGTGCTCGCGTTCAACATCCCGACCAAGACGTACCGCCCGGGTCCAGTCACGACGTCGAGCGAGGGGGCTGGGGATGTCGAAACGCTCCTCTGATCGCCTGCCCCTCGGCTTGTCGATCCCGGAGGCGGCGGCGGCACTCTCGATGAGCCGAGAAGCGTTCAGGACACACGTTCTGCCGCACGTGAGGGTGGTGTATCTCGGCCGCCTTGTCCGCATCGACATCCGCGAGCTCGAGCGATACCTCGAGGAGCACGGCGTACGGCTGCCGTCGTGATCCATCTCTGCGTCGTAGCAACGGGCAGTGGGACGAAGAAGAGCGCGGACGACCCTGAGCACGCGCTTGGCCCTCCCTTGACACCAGATCCCCGGGCTCCGCCTCAGAGAGCCATGACAGTCGCGCGCGGCCCCGCGCTGACGAGCGCCTTGAGGACGTGTAAGCCGGTTGACGTAACCGGGACGGTGGCTGGAACGCAGGAATTCGCTTGACCTGGACGCGTGCGCGCCAGCCGCGCGCCAGGTCCTGGTAGCCAGTCGAATAACAGAAAACGGGCGGGCCGCCGCTGGAACCGGCTCCCGCCCACGACATCCACGGGAGGTCCCGAGATGCCTAGCGATGATAGGCGCGCGCCCGGAATTCGCGCGCGTCACAGTCGAACCTGCGGCAAGCCCGCCGGACCGTGCACCTGCAAGCCTCGCTTCGAGGCGAGCGTCTTCAGTGCGCGCGACGCGAAGAAGATCCGCAAGACCTTTCCGACGTTCGCGGCCGCAAGGTCGTGGCAGCGTGACTCTGCCGCATTGGTCGCCCGCGGGCAGCTGCGCGCACCGACCCGCGCCACCGTGCGACAGGCCGGCGAGGCGTGGCTCTCCGGAGCGGCGAGCGGCCAGATCAGGAACCGCAGCGGCGACGTCTACAAGCCGAGCACCGTTCGGTCGTATCGCGATTCGCTGCGCAAGCACGTCTACCCCGAGGTCGGCGGTGTCCGTCTCTCTGAACTCCGCCGGCCTGACGTGCAGTCGTTGGTTGAGCGGATGAACGGAACGCACGACGCATCAACTGTCCGGAACACCGTGAACGCACTCCGTGCGGTCTGTCGTCGCGCAATCGTGCGGCAGGAGCTGACCGTGAACCCGTGCGTCGGGCTCGAGCTCCCGGCCGTCCGGGGGCGACGGACACCTCTGGTGTCGCCTGAGGAGGTCGGGCGACGGCTCGCGGCACTCGACGCGGACGACGCGGCGTTGTGGAGCGTTGCTGTGTACGCCGGCCTCCGACTCGGCGAGCTCCGCGCGCTTACCTGGGATGCCATTGATCTGGACGCGGGAACGGTGACGGTCACCCGCAGCTGGGATCGCGTCGCCGGCCCGATCGCTCCGAAGAGTCGGGCGGGTCTTCGAACGGTGCCACTCACACAGGAGACGCGGCGACGGTTGATCGAGCATCGTCTCCGCACCGGACGATCGGAGGGGTTCGTCTTCGGCAAGGGGGCCACGCCCTTCGACCCGACGTGCGCGACGCGCCGTGCCGCACGCGTATGGGCCGACGCCCGCCTCGCGCCGATCACGCTCCATGCCGCTCGACACATCTGCGCGAGCCTGATGCTTGCCGCCGGCATCACACTCCCACAGGTGTCGAGGTATCTCGGGCACGCATCGATCACCGTGACGATCAACGTCTACGGGCATCAAGTCGTCGACGGCGAGCAGCGGGACGGCCGCGTCTTCGACGACTACCTCGCCTCTCAGGCCAACTGACCAGGGTCATGCGGGCGCGCATACGGGCGCGCGCCCGCATTCCCGCACCTTGGTGTGATTGCCGTCCGGCAGGGAGCGATCGCGCCGCAGTACATCCCTGGCCCACAACCCCCGCCCTAAGTGCGTGACCCCGCGGCCGAGAACCCCATACGCCGGGGAATGAAGATTGACGAGAGCGCGTCCGCAATGGGATCTTCCATTCATGTTCTTCCGACGGCGGCTTCAACTCGCGGATTCGAATGTTGTTGAGGGGTGGTCCGGCGGGACTGCATGGCTGCAATGGGAGTGCCCTCGCAATCTCGTTGCCGGCGAGAGCTTCCACACGCAGGCCCTAGAGAAGCTCACAGGGTCGCCCCGTCGCTGGGGATACCTAATCCCGGTACACGTGACCCTCGTTCGGGAGCCGACGAATCAGTACGACCGCAACGCGTTTCGCATGGAGATCACGGGCACAGAGGTCGGACACCTTCGGCGTCCGGTCGCGGCGCAGATCGCCCCGATCCTCGACAAGACCGGATGCACGACGTTCACGGTCTGCGGTGTACTGCGGGGCGGCCAGTTGGACGCACCCAACATCGGTTGCCACGTATGGCTCAACCGACGCTTGACACCCGGACCCGACGTGACCCTCGCCGATGACGCCTGGAGCGTGCCGTGGCCGCCATACGCCTCGGAGGGCACGTCGTGCTCGACCGATGAGGACGCTGCAGCCGGGAAGCAGCAGGCGCGACGCGACCGCCAGTAGTGGTTTCTCTCAAAGCATGGCGCGCGTCGGGGCAAGAGCCGACCGACGAAGACCATCGCAGAGAAGATGAATTCTTCGAGCAGCACTTGAGTGGCGGGGCCTTGCTCCACACGACGACCGCGCGGATCCTTGCCGACGCGCTCGCCTCTGAGACAAACAACGATGAACGAGCAAGGATCTCCCTCCGCATCTTTTCCGAGTACGTCAACGCACTAGAAACGCTCGGCGCATGGGGCTGGGCAATACGCAACCGTCATGCGTCCCGGCTCCTACTCGACGCATTCCTCTCGTACGCCCCCGGCGACGTCAAAGACTTCTTCAAACTTGTCTCCTCCCACACAGGCGAACTCACGGATCTCTTACGGCTCCCGCCAACACAAACGATCACCGACGCGTTCCGCATGGGAGGCATGCCTCATGCATCACTGCTTGGGGACTTCGAGCGCGTACACAAAAACCTCACGCAAGCAGCCCAGCACTACTTCCGCCCAGACGAGCTCTTCCTCGTCAACTACAACAAGGCGAAGCACGGCGCGCCAATCGTGCGCGAGTCAGATCTCCAACCCGAGGAGTTCTACGTGCTCGCACCCGACCTGAGCGGTACGAGCCGGTACATGCTGAGCAAATTCACCTCGTCCCCCGAGATGACCACGCACACGCTCGGCCTCATCGAAATGGTGACGAACACAACCCGCGCGCTCGTCTCGTTTGCTCGCAACCTGAAACAGACGGAGCTCTTGTACCCGAACTCGCACTGAACAACGCTCCGCGGAGGGGATGCGAGCTAAGAACGGTACGCGAGCGTGCATCCCCCCACCCTCAGTTCCAGGACGGGCGCGGCGCGAGTCCCCTCCGGTCGCTCGCACCGACACACGCCAAAGCCAACGCGCGTGACACCGAGATAACACCGAGTGCCCGCCGTCACCTCTACTGCGCGTGGTCAGCGGACGGTTCCGATGCAACAGGCCGGGATGGATTGCGCAACACGCGCGCTGTCCACGCGCAATCGCGACGTCACCAGGGATCCGGCGCACGACTGCCCGCGGTCAAGCGGCCGACTGCGGTTGCGCTACGGGAGGTTGCGGCTACGCAGCTTCGAAGCCGAGATGCGTCGAAATGAAAAAGGTCGCATCCTCGTTGGAGAGGTCGACGACGACCCAGTAGAGCGCGGCTGACTCGTGTCCCTCCTCGAGCAGCTCGAGCAACGAGACGATCCTGACGCCCTGCACGATCGCCGAGCCCCGTGCGCGACGACGCGATGCTTCTTTGCTCACCATCATGCAGCCGCCGTCAGTAGCCAAGTACTCCGCGTAGTGCCGCGCGCGCTCCTCACCCTCACAGGCGTGGATCGTGCACCACCGCTCGCCGACGAGCTCCCCTGCGCGGTTCACTCCGGTCAGCTGCACGAAATGAGTTGCCACTACGCTCCTCGATCCCCTTGACACCTTGGCGTCACTGACCCAGAAGACGCGAAGGGCCGCGTTAGAAGCGGCCCACGTTCGCGTCCTGGAGCAACAGCTGCCACGGTACCGGGCGTGCATGACGGAGTGACGTCACCCGAATACGCTCACACCGTGCACGAGCGCAAACGCAAGATCTGGTCGAGGAAGACCGAACGCCTGATCACGTGCCTCGTCGTGATCGCCTGCACGCTCGTGATCGCGGTCGTCGTTGTCGCGTGGTGGCGGCTGCGCGGTTGACGCCTCAGTCGCGCTTGGGATCGCCGTGCTCACGCCGCACACGATCACGTCGCCGGGGGCAGGTTCAGACGCGTTGCGAAGCGCGCGGCGTAAACTTTCGAGCGTTGTGCTCGCCTCCCTCAACCCGTTCCGACGCGGTCTCTGCCCAGCCGCCGCCGCTATCGCCCTGACTGTTCTGGCGTTTGCTGGCTGCGGCGGCAACGCGGCACTTGATCTTGCGCCGCTCGGAGACTTCTTGGATCTACAGATCAACAACAACACCGCGCAAATCGTGACGATCGAGGATTGCTGGGGCGCGCACTGCGACCGAAGCATCGGCAGCGGCTTCAAGGACATCCTACGTCCGAATGGACAACGCTACGAAGCTGCTTGGGACAACGCGACGGCGGGCATCGCCCGGGTGCGCGTGTTGAGAGCCGGCAGAACATTCGGGTGCTTCGCCGTTCCCTACCGCAAGGGGCAAATGCACGCGACCGTGCTCGTGTCTAACGCAGCTCCGTGCAATCCCTGAGCCACCGCTGCATTTCCGGGCAGGCGAGCGTTCATCAGCGAACAGCGGGTCGGGGAAGCGAGAGGAGCGGCCGCGAAGCGCGGTTAGATGCCCGCCGTCAGGTGGCGACAGGTAGGTCGCTGGGCCGCGGGATCTGCGGCCAGGCAGGCCCTGGAACCAAAGCTCGCCTGCAGGTCGTGCCGGTCCAAGGTCGCGGGTCTCGATTCGTCCGCAGGTTGGCGTGAAGCGCAATCACGTTGGCGTCTTCTGCGAGTGACAGCGGGCCGGTCACGGCCTACGCTCGAACCGAGATCGACGACGACACCCTGCGAAAGGAATTCATGAACATGTCCAAGAAGGTCGCCCTAGTCACAGGCGGCTCCTCCGGTATCGGCGAAGCCACCGCCTTGAGGCTGCAAGAACTCGGCTACACCACATACGCCGCAGCTCGCCGAGTTGAACGGATGGAGCATCTCACCACGTCGGGTATCCGCCCGTTGGCGATGGACGTCACCGACGACCAGTCCATGCAGACCGGGGTCGAGAAGATTCTCGCCGAGGAAGGCCGCATCGACGTCCTGGTCAACGCCGCCGGTTACGGCTCCTGGGGCGCGGTCGAAGACGTGCCCCTCTCCGAGGCCCGCAACCAGGTCGAGGTCAACCTCTTCGGCGCGGCACGGCTTACCCAGCTCGTCCTGCCCCAGATGCGCGACCAACGCTCGGGCACGATCGTCAACGTCACCTCCATGGGCGGAAAGATCTACACGCCGCTCGGTGCCTGGTACCACGCCACCAAGCACGCGCTCGAAGCCCTCAGCGACTGCCTACGCATGGAGCTCAAGTCTTTCGGCATCGACGTCGTCGTAATCGAGCCCGGCGCGATCAAGACCGAGTTCAACGGCATCGTCGAGGACAAGCTCCGCGCCGTCTCGGGCACCGGGCCGTATGCCCCCCAAGGAAACGCCCTCGCCGACACGATCGTCTCCGAATCCACGGGGCGCCGCTCCTCGCCGCCCGAGCTGATCGCCAAGACGATCGGCAAGGCCGTCACTGCACGTCGGCCGAAGACACGCTACGCCGCGGGCTACGGGGCGAAGCCGATGCTTTTCCTCCACACCGTCTTGCCCGACCGCGCATTCGACGCCTTCATCCGCCGAGCCGTTGGAATGCCGTCATGATCGCCGCGCACCATGCTTCCGACCGGGGGAGCGAGTGAGGACTTCCGCCGAAAGTAGGGATCCCAGCGCCGAGCGGTACGTACTCGATCCCGGTCTACGTCTGCTGCTTGCCGATCTCGGCGTCTCCGCCACGAACGTTCTGCGCCGCGCTGGCTTGCAGGTCGACCTCCTAACTCGCGATCAGTCAAGGCTGCCGGCGGCGGACTACTACGCGCTCTGGCAGGCACTCGGCGAGGAGAGCGGCGACCCGAATCTCCCGATCCGGATCGGGCAGGCGATCTCGGTTGAGTCCTTCAGCCCGCCGATCTTCGCCGCGCTCTGCAGCCCTAACCTTGCCGTCGCCGCCCGACGCATCGCCACGTACAAGAAGCTGATCGGCCCGATGCGGCTCTCGGTCTCCTCTGCAGAGGCGGAGATCGCGCTGCAATTCGACTGGCGCTCGCAAGCGACTCCACCCGAGGTGCTGGCGAGTTCCGAGTTGGTCTTCTGGGTCGCGCTCGCCCGCATAGGGACCCGCGCGCACGTGCGCCCACTTCGCGTCACCAGCCCCTGGCCGCCGCCCGACACCGCAAGCTTCCGCGAGTACCTCGGCTGCGGAATCGAAGCAGCCGCGAAGCAGACGATCGTCTTCGCTGCTGCCGACGGTTCCCGCCCCTTCCTCACCGCCAACGAACAGATGTGGGACTTCTTCGAACCCGAGCTCCGCCGCCGACTCAGCGAACTCGACCGCAACTCCTCGACCTCCGATCGCGTCCGCGCAGCACTCGTGGAGCTACTTCCCACAGGTTCCTCCGAGATGAGCGACGTCGCGCGCTCACTGGCAATCAGCACGCGTACCCTGCAGCGGCGACTCCAAGAAGAGGGAACGAACTACCAAGCGGCCCTCAACGCCGCACGAGAGTCACTCGCCCGGCACTACCTGCGCAACCAAGGAATGAGCGTCGGACAAATCTCCTTCCTGCTCGGCTACGAGAGCCCTAGCTCGTTCTATCGCGCCTTCCACTCCTGGACAGGGCAAACACCGGAGACCGCGCGGATGAGCAGCTGGCCATGAAGCGCCGAAACGTCAGTCGATAGCGGAGACGAAAGCGAGAAGAGCGGGCCGCGAATCGCGGATAGATGTCCATTCTCGTAGCTCGGAATCGCGTTCATCGCTCAGGTGGTGGCGACGGGGGATTGATGCCCGCAGCCGTTCGCGATCGCCTTCACGACGAACGCGATTTACCTGTCCGGCGGCGGGTTCGTCGCGCGCGACCGACCGATCCATGCGCGAGCGACCGCGACGAGCGCGAGTAACGCCACCACGGCGACGACCCAGGCAACCACGGTCGCGAGCACGCCTATGCCAAACGGAACCGCCGCAACCCAGGCGATCACGAAGGCCGCGGCGGCAAGCAGGCATACACCGAGCTGTCGCCGGCGTGACGCTCGCCGTGTCACCTCAAGCCCGCGCACCGCACGCCGTTACTCGAGCGGTGTGGTCGTGGAACTCCCATCGGTGCCGAGCGGTCGTTTGATCTCGTCGTGGAGCCGACCGACCCCGACGACAGCCCAGATCAACGCGAGCAGGAGGAAAGCCGGAATTGAGATGAGCACCACGGTAACCGGCGCCATCGACCAACCCGGCTCCCCCCGAAACGCGCTCAGGACCGTCAATGCGACAAGGCTGAACCAGCCGAGCCCGACCAAGAACAGACAGGACAAGCGCCACCTTCTTCAACACCGCAGAGCTTCACTACCCCATCCGAGTTGAACACACGCACGCGTCCCAGTCGACTGGGCGTGCGAGACCGCGGCGGTTCTCGTTCGGCCGTCGTCGTGTCGGGCTAGCTGCTGCTGCTCGAACTGGACTGGTCGAGCTTGCGGTTGCGCCAGACCGCCCAGGTGAAGACGGCGGCGAGCGCGAGCGACCACGCGCCGAAGACGAACATGAAGATCGAGTCCCAACGCAGGTGGATGAGCCCGACGGCGATCAAGACGATCCCGATGATCGCGCGCTGCCCGGCACCCCAGACAAGCGTCAGCGCGGGGCGCTCATCGCCGTGCCTGTCAAACCACGATTGACTGCCAACGTAGAGCGGAACCAGGCAATGCCCACCGGCCACTTCACGGCAAACGCAATGAAACTCCCGACGAGCCAGAAGGCGACGATGAATGCGAAGGAGAAACGCTCCGTCCAACGGCGCCAGCGCGATCTCTGCAACGGCTCACGGCTCACCGGGGTTTCTCTACCCGCTTCGGAACAAAGCATCAACACACGGTGGTCGGTCAAGTACCTACGCGACGACAGGGACGAGAATCGAGCGGAGAGCGTCGCGCCGGCGGCGAGCAACTAGCCTCGGCACCATGAACACGGGAGTACGTGTCGCGATCACAGCTGGAACAGTTCTCGCGGTGGGGCTGCTCTGGCGGGCATTCGACTCTGCTCCGCCGGGATCGCGGCGCGCGAACTTCGACCGGCGAGTGCGGCAGCACGGGGAAAGACAGGTTGACCGGCGGTGGCGGCGGCCCTCGTTCATCGCTTTCGCGGTTACGCAAGTGCTGCTGCTCCTTGCCCTGATCTGGATCGCTCTGCGGTAGCTCGCCAAGCCCGACGGGAAGCATGGAAGGCCCGAGAATCGAGAAGGCCAACCCGTCGTGATCGCGTGCACGCTCGTGATCGCGGTCGTCGTCGTCGCGTGGTGGCGGCTCCGCGGTCGACACCGCAGGCGCGTTCATGATCGCCGTGTTCACGACGAACGAGATCCACGAATCACGAAGGCGGTACGGCGAGCATCACGACGCCAAGTCACTAAACGGCGCCGAGTAGGGGCGACCTCGGTGTTTCTTACGCGCTGGTCTGCGATACGTACAGGTCGTGGCGTCTGCGGCTGAGCGGAAGGCGGAGAACGAGGGCAAGTTCCGGGCGGCGAACGAGCAGCTCAACGAAGGCGCCAAGGACCTCCTCGGCCGCAGCGACGGCGTACCGATTCCCTTCCTTTGCGAGTGCCCTCGGATGGAGTGCACGGCTGTCGTCCTGCTCACCTTCGCCGAGTACGAGCATGCGCGCGCCGACGGAACACGCGGTTTTGCCGCGCTCGGGCATGAAGACCTTGAGGTCGAACGTGTCGTCGACCGAAATGAGCGGTTCGTGATGACCGAGAAGTTTGGTGAAGCCGGGGCGGTCCACGCCGACAACGACCCACGCGAATGAGCGACGCCGACCGGCAGCGCCGCGCAGGCGAGAACGAGGCGCTCTTCCGTCAAGTGAACGAGCGGGTTGAAGGCTTAGCCGAGACGTTCGCGGTCGTAACGGGCGACCTTGCGGTGGTCTGCGAATGCGCGAAGCTCGGCTGCCTCGAGCAGATCCGTGTCACGCCAACGATCTATGAGAGCGTCCGCGCTCGCCCTGACCACTTCATCGTTCGGCCCGGCCACAAGAGCCCGACCTAGAATCGGTGGTCGAGACCGACCCCGCGTTCCTAGTCGTTGAAAAGCGTGGGCTCGGGAAGCGTGTCGCTGAGGAGACGGACCCCCGCACCTGAAATGAAGCGAGACGGCTGACCGTAGGCCTTCGGTCAGGTGCTGTGCGTAAACCGCTGTGATTGCTGCAGTCGCGCAGTCGGGGTTGCTCTTTCCCTCGGACTCGGACTGCCGCGATGCGTTCATCGGTGTCGCATGCTCACAGCCAAACCACACGAGGTGCGGTCGGGTAGGCATCGCCGTTTGGGTTGTTCGTCAACATGCGCTTCGCGTCGATGCAACCCTTGCTGCTGCGCTTTTTAATACGCGCACGCTGTCAGTGCGCGAGTCGCGCGCTGACCTCTCGACGACCGTCGCGGATCGTTTCTGACCAGGTGAGGGTGAGTTGCTCGATGATCGCGAGCCCGCGCCCGCGAGTGCGTGTTGGATCGGGGGTAAGAGTGATCGGGATCGAGCCGCGGGCGTGATCGAGTACGCGGATCCAGATGCCGTCGCCGCTTATCTCGCAGCCGAGCTCGACCGGGTCGCCGGGGTTGGAGCCGTGCTCGATGGCGTTCGCGGCGAGCTCGCTTGCCACGAGAAGCGCGTCGGAACACTGCGTGTCGCTGAGGCCGTGCGCGGCGAGGAAGTCGCCAAGCTGTTTCGGATGATCGGCAAGGAGGTCGAGTCTGCGGGGAAGGCTAGGCGGAGCGGCTCGGCGGGCGTGCTGGTGCTTTCGCTCATCCGTTGTGTAACGGACCGCTGGTCTTCCGCGGTTACGGGGGAACGGTCGCGGCTAGGCGGCGCGGGCGGCGCAGGCCTTGGCATGCCGCTCGACTGCGTCTAGGAAGCTGTCAGGATCGAACGGCTTCCCGAGCACGGCGGTTGCGCCGGCACGTCGGGCCGCCAGCTTCTCTGTCTCGTCGGTTGTCGCCGTGAAGGCGATCACGCACACGCTTGGGTCTTCGTCGATCAGCTCGCGCGTCGCGTCGATCCCGCCCATTACCGGCATGTTCAGATCCATCAGCACCGCATCCGGGCGATGGATTCTCACCAAGCTGATTCCCTCGCTCCCGTCCCTGCCTCGCGCGACAAACTCGAAGCGCGGATCAAGCGCAAAGCTCACCTCAAGCAGCTCCGCAACTCCGTCGTCGTCATCGACGAGCACGACCCTGATTTGCGACCCCGCTCCCACGGTTTCCCCCAGACTTGATCAACCGGCACATCAGACGAAACCGGTCCCCACAGTGGCAGAGCCCCCAGTGCTCCGCAATGGGCCGAACGGCCCATTACCGGTGACGCGAAGGCCGGAGGAAACGCTCACCCGGGCGGTTAGCGATGCTTGAGTACATGGGAGCCGTAACTCGAGCGCGGACATAGCCCTCCCCGGGCCGGTGTTGGGGACGGCCAACGAGCAGCGGGTTACGTGTTACGGGCCTGGCTCGTCCTTAGGGGCCGGTGCCTGTCGGATCGACTGGCTCACCATGTAGCCGGATCCGCTTGCACGCGCCGACGAGCCATCCTCCGGCCCTGGCGAGCGACCGTCGCTAGCGCCAGTGTTCCGCGATGCACCCTGAAGCGCCCGTCCCTTACGTTCGCCGAAATCGGCTCCGCAGTTGGTACATGACTGCGGCTGCCGCGATCGTGGGTGCAATGAGCGAAGCAACCAGAAAGGGCGGGCCGGAGTTCCAAGGCGTTGCCGCGAACCAGCCCACAAGAGGCACCGTGCCGAAGAAGACGATCGCGGCTTGCCATCCACCTCGAGCCGCGGCCGCGAAGAGCGCCGCTGCGCCGACAAGCGTGAATAACCCCTCACCGACGGACACCCTTACGTCATCGTCATAGACCACGGCGAGGCGAAAGCACGAGGCAGCGAAGACGAAGTAGACAGCTCCGGCAGCAACGCACACCAAGCGTTGGTACCGCCTCACCCACCGGAGCCTACAGACCGAGGCTCGGGAATGTCCCCGAGTTTTCTGGTCACAGCTCGCGACGTCCGCCAGGCGCTCGAGATTTTCATGCTGGACTCCGGTGCCATGTGCCGCCCCTCCCGCATGCACGAAACGAGACGCGCACCCGCCCAATCCGCACCGCGACGTTCAGTTGGAATTTGCTAAGGCGCCCGCACGATCAGTACCTCATGTCGGCCCGCCGGCTCGGTGCCCTGGCTGGCCGTGATCGTGTTCGCGCTCGCGATCGCGTTCATCGTGCTCGCATGGTGGCGTCTGCGCGGGTGAAATAGGCGTCTGCCGTGTTCAAGCTGGCTCTTTTTGTCCTGCCTCTCGGCCTCGACACTTTCGCCGTGTCGGCTGCGCTCGGCATGCGCGGCCTGCCGCCGAAGCGGCGTCTGCGCGTCAGCCTCTTGATGTCCGCCTTCGAGGTGGCGATGCCGGTCGTCGGCCTGCTTCTCGGCCGTGCGGTCGGAGCCCTCGTCGGCAATGCAGCCGACGACATCGCGATCGGCGTCCTAGCTGCATTAGGCGTCTGGATGCTGCTCCACGGAGACGACGACGAAGGCGACAGGGTCGGCAAGCTCGCCCACGGCTATAGCTTTGCGCTGCTCGCGCTCGGCCTGTCGATCAGCCTCGACGAGCTCGCGATCGGCTTCACGATCGGCCTGCTCCATCTCTCCCTCTGGCTCGCAATCGTGCTGATCGGCGCGCAGGCATTCGCCTTCGCCCAGGCCGGGCTGCGTCTCGGGATGCGCTTGAACCAGACGCTGCGCGAACGCGCCGAGGCACTCGCAGGAGTTGCCCTGCTCGGTTTGGCTGCGCTGCTCGTCGCCGAGAAGCTTCGCTGAGCCTTTCTGAATGGCGGCGCTCCACCTACTACCCTGCAGGCATGGGGCACACCGCCACGTGCGACCTCGAGGGTCCTCACCCACACCACGAGCATCCTCACGACCACGACCACGACCACGACCACGACCACGACCACGACCACGACCACGAGGGAGAGCACCGTGACGGCCCGGGCAGCCACGGGCATTCGCACGGGCTCGTCGACCGCTCGATCATCCGATCGCGCGACGGCGTCCGCACGGTCGCGATCAGCCTAATCGTGCTCACGGCGGCTGCGGTCGCGCAAACAATCATCTTCGTCGCCACAGGCAGCGTCGCGCTCCTCGCCGACCTGATCCACAACTACGGCGACGGTCTGACGGCAATCCCGCTCGGCATCGCGTTCTTCCTCCGCTCCGAACGCGGAGAGCGATGGGCCGGCCTTGGCGTCGTGCTCGCGATCTTCATCAGCGCCGCCGTCGCGCTCTACGAGACGATCCAGCGGCTGATCAACCCACAACACCTCACCCACCTCTGGACACTCGCGGCGGCGGGAATCGTGGGCTTCGTCGGCAACGAGATCGCAGCGCGAGTCCGGCTGCGCGGAGGGAAACGCCTGAATAGTCCAGCACTCACAGCCGACGGAAACCACGCCCGGATCGACGGCTTCGTCTCACTCGGCGTCATCGGCAGCGCGATCGCCGTCGCACTCGGCGCACCGATCGCCGACCCGCTCATCGGCCTCGTCATCACCGCCGTCATCCTCAAAATCACCTGGGACTCCTGGCAGACCATCTACGGGTCTCCCTGAGTAGGCGTCAGGGCCAGAACGACCGCATGCGCCAGTGTTCGGAGACGCCCGACAAGTCATCGCCTTTCGGGCCGGGCTATTCCTTCATGTCGGCGCGCAGTATGGTGAAGCTCGGTACAAAACGCGGGTAAGCCTTCGCTCACGCCGCTGCACCGAGCTCGACAATGCTGAGCCTCGGTGACGCGAGCGTTCTCTTTCTCGTGTCGTGCCCGGAATGCAGGCCGAATTTGGTGCCTGTCAGCTGATGGGAGGAAGAGATGAGAGTGTGCATCGTCGGGGCTTCGGGGAAGCTTGGGCAGTACATGGTCCAGCAGTCGCTGGATCGCGGTGACGAGGTGGTCGGAGTGTGCCGCGAGCAAAGCGTGGCGAAGCTCGACGCATTCAAGGGGCGCATCACTGTCATCCCGGGAGCGACCGACGATCGCGAGGTCATCAAGCGCGCTGTCGCGGGATGCGACGGGATTCTCGTCGTGATGACCCCGCGAGGCGTCCACGGGTACTCGACGGGAACCACCCAGGCGGTGCTCGACTATGCGCCTGCAGGCGCGCGCCTCATCTTCTCGTGCGGATGGCACATCACCCTCGACGGCCAAGACGTGTACTCGCTGAAGCTCAAGACCATCGTGAAGGTCTTCGGCCCGCTTGCGCGTCTCGCTCGCTTCGCCGATCTCGATGACCAGGTGGAGGCGGCCCGGCGGATCTTTGCCAGCGACACGCGGTGGACCGTCGTACGCGGCAGCGACCTTGAGGAGGGCGAGAGTCAGGGCCTGCCCGTGTGGAGCAGGCATGTGGGTGATCCCATTCTCGAGAGCAACACCACCCGCCGCATCGACTTCGCCCTGTTCATGGTCGAGGCTCTAAACAACGACGAACTCATTCACAAGGCGCCCGCGATTGTCGGCCGCCAGACCCCTTCGGCGCTCGCGTACGCCACCTAACGGCGCTTGCTCGTGTTCACACCGCCCACACGCACTGCGATCAGCGCGACGCTGCACTGCCTGACCGGTTGCGCGATCGGCGAGGTCTTGGGGATGGTCATCGCGTCGGCGCTCAACATGAGCAACATTGCGTCCGTCGCGCTTTCGGTGCTTCTCGCCTTCGGCTGCGGATACGGACTCACGATCCGTCCCGTTCTTCGTTCAGGCGTCGGGATGCGGCGAGCCGCAGGCGTGGCGTTCGCGTCAGACACCGTCTCCATAACGACGATGGAAATCGCGGACAACGCGTTCATCCTCATCGTTCCCGGCGCGATCGCAGCCGGTCTCGCAGACCCGCTGTTCTGGTGGAGCCTCCTGGCGAGTCTCGCGATCGCCTTCGTCGTCACCGTGCCGGTCAACCGCTGGTTGATCGGACGCGGCAAAGGCCATGCCGTGATGCACGAGTTTCACGCGCACTGACGCCGGAGGGGCGCCGGCGAGGACAATCGTTTCCCGGTTCAGCGCCGCCGTTAGGCGAGCCAAACCGGATCGTCACAGAATCAACAGAAGTCGCAGCTCGTCGCCGCGCCAGCTCTCTCGACCTTCTCGCGCAGCGCGAGAACCGATGCCGAACTCGATGAAGGGGCGGTGCCGCCTCATGCGAGCCACCGGGCCGGGCGTTGCAGCCGCCCCGCTACGGACCCTTGACTTGGACAGTACTGTCTGATTTATTACATCAGACACCAACGTCCGACTTAAGGAGAGCCCCATGCATCACAAGCGCAGCGATCCCGCTTCTCAGGTCTCCCTCCACGCGCACGCCAGCGACTCGCCGGGGGTCGGCGTAAAAGCCTCCCACGCGACCGTGCGTCGCGGACTCCTACCGGTGCTGCTCGTCGCCCAGCTGATGGTCATCCTCGACATCACGGCCGTCGAACATCGCGCTGCCGAGCCTCGCGGCGGACTTGCAGCTCACCGGCTCCGAGCATCAGCTGGACGATCACCAGCTACTCGCTCGTCTTCGGCAGCCTGCTGCTCTTCGGTGGCCGGGCAGCCGATCTCCTCGGTCGTCGCCGCATGTTCCTGACCGGCCTCGGGATCTTCAGCGCTTCTCCTTCGCGTCGGCCATGGCTGGCACCGCGGCCGCGCTGTTCGCTGCGCGTGCGGGCCAGGGTCTCGGCGCGGCGCTGCTCTCGCCCGCCGCGCTCTCGATCATCACGACTGCATTCCAGGGCACGCCAGCGCGCGAAGGCGCTCGCGGCTTGGGGTGCAGTCGGAGGAGCGGGCGCCGCGATCGGCGTGCTCGTCGGTGGTCTCCTGACCGAGTTCGCCGACTGGCGGATGATCTTCTACGTCAACCTCCCGGTCGCCGTCGCCCTCGCAATCGCCGCCCTCAAGGTCATCCCCGCCGACACGTCGAAGCCGCGGTGGCGCGGACTCGACATCCGCGGCGCCGTCGTCGCGACCGCGAGCCTCGGCGCCATCGTCTTCGCGATCACGCCAGGGCGAGAGCGCCGGCTGGACGTCGCTGCCAGACGCTGCTGCTTCGGTCTCGGCGGCGCTCGCCGGGCTCGCCGCGTTCGCCGTCATCGAGCGACACACCGACGCACCGCTCGTGCGCATCAAGCGGCTTGCGGACCGTGCTGTCGGCGGCGGCATCTTCCTGATGCTCGCCGCGGCCGGCTCGATCTTCGGCCTCTTCCTGCTCTGCTCGCTCTATCTTCAGAACGTGCTCGGCATGGGGCCGCTCGCGACCGGTCTGGCGTTCATCCCGCTCGCACTCGCGGCCGGAGTCGGCGCGCACGCTGCCGGCCACATCGTCGGCCGCCATGGCGTCCGCGGACCGCTCGCCGCAGCGTTCGCGATCGCCGCCGGCGGCATTGTGCTCCTCTCCCATGTCGGCGGATGGCAGCTACCTCCACGACGTACTGCCGGGAATGCTCGTCGCCGGACTTCGGCCTCGGCATCGCCGTCGTCACCGTCTCGATCTCGATCATGACCGGCGCACGCGAACGACGAAACGGGATGGTCTCGGGCCTCAACTCGACCGGTCACGAGATCGGCGGGACGATCGGCATCGCCGTCTTCTCCGCGATCGCCGCCGGGCGGCCGGAGCCTTCGCCGGTCAGCTCGCCGCAGACGGCATCGCCCACGCGTTCCTGGTCGCCGCGCACCTCGCCGCCATCGCGAGCCTCGTCGCGATTGTCGTCCTGCCGCGGTCGCGCCAGTTCCTCGCCCAAGCTGCGCCTCAACCCCTGCGCGATGCCCGTCCACTGAGATGACCGACTCGAACACAACAAAGAGCTCGCGGCGCCGCCGCTCCGACGCAGATCGCAGCGTCACGGCGATCCTCGACGCCGCGCTCGAGGCACTGGCGAGCGACTCCGATGCCAGCATGGCGGAGATCGCTCGCCGGGCCGGAGTGGTGCGCGCGACGATCTACGTCCACTTCCCGACCCGCGAAACGCTCCTCGACGCAGTCATGGAGCACGCCACCAGCCAAGTCGCCGAGGCAATCCGCGCTGCCGAGCCGATGCGCGGCGAGCCGGTCGAGGCGCTCGAACGGATGGTGCTCGCGACCTGGCGGCAGCTGAGCGAGTTCCACAACCTGCTCACGATCAACACGGCGCGTCTTTCACCGCAGGAGCTCTACCGCCGTCATCTTCCGATGACCTCGCAGTTCGCGCCGCTGATCGAGCGCGGCCAGAAGGCCGGCGTCTTCAGGAAGGACTTTCCTGTCGCCTGGCACATGGCGGTCGTTCGGTCGCTCGTGCATACCGCGAGCCACGAACTGCAGGCCGGTCGCATTGCTGAAGCGGACGTCGAAGCGACGATGCTCCGCACGATCAAAGGCGCCCTCGCCGCGGCAACGCCACCGGCACCAAAGACGAAGCGAGCGAGGAGGTGAACATGACCAGGGTCCGCCGCATCTGGCGCTTCATCGTCGACCGCCCGCTCGCCTGACACCGCCCGGCGGCCGACCACCGCCTCGGTGACAGGACCGAGTCCGACGCACGGCCGCGCGCTCTAACCCCCGCACCTTCGACTGCCCGTTCACGCGACGCCAACCCCGCGTGCTCCC
>CAWITF010000008.1:0-515958 GCA_963838985.1 uncultured Actinomycetes bacterium
CACGCGCTCCCGGCGTTTCTGGCGATGACTCCGACCGATACGCCGGAGCAGCGGATCAATGGCGCGGCTGGCGTGTTGCGTGACGGCGGGGGTGCTGATTGCTTTTGCCCTGGCGGGTAAATGGATTTTCAAGTTCCTGGGGATTACGATGCCGGCCTTCCAAATTGCGGCCAGCATCGTGCTGCTGCTGGTCGCCCTGGACATGCTGCGGGCCCAGCGATCACGGGTTCACGAGACATCGGAGGAAACCGCCGCCGGTGTTGAAAAGACCGACATTGCCATCGCGCCATTGGCTATTCCGATGCTGGCCGGCCCGGGCGCGATCTCGACAGCGATCCTGCTGCAAAACCGCGCCCAAGGCTGGGAACAGAAAACTGCCCTGTGCTGTTGCATCGCCGGCGTTGCCTTCGTGAGCTATTTGATCTTGCGCCTCGGAGCGCACGGCGCCCGCTGGCTCAGTCCCATGGAGGCCGAGGGCGGCATAGAAGCCATGAACGCCAAGGCAGCTGCTGGACAGCCGCCGGGGAAATGGAGTGCGCTTCGGTCGGCGGCGAGGAACGCCGAAGGCGTCGCGGGTCGCCGCGTTCATCGTCTGCTGGGCGATCGCGATGAAGATGGAGATGCTGAGGAGTACTCGATCACCGAGTACCAGCGCTACTGGAATGAGAGCGAGCGGCAGGCATACCGCGTCCAGGCTGAGTTCCGCGAGCTGTGGCCGGAGTTCGACAATCCCAACGAGTTGGGGCGGCAGATCGTCAAGCAAGTGGACGCGCGGGTAGGAAAGAAGGACGCCGTGAAGCTTCCGATGACGCTGCAGGTCGTGGCGTGATGCTCGAACGTCACTACACCACTCGCGAGCTTGCCGAGTTGCTGAAGGTTCATCCGGAGACGATTCGCCGCGCGGCGCGAAGCGGCAAGCTTCGGTCTATACGCGTGGGGCTCGAACGTCGGTATCCGGAGTCGGCAGTCCGCGAGTGGCTAGAAGGTCTGTCATCGCCCAGTCCCGGGAGGTCTGCAGGCATGAGCGTCACCAGGCGCAAGCGGAAGCGGGGTGGCTAGTCCTACGCGGTACGGGTAGATCCGTCATCCCGCACCGACGCTCCATACCCTCGCGGACGCGAGACGCACCATGCAGCTTGAGCTGAAGCGGCGGAAGACCCTCGGAGAGTTCTCCGAGGGGTCTTCCGATCACGGTGGGCGAGGCAATCGATGGGTTCTCTCGCGCGGTTGAAGGCGACGGGCAACCCGAGCGAGAGCTGGATGAAGATGAACGTCCTCAACACCGAAGGCATGGGAGTCAATACCGCTAGGTCAAGGTGCCCACCCTTGAGGCGGGCGCGCGGTCGAGGACATGATCGAGAAGGGGCGGCGGACTGCCAATCTGCGAGAAACGAGCTGGAGTTCTTAAAGCGAGTGCTTGCGGCAGGCGAGGAGGCGCGAGGGCAGCGGGTCGATCCGGCGAACTTTGACATCCCGGCGGTCAAACACACGGCCGCGTCGCGGGGTGAGGCGCTGGGCGGCCTGAAGCGGCTGTACGAGTTCGCGTCGGGGTGGTCCCCGCCGGACGTGTCGCGCATGATACTGCTCGCTGGGAGGGTCGGGCCGCGCTCCGCAGCGTGTGGTTCAACCGCGCGGACGACATGCTTGATTTGAAGGCGGAGCGATAGAGATCCTGCGTGTGCTCGCGAAGAGCGGACGCGAGCACTGCATCTACTTCAACGAGCTAGAGGGCGAGTTGGTATCGAGCAGCTCCTCGTTCGTGCGCCCGGCACGCCGCTCGTGTCCCAACGCCTGAGGGAAGGCTCTGGACGGCTAACCGCTCCGGGATCGGATATGGCTCAAGGCGGTCGAGGCCGGGATGAAGAACGACCCGGACAAGCGACCGGAGTTCCCTCGGTCTCCGGCGGTACACCTTCCACATGCTCCGACACACGGCGGGTTCGATTGATGGCGCGCGCGGATACACCGGCTGCAGCAGCGGCGGAGCGGCTCGAGCACGGCGACGGTGCGCGCTGCTTCTCCGCAGGACGTATCCGCCACCTATACGAGGAAGAGAAGAGCGGCGAACAGAGGCGGCCTCTCCCTACTGCAAGACCTCATCGAGCAAGAGTTGGACGGAAATCGGCACAGAGGACGGCGAGGATGACCCGGAAGGGCTCGACCAGGGCCGGCTGGGCGAGTGGGCGGTACTGGGCTCGAACCAGTGACCCCCAGCTTGTCGAGCTGGTGCTCTCCCAACTGAGCTAACCGCCCCGGTCGGGGGCCATCGTAGCGTTTCGCCGGAACCGGCAAGGTCGACCGTTGGTTTCGACGCTGCGGCGGCGTCTACTCCCTGAGGAAGAAGCCCGGCCGCGTCTGCGGCGGCCGCCAGGCCTCATCCCGAAGAGCTCATGGAAAGCCGGCCGCACGACCACCGATACGACCGTCCGCCTCCACACCGGGGCGGAGATCGCGCTGTCCCACGCGCAAACCGAACGCGTCTACGACCAGCTCTGGCTACTGGCACGCGACATGAAAGGCGCGATCGCGGCCGCGGCGAAGCTCAAGCACGTCGACACCTGGACCCTGCTGCACGGCGCCGACGTGCTGAACGACGACGAGACGCAGGCATTCCACGAGGCGCTCCGCCGCAGCGGCGTCGACGCGACGCCCGCCTAGCTCCTCAGAAGATCTCGGGGCACCACGGGAGCGGGCGCCACGCGAACAGCGCATCCGCACGCGCGACGGCGCCGTCGACGAGCACCTCGAGCCGCTCCGCGGCGGCGAGTTGCGCGAACGACACGGCGCCGAGATACACCGAGCCGAGGGCATCGACCTCCAACGCCAGCTCGGCTGCCTCGTCGGTTCGAGCAGCGACACCGTCGGCGAGCTTCCACCGGCCCTCGTTCCACGGGCACACGGCGTCACGCACGTCGAACACGATCGAGCCGTCGCCGCCATACGCGCGACCGGACAGCGCCGCTCCGACGTCGACGAGCCGGATCCACAGCGAGTCGCCCATCCGGAATCGCAGGCGACGCGGGTTCGCGAGCAACAACAACAGCGGATGGTCGAGCGGCAACAGCTCGACCTCGAGCGTCGCGTACCAGTCGATGTCGAGCAGGAACCGCCAGATCTCCGCGGTCGCATGCTCGTTCGCACCAACGGCCTCCGACACCTCGAGTCGCGCCGTCGACAGCCCGTCCGCCCAGGAGGAGAACTGCCGGTAGATCGCATACGCCTGCACCTCGCCGTCGAGCTCCAACACGGCGAAGCGCCTCGGGTTCGCCTTCTCCTCGTCCGGCATCCGCGTCCGCCGCTTCCACCACGCTTCGTTCCGCGACGGCACGCCGGGCCGCTCACGCATCAGGGCTTCCCACACAGAAGGGAACACCTTCGCCGCTTGCTCCGGCTCGACGAACCGCACCTGCCCGCGCCGCTCGAACGGACGCGCGAACGCGTTCCACTCACGCGGCAGATGGCACTCCCCCATCCACGCCGCGAGCCCATACCCGAACCGGCCGTAGATCGTCTCCTCGCTCGCCCACAACGCGGCGAGCGGCTCGCCTCGCTCGTGGATGTCCTTCAACTGCGCATCCATCAGCCCCCGCAGCGCGCCGCGACGGCGATGCGTCGGATACACGCCGACGACCGTCACGCCGCCGCACCCCAGAGAGCCGCCGCCCGGAACCGAGAGCTGGAACGGGAACGCGCCCGCGCCGCCGACGATCTGCTCGCCTTCGAACGCGGCATGCATCCGGTCGAGCGGCAGGACCGTCAAGAACCGCTCGAGCTGCTCCTCCGTCGCCGGCGCGCCGAAGTACTGGCCGATCCCGTACAGCGCACGGCCGAACTCATCCTGGTCACGGACCTGGCGAACGTCGAACACGAGCGCCAGCCTAGAGCTTCTGCAGCGGTGCGTAGTCGAGCATCAAGCGCCGCTCGGTGCCGTCGCCCGCAAAGCGCACCGTCACGACACCGCCCGGCTCGATCCGCGTCACGACGCCTTCACCGAGCGTCCCGTGCCGCACGTTGTCGCCCGTCGAGAGCGACGGCACGTCGTCGCGCGGCGCGACCTGGCTCTGCTTCGGCGCGCCGTAGTTCGCTCCACGACGACGGCTGCAGCCGGTCGCGCTCGACGTGCGCCTCCGGAAGCTCATCGAGGAAGCGCGACGGCAGGTTGTACGAGCGGCCGCCGTAGAGCATCCGCGACGACGCATGCAACAGCGTCAGCCGCTCCATCGCGCGCGTCATGCCGACATAACAGAGCCGGCGCTCCTCCTCGATCCCCTGCTCCTCGATCGAGCGCGAGTGCGGGAAGATCCCCTCCTCCATCCCAATGAGAAAGACAACCCGGAACTCGAGGCCCTTCGCGTTGTGCAGCGTCATCAGCGTCACGAGCGAGCCCTCGCCGCGGATCGCGTCCTGATCCGAGTACAACGACACCTCCTGCAGGAACGACGACAGCGTCGGCTCCGCCGCGCTCTCCATCCACTCGCGCGCCAGCGACACGAGCTCCTGCAGGTTCTCGACGCGACCCTGCGCCTCGATCGTCCGCTCCGCCTCGAGCGACTCGATGTATCCGCTCTGCTCGAGCACCGCTCGATCAGCTCCGGCACCGCCAGCTCGTCCGCCGCCGACATCAGCGACTGCACGAGCGTCCGGAACGACGCGACCGCCTTCGCCGGCGCCGTCCCCACGCCCGCCGCCTCCGTCCGCGCCATCGCCTCCCACAGCGACATCTCCGCGTCGTCGGCGAACGACATCAGCTTCGCGAGCGTCGAGTCGCCGATGCCGCGCCGCGGCCGGTTCGCGATCCGCAGCAGCGACACCGCGTCGAACGGATTGTCGATCACCTGTAGATACGCGATCAGGTCCTTCACCTCGGCGCGCTCGTAGAAGCGCGGGCCGCCGATCACCTGATACGCGACGCCCTGGCGCACCAGCACGTCTTCCAGCACGCGGCTCTGCGCGTTCGTCCGGTAGAAGACCGCGACCTCGCTGCCGCTGTAGCCCTGCTCGACGAGCATCGCGATCTCGGCCGCGACGTAGCGCGCCTCCGCGTGCTCGTCCTCGACCTCGATCGCGCGCACCGGCTCGCCGTCGCCGAGCTCCGACCAGAGGTTCTTCGGCTTGCGCTCGCGGTTGTTCGAGATGACCGCGTTCGCCGCCTCGAGGATCGAGTTCGTCGAGCGGTAGTTCTGCTCGAAAGCGATCGTCTTCGCGCCCGGGAAGTCGCGCTCGAACTCGAGCACGTTGCGGATGTCGGCGCCGCGGAACGCGTAGATCGACTGATCGGGATCGCCGACCGCGAAGACGTTGTTGTGCTGCGCAGCCAGCAGCTGCAGGAACCGGTACTGCGCGTGGTTCGTGTCCTGGTACTCGTCGACGAGCACGTACCGGAACGCCTTCTGCCACTTCTCCTGCGCCTCCGGGAACCGCTCGAGCACGTCGACCGTCAGGAACAACATGTCGTCGAAGTCGACAGCGTTCGACGCGAACATGCGGCGCTGGTAGAGCTCGTACACGTCGGCGACCGTCTGGTCGTAGAAGCTCGCGACGCGGCTCGAGTACTCGGCCGGCCCGATCAGCTGGTTCTTCGCGTTCGAGATCTGCGAATGGATCCCGCGCGGCGTGAACCGCTTCGGGTCTCGCTCGAGATCCTCGAGGCATTGCTTCGTCAGCCGCACCTGGTCGGCGCTGTCGTAGATCGTGAAGTTCGAGCGGTAGCCGAGCCGCTGCGCCTCGCGCCGCAGGATCCGGCCGCACGCCGCATGGAACGTCATCACCCACGCCGCGCGCGCGGGCGGCCCGACGAGGTGCTCGACGCGCTCACGCATCTCCGCCGCCGCCTTGTTCGTGAACGTGATCGCGAGGATCTCCGGCGGCTTCGCGCCGACCGCCGCGAGCAAGTGCGCGATCCGACGCGTCAGCACGCGCGTCTTGCCGGAGCCTGCGCCCGCGATCACGAGCACCGGCCCTTCCGTCGTCAGGACCGCCTCCCGCTGCGCCTCGTTCAGGTCTTCCAGGTACGTCTGAGAGGTCGTCGCGGCCACCGCTCGATCGTACCGAGGCCGCCCCTAGAATCGCCCGATGCGCGTGGCCCTGATGATCGAGGGCCAGGAGGGCGTCTCCTGGCAGCAGTGGTGCGACCTCGCCGACGCCTGCGAGGCGCACGGGATCGACACGCTCTTCCGCTCCGACCACTACATCTCGCAGTCGAACGAGAGCGGCAACGTCGCGCACGACGCCTGGACGACGCTCGCTGGGCTCGCCGCGCGCACGACGACGCTCCGCTTCGGCACACTCGTCTCACCCGCCACGTTCCGGCTGCCGGGACTGCTCGCGAACGCCGCGGCGACCGTCGACCACATCTCCGGCGGCCGGATCGAGCTCGGGCTCGGCGCCGGCTGGATGGAACGCGAGCACCGCGCGTACGGCTTCCCGTTCCCCGAGACGAAGGAGCGGCTCGCGCGCTTCGCCGAGCAGCTCGAGATCGTCCACCGGCTCTGGACGGACGACCGCGTCGACTTCCACGGCACGCTACTACACGCTCGAGGACGCGCCCGCGCAGCCGAAGCCGCTGCAGGAGCCGCACCCGCCGATCATCGTCGGCGGCAGCGGCACGCGAGGCACAGCGGAGCCGGCGGCGCGGTTCGCCGACGAGTACAACACGCCGTTCGTCTCACCGGACGAGTTCGCCGAGATCAAGCGCAAGGTCGAGCCGCATGCGCGGAGACCGGACGTACGCTCCGCTACTCGACGATGACCGGCTGCCTGATCGGCGAGACACGGGACGACGCGCTCGGGCGGGCCAAGCAGCTCTACGGCCGTGTCGAGCGCAAAGACGACTTCGACACGTGGCTCGACGGCTACTCGCAGCGCGCGCTGATCGGCTCCGTCGACGAGGTCGCCGAGCGCCTGCGCGAGTACGCGCACGCCGGCTGCGAGGGCGTGATGCTTCAGCACCTCCTGCACGCCGACCTCGAGCCGGTCGCGCTGATCGGCCGCCTACGGCAGCAGCTCGTCTAGGTCGATCCGCCGGAACGTCACCGTGCGCGTCCAGCGCCGCTCGCCCGGCAGCACGTTCCCGAGCGCGCTCTTCGTCAACGACGCTGCGATCCACGCGACGAAGAAAGTCGCCCACGGCGGCAAGCCGAGCGAGTCGAAGAGGAACGCGTAACCCGTCGCGGCCGCCGGCCAGATCGCCTTGTAGAGCGCCCGGCGGGGTCGCCCGCGAATCAATGCGCCGAGCACGCGTCCCGCGCCCATCGCGACGAACCACGCGAGCAACCCGTACCAGAACGAATCGGTCCGGTTGCCGACGAGCACCGCCGCGACGATCGCGAGCACGAACGTCACGGGCCGGATCACCGCTGCCACCGTCCACCGCACCGGCCAAGCTTATGCCGAATGGACACCTCGACGACCCGCCTCGAGACCTTCAGCGACGGCGTCTTCGCGATCGCGGCGACGCTGCTCGTGCTCGAGATCGGCGTCACCGCCCACGACTCGCAGGATCTCGGCTCCGCGCTCCTGCACCTCTGGCCCTCGTACCTCGCCTACGCGACGAGCTTCATCACGATCGGGATCATCTGGATGAACCACCACACCTGCGTCGACACGCTCGCGGCGCGCCGACCGCACGCTGCTCTTCCTGAATCTGCTGCTGCTGATGACGGTCTCGTTCCTGCCGTTCCCGACGAAGCTCGTCGCGCAGCACCTGCAGAAGCCGGGCGAGAGCGCCGCCGTCTACGCGTACGCCGCGACCTTCGTCGTCATGGCGGTGATCTACAACGTCTGGTGGCGCTACGCGAGCGGGCACCGGCGGCTGATCGCCGACGACGTCCCCGACACGCGCCTGCGCGCGATCTCGCGCGCCTTCGACCCCGGCCCGCCCATCTACGCGATCACGTTCGGGGTCGCATTCCTCAGCCCACTCGCGAGCGTCTTCCTGACGTTCGCGATCGCGGCGTTCTACCTGCCGTCAGCTGCGCTCTTCGAGCGCGGCGGCGAGCCAGGCTGATGCCGCCTCGAGCTCGTCGGCGTCGCGCGACTTGACGACGACCTCGACGGTCGGTCCGTCGGCGCCGAACGTCGGGTAGGAGCCGATCGTGACGCCCGGCCAGCGCTCGCCCGCCTCGACGAGCGCGGGCGCGATCTCGCTCTCGCGTGTTCGGTAGACGCGACGCCAGGCGCCGATCTGCGTTGCCGCGACGGAACTCCTCCGCGATCGCGTCGAACATCGCCTCCATCTCAGACGGCAGGCCGGGCAGGACGTAGACGTTCGCGATCGCGAAGCCCGGCGCGCCGCCGAGCGGGTTCTCGAGCGGGCGGCTGCCCGCGGGCAGGAGCGCCCAGCGCGCCGCGTACTCCGGGTCGCCGCGGAAGCGCTCCCGCAACGCCGCCGCCGCTTCGGGGTGCTCGACCTGCGGGACGTCGAAGGTCGCCGCGATCGCCTCGCGCGTCAGGTCGTCGGGCGTGCCGCCGAGCCCGCCGGTGACGAGCAGCACGTCGACGCGCGGCGACTCGCGGCGGATGAACTCGGCGATGGTGTCGATCTCGTCCGGGACGGCGGCAGTCAGGCGCGTCTCGACGCCCAGCGCCGCGAGCCGCTTCGCGAGCCACGACGCGTTCGTGTTCGGGACGTCGCCGGAGACGAGCTCGTTCCCGATCGTGAGGACGGTCGCCGTCGCCATCTACAGCTCGATCGTACGGGTGGCGCCGAAGCGCTCGAGGAAGAGCCGGTCGTGCGTGACGAGCAGCACGGTGCCCGCGTACGACTCGAGCGCGCGCTCGAGCTCCTCGATCGCCTCGACGTCGAGGTGGTTCGTCGGCTCGTCGAGGGCGAGGCAGTTGACGCCACGCGCCGAGAGGAGCGCGAGCACGGCGCGCGTGCGCTCGCCCGGCGAGAGCGAACGCGCGGCGCGTAAGACGTCGTCGGCGCCGAGCGCGAACTTCGCGAGCAGCGTGCGGGCGCCTTCGACGGCGAGCCCGCTCTCCCGGACGAAGACGTCGAGCAGCGGCGCCGGCACCGAGAAGATGTCGCGGCGCTGCTCGAGCTCGCCGAGGACGACGCCCGGCCCCGCGCGGCGTGAGCCCGCTGCGAGCGGGAGCTCGCCGGCGAGCGCGGCGATCAGCGTCGACTTGCCGCTGCCGTTCGCGCCGACGATCGCGAGCCGGTCGCCCCAGCGCACGTCGAGGTCGAGCGGACCGAGCCGAAACGCGCCGCGCTCGACCACTGCGCCGTCGAGCTGCACGACGACGTCGCCCGCACGCGTCGCCGGCGCGAGCCCGAGCTGCAGCTCCCACGGCTCGTACGGCTTCTCGACCTCGTCGAGCGATGAGAGCTTCTTCGCGAACGCCTTCTTCACGTCCTTCGTCTTCTTCTTCTTGCGGCCCTGCCCGTAGCCGCGCTCCTCCCACTGCCGCATGCGCTGCGCCTGCTCGGAGATTCGCTCCTTCTCCGCGACGAAGCCCTCCCACTGCTCGTAGTGGCGTGCGCGCCGGCGGCGGCGCTCGGCTTCGTACTCGCTCCAGCCGCCGCTGTACTCGGTCGCGCCGTGCGTCCACTCGTCGAGCTCGACGATGCGCGTCACGGTGCGATCGAGGAACGCGCGGTCGTGCGAGACGACGACGATCGCGCCGTCGAACTCGTCGACGAAGCGCTCGAGCCGCGCGAGGCCGGCGAAGTCGAGGTCGTTCGTCGGCTCGTCGAGCAGCAGCACGTCGTAGCGGCTGAGGAGGATCGCCGCCAGCGCGACGCGGGCGGCCTCGCCGCCGGAGAGCGCAGCGACAGGACGGTCGAGCTCGATCGCGAGCCCGAGCTGGGCGACGCGCACGTCGAAGTCGCCTCCGCCACGGGCGAGGAACTCGTCGAGCGTGTCGGCGTACGCCTGGCTCAGCGCAGGTTCCGCCTCGAGGCGGGTCGCGAGCTCGTCCATCCGCTCTTCCGGCCCGCCGACGCCGGCACGGCGAGCGAGATACGCGCGCACCGTTTCGCCGTCGTGCGCGTCGGTCTCCTGCGGCAGGTAGCCGACGGCCGCGCCGGGCGCGAGCGTCACCGCGCCCCGGTCCACGTCGTCGAGCCCCGCGAGCAGGCGCAGCAACGTCGACTTGCCCGCGCCGTTCGGGCCCGACGAGCCCGATGCGCGCACGCGGCGGCACGACGAGATCGACGTTCGCGAGAACGACCTCGGCACCATGAGCTTTCGAGACGCCGGTAGCGGCGAGCACTGCAGACCTCCAGACGAGACGGAAAAACGGGTGCGGGTCGTCGTCAGTCGGTCATGGCGCTGCGGTCACCTTAGCGGGAACGGCCGCCGCTGCAGCGCCGGCAGGGCCTGCGCCGAGACCCAGAGCGGCGTCGTGGCGTAGCGCGCCGAGTAGCGGAGGCTGCCGTCGGCGCGCGCCATCCGCTTCAGGAAGCGGAACGCGGCAGCAGGCGGCTTGGCACCGGCTGCGAGGAACGCCTGGATCGCCCACGCCGTCGACTGCACGTTCGACGGTGCGCCCGGCCCGAGCTCGAATCCGCCGTCGGCGTTCTCGCGGGCGCGCAGGTACGCGAGCGCGCGCGCGATCGGCTTGCCTCGGATGTCGATCGCCCAGAGCGCTTGCACGGCCGCGCCGGTGTCGTCGGTGTCGGGCGCGAGGCCGCGCGCCCACGCGAAGCCGCCGCTCTTCGTCTGGGCGGCGAGGATGAAGCGCTTCGTCGCAGTGGGCACGGGAACGCTCGTCTGCCGGAACGCGAGCACGCCCCAGTACGTCGAGTTGAGCGCGGGGCCGATGCCGCCGTTCGCATGCTGCAGCGCATGGAGCGAGGTGAGCGCGTTCTCCGAGACGCCGCCGCTCACCGCCTCCCCCATCACGAGCAGCTCGAGCTCGGTCGGCGTCAGCCCACTCTCGTGCGCGAGCAGGTACGTGCGGGCGGCAGCGGGGATCGACGCACCGGCGCTCCGCAGCCCGAGTATCGCCGTCGCGGTGAGTGCGACGGTCGACTGCCCGTTCGGCTCGGCGTAGCCGCCGTCCGGCTGCGCGCGTCCCTGCACGAACGAGAGGACGCTCGCCGCGGCAAGCACAGCGAGCTTCACGCCCATACGACCACCGTCTTCAGCCGGCGACCGTAGCGCTCGAGCATCCGCCGCAGCTCGGGGCCGGCAGCGAACGCGAGCACCGCGTTGCCGATCGCATGCGCCGTGTTGAACGGGAAGCCCGTCACCTGTCTCGCCGCGAACGACGGCCAGGTGTGCGGGAAGAACGCGTACCAGTTCCACACGTCGAGCACGAAGCCGTACGCGTAACCGAGCAGGAAGCACGCGACGGCGAGCGCGATCCGGCCTCGCAGGAGCGGCGCGAGCAGCGCACCGGCCGCGCCGCAGCCTGCCCACGCGAGCATCTGCCACGGCGTGTAGAGCCCCTGGCCGAGGAAGAAGTTGGAGACGAACGCCGCCGTCATGCCGACGCCGACGCCCGCACGCAGCCCGAGCGTGATCCCGCTCAGCACCGCGATGTCGGTCACAGGCTGCACGTCGGGGACGGGCGCGAGCAGCACGCGACCCGCTGCGGCAGCGGCAGCGAGCGTCGCGATCACGGCGATCTCCTTCGCCGAGTCGGGGCCGCTGTCGAGGAGCGTCGCCGCGCCGAGCAGCAGCGCCGCTGCCGCGAGCAGCAAGGCGAGCGCCGACGCGTGCGTCAGGAACGCGACGACGGCAGCTGCAGCGAGCGCGACCAGGAATGCGTTACGCCGCAAGCGCCACCTCGCGATCCGCGACGGCGCCCGCGAACGCGCGGTCGTGCGTCACGACGAGCGTCGCGCGCTCGCTCGCCTGCGCGCGCAGCAGCGCCGCGAGCTCCTGCTTGCGCTGCGGGTCGACGCCGCGCGTCGGCTCGTCGAGGACGAGCAGGTCGGGCGCGGTCACGAGCACGGTGGCGAGCGCGAGCCGCTCCCGCTCACCGCTCGAGAGATCGCGCGGGTGCACCGACTCGAAGCCGGTAAGGCCGACGTCGGCGAGCGCGCGCTGCGCCCGGCCGCGGTCGGAGCCGAGCGCGACCTCCTCGTCGGTTCGCTCGCGCACGAGGTAGCGGCCGGGGTCCTGGAGCAGGAAGCCGGCGCGGCCGGCGCGGTGCACGACGCCCGACTGCGGCGCGAGCAGTCCGGCCGCGAGCTTCGCGAGCGTCGTCTTGCCCGAGCCGTTCGGGCCGGTCAGCGCGACGACCTCGCCGCGCCGCAGCTCGAGCGACGAGTGCTCGAGCACCGGACGGTCGTACGCGAACGAGACGTCGTCGACGGCGCAGACGGTTTCCCCGCCCGCTAGTGACAACTTGTTACTTGGGAGGGAAAGCCAGGCTGGGTGATGCTCGGCGAGCCACGCGATCGCGTCGTCACGCGGTGCGTCGAGGACGATGCGGCCGGCCTCCATGAAGATGACGCGCGTCGCATGGGCGAGCACGGCCGAGGGTCGCTGCTCGGAGATGATCACCGTGGTGCCGAGCGCGTGGGCGAGGAACGCCTCGGCGCCGGCCGGGTCGAGCTGCGACGTCGGCTCGTCGAGCAGCAGGAGCTCGCGGCTCCAGCGCGAGCGCGGACGCGAGGCAGACACGCTGCAGCTCGCCGCCCGAGAGCTCGGTGACGCGGCGGTCGAGCAGATGCGCGATGCCGACCGCGGCCAGCGCGCGCTCGACGGCGGGCAGGATCGCCGGCGGCGCCGTGCCGATGTTCTCGAGCCCGAACGCGACCTCGGCGGCGACGCGGTTGAGGACGACCTGATCCTCCGGGATCCTGGAAAACAGTTGCGACCGTCCCCGCGAGCTCGGCCGGGCGCGTGCGGCGCGTGTCGCGGCCGGCGACCTCGACGCGTCCCTCGAAGCGGCCGCCGTGGAACCACGGCACGAGCCCGGCGAGCGCGCGTAGGAGCGTCGACTTACCCGAGCCGGACGGGCCGAGCAGGAGCACGACCTCCCCCGGCTCGACCGAGAGCGACACGTCCCGCAGCGCCGGCGGCGCGTCCGGATACGCGAACGAGAGCCCGGTGACGGACGCTAGAGCCACAGCACTCCCGCCAGCACGAGCAGCGCTCCGAGCGCCACCGCGATCGCGTCGCGCGCACGCCACACCGGCGCCGGCAGGTGCGTGCGCCCCGGCCGGCCGAAGCCGCGCGCCTCCATCGCCTCGGCGAGGTTGAGCCCGCGCTCGAGCGAGCCGGCCAGCAGCGGCGAGAGGAGCGCTGCGTGCCCGCGCACGCCCGCAGGCGCGATCCCGCGGCCGCGCAGCGCCTCGACGAGCCCGTGCGCGTCCCGCTCGAGCGTCGGCGCGAGCCGCACCGCGAGCGCGGCGGCGAGCACCGAGCGGCGTCCGGTCGATGCAGCGAGCAGTCGGTCGTGGTCGAGCAGCAGCGCGTACACCGCGAACGCGAGCCCGACGACCGCGAGCTGCAGCGCAACGACGCCCGCGTGCACGAGCTCCTCCGTCGTCACGTCGAGCGGCCCGAGCACGGGCACGGTCGGCCCGCTCCAGAGCACGTGGTAGCCCGTCGTCTGCAGCAGCGGCCAGAGGACGAAGACGAAGAGCGCGCTCGTCAGCGTGCCCCAGAGATACGGGCGCGCGCGACGGCCCGCGCGCAGGCTCACCGCGAGCAGCACGAGCGCCAGTGCGCCGAGCGCCCAGAGGCGCGACGTCAGCAGCGCCGCAATGGAGACGCCCGCGAGCAGTGCAATCGCGGCGCTCGGCCTCATCCGACCGCGTACCGCCGCCGGTAGAAGGATGGACGCAGCAACGCGGCGGGATCGCCGACGAACGTGAACCGCACGCGCGTCCCGCTCGCGCGCGCACTGAAGCGCGTCGGCGAGCCGGGAGCGATCGTCAGCACGTTCGCGCCCGCGCGCGCAACGCGTGTCGCATGCAGAAGGCGCACGACCTCCGCGACCGCCGGCGTGTGCGGCCCGACGACGACGGCCGGCGGCACCGTCCCGCCGAACCCGTGCAGGAACGGCTCGGGAAACGCACCGACGACTGCCGAGACGCTCTGCCCGAAGCGTCCCCAATCGCGATAGTCCCACCAGAGGACGTCGCCCGCGTGCAGCCGGTACTCCTGCGCGCCGCGCGATCCCTCGATCCCGTTCACGAAGTAGAACCAGTCGTGCCGCTTCGAGATCGAGCCGGCGACGCCGTTCACGGACTGCACGAACTTGCCGCCGTAGCGGGTTGTGATGTCCGCCTCGCGGTCGAGCGCCTGCAGTGCGGTCTCGCCCGCCGGGACGGTCTTGCTGAGGACGAGCGTGCCGCCCTCGTCGCGCGTCACCCAGAGCGTCGCGCTGCCCGAGCCCGCGCCGGCGCCGCCGCAGCCCGCGAGGAGCGCGACGGCGACGGCGGCGAGCGCGAGACGCGTCACGACAGCTTGTTCGAGCGAACCGCGCCGGGGGCGCTCGCCCAGACGAGCCCGTGGCCCGCTTTCGGGCAGATGCGGCCCGCGGGCGCCGGCACCGTCTTCGAGCCGACGTGGAACACGAGCCCCGCCGGCACGGACGACACTCCCTGGTCGTTCTGCGCAACGACGCGGTAACAGCCGGGCGCCGTGCGCGTCAGCGCGAGCGTCGACGGGCCACCGGATGCGCCGAAGACGGCGTAGTACCAGAGCACGGTATCGCCGTCCTTCAGCGTGACCTGATCCGCGCCGACCGGCGGCGAGACGCCGTTCACCTTGAACACCCAGCCGGCCGAGCCGGCGCCGGGGTAGTAGCCGATCTGATCGATGTACGGGCCGAACGACGTCGTGGTGACGTGCGCATAGAACTCGGCCGCACGCGCGGTGTTGAGCAGGACGTCGAGCGCGTTCGTGCCGAACGCGCGCGGCTCGGTGGCCCCGAAGATCGTCTGCGTCTTGCCTTCGACGCGGACGTGCACGACCGCCGCGGCCGCGAGCTGCGCGACCGAGAGTGCGACCGCAAGGGTCGCGAGGACGATGAGAAAACGGCGAAGCACGAATCCTCCTTCCGCGAGGGGTTCGGGATGCGCGGCGGGCAGCAGGTCTTCTGACTCGGGGCTCCCTTCCCCACCGCCTTCCCAAGCTCGAGAGCTCAGTGGCGTGTGGCGGAGAAGCGTCTCCCCTTACAGCGGCGGGACCGTCCCGGACTTGCACCGGAGTTCCCTAACCGCTCGCCGGTTTGGAGCGCGAGTCTAGCATCGGGGCCCGTGGCAGCTGTGGCGATCGATCTCGACGGAGTCCTCGCCGACACGCGCGGCCTCTGGAACGACTGGCTCGAGGACGTCGCGCGCCGCTCGCGCGTCGAGCTCGACGTGCCGGAGGACCGCGAGGCGGCAGCAGAGGTGCTCGACGAGCGGCTCGGCGACTGGCGGCCGCTGCTCGAGCGCTTCGCGGCCGACCGCGCGCCGATCCACTTCCGGCCGCGCGCGGAGGTCGGCGCGTCGCTTCGCCGCCTGCAGGCCCAGGGGACGAAGGTCGGCGTCTTCACGGACGCCCCGCGCGAGCTCGCAGAGCTGGCGCTCGCGCATGCCGGCGCGGCGAGACGCGTGGACGTCCTCGGGACGCGGGAGCAAGTGCTGCAGGCGCTCGGCGCCGACGCGGTCGTCGTGGAGTCGCGCGAGCAGCTGGCGTCCCTAAGATGACCTCGTGGACAAAGACCTCTCCGACAGGCGTTTCGACGTCCTGCTCGAGCGGCTCGACCGCATCGGCGACGAGCTCGCCAAGCTGAACCGGCGCGCCGACAACGACGAGAACTTCGCGAAGCTGACCCGCGAGCTCGCGAGCCTCAACGAGTCGCTGCAGGCGCTCGCCTACGCCGCGCTCGGCCAGCAGGCGCCGCACGTCCGGCGCCGGCGCACGGGCTAGCCCAGCTTGTAGAGCGCGCCGTTGAGCGACGTGACGTAGAGCGTCCCGTCAGGGCCGAGTCCAAACGAGCTCGGCGCCGGCACCTTGCCCGCAACCGACGGGCCCGACTTGCGTCCTGACGCGGCTTTGAAGCTCCAGATCGTGCCGGCGCAGTAGTCGCCGTAGTAGTAACGCCCGCGCACGACATAGCCGCCGGTCACGGAGCACCCCTGCGAGTGCGGGTAGACGAGCACGGGGAACACGAGGTCGCCCTTGCGCGTCAGCCGGTGCGAGGAGCTGTAGACCGACTTGCCCTCGTAGCGGCTCCAGCCGTAGTTCGCGAGCCGCCCGACGCGGGCCGCGCTCCGGAAGTCGATCTCCTCGTAGCGGTCCTGGCCCACGTCGCCGATCCACAGGTTGCCGGCGGCGTCGAACGAGTAGCGCCACGGGTTCCGGAGCCCGAGCGCGACCATCTTCCACCCACCGCCGTGGAGCGGGTTCGTGCGCAGCAGCTTGCCGAGGCGGCTGCTCATGTTCTCCGAGGTCTGGTTCGGGTCGTCCTCCGAGCCGCCGTCGCCGAGGCCGAAGTAGAGGTTGCCCTGTTTGTCGAACTGCAGGTCGCCGCCGTTGTGGTTCGCGTGCGGCTGGTGCACGAACAGCAGCTGCTTCGCACTCGACGGGACTCCGACCCCGTTCGCCGACCGGTACTGCACGACGCGCGAGTCGCCCTTCGTGTCGGTGTACGAGACGTAGAAGAGGTGGTTCTGTGCGTAACCCGGATGGAAGGCGACCGAAAGCAGTCCCTGCTCGCCACCGGACTTCACCTTGCTGCGGATGTTCAGGAACGTGCCGGCGACCGCGCCGTTGCGAATCATCTTGATGTCGCCCGGCTGCTCGACGACATAGAGCGTCGACGAGTCCCCCGGTGCGCTGCGGACGTCGACCGGCGAATCGAGGCCGCCGACCACCTGCGCGAAGCCCTGCTTCGCAGCAGACGCGCCCGAGGCGGACACGCAGAAGAGGCACACGTAGAAGATCAGGGCCGCGACGGCAACGAGCCTCACGGAAGCTGAGACGCCGGGCACCCGGAAAAGCTAGCGCTTCAGCAAGACCCGACGGAGCTCGTCTTCCTTGCCGGGCTCGAGGATCGCAAGGATCTGGTCGCCCGCCTCGAGCGACGTCGAGCCGACCGCGATCTCCGCCTGGCCGTTCCGCATCACCGAGATGAGCCGCGAGCCTTCGGGGAGCTTGAGGCTCTCGACACGCTTGCCGGCGACGGGCGAGTCGCGATCGATCTGCACCTCGACGATCTCGAGATTCTCGCGGCGCAGCTCGAGCAGGTGGATCAGGTCGTGCTCGGGAACCTCGTGCTCGACGAGCGCCATGATCCCCGACGTCGCGCAGATCGTCGGCGAGATGCCGAGCAGGTCGAAGTGCGCCTGGTTCCGCGGGTCGTTCACGCGGGCGATCACCTTCTCGACGCCGTACTTCTCCTTCGCGATCTGGGCGATCACCATGTTGTCCTCGTCGTCGCCCGTCAACGCGAGCAGGATGTCGGGCGGCCGCGTGACGCCTGCGCGCTCGAGAACGTAGAGCTCGGTCGCGTCGCCCCGCTGCACCTGGTGCTCGAACTCCTCCTCGAGCCGCTCGAAGCGGTCGCGTCGCTGCTCGATCAACGTCACCTCGTTGCCGAGCCGAAGAAGCGAGCGTGCGACGTTCGCGCCGACCTTGCCGCCGCCGGCGACGATCACGTACATCAGACCGACACCTTCATCCCCGGGATCTCGCAGGCGCGCACCGCTTCGGTAAGCGTGTCGATCGCCGTCTTCGTCGGGCAGACCGTGCGCAGGCCGCGCTCGGCGTAGAAGTCGGCGCGTGCGGGATCGAGGATGCGGACGACGACGCAGGTGACGCCGAAGCGCTTCTGGGCGACCTGGCCGATGATGATGTTCGTGTTGTCGCCGTCGGTCGCGACGACGACCGCCTCGGCCTCCTCGATGCCTGCCTCGCGGAGGAGGTCGGCGTCCATGCCGTGGCCGACGAGGAACGTTCCCGGCCAGTGGTCGCCGAGACGCGAGAGCGCGTCCTCGTTCTCGTCGACGACCGTCACGTCCCACTCCTCGGAGAGGAGCTGGCGCGCGATCGTCGATCCCACCCTGCCGCAGCCGATCACCAAAGCTTTCATGCCTTCACTGACTGTAGCTCGGGATTAGTCTTCGAGGACACCCTGCGGGAAGGCGACGATCAATACCTCCGCCGGCGAGCGCCGCAGCACGTGGTCGACGGTCGGCGAGAAGAAGCGCGACTGCCGCCGCCAGCGAGGGGACGAGCCGAGGACGATCAGGTCCGCCCCGGTCTCCTCGGCGGCGTCGATGATCGCGTCGCCGATCGACCGCGCGCGAATCGTGCGGCCGTTGACCTCGACGCCGTTGTCGGCGCCGAGCGCCCGCGCCTCGGCGAGGGAGGCCGCCGCCTGCTCCTCCTGGTCGTAGAGCTCGGCGTCGAGCGGCTTGTCGAGCGGCACCTTGATCACGTAGAGCGCCTCGACCGTCGCCGAGTCGTCCTGCGCGAGCCGCACCGCCGTCGCGACCATCTCCTCGCCGATCTCGCCGAGCTTCATCGGCACGAGGATCTTCGTGAACGCAGCCTCGGGCAGCGTCTGCTCGTTGGCGGCCGAGACGTGCGCCATCAGCCCCGTCCCTCGACTGCGCCGGACCATCACGTACACGACGAGCCCGGCGAGCAGCCACACCGGGCCGCCGTAGCGCGCGCCCGCATGCGTGATCATCGCGATCACGAAGACGGCCGAGGTACAGAGTGCGCCGAAGAGCGCCGGCACCGGCACGACGGCGCCCCGGATGCGAATCCCGAGCGGGACGCGGAACGGGCGGCGCAGCTCGGGCTTCGTCATCCGCAAACGCACGACCGCGAGCTGGGCGGCGGTGAACGCGAGCAGCACGCCGAAGCTGAAGAGGCTCGCGAGGAACGTCACCGAGCGCGTGAACGACGTGCCGATCAGCAACGCGATCGCGATCGAGGCGGCGGCGATCACCGACGCCGGCGAGACGAGCGTCCGCCGGTGGAGGCGGCCGAACACGGCCGGCAGCTGTCCGTGCTCGCCGAGCGAATAGGCAAGCCGGCCGAAGCCGGAGATCGACGTCGTCATCGCAGCGAGCAGCACGAGCGCACCCGTCAGGCCCACGTAGATCCGCAACACGTGACCGAACGCGTGCGGTAGATGCACCTGCAGCGCAACGACGATCCCCATCAGCGGCGCGCGCAGCCAGGTGGTGCCGAGCTCGCTCGATCCGTTCGCGCCGCCCGGGAACGCCGAGAGGCCGACGAGCGCGATCAGGACATAGATGACGACGACGAGCGAGATCGCGCTGAAGAGGCTGCGCGGCAGGTCGCGGCCCGGGCGCCGCGCCTCCTCTGCGTAGTTCGCAACCGTCTCGAGACCGGTGTACGCGAGCATCGCAAGCGGGATCGCGAAGGCGATGTCGTGCCAGGTCGGCTGCGTCCCGAGCGAGAGCCCGCGCGCCAGCGCGTGCGGCGAGAAGAGCAGCGCGAGCCCGCTGATCACGAGCAGCAACTGCGTGATCAGGTCGAGCGCCGGCACGGCGAACGTGATCGTGTAGAGGCTCGTGCGTCGCAGCAGCCGCACGCCGGCGATCAGCGCGACGACGATGCACGCCGCGATCACGTCGCCGGGCCGGCGGGCGATCGAGTCGATGCCGAGCGCGAGCCCGAGATAGTGCGGGACGAAGAGCGCCGACAGCGCGATCACGATCAGGTAGTCGAGGAAGAGGACCCAGCCCGTGAGGAAGCCGGCGAGGTCGTTGAAGGCGACGCGCACGAACGTGGCGGCGCCGCCCGTCTCGCGAATCGACGCCGTTCCCTCCGCATACGAGAGCGCGACGATCAGGAAGAGCAGGCCGACGACGCCGAGCACGAGCGGCGTGAAGCCGAGCGCGTGCAGCGCGATGATGCCGAGTGCGAAGTAGAGCGACGAGGCGATCTCGCCGTACGCGACGGACGCGAGCGCCGGCGCATCGAGCACCCGTTGCAGCTGCGGCAGCTTCTTCGCCATCTACTGCCGCCTCAGCAGGTAGAGCCGCGCCGTCCCGAGCGCGACGAAGAGCGCGCCGACGACGAACCCCGTCACGCCGCCGCCGTGGTAGGCGGTGACGACGAGCAGCGCGAGCCCGAGCCCGATCGCCACGAGCCCGAAGGTGAGGACGGTGCGGCGGTAGAGGCGGTTCACGAGGCCGAGCTCCCGGCGGCGACCATCACGCGAACCGGCGCGTGCTTGAGCACGAAGTCGACCGTGTCGCCGAAGATCGCGCGCCTGCCGGTCGAGAGGCGGATCCGGCGCGGACCACCCATGACGATGATCTCCGCGCTGCGGCGAACCGCCTCGTCGACGATCGCCCGCCCCGAGTTGCGCGCGCGGACGATGCGCGAGATCACGTTGACGCCGTAGGACTCGCCGATCGCGCGTGCCTCGTCGAGCTGCTCGTTCGCCTCGTGCACCTCGTCCGGGAGGTACGCGTCGAGCGGTAGCTCGAGCGGCACCTCGATCACCGTCATCGCGACGATGCGCGAGCCGCGCTCGCGTGCGAGGCGGCAGGCAACGTCCATCGCCTCGTCCGACGGGTAGCCCGGCGCGACCGGCACGACGATGTTGCGGTACTCGAGCTGCGCGCCGACGATCGTGACCGGCGCACGGACCGTTGCGCGCAGCGGCTCGCCCAGGCGCCGGCGGTAGAGCACATAGAAGGCAAAGCCGGCGATCAGCCAACCGAGCCCGGCGTAGCGTGTCGGAGCGTGCTGCACGACGACGACGAGCCAGGCGACTCCGGTGCCGAGGCCGCCGATGATCGCGAAGAGCGGCCAGTCGACACCGCGGATCCGCACACTCGGCCGGGCGCGCCAGCCCGGATCCTCGTCCCGCTGGCGCACGCGCAGCGCGGTGACCGCGGCGTGAGCGATCGTGAACGAGAGCATCGCGCCGAATGCGTACATGCGGCCGAGGAAGTCGACCTTCCCGGAGAGCAGGAAGATCGTCGGCGCGATCCCGGCGAAGACGACGAGCGAGAGCCACGGCGTCCGCAGCTTCGGGTGCAGGCGGCGAAAGACCGACGGCAGCTGGCGGTAGGTCGCCATCGAGTACGTGATGCGCGAAGCGCCGATCACGCCGGCGTTCGTCGCGATGAAGAGGATCGTCGCGGCAAGGATGCCGACGTAGATCTTCGCGCCGGAAAGGAGCGGCCCGTGGATGCCGAGGTTCTCCACGAGGCCGAGCACCGGGTCGTTCTTGAATCCGTGCGGCGGGCCTTCGCCGAGCTGCGTCGTGAACTTGCCCCCGTGCTCCGACACCGGCATCGCGGAGAGCGCGATCCACGGCAGCGTGAAGTAGATGGCGAAGACGGCGATCGCGACCCACGAGATCGCCTTCGGGATCGAGCGCAGCGGGTCGCGCGCCTCCTCCGCGAGGTTCGACACGGTCTCGATGCCGGTGTAGGCGATCATCGCCACCGGAACGGCGAGCGCGAACGCCGACCACGTCGGCGCGCGGCCCCAGTGGATGTTCGTCGAGAGCACGTGCGGCGAGAAGATGAGGGCGAAGCCGACGGCGACGAGCAGCAGCTGCGTCGCGAAGTCGAGCACCGCGAGCAGGACGTTGACCCGGGCGGCTTCCTGAATGCCGACGACGTTCAGCGCCACGAGCAGCCACGTCAGGCCGATGCCGACGATCACGTCCCACGGCGTCGTCCGCAGCGGCTCCCAGAAGATCGAGAGGTAGTGCGGGACGAAGATCACCGAGATCGCGACGGTGATCACGTAGTTGAGCATCTGCGCCCACGCAGCCCCGAACGAGACGAGCTCGTTGAACGCGTGCCGCGCGAACGACGACGACCCGCCGGCTTCCGGATAGCGCACCGTTCCTTCTGCGTACGTCGCAGCCGTCGCCGCGAAGATGAGGCCGCTGATGATGAAGACCAGCGGCGTCAGGCCGAGCGCGATGCCGGCGGTCAGACCGAGCGCGTAGTAGATCGACGAGCCGACGTTCCCGTAGGCCGTCGCGAAGAGGGCGTTGGCGCCGAGGACCCGCTCGAGCTCGTGCGCTTGGCGGCGACGCCTGGCCACCGCGAGACTCTAGTCCGAGAGGGAGTCGGACCCTCGGCTTGGGGTCAGACCCCGAATGGGGTCTGACCCCGCTGTTCGGCTCGTCGGGTCAACAGCGGGGTCTGAAACAGCTCGGTGCTGACTCCGGGAGCCTTCGCTATCGGAGCAGCTGATAGGGAACCGCGGCGAGGATCACGTGCGGTTCGAAGAGGAGGAGGCGCTTGATGTAGAGCGCCCGCTGGTTGTGCAGGAGTCGCCGCCAGCCGCGGGTGACGAGCTCGGGCATCAGCACGAGCACGTCGCGGTCGCCGTCCTCGGTCAGCGAGCGCAGGTAGCCGAGGAGCGGCCGCCCGATGTCCCGGTACGGCGCCTCGTCTATCTCGAGCGGGACGCGCGGTCCATGGCGTGTCCACTCCTCGCGGACCGACGCGGCATCCTCGGAGCTGAAGGCGAAGTGGACGGCGCGGACGTCGGGGATCCCGAGCGAGCTCGCGTAGTTGACCGCGCGCATCGCCGCCGCGTCGACGCCGGAGACCAGGACGCGCGCAACGAGCTTCTCTCGAGCCGCGCAGTCGCGTCCTCGAACCGACGGCACGTCGGCGACGACGACGCCGGGCTCCGCGAGCAGGCGCAGCTTCAGGGCGAGCTCGTGCGGGCGGCGGAGCTGCTCGACGATCGACTCGCTCTCGAACTGCTCCGGGACGACGACGGTCACGAAGTCGGACTCGCCCCGTGGCAGGCGCCAGACCTGCTCGAGGATCGCATCGGTCACACCGAGCTTGGGATCGAGCAGCTCGAGCGGCACACTGCTCCGCTTGAACCAGCGTGGGCGGATGCCCGGATCGGTACGGCGCGTCGGCACATGCACGGCGCGGACGTCCGCCCCACCGATCCGCTGCGCGAAGCGGAAGCCAGCGTCGCTCGCGTCGTCCAGCGACTCGACGACGAGCAGGGTCGTGTTGTGCGCGGGCGGCGCAGCGAGGACGGCGGCCGCGCCCGCCGCGAGCCGGCGCGCAAGGCGTGCGTAGTGGCGCCGCACGCCGTACATCGCGAGCACGAGCAGCGGGATCGCCACGGTGACGATCCAGGCGCCTTCTGCGAACTTCGTGTACGCGACGACGAGCGTGACGAGCCCCGTCGCCGCGGCACCGACGCCGTTCACCGTCGCCTTCGTGCGCCAATGCGCGCCTCGGACACGGAACCAGTAGCGCACCATGCCTGCCTGGGAGAGCGTGAACGCCGTGAACACGCCGATCACGTAGAGATGGATCAGGCTGTTCGTGTTCGCGCCGTAGACCCAGAGCAGGAGCCCCGCGACCGTCGCGAGCACGAGCATGCCGTTCGAGAAGACGAGCCGGTCACCCAGGTTCGTGAACTGCCGCGGCGCGAAGCGGTCGCGCGCGAGCAGCGCCGAGAGCCGTGGGAAGCCCTGGAACGACGTGTTCGCCGCGAGGATCAGCACGATCAGCGTGAGGATCTGCACCGCGTAGTACATGAAGCTGAGCGTCGTTCCCGGCTGGAAGACGGCGCGGGCGATCTGCGAGACGACTGAGTCCGTCGAGCTCGGCCGCGCATGCAGGTGCACGGCGAGGTACGACACGCCGACGAACAACGTGATCGCGATCACCCCGAGCGCGGCGAGCGTCTTCGCGGCGTTGGCTCCATGCGGCTTGCGAAAGGCATTGACGCCGTTGGCGATCGCCTCGACGCCGGTCAATGCGGTCGACCCGGACGAGAACGCACGTAAGAGCACGAACAGCGTGATCACACCGGTTCCGGCCGGCAGAGCGTTCGGGGTGACGGCGTGATGCGCATGGCCGGTCGCGAGCTCGACGCCGCCCGCGATCACGAGCAGGGCGACTGCAGTCACGAACAGGTAGGTCGGCAGTGCGAACGCGAGGCCCGACTCGCGAACGCCGCGCAGGTTTGCGAAGACGATCAGGAGCAGGCACGCGAGCGAGACCGCAACCTTGTGGTTCGCAACCGACGGCACGAACGACGCGATCGCGAAGATGCCGGCCGAGATCGAGACAGCGACCGTGAGCACGTAGTCGGTCAGGAGCGCCGCAGCGCCGACGAGGCTCGGGAGCGTGCCGAGGTTCTCTCGCGCGACGACGTACGCACCGCCGCTCGTCTCGTAGACGCGCACGGTCTGGATGTACGACGCGATCACGATCGCCAGCAGGATCGCGATCGCGATCGCAAGCGGGAAGACGAGATGCGCCGACGCGGCCGAGACCCCGACGAGCACGACGAGTGCCGATTCGGTCGCGTACGCGACCGACGAGAGCGGATCCGACGCGAAGATCGGCAGCGCGAGCGTCTTCGGCAGGAGCGTCTCCTCGAGCTGGCCCGTCCGCATGGGCCGGCCGACGACGAGCCGGCGAAAACGCCGCGCGGGTGCCGCGACTTCCGTCATGGGTCGAGCGCCCCAAGCACGCGGCGCAACGCTCGGTCGAGATTCTGATCGGGGCCGTCGGAGTAGAGCGGGCTCGAGGGCTCTCCGAGGATCGCCTCGGCCAACAGGATCCCGCGCGCTGCGACCGGCCGCTCGTCGGCAAGCCGCGAGGCCAGCGCCTCGAGGAGCGGCCGGCAGGACCGCGCTTCGGGCCGGCGGAGCGGCGACGCCGAGGGCAGCCGGCCGGGGTCGAGGGCCTTGAGGATGCGTGCGACCCCGCGTCGGGTGCGCTCGCGCTGCGAACGAGTGGTGAGCTCGGTGCACCGCCACCGGACGAGCTCGGAGGCGTCCCTGCTGCTCGGGGTGTGCAAGATCAGCGAATCGGCGGTGCGCCGGACGGCAGCGAGGTCGCGAAGCTCCCGCTCGGTGCGGATCGCGCCGGCCGCGGCGAAGAGCGCGGCGGCGACGAGGCCGACGAGCCACGGCAGCCGCGGGTCGATCTCGAGGCAAAGCCCCGCGACGGCGAGCGCACCGAAGACGAGTGCGACGCGGCGCGGCTTCGGGAGGTCGAGGGCGGAGTACGGGCGGGACTGGCGAACGGTGGCCATACCCCGACGCTAGGCCGGGCGGCCTCAGTGGGTGCTCAAGCCGGGACGGCTTGCCCTCAGGGCCGCCTCAAGGGGTCGACGAGCCGGTACCCGACACCCGGCTCCGTGAGGATGTAGCGCGGCCGCGCCGGGTCCGGCTCGAGCTTCCGCCGCAGCTGCGACACGAACACGTGGAGGTAATGCGACTCGTCGGAGTACGCACGGCCCCAGACCTCGCGCAAGATCGTCTGGTGGGTCAGCAGCTTGCCCTCGTTGCGCGCGAGAACCGTAAGGAGCGAGTACTCGTGCGGCGTCAGTTGCACCGCTTTGCCTGCAAAGGTCACGTCGTGCGCCTCCAGGTCGACACGCAGCTCGCCGACTTCGATGACCGGCTCTCGCGAGGGCTCGGCCCGGCGCAACGCGGCGCGCAGCCGCGCCAGCAACTCGTCGATGCCGAACGGCTTCGTCACGTAGTCATCGGCGCCCGCGTCGAGCGCAGCGACCTTCTCGTCCTCGTCGCCCACGACCGAGAGCACGAGAATCGGCACCGACGTCCACGCTCGCAGCTCGCGCGTCACATCGGTCCCGCGCATGTCGGGCAGCACGAGATCGAGGATCACCGCGTCCGGAGGACGCACTGCCGCACTTGTCAGCGCGGCCTCGCCCGTCGCCGCGGTGTCGACCTCGTAGCCCGCGCCGCGCAGACTCGTCTGTAGCGCGCGGAGGATCTGCGGCTCGTCGTCGACGACGAGCACGCGGCTCACGCAGGCACCGGCGTACGAGTGCCGACCGGCAGCGCGAGCACGAAGTGGCCCCGTCGTGCCCTCTGTGGCCCAGAGCTCGCCCCGTTCGCCTCGGCGAAGCCGCGAGCAATCGCGAGCCCGAGACCGGCGCCGTGGCCCGGTCGCCGCGTTGGAACGGCGCGAAGACCGATGCGCCGGCGTCGTCAATCCCGGGGCCGTCGTCGCGACGTGCACGAGCACGTCGTTCCGGTCGCCTCGACGTGGAGTCGCACGCGGCTCTCCTGCGGTGAGAACTTGAGCGCGTTGTCGAGGAGGTTGACGAGCGAGCGCTCGATTTGCACGGCATCGACATCCACCGGGGGGGCGTCGACGCCAAGCTCGACGTCGACGCGGTCGCCGCGCCGCCCGAGCTGCTCGAGCGCACGCGCGACGAGCTCGTCAACGGGCCAGAGCTCCAGATGCGGCTCGACGACGCCGCCCTGCAGCCGTGAGAGGTCGAGCAGATTGCCGACCAGCCGGTTGAGTCGATCCGCTTCCGCACGGATGGTCGCGATCAGGTCGTCTCGGTCGTCTGCGTCGAGTCGCACCTGCGGGTTGGCAAGGCTCGAGGCCGCTGCGACGATCGCGGTGAGCGGCGATCGCAGATCGTGTGAGACGGCGTGGAGCAGCGCGGTCTTCAGCGAGTCGCTGCGGCGGAGGGCCTCGGCTTCGAGCTCGGCTCGGGACGGGTTGGCGGCGAGGCGAGCGGCGCGCGAGCGCGGCGGAGCGACGGCCGACGTCGTCGTCGAAGTCGAGCGGTGGTCGACGAGCAGCGTCGCGACAGCGCGCCAGCCCGACGGCGATCGGAACCGCGCGCTCGCCCTCGTCGGGCCGGTGCTGCCCGAGAAGAGGTCGAACGGCGTCGACGTGCAGACGCCTGCGGCGAGAGGCTCGGCGATGCGCTCGAGCGCGCGCTCGAGCTGCGGCCGGCAGGAGGTCGGACGCCGCTTCGGCGAGCACGTCTGCCTCGCGCTCACGCTCCTCGGCGTCTCCGCACGGCGCCGCGCCCGCGCCGCGAGCGCACTGACGACAACGGCAGTGACAGATAGACGGCGAGCACGGCCCAGTTCGCGCCGTCGCGAAGCTGGAACGTGTGCGTCGGCGGCAGGAAGAACCAGTTGAAGGCGAGCATGCTCGCGACACTCACGGCGGAGGCGAGCGGGAGCCCCCAGAGAACCGCCACCGGGAGCACCGCGAAGATGTAGAGGACGCCGAGCGAGAGCACGGGGATCCAGCGGTCGAGCACCGCGATCGCGGCGGTGACGAAGACGACGGCGCCCGCGCTCGCGAGCACGCCGACGATCAGTTCGGAGCCGCGAAGGCGCTTCATGCGGCAACGGTACTCCTGAAAGAGCGGGGTCAGACCCAACGGGTCTGACCCCAGTGCTTGGCTAACCGTGGATCGAGATGATCAACGGAATGATCAGGATCGCGACGATGTTGGCGATCTTGATCATCGGGTTGATCGCGGGGCCGGCGGTGTCCTTGTAGGGATCGCCGACCGTGTCGCCGGTGACCGACGCGGCGTGCGCGTCGGAGCCCTTGCCGCCGTGCGCGCCGTCCTCGATCAGCTTCTTCGCGTTGTCCCAGGCGCCGCCGCCCGCAGTCATCGCGATCGCGAGGAAGAGCCCGGTGACGATCGTCCCGATCAAGAGGCCGCCGAGCATGCGCGGGTTGATGATCCCCACGATGATCGGGATCACGATCGGCACGAGCGCCGGCGCGAGCATGCTGCGGATCGCCGACTTCGTGACGATGTCGATCGCGCGCCCGTACTCCGGCCGCGACGTCCCCTCCATGATCCCGGGGTTCTCGCGGAACTGGCGGCGCACCTCCTGCACGACCTCGCCGCCGACGCGGCCGACGGCCTGCATCGCGAGCGAGGCGAAGAGGAACGGCATCAGGCCGCCGATGAGCAGGCCGGCGATCACCCACGCATTCGAGAGATCGAAGGTGAGCGTGCCGAGGTTGCCGTGCCCCTTGCCTTGCGTGTGGATGCCGTCCGCGTACGACCCGAAGAGGACGAGCGCGGCGAGCGCAGCGGAGCCGATCGCGTAGCCCTTCGTCACGGCCTTCGTGGTGTTCCCGACCGCGTCGAGGGGGTCGGTGATCGCACGCACCTCGGGCGGCAGGTCGGCCATCTCCGCGATGCCGCCTGCGTTGTCGGTGACCGGGCCGTACGCGTCGAGCGCGACGATCAAGCCCGTCATCGAGAGCTGCGCCATGACCGCGACGCCGATGCCGAAGAGCCCGGCGACATGATTCGCGATGAGGATGCCTGCTGCGATCACGATCACCGGAACCGCCGTCGCCTGCATGCCGATCGCGAGGCCCTCGATGATGTTCGTCGCATGCCCCGTCTCCGATGCGCGCGCGATCGCCTTCACAGGGTTCCAGCGCGTGCCCGTGTAGTACTCGGTGATCGCGACGAGCAAGAAGGTGACCACCAGTCCGACAAGCGCGGCGATGTAGAGGTGCCAGAAGCTGAACCGGCCGGATGTGTCGAAGCCCATCGTGATCGGGATGAACCCGATTGCGCTCAACACGGTTGCGACGAGCACGCTGCGGTAGAGCGCGTTCATCACATTGCCGCCTTCGCGAACGCGGGCGAACTGCGCGCCGATGATCGACGTGAGAATCGAGAGGCCGCCGATCGCGAGCGGATAGAGCCACAGGTGCGTCCCCGTCGTCGCTGCGCGGCCGACGGTCGCGAGCAGCATGACGGCGACCGCGGTGACCGCGTACGTCTCGAAGAGGTCGGCGGCCATTCCCGCGCAGTCACCGACGTTGTCGCCCACGTTGTCGGCGATCACCGCCGGGTTGCGGGGGTCGTCCTCGGGGATCCCGGCTTCGATCTTGCCGACGAGGTCGGCGCCGACGTCGGCGGCCTTCGTGAAGATGCCGCCGCCGAGCCGCGCGAACACCGAGATCAGCGAGCCGCCGAATGCAAGCCCGATCAGATCCTTGATCGCCGACTCGTGTGTATGGCCGAGCCAGCCCGTCAGAGCCCAGTAGTAGCCGGCGACGCCGAGCAACCCGAGACCGACGACGAGCAGGCCGGTGACCGAGCCGGCGCGGAAGGCGACGTTGAGGGCCGGCGAGAGACCCGTGCGGGCCGCCTCCGCCGTGCGAACGTTCGAGCGCACGGCCACGTTCATGCCGATGAACCCGGCAGCGGCCGACAAGGTCGCGCCGATCAGGAAACCGATGGCGGCGCCCCAGCCAAGCTTGTTGTAGAAGCCGAGGAGCAGGAACGGGACGATCGAGACGATCGCGATCGTCATGTACTGCCGGCGGAGATAGGCGGCGGCGCCTTCCTGCACGGCGCGCGCGATCTCCTGCATCCGCTCGGTGCCCGCCGGGCGCCCGAGGATCCACGTGGTCAGCCAGAGGCCGTAGGCGACCGCCGCCGCTGCGCACAGCAGCGCAAAGAGAACTGCATGGTCAGAAAACCAACTCATCGCTTTCGGGCTCCCCCTGGTCGAGTCCGCGTTACAAAGTAGGCCCCGGGACGCCCCGGGCGCGGCGATTATGTATCACAAAGGCCTAGTTCAGCCGTCGATAGCCGCTCGGCGTGCGCACGATGAGGCGGCGGGCGTAGAAGACGAGAAAAGCCTTGGGAGCGCGGCGAATCCGGCCTGCGAAGCGCTCGATCGCGTCCACGTACGCGTGTGAGGGGTTGTAGCGGTAGAGGGCACCGCGCTCGTCACCGGGCGCCCCGGCGGCCCGGAGGAAGCGGCCGGCGGCGAGGATCGCGGCGTGCGGGTCGTGGACATCGCCGCGCCCGTAGCTCGCCCACGTCGAGGGGATGAACTGCATCGGCCCCTGCGCGCCCGCGACGCTCGACTCGCGCAGGCGGCCGAAGTCCGACTCGACGTAGTTGACCGCGGCGAGCACCTGCCAGGGGACGCCCGAGCGGCGCTGCGCCTCGGCGTAGTACGCGCGGAGCTTCGCGGCCGCGCGAGCCGGCCCGACGCGGAACGCGGAGAGCGGTCGAGGTGGCGTCAGCCGTGCGAGCTCGCGGTGCGCGAGCACGTCGTCGGCGATGTCCCGCGCAACCCGAGCGGGCAGCAGGCGCAGCACGCGTGCGCTCAGCTGCGCGTTGTCGGCGAGCTTCAGCTCGATCGTCTGCTCGCGGTACGCGGCGGCGACGGTCGTCACGCCGTGCACGCGGACGAGCTGAGCGGCGAGGCTAGCCGGAGGAGGCGTCTGCATACGCGAGCTGCAGATTCGACACGACTTGCTGGATGCTCGAGCGGTGCTCGTCCGGGAGCAGCGGCAGGAGCGCACGCAGAGCCTCGATCGCGAGCTGCGCATCGCCGAGGTCTCGCGAATCCGGCGCGAGCTTGCCGTAGGCGAGCGACGCGAGCATCGAGCTCGTGTGCACGAGCAGGTCTGCGACCTTCACCTTCTGCAGCTCCTCGACGAGCTGCTCGGCCGTGGGCTCAGCGTTCGACTCGCTCACCGGCCCGAACCTGCTCGACGAAGATCTCCTCCATCGTCGCGCCCTCCTCGTGGCGCGCGATCTGCCGCTCGGCGGCGTTCCGCTCCGGGATCGCGAGCCACGGTGTCGCACCGAGCTCGTCCGCGACGGGCGCGATCCAGTCGAGCAGCTGCTCGATGCGCGCGCGCGCCGGGATCGACTCGCAGCGCTCCAGGTCGAGCAGCTCGCCGGAGAGACCGTGGCGAATCGCGCGCCAGAAGTTCTCCTCGAGCAGGCGGTGCGGCCATTGCGGCAGCGGCTCGCCGTCGTCGATGGCACGCGCGATGCGTGCCGTCAGCGAGTAGATCAGCGCCGCGAGCGAGCGAGCCTCCGAGAGCTCCGGCTGTGCATCGCAGATGCGGGTCTCGACCGTCGGGAAGAACAGGTGCGGCCGGACACTCCACCAGAGCTGCGTGTGCTCGGTCACGGAGCCCGTCTCGTAGAGGAACCGGATGTAGCGCTCCCAGTCGTCCCAGCTCTCGAACGCGTCAGGAATGCCGCAGCGCGGGAACATGCGCGTGAAGACCTGTGTGCGCGCCGAGTGAAGATACGTGTAGACGCCTTCGACGAACGGCGAGCTCGCGGAGACGGCGAGCAGCTCCGGCAGGTAGTTGCGGAGTGCGCTCATGACGCGGATCGCGCGGTCGGGGCCGTTGATGCCGACGTGCACGTGCAGGCCGAACGTGTTGTTGCGCCAGACGACGTAGCGGAGGTACTCGTCGTTTCGCCGGTAGTGCGGCGTGTCGATGATCCGCTGCTCCTTCCACGAGCTCCACGGATGCGCACCGGTCGACGACGAGGTTGAGCCCGAGCGGATCGAGGAGCGCACGCAGCTGCGCGCGGCGCTCGCCCAGCCGCTCGGCGCACTCGGCGAACGTCTCGCACTTGCCCGTGCGGATCTCGACCTCGGAGGCGATCAACTCGCCGACGAGGTGCGGCTCGAGCTCCGTTCCCTTGGCGGCGGCCTGCACCTCCTCGAAGCGGTTCGTCAGCTCGAGCGTGGCGGGATCGAGCAGCGCGAACTCCTCCTCGACCGCGACCGTGAAGTCCGCGACCTCTTCGAAGGACGCCTTCGAGGCCGCGAGGAGCTCCTCGTAGCCGATCGTCTGCTCGTCGCCCACGCCGAAAGACTATTCGGCGAGCAACTGCTCGGCGATGCGCGCCCAGCTCCAGCGCCGCTCGACGGCGCGCCGGGCGGCGAGCCCGAGCGCCCGCCGCTCGTCGGCCGGGAGCGCGAGCAGCTCGCGAAGGCGCTCGCGCAGCGCTGCTGCGTCGCCGTTCGGGAAGGTGGTGAGATGCGCCTGCGCCGGCGGGTATTCCGCCGCGATGCCGGCGCCCACCTCTGCGAGCCCGGAGTGGTCGGCGACGATCGGCGGCACGCCCGCGGACGCCGCCTCGGCGGCGACCATCCCGAAGGCCTCCGGGAAGATCGACGGCACGACGCTCACGTCGACGAGCGGGAGTAGATGCACGAGATGGCGGTGCTCGAGCGCGCCCGTGAAGAGCGTTCCCGGCGGCGCCAGCGCCTCGAGCTGCTGCCGGTAGTCGCCGAAGCCGACGATCACCGCGCGCGCATCGACGCCTGCGAGCGCCTCGAGCAGCACTTGCACGCCCTTGTTCTCGATCAGCTTGCCGAAGAAGAGGACGGTGGGCCTGTCGTCCGCGAAGAACGCGGCGAAGCGGTCGGCGTTGCCGGGATCCGGATAGCGGCTGTTGCCGTTCTGCGGGTCCTTGCGCGACTCGGCGATCAGCCCGGCAAGCGCCTCGTCGCGCGGCGCAGGCGTGAAGTCGTCGACGTCGACACCCGGCGGGACCTCGCGAACGCGGTCGACGTGGCCGACGACGTCCTCGAGCACGCCGCGGATGTGGTCGGAGCCGACGTAGATCGCCCGCGCGGCCGCCAGAGACTCGCGCGCGAGCTGCGTGAGCTCTTCGTTGCCGCGAATCGAGTACTCGAGCTCGGAGCCGTGCGCCTTCACGACATAGGGCGCGCCGGACGCGCGCCCGACTGCACCGCCCATCAGCACGTGATTCGCGAACACGAGGTCGGCGGGCAGGAGCGCACGGATCGCTTCGGCATTCGCCTCGATGTACGCGTCGCGCTCAGCCGCTGTGAAGTCCTGCAGCAGCTTCGCGTAGAGATCGCCGTACTGGTCGAGCACGAAGACGGGGAGCAAGCCGCCCGGCAGCTTCGGCACGACGACCTTCGCGCCACCGAGATCGAATTCGTCGGGCCGGCCGGTCTGGCAGACGACGGTCACGTCGTGACCGGCGCGGCTCCACTCGTGCGCGAGCGCACGGGTGTAGACGTTCGAGCCCGTCCCACCGAGGTAGTAGCCATGCCATAAGACGATCCGCACGGCGGCGGACGTTACGTCAGATGGAAATACAGCGCGTAGAGCAACTCGACCGCGGGGTTCGACGTGTGCACGGTCACGTCGGACGGTGTCTCGAGCAGCGCTTCGGAGTAGTTGAAGATGATCTTCACACCCGACGCGACGAGATCGTCGGCCGCTTGCTGGGCGGCGGTCGCAGGCACGGCGAGCACGCCGACGATGATGTTCTTGTCGCGCACCGCGTCTCCGAGGCCGGAGTACTCGCTGACGGTGACGTGACCGATCGCGTCGCCGAGCTTCGCCGGGTCCTTGTCGAACACTGCGGCGATGTTGATCCCATGCTCGGCGAAGATCGGGGAGCTCGCGATCGCCTGGCCGAGGCGTCCTGCGCCGATGAGCGCGATGTTGTGCTGCCCCTGCGTGCGCAGGATCTTGCGGATCTCGCCGAGCAGCGAGTCGATGTTGTAGCCGACCCCTCGCTTGCCAAACTTGCCGAACGCCGACAAATCACGCCGGATCTGCGTCGCGTTGATGTTCGTGTACTCCGCGATCTCCTGCGAAGAGATGCGCTGCTTTCCCATCTTGCGCGCCTGCGTCAGCACCTGGAGGTACCGGGACAGGCGAGCGGCGACGCCGACCGTCAGCCGATCTGCCACACGTCCTCCTCGAGTTGAGCTTGTAACAGCTCAGACTGTTCTAGCAGCTAGGAGTTAGCCGTCGCTTGTGCAACCGCAGCGCGGAAAATGTCGACTTGTAAGTGATACGTGAAGCGGCGCCGGCCGTCGATCTCCACCACCGGCAGCCATTCACGGTACTGCGCCTCGAGCGCCGGATCGCCGGTGATGTCGACCTCGCTCAGGTCGAACGGAAGCTCTGCGTGCAGTCGACGCAGTTGCGCCAGTGCGCGTTCGCAGAGATGGCAACCCTGCGCGTGGTAGACGACGACCTGCGGCTTAGGGGTAGATGCCACGGGTGATCGTGGCTTCGGCGACGCGTTGCACCGCGAGGCCGTATGCGGCGAGGCGCATCGGCAGCTGTCTCGCCTCCGCGGTCTCCCATGTCTCGTCGAACGCACGGCTGATGATGTCGTTCAGCTTCGCGTTCACCTCCGCCTCCTTCCAGAAGTACTCCTGCAGACCCTGCACCCACTCGAAGTACGAGACGACGACGCCGCCCGCGTTCGCAAGCACGTCAGGGAGGATCAAGACGCCCTTGTCCTCGAGGATCGCGTCGGCCGTGGGAGTGACCGGGCCGTTCGCGCCTTCGCAGATGATCGACGCCTTCACCTGGTCCGCGTTCGCCTCGGTGATCACCTGCTCGAGCGCGCACGGCGCGAGGATGTCGACGTCGAGCAGCAGCAGCTCCTCGTTCGTGAGCTCGTCCGCGCCCTTCAGGCCGGCGAGCGTGCCGTGCTCGCGCTTGTACGCGAACGCAGCGCCGACGTCGATGCCGCCGGCGTTGTACAGCGCGCCCGCGGAGTCGGAGATCGCCACGACCTTCGCGCCTTCCTCGTCGAGCAGCTTCGCGAGATACGAGCCGACGTTCCCGAAGCCTTGCACGGCGGCGGTCATCGAGTCGAGCCTGCCGTCGCGCTTCGCGACCGCGTCGCGGATGCAGTAGAGGCTGCCGCGCGCAGTCGCCTCCTCGCGTCCGAGCGAGCCGCCGATCGTCAGCGGCTTGCCCGTGACGACGCCGAGCACGGAGTGGCCCTTGTTCATCGAATACGTGTCGAAGATCCACGCCATCACCGAGCCGTCGGTGCCGACGTCGGGCGCCGGGATGTCCTTCTCCGGCCCGATCTCGTTGATGATCTCGCTCGTGTAGCGGCGCGTCATCCGCTCGAGCTCGGTGCGCGAGAGCCGCTTCGGGTCGACGACGACTCCGCCCTTCGCGCCGCCGAAGGGGATGCCCATCAGCGCGCACTTCCACGTCATCCACATCGCGAGCGCCTTGACCTCGTCGAGCGTGACGTCGGGGTGGTAGCGGATGCCGCCCTTGGACGGGCCGCGCGCGATGTTGTGCGTGACGCGGAACCCCTGGAAGACCTGCGTCGAGCCGTCGTCCATCCCGACCGGCACCGACACCTCGACCGCCTTCTTGCACTCGCCGAGCACGTTGACGAGGCTGGGATCGATGTCGAACGTGGCTGCGACGCGTCGCAGCTGCTCCCGCGCGATCTCGAACGGGTTCTCGCGCAGATGCGAGACCGGTGCTTCGACCGCCGTCACCGAATGGCGAGTATACGGCTACTCACGTCAGCGCAGGGTGAACGGCAGCCGGCGCCTGCTAACCGGGCCGCCCTGCACCGGGTAGCCGACGATGCGGAGCGTGTAGGCGCCCGCCGGCAGGCGCTGCCCGTCCGGACCGCGGCCGGTGATCCCGAACGTGTACCGCCCCGGCAGCACGTCGCGCAGGCGGGCGAGCGTCCCGACCTGCGTGCCGTCGGCGCGCCAGAGCACCACGTCCAGGCGCTGCAGCGGCTCGATCTCCGGGTGGCCGGCGACCGAGAGGACGGTACCCGCGTTGACGGTGAGCACTGCGGGCTTCGTGTCCGAGGCCGCGAACGACTTCTCCGACAGCGTCGCCGTCCCGATCAGGTTCGAGTCGTCGGCGCCGAACGCGATCGCCCACGGGATGCGAATGCCGCCGCCGCCCTGCACGGCGACGAGCACGCTGCCGTCGGCCGTCGCGTTTCCCGTCGGCGACGAAGCGGTGATCGCGCTGAGGCGCACCAGCATGCTCTTGCCCTTGAGCAGCAGCGCCCGGTGTGGGCGGACCGTGAAGTCGACCGCAGCGGCGCCTTGATCCTGCGTCCGGACGCCGAAGGCGAGACGCAGCGGCCGCGTCGAGAGATTCGTCAGCGTGAACGAGGCCTTGACGCGCCAGCCGGCGCCGGTCGAGCGGCCGAGCGCGAGTGTCGACGGCGACGCGGCGACTTCGCCCGCTGCGGCTGCGCCGACGTCGACGAGCCCCGCGCCTTGCGCGGTCACCGGATCGCGGTCGAGCTTCTGGCCTGTACCGACGAGCAGGCCGCCGATCGCATCCGCACCGAGCATCGGCCGCGCCTGTGCGAGCAGCGCGGCAGCGCCTGCCACCGTCGCGGCGGCGGCGCTCGAGCCGTTGACGGTGACGAACCGCGGCGAGCCGTCCGGGTTCACGCCCGGATCCGAGGTCGCGACGGCAACACCGGAGGCGACGAGGTCCGGCTTCACACGTCCGTCGAATGCGAGCCCCGACGAGGAGAACGAGGCAACGCGACCCGAGCTCGCCCGTTCGGCGCGCTCGTCGACTCGCGCATCGCGACGGCGACCGCTTCGCCGGCGGCGATCCGCGACAGTGCGCGGCGCGCTGCACCGGTCGGCACGGAGATGACGGGAACGCCGATCGACTCGTCGAGACCGAGCCCGCCCGCGGGCAGCGCCGCGCGTCCGCCGTAGAGGAGCACGGCAGATGCACCCGCGGCGGCAGCGCGTGCGGCCGCCGGGGCCGGCGACGCGCCCTCCGGCACGAGCGCGGCACGGCCGGCGACGAGGCTGCGACCGTCGCGGCTGAAGAAGTCCGTGATGCGCGGAGCCGAGTCGCGCGTGCCGCCGATCGTGTTGCGCGGGACGGCGAGCTCCAGGTCGAGCCGGTGCACGGGCAGCACCGAGCCGGCGAGGGAGGTCGTGCCGTCGAGCAGCGTCGTCAGCCCTGAACGCACGACGATTCGCGCGCGGTCGGTGCCCGTGCGCGCGTCGAACGCACCGACGGTGAGTGCGGATGGAGATCCACCCGGGCCGGCGACGTCGCCGTAGGCAGCGCCGGCGCCGCCGTCGTTCCCCGCCGCGGTGACGACGAGCGTGTCGAGTGCGAGCGCGCCCTTCACCGCACGCGCTTCCGGGCCGTTCGTGAAGCCGGCGAACGGCTCGGCGAGCGCGATCAGCACGACGCGGGCGGCATCGTGCGCGTCGCCGTCGTCGTTCGGGTCGACTGCGCGGTCGAGGCCCGCGATCAGCTGGTCGCTGCGCGCGTAGATCGCGTAGTGCCCGAGTGCGTCGGGCTGCCAGCCGGCGACGCGGATCGGCAGGACGGACGCGCCGGTCGCCACACCCTGCAGTCCGGAAGGGCCGCCGCCGCCGACGAGGATCCCGGCCATCTGCGTTCCGTGCCGCTCCACCTGCGACGGGTCGTCGGGCTTCGGCGCGGCGAGCGCGTTCGGATCACCGCCGACGATGTCGATCCCCGGCTGGACGCGGCCGCGGAGATAGGGGATCGCCGGGTCGACGCCCGTGTCGAGGAGCGCGACCGTCACGCCGCGTCCGTCGACGCCTGGGACGACGGCGTCGGGGCGGTGGCCGGACAGGGGGCCGAAGTCGCCGCGCGCGAGCACCTTTGCCGAGATCGACGCGGGATACGCGACGCGAACCGGGTAGACGCCGGCGACGTTCTCGTCTGCTTCGACGATCGGGATCGCACTCGGATCGAGGAGCGTGGAGAAGCCATCGAGCACGCGCGCGTAGCTGAGCTCGGGATGGACGAACGACGCCGTGCAGCGCGAGCCGCGAGACGAGGAGCTTCTGCGCGGCGAGCGTCGCGTTCGTCCAGACGCGTTCCTGGCGCGTACCGACGATGCCGCCCGCACGCTCGACCCGCTGTGCGAGCGACGGGGTCCTCAGCACGACGATCACGCGCTGGCCGAGTGCGACGCGCGGGCGCGAGCCGACGAGCCCGCGCCACGCCGCGGCTGCGGTGGGCGGGATCGCGGTCTGCCCCGCGCTCTTGCCTTCCGTCGAGAGGAGCGCGACCGTTGCCGCCGCGGCGACGAGCGCGAGCAGCAATGCATGCCGCGGCTCAGCGCGAGGCGTACGCATCGAGGCCAAGATAACCCGGGTACGGGACGGGGTCCGTGAAGCGCGCGGCCGAGGCGATCATCGCCGCATTGTCCGTCAGTCAGCGGCAGCGGCGCGATCGCGGCATCGGCCAGGGCGGCCCGGAGCTCCGAGTTCGCGGCGACACCGCCGACGACGGCGATTTCCGGGTCGCCGAGCTGCTTCGCGGCTTCCCGCGCGCGGCCGACGAGGGCTCGGACGATCGCCCGCTGGTAGGAAGCGGCGAGGTCGGCGCGGCGGCGCTCGAGCTCCTGCGGCTCCAGGTCTCGCGTCGCATAGAGCAGCGCGGTCTTCAGGCCGGAGAACGAGAAGTCGAGGCCGGGCACGCGCGCGACCGGGAAGTCGTAGGCGGCAGGGTCGCCGTCGCGGGCGAGGCGGTCGAGCTCGCGGCCGCCGGGGTAGCCGAGGCCGAGCAGCCGCGCCCTTTGTCGAACGCCTCGCCGGCGGCGTCGTCGAGCGTCGTCCCGAGCACACGCTTGTCGCCGTAGTCGCGCACGTCGAGGAGGAGCGTGTGACCGCCGCTCGCGAGCAGGCAGAGGAAGGGCGGCTCGAGCGGGTCGGGCTCGAGGTACAGCGACGCGACGTGCCCGTCGAGATGATCGACGGGGATGAGCGGCAGGCGCCGCGACCACGCGATCGCCTTCGCGGCGGAGAGGCCGACGAGGAGGGCGCCGATCAGGCCAGGGCCTTGCGTGACGGCGACGGCGTCGACGTCGTCGAGGCTCGCGTCCGCTTCCGCGAGCGCTTCCCGCACGACAGGCGTGACGAGCTCGAGATGCCTGCGCGACGCGACCTCCGGCACGACGCCGCCGAAGCGCGCGTGCAAGTCGGCCTGCGACGCGACGACGTTCGCGCGCAGCACGCCGTCGTGCGTCACGAGCGCCGCAGCCGTCTCGTCGCACGACGTCTCGATGCCGAGGATCATGGCGGACACGTCCCTGTGTCAGACACGGAGGGGCAACCGCCCTGCCCAGGGAACGCCGAAACGGCGTTGCGGACATGACCAGGTATCAGACGTGACGCTTTCGTGACGGTTCCGTGACGCGGCCGTTTCCGACAGTCCGTGGTGTCAGACACCGTTGCACTTTCGTGACGAAGGCGTGACGGGTCAGCTCCGGTCGTGTCCGACCGGGTCCTTCCACATGATCAGCGCGTCCTCGCGGTTGTCCGTGTAATAGCCGCGGCGGATGCCGCGGGCCTTGAAGCCCAGGCGCTCGTAGAGGCGCGATCGCGGTCGCGTTCGAGACGCGCACCTCGAGCGTGTACCCGCGCCGCGCGTCGTCGGCGGTCAGCTCGAACAGCCGCTCGAGCAGCATCGTCGCGATGCCGCGGCCGCGATGATCCGGGTCCGTCGCGACGTTCATGACGTGCCACGCGTCGACATAGCGCGAGACGATCAGGTACCCGCACAGCTTTCCGTCCTCGCCGTCGACGTCGAACGCGCCGAGGCAGATCGAGCTCGGCTTCGCGAGCTCGCCCGCGAACATCGACCGCGACCACGGCGTCGGGTACGAGCGCCGCTCGATCTCCTCGATCGCACGCAGATCCGTGAGGCCGAGCGCGCGCAGCTCGACCGTCGTCACGACGACACGCTCCGCTCCGCGTCCGGCACGCGCAGGTACAGCGGCTCGATCGCGTCGATCGGCCCCAGCTCCCCCGCGAGCGCTGCGTGGAAGCGTGCGCGCGGAAGATGACGCTCGTCGCCGTCCGGCGGGACGACTGCACCCGCCGACTCGAACACCGACCGGTAGCGAATCGCACCGCTGCCGACGAGGGTCGCACCCTCCGCAGCAAGCTCGCCCGGCGCGAGCACCGCGAGGCTCGCCGCCGACGAGCGTGAACACCTCGCGCCTGCGTGCGTCGATCACCGGCACCGCGTCCGGCGCGCCGGCCTGCAGCGCCGCAAGCGTCGAGACGCCGGCGCCGGAAAGGTCGAGCGACGGGCCAGCCCGCGCGCGGCCGCGAGCCCGATCCGCACGCCGGTGAAGCTGCCAGGCCCCACGCCGACGGCCAGCGCCTCGAGGTCTCGCGGATGCGCGCCACCTTGCCGCAGCAGCGCGTCGACGTCCTCGAGCAGCGTCTGCGCACGCGACGTCCGCTCCGCGAGCACCTCCGTGCCGTCGACGAGCGCACTCGTCGCGACGTCCGTCGCCGTGTCGAACGCCAGCATCAGCATTCGTCGATCGAAACCTCCCTCCGGTCGCCGTCAGCATGCCGAAGCCGGACGGCGAACCGCGGTGCGGGAGCACCCCCTCCCCCGCCTCGGGCCACTCGACGAACGCGATCGCGTCGTCGAAGTACGGCTCGAGGTCGCCCCACTCCGCAGCCGAGACGCCGGCGAAGCGGTAGAGGTCGAGATGCGACACCTGCGTGCCGGCACCGTGGTAGCGGTGCCCGATCGTGTACGTCGGGCTCGTAACCTGCTCGCGCACGCCGAGCGCGCGGCAAGCGCCGCGGACGAACGTCGTCTTGCCGCTTCCGAGCTCGCCTGACACGGTCACGACGTCGCCGACTGCGAGTCGCGCCGCCAGCTCAGCGGCGAGCGCTTCGGTCTCTTCGGGCGAGGCCGTGGTCACGACGCGAAGCGTATGGTCTCGCCATGCCTGCATACATCATCGTCGAGACCGACATCACCGACCCCGAGCAGTACGAGCAGTACAAGGCCGCCTCGCCGGGCGCGATCGCCGCCGGCGGCGGGCGCTTCCTCGCCCGCGGCGGCGAGCTTGCCGTCCTCGAGGGCGACTGGCAGCCGAAGCGACTCGTCCTGCTCGAGTTCGACGACCTCGACGCCGCCAAGCGCTTCTACGACTCGGAGCTCTACCGGGAAGCGAGGCAGCTGCGCGAGGGCGCAGCCCGCCTCAACATGGTCGCCGTCGAAGGCGTCTAAGAGACCGAGCTGCTCGGCGCCTGCGACGGCCGCGACGAGCGAGAGCCGCGGCTCTTCGGCGACCGGCTCGGGCGGCGCGGTCGCGCGGCCGAGCAGCTCCGGCACGCGCGCGAAGTCGGACTCGAGCACCTTCAGCATCGCGGGCGTGTAGAGCGCCGCCGCCGGGTGGTAGAGCGGGTAGAGCAGGACGTCGCGGCCGCCGATCGTCGTCGGCTGCTCCTGCCCGTGCACCTTCGTGATCCCGAGCTGCCGGCCGGAGAGGAGCTTCGTCGCGAAGTTGCCGAGCGTCGCCACGACCTTCGGCTCGATCAGCGCGATCTGCCGGAAGAGATGCGCCTCGCACGCCTCGATCTCGTCGGGCTGCGGATCGCGGTTGCCCGGCGGCCGGCACTTGAGCACGTTCGCGATGTAGACGTCGGCGCGCGACATGCCGATCTGCGCGAGCAGCTTCTCGAGCAGCTTGCCCGCCTGCCCGACGAAGGGGACGCCCTGCTTGTCCTCGTGGAAGCCGGGCGCTTCGCCGACGAACATCAGGTCGGCGGCCGGGTTGCCGGCGCCGAAGACGACTTGGGTGCGGCCCTGCGCGAGCCGGCAGCGGGTGCAGCCGGCGACGGCGTCCGCATAGGCGGAAAGCCCGTCGAGATGCGCGGCGGGGACCGCGCTCACGGCCGTGAACTCTACGGCGATCGGCGGATGGAGACGATGCGGGCTTTCCACGCGCCCCGTGGGGCCTCGACCTCGATCTCGTCGCCTTCGGCGCGCCCGATCACGGCCCGGCCGACGGGTGACTCCGGCGAGACGCCGCCGACGCTCGAGATCTCGACGGTGAGCGGCTCGCCGTCGTCCCGCTCGAGCTCGACGGTGGAGCCCACGGTCACGACGCCGCTCGCCGCGGCCGCGGTCTCGTCGATCACCTCCGCGTTCTGCAGGCGCGAGCGCAGGATCGCGATCCGGCGCTCGAGCAGGCCCTGCTCGTTCTTCGCGGCGTGGTACTCGAAGTTCTCGGAGAGGTCGCCGTGTCCGCGCGCCGTCGCGATCGCCTCGACGACTGCGCGCCGTTTCGGCCCTTCGAGATCTGCGAGCTCGGCCTCGAGCTGCTCGCGCTCCGCGCGAGTGAGCTGCTCCCCCCGCTCGTCCACGAGCTAGTGGCCGCAGCCGCACGAGCCGCCGCAGCAGCCCCCGCCACCGCCGCCGCTGCGGACGGACGGCGCCTTGGCGACGCCGTGCACGGCGAACGAGGAGAACTGCTTGACGACGTTCGCGGCCGAGCAATCCGGGCAGGCGACCTGCTCCTCGCCTCGGACGAGCTCTTCGAAGTGCGACTCGCACTCCATGCAGACGTATTCGTAGATCGGCATCGCCCGGAGCCTAGCAACCGGCACTTCGGGCGGAATCCGCGGCGGCCTCCGCCAGCCGGCGGGCCTCGTCGACGCGCGGATCGTCCTCGAGCGCGGTCAGGTTCGCAGCGACGAGCGCCACAGCGCCGCGCGCCACGCCCGCCGCGAGCGCGGCAGCGGCCTGCACGTCGGGCCCGACCTGCGGCGCGCCGGAGCGCGCGAGCTCCGCGGCGAGCCCGGCGACGTCGGCCGCCGCGCGCGCGATCTCGAGCGGCGCCTCCGCAGCACGCGCGAACGCCTTGCCGATCTCCCAGTCGCGCTTCTCGCTCGGCAGCTCTTTCGTCGACTCGCGCGCGGCGAGCGCTTCCGCATACGTGTCCACGTCGATCTGCGCGAGTGACGCCGTCCGCTCGCGGAGCGCATCCGCCTGCACCGCGAGCCCGGCCGCCTCCGAGGCGCGAGCCGCCATCGCGACGACCGCCGCCGCGGCGGCGACCGCATACCCGAGCGCCGCGCCGGCCCCCGGCAGCGGCTCGGCGGTCGCGAGCTCGTCGAGCCAGACGCCGAGCGTCAGGTCCTGCAGCGGGCGCGAGGGGGCCATCGCAGGATTCTCTCCTGCGACGGCCCTCGGCGCGACCGGGTCAGGTCAGTCCGCGACGAGTCGGGAGCGGAGGGCTGCGACGACGGAGGGAGTCGCATCGATCCCGGCTGACTCGAGCGCGGCTTCGAGATCGGCGACGACTTGAGCGCGGAACGCTGCGTCCTCCTCCGCGCGCGCAACGAGCGCGGCGATCTCAACGCGCGCGTGCGGCAGCTCCTGTGCGGCACGAACCCACCCCTGAGGCGCCGGCGGCAGGAGTCGGAGCAATGCGGCGATCCGCTGTTCGTCGTAACCGTTCATCGTGGACTAGACGGCCGAGGGGGTCAGGATCTTCCCTCCAGCTCGACTTTCAGCTTTCCCAGGCAGCGGGAGATCCGGCTCGCGATCGTGCCGGCGGGCAGGTCGAGCGCCTCGCCGATCGTCCGGTAGCTCTCGTCGCGGGCGAAGAAGCGGTCGAGGATCTCGCGGCAGGGGTCGCCGATCGCGTCGAGGCCCGGCCTGGACGGTCAGGGCGTCGTCAAGCCCGGCCAGGGCCTCGTCGACCGCGCCGGACTCGAACTCCTCCAGCTCGGACGGGCCTTCGCGGCCGCCGGCGCGGAGCCGGTCGATGCAGAGGCGCCGCGTCAGCTGGGCGATCCAGGGCCGCACCGCCTCGTCCGAGCGCAGGCGGCCGAGGTGCTCGTAGACGCGCGCGAACACCTCCTGGAACACGTCCTCGGCGTCGTGCTGCGAGAACCGGAACGCCTGCGTGCAGATCGCATAGACGTAGCGGGAGAAGCGCTCGACGAGCTCGTTCCAGGCGGCCTGGTCGCCGCTGCGGCAGCGGGCGACGAGTTGCGCGTCGGTCGCGACGTCTGTCACGTACGCAGGCTACTGCGTAGGATCGACGCGTGTCAGTCGTCGCCCACGAGACGGACGAGGAGCTCCCCGCGTGGAGCCTGTCGGCGGCGGCCGGTGACGAGATCCGGATGCCGTTCGACTGGCCCGACCGGGTCACCCGTGACTGGGCCTGGGGCGGCGCGACCGGCGCGGGCGTCCGCGTCTGCGTCCTCGACAGCGGCGTCGAGCACGGGCACCCGCTCGTCGGCGAGGTGCAGCGCTCCGTCGCGGTGACGAAGGACGGCGACGAGATCACGGTCGCGGACGACGACTCCGGCGATCTCTGCGGGCACGGCACCGCGTGCGCGGGGATCATCCGCCTGCTCGCGCCGGACTGCGAGCTGACGAGCGTCCGCGTGCTCGGCGCCGGCTACACCGGCAGCGCGGCGGTGCTGCTGGCGGGGCTCGAGTGGGCGATCGACGAAGGGTTCGAGATCATCAACATGAGCCTCTCGACGACGAAGCGGCAGTACGTCGACCGCCTGCACGACCTGGCCGACGCCGCGTACTTCAAGCGGACGATGTTGGTCGCCTCCGCGCACAACATGCCCGTGGAGAGCTTCCCCTGGAAGTTCGCGAGCGTCGTCTCCGTCGGGAGCCACGAGGCGACCGACCCGTTCACGCTGTACGCGAACCCGCATCCGCCGGTCGAGTTCTTCGCGCGCGGGCTGAACGTCGAGATCGCCTGGCTCGGCGGCGAGACGATTACCGCGACCGGCAACAGCTTCGCGACGCCGCACGTCGCCGGGCTCTGCGCGCTCGTGCTGAGCAAGCATCCGCAGCTGACGCCGTTCCAGTTGAAGAGCGTGCTCCATCTCACCGCAACGAACGTCGGCGGCGGCGCATGACTGACCTGCGCGCAGCCGTTGCAGCAGGTGTGCTCGGCGCGGACGACGCGTTCCGCGCACTGCTGCAGGCAACCGTCGAGGCGGCGCGCGGCATCTTCCGCGCGAAGGCGTCGTCGGTCTTCCTCCTCGACGAGGCGACCGACGAGCTCGTCTTCGAGGCGGTCGCCGGCGAAGGCGCCGATACGCTCGTCGGCAAGCGCTTCCCGTCGAGCACGGGCGTCGCCGGCTGGGTACTCGTGACGCGGCAGTCGATCGTCGTCGACGACCTGACGAAGGACACGCGGTTCTCGCGCGACGCGGCGGAGTCGACGGGGTACGTGCCGCGCGGGCTGATGGCCGTCCCGCTCCTCGCCGAGGACGACGCGCTCGGCGTGCTCGAGGTCCTCGATCGCCCGCAAGGGACGCCGTTTACGCTCGCCGAGATGGATCTGCTCGGCCTCTTCGGGAACCAGGCCGCGATCGCGCTCGACCTGCTGCGGCGCGCACGCCGCGCACGGGCCGCACTCGACGGCCAGGGCGAGCTCGCGGCGCTCGCGTCGTTCGCGGAGCGCCTCGAGCAGGCGTCGGAGGAGCAGCGCGCCGCCGGGCTCGACCTGCTGCGCTCGCTCGAGACCCTGCTCGGCTGACCCCGGACCACGAAAAAGGCCCGGTCGCCCGGGCCTCGTTCGCCGCAGTCGCGGAAATTACTCGGCCTTGCCCTCGGAGCGGCCGTACTGCTTGAACGAATGGGCCTCGACCTCGTTGTCGTCGCCCGCGAGCTCGTCGTTCACGCCGGCCTTGTGATGCTCGGCCTTCCCGGCGGCCTTCCCGTGCGCCTCGACCTCGTCGGTGGGCTCGTCGTGATGGTTGGCCTTGCCTGCTGCCTTGCCCAGCTGCTTGGCGTCGTCCGACATCTGAAACTCCTCCTTGTCGATCCTCCGGCGCGCCCTCTGCGCGCGTACCCCCACAGGACGGGCCGGGGACCAGGAATCTTCCCAGGCGGTCTTCAAAAGCGCAACGAATGTTGCGATCCTGCCGGGAGGTGGGACGCCTGAGCGAGTCGTGGGCCGCGTTTTCGCAGGCGTTTCGCAGCCGCGAGCTGCGCCGGCTGCAACTCGCCGGCGCCGGCTCGACCCTCGCCGTCTGGGCCTACTCGATCGCGATCGCCGTCTACGCCTACCGCGAGGACGGCGCCAAGGCGGTCGGAATCGTGCTGTTCGCGCGCTGGTCGCTCGCGGCCGTCTTCGCGCCCTGGCTCGCGCTCCTCGCCGATCGAGTCTCGCGCCGGCGGGTGATGATGTCCGTCGACCTCTCGCGCGTCGTGCTCGTCGGCGGGATGACGGTCGTCGCCGCGAGGGGCGGCCCGTCCCTCCTCACCTATGCGCTCGCGATCGTGATGTCGGTGATCTCGACGGCGTTCAACCCGGCGCAGGCGGCGCTGCTGCCGAGCCTCGCGAAGACACCGGATGAGCTGACAGCGTCGAATCTCGCGCTGAACACGATCTCGAGCGTCGGCATGTTCGCGGGCCCGGCGATCGGCGGCGTGCTGCTCGCGGCGAGCGGGCCGTGGCTCGTCTTCGCGCTCGCCGGCTGCTCGTACCTGTGGTCGGCGGCGTGCGTGTCCGGGCTCCCGCGCGACGCGCCGCCTCGCCGCGCCCGAGGGCAGCGCGATCGGCACCGAGCTCCTGGCCGGCTTCCGCGCGATCGGGGAGGACCGGAGCCTGCAGATCGTCGTCGGGCTGACCGCGGCGCAGATGCTCGTCGCCGGCGCGCTCGAGGTCGTGATCGTCGTCGACTCGATCCGGATCCTGCACGCCGGCAACGCCGGCGTCGGCTGGCTGAACACCGCGCTCGGCGTCGGAGGCATCCTCGGCGGCCTCGCCGGCGTCGTGCTCGCGACGCGCAAGCGGCTCGCCGGCGACCTTCGCCTCGGGCTCGCCGCGTTCGGCGTTGCGCTCGCGCTTCTCGCACTGCCGAGCCAGCTCGCCGCCGCGCTCCTGCTCTTCGCGGCGATGGGCGTCGGCAGCACGCTCGTCGACGTCGACGAGCATGACGCTCCTGCAGCGCGCGGCGCCGGCGCACGTCGTCGGACGCGTGTTCGGCGTCCTGCAGAGCCTGATGCTCGCCGCCGTCGCGATCGGCTCGCTCGTCACGCCGCTGCTCGTCGCGGCAATCGGCGCGCGACCGACGTTCGTCGCGTTCGGGCTGGTGCTGCCGGCGCTCGCGCTCCTCACGTGGCGGGAGATCACCGCGATCGACGCGGGCGCGACGATCGCTGTCGAGCCGCTCGAGCTGCTGCGCGCGATCCCCATCTTCGCGCCGCTGCCCGAGCTCGTGCTCGAGCGGCTCGCGTCGATCGCCGTCGAGACCCGTTCGCTCGCAGGCGAGGCGGTGATCGTCCAGGGTGAAGAGGGCGATCGCTTCTATGTGATCGCCGAGGGAGCCGCGACTGTCGAGATCGACGGCGTCGAGCACTCGCAGCTCGGTATGGGCGATTCGTTCGGCGAGATCGCGCTGCTGCGCGACGTTCCGCGCACGGCGACCGTGCGCGCGGTGGAGCTGCTGCGGATGTACGCGCTCGAGCGCGACGACTTCATCGCCGCGGTGACCGGGCACGCGCCGAGCCGTGAGGCGGCCGACAGCATCGTCGCCGCGCGGCTACCCGCCGGCGCCGCCGTCTAGCACGCTCGCGAAGAGCGTCGGCGTGACGTTGCGGCCGCTGACGATCGCGACTGTGCGTTCCGCCGGCTCGACGAGCCCTGCGCGGATCGCTGCGACCGCGGTCGCACCGGCGCCCTCGGTGACGAGGCCGTGCTCGCGGGCGAGAAAGCGCATCGCGTCGAGGATCGCGTCTTCGGGAACGACGACGACGCCTGCGAGGTGGTCGCGCACGAGCTCGAACGTGACGCTTCCGGGCTCGATGTTGCCGTGCAGGCCGTCGGCGATCGTCGTGCTGCCCTCGATCTCCACGAGCCTGCCCGCGTCGAGCGCCGCGCGCATCGCGGGAAACCGCTCCGGGACGACGCCGACGACGCGCGCTTTCGACACGAGCCCGATCCCGGCGGCGAGCCCGCCACCGCCGACCGGCACGACGATCGTGCCGGCGTCGGCGAGCTCGAGCCCAACCGTGCCCGCACCGGCGATCACCTGCGGGTCGTTGTACGGCGACACGTAGCGGCCGTCGAGCGAGAGACCGTGGCGCTCGGCCTCGTCGTAGTCGGCACCGTGGACGACGAGCGTCGCCGGGAAGCGCCGGATCCCCTCGATCTTCGCCGGCGAAGCGGTCTCGGCGACGACGATCGTCGCGTCGAAGCCGAGGCGCTCGGCTGCCCACGCGACGGCAAGCCCGTGGTTTCCGGCGGAGGCGGTGACGACGCGCTCGCCCGGCTCGACGCCCCGTGAGAGCGGCAACCGCGCCGCGCACCTTGAAGGAGCCGGTCGGCTGCAGGCACTCGAGCTTCAGCGCGAAGCCGTCGCTCGGGACGAGCGGCGTCGGCGGCAGATGGCCGCGGACTCGCTGCTCCGCCGCCAGGACATCGGCCGCGCTGGGAGCCTGAACCGTGCGCATGCGGGTATATTCGCGGTGCCCGGCATCCCTGAGGAGCTGGAGCATCACGTGACCACCATCGACGTCATCGGCTCGGGCCGGGTCGGCTCGGCGTTCAGCGCCAGGCTGCGCGAGCGCGGCGTGCGCCTGGACCGGGACGGCGCCGAGCTCGTCATGCTCTGCGTCCCCGACACGGCGATCGCGGAGGTCGCGTCGGCGATCGAGCCGGGCCCGTGGCTCGCGCACGTGAGCGGTGCGACGCCGCTCGCCGCCCTCGCCCCGCACGTGCGGCGCTTCAGCGTCCATCCGCTGCAGACGTTCACGCGCTCGCGCGGAGCGGAGCAGCTCGACGGCGCGTGGGCAGCCGTCACGGGCGAGAGCGAAGAGGCGCTCGAGCAGGCGCGGTCGTTCGCGGAGCTGCTCGGGCTGCGTCCGTTCGAGCTGGCCGACGACGCGCGCACGCTCTACCACGCGGGCGCTGTCTTCGCGTCGAATTACATCGTCACGCTCCAGCGCGCCGCCTCGCGCCTGTTCGAGGCGGCGGCCGCGCCGCCGGCAGCGCTCGAGCCGCTGATGCGGCGCACGATCGAGAACGGCTTCGAGCTGACGGGACCGATCTCACGGGGCGACTGGGCAACCGTCGACGCCCACCGCTCGGCGATTCACGACTCCGTACCGGAGCTCGCCGTGCTCTACGACGCCCTCGCCGCTGCGACCGCGGAGCTCGCGACATGAAGACGGTGCGGACGATCGCAGAGCTGCGTGCGCTGGGCAGTGCCGGCGTCGGGCTCGTGCCGACGATGGGCGCCCTGCACGACGGCCACCGCGCGCTCTTCGCGGCGGCGCGCGCGGAGAACGACGTCGTCGTCGCGTCGCTCTTCGTGAACCCGGCGCAATTCGAGGACGCATCAGACCTCGACGCGTACCCACGCGACGAGACGGAGGACGCGCGCATCGCGCAAGCTGCGGGCGTCGACGTGCTCTTCGCGCCCGCGGTCGAGGAGCTCTACCCGCGCGGGTTCGCCACGTGGGTCGACGTCGCAGAGGCCGGCGCGGAGGGCGCAGCGCGGCCTGGGCACTTCCGCGGCGTCGCGACGGTCTGCGTGAAGCTCTTCAACATCGTGCGCCCGCAAGCCGCGTACTTCGGGCAGAAGGACGCGCAGCAGGCCGTCGTCGTGCGGCGCGTCGTGCGCGACCTCGACCTCGACCTCGAGATCCGCGTCGTGCCGACGGTTCGCGACGACGACGGGCTCGCGCTCTCGTCGCGCAACGTGCGCCTCTCCGCGGAGGAGCGCGCGCGTGCGCTCGGCCTCCCTCGCGCACTGCGCGCAGGTGCCGACGCGTTCGCGCAGGGCGGCGATCCCGTCGCGGTCGCACGCGCGAGCCTGAACGGGCTCGCGCCCGACTACGTCGAGGTGCTCGAGCTCGACGGCGCCACGATCCTCGCCGCCGCGGTCCGCGTCGGCTCGATTCGACTGATCGACAACGTCCTCCTGGAAGGAGAGCTCTCGTGAGCGACAAGCCCCCTCGCTATGCGTCGTGGACGGCCGGCAAGCTCCCGCTGCCGGAGCTACAGGAGATGAAGCGGCGCGGCGACAAGATCGTGATGGTCACGGCGTACGACGCGCCGAGCGGGCGCCTCGCCGACGCCGCGGGGGTCGACCTGATCCTCGTCGGCGACTCCGCCGGCATGGTCGTGCACGGACGCGAGTCGACTGTGCCGGTGACGCTCGACGAGATCGTGTTCATGACGCAATGGGTGACGCGCGGCGCGAAGCGGCCGATCGTCGTCGCCGACATGCCGTTCGGCTCGTACGAGACGTCGAATGAGCAGGCGGTCGACGAACGCGATCCGGCTCGTGAAGGACGGCGGCGCGGATGCGGTGAAGCTCGAGCGCGGCGGCACGTCGGTGGAGCGCGCGCACGCGATCGTCGCCGCGGGAGTCCCCGTGATGGGTCATGTGGGGCTGACGCCGCAGACGGCGACCGTGCTCGGCGGGTTCAAGGCGCAGGGGCGCACGGCCGACCGGGCGAAGCAGCTGCTCGAGGACGCGCTCGCGCTGCAGGCGGCGGGCTGCTTCGCGATCGTGCTCGAGGCGGTGCCTGCGGCCGTCGCCGCGGCGGCGGCCCGGGCGCTCGCAGTGCCGACGATCGGCATCGGCGCCGGCGCCGGGACCGACGGGCAGGTACTCGTGTGGCACGACATGCTCGGGTTCTACGAGGGACACGCGCCGCGCTTCGTGAAGCGCTACGCGGAGCTCGGCGACGCGATCGTCGCGGCGCTCGGCCGCTATGCGGAAGAGGTGCGCAGCGGCGCGTTCCCGGAGGAGCAGCACACCTACGCGATGCCGGACGAGGAGCGCGCCGCGTTCGAGGGCGCTACAGAGACGCCGTCGCGAGCGCGATGCAGCACGGGGAACGCGGCGGCGAGCGCGACGCGCCGCCGCCGTCCTCCCCCACGTCCAGCCGTGCACGGTGCGCACGCCGACGAGCAGGAGCAGGACGCTCCACGCGACGAAGCCGAGGTAGACGCCCGCCGAACATGGCGTCTCCGCGGCCGAAGTCGTCGCCGCCGGTGCGGAAGAGATCCTGGCCGTAGACGGCGATCCGGATCGGCCAGAGCGTGAGGAGAGCGAGCGCGAGCGGCGTCGACGCGAGCGCGAGCACGTGGCGGACGCGGCGCCACGAGCCTTGGCTGCCGAGCCGCCGGGCGGCGCCGTAGAGCAGGCCGCCGCCGAGCCAGAAGACAGCAGTCGCGTAGAGCGAGCCGGCGATGAAGGCCGAGCACGGGGATGAGCGCGACGCGAGACGAGCCGTCGTTCAGCAGTCCGCCGGAACGTCGGGGTCGGCGAGCACGGCTGCGATGCCCGCGAGTGCCGCGATCGCGACGAGCGGCTCCTGCCGCGCCTCCGCCGCCTCGTCCGACTCGTCGCGGAGCGACGCGAAGACCGCGCGCGGTGCGGCGAGGACCAGCAGGCGCGCGCAGCCACCAGTTCGCGTTCGAGCGCGGCTGCAGGTGCAGCTTCGGTGGCTCACCCGCTGAGCGTAGCGTGCGGTGAAAGCGGTGCCTGGCACCGAAGGTGCCGGGCGCCAGACTCTTGTCTTACGCCGCCGCGATCGCCTCGCGAGTGCGCGGGCAGCACGTCGCGGAGGAAGCGGCCGGTGCAGCTCTCTCGACCTCGGCGACCTCCTCCGGCGTGCCGACGGCGACGATCTCGCCGCCCGCCTCGCCGCCCTCGGGGCCGAGGTCGACGATCCAGTCGGCCTGCTTGATCACGTCGAGGTTGTGCTCGATCACGAGCATCGTGTTGCCGCTGTCGACGAGCCGCTGCAGCGTCTCGAGCAGCTTCTCGATGTCGGCGAAGTGCAGGCCCGTCGTCGGCTCGTCGAGGATGTACAGCGTCTTCCCGGTCGCGACCTTGCAGAGCTCCGCCGCGAGCTTGACGCGCTGCGCCTCGCCGCCGGAGAGCGTCGTCGCCGGCTGGCCGAGCTTGATGTAGTCGAGCCCGACGTCGTGCAGCGTCTGCAGGCGTCTGCGGATCTTCGGGATCTTGGCGAAGAACTGCAGCGCCTCCTCGACCGACATGTCGAGCACGTCGGCGATCGTTCTTGCCCTTGAAGCGCACCTCGAGCGTCTCGCGGTTGTAGCGCGCGCCCTTGCACGTCTCGCACGGCACGTAGACGTCGGGCAGGAAGTGCATCTCGATCTTGATCTGCCCGTCGCCCTTGCACGTCTCGCAGCGGCCGCCGCGCACGTTGAACGAGAAGCGGCCCGGCTTGTAGCCGCGCACCTTCGCCTCGGGCGTCAGCGAGTAGAGCTCGCGGATGTGCGTGAAGAGATCGGTGTACGTCGCCGGGTTCGAGCGCGGCGTGCGGCCGATCGGCTTCTGGTCGATGTCGATCACCTTGTCGAAGACGTCGATGCCCTCGACGCCGCGCGTGCTGCGCCCGGCTTCGTGCGCGCGCGGTTGAGCCGGTTGGCGAGCGACTTGTAGACGATCTCGTTCACGAGCGTCGACTTGCCGGAGCCCGAGACGCCGGTGACGCAGATGAACTTGCCGACCGGGAACTCGACGTCGATGTTCTTCAGGTTGTGCTGCGCGGCGCCGCAGCACCGTGAACGAGCCGCGGTCCTCGTCGCGCCGCTGCGGGATCGGCGATCGTGCGCCGGCCCGAGAGGTACTGCCCCGTCACCGACTTGCTGTTGCGCGACACCTTCGCCGCCGGGCCTTCCGCGATCGACCTCGCCGCCGTGCACGCCGGCGCCCGGCCCCATGTCGACGAGCCAGTCGGAGCGGCGCATCATCTCCTCGTCGTGCTCGACGACGACGACCGTGTTGCCGATGTCGCGCAGCCGCTCGAGCGTCGCCGATCAGCCGCGCGTTGTCGCGCTGGTGCAGGCCGATCGACGGCTCGTCGAGGATGTAGAGGACGCCGACGAGCTGCGAGCCGATCTGCGTCGCGAGCCGGAGCCGCTGCGCCTCGCCGCCGGAGAGCGTCGCCGCCGCGCGGTCGAGCGTCAGGTAGCCGACGCCGACGTCGTCGAGGAACGTCAGCCGCTCGCGGATCTCCTTGACGATGCGATGCCCGATCAGCTGCTCGGTCTCGGTCAGCCCGAGCTCGTCGAGGAACTCGAGCGCGCGCTTGACCGACATCTGCGTGAACTCGTGGATCGAGCTTGGCGCCGACCGTGACCGCGAGCACCTCCGGCTTCAGCCGCGCGCCCTTGCAGACCGGGCACGGGCGCAACGACATGTACTCCTCGATGCGCTCGCGCTGCGGCGACGAGTCGGTCTCCCTGTAGCGGCGCTCGAGGCTCGCGACGATCCCGTCGAACGCGAGCATGTACTGGCGCCGCCGGCCCATGCGGTTGCGGTACTGGACGTAGACCTTCTCGCCCTCGGTGCCGTAGAGGAAGTAGTCCTGCTGCTCCTCGGTCAGCTCCTCCCACGGCAGCGACGTGTCGATCTCGTAGCGGTCGGCGACCGCCTGGATCACGGCCTCGTAGAAGCCGGACGAGCCGCCGACCGACCACGGCACGAGCGCGCCGTCGTCGATCGAGAGCGACGGATCGGGAACGAGCAGGTCGGGGTCGATCTCCTGCTGCGAGCCGAGGCCGGTGCAGCGCGGGCAGGCGCCGTGCGGCGCGTTGAACGAGAAGATGCGCGGCTGGAGCTCGGCGAGCGAGACGCCGTGGTCCGGGCACGCGAAGTTCTGCGAGAAGAGCATCTCGTCGCCGTCGATCACGTCGACGCCGACGAGCCCTTCGCCGAGCGCGGCCGCGGTCTCGATCGACTGCGTCAGCGCGGGCGCGGATGTCGGCCTTCATCACGAGCCGGTCGACGACGACGTCGATCGTGTGCTTGAACTTCTTGTCGAGCTCGGGGATGCCCTCCTCGAGCAGGATCTCGTTGCCGTCGACCTTCACGCGCGTGAAGCCCTCGCGGACGACCTCCTCGAAGACGTCCTTGAACTCGCCCTTGCGGTCGCGCACGACCGGCGCGTTGACCGTGAAGCGCGTGCCCTCCGGGAGCGCAGCACCTGGTCGACGATCGTGTCGATCGACTGGCCCGCGATCGGCTTGCCGCAGATCGGGCAGTGCGGCCGGCCGACGCGCGCGTAGAGCAGGCGCAGGTAGTCGTAGATCTCCGTGACCGTGCCGACCGTCGAGCGCGGGTTGCGCGAGGTCGTCTTCTGGTCGATCGAGATCGCCGGGCTGAGGCCGTCGATGTGGTCGACGTCCGGCTTCTCCATCATCTGGAGGAACTGGCGCGCGTAGGCGGAGAGCGACTCGACGTAGCGGCGCTGGCCCTCGGCGTAGATCGTGTCGAAGGCAAGGCTCGACTTGCCGGACCCGAGAGCCCGGTGATGCAGATCAGGCGGTTCCGCGGCAGCCGGACGGTGATGTCCTTCAGGTTGTGCTCGCGGGCGCCGTGGACGACGAGCTCGTCGGCCGCCATTCGCAGCGCCATTGTACCGCCCGAACACATGTTCGGGCAAGGTACTCGCGCTGGCGGATGTCGCCTCAGCCGGCGAGGCGCTGCACGAGCCCGCAGAGCTCGCGCGGCTGCGGCACGCACTCGATCTCGAGGTCGCCGGCGACGACCGTGCCGTAGCCGAGCAGCCGGCCGAGGAGCGACTGCTCGATCTCGACGGTGCTCACCTTCGCGAGTCGCACGGCGGCCGCGCGCCGCCGCAGCAAGCCGTGCACCACGAAGAGCTTCTCGGTCGTGAGGACGACGTGCGTGCGGTCCCAGCGCAGGACCGCCGCGACGGCGAGCAGCGCCGCGACACAGAGCAGCACCGCCCCCGCAGCCGACAACGGCCAGCCAGCGCGAGCCCGACGAGCCCGATCGCCGCCAGCGCCACCGCACGCGCCAGCGGCCGAAGCAGCACGATGCCGTGGCGACGTGCATCGAGGTAGACCCGCTCGTCGGGGACGTCGAACATGGGTTTGCAGGCTTCGACGGGGAGGGGAAAACCCTGGACCATGGGCTCAACAGCCGCGCGAGCCGCGACGGCAACCCTCGTTGCGGTCTGCATCGTCGTGCTCGCGCTCGCCCTCTGGAAGATCAAGGTCGTCATCGCCCTCTTCTTCCTCGGGATCATCGTCGCCGCGGCGATGCGCCCGAGCGTCGAGTGGCTGCACAAGCGAGGCCGCATCCCGAGGGGCTCGGCGTCCTCCTCCACTACCTCGCGCTCTTCGGGTGATCGCGCTCGTGCTCTGGCTCGTCGTCCCGCGCGCGATCGACAGGTCGCAGGCGGCGACGTCCCGACGCCGCGAGACGACTCCACCACGCCGCCGAGCACTCGACCGGGATCAAGCACGAGATCCTCGTCGGCCTCGCAGAAGCGGCTGCCGCGGCTGCCGTCCGGCAGCAAGCTCGTCCACCCTGCGGTCGAGGTCGACGAAGACCGCGTTCGAGGTCCTCGTCGGCATCTTCTTCATGTTCGCCGTCGGCGCGTACTGGATCTTCGAGCGCGACCGGACGATCGGGCTCGTGCAGTCGCTGATGCCGCGCAAGCACCGGCGAGTCGTCCGCGACACCTGGGTGCTGATCGACCAGAAGCTCGGCGCGTTCGTGCGCGGCGCAGCTGCTGCTCATCGTCTTCGTCGCGGTGCATCCTGTCGCTCGCGCTTCTTGGCGATCGGGCTGCCGTACTGGCTGCTGATCGGCTCCTTCGCCGGCGTCGTCGAGATCGTGCCGGTGATCGGCCCGCTCGCGGCAGGCGCGCTCGCGGTCGGCGTCGGCCTGACCCAGAGCTGGCACATGGCGCTCTTCGCCGGCCTGATCCGTGCTCGGCGTGCGCGCAGTTCGAGGACTACGTCGTCGTGCCGCGCGTGCTCGGGCACGCCGTCGGGCTCTCGCCGCTGCTCGTCCTCGTCTCGGTGACCGCGGTCGGCATCCTCTTCGGCGGCTTCTACGTCCTGCTCGCGATCCCGATCGCCGCCGTGCTCGCGACGCTCGTCGACGTGGTCGTGCGGAACGTCGACCCTGCCGAGCAGGAGGTGCCGGGACTGCTCTTCGCAGCCGGCAAGGAAGACGGCTGAAGCCGCGCTAGCGGCTGCGGTCGGGTGACGCGTCGCCCGGCTGCCCGGCCCGGAAGCGCGCGACGAGTTGACCCACCGCGTCGGAGACCCGTGCGTCCCGATGCTCCACGAAGCGGCGCCGGTGGGCTTCCGCCCAGCGCCACGGGTCCCGCGACTCGAGATAGCGGAAGATCGCGCGCGTGCCGATCACGGCCTCCCCGTCCTCCGTGACCAGCGTCGGGATCGAGTCGTCGCCGCTCGCCTCGCGCAGCTCCGCTCGATCCTCGGGGAACGGCTCCGCCTGTTTCGCGACGAAGTCGAGGCCGAGCTCGGTGAGGATCTCGCGCACCGCCGAGGAGTAGGGGCACCACTCGGCCTGGTACAGCGTCAGCAACGCTCGAAGGCTAGGCCTTGCGCCAGCGGCCGAAGACGAGGCCGCCGAGCGTGAAGCCGAGGCCGAACGTCCCGAGCGCGAACCCGCTGATCGCAAACGCCTTCCGCCCCGCCGACAGACGCTGCCAGCGCCCGAGCGCTTCCTGCTCGTCGGCGGTCAGAGGCTCGCCGCGGCGTTGCTTGCGCAACGCACCACCGGCGCGAAGGCCGAGATACAGGTCGTCGAAGATCTCCGCGGAGTCGTCGGCCATTGCGTTCATTGAATCTATAGCCTCATTCGGTCGTGCCGGGTCGCCTCCTCCATGTATCCGATTTGCACACGGGTACACGCGAGGATCCCTCGATCGAGGGAGCCCTGGCGGCCCTGATCGAGCGGGTCGAGCCCGAAGTGATCGTGGCCTCGGGCGACCTGACCCACCGTGGCCGGCGAGACCAGCACGAGCGGGCGGCCGGATTCCTCCGCTCCTTCGGGGCGCCCGTCGTCGCCGTGCCGGGCAACCACGACATGCCGTACACCTTCCCGGCTCGGTTCACACGCACGTTCGCGGAGTTCGAGCGGCAGTGGGAGACGCACCGAGCCGACCTACTCCTCCCCCGCCCTCCACGTCGTCGGCCTCAACTCGGCCCGGCCCTACCGGCACCAGGGCGGCGCACTTCGAGAGTCGCAACTGCGCGATGCGGTGCGCCGCCTGAACGAGGCGCCCGACGGTGCGTATCGCGTCACCGTCCTGCACCACCACATGATCGGTGCGCCGTGGCGCGCCTCGCGCAAGCGGCCGGTGTCACACCGCAACCGTGTGCTCCGCGAGCTCGTCGAGGCCGGGACCGACCTGATCGTCGCGGGGCACATCCACCAGGCGGCGCTCAGTGAGCGGCACGAGTTCGAGGTCGTGAGCGGCGACGTGCGCGCAGTCGTCGTCGCGATCGCACCAGGACTCGGCCAGCCGCGCCCGAACCGCCTCGGCGAGGCGCGCGGCCTCCATGTCTACGACGCCGGCGAGCGAACGCTCAGCGTCCACACGTACATCTGGCGGGACGACGACTGGGGCCTCACCGCGCGACGGGTGTTCCCGCGCGGGCTCGGCCCCCTCGCCGTCGAACGCTAGGCCCTGACTGCGCCCCGCCCACCGCGGCTGGCCATTCGGCCGACGAGTGCGACGAGGATGATCGCGATGATGACGCCGATGATGAACGCGAGCCAACCGCTCGAGATCAGCGCGGCAACGAGCATCGAGACGATTCCGATGCCGATGGTGAGGAGCCAGCCCATCGGATCGCGCCCGGGGTGCAGCAAGCGACCGAGTGCGCCGACGACGGCTCCAACGATGATGAACCAGATGAAGTGCATGCGCCCTCCCTGTCCGGGCGCGCAACGGCGAAACGGGTCAGAAACGGCGCCGGTAGCCGCCGCCACCGGTCAACGGGCGGTGCTGGACGAACCGCCGGTACAGGTAGAGCAGCAGGATCGCACCGAGCAGCGAGAAGAGGATGCTCCCGTACGTCCCGAAGAAAAGGTGCGCAATCAGGCCGCCGACGAAGGTCCCGGCGATACCGAGGCCGATCGTCGCGAGGATCCCCATCGGGTCCGGGCCGGGCAGCGCGAGGCGGGCCAGCGCCCCGATGATGAGCCCGCTGATTGCAAGTGAAATCAGAAGCGTGAGCATGAGCGCTTCTACGCGCGGAGCCGCTCGAGCAAACGCGTTCGCGACGCCGTGTACTCCTCGTCGCTGAGGACGCCGTTGTCGTGGAGCTCGTCGAGCAGCCGGATGTAGTGCGCCGGGTTCTCGGTCGGGTCGTCCCCGGTCGCCGCCGGCGGCGGAGCCCCCGCCGCGACGGGCGCGCGGCCCGACGCGAGCGTGGCGAAGCCCTCGCCGATCGTGTCCGGGTCGATGCCCGCGCGGCTCAGCCGCTCGCGGTACTGCTCGACCCCGACGCCCCGCTTCGGGAAGCGGTAGGCGTCCGGCCCCCAGAGCGCACGCTTCTGCACGAAGCGGCGATAGAGCAGAACGAGGACGATCGCGACGAAGAAGCCGAAGATGCCGACCCAGGTCGCGTCGCGGCCGAAGATCGCGATCGCGATCCCGCCGCCGATCACCGTCCCGACGAGGCCGATCGACGATCGTCAGCCACGCCGGCATCGGGTCGGGGCCAGGGACCGCCCACCGCGCGAGCGCGCCGGTCACGAAGGCCGAGAGCAGCGCCGACAGGACAATGCTGAACGACATGGGGCAAGCCTAATGCCTGGAACAGCGACGGTCCGGCCCCGCTGTTCTAGGCAGGCGAGGCGACGCGCTCGCGCGGTGCCGCGCTCGTCTCGAGCTGCCCGAGCAGGCGCCAGGCGATCTCGGCGATCTCGTCGACCGCCGTCTCGAACGCCTGCTCGTTCGCGCGGGACGGCTTGCGGTAGCCGCTGATCTTGCGGACGAACTGGAGCGCCGCGGCGCGCGCCTCGTCCTCGCTCGCTGCGGGCTCGACGTTGTAGAGCGTCTTGATCGATCTGCACATCTAGGTTCGCACCTCCTGTAGGGCGTTCAATTCGCGTCGCAGGTCCTTGATCTCGTCGCGGAGCTTGGCGGCGTACTCGAAGCGCAGCTCCTCCGCGGCGACGAACATCTCCTCCTCGAGCGTCACGACGAGCTTCTCGAGATCCTCTCGCGACATGCCCTCGACCTTCGAGGCGCCGCGCCGCCGGCGCGACGGCACGGTCGGCGACTCGAGCGAGAGGAACTCGGCGATGTCCGAGACGCCCTTCGTGATCGACAACGGCGTGATGTTGTGCTCCTCGTTGTAGGCGAGCTGGATCGCGCGACGGCGGTCGGTCTCGTCGAGCGCGTCCTTGATCGCCTCGGTCTGCTTGTCGGCGTACATCAGCACTCGGCCGTTGATGTGGCGTGCCGCGCGGCCGATCGTCTGGATCAGCGACGTGCGGCCGCGCAGGAAGCCTTCCTTGTCCGCGTCGAGAATCGCGACGAGCGAGACCTCCGGCAGGTCGAGGCCCTCGCGCAAGAGGTTGACGCCGACGAGCACGTCGTACTCGCCGAGTCGCAGCTCTCGGATGATCTGGATGCGCTCGAGCGTGTCGATCTCGGAGTGCAGATAGCGCGCCTTCACCCCCGACTCGAGCAGGTAGTCCGTCAGGTCCTCCGCCATCTTCTTCGTCAGCGTCGTGACGAGCGTGCGCTCGCCCACCTGCTCGCGCTTGCGGATCTCGCCGAGCAGGTCGTCGATCTGATTCTTCGTCGGGCGCAGCTCCACCTCGGGATCGACGACTCCCGTCGGCCGGATCAGCTGCTCGGCGACGCGCGTCGAGTGACGCAGCTCGAACGGCCCCGGCGTCGCCGAGACGAACACGAGCTGCGGCACCTTCGCAAGGAACTCGTCGAAGCGCAGCGGGCGGTTGTCGAGCGCTGACGGAAGGCGGAAGCCGAAGTCGACGAGCGTCTGCTTGCGCGAGCGGTCGCCCTCGTACATGCCGCCGATCTGCGGCACGGTCTGATGCGACTCGTCGACGAAGACGACGTAGTCGGACGGGAAGTAGTCGAGCAGCGTGTGCGGCGCCGAGCCCGGCGGCCGGCCGTCGAGGATCCGCGAGTAGTTCTCGATCCCGTTGCAGAACCCGAGCTCCTTCATCATCTCCAGGTCGTACTCGGTGCGCTGCCGGATCCGGTGCGCCTCGAGCATCTTCCCTTCGGCCTCGAACTGCTTGACCTGCTCCTCGAGCTCGTGGCGGATCTCGTCGGCGGCGCGCTCGATCGTCGGCTGCGAGGTGACGTACTGGGTCGCGGGGAAGACGGTGATGTGGTCGTACTTCGAGAGCACTTCGCCGGTCAGCGGGTCGAAGTGCGTGATCGCCTCGACCTCGTCGCCGAAGAACGAGATCCGGTACGCCGTCTCCGAGTACGCCGGCTGCACCTCGACGATGTCGCCCTTGACGCGGAAGCGGCCGCGACCGAGCAGCGTGTCGTTGCGCACGTACTGGATGTCGATCAGCTTGCGCAGCATCAAGTCGCGGTCGGTCTCCTGGCCGAGCTCGACGTAGACGACCTTCTCCTTGTACTCGTCCGGCGAGCCGAGGCCGTAGATGCACGAAACCGACGCGACGATGATCGTGTCGCGGCGCGTCAGGATGTTCGAAGTCGCGGAGTGGCGCAGCCGGTCGATGTCGTCGTTCCGCGAGGAGTCCTTCTCGATGTAGAGGTCGGCCTGCGGCACGTACGCCTCGGGCTGGTAGTAGTCGTAGTACGAGACGAAGTACTCGACGGCGTTCCCTGGGAAGAACTCGCGGAACTCGTTGCAGAGCTGCGCCGCGAGCGTCTTGTTGTGGGCGATGATCAGAGCCGGCCGCCCGACCTTCTCGATCGTCCAGGCCATCGTCGCGGTCTTGCCGGTGCCGGTCGCGCCGACGAGCGTCTGGTAGCGATCACCCGCGTCGAGCCCGGTGGCGAGCGTCTCGATCGCCACCGGCTGGTCACCGGTCGGCTGATAGGCAGTGGATGTTTTCAGGTCGGCCACGGGAGACACAGGGTACCGGGATGGCTACGGAAACCCGAGCTCCGCACGGCGCCTACGCCGCGATCATGGGCACCTTCGCCGGCGGGCTTGCCGCGGCGGGCCTGCTCGCCCGCGCGCTCGGCCGCGACCCGCTCGACCACACGGCCCTCGACCTCGCCGTGCTGGGCGCCGCGACGTTCAAGGCGTCGAGAACGATCGCGCGCGACGAGGTGACGAGCTTCATCCGCGAGCCGTTCGTGCAGGGCGAGGCGCACGAGGGCGGCGAGGACCCGGTCGAGAGTGGCGACCTCCGCCAGGCGATCGGCGAGCTCGTGACGTGCTCGCGCTGCGTCGGCACGTGGGTCGCCGCCGGGCTGACGATGTCGCAGACGATCGCACCGCGGTTCGGCCGCATGCTCACGTGGTCGCTGGCCGCTGCCGGCGCGAACGACTTCCTCCAGGCCGGCTTCGCCGCGCTCACGAGCAAGAGCAACGAGCTCGAGCAGCGCACGTCCCCCGACGACGAACGAGACGACTAACGAAGGGCCGCGAGCCTCGCCTTCGCCTGCGCGACGAGCGCTTTCGTGCCCGCGCACACGGTGCACGTGAACGTCTCGACGCCGCCTCCCTTGTCGCCGGTGACGATGCGCAGCGAGTCGGGCGCCCACGCCGCCCACGTCAGGTTCCCGTGCGCTCCGTGCATGAAGTACAGGAGCTTGCCGGTGCGGACCTGCCAGATCGCAGCGGCCGTCGGCCCGGCGGTGACGACCCAGCGCCCATCCGGACTGAACGCGGCGCGCGACACCACCGAGACGTGGAACTTGAGCTTGTGGTCGAATCGCCCGCTCGCCGCATGCCAGAGCCATGCGTCGCCGTCCTGGCTCGCCGTCGCGATCAGCTTCCCGTTCGGGCTGAACGTGACCGAGGTGAGGCCCTGCGTGTGCCCCGGCAGCACGTGCAGCTGCGCACCCGTGCGGACGTCCCACGTGCGCGCCGTCTTGTCCGCGCTGCCGCTGACGAGCATCGTCCCGGCGGGGTTGAACGCAAGCGACGTCACTGCGTCGGTGTGCCCGCGAAGCATGCGGCCGCCCGGCCAGAGCCGGATGGAACCGTCGACGGCACCGGATGCCACGACTCCGTCCTTGCCGACCGCAAGAGCCGTCACGGGGGAGCCGTGCGTGAAGCTGGAGAGGAGCTTCCCGGTCATCGACCACTCACGGACGAGCCCGTCGTCGCCGGCAGTCACCACCGTGCGCGAGCCGAGGACGGCCGCGCGAACGGGCGCGCCGTGCGCAAAGGTCGCCTCGAGCCTGCCGTCGGCGACACGCCAGAGCTTCGCGGTGCCGTCGTCGCCGGCGGTGAGCACGCTCTGCCCGTCGGACGTGAACGACGCCGCGGTCACGTTGCCGCCCTGCGACAGCGTCTGGAAGAGCCGCGTCCCGCGCCAAAGCTTCGCGGTGCCGTCGGCACCGGCACTCAGGACGAGCTTGCCGTCGGGGCTGTAGGCGACCGTGCTCACGGAACCGCCCTGCGCGCCGACGTCGTGCAGCGACTGCACCTCGGTCTGCCAGATGCGGGCCGTCCCGTCGGCGCTCGCGGTCAGGAGCAGCGAGCCGTCAGGGCTGTACGCCACTCCCACGACGGCGTCCGTGTGCCCGCCGAGGATGCGCGGGATCGTGCCGAGCGGTGCATCCCAGAGCCGCGTCGTCTCGTCCGCGCTCGCCGTCGCGATCTGCTGCCCGTTGGGGCTGACGGCCACCGCCAGGATCTTCTGCTGGTGCGCGTTGCCGAGCGTGAAGACCGTCTGCCCGGTGGCCGGATCCCAGACGCGGCCGGACGCGTCGATGCTCGACGTGACGACGTGCCGTCGGGCGAGAAGGCGACGTCGGTGATCGCGGCCGAATGGCCGCTCAGCGTGTGCTTGAGCTGCCACGTCTGCGTGTCCCAGACGAACGCGTTGCGCGTCCCGGTCGTGACGAGATACTCGCCGTTCGGCGACCAGGCGAGGTCGGTGACCTCGCCCGGCTGCGGCACGGCCTTGACGAGCGCCCCGCTCGGCACGTCGTAGATCCGCGCCGCCGGCACGCCCTTGGAGACGACGGCGATGCGCGACCCGTCACGCGACACGGCGACGACCGACTGCGATGCAGGCCCGGCGATCGACGTCAGCAGTGAGCCCGACTGCGATCCCAGATGCGCGTCGCGAAGTCCGCGCTGCCTGTGACGAGGTAGAGGCCGCCCCCCGCCCAGGCGAGGTCGAGCACGGTGCCGTTGTGCGGGAGCGTGTGCACGACGTCATGTGCCGACAGGTCGTAGAGGAGGGCGCGCTGGCCCGCGGCGATCGCGAGCAGCTTGTCGTCGGGGCTGAAGGCGACCTTCAACACCGGGCCGCCGGCCTTGACGGTCGCGATCGGGGTCGCGCTCCCGACATGGAAGAGTCGGACTTCGCCGCCGGCGGCGCCGGTCGCCGCCAGCGTGCCGTCGTGGCTGAAGACGGCGGAGTTCACCGCGCCGCCGCCGCCGTGCAGGATCGCGCGGACCTTGATCGCGACGAGCGAGTCGCGCAGCGCGTCCTCGACGCGGTTCGACCGCTCGAGCGCTGCTGCCTTCAGCGCCGACTCGACACTCTGCACGGGGTCGACGTCCAGCTTGGCCTCGGCGTTCGCGACGAACTGGCCGACGTGCGCGAGCACCGCCTGCTTCCTGGCCTTCCGCGCCTGCCGTTGAGCGAGGAGCTGCTCGCGGACGGCACGCTTCTTGCTGCGCTCGGCTGCCTGCGCGCTCTGCTGTGCCTGGCTCGCGCTCGCCTGCGCCTGCGTCGCGCTCGTCCGCGCGCTCGCTTCGCTCGACCGCGCACGGGCCTCGCTTGCGATCGCTCGGAGACGGTCGCGCTTCGCCTGCTCGGCGGCTGCGATGGCGGCCTGCTCCGCCGTATTCGCCTTCTGCTTCTGAGCGAGCGCGTTCTGCCGCTGGCGCTGCGCCGTCACCTCGGCGCGCTGTGCCTTCTTCTTCTGGCCGAGCGCGAGATCCGCCTGCACAACCGCTTCGTGCTTCTGCTTCGACGCTTCGCTGCGCTGCGTGAACGCGTAGACGGTCAGCGCGATCATCGCCGCCGCGAGCACGAGCGCCCCGCCCGCCACGAACGCAAGGCGGCGATGCCGGCGCGCCGCCCGCTCGAGCGCCGCGCGCCCCTCGAAGTCGCGGCGCCATGCCAGCACCGGCTCCGCGAGCACGTCGTGGAAGATCTCGTAGCGGCTGCTCGACTCGTCGGTGTCGGCGACGGCGCGCAGGATCCGCTGCGAGGCGAGGACCTCGAGCACCTGCTGCAGCTCGACCGGCGACTCGTTCGTGTAGCCGACGAGGTCGCCGAACGAGTGCGCGATCTTCGTTCGTGACGGCGTGACGAGGAACTTCAACGCACTCGTGGCGATTTCGGCCTCGCGCGGCGGCAGCTCGCCGAGGGCACGCTCGAGGTGCGCGCTGACGATCCGCTCGGCGCCGCCGAGCTTCTCGAGCGTCTGCGCGCGCAGCACCGCCGATCCCGCGCCCCGCTCCTCGTCCCATACGCGCTCGAGCACGAGCTGCAGGTACGGCGCCTCGATCCGGCCGGGCGACGACTCGACCTGTGCGAGCACGTCGTCGACGAGGGCCGTCTCGATGCCCACGCGATCGTCCGCAGGGACGACCTCGTTCCAGCGGTCGAGCGGCCCGAGGATTGCCGCCCGCGCAGCGGATGCGTCGAGCTGGTCGAGACGCAGCCGGTTCGCGAAGACATTGGGGATGCGCGCCTGGAATGCATCGAGTCGCGCGAGCGCGTCCTCGCGCAGCGCGATCAGCACGTGCACGTGCGGCTGCGCGAGCAATGCCGGCAGCCGGTCGTGCAGCGGGCCCTCGTCGTGGTAGAGGAAGTACTCCTCGAACTGGTCGAGGATGAGGAACGCCTCGCCGTCGGGCTCCGGGAGCTTCGGATCGGCCGCCCACTCGTCGAGGACTGCGACCTCGGCGTCCGGCGCGAGCTCGCGCAGCTTCCGCGCCACGCCCGCGCGGAGGATCGAGCTCTTGCCGACGCCGCTCGGCCCGTAGAGAACCGTCAGCTTCGACGCGAGCAGGTTCGCGACGACGACCTCGGTCTCGCGCTCGCGCCCGAAGAAGAGGAGCGCGTCGACCTCCGAGTCCTCGAACGGCGCAAGGCCCTTGTACGGGGTGACGACGCTGGTCTCGACGACGCTCATGCGGCTGCCTCCGTGGCGATTCCGAGATAGCTCCCGAGGGCGCTCGCGTAGTCGTCGAGCGGGACCTCGAGCAGGTCGACGTCGCGGGCGCGCCAGAACTGCCGCTCGAGCGGCTTCGCCTCCGGCTGCACCGCCCACGACCGGTACGAGACCCCTTCCGCGCCCCAGATGCGGCCGAGCACGAGCCGCAGGTTCCAGTCGCGCATCCCGTAGCCGAGGAAGAGGAAGTGACTGCGCCGCAGCTTCGCGGCGAGCGCGACGGGGACCGCCCCGCCGATGTCGTTGTACGCGAGATAGTCGATGTAGTCGTCCTCGGTGACGACGAAGCTCTCCTGCGCGCGCTGCGGCAGCGCGTCGAGGCCGCCGTGCAGCTTCAGGATCACCGTGCGCGTGTCGAGCGAAAGCTCCGTCGCGTACGTGTTCGGCACGTCGATCACGTGCGAGCTGCCGTCGGGGCGCAGATGGCAAAAGCGGCCGCGATCGCGTCCACTTGCGAGATACGAGACGACGTCGAACTCTTCTCCCGCGTCGAGGAACGCCTGCTCGAGGGCGAGGTCGTAGCTCGTCGTCACGAGCAGCTGGTGCGGCAGGTCGCGCTCGCGCAGGAGCGGCGGCAGCGACGCGAAGAAGCGGTGCACGGCGGTTGCCTTCGACTCCGCCTCGAGCATCGCGCGCAGCTCGTCGTAGAGCGGACCCGAGCCCTTGGTGAGCGCGACGTACTGGGCGACGCGCGTCAGGTCCGTCGCCTCGTCGGCGGGATAGTCGAAGCGCGCCGCGAGCGCCGCCGCAAGGCCGGCGACGTCGCTCCCGAGCACCGGCACGAGCTTCGCGCCGAGGACGAGCGCGGCGACCTCCTCGAGGTGCTCCGCCGGCGAGGCGGAGGCGGCGGCCGGGTGCAGCCCGACCTCCTGGCGGAGAATCGAGCCGTGCAGCTGCTGCAGCTGCGGGCCTGGCTCGAGGCCGACGTCGAGGAGCGCGCGCCGGGCGTCCTGGTACGCCGCGAGCGCGTCGGCCTGCCGGCCGGAGCGGTAGAGCGCGAGCATCAAGAGGCTGCGCAGCCGCTCACGGAGCGGGAACTGCGCGACGAGCGACTCGAGCCTCGGCACGAGCTCGGCCGCGCGGCCGGCGGCGAGCTCGGCGTCGAGCCAGTCCTCCTCGGTCACGAGCCGGAGCTCCTCGAGGCGGCGCACCTCGGGCGCGAACGGCTCGAACGCGAACTCGGCAAGCGGCTCGCCCCGCCAGAGCCCGAGCGCCTCGCGGAGGAGCTCCGCCCGTTCGGCGGTGTCCTTGCCGGCCGCCTCCCGGACGAGCGCCTCGAACCGGTGGAGGTCGAGCGAGCCGCCGTTCACGTCGAGGACGTACCCCGGCGGCTTCGTCCGCAGGAGCTCCGGGCCGAGCGCCTTCCGCAGGGCGGAGATCGAGTTCTGGAGCGAGGTCGCCGCCGTCCTCGGGGCGTCCTCCCCCCAGATCGCGTCGATCAGGAAGTCGGTGGAGACGACCTCGCCGGCCCGCAGCAGCAGGACGGCGAGCACGGCCCGCTGCTTCGCGCCGCCGAGCGCGATCGGGGCGCCGTCGTCGCGCTCCACCTCGAGTGGCCCCAGGACTCGAAAATGAGCCATGTGCGTGTTGTAACTCGTTTCCAGGACGACGGCTAGGACGCGAACGGCCGTCATTAGCCACCCGTGAGCGAGCGGTGAGGGCCGGATTTGGGGCTCCGCCGACGGTCGGCGCATGCCTACCACCTCTCACATCCGCACGGTCGCCGCGATCGCCACGATCGCAGCCGCGACCCTCGCGCTTTCGGCGGCCGCAACCGCCTCGAGCGCCTCGCACAGCTCCGCCTCGTCGTACTCCTGGCCCGTCAAGCCCTTCGACCAGCCCCACCCGGTTCGCGGCAGCTTCGGCGACCCGCGGACGGTCTTCCACGGCCCTCCGAGCCAGCGGACACTCGACAACGGCTCGGGCTCGTTCACCTTCCACACGGGCGTCGACATCTCGGCTCCCGACGGCACCGCCGTCTACCCGGTCGTCTCCGGGACGGTCGCGGCGGTCATGCACGACTGGCTCGCGGTCGACTCCGGCGACGGGCGCGTCTTCCAGTACTGGCACATCGCGCCGGCCGTCGCCAAGGGCGCCCACGTCGACGCCGGCCAGACGGTGCTCGGCCGGATCCTCCGCGGCTGCGGCCACGTCCATCTGACCGAGCTCGACGGCGGCATGACCACCAACCCGCTCGCGCGCGGCCACCTGACGCCCTACGTCGACCGGACCGTGCCGGCGACGAGCTCGATCGAGTTCCGCACGACGGTCACCGGCCACGACCTGATGCCGGAGCTGCTGCGCGGCCGTGTCGAGATCCTGGCCTCCGTCCACGACATGCCGACCCTGCCCGTGCCCGGCGCGTGGGCCGACCTGCCCGTCATGCCCGCGCTCGTCACCTGGCGGATCGAGCGCGCCGGCACGCACGTTCCGGTCGGCTCGGTGCACACGGCGTTCGACGTCCGCAGCCAGCTCCCGTCGCCGATGGCGTTCTGGCAGGTCTACGCCCGCGGGACGCACCAGAACATGAGCGTCTTCGGCAAGCACTACTCGTACATGCAGCCGGGCGTCTACCTGCTCCGGCTCGCCCCGGGCGGCTTCGACACGCACGCGCTGCCGGACGGCGTCTACGAGCTCGCCGTGACGGCGACCGACATTCGCGGCAACCACAGCACGACGACGCAGCGCTTCAGCGTCCACAACAAGCCGGGCGTGGTCGGCGCCTGAATGCGGGCACCTCCGCTAACCGCGGCGTCCTCCCCGCGTCCCATCATTCGTGCTGCCGATGCGCGCGCTGCGACTCGTCCTCGTGCTCTCCGTGCTCTCGCTTGCCCTTGCGAGCGGCGCCGCTGCGTACCCGTGGCCGTTCAAGCCGTTCGCGAAGCAGCATCCGATCCGCGGGTTCTTCGGCGATCCGCGGACGGTCTACGAGAACGGCGTGCTCTCGGGCGGGTTCGACGGGCCGGGCTTCTTCTCGTTCCATCAGGGCGTCGACATCTCCGCGCCGAACGGCACGCCGATCTATCCGGTCGTCAGCGGTGTCGCGCACTACCTCGGCGCGGCGACGTTGAATGTCGACACCGGGCTCTGGCAGGGGAACGAGCGGGTCTTCCAGTACTTCCACATCGTCCCGATCGTCGGCGAGGGCGAGCACGTGATCGCGCGCCAGACGATCCTCGGCTACGTGCAGCCGCCGTACGGCCACGTGCACCTGACCGAGATCAACGGCACGCACTCGGTCAACCCGCTGCAGAAGGGCCATCTGACGCCGTACCGCGATCGCACGAAGCCCGTCGATCCGCGACGTCGATTTCCGCAACACGACCGGTGTGCTGCAGACACCGCTCGGGATGTGCGGCCGCGTCGAGCTCGACGTCGACGCATTCGACTCGCAGCCGCTCCCGGTGCCGGGGACGTTCCACGATCTGCCCGTCGCGCCGTCCTACGTCCGCTGGACGGTGAGCCGCCTGAACGGCGGCGTCGTCGTCCCGTGGCGCACGGTCGCCGACTTCCGCTCGACGCTGCCGCCGAACTCGCGCTTCTGGGACGTCTACGCGAAGGGGACGTACGAGAACAGCCCCCGCTTCGGGACGCAGCAGTACACGTCGATGCCCGGGCGATATCTCTTCTTGCTCGCCGGCAACTTCGACACGACGTCGCTGAAGAACGGCGTCTACGTGATGACGGTCTTCGCGGCCGACGTCCGCGGCAATCGCACGATCACGACGCGGCGCTTCTCGGTGCTGAACGCGCACAGCGGCGTCTGCCCGGGCTCGCTCGCGGCCCCGCCCTCGACGGCGCCGCCGCCGGTCGAGCCGCCCGCGGCACGCCGCCTAACGCTGCCCAGTACCCCAGCTCGCGCGCATACGCGTGCCGGTAGATCGTCTTCAGGTGCTCGACCTTGTCGATGTACGCGCGCGTCTCGGGGAACTGGACGTCCTCGCCGGCGGCGCGCCAGCGGTCGACGTTCTCCTGGCCGGCGTTGTACGCGGCCAGCGCGAGCCGCTCGTCACGGTACTTGTAGCATCAGGTGGTGCAGGTACCAGGCGCCGTAGCGGACGTTCATCTCGGGGTTGTAGAGATCGCGAGAGCACGAACTTCGAGCCGCCGGTGCGGATCGCGATCCCCTCCGCAGTCGCGGGCTGTAGCTGCATCAGGCCGATCGCGCCTGCGCTCGACTTCGCGTTCGCGTCGAACTTCGACTCGTGCTCGATCACCGCGGCGAGGAACGCCGGGTCGAGGTCGTAGTGCTGCGCATGCCCGCGGACGATGCTGTCGTAGCGCAGCGGGTACTTGATCCGCGCGTACCAGCCCGGCTCGCTGCGCTGCAGGTAGATGAACGCTCCGGCCGCGACGACCACGACCACCAGGACGAGTGTGAGCCGCCTCAGGACGATGTCAGCCTCTTCACCACGCCGGCGACGAAGTCCTCCAGCTCGGCGAGCGTGCCGTCGTTCACGTACGCGAAGTCGGCGCGGCTGACCTTCTCCTCGTCGGGGATCAGCCGCGACTCCCGCTCGGCAAGGCCGGCGCGCCTCGACTCGCGGATCGCCGCCGGCGCAGTGACGACGACGACCTTGTCGAACCGCGCGTCGCCGCCGGTCTCGTAGAGCAGCGGCACCTCGACGACCGCGAGCGGCTCCGTCACCTGCTCGAGCCACGCCTGCTGTGCGCGCACGACGCGCGGATGCAGCAACGTCTCGAGCCACTCGAGCTCGGCGGGATCCGCGAACACGACGTCGGCGATCCGTGCGCGATCGTCCGCGGCGCCGTCGCCGAAGCGCGCCGCGAATCGCCGTCGCGTACGTCGCCGTCGGCGGCGAACAGTTCGTGCACGATCGCATCGCGCGATGCAGTCGCGGCGCCGTGACGCGCGAATGCGGCCAGCGCCTCGCTCTTCCCTGCCGCGATGCCCCCCGTGAGTGCGACCGCGAGCGGCCGCGTCACGCTATTACGTCCGCTGCGGGCGCTGCGGCTTCGGCGCCCTCGGCGGGCTCTCTCCGCGGCGACGGCCTGGGCGCCGTTCACCGACGCCTCGTCGAGCGCGCCGCTCTCGACGGCGTCCTCGCTCGACTCCGCCGTCGGCGGTGGACGCCGCGCTCGTCGGAGAACACGTCCTCCGACAGGTCGATCGACGGGCGGATCGCGCTTCGTCGCCCGGCGCGCGGCTGCAGCGGCATGCCCGTCGTCGACCCGCTTCAGCGACAGCGAGAGGCGGCGCCGTTCGGCGTCGACCTCGAGGATGCGCACGTTGACCGTGTCGCCCTGCGACACGACCTCGCGCGGGTTCTCGACGTGGTGCTGCGCGAGCTCGGAGATGTGCACGAGGCCCTCGACGCCCGGAAGGATCTCGACGAAGGCGCCGAACGTGACGACCTTCGTCACCTTGCCGGAGACGACGTCGCCCTCGTTGTAGCTCTCGAGCACCTGCTGCCACGGGTCGGACTGCGTCTGCTTCAGCCCGAGCGAGATGCGCTGGCGGTCGCGGTCGATGTCGAGCACCTTGACCTTGACCTTCTGGCCGATCTCGAGCACCTCGGACGGATGGTTCACGTGGCTCCACGAGAGCTCCGAGATGTGGATCAGGCCGTCCATCCCGTCGAGGTCGACGAAGGCGCCGAAGTCGACGATGTTCGAGATCGTGCCGTCGACGACGTCGCCGGGGTTGAGCCGGTCGAGGATCGCTGGCGCATCTCCTTGCGCTCGTCCTCGAGGACGGCGCGGCGCGAGAGCACGACGTTGTTGCGCGAGCGGTTGAGCTCGATCACCTTGCAGCGCAGCTCCTGGCCGAGGAACTCGTCGAGGTCCTGGACGCGGCGGATGTCGACGAGCGACGCCGGCAGGAAGCCGCGGACGCCGAGGTCGAGGATCAGGCCGCCCTTGACGACCTCGATCACGCGCCCGTTGACGGGCTCGCCCTGCTCGTGCGCCTGCTCGATCGCCTTCCAGGCGATCTCGAAGCGCGCGCGCTTCTTCGAGAGGATCAGCCGGCCTTCGGCGTCCTCCTTCGTCATCACGAGCGCGGCGATCTCGTCGCCGACCGAGACCTCGTCCGCCGGGTTCACCGAGCGGCGGATCGACAGCTCGCTGACGGGGATGACCCCTTCCGACTTGTAACCGATATCGACGAGCACCTCGTCCTTGTCCACGCGGACGACGGTGCCGTTCACGACCTCGCCCTCGTTGATCGTCGGGAAGGTCGACTCGTAGTCGGGGATCAGCTCGCCCGTCTCGGGATCTGTTGTCCAGACGCCTTCTTCCAGCTTGTCGTCGGGTCGTTGATGTGTCTCGTTTGCCATATGAGCGCGGTGAGTATAGCCCCGGGTATTCAGACGCCCGTTCCGGGCAAGGGTTAGGCCTCTCGCTTCGACACTCGGCGCCTACGGCGCAAACGGCGCCTCGGTTTCGGGCACGATTGCCGCCGTGGTCGGGTCGGACGGCGGGGCGGTATGCGTGGACAGCGGCGCGCGCGGCGCAGCGGGGGCTGCGGCCGGGACAGCGGCTGCCGCGGCCGCGCGCGAGGAGCGGCTCGTCTTCGTCGTCGGCTCGCCCCGGTCGGGGACGACGTTCACCGGCGAGGCGCTCGGCTCGCAGCCGGGCTGGGTCGACCTCGGCGAGGTGCCCGTGCTGAAGGCGGACGTCGCCCGGCTCGCGGCAGAGCCCGTCGACGCGCAGGCGCGGGAGATCGCAAGATGCTCGAGCTCGTGCGCGCGCTCGGGCTCGTGCGCGGCCTGCGCGGCGTCGAGCAGAACCCGGAGACGGCGTACGTGCTCGAGGGCGCGCTTCGTGCATATCCGCAGGCGACGGCGGTGCACGTGATCCGCGACGGACGCGACGTCGTCTGCTCGCTGCTCGAGCGCGGCTGGCTGCGTGCCGCCGCGCGACGGGCGCCGACGACGCGCGTCAGAGCTACGGCGCGCACGCGCGCTTCTGGGTCGAGCCGGAGCGGCGGGACGAGTTCGAGCACGTGTCGGAGGCGCGCCGGGCAGCGTGGGCTTGGCGGCGCTACGTGAGTGCGTCGCGTATTGCGCCGGACCGCACGGTCGAGCTGCGCTACGAGGCGCTCGTCGCCGAACCCGCGGCGGAGGCCGATCGCATCGCCGGTGCGCTCGCGACGAGCGCGGAGCCGCTGCGCCGGGCGTTCGCGCGGGTGCACGATTCCTCGATCGGCCGCTGGCGGCGCGACCTGACGCCGTCCCAGGTGCGGGACGTCGAGGCCGAGGCAGGCGACCTTCTGGGGGAGCTCGGCTACGCCTGACGTGGATACGCTGCGGACGTGGAGGAGCGCTATCCGATCGGCGAGACGTACTCCGTCGCGATCTCCGTGTTGCGACACGAGAACCGCGAAGCGGGATACCCGATGTGGTCCGCGTCGATCGCGACGCGCGGCGGTGAGGCGACCGTGCACGTGCCCGGCCACTACCCGGGCGTGCTCGCGACGCGGCTGCGCTTGGCGGACGAGCGCTTCGTCCCCGGCGCGAAGCTGCCGGCGGGACGCGACGAGTATCTCGAGCTGACTGCGCTCGTCCGCGAAGACGAAGAGACGCTCGCGCTGTCGTCGAGTGCGCGCTCGCCGGTGCGCGTCACCGTCGAGGTGCTGCGCTCGGAGCTGCACGAGCTCGCGAACCTGCTCGACCACGCACAGCAGCTGATCGAGGAATTGCGGTTGGGCGTCGGGCTGGTGCCTGACTCTTTGCCTGACTAGGCGATGTGTTGGGGTCTGACACCGCGAAGCGGTGTCTGATCCCGCTGTTCGAGACGACGGTTCAAAAGCGGGGTCAGGCACCGGCGGTGCCTGGCACCAAAGCGAGAAGCGGCGTCGAGCCGCTTCTCACTTTGCTTCGTTCCAGTCGTCGCCGGCGCCGACGTCGACGGCCAGCGGCGGGTCGAGCGGATACGCGCCGCACATCTCCTCGCGGACGAGCTCCTTCACCGTCGACACCTCTGCGTCGGGCGCCTCGACGAGCAGCTCGTCGTGGATCTGCAGCACGAGCCGCGAGCCGCGGCCCTCGTCCTGCAGGCGGCGGTGGATGTTCACCATCGCGACCTTGATGATGTCGGCCGCCGTTCCCTGCATCACCGAGTTCACCGCGAGCCGCTCGCCGAGTGCACGCGTCTGCCGGTTCGACGCGCGGATCTCCGGCACCGGGCGGCGGCGGCCGAAGAGCGTCGTGACGTAGCCGTCGGCCTTCGCCTGCTCGATCGTCCGCTCGATGAAGTCCTGCACCATCGGGAAGCGCGCGAGATACGTGTCGATGTACTCCTGCGCTTCCTCGCGCGGGATCTCGAGATTCTCGGAGAGCCCGTACGACGAGATGCCGTAGATGATCCCGAAGTTGACCATCTTCGCGATGTTGCGCTCGTCCTTCGTCAGCGTCGCGGGGTCCTTGCCGAGCACCTCGGCCGCGGTCGCGGTGTGGATGTCCTCGCCGCGCTCGAACGCGTCGCCCAAGCGCGGCTCGCCGGACACGTGCGCGAGGATGCGCAGCTCCACCTGCGAGTAGTCGGCTGCGACGAGCCGGTGCCCCGGCTCGGCCACGAACGCGCTGCGGATCTCGCGCCCGAGGTCGGTACGGATCGGAATCGCCTGCAAATTCGGGTTGGAGGTCGAAAGGCGCCCGGTCGCGGCGACCGCCTGGTTGAAGTGCGTGTGCAGCCGGCCGTCCTCGCCGAGGAGGGCGGGAAGCGGGCCGAGGTACGTGTTCAGGAGCTTCGTCAGCTCGCGCCACTCCTCGATGACCTCGACGATCGGATGGTCGTGCCGGATCGCTCGCAGCACGCGCGAGTCGGTGGAGTACCCGGTCTTCCCCTTGCGGCCCGGCGTCAGCTCGAGCTTCTCGAAGAGGATGCGTGCGAGCTGCTGCGTCGAGCCGAGCATGAACTCCTCGCCCGCGAGCTCGTAGGCGTTCGACTCGAGCTCCTCGACGCGGTCGGCGAGCCGTGCCGTGATCTCGCCCATCCGGTACGCGTCGATCTTGATGCCCACGTCCTCCATCGACGCGAGCACCGCCGTCAGCGGCAGCTCGATGCGGTCGTAGAGGTCTTCGCTCCCGCGCTCGCGCAGGCGCGCACGCAGCGGCGCCGCGAGCCGGCGCGGCACCTCCGCCGCGCGCACGAGGGCAGCCGTCTCTTCCTCCGGCTCGGGATCGGGGAGCGCCTCGACGCCGTACTCCGCCGCCAGGTCGTCGAGCTCGTACGCGGGGCGCCCCGGCTCGATCAGGTACGCCGCGATCATCGTGTCCTCCGCGGGAAGCTGCGTCAGACGCGGCAGCGCCTTGTAGTCGTGCGCGACGATGTCCGTGTCGCGCAGGCGCGCGACCAGAGAGTCGTCCCACGGACCGACCGTGACGCCCTCGTCCTGCGCGAGCGCGAAGCGCCCGTCTGCGATCGCGAGCCCGACGCGGCCGCGCAGTTCCTGCGGCAGCTCGCCCTCCTTCCACCCAACCGCGGTGCCTGCGACGATCCGCTCGAGCGCGGGCACCGCCTCGTCGAGCTCGTCGATCCGGTTCAGGAGGTTGCGGAACTCGAACCGCCGGAACATCTCGCGCAGCTGCGAGCGGTCGGGCGGCGCGAGCACGAGCTCGCTCGGGTCGCAGTCGATGTCGAGATCGCGCCGCATCGTCGCGAGCTCCTTCGAGAGCCGCGCCTGGTCGGCGAACTCGAGCACGTTCTTCTTGCGCGCCGGCGAGAGCTCGTCCGCATGCGCGATCACCTCTTCGACCGAGCCGTACTGCGCGATCAGCTGCCCGGCCGTCTTGTCGCCGATCCCCGGGATCCCGGGGATGTTGTCGGAGGTGTCGCCTTTCAGACCGATGAAGTCGGGGATCTGCTCGGGCTTGATCCCGTAGCGCGCCTCGACGCGGTCGGGCGTGTACACGTTCACGTCGCTGACGCCGCGCGGCGTCATCATCAGCGCGACGTTGTCGGTGACGAGCTGGAACGCGTCACGATCGGTCGAGACGACCGTCGTCTTCACGCCCGCCTCGTCAGCGCGCGTCGCGAGCGTCGCGATCACGTCGTCCGCCTCCCAGCCCTCGAACTCGAGGTTGCGGTAACCGAACGCCTCGACGATCGGCCGGAAGTACGGGAACTGCTCGGCGAGCAGGTCGGCCATCGGCCGCCGGCCTTCCTTGTAGACGACGTCCGCCTCTTCGGCGATCGCGTGACGGTGCACCGGCCGGGTATCCCACGCGACCGCGACGCCCTTGGGCTTGTAGTCCGACAGCAGCTTGAACAGCATGTTCGTGAAGCCGAGCAGCGCATTCGTCGGGAAGCCTTCGGTCGTCGCGAGCTCTTCGGGCAGCGCGAAGTACGCGCGGTACGCGAGGTTGTTCCCGTCGACGAGGAAGAGCTCGGAATCGCGCGCCGGCGCGTCGTTCAGATCGAGCTCGACGCCGGTGAGGGTCTTCGGGCTCATGACGGCTTCCACGCTATCGTCCGGCGCCGTGCCGGAGGTGCTCAAAGTGCTACGGGTCGAGGACCACGCGGTCTTCGGCGATTGCGTCTTCGTCGAGGCCCTCGTCGAGGACGCCGAGACGGTCCGCGGCGCCTACGCCGAGCAGGCTCCGGGGTGGCCGCCGCTCCATTTCGCGATCTCGAAGCCGACGCCGGAGGCACTCGACCCCTGGTACCGGCTCGGCTTCGCCCAGATGCACGCGTACGGCGCACAGCCGAGCGGCGGCGAGCGGATCGACGTGCCGGGCGTGACCCTCCGCGTCGGCGGCCCCGACGACGTCGAGCACGCGATCCGCATCGACCGCCTGATCTACGAGGCGCAGGCGGACAGCCCGTCCTACTCCTCGTACGAGCTCGACGAAGCCGACCACCGCCGGACCTGGACGGAGTCGCTCGCCGACGCCGACCTCCACTACGTCGTCGCCGAGCGAGACGGGCGCAAGGTCGGGCACGCGACTCTCTATCCGGACGCGGAGGATACGGAGGCGCTGCACCTCGCCTCGACGGCGGTCCTCCCGGAGGAGCGCGGCGCGGGCATCGGCGTCGCGCTGACGAGCTATGCCCGCGCCTATGCGGCCGAGCGGGGGTTCGCACGGCTGCGGACGAACTGGCGTGTCGCGAACCTCGGCGCGTCGCGGTTCTGGCCGGCACGCGGATTCGAGCTGACGCACATCCGCCTCGTGCGCCGCGTCCCCGATCTGTGACGCGCGTCCCGCTTCTCTCGGGGACGCGGCTCGTCGTCGCCAACGCGCCCGACGACGCAGTCGTGCTCCGGCCGCCGCCGCCGGGCGACAGCGTCTCCGACGTGGCGGCTGCGGTACGCGATGCACTCCGCTTTCCGCTCGAGGGCGACGGGCTGGAGTCGCTCGCGCGCCGCGGCGGCCGCGCGACGATCGTCGTCGAGCCGCCGGCGCTGCCGATCCCGGGAGCGACGCCGGATCCCCGGCAGATCGCCGTGACTGCGGTGGTCGCCGAGCTCGAGCGCCTCGGCATCCCGACTGGCTTCCAGACGTTTCTCGTCGCACCCGGTCTCGCCCGCAGGACGTCGCAACGCGAGCTGGAGTCGTTCGTGACTCCGGAGCTCGCGCGGCGCTTCCATGGGCATGTCGTCGTGCACGACGTCGAAGACCCTGACCTCGTGCACCTCGACGACGCGTCACGGCCGCCGCTCCGGGTCAACCGCGCGCTCGTCGAGACCGACCTCGTGATCGTCGTCAGCGCGGCCGAGTCGGTGCTGCACGGAGGGCCGTCGACCCTGCTCGCGGCGGCAGGCGCCGATGCGTTGCGCGCCGCGGGTGCGTATTCGCTGCTCGAGACGACGGCTTCACAGGGCTGGCACCTCTCGCTCTCGCTCGAGCGTGCGCTCGCGCAGCGCGTTCCGCTCTTCGGCGTCTCGCTCGTCCTCAACCACCCACAGTTCTCCGGCGCGCTCCGCGGCTATCCGTACGAGCCGGCCGCGCTCGAGCGCATCGCGAGGTCGCCGTTGCGGCATCTCTATGGAGCGCTGCCCGAGATCTTGCGTCGCGACGTCCTGCGTTCGCTCGGGACGGAGCTGACGGTCGCGAACGTGTTCGGCGGCCAGCCGTCGCTCGCGCACGCCGAGGCGCTCTTGCGCGCGGTGGAGCTGCGGGGCACCGAGCTCGATGAGCCGCTCGACGCGCTCGTGATCGGCGTGCCCTCGGTGACGCCGTTCCTGCCGCGCGAGCGCCCGAACCCACTGAACGCCGCCTACCTGGGGCTCGGGCTCGCGCTGCGACTCTGGCGCGACGGCTTCCCGATCGTCGACAACGGCACGGCGATCCTCGTCAACCGCTTCTCCCGCCACTTCGCACATCCGACGCAGCAGCCGTACCGCATGTTCTTCCACGCGACGCGCAGCGGACGCGACCCGCGCGTCGTCGCGGACGCGGAGCGCGCGGTCGCAGCCGACGCGCGCGCGATCGCCGACTACCGCGCGGGACGCACGGTGCACCCGCTGCTGCCGTTCCGCGACTGGAACTCGTGCCAGCCTGCGCTCGGGCGCCTGGGAGCAGTGCTCGTCGCCGGCACGGGTGATGCGACCGCGGTGCGCCAGCTCGGCTTCGTGCCGTTGCACGGCGTCGGCGCCGCGCTCGAGATGGCGCGTGGGCAAGGGCTGAGCAGGGTCGGGTTCCTGCTCAGCCCGCCCTATTTCCCCGTGCGCGTCGGCCGCGGCTGACGTGGCGTCTTCACTGCTTTAGAGTCGGTCCGTCCCCCACGAAGGAGCCGGCAATGGCACTTGCACGAGTCGTGACGTTCGACGGCGTCGACAGCGATCGGATGGCGCAGATGCGCCAGGAGATGCAGGACAGCGGGCGGCCCGACGACGTCCCCGCGACGGAGATTCTCGTCCTCCACGATCCGGAGGCGGAGAAGTCCGTCGTGATCCTCTTCTTCGAGAACGACGACGACTACGCGAAAGGCCATGCGGTGCTCGACGCGATGCCCTCATCCGACACGCCCGGTGCCCGGTCGTCGGTGACGAAGTACGACGTCGCGATGCGGATGACGGCGTAGGTCCTACGCTTCGCCGAGGTACGTCTTGCGCACCTCGGGGTTCTGCGCCAGCGCCTTCGCGTCGTCGGCGAGCGCGACGTGCCCGGTCTCGAGCACGTAGCCACGGTTCGCGACGTCGAGGGCCATCAGCGCGTTCTGCTCGACGAGCAGGATCGCCGTCCCCTGCTTGTTCACCTCGACGATCGTCTCGAAGATCCGCTCGACGAAGATCGGCGCGAGCCCCATCGACGGCTCGTCGAGCATCAGCAAGGTCGGGCGCGCCATCAGCGCGCGTCCGATCGCGCACATCTGCTGCTCGCCGCCCGACATCGTCCCGGCCTTCTGGTTCCGACGCTCGGCAAGCCGCGGGAAGAGCTCGAAGACGCGGTCCATGTCGGCCTTGAACTCGCTCTTGTCCTTGCGCTGGAACGCGCCCATCTCGAGGTTCTCGGTCACCGACATGCGCGGGAAGAGCTTGCGCCCCTCGGGCGACTGCGCGATGCCCATCTTCACGATCGAGTGCGGCGCGTCGTTCGTGATCTCGCGCCCGCGGAAGGCGATCCGCCCGTGCCGTGGGTGGTTGAGGCCATTGATCGAGCGCAGCGTCGTCGACTTGCCGGCGCCGTTCGCGCCGATCAGCGTCACGATCTCGCCCTCGTGCACCTCGAGCGACACGCTCTTCAGCGCCTGGATCGAGCCGTAGAAGGTCTGGATGTCCTCGACCTCGAGCAGCGGCGCGGCGGTCGCATTCATGAGCTCGCCACCGCCGCCGATCCGAGGTAGGCCTCGATCACGCGCTCGTTGCGCTGGATCTCCTGCGGCGTCCCTTCGGCGATCTTCTCGCCGTAGTCGAGCACCGTCACGCGGTCCGAGACTCCCATGACGACGCGCATGTCGTGCTCGATCAGCAGCACGGAAACGCCCTGCTCCTCGCGGAGTCGGCCGACGAACGCCGTGAAGTCCGCGGTCTCCTGCGGGTTCATGCCGGCGGTCGGCTCGTCGAGCAACAGCAGCTTCGGCTCCGTCGCAAGCGCGCGTGCAACCTCGAGTCGCCGCTGGTCGCCGTACGACAGGTTCTTGCCGATCACCGCGTCGCGCCCGCGGAGCCCGGAATACGCGAGCAGCTCCCGTGCGCGCGCCCGGGCCGCTGCCTCTTCGCGCTTGACGCGCGGCGTCCGCAGGATCGCCTCGAAGAGGTTTCCCTTGAGCCGGACGTGCATGCCGACGAGCACGTTCTCGAGCGCGGTCATGTTCTGGAAGAGGCGGATGTTCTGGAAGGTGCGGCCGATGCCACGGTGCGTGAAGGCGTGCGGAGGCTTCCCCGTCATGTCCTCGCCCGCGAAGACCACGCGGCCCGCCGTCGGCTTGTAGACGCCGGTCAGCATGTTGAAGAACGTCGTCTTGCCGGCGCCGTTCGGCCCGATGAGGCTGACGATCGCGCCCGCGGGGACGGTGAAGTCGACGTTGTCGACCGCGACGAGGCCGCCGAACTCCTTGCGGAGCGACTGCGGTCTGTAGCAGCGCGTCAGGCACCGGCGGTCTCCGCGTCGTAGAGCGGCTCGTCGTGCACGCCTTCGTGCAGCTCGGCCGCCACTCGCTGGCTCGGGATCAGCCCCTCGGGCCGGAACAGCATCACGATCACGATGATCGCGCCGAAGATCCCGAACTCGTACAGCGGCACGTCGAGATGCGTGCCGAAGTGGCCGTTGAACCACGTCCCGACATTCGACAGGCCTTCCCGGTCGAGATACGAGAGGAAGCACGCGCCGAAGATGACGCCCCAGATGTTCCCCATGCCGCCGAGAATGACCATGCAGAGGATGAACACGGAGATCTGGAAGAAGAAGTCGTCCGGGAACGCGCCGCTCTTGTACGACGCGTAGAACGCTCCGGCGACGCCGCCGAAGAACGCGCCCGTCGCGTACGACCACGTCTTCGTGCGCATCAGCGGCACGCCCATCGCAGCGGCTGCCGTCTCGTCCTCGCGGATCGCGATCCACGCTCGTCCGATCCGCGAGTCGCGCAGCCGCGCGCTGCAGAAGACCGTGATCAGCACAAGCACGAGCGCCGTATAGAAGAAGACCTGGTCGAAGTGCGCAGTCGTGACGTATTGCGCCGGCAGATGGAGATGCTGCTGCGCCCAGTTGCCGAAGCCGGGGCCGTCGATCGGCGTGATCCCGCCGGTGCCGTTCGTGAGGTTGAAGCCGGTGCCGAAGAGGTTGTCGCCGTTGCGCGCGATCTGCGGCAGGATCTCGCCGAAGCCGAGCGTCACGATCGCGAGGTAGTCGCCGCGGAGGCGAAGCGTCGGCAGGCCGATCAGGACGCCGACGAGCGCCGTGGCGATCCCAGCCATCAGGAGCACGAGCCAGATCGAGAAATGGAAGCCGGTGTCGCCCTTGAAGAGGCCGACCGCCCCGAAGTCGACGTTCTGCTTCGCGAACTGGTCCGATGCGAACCAGCCGGCCATATACGCGCCCATCGCGTAGAACGCGACGTATCCGAGATCGAGCAGCCCTGCATAGCCCACGACGAAGTTCAGCCCGAGGGCCATCATCGTGAAGATCATCATCACGACCATCGTCGAGAGCTGCGGGAACGGCCCGAAGATCGGCACCTGCGGCATGTGCGTCCCGTAGTACGGATACGTGATCGCAAGTGCGAGCACCGCCGCCGGCGCGATCCACTTGCCGACGCGGAAGCGGCCGATCGTCAGCCGCTGGTACCAGGGCACGACGAGCACGAGCAGCACGAGCGCTCCGGCGAGCGCCGACGTCTTCCAGACGCCGAAGAGCGCGATCAGGATCAGCCCGACCGCGATCCACACGACAGCTTTCACGGTGCGGCGCAGCAGGCGGGGTTGTGCGAGCCAGCGCTCGCGCGGCATACCGGCGGCGGTGAGCGCCTGCCACCACGCGCGCACGATCGACTCCTTGACCCGGCTCCGCATCGTCAGGCGCCTTCCGGTGTACGTTCGCCGAGAAGGCCCTCGGGCCGAAAGACGAGGATCAGGATCAGGATCGAGAAGACGATCGACTGCGTCCAGTCGCTGCCGGGCGAGTGCCAGCTCAGCCCCTCGTTGAACGCCTGGATGAACCCGATGCAGAGCGCGCCGAGCACCGCGCCGGGGAGGTTGCCGATCCCGCCGAGCACGGCGGCCGTGAACGCGATCAGCCCGAGCTGGAAGCCCGTGTCGTAGCGGACCTGCCCGAAGTACAGCGCATACAGGAGGCCGCCCGCGCCCGCGAGCGCGCCGGCGATCAAGAACGTGAACGAGATCGTCCGGTTGACGTTGATGCCCATCATCGCCGCAGCGTCTCGATCCTGCGCGGTCGCGCGCATCGCCTTGCCCTGGCGCGTCTTTTGCACGAGCCAGATCAGCAGGAGGAGCACCGGCACGGTGATGACCACGACGATCAGCTTCTCCCACGTGTAGGCGACGCCGGAGAACGCAAACACGTTCCCGCGCGGGAGGATCTCGGGGACCGCGACGTAGCTCGGGCCTTTCCACGCGATCGCGACGTCCTGGAGGATGAAGGACATCCCGATCGCGGTGATCAGCGGCGCGAGCCGCGGCGCTCCACGCAACGGGCGATACGCCACCTTCTCGATCGTGGCGTTCACGAGCCCGCACGCCGCCATCGCGACGAGCAACGAGACGATGATCGCGATCGCGAGCGATCCGTTCGACGAGTGCGTCGTCAGGTTGAAGACCGACAGCAGCATCGTCGCGGAGAACATCCCGCCGAGCATGAACACGTCGCCGTGCGCGAAGTTGATCAGCTCCAGGATCCCGTAGACGAGCGTGTAGCCGAGCGCGACGAGCGCGTAGACGGCTCCGTTCGTCAGGCCGATGAACGCGATGTTCGTGAAGTACGCGAACCCGTCGACCTGAATGTTCTTGACGAGCCAGAACGCGAGCGCGACGAGCAAGAGCACGCCCGAGACGAGCGTCACGTACGACGACGCTGGTCGCCTCGCCCGTGCTGGTGCCGCTGCGCTGACGTCGGTGGCCACGTTGTGCTCGATACGAACCGGGGGAGGCATGGCCTCCCCCGGTCGCGATGGTTCTTCGATCCCCCGTTACCCGCCGAGCAGGTTCGCCGGCGGGGTGATCGTCTTGACCGGCTTGAGGAGCTTGCCGGCCTGTCTGTAGACGGTGATCGGCACGAGGTTCGTGTCGCCCGCCGAGTTGATGGTGAAGTTGCCGAGCACGCCGTTCGAGATCGAGAGCCCGAAGACGCTGCGCGTGATCGCTGCGCGATCGCCACCGTGCGCGGCGACGACCTGCAGGGCCACGAGCATCGCCTGTGCGCCGTATGCGGCGTACGGGTTCGGGGTGGCGCCGATCGACTTGCCGAAGCTCTTCACGAACGTCGCGCCGAAGCCGGTGAGGGCGTTCGGCGGAGCGCCCGCGACGCTGATGAATGCGCCGTTGGCAACTGCCCCGTTTGCGTTCGGGTCACTGAAGCCGTCGGGCATCTGCAGCTTGATCTTCGGATTGACGGACTTGATGTCCTGCATCAGCTTCGCGCCGTTGTTGCACGCGATCCCGCCGAGGAAGACAGCCTGTGCGCCGGACCTCTTGATCGTGTTCGCAAGAGCCTCGTAGCTCGACTGCTTCGCGTCCCAGCCCTGGAAGCCGACGACCGAGATGCCGAGCTTCTTCGCCGCCGAGCGATACGTCGACGCGACGCCGAAGCCGTACGTCTGCTTGTCGTTCAGCACGAAGACCTTCTTGATGCCGAGCGTCTTCGTCCAGACCGCGTCAGCGGGGCCCTGGATGTCGTCGGTCGCGACGACGCGGGCGTAGCTGCGGACACCGGTCGGGTAGTACTTCTGCGGCTCGCCCGGATCCCACTTCTTCGTGAGACCGACGTTCGTGTTCGCCGGGCTGACCATGAGGACGGGGCCCGGATGCGAGCGGTTCAGGATCGGAACCTCGATCTTCGCGCAGCCGGAGTTGAACGTCCCGACAACGGCCATGACCGACGTGTTGGCCGCGTAGAGGCGCGCATTGGTTGCGCACTTCCCGGAGTCCCAACCGCCGGACTGCGCCGTCGAGTCGTCACACGACTGGTAGCCGATCTTCCAGTTGCCGGCCTTCCAGCCCTTCTGCTGGAGCGCCCAGATCATCGCGCGCGAGATCTGCAGCGTCTGGCGCCGGATCGCGCCCTGCAGCGGCAGGTCGGACGGGATGATGAAGTCGGGCTTGCCCGACCCCTTGTAGACGATGGGCCCGCACGACGACGACGGCAATGCATTCACCGTCGCCGCGCTCCGCGCGCTGCCCGAGTAACCGGCCGCAATCGCGGCGACCACAATGGTCGCCCCTAGGGCCGTAAGCCAGAACTTCTTGCTCACGCTGCCTCCTCCAACCCGATCGGATGACTTCCGCGGAAGAACAGGGGCGAGTATCCCCCGCTCCCGCATGGTTTTCAAGACATCGCGGCCATCAGCGGAGTCCGCCTCGTACCATGGAGGGAGGCCGAAGTGGCGGAATTGGTAGACGCGCCGGACTCAAAATCCGGTGCCCGAAAGGGCGTGTGGGTTCGATTCCCACCTTCGGCACTTTCGACGTTGGAGTCCGGCGCCACGGCGCGGCACTCCAGAATCTGATCGCCCGAAAGGGCGTGTGGGTTCGATTCCCACCTTCGGCACTTTCGACGTTGGAGTCCGGCGCCACGGCGCGGCACTCCAGAATCTGATCGCCCGAAAAGGCGTGTGGGTTCGATTCCCACCTTCGGCATCCGGCCTCTAGCTCAGAGCGCGGCGTCGACCGCGGCCGCGGCAAAGAGCAGCGCCAGGTAGAGCAAGGAGAAGTGGAACGCGAGCGCCGCGCTCCGCCTGCCGCCGTGCCGGAGCCGCGCGACGAGCGCGAGGAAGATCGCTCCGAGCACGAGCGCGCCGACGAGATACACGACGCCGAAGGATCCCGTGACGAACGGCAACACTGTCAGGCCGACGAGCGCGAGCGTGTAGATCCCGATCTGGCGCACGGTGGCGCCGTCGCCGCGCACAACGGGCAGCATTGGCACCTTCGCGGCCGCATAGTGGTCGCGCAGGAGCAGCGCGAGCGCCCAGAAGTGCGGCGGCGTCCAGAGGAAGACGATCAGGAAGAGCCAGATCGCCGCGAGACCGATGTTGCCCGTGGCAGCCGCGTAGCCGACGAGCGGCGGCACCGCGCCGGCGGCTCCGCCGAGCACGATGTTCTGGGGGCCGCGGCGCTTCAGGAACCCCGTGTAGACGACGACGTAGAAGAGGTTCCCGACGAGTGCGAGCACGGCCGTCAGCACGTTGACCGACGACGCGAGCAGTGCGAACGACGCCGCCGACAGCGCGAGGCCGAACTCGAGCGCGCGCGGCGGCGCGATCCGGCCGGTGGCGACCGGGCGCCGCTCCGTGCGCGAGCCCATCAGCCGGTCGATGTCCCGGTCGAGTAGATGGTTCAGCGCGCTCGCACCGCCGCAGGCGAGCGCGAGCCCGAGCATCGCGGTGACGAACAAGCCCGCGCCGGGCCAGCCGCGCGCGCCGACGATCATCCCGCAGGCGCCGGTGACGAGCAGCAGGCTCATGATCCGCGGCTTCGTGAGCGTCACGTAGTCGCGCACGGAGCCGGCCGGCGTGCGCTCGCCGCGGAAGCTCAACGCGGCAGCGGCGACCGCAGCGGCGAGCGCGAGCGCGGCCAGTCCAAGGTGTATCCCGCGCACGGTCACGGCAGCCGCCGCGAGATACGCGACGACGGCGACGCCGCTCACGACGAGCAGCCCGCGATGCGACCAGCCCGCCGCGAGCAGCGCAAGCAGCGGCGGCAGCGCGAGTGCGACGAGCGCGCGGTGGACGCCGGCCGACGCGTGCCCGCCGGTCACGACCGCCGACAGGGTCGCAGCAGCGGCGACGAGCGCGACCAGGCGCAGCGCGATGCCGGGTGCCGCCTCCGTCCTCACGTGCGGGCGAGCCGGCCGAGATCGCGTTGCACGAAGCCGGGCAGGAACGGGAAGAGGTAGGCCGTCCGTTCGTAGCCCGCGCGATCGATCAGGTAGAGCGCGAGGCTGTGCACGACGTCGTTCGTCTTCGGCACGACCTGCACCCCGTAGGACTTCCAGACCGCCGCGAGGCCTGTGCGTGTCGGTGCGTTCAGCCAGTGCACGTCCCAGGCGCCGTTCAGGCGCCACTCGCGCAGCGCCAGCTGGATGCCGAGTGGCGAGTCGCCCTGCTGGTCGACGCTCACGATGACGAGCGCGGGCCGATCGGCCTTCGGCAGCGCGCGGAGGATCGCACCGAGTTGCCTGCCTTCGATCGGGCACGACGTCTTGCACTGTCGAGTCGAGGAAGGTCAGCAGGACCGGGCGGCCACGGAGCGACGCGAGCGTCACGCGCCGGTCCACCTGGTCGCGCAGCGCGAACGGCGGTGCCGGCCGTTCGTGCGCGCCCCAGACCGCCTGCCCGTGGAAGGCCGGCAGCGCCGGCGCGGCCCGCGGCGCGGGTGTGTCCCGCAACAGGCGGACGGCCGCGCCGCCGCCGGCTCCGATCACGACGGCGACGCAGAGCATCGGGAGGAGCCACCTCGACCGTGCTGCCCGACGCGGCAGTGACCCCTCGAGGCGCGCTCCGCTCATTCGACCTTGCCGGTGCGGGCGCCGGCGGCGCGACGGCGCAGCAGCAGGTACCAGTAGATCGCGACCGCGACCAGAAGCCCCACCGGCACGACCAGGGTCAGGATCGAGCCGGCGAGGAAGTGCGAAGCGAGCATCGTTTGCATGGTCTCTCCTCTCACCCTCCACTCGCAAGCCCGACGCGGCGCCGCTCTGCAGGCGCCGGCCCGAGCCAGCGGTAGAAGAACACGATCACGGCGATGGTCGACGCGAGCGATCCGGGAACCCACATCACGCCCGCGGCGAGCTGTTGATCCGCCATCACGCTGAGGCCGCCTGCCCGATGCGCGAGCGCCGCGTACGCCGGATAGAGCGGTGACGTCGCGAACGCCAGCACGACCGCGAGGACCCAGCCGACGAGCATCGACGTCGTGACGTACACGATGCGCGCGAGCCAGTCGAGCTTCGCCCGGAAGGGCGGCGAGTCGACCACGGCGCCCCAGAAGAGCAAACCGGTGCCGAGGAAGAGCGCGTGCTCTGTCCCGTGCACCCACCGGCTCCGGAGCGTCAGGTCGTAGAGCGCCGGCACGTGCCAGGCGACGAACGTCCCGTTGAAGAGCACCCAGGCGGGGATCGGGCGCGCGAGCCCGCGCGCGATCGAGCGAACGGGCGGAGTGAGAGCGCGCGTGACCGCTCGGCGGAAGCGAAGCGGCAGCGGCTGCCACATCCGCAGCCACGGTGCCGACAGCACGAGCAGCGGTGGCGCCACCGCGAGGAGCAGCACATGCTGCGTCATGTGCGCGGCGAAGCTCTCCTTGGCAAGTGGATCGAGCGGCGAGTCGAGCGCGACGAGGATCGAGAGCAGACCGAGCGCGAACGCGAACGTACGCTCCGTGCGCGGCGGCGCATGCGGCCGCCGGCCGCCGAGCCAGTAGAGGATCGCCGCAGCCGCGACTGCGTAGAACGGCGCTTCGATCGGCCACGCCGCAGCGCTCGTCAGGCTCGGCAAGGCGTCAGACGAGATAGAGGACGATCCACGCGACGACGCCGAGCGCCGCGAGGAAGAGGAAGTAGAACGCGAGCGCCTCGAGGCCCGGCCGCACGAGTGAAAGCGGGTCGGCGACGTCGTGCCCCGGCCTGCCCGGGTCGCCGCTCGCCTCGCCCGGCGCCGGCGCGCCGCTCGGGATGCGCCGGTAGCGAAGCGCAGTCGCCAGGAGGTTCTCGAGCCAGAAGAGCGTCCCGACGATGAAGAGCAGGTTGAACGCGGTCCAGCCGAAGAAGACGCTCGCGTAACCGCCGTCCGCAGGGCCGAACCCGATCGCCGTCCACTCGACGACCTGCACGACGATCGCGACGATGCCGACGGCGAGCGCGACGGCGCCCTTCACGCGCCACTGCAGCCGTCGTCCTGCCCGGTGATCGAGCACGCCGAGCCGCACGAGCAACGCGCTCGCGACCGTCAGCGCCATGACGATCGTCCCGTACGTCAACGACGGCGTCACGTGCTTCGGCTTCCACATGTGCGCGTTGTTCAGCGACCGCAGATACAGATATGCGAAGAGGAAGGCGAGGAAGAAGAACGCCGTCGCGCTCGCAAGCAGATGCGCGGCCGAGTTCGAGGTTCCGCCCGAGCAGCTCCGGCGGCTCGCCTTCGACGACCTCGTAGCCGGTGGCGTGATCGGCGAGCGAGCTCATGACATGCCACCCGCGCCGGTCGGCGCCGGCACTGCAACCGGCCCTGACGGCGTGCCGTAGTCATACGGATCGACGTGATCACCGGGATGCGGTCGAAGTTGTGCACGGGCACGGGCGACGGAAGCTGCCATTCGAGCGAGCGCGACCCCCACGGGTTCGCGGGCGCCGGGACGCGCGCGAAGACCAGCGAGTACACGAGGTTCGTCAAGAAGATCAGCATCGAGATCCCGAGCAGGAATGCCGACACGGATACCCAGTCGTTGATGAACTGCAGGTGCGGCGGATAGGTGACGCCGCGGCGCGCTTGGCCGAGGAAGCCGGCTGCGAAGAGCGGCGCGAACGTCGAGTTGAAGAAGATGAACATCGTCCAGAAGTGCAGCTTCCCCAGACGCTCGTTCATCATGAAGCCCGTCATCTTCGGCACCCAGAAGTAGATGGCTGCGAAGAAGGTGAAGACGAGCCCGCCCATGATCGTGTAATGGAAGTGGGCCATCGAGAAGAAGCTTCCGTGCGTCGTGACGTCGCTCGGGACGTCAGACAGGAACACACCTGAGAGCCCGCCGATCAGGAAGTTGAAGAACCACGCGAGCACGAAGAGCATCGGCACCGTGAAGCGGAGCTGCCCGCGCCAGATCGTCATCAGCCCGCAGAGGAACGTGAAGCCCGTCGGGATCGAGATCAGCTCGGTCGACAGCATGTAGAAGGGACGCAGGTCGCTGTTGATCCCGCTGACGAAGAGATGGTGCTGCCACACGAGCCAGCTCAGCAGCGTGACGCCGAAGAGCCCGGCGACCGCGAGCCGGTAGCCCCAGAGCGGCTTGCGCGCGAAGACCGGAAGCAGCTCGAGCACGACTGCGAAGCCGGGCAGCGCGAGGATGTAGACCTCCGGATGGCCGAAGACCCAGAAGAGGTTCTGGTACAGGTACGGACTGCCCCCTGCAGACGGTAGGAAGAAGCTCGTCTGCGCCGTGCGGTCGAGGAGCGCCATCCCGAGCACTGCGATCAGCACCGGCGCGGCGAGCAGCTGCAGCACGGCCGTCGAGAGCACGCCCCAGCAGAAGATCGGCAGCCGCGACCAGGTGAGGCCGGGCGCGCGCATGGTCACGATCGTCGCGATCATGTTCAGCCCGAGCAGGCACATCGAGATGCCGACGAGCGCGAAGAAGACGATGTACGAGTCCATGCCCGTGTTCGCCTGGTCGTTGAGCGGCTCGTAGCCGGTCCAGCCCGTCGGAAAGCCGCCGAAGAAGATCGTGGTCGTCAAGATCCCGCCGGCGGCCATCAGGATCCAGAAGGTCAGCGACTCGATGCGCGGGAACGCCATGCGGCGCGCGCCGATCATCAGCGGGACCATGTAGTTCGCGAACGGGCCGAGGATCGCGCTCGACATGATCCCCATCATCATCGTGCCGTGCAGGCCGACGAGCGTCAGGTACTGGCCCGCAGGGAACACTTGCTTCGCGGGCCGCAGCAGCTCGACGCGGATCAGCATCGCGTTCAGGCCGCCGATGAAGAAGAACAACCCGATGCCGCACAGATATTGGATACCGACGACCTTGTGGTCGGTACAGAGCCGGAAGTAGCGGCCGACGCCGTGCGTCTCCTTCTCACGCAGCGACGGTGGGTACCCCCGCACCCGCGCCCACGGGTACACGCCGAACCCCATGCCGACCAGGAAGAAGAGGACGCCGATGAAGTAGCCGAGGAAGACGGAGATGTCGTTCTGGTCGATGTCGGCGAAGTAGGCGGTGCTCGGGCCGCCGATGTGATGCCCGAGGAACCAGCCGAGGTACCAGCCGGCGACGCCGAGCACGACGCCGGTCAGGAGGTTGAAGCCGGCGAGCCGGCGTCCCACGTTCACTCTCGCTCCTCTCGTTCAGCCGGCACGGCGTGAGGGGTCGGGGAGATACGACGTCGCATACGGCGGCAGGTACTTGATCACCGAGCCGAAGTACGAGCGCTGCTGCTTCATCCAGGACGCGAACGCCCCCGAGTCGACGACCTTGCCGGTGTCGAACATGTAGCCGTGCCAGAGCCCGCAGAGCTCGGCGCAGCGAATGTCGAACGTGCGCGACGACTTGGTCTTCACGTAGACGACGTTGTCCGTGCCCGGATTCGCGTCGGCCTTGACGCCGAGCTGGTACGCCCAGAACGAGTGGATCGCGTCGAGCGACGTCACGTGCAGGCGAATCAATGTGTTCGCGGGCAGCACGAGGTGCGGCACCTCGACACCGCCGAATGTCGGATAGCGGTACGTGAACTCCCACTGCTGCGCGATCACCTGCACGTCGAGCGCCTTGCGATAGCCGACGGGCTGGAACGCTGCGTCCGGCCCCTGGCCGCCGCCCGCGCCCGACTGCACGAGCTCGAACGTCCCGAACGCAGCGAGGAAGAGGACGATCACGCTCGTCGTGATCATCCAGATCAGCTGGATGCGCGAGTCGCCGCGAATCGGCGGGCCGTCGAGATCCGCTCGGCCGCGGTTGCGGAAGTTGGCGACGGCGTACCCGACGAAGAACAGGACGAAGAGGCAGATCGGCGTCGAGATCGTGACGAGCCACGTGTTGTCGAACACCTGCTGCGTCGCCTGAGCGGTGGCGTTGCCGGGTGGGATTGCGGGACCGAGGAAGATCGCGACGAGCGGCGTCGCGATCACGCTCGCCACGATCCACGCGATCAGGAACCGCTTCCCGTGCTGAACGGTCGCTGTCGTACCGGGCGTGCTCATGTCAGACGACGTTCAGGAAGCCGTCCATGTAGCCGATCGTCTGCATCGGCCCCCCGAAGCCGTAGACGTAGCCGGCGGCGCACGGCACGAAGCACTGCCAGCGGTAGTGCCCCGGCTTGCCCGTGCGGAAGCTGAAGGTGATCGTGCGATGCGCCATCGACATCGCGCACGGCGCGTACTCGCACTGGTTCTTGGCGTCGTCTCCCACAGGCGCGATCGGCACGAGGACACCGAGCGCGGGAACGGCGAACGTGTGCGACGGCTGATCCGGCGGCATCACCTTCAGCGGCTTGCCGTCGACGATCTCGTCGCCGACGAGCCCGGTCGGCCGGCCGAAGAGCGGGTTCCGCAGGCCGCTGGCGCCGTCGAAGTTGTAGACGGTCACACGAACGAGCGAGTGCGCGGGGAGCGTGAAGACGGTCGAGCGCTTCCAGTGCCCTGGGGATCGCGGACGAGGTACGAGACCCAGTCCGGGTTCGACGAGAGCGTGGGCCCGACCGCGGCGACGGTCTGCAGCGTGAGGTGCACCGAAGGCGACCCACTCGCACCTGCCGCCGCCGGACGGAACGGCGCCGTGTTGCCGACGAGGTAGCCCGAGACATAGAAGCCGATCAGGATCCCGGCGACGGCGACGGCCGCGAGAACCCCGAGGAGCTTTGCCGCGCGGGAGCTCACACCGGGGATCTACCGGCTCGCGCGGCGCGACTTTCGCAAGATGACCAGAGTGTCATCGCCGCGTCATTTACAGGTCATCCGTCGGCGCGATAGCCTCCCGGCGGCGGCCGGATGAGAATTCTGGTGATCGAGGACGAAGGTCGGATCCTTTCGTTCCTCGCTCGGGGGCTGGAAGCGGAGGGATACCGCGTCGAAGCCGCGAGCGACGGACGTGAGGGGCTCGAACGCGCCGTCGGCGGCGACTTCGACCTCGTCCTGCTCGATCTGCTCCTCCCCGGCCTGAACGGGCTCGAGCTACTGCGCGACCTGCATCGCAGCAAGCCCGCGCTGCCCGTCGTGATCCTCTCCGCGCGCGCCGACCTGCAGACGAAGCTGCGCGGCTTCGAGCTCGGTGCAAGCGACTACGTCCCGAAGCCGGTCGCGCTCGACGAGCTGATCGCGCGCATCCGCGTGCAGCTGCGGCGTGCGCGGACGGACGACCTCGACGGGTCGCTGCACGGCGGCGGCATCGTGCTGGACCTCGCCCGCCGGCAGGCTCGGCTCGACGAGATGGTGTGCGACCTGTCAGACCGCGAGTTCCGGCTGCTGCACCACCTCGTGCTCCACGCGGGCGAAGTCGTCAGCCGCGAGCGCCTCCTCGCAGACGTCTGGGGCTACACGTTCGACCCCGGGTCGAACGTCGTCGAGGTGTGCGTTCGGCGGCTGCGGCGGAAGCTCGGCCCGAACGCGCCGATCGAGACGGTTCGCCATGCCGGCTATCGCCTGGCTGCGTAGCCACACGGTCGAGGCCGCGTGGGGCGCCTTCGCCGCGTTGAACGTCGCGGTGATGGCCGTCTGGCCGAGTTGGGAGACGATCCCGTTCCATTTCCTCTGGATCAGCCTCACGCTCGTCTACGGCTTTCGCGTCTGGAGCGCCGGCGCCACCGCCGCTGGTGCTCGGCGTCGTGGTCGGCAGCGACAGGCGCCGCGATCTTCGTCGACGCCTTCGACGGCGTCCAGCTCTGGGGCGAGCTCTTCGAGGTGCCGCTGATGTCGGCGATGTTCCTCGCGATGGTCTGGCACGCGCGGCGCCGCCTCGTCGCGATGCGCGAGGCGGAGTCCCTCGCTGCGAGCCAGGAGCGGCTGATGCACGACGTCTCGCACGAGCTGCGCACTCCCGTGGCGATCGCGCGGGGGCATCTCGACCTGCACCGCCGGCGCGACGGCGAGTCACCCGAGCTGGCGGTCGTCGCGGACGAGCTCGGCCGCATCGACCGGCTGATCTCGCGCCTCCTGCTGCTCGCGCAGGCCGATCAACCCGCGTTCCTGACGCGCAGCACCCGCGGCGGAGATCTTCCTCGAGGACGTCTTCATGCGCTGGACCGAGGTCGCGCCGAGGGTCTGGCGTCTCGGCCAGCTCGCAACCGGCACCGTGCGCGCCGACCCCGAAGCGGTGCGCATCGCGCTCGACGCGCTGCTCGAGAACGCCTTGAAGTACACCGAGCGAGCACGACGTGATCGAGCTGCGCTCGCGCGTGCTCGACTACGGCCTCGTGATCGAGGTCGCCGACACCGGAGTCGGCATCTCGCCCGACGCGCAGGAGCGGATCTTCGAGCGGTTCGCGCGCGGCGACGACGCCCGCACCCGTGAGGCCGGCGGCGTCGGGCTCGGCCTGTCGATCGTCGACGCGGTCGCCAAGGCCCATGACGGCTCGTGCACGGTCACGCCGGGGAGCCGGGGGACGGTCTTCGCCCTCCGGCTCCCCGATTTCGCGGAGCCTGCCTCGGTGCTGCCGGTCGCTACGCCGCTCGGCTGAGCTCGCGCTCGTTCTCGTGCAGGGAGACCTGGGCGAGCGGGAGCGGGTCAGAGGCGACCCACGGGTTGCCGCCGCGACCCCAGCGTGCGTCGTGCTCGGGAGCATGGGTCGGCAGCCGGTGGGCGAGCCAGACGAGGCCGCCGACGGCGGCGACGACGAGGAGGGCGAGGATCGCGTTCACGATGATGATCGATGAGATAGTCATGCCTCCAGGGTTCCCGCGGGCCGTGAGATCCGGCTGAGCCGCGCCTGAGAGGACGCTGAGAGAGCTCAGGCGAGGAGATACGCGCAGGGAAGGCGCGGGCCGGGCGCGGGCGAGCCGCTCACACGAGTCACGAGGCGAGAGCCGCCGGGAACGTCGACGTGGTCGCCCGCCGCCGGCGGGGGGCCGGAGCGCTCGACGAGCTCGTAGCCCTCGGCGCCCTGGAAGAAAAGGAGATGGGACTCGGCGGCCGCCCACGGGTCGGCAACGACCTCGGTCGAGGCCTCCAGCTTCGCGGCGAGCTCGGCGATCGCGGCATCGCGACCCTCGAGCGCAGCGCGCTGCTCCGCGAGTGCGGCCTCGAGCGCGGCGAGCTCGGCCTTCGTGGCGCGAACCTCTTCGAGTGCCGCGTCGCGCTCGGCCGTCAGCTCGGGAATCCGCGCATCGCGCGTCGCAAGGTCCGCCTTCGCCTCGCGAAGCTGCGCCAAGGCATCGTCACGGGCGCGCTCGAGCTCGACGAGCGCCTCGGCCTGAGCCGAATCGGCGTTCGCAAGCTTCGCGAGCGCTGCGTCGCGCTCCTCGGCGATCCGGTCGAACTGGTCGGAGTCGACGGTAGGTGAGTCCACCGCGGCGAGCGCCTCGTCGCGCGCCTTGACGAGCTCGACGATCGCTGCGTCACGCTCGGCGAGCGCGGCCTTCCAGCCCTCGCCCGTCGTCTTGAAGTCCTCGATCGCAGCCTCGAGTGCAGCAACACGCTGCTGCTCGCTCGCGAGTGCTTCTGCAAGCTCGCCGTCGGAAACCCCCGCCGGCGCGCGCTCGGTGAGCTCCCGCTCGAGCGCCGCCGCACGCTGAGACTCCGTCGCAAGCCGCTGCTCGAGCTCGGCCCGCAGCTGGGCGAGCCGCTCGTTCTCGCCGCGGAGCCGCTCGCCCTCGGCCGACGCGTGTGCGAGCTCCGACCGCAGCGAGTCGGTCGCAGCCGCAGGCGTGCCGCCGCTGACCGGCGGCGTCGAGAGGCTCACCGGCGGCGCCAACGTGGATCCAAACCCCGTCGCAAATCCGTATTCGGTCTTCAGCACCCCGCCGTGCTGCGTGGCGAGTGCCTGCGCGATCGTCGCGGGCGTGGCGAAGCCGAGCGCGACGACGATCTTCCCGAGCGGGTCCCCGGACGCCTGCTGCTCGGCGAGCGCGGCCTCGAGCTGCTCGGGCGTGATCAGCTCACGCCGCACGAGCATCGTTCCGAGAGGTTCTTGCGCCGAGCCGACCTCAGCCGTCTCGGCGGGGACGTTCGTCATCGAAAGGCCCTTCGCCGCAGGTTGTCGCAAATTCCGCATACAAAGGATCGGGGTTTTCGACCGGTGGAGTGACCCCCGCTCGGGGGAACTTCGTAAGACTGAAGACCCTGTGGCGAAAACGATCGGCATGTTGACCGGAGGCGGGGACTGTCCCGGCCTGAATGCGGTGATCCGCGCGGTCGTCCGGGCCTCCGACGACGAGGGCTGGGACTGCGTCGGCGGTCCTCGAAGGCTGGCGCGGCATGGTCGACGGCCACTTCCGGGATCTCGGCCCGCTCAGGTGAGCGGGATCCTGCCCCGCGGCGGCACGATCATCGGCACGAGCCGGACGAACCCGTTCAAGCTCGAGGGCGGCGTCGACAAGGTGCTGCAGTCGATCCGCGACCGCGAGTCTCGACGCGCTCGTCGCGATCGGCGGCGAGGACACGCTCGGCGTCGCGCTCGCCTCTTCTCCGAGCACGGGCTGCCGGTCGTCGGCGTGCCGAAGACGATCGACAACGATCTCTCGGGTACCGACTACACGTTCGGCTTCGACACCGCGGTGACGATCGCGACCGAGGCGATCGACCGGCTGCACACGACAGCCGAGTCGCACAACCGCGTCATGGTCGTCGAGGTCATGGGCCGTCACGCCGGCTGGATCGCCGTGATGAGCGGGATCGCCGGCGGCGCCGACGTGATCCTGATCCCCGAGCAGCCGATGACTTCGAGGACGGTCTGCGGAGACGATCCGCAAGCGGCACGCACGCGGGAAGAACTTCTCGATCGTCGTCGCGAGCGAGGGATGCGAGCTTACGCCGCGGCGTCGAGAGCCGGATCACGGCGGCGAGGGGCGACCGATCAGTTCGGGCATGTGACCTTTCGCAGCGCGGCGTCGGCGAGGTGCTCGGACGCGAGATCGAGTCGCGCACCGGGTTCGAGACGCGCGTCACCGTGCTCGGACATGTGCAGCGCGGCGGGACGCCGACCCCGCGCGACCGCGTGCTCGCGACTCGCTACGGACTGAAGGCCGCGGAGCTCGCGCACGCCGGCGAGTTCGGCAAGATGGCGGCGCTCCGCGGCGACGACATCGTCGCGGTGTCACTCGAGGAGGCGACGGCGCAGCTGAAGACGGTGCCGCCCGAGTGGTACGCCGTCGCCCAGGCGTTCTTCGGATAGTTCTTGACGCTCGACCACGCGCACGGCGCCTTCTCGCAGGCCTGGCCCGCGTTCGCGCTCGTGGCCGGACTGCTCCTGATCGGCGGGGCAGCTGCGCGTGAAGGCTTGTTCGCCGCGACCGGCGCATTCGTCGCTCGTCTACCGGGCGGCGCCCTCGTCGCTGCTGACCGGTCTGCTGCTCGCGGAGGCAGCGGTCACCGCCGTTCTCAATCTCGACACGGCCGTCGTCTTCATGACGCCGGTGCTGCTGCAGGCGGCGCGGCATCGCGGGCTCGCGGACGGGCCGTTTCTCTACGGCGCCGTCTTCATGGCGAACTCCGCCTCGCTCCTCCTCCCCGGCTCGAACCTGACGAATCTGATCGTCCTCGCGAACGAGCACGTGAGCGGGACGACATTCGCCGCGCGGCTCGCACCGGCGTTCGCGGTGTCGGTCGTGTTGACGATCGCGTTCGTCGCGGTCGCCTTCCGGCGCGAGCTCGCGAGCGACGGCGGCGGCGACGACCTCGAGCGGCCGCGGCTGCGAGCCGGCGCGGGCGTCGCCGGCGTCGTCGTCGCAACCGTGCTCGTGCTCGTGCTCGCGCGACCGGCGCTGCCTGTCCTCGTGCTCGGCGTCGCGGTCGCGATCGGCGCCCGGCTCGGCGTGCGTGACGCGCGGCGTGCGGCGAATCCGGTGCTGCTGCTCGGCGTCCTTGCCGCGGCGGTGCTGCTCGGCACCGTCGCGCGCGCGGTCGACGTCGGGCGTCTCGTCGACCACGCGGGCCGTTGGCAGACGGCAGGTGTGGCGCGCCGTCGCGTCGGTGCTCGTCAACAACCTGCCCGCGGCAGTGATGCTCTCTGCGCACGTGCCCGCGCATCCGCGGGCGCTGCTCTTCGGCCTCGATCTGGGACCGAACCTCGCGGTCAGCGGCTCGCTCTCGGCGATCCTCTGGCTTCAGGTCGCGCGCGCCAACGGCGCGCGACCGTCGATCGTGCGGTACTCACTGCTCGGCGTGTTCCTGGTGCCGCTGACGATTGCGGCTGCGCTGCTCGTCAGCCGAGCTTGACGGCGACGATCGCAGCGCTCGCCGGCGTTGTCAGCAGCTCCGTCGCGGCGAGTCGTGGATCGCGCAGGAGGAACTCCCGCACGGGGTCACCGTCGACCGGCCTGCCGGGTGTCAGGTCGTCCTTGACGACGAAGCCGCCGGGCGCGGTCAGGCCGAGGATGAACTCCCAGTCGTAGACGCCGCCGTCGGCGAACACGAGCCCGAACGGGCCGCGCCCGGCGAGCAGCTCGTAGGCGTCGCCCTCGAGCGCCTCGACGTTCGCGAACGGGGCGAGCCGCTCGCGCGCAGCCGCCGCGCGCTCCGGGTCGCGCTCGACCGTGACGACCGAGCGCGCCGTCTCGGCGAGCGCGGCCGCTCCCTCGCCGAACGCCGTGCCGAGCTCGGCGACGTCGCGACCCGACGCAAGCACGCGCAGAAGCGCGCTGCACGGCCGGGATCGACGAGCCGCCGCCCGTCACGACGCACTACAGCTCGGCGAGCGGGAACGCGCGGTGCCGGCGCGGCGGCACGAGGAAGTTCTGGCGGTGCGTCGTCGTCAGCACCGAGTTGAAGCCCTGCGCGCGGCGCGCGCGGCCGACGTCGAGCTTCGTCCCGTCCGGGCAGGACGCCGTCCATCGCGAGCCGGTTGCGCTCGAAGTCGTCGCCGGACGGGTTGAAGACGACGAAGTGCACGCCGGCGGCCGGCGGCGTGCCTGACTCGTCGCGCGCCTGGTCCGACCGAACGCGAACGGGTTGTCGAGCGTGTTGAAGTCGGCGCGCTGCGGGATCGCGGTCCCCTTCGGGTACACCGTCCCGTCCGGGCCGACGACGTCCTGCTGCAGCCGCGAGGTCGACTGGATCGACGCGCTGTGGCCGATGCGGCCCGTCTGCTCGAAGTCGGGCGCACGTCGGCCTGTCGTCGCGACGTCCTGCGGGCCCTGCGGCACGGTCTGCGCGCTCTGCTTCACGCGCGTCAGGCCCGGGCCGGAACGCGGTCGCGACGCGCTCGTCGAAGTCGAAGTTGAGGTACCACGCCTCGAGATCCTCGGTGATGTGCGAGAGGTGCATGTGCGTGCCGCCGCGGAAGTAGCCGCTGCCGCGGAAGTCGACATAGCCGAGCGTCTCGTGGTTCGCGATCGGCGCGGGCCGAGGCCGGCCTTCTGCGTCGAGGTGAAGCCGAGGAAGAGCTCGGCGCCGTCGGGAATCAGGTCGGCGCCGGGAACGCCCGCGGCGAGCGCGAGCTGCTGCGGCAGGCTCTTCCCGCCCTCGAAGCCGCCGCCCGCGAAACCGCGGCGGATGCTCGTCATCGTGAAGACCTGCAGGTCGTCGAAGATCGCCTTGCGCGCCGCGTCGATGTGCTCGCGCGCGTCGCTGCGCAGAAGGACGGCGACGTCGTTCTCCTCGAGCACGGTCGAGTGCGGGTCGCTCGGGAAACGCCGTGACGGCAGCAGCACCGACTTCGAGGCGCGGTGGTCGAAGGGCAGGTGCACGCGCGACTGCGCGGCGACGCGATCGTGGAAATACGGCAGGCCCCACGCGAGCGTGACGCCGAGCCCAGCCGGCGTCGTCGGCGCGTAGTCCGCGTCCAACCGGCGAGAGCGTCGCTCGAGATCCTGCCTGCCTTCGATGAGGTCGTCGACGCGAATCCTCGCCGTGACGACCTCGCTGTGCAACGGCGGGACGAGCACCTCGACGCCCTCGCTCGACACGCGTGCGCAGATCGAAGACATGCTGCTCGCGGGGCAGCCGTGACGGCTCGACCACGGACGCGACGGCGACTTCGTCAGCCGGTCGACGAGCTCGTAGACGCCCGCGCCGCCGGCGGCGGCCGCTGCGGCGCCGCCGAGAAACGATCGGCGTGTGAGCTTCATCAGCCTGCGGGCTTCACGAGCACGAGCGCGGTGAGCAGCCGGCCGAGGTTCCGCCTGATCTGCGTCGTGAAGCGGACGGGGCGCACGTGCTCGCTCACGATGTACAGAGAGCGGTTGTAGTGCCAGGCGAGCGCGATGTGCCACTGGTCGGCGCCCTGGTTGACCTGGTACACGGTCGCGTGGATCCCGTTGGCGCTCATGTGGCCGACCGGCTCGGCGTGAAGCACGGGACCTTGCCGTGCCGACGGGCGCCGGGGGCAGGTCGGGATCGTCGGCGCCCGGGATACCCGCGGAAGTTGACGTGCACGTCGCCGCTGCCGAGGTCGCCGTGCTCGCGAGGAAGCTGACGAGGAAGCTCCTGTCCTTGCCGACCGAGTAGATGTCCTGGTATGCCCGCCGATCTTGCGCGTCGAGCGGGTTCGGCATCCACGCCGGGCAGTAGACGGGCGCACCGACCTTGTTCGCGAGCTTCTGCCAGCCGGCGGCGCCAGGGCGCGGGGCAGCCGCCCTTCTTCGCAGCGGAAGCAGGAGCGAGCAGGACGAGCGCCAGCGCGACCACGCCGGCGACGAGCAGCGCCCTCATGGAGAACAGGGTACCGCGGTTTTGGCGGCTTGCTAGACCTCGGGGGGGCGGCCCGCCGACGAGCGGCGAGACGTCGCGGGCCGAGACGATCACCGCGTCGCAGCCCGCACGCTCGAGCGCCTGCACCTCGTCGGGCGTCGTCCGCCGGAGGTCGGCGATCGCGAGCTTCCCCGCCGGGACGGCCGCGAGCAGGTCGAGGACGACCTCCAGCGGCGTCTCGTCGCGCTCCGCCTCGACCGGCGAGAGGATGAAGATCTCCGGGTCGACGCGGTCGAGTGCTTTCTCGACCTCTTCCTCGTCTCGCACCTCGACTGCGCAGTCGAGACCGAGCTCCAGTGCCTCGCGGTGCACGACTCGAGCCGGCCGTCGTCGTCGTCGAGCGCGTCGAAGACGAGCAGGTACGCGTCCGCGCTCGTCGCCGCCTGGGCGAGCGGCGCGTCGGTCCGCCAGAGGATCGGCAGCGAGCTCGCCTCGCGGACGGCGGCCGGGTCGCGCGTGACGATGAGCGCCTCGGCGCGCTGCTCCTCCGCAGCTCGCGCCGCGTCGGCGTCGTCGACCACCGCGATCACGGTATCCCGTCGCCCTCCGCGATCGCGTGACTGAAGCTGCGTTCCGCCATCCCCGGGGCGAAGGTTATCCGGCCATTCGGACCAGGTCGACCAGCGCCTTCGGCGCGTCCCGGGCACGTGGTGTCCGGAGTCCAGATCTCGATCGGGCCTCGGCGGACCACCCTCCGGAAGCGCTCGGCGCCGCGACATGCTCGTTGCTCGAGGCGGCGATCAGCAGCACCGGACGCTCGACGCTCGAGCGCTGAGCTCGGCGGCTCGACCGAGACGCCGTAGAGCGCCCAAGTTGCGACGCCGCGGGCACGCCTGCGACGATCTTGCCCTCGCGTTCGACCATGCCGCGCGGTGCGCGCCTCGAGCGCCGGAGCACGCGTAACCCGCTCTCGCGATGCCCGGCGAGGAAATCGTCCGACGAGTCGAAGCGAACGTGCCTGCTCGGTCGAACTCCGCGACGAGCGCCTCGCGGTCGGGACTTCGGGGACGTCGGTGAGCCCCGCGTCGAGCAGGACGAGCCGCTCCACGCGATCCGGATGGTCGAGCGATGCGCACCCCGATCGTTGCGCTCCACGTGGCCCATGAAGAGGAAGCGATCGACGCCTCGAGCGTCGATGACGTCGAGCCGTGTTGCGCGAGCCGGTCGGCAAGTAGGCGTCCGGCTCGTCGAGACGGCGCGCGCGAGATCACGTAAAACCCGGTCGGCCAGCATCGTGCCGACCTCGACGAGCGGCTCGAGGCGTGCCCACGTGTTCAAGTCGGGCCGAAGAGGCTCGCCCGCCGCTCCCACGCCGGCTACTGCCCGATCGGGTGCCAGACCGTCTTCAGCTCGAGGAAGCTCGAGATCTCCCATGGGCTCTGCACGTCGGCGCGGCCGCGAACGATGCGCTTGACGTTGTCCGCGGCAGCACCTCGAGCTCGGTGGAGTAGCCGTTCGCGCCGCAGAGATCGATCGCGTTCACGTCCATGTGCGAGGCGAGGGTCGGGGCCATGTCGGCGCGGCGGCCGGTGAGGATGTTGACCACGCCGCCGGGCACGTCGCTCGTCGCGATCGCCTCGGCGAGCTCGACGGCGGCGAGCGGCCGCGTCTCGGACGCGACGCGCGACGACGGCGTTGCCGCCGACGAGCGGCGGCAGCAAGCGCGTGACGAGGCCGAGCAGCGGCGGCTCGTCGGGCGCGAGCGACCCCGACGACGCCGGTCGGCTCGGGAACGGTGAAGTTGAAGTACGGGCCGGCGACAGGATTCGACGCCGCCGAGCACCTGCGGCGAGCTTGTCGGCCCAGCCCGCGTACCAGACGACAGCGGTCGATCGCGCGCTCGACTTCGTCGCGTGCCGGTGCAGAGCTCGGCGAACTCCGGCGGCGCGCGCCTCCACCATCTCGGCGAGCGGTAGAGGATCTGGCCGCGGTTGTACGCGGTCGCGGCGGCCCAGCCCGGCTGCGCCTCGCGCGCCGCCTGCACCGCGTCGCGCACGTCCTTGCGCGAGCCGCGCGCGACGTTCTGCGCCCTCGCGCCTCGTACGTGCGGCCCGACTCGGTGCGCGGGAACGCGCCGCCGATGAAGAGCTTGTACGTCTTCCTGACGGGGAGCCGGTCAGCCACCGAACGTCTCCGAGTCGTCGAAGCTGCAGGTACGGCTCGAGCCCGTGCAGGCCGCCCTCGCGGCCGAAGCCCGACTCCTTGTAGCCGCCGAACGGCGAGGTCGGGTCGAAGCGGTTGAACGTGTTCGCCCAGACGACGCCGGCGCGCAGCCGCTGCGCCATCCAGAGGATCCGCGAGCCCTTCTCCGTCCAGACGCCCGCGCTCAGGCCGTACGGCGTGTTGTTCGCCTTCTCGACCGCCTCGTCCGGCGTGCGGAAGGTGAGCACGGACAGCACCGGGCCGAAGATCTCCTCCTGCGCGATGCGGTAGCTCTGCGCGACGTTCGTGAAGACCGTCGGCGCGAACCAGTAGCCCCTCTCCGGCAGCCGGCACGGCGGCTGGTAGATCTCGGCGCCTTCGTCCTTGCCCGCGTCGACGAGCTCGCGGATCTTGTCGAGCTGCATCTTCGAGTTGATCGCGCCGACGTCGGTGTTCTTGTCGAGCGGGTCGCCGACGCGCAGCGTCTCGAGGCGCTGCTTCAGCTTCTCGACGAGCGGCTCGTCGATCGACTCCTGCACGAAGAGCCGCGAGCCGGCGCAGCACACGTGACCCTGGTTGAAGTAGATGCCGTTGACGATGCCCTCGACCGCCTGGTCGAGCGCGGCGTCGTCGAAGACGATGTTCGCGGCCTTGCCGCCGAGCTCGAGCGTCAGCTTCTTGCCCGTGCCGGCGAGGCGGCGCTGGATCGCCTTGCCGACCTCGGTCGAGCCGGTGAACGCGATCTTGTCGACGCCGGGATGGTCGACGAGCGCGGCGCCGGTGCGGCCGTCGCCCGTGACGATGTTGACGACGCCGGGCGGCAGCTCCGCCTGGCGCAGCGACGTCGCAGAAGAGCAGCGCGGTGAGCGGCGTCGTCTCCGCCGGCTTCAGCACGACGGTGTTGCCCGCACGCGAGCGCCGGCGCGATCTTCCACGCCAGCATCAGCAGCGGGAAGTTCCACGGGATGATCTGCCCGGCGACGCCGAGCGGCTTGCGGCTTGCGGTCCGGGAACGCGTACTCGAGCTTGTCGGCCCAGCCCGCGTAGTAGAAGAAGTGCGCGGCCGCGAGCGGCAGGTCGACGTCGCGCGACTCCTTGATCGGCTTGCCGCCGTTCATCGACTCGAGCACCGCGAACTCGCGCGCGCGCTCCTGCAGGATGCGCGCGATCCGGAAGAGGTACTTCGCGCGCTCGGAGCCGGGCAGCGACGACCAGCCGTTCGCGAACGCGTCGCGCGCGGCGTCGACCGCCTGCGTCGACGTCCTGCTCGGTTCGCCTGCCGACGACCTCGCGAGCACCTCCTCGTCGCGCGGCGCGATCGTCTCGTACGTCTCCGACGGCCTCGACCCACTCGCCGCCGATGAAGAGCCCGTAGCGCTCGCGCAGCGTGACGATGTCGCGCGACTCGGGCGCGGGCGCGTACGTCCAGTCCTTCGGGACGGGCGCGCGGTCCTGTTTGCGGCTCGAGGTCAGTCAAGGGTGAAGTAGTCCGGGCTCTGGTAGACGCCGGTCTGCTCCTTTCGCAGCTGCATCAGCACGTCGTTGAGCAGCGACGACGCGCCGATGCGGAAGAGGTCGGGCGTGAGCCAGTCGGGGCCGAGCGTCTCGTGCACGAGCACGAGGTGCTGGATCGCCTGCTTCGCCGTGCGGATGCCGCCGGCCGGCTTGAAGCCGACGCGCGCGGCCGGTCTCCTCGTGCACGTCGCGGATCGCCTCGAGCATGCACGAGCGGCAACGGGGAGCGTCGCCGCGCGGGATCTTGCCGGTCGACGTCTTGATGAAGTCGGCGCCCGCCGCCATCGCGAGCAGCGAGGCGCGGCGGACGTTGTCGTACGTGCCGAGCTCGCCCGTCTCGAGGATCACCTTGAGATGCGCGTCGCCGCACGCTTCCTTCACCTGCACGATCTCGTCGTAGACCTTCGCGTAGCGGCCGGAGAGGAACGCGCCGCGGTCGATCACCATGTCGATCTCGTCGGCGCCGAGCTCGACCGCGCGGCGCGACGTCGGCGAGCTTGAGCGTCGATCGGGTACTGGCCCGACGGGAAGCCGGTGGCGACGCGCGCGACCTTGCACGCCGGTGCCCGCGAGCCGCTCCTTCGCGACGCGGCACGAGGTTCGGGTAGACGCAGATCGCGGCGACGGACGGGACGTGCGGGTCGCTCGGGTCGGGCGGATCGCCTTGCGCAGAGCGCCGCGACCTTGCCCGGCGTGTCGGCTCCCTCGAGCGTCGTCAGGTCGATGCAGCGGATCGCGAGCTCGAGGGCGAAGACCTTCGCGTCCTTCTTGATCGAGCGCTTCGCGAGCGAGGCGGCGCGCTCCTCGAGCGCGACCGCGTCGATCGAGCCGATCCGCGGCAGCCGCGGCTCGAGCGGGAGCTCGAAGCCCCGGGAAGTGCGGGCGCCTGCGCCATGCCCGAAGTCTAGGTCGCGGTCGAGGCCCGCCGAGCCTCTCGCTCGTACGGATTGTCCGCGTAGCCCTGTAAGAGATAGGAGAGCGGCATCCGCAGCGGGTGGTGCTGCATCTGCCAGACGTGGCAGAGCTCATGGGCGATCAGGTCGGCGTCGGCGAGCAGCGCGTGCGAGCGGAGCAGGATCGTCGCGTGGGCGGCGTAGCCGTCGAAGCGCCGGAACCAGGGCAGCCGGAAGAGCCACGGCACGACGACGATGCGAACGCCGCGGAGCGAGACGGGCCTCGGATAGAGCTCGAGCGGGTCGAGGCGGCGCTTCGCGCGCGCGAGCGCTTCACGCCTCGCCGGTTCCACGAGCCGACGCTATAGCGTCCGCCGTCGTGAAGCGTCGGCTGCTCCGCCTCCTCGACCGCTTCGGGCTCGTCGGCCCGGCCTTCCGGACGTACGAGCGCGTCGTCTCGCTGCGGCCGGGCAGGCCTGCGGTCGTCGACGGGGCGCCGCTGCCGCCGCGGCGCCTGATGGTGCGCGTCGCCGGTACGGCCGACGCCGACTGGTTCCTGCGGAGCGGCCGCGCGGCGTATGACGCGATCGCCGCGCACGTTCCGCTCGCCGAAGTGGGCTCCGTCCTCGACTTCGGCTGCGGCTGCGGGCGCGTCACGCGCTGGTGGAGCGACTTCGACGGCGCCGTCTCCGGCAGCGACGTGAACGGCAAGGCGATCGAGTGGTGCCGCGAGCAGCTCGCGTTCGCGAGCTTCGCGCGCAATGCGCTCTCGCCGCCACTCACGTTCGACGCGGAGAGCTTCGACCTCGTCTACGCGTTGTCGGTGTTCACGCATCTGACGGAGGAGCTGCAACTGGGCTGGCGCGACGAGCTCCTGCGCGTCCTCCGACCAGGCGGGCTGCTCCTGTTGACGACCCACGGACGCTCGTACGTGCCGCGGCTCGACGACGAGGAGCGCGCGCGGTTCGAGCGCGGCGAGCTCGTCGTGCGCTGGTCGGACGTTCCGGGGACGAACCTCTGCAGCGCGTACCACCCGGAGTCGTATCTCCGCGACACCTTCGCGCGGGGATTCGCGTTTGTCGAGTTGGAGCCCGAGGGAGCACGAGGGAACCCCACCCAGGACCTGGTGCTGCTGCGCAAGGAGTGAGATGAACGAACGCCGTGCCGAGAGCTGGCTGGAGCTGCAGGATCTGCTCTTCGCCGACAGCTGGAACGACAAGCTCGGGCTCTTCCGTTCGAGCTTCGCGTACCGCGGTTCCTCCGATGCGGCTGCCGACCTGAGGAGCGGGCTGCTGCGGCTCGGCGGCGACACCGAGCTCGAGCGGCAGTTGATGCGCGCGTTCCGCAAGTACGCGACGCAGGACGCGGTGCCGCACGACACTGCGTGGGACTGGCTCGCGCTCGGGCAGCACCATGGCCTGCCGACGCGGCTTCTCGACTGGACGTACTCGCCGTACGTCGCGCTGCACTTCGCGACGCACAACCGCGTCAAGTACGACCGCGACGGCGTCGTGTGGTGCATCGACTACGTGCGCGCGCACGAGCAGCTGCCGTCCGAGCTTCGATCAGTGCTCGCGGAGGAGGGTGCGAACCTGTTCACGACCGAGCTGCTCGACGAGGCGGCGCCGGAGCTTGGCGACCTCGAGCAGTACGGCGACGACTTCGTCCTTTTCGTCGAGCCGCCGTCGTTCGACGCGCGGATCGTCAACCAATACGCGCTCTTCTCCGTCGTCTCGCGCGCGCAGGCGCGGCTCGACGACTGGATCGCCCGGCACGACGACATCGCGAGGCGCGTCGTCATCCCCGCCGAGCTGAAGTGGGAGGTGCGCGACAAGCTCGACCAGGCGAACGTCACGGAGCGTGTGCTCTTCCCCGGCCTCGACGGCATCTCCCGCTGGCTCGCGCGCTACTACGAGCCTCGGCAACGCGACTCGTCGGCAGAACGCGACACCTCGGGGCAACGCGACTCTAGAGCCACGTCCGGTGCCAGGCACCGCACACGGCTTCGCCACGACTTCCGCGCGAAAGTGTGCATTCGTGACGGTTCCGTAACCGGGCCTGGCCCCAGACGTGGCCGGCGGAGCCGCTACGGCCGGTAGCTGCTACCGCGACGTCTGCGTCGCGCATTCGTCACGAGGGCGTGACTTCGTGACGGTTCCGTGTGCCGTGCCTGGCACCGGACGTGGCGGGAGAAGCCGGGTCCTAGCGGGTCAGTGTGACCTTGCGGAGGCCGGCGGGGTTGTCGATGTCGAGGCCGCGTTGCTGGGCGAGGCGGAGGGCGGTCAGCTGGCCGGGGATCACGGCGGTCAGGGGGCTCAGCCATTCGGGGACACGCGGGACGAGCGGGAGCTTCGTCTGCGCGCGGCGCAGGACGGCGGCGACGTCGGAGACGGCGACGATGCGCGCGCCGCGCTCGCGCAGGGGCAGCACGAGATCCTCGACGCTCGGCCGCGCCGGGCCGCTCGGCGCCACGACGATGACCGGCCACCCCGGCGCGATCGCCGCGATCGGGCCGTGCATCAGGTCGGCCGGCGAGTACGCCTCGACGACGAGCCCCGAGAGCTCGCGGATCTTCAGCGCGATCTCGAACGCGGTGCCGTAGTTGACGCCACGCGCGACGACCGTCGCGCCGATCGCGTCCGCGTACTCGTCGAGCGGCGGCGCCGTCTCGATCGACAGCTCGATCTGCTCCTCGAGCAACGCCGGGATCTGTGCAAGCTCCTCGTCGCGCAACCGCACCGTCGACCGACGCGAACAGCATCGCGATCGCACCGAGCGAGTTCAGATACGTCTTCGTCGCGGCGACGGCGTGCTCTTCCCCCGCCTCGAGCAGGAGCACTGCGTCCGCCTCGCGCGCGAGCGCCGAGTCGCCGACGTTCGTGAGCGCAACCGTCGGGCGCCCCTGGCGGCGCGCCTCGGCGAGCACGGACGCGACATCCGGTGACGCGCCCGACTGCGAGATCCCCATCACGATCGCGCCGTCGAGCCGCGGCGGCTGCTCGTAGATCGTGTAGAGCGACGGCGTCGCGAACATCACCGGCACGCGGTGAGCGCGACCGAGCAGGTACTGCGCGTAGCGCGCCGCGTTCGACGAGCTTCCGCGCGACGCGATCAGGACGTACTGGATGTCCTCGCGCTCGAACATCGCCGCAACCTCACGCGCATCGTCGCGCCGCCGCTCGAGCAGGCGGGCGAGCGCGGCGGGCTGCTCGCGCAGCTCGGACTCAAGCCACGACACGGGACGCTCCCCCGCTGACGACGCGGACGATCTCGAGCCGGTCGTCGAGCACGACGAGGTCGGCCGGGCCGCCCGGCTCGAGCACGCCCAGGTCGCTCCGCCCGAGGATGCGCGCGGGCACGGCGGTCGCCGCACCGACCGCCTCCTCGAGCGGGATCCCGAGCGCGTGCAGGTTGCGCACCGCCTCGATCATCGTCAGCACCGTGCCCGCGAAGACGCCGTCCTCGCGCACCGGCACGCCGCCGTCGGCGATCTCGATCTCGACGTCGCCGAGCTGGTACGAGCCGGGATCGACGGCGGCACCTGCGGTCGCGTCGGTGACGAGCGCGACGCGCCCGCCCGCGGCGGCCCAGATCAGCCGCACCGTCTCGTCGGCGAGGTGGTGGCCGTCGACGATCATCTGCACGAAGACGTCGGGCCGCGTGAGCGCGACGCCGACGACGCCGGGGTCGCGCGAGCGGAACGGCCGCATGGCATTGAAGAGGTGCGAGACCGTCGAGACGCCGAGGTCGAACGCGGCGTGCGCCTCGTCTGCAGTCGCATTCGTGTGCCCCGCGGAGACGACGACCCCGCGCTCGAGCAGGCGCTCGACCAGCGTCGCCGCGCCGGGAAGCTCCGGCGCGAGCGTCATCTCCGTCACCCGCCCGCCGTCGAGCAGCCGGTCGAGCAGCTTCAGGTCCGGGTCGAGCCGGTGCTCGCGCGAATGCGTGCCGAGCCGCTCGGGCGAGAGGAACGGCCCCTCGAGATGCGCGCCGACGATGTGCGGCGTCGACCCGTTCGGCGGCAACGCACCGCAGCGCCTCGAGCAGCGTCTGCTCCGGCGCGGTGATGAACGTCGGCTGGTACGCGGTGACGCCGCCCTCGAGGAGCGCCGCGCCGGCGCGCGCGTAGTCGTCGCGTGCCGGCCGCGAGGAAATCGACGCCAGAGAAGCCGTTGACCTGCAGGTCGACGAAGCCGGGCACGGCGATGCGCCCGCGCGTGCTCGTCGGCAGCCCGACATCGACGACGATCCCCTCGTCGACCTCGACGTCGCCGGGAACGAGCTCGCCGCGGACGAGCGCAGCCTCGACCTCGAGCCTCACGACACGCCTCCGAGCGCGAGCCGCACCGAGCCGCCCGCGTCCTCCAGGCGTGCTCGAGCCGTCGCGGGATCGACGCCGGCGATCAGCGCGACGAGCGCGACCCGCGCGTCGCCGTCCGCCGCAGCAAGAGCGCGATCGACCTCCGACTCGGGCCGGCCGCTCGCGAGCACGACGTTGCGGCGTGCGCGCTCGCGCAGCTTCGAGTTGTCGGGAGCGACGCCGACCATCAATCCCGCATACGTCCGGCCGAGCCGGATCATCGCCGCCGTCGAAAGCGTGTTGAGGACGAGCTTCTGCGCGGTTCCCGCCTTCAGCCGCGTCGAGCCGGACACGACCTCGGGGCCGGTCACGACGGCGAGCTCGAGCTCGCACGATGCGCCGAGCGCGCTGCCCTCCTCGCAGACGAGCGCGATCGTCGTCGCGCCCGCCTCGCGCGCGGCACGCGCAGCAGCAAGCGTGAACGGCGTCGAACCGCTCGCGCTCACGGCGACGACTGCGTCTGCGGCGCCGACTCCGAGCTCGCGCGACGAGAGACTCGCCGCGCTCCTCGTCGTCTTCCGCCGCCTCCGAGTCACCTGCTTCGAGCGCGACGACCTCGCCCGGCGGCGAGCCGAAGGTCGGGCCGACCTCGGTCGCGTCGAGCGCGGCGAGCCGCCCCGACGTGCCGGCGCCGACGTAGACGAGCCGACCGCCGCCGGCGATCCGCGCGGCGACCAGGTCGACCGCGGCGGCGATCTCGTCGCCCGCCGCAGCGACTGCGCCGGCGACGCGCGCGTCCTCTGCGCTCATGACCGTGACGAGCTCGCGCGTCGTGCGCGACTCGAGCTGCGGGCGGCCGGTCAGCGCCGCGCTGATCGCCTCCCAGACGAGCGGCGCATCGGGCGTCGCCAGCGAGGTCATGTGCCCGCACGCCTCGTAGCCCCAGGTCCAGAGATCCTCGATCCCCTCGTCCCGCGCCGCGGCGACGGCATCCTCGAGCTCGGGGATCTCGCCCGCGACGAGACCGAAGCTCGGCAGCCAGAGCTGCGCCTCCACCCCGTGCCGCTCGCACGTCTCGCGCAGCAACCGCGCGAAGCGGCGCACGAACGGGCCGGCGGGCTCGTCCCAGTGCTTCCAGTACGGGTCGGTCGCGAACGTCGTCAACCCCGGAAGCGAGGCGACGTCGTTCCAGTCGGAGATGCCGTGCGTCCCGTCGGTCGACGGCAGCAGGCAGATCGTGTTCCGCCCGCCCCGCTCGGCGACGTGCGCGACGACCTCACGGAGGAAGTCGACGACAGATGCCTCGCGGAACGCCTGCACCTCCGGCGTGCGCTCGGCCGGCACGTCGCCGCCGAACCGCTCGGCGCAGTGCGTGCAGCGGCACGTCCAGCGCTCCGGGTCGTCGATGCCGACGTGCTGCGGCACCATCCATGCGGGCTCGTCCCAGAACACGGAGTCGACGCCGCACTCGAGCGCCCAGTCGGCCCACTCCTTGCAGAAGGCGCGGTACCGCGGGCTCGAGAGGCACGCGCCGGCGACGCGTCGCCCGTCGTCGAGCACCTGGCACTCCTCCGGGTGCAAGGTGACGAAGCGGCTCTCCGCCTCGCCGCCGAACGTGCGGCCGAGCCCCCACGGCGACGCCTGCACGACGAGCCCGACCTCGTGCGAGGCCGCGACGAGCTCGGCCATGGTGCCGCGGTAGTACGCGAAGTCGTTCTCCGAGAACGTGTGCAGCACTCCGGAGAAGCCGCGCGCGGCGAGGTCGGCCATGTCGCGTCGTACGTGCCTGGGGATTCGCGCCCCGAAGTACGAGCAGCCGGCCCTCGCCGCACGCGGGTGGAGGGTCACCGGTGGATCCTCTCGTATCGCGCGGAAATGGTCAATACCACTCAGCCCTTCACCGCGCCGGCGGTCAGCCCGAAGCTGATCCGGCGCTGGACGAGCAGGAAGAAGACGAGCACGGGGATCGCGGTCAGCGTCGAGCCGGCCATCAGCGCGCCCCAGTCGGTGTGCCGGCTCGTGCCGAGGAAGTTCGAGAGCCAGATCGTCAGCGTCTGCTTGCCCTGGTCGTTCAGGAGGACGCGGGCGAAGATGTACTCGTTCCAGCTCGTGATGAACGTGAAGACGGACGTCGCCACGAGCCCGGGCGCCGCGAGCGGCAGCAGGATCCGGACGAAGGCGCCGAGCCGCGTGCTGCCGTCGACCATCGCCGCCTCCTCGAGCTCGCGCGGGATGTTGACGATGAAGCCGCGCAGCGTCCAGACGCAGAACGGGAGCGCGAACGTCATGTAGGTGATGATCACGCCGGTCAGCGCGTTCACCTCGTGGTAGCGCGCGAGCACGACGTAGAGCGGGATGATCAGCCCCGCCTGCGGCAGCATCTGAATCCCGATCACGAGCACGATGAAGAGCTTGCGGCCGCCGAAGCGGTACTTCGCGAGCGCGACCGCTGCGAGGAACGCGAGCGCAATCGAGATCGCGACGGTGATCGTGACGATGATCAGGCTGTTCTTCACGTCCGTCCAGAAGAACGGCGTGTGGATCGCCGCGCCGAAGTGCTTCGCGGTCGGGTGGAGCGAGAACCACGTCGGCACGTAGCTGACGATCTCGCCGTCGGGCTTGAACGCGGTCGAGATCATCCAGAAGACGGGGAAGACCATCAGGACGAAGATCGCGGCTGCGAGCGTGTTCCAGCCGGCGCGCTTCACGTGACCTCGCCGAGCCTGACCATCTTGCGGACGTAGACGACGCTCAGCGCCGCGACGATCAGCAGCATCAGGATCGAGATTGCGGCGCCGCGGCCGAAGTCGGTCTTCACGTAGCCCTCTTCGAAGAGGTACACGCCCATCAGGTAGTTCGCCGGCCGGATGTGCCCCTGGCCGATCAGCAGAAACGGCTGCGTGAAGACGCCGAAGTCCCAGATGATCGAGAGGCTCGTGAGGATCAGGAGCACCGGCCTGAGGATCGGGAGCGTCACGTCGCGGAAGACCTGCCAGGAGCGCGCGCCGTCGATCTCGGCCGCTTCGACGAGATCGCCCGGTACCTGCGCGAGTGCCGCGTAGACGCTGATCGTGATGAAGGGAATCGCGCCCCAGACGATCAGCGTCGTCACGAGCGCAAGCTGGGAGAAGGTCGAGGTGTACCAGTCGTGCTGCGCGTAGTCGCCGACGTGCAGCTTCGTGAGCGAGTAGTTGACGATCCCGTTCTGGTAGTTCGTCATCCAGTTCCAGATCTGGACGGAGACGACGACCGGCGTCGCCCACACGAGCACGAGCCCGGAGGTGAGGAGGATCCGCGCCCACGCGCTGACCCGTGTGAGCAGCAGGGCGAGGAGCGTCCCGATCGCCATCGTGAGCGCGACGTTCACGGCGGCGAAGACGACCGTCCGGAGCAGCGTGTGCCAGAAGATCCCGTCGTGCAGGACGGAGCTGAAGTTCGCGAATCCGACCTCCTGCCCCTTGTGCCGGATCAGCTCGAAGAGCCCGTAGTGCTGGAACGCGAGGCGGACGAGGCTGTAGAGCGGGTAGCCGAGGATCGCCCCGATCGCGACGAGCACCGGCAGGATCAGGATGTACGGGCTCGCCGACTGGGCGAGCCGCGCGGCGCTCAGGCGGCGCCGCCGCCGGGGCCATGGAGCCCCGGCGGCAACCGCCATTCCTTCGGGCTTCGACACGGGCCTTACGACCCGTTCAGCACCGACGTGATGTTGTCGCTCGCGGCCGACGCAGCCTGCTTGACGGTCAGCTTGCCGGTCAGGATCTCGCCGAGCATGTTCTTGAGGATATTCCCGTTCTCGACGTCGACCCAGTGCTTCGCCGTCGGGACGAACCAGCTCCGTGCGGCTGCGCGCTCGTTGATGCTCGAGCCGAGGAGGTTGGTCGCGTTCGGGATGTTGCCCTTCGCCTGCAGCGCCCGCTCAGAGGAGGTGCCGGTGAAGTCCTTGATCCAGTCCGAGGCGAGCGAGGCGTTGCCGCTCGTCACGGGGACCGCGAGGTCGGAGCCGCCGAGGAAGCCGGGCATCGGCTTGCCCTTGACGTGCCCCGGGAGCACGAACTGCGACGTCGCAGCCTTGTACTTGGCACCGACGCAGCAGCTGAACCAGCTCGGCCCGACGATGACGCCTGCATTGCCCTGCGCGTAGACGTCATAGGGGTTCGGGTTCGTGCTGTCGTTCGTCTTGCTCGCCTTCGACGACGCGAGGAAGAAGCTCTTGTACGCCGTGAGCCCCTTGAGCGCTGCGGGGGAGTTGAGGGCGCCGAACCACTTGCCGGCGTGCGTGCGGGCGATCGTTCCGCCGTAGTCGTAGACGAAGGACATCGCGACGTACCAGTCCTCGCCGCCGAAGTACACCGGCGAGAAGCCCTTCCCCTTCGACTTCGCCTGGATCTTCTTCGCGTCGGCGATGAACTGCGAGAGCGTCGCCGGCAGGTGGTTGATCCCGGCCTTCTTGAAGAGGTCGGTGCGGTAGGTCGCAACGCGCGAGCCTGCGTAGTAGGGAACGCCGAACGTCTTGCCGCCGTACGTGCCGGACTTCGCGAGGCCGCTCAACCATTGCGGCGAGTTCTCGAAGGTCGACTTGTTGAGCGGCGCGAACGCGCCGGCCGCCATGTACTTCGTCATCTCGGTGTTACCCATCTCGATGACATCCGGCCCGTTGCCGCCGGCGAGCGTGGCATCGAACTTCTGGAGGTGGTCGTTCCAGTTCTGATACTGGACGTCGACCGACCAGCCAGGATGGTCCTTCGCGAACTGCTGGTTCGCTGCGGCGACGATGTCCGGCCAACCGGACTGGGCGTCAACCTGCAGCCAGACCGTGAGCTTGTTGGCCAGCGCCCTCTGCGGGCTTGCGCTCGCTGTCGCGGCAACGAGCCCGAGCAGCACGGCCACGACGGCCGCTGCGACAACTCGTAGTCTCATGCAACTCTCCTCGAGCCGTCGACGCGCGATCTCGCAGCGGACGAATCCGTGTGGCCGGCGGGGATCAACGCGCCGATTGGTATGTACCACTTGGCCACGGGGCGTTTATCGCACACAGGACCGGTTCCTGTCAAGAGGGAGTTACTGCGTCGGCCGGCTGAGCTCGGTGACGATGCGGTAGCGATCGCCCCGGTAGACCGAATGGACGAACTCCACGGTCCGCCCCGCCTCGTCGCGCGAGGTTCGCTCGAAGAGGAACGCGGGCGAGTGGAGCGGCACCCCGAGTGCCTTCGACTCCTCCTCGTTCGTCACCGTCGGCTCGATCGCCTGCGTGCCGCTCGCGATCACGACGCCGTAGCGGTCGCGGACGAGGTCGTAGAACGACCCGGTCAGGTCCTGCGGCTCGAGCCCCGGCACGAGCGAGGCCGGCAGGTGCAGGGTCTCGATCGCCATCGTCTCCCCGTCGGCGAGCCTCAGCCGTTTGATCACCAGGATTTCCTCGGACGGCGAGACACGCAGCAGCCGGCCGAGGCGCGCGCCGGCGAGCTCGCTCGCGAGCGAGAGCGTCCGGCTCCCGGGCTCCATGCCGCGCCGCCGCATGTCCTCGCTGAACGAGGTCATCGTCAGCTCCTGGGCGATCTTCGGGTGCTGGACATAGGTGCCGCTGCCGCGGCGGCGGACGACGTAGCCCTCCCGGGCGAGGTCGTCGAGGGCCGCGCGCACCGTCAGCCGCGAGACGCCGAGATCGGCCGAGAGCTGGCGCTCCGACGGGATTGCGTTCCCGACGCCGAGGCGCTCGATCAGGTCCAGCACCTGTTGCCTCGTCGCGCTCTGCTTCGTCACCTTCGGGGAGCCGGCCGCCGTCACGTCGCGCGGGACTCTACCGGGTGAGGCAAAAGTGGTCAATGCCATTGCGCCATCCGGACCGGTGAGGTATAGATCCACTTGCAGTGGCCGGGATCACCCTCGACGGCGTCACGAAGCGCTTCGCCGGCGGCGTCACCGCCGTCGACGACGTCTCACTCGAGATCGAGAGCGGCGAGTTCCTCGTCCTCGTCGGCCCCTCCGGGTGCGGCAAGTCGACGCTCCTGCGGATGATCGCCGGCCTGGAGGAGGTGACCGAGGGAGTGATCGCGATCGGCGAGCGCGACGTCACCGAGCTCCCGCCCCGCTCGCGTGACATCGCGATGGTCTTCCAGACGTACGCGCTCTACCCGCACATGAGCGTGCGTGAGAACCTCGGCTACGGGCTGAAGGTGCGGCGCACCGGCAAGGGCGAGATCGGCCGCCGTGTCGAGGAGGTCGCGGAGATGCTCGGGCTGGAGGAGCTGCTCGACCGCCGCCCGGCCGCGCTCTCGGGCGGGCAGCGCCAGCGCGTCGCGATGGGGCGCGCGATCGTACGGGAGCCGCAGGCCTTCCTGATGGACGAGCCCCTCTCGAACCTCGACGCAAAGCTGCGCGTGGGCATGCGCGCGCAGCTCGCGGCTCTCCATGCACGCCTGCAGACGACGACGATCTACGTGACCCACGACCAGGTCGAGGCGATGACGCTCGGCCAGCGCGTCGCGGTGATGCGCGACGGCCGGGTGCTCCAGGTCGACACGCCGCAGGCGCTCTACGCCCGGCCGGCGAACCTCTTCGTCGCGGCCTTCATCGGCTCACCGGCCATGAACCTCGTCGAGGCGCGCCTTGCGAACGGCACGGTCGAGTTCGGCGGCTTCCGCATCCCGGCCCCGAACGCGCCGGCGGTCGCGCAGGCGATCGTCGGGATCCGGCCCGAGGCCTTCGAGGACGCAGACCTCGAGGACGCGGCGCTGCCGACGATCGAGGTCGAGGCGCAGGTCGTCGAGGATCTCGGTGCGGACGCGCACGTGATCTTCCCGATCGACGCGCCGCCGATCGATGTCAGCGAAGTCCGCGAGGCCGCCGGCGACGAGGACGTGCTCCTCCCTGCCGACCGAGCGACCTTCACCGCCCGCGTCGACCCCGCGACCTCGGCGCGCCCTGGCGGACGCATCCGGCTCACCGTCGACACGTCGAAGTTCCAGTACTTCGACCCGGCGACGGGGCTACGACTCGAGACCGCCGGCGTTCCGGCTCTCGCCTAGAGCCCGAGCCGCTCGAGCGTCGCCTCGTCGCGGCGCCAGCGCGGCCGGACCTTGACGACGAGCTCGAGGTAGACCGTGCGGCCGAGGATCGCCTCGATCTCCGGGCGAGCGCGCGTGCCGATGTCCTTCACCATCGCGCCGCCCTTGCCGACGAGGATCTGCTTCTGCGAGTCGGTCTCGACCAGGATGTTCGCGCGCAGCACCTTCTCGTCGAGCTCGTCGACCTCGACCGAGATCGCATGCGGCACCTCGTCGCGGGTCAGCCAGAGCGCCTTCTCGCGCACGAGCTCGGCGATCTGCAGCTCGAGCGGCAGATCGGTGCGCTGCTCCTGTGGGAAGTAGCGAGGCCCCTCGGGCAGTAGCCCCACGAGCTCGTCGCGCAGCTCCCCGATGCCGTCTCCGGTCTTCGCGCTCACGGGATGGAGCGCATGGAAGTCGCCGAGGTTCGCGGCCGCCTGCATCTGCTGGGCGATGTGCCCGGCCTTCAGGCGGTCTACCTTGTTGAGCGCGATCACGACAGGGACGCCGAGCGCATACACCCGCTTGGCGATGAAGCGGTCGCCGGCGCCGATCCGCTCGCGGGCCGAGAGCACGAAGAGCACGCCCTCGACGTCCTCGAACGCCGCGTCGACCGTGTGCTGCATGCGCTCCGTGAGCGCGTCGAGCGGACGCTGGAAGCCGGGCAGGTCTGCGAGCACGAGCTGGTAGTCGTCGGCGTTCGCGATCCCGAAGATGCGGCGTCGCGTCGTCTGCGGCTTGTCAGAGACGATCGCGACCTTGCCGCCGCACAGCGCGTTCACGAGCGTCGACTTGCCGACGTTCGGCCGGCCTGCGACCGCGACGAAGCCGGACTTCATGCTTCCGGCAGGTTCCACGTATCGGGGAGCAGCGCGCCCGCGGGCTCGTACTCGGCGATCGAGCCGTCCTCGCGGCGAAAGTAGACGCGGTCGATGCGCCACTCGTGCAGCCACTGCCGGCAGCCGCCGCACGGCGAGGCCGTGATCCCGATCGCCTCGATGTCGCCCGGGCGAGCGCCGTCGCTCGCGGCCTTCGAGATCGCGGTGCGCTCTGCGCACACGCCGAGGGGATATGCGGCGTTCTCGACGTTCACGCCGTCGACGAGCGTCCCGTCGCGCAGGAGCAACGTCGCCCCGACGTTGTAGCTCGAGTAGGGCGCGTACGCCTGCGCCGAAGCGGCTTCCGCACGCGCGACGAGCTCCTCTCCGTTCACGAAAGCACCTGGAAGACGACGAGCGTGACAAGCGCGCCGAGGGCGCCGCCGTAGAGCACCTCGAGCGCGGAGTGCACGCCCGCCTCGACGCGTGTCTGCGCGACGAGGAGCGCCATGATGAACGTGATCGACGAGATCAGGAACCGATGCTGATCCGTGATCACGTAGGTCGCCGACATCCAGCCCGCGAACGCGAGCGCCGCATGGCCCGAGGGCAGGCCACCCCGCAACGGCGTGCCGCGGCCGGTGTAGGCCTTCGTCGCGATCACGATCAGGATCACGAGCACGAGCGCGGCGAGCGTGATCTCCGCCGGCGCGTCGCGCACGCGGTCGAGGATGCGTGCGGTGCGATGCGCCGCGGCGTGCGCGAAGACGAGGTAACCCACCGCGAGCGCCGTCACCGACGCGATCAGCACGGCGCCGGCAGCGACATCTTTCGCGAGCTTTGCGTTCGGGTCGAACGACGTCGTCGAGACGTCGATCGCTCCCTCGATCGCCGAGTTGACCATCTCGGCCACGAGCACGAAGGCGATCGAGAGCAGCAGCACGATCAGCTCGAGGCGGCCGACGCCGAGCGCAGCTGCGGCCGCGATCACGGCGATCGCGATCGCGAAGTGGATCCGGAGGTTCCGCTGCGTCCGGAGCACGTGGATGATCCCTTCGAACGCGTAGTTGAAGCTGTCGAGGATCGACGGCGCGCGTCCCGGGGCGGGCGGCGGCGAGCCGGCGCGCCGCTCGTCCTGCCGCGGGGGCGTCGTGATGCTCACCGGTAAGCCGCCTCGCGCGCTTCCATCTCGGCGCCGTGCTCGTAGCCGACGAGATGCAGCAGCGCGTGCACGAGCGGCGGCTGCCACTCCTCGCCGACGACCTGCGGGCAGACGACGACGTCGCCGAGCTGGCGCGGGACGCCGTCGGGAAGGTCGTCGAGCGCGTCGATCGGGAACGCGAGCGCGTCGGTCGCCTCGTCGATCCCGAGATGCGTCTGCTTCAGGCGCCGGCTCTCGTCCGGCCCGACGAACGAAAGACCGAGCTCCCCGGCTTCGATGCCTTCCGCCTCGAGCACGCGCCGGGCGAGCTCGCACGCACCGTCGACGTCGACCCGCTCGCCCGAGCGGTTGTCGATCTCGATCTCGATCACCGCCTGCGTTCCGTCCCGGTCTCCTCCGAATGCAGCTTGTACGCCTCGACGATGCGTTGCACGAGCTTGTGACGCACGACGTCCTTGTGGCTGAACCGGACGAACTTGATCCCGTCGATCGAGCCGAGGATGTCCTGTACCTGGATCAGCCCCGACGCCTGCTCGCGCGGCAGGTCGATCTGCGTGATGTCGCCGGTGACGACGACCTTCGAGCCGAAGCCGAGGCGCGTCAGGAACATCTGCATCTGCTCCGGCGAGGTGTTCTGCGCCTCGTCGAGGATGATGAAGCTGTCGTTCAACGTGCGGCCGCGCATGAATGCGAGCGGCGCGACCTCGATCGTGCCGCGCTCGATGTACGCGTTCAGCTTCTCGGGATCCATCGTGTCGTAGAGCGCGTCGAAGAGCGGACGCATGTACGGGTCGACCTTCGCGAGCACGTCGCCGGGCAGGAAGCCGAGCCGTTCGCCGGCTTCGACGGCGGGCCGTGTCAGGATGATCCGCCCGACCTGCCGGTCGCTCAGCGCTGCGACGGCGAGCGCGATCGCGAGATACGTCTTGCCGGTGCCCGCCGGCCCGATCCCGAAGGTGACCGTGCACTTCCGGATCGCGTCGACATACTCCTTCTGCGTCACGGTCTTCGGCGTGATGCGCTTGCCGCGATGCGACCAGACGACGTCCTCGAAGATGTCGCGGACGTCCGCGGACTGGTCGATCGCGTTCAGGATCGTGTCGACCGTGCCGGCGCCGATCTCCTGGCCGCCTTCGACGAGATCGACGAGCTCTTCGAGCACCGCTTTCGCCTCGCCCACCTTCGCGTCGTCGCCCTCGAGCGTCAGCCGGTTGCCGCGGAGGTTGATCGCGCAGCCGAGCCGCTCGCGCAGCGCCCCGAGCACGCCGTCGCCGATCCCGCCGAGCTCGGCGGCGACTTCGTTCGGTACGTCGAGAACTTCCTGCACAGACCTCAGTGTAGGCGCCGCCGCAGCGCGATCCCGTTCAGGATCTCGCGGACGATCCGGTCGGCGACGAGCGCCGTCACGTCGGCGGAGCCGACCGCCGTCGGGATCACCTCGACGACGTCTGCACCGACGAGCTCGACGCCCTGCGCGACGGTGCGAACCGCGCCGAGCAGCTCGAGGCTCGTCATCCCGCCGGGCTCCGGCGTTCCGGTGCCGGGCGCGAATGCGGGGTCGAGCACGTCGACGTCGACCGTGAGGAAGACGGGGCCTGCGCCGACGATCGCGAGCGCCTCGTCGACGACGGCCGAGATGCCGCGGTCGCGCACGTCGTGCATGAAGAACGACGTGATCCCCTGCTCGGCCTGCCAGCTGAACTCGGGCTCGCCCGGCCAGTAGCCACGCAGCCCGATCTGCACGTAGCGCGTCGGATCGACGATCCCGTCGCGAACGAGTCGGAACATCGGCGTGCCGTGCGACACCGCGACGCCGAACACGTGCGTGCCCGTGTCGGTGTGCGTGTCGAAGTGGATCAGGCCGACGGGACCGTGCGGCTTCGCGCAGGCGCGGATGTCCGGCTCGGCGATCGAGTGGTCGCCGCCGAGCACGATCGGCAACACGCCGGCGGCGACGACCTCGCCGACCGTCGCTTCGATCGCCGCGTGCGAGCGCGCAGCGTCGGCGGGCAGCACCGGCGCGTCTCCGAAGTCGACGACGCGCAGCTCGGCGAATGCGTCGACGTTCGACTCGAGGTGCGGTCCTGGCGGGCAGCTCGCCGCGCGGATCGCGCGCGGGCCGTACCGTGCGCCCGGCCGATCCGAGACGAGATCGTCCATCGGCGCGCCGACGATCGCGACGTCGAAGCCGGCGAGGAGCTCGGCGTCCTGCGTGAGCGGTGCGCCGCCGTAGGTCAGGGGGCCGGCGAAGTCGGGCTTCTCGCCGTACTCGCGCCAGCGCTCGAGCGGATCGATCACGGCGCGATCGTCGCACGCTCGAGGCGGCCTTGCACAAGCACGTCGGCCGCGGCGGCGCTCGGCGCGTGGCCGGTCACGGCCGCGAGGAACGCGGAGCCGTCGAGCGCGTCGAGGCGCACGTCGGTCACCGCGGTCACCGTCGCCGTGCGTGGGACGTCGCGCAGCAGCGCGATCTCGCCGAAGCAGTCCCCGCGTGCGAGCTCGCGCACGCGCGAGCCGCCGACCGACACGTCGAGCGCACCGTCCGCGACGACGTAGAACCGATCTCCGGCCTCTCCCTCCTCGATCACCGCGGCACCCGCGGGAAGCTCGACCGGCACGAGCGCGCGCGCCAGGCCCTCGAGCTCCGGCGCGCCGAGCGGCGCGAAGAGCGGGATCGCACGCAGGCGCGCGATCTCGACGATCGGCAGCACGGCCGAGTCGGCGCGGAGCAGCGGCCGCAGCACGACCACCGCCGCGAGCGGGAGTGCGAGGGCGAAGCAGAGAAAGGCGCCCCGGTTCCCCGCGAGCGCGACGAACGCCGAGACCGCGATCGAGCCGAGCGCGAGCCCGGCCGACGAGACGCCTTCGAGGAGCCCGAAGACGCGGGCGAGCGCGGCGGGCGGCGCGATCCGTTGCAGCAGCGTGCGGCCGGCGACGTCGACGACCGTCCGCCCCGTGCCGGCGCAGGCGAGCAGGACGAACGCAGCAGCCGTCGAGGGAAAGGCCGCGATGGCGACGAGCGCGAGCGCCCACAGCGCGAGCCCTGCGAGGAGCGCGGGCGCGAGCCGGCGCCGGCCGACGAGAGCCACGGTCGCCCCGATCCCGAGGACGCCGCCCAGCCCAAAGGCAGCATTCAGATACCCGGCAACCGAGCCGTCGTGCCGGAGCACGCCCACCGCGAGCACGACATAGAGGACGTCGAGCGCGCCGATCGCGACCGCCTCGACGCCGAGGAGCCAGACGAGCGAGCGCGGCCCGGGCTCACGAACGACGGCTTCGAGGCCGGCGAGCGTCTCTTCGATGACGGGGCCGCCGCATGCGGCCGGCGGCCCCGTCAGCCCCCCGACGAGGAACGCAGACGCGAGCACGACGCCGGCCATCACGGCGAAGACGAGCCCGGCGCCGCCGGCTGCGAGCAGCACGCCGGCGAGCGCAGGCGCGGCGAGGATGCTCAGGCTCTCGATCCAGCCGCACGCGACGTTCGCCGCGGTCAATTCGTCGGGCGTGCGCGCGAGCGCCGGCATGACAACGCTCTGCACCGGGCGCGTGATCGTGACTGCCGTCGTCGCGACTGCGGCGAGCGCGTAGGCGAGGAACGGCGGGCCGCCGCTCAGCAGCACGACCGCCGTCGCAGCCATCGCCGCGCCCTGTGCGACATAGCCCGCCGTGAGGACGCTCGTTGGCCGCCGGCGGTCGCCGAGCGTCGCGGCGGCCGGCGCGAAGAGCGCGGCAGGCGCGAGTTGCACGAGCGCCACGAGCCCGGCGGTCGTAGCACCGCCGTGGTCGTACGCGTAGACGAGCATCGCGATCCAGACGCCCCACTCGGCGGCGTTGAAGCCGGCGAACGCGAGCGACACTCGGCGCAGCTCGCGGTTGCGCAGCATGCCCGCGAGCACGCGCGGGATCTGCGCGGCGTAGCTCACCGTGCTCGCCGGAGCCGCTCGTTCGCGACGACGCGCAGCTCAGTCTCGATCTGCGGGAACCGGTCGACGAGCCCGGCGAGCGCGCTCGAGTCGAGCACGAGCAGGCGGACGTCCTCGCGCGCGACGACAGTCGCGGCGCGCGAGCGCGCGAAGCCCGCTCCCCAGTCGAGCGCGGCGATCTCGCCGAAGTGCTCGCCGGCGCGCAATGTCGCCACGAGCCGGCCGCCCACGAGGACGTCTGCGGCTCCGTCGGCGATCACGAAGAGGTCGCGGCTCGTCTCCCACTGCTCGACGATCGTTGTGCCTGCCGGGACGGTCCTCGGCTCCGCGCATTCGACGAGCGCGTCCATCACCTCCTTGCCGAGCCGCGTGAAGACCGGAAGCGCAGCGCTGACGACCGCATCGCGTTCGTAGCCGTCGCCGACCGCCACGGGCTCGGCATGCTCGAGGAAGTCGAGCACCTGCGCGACGTCCTTCCGCTGGGATGTGTGCGCGAGGATGCAGAGACGCAGGGCTGCGCGACCGTGCACACGCGTCGACGAGATCAGGCCGATGCCGCTCTCCTCCAGCGCAGCGACGAGCCCGTCCACGACCTCGTCGGCGCCGTCCTTCGGACGGAAGCAGACGACGCTGAGCGACGGCGGCGCAACGAGCTCGAAGCGCTCGCTGTCGGCGATCCGCGCGCGCGCATACTCGGCTGCGTCGAGCGCCCGGTCGATCGCAGCGCGGAACGCGGCGACGCCGAACGTCGTCACCGAGAGCCACACCTTGAAGGCGCGCGCCATCCGCGACAGCTGCAGCCCGTGATCGGCGAAGTTCACGGCTTCGTCATCGAGATGCGAGTCCCGCAGATAGTCGGAGGTGATCTCGAACGCGCGCCGCAGCGCGTGCGCGTCTCGCACGAGCAGCGATCCGCACTCGTACGGCTGGAAGAGCCACTTGTGCGGATCGAGGGTGATCGAGTCGGCAGCAGAGAGATCGCCGAGCTGCGTGCGCCCGCGCTCCGTCAGCGCGGCGAAGCCGCCGTAGGCCGCATCGACGTGAAGCCAGAGGCCGCGCGCACGGCAGAGCTCCGCGATCTCGCCGATCGGGTCGATCGCACCGGTGCTCGTCGCGCCCGCGTTCGCGACGACGAGGAAGGGCCGGCGCCCCGCGTTCTCGTCCACCTCGATCGCAGCGGCGAGCGTCGCCGGCTCGAGCGTCAGGTCGTCGGCCACCGGCAGCACGCGCACCTGACCCGGACGGAAGCCGAGGATGCGCGCGGCGCGCGCGATCGAGGAGTGCGTCTGGTCGGATGCATAGAGGACGAGGTCGTCGCGCATCGCGCCGACGAGCGTCTCGCGCGCGCAGGCGATCGCGGTGAGATTGGCAGCCGAGCCGCCGCTCAGGAGGGTGCCGCCCGCGTCCACCGGATAGCCGACCCACTCCTTGAACCAGCCGAGCACCTCCAGCTCGAGCTGCGTCGGGCCGGCGCCTTCCTGCCAGGAGCCCGCGTAGACGTTCGCGGCGCTCGCGACGAAGTCCCCGAGGGCGCCCGGCCACGTGCCGGCGAACGGGACGTACGCGAAGAAGCGCGGATGCGCACCCCGGCTCGCGTACGGCAGCACATCCTCGAACAGGCGCGTGAGCGCGGCCTCGTACCCCTCACCGGCCTCCGACGCGCCGCCGCCGAGGCGCTTCGCGAGCTCGTCGGGCTCGGCATGCGTGATCGGCGGCTGCGCCGGGTCGCTCAGCCAGTCGACGAGCGCGTCGACGGTGCGATATCCGAGCGCGCGCATCTGCTCGCGATCGAGTGCGAGTGGATCCGGGTGGTCCTCGATCCTCGGGAGGCTACGACGCCGCGAGCGCGGCGGCTACCGCGTCGCGAAGCCCGCGGGGCTTTACCGGGAAATCCTGCGAAGCGCGGTCGTCGCGCACGTCGGTGTCGTACTGGAGGCTCTCGAGCAGGTTCGCAGCGACGCGCAGCCGTTCCGGGATCAGCTCCGCGAGCCGGCCGGGGAGCTGCGAGACGCCGAGCGGCGGAGCGGGAACCGGGAGCGCGAAGGTGAGCCTGGGCCGTCCGAGCTGCTCCGCCACCTCGTTGACGAGGTCCCGGTAGCGGACGCAGTCGGCGCCGCCGATCTCGTAGACGGCGTCGGTCTCCAGCGGCACGTCCAGCGCGTCGACGAGATAGGCAACCACGTCGTCGAGCGCGATCGGCTGCGACGCGTGGTCGATCCAGTCGGGCGCGGCGGTGGCCGGCAGGTGCTCGACGAGCGTTCGGACGAGCTCGAACGAGGCGCTCCCCGCGCCGACGACGATCGAGGCGCGGAGCTCGACGGTCGGCACGCCGCTCGCGCGCAGGATCTCCCCGACCTCGCGCCTGCTGCGCAGATGTGGCGAGAGCTGGTCCGTGTGGACGATCCCGCCGAGGTAGACGAGGCGCTGGACGCCGCACTCGCGCGCAGCTGCGGCGAACTCGCGCGCATCGAGGCGTTCTTCGGCTTCGAACTCGCCGGCGGCCGTCAGGGAGTGCACGAGGTAGTACGCCGCGTCGACGCCGTCGAGCGCGGCGAGCATCGCCTTGCGGTCGCCGACATCGCCGTCGTCGCGCGTCAGCGCCCGGACCGCGTAGCCGCGCTCGCGCAGGGTCTCGACGAGCCGCGAGCCGACGTGTCCGGCCGCCCCCGTGACGGCCATTGTCGAAGATTTGTCCACCTTTGGTGTCTGACCGGGCTCGGCCAGCGTCAAACGTCCCGCACACCGAGCCCGAGCAGCACGCCGAAGAAGGCGTGGCCGGCGGTGGCGGAGGCGAAGACGCGCGGGCTCGAGGCGAGCGGCGGCCACGTGCCGTCTCGCCGCTTCGGGTGGATCCGGTCGAAGACGGCGATCCCCGGCCAAAGCAGGGTGTTCTCGGCGAGCGCGACCGCGACCCCCTTGCGCACCCCGGCGCCGCCGAGTCGCTCGAAGAGGAAGCCGAACGTCGCGCCGCCGGCGGAGTGCGTCGCGAGGTTCGCGAGCCACTCATAGCGGCCCCGGGTGAGGAACGGACCGAGCAGCTCGGCGTCGGAGTACGGCGTCGCGAACGCGCGCTTGAAGACGGGGTCGCACGCCTGCCATGCGGCCGCGGCGAGCGCGCCCACGACCGCGCCGCGAAGGCCGCGCACGCTAGGCGAGCTTTTCGCGGACGAGCTGGCTGACGACGGAGCCGTCGGCGCGGCCGGCGATCTGGGGCATCACGTCGGCCATCACGCGTCCCAGGTCGGCCATGCTCGTGGCGCCGACCTCGGCGATGACGTCGTCGACGATCTCCTCGATCTCCTCCTCGCCGAGCGGCGCGGGCATGAACTCCTCGAGGATCGCGAGCTCGCGCTCCTCGGCCTCGGCCTGCTCCTCGCGGCCGCCCGCACGGAAGGCGTCGGCAGCCTCGACGCGGCGCTTGCGCTCGCGCTGCAGCACCTGGAGCTCTTCGTCCTCGGAAAGCGGGCGCTGCAGCTCCTTCTCGGAGTTCTTGAGCGCGTTGACGATCAGGCGAAGCGCGTCGCGACGCTCGGCGTCGCGCGCTTTCATCGCCTCCCTGACCTCTTCCTCGATCGTCTCGATGCGGCTCATGCCCGCTCCCGGCGCCGGCAAAGCCGGCGCCTCCGCTCCTTTTTGAGCTCCGTCAAGCCTACGCTCATGCCATCCTCCCGATGCTGCGGCCCCCGAGTACGTGCCAGTGCAGATGGAAGATCGTCTGCCCTGCGCCTGCGCCCGCGTTCACGACGACACGGTAATCGGTCAGCCCTTCGGCCGCCGCGACTTCGGCGACGAACTCCAGCATGCGCTTCGCCTCGTCAGGTGGAAACGCCGCGATCTCGTGGAAGCTCGCGACGTGCCGCTCGGGCAGAACGAGGAGATGCGTGTCCGCCTGCGGATTGATGTCGCGGATCGCCACGAAGCCGTCGGTTGCCGCGACGTGGTCGCCCTCGCGCACGAGCTTGCAGAAGAGGCAGTCGTCAGGCAGCGAGGATCCCCTCCTCCGTGACGGCGGCGGCGCGGACGCGCACGAGCTCGCCGACCGGGATCTCCTGCGAGACGAGCCAGGGCGAGTAGTCGTCGCCGTACCCGCGTCCCGGCCGGTCGACGAGCACGACGTCCTCGCGCTTCGTCCGCCAGCGCGCAAGGCAGGCGTCGTGGGAGGCCGCACGCAGCCGCGCACCGCGATCCTTCTTCACAGCCGGCGGCACGGGATCGTCGGCGGCGGTGACCGTGCCGGGACGCGGCGAGTATGGGAACACATGGATCTTCGTCAGACCAGCATCGCGCGCGGTGCGAAGCGTGTTCGCGAACGCGAGCTCGTCCTCCCCCGGAAAGCCGACGATCACGTCGCTCGTCAGGTTGAAGTCGTCCTGCAGCGGCGCGAGCCGGCGGAGATACGTCGCAGTCGAGTAGCGGCGCCCCATCGCACGGAGCACGCCGTTGTCGCCGGATTGCAGCGGCACGTGCAGATGGCGGGTCACGGTCGGCGTCTCGCGGAGCGCGGCGATCAATGCGTCGTTCACGTGGTTGATCTCGATCGACGAGAGACGCAGTCGCTCGAGGCCCGGCGTCGCGCCCGCTTCGCGAACCAGCCGCGGCAGGTCGAAACCGGCGGCGCGATCGCGGTAGCAGCCGAGGTTGATCCCGGTCAGCACCACCTCGCGGTGGCCCTGCGCGACGCGACGGGCGATCTCGTAGAGCACGGCGTGGGCGCGACGACTGCGTGACGCGCCGCGCACGAGTGGGATCACGCAGAAGTTGCACGAGAACGAGCAGCCGTCCTGAACCTTGACGAAGGCGCGAACGCGATCGAGCCGCGCCTCTGCCTGGACGCAGCCGATCGCGCCGACGTCGCCCGCGACGTAGCCGGGCGTTTCCTCGCTTCGCTTCGCGACGACCACGACGTTCGCGGGCAGACCGGCGAAGGCGCTCGCCGCGAGATTCGCGCCGCACCCCGTGACATAGACGCGGCGGTGCGTGCGTGCAGCACGCGCTGCTTCCTTCCGCGACTTCGCAACCCCTTCGTTCGTGACGCAGCAGGTGTTGACGATAGCGACGTCCGCACCTGTCTCTCGCTCCGCGTGGCCCTCGGCGAGCAGCCGCTCACGCACGTCGTGTGCATCGACGTGCGAGACCTTGCAGCCCAGGAAACGGACCGAGAAGGTCGCCATGCCCGGGCATGCTAAGCGCGTTCGAGCAGGTCCGCAGCCCAGCCGTCGTGCTCGCGGCGGTCGACGTGCAGCCAACCCTCGACGTCGGGGCGGTCGCGGTCGAGATAGCCGGAGGTGATCGCGCGCTCTGCGTCGAGCAGGGGCAGCAGCGCCTCGACGACGTCGAGCGCGACGTTCGCGAGTGCGAGCTCGACCTGCGGCAACTCGGCGGTGAACGCGTTCTCGTGCCGCGCGTCGATGCCGGACACACCGTTGTCGGCGGCGTTTGCACGCGTCACCTCGATGGCCGCCTCGTCGAGGTCGACCGCGAGGATCGGCGCGAAGCCGAGGCGAGCCGCGGCGATCGAGAGGACGCCCGAGCCGCAACCGACGTCGAGCAGGCTGCCGGTCTGCTGTTCCTGGAGCAGCTCGAGGGTCAGCCGCGTCGTCGGGTGCGCGCCGGTGCCGAAGGCCCGGCCCGGGTCGACGACGATCGGCTCGGCGCCGGACGGAGCCTCCTCCCAGGGCGGCCCGACCCAGAAGCGGCCGACGACGACGCCGTGATGGAAGGCGCGCCAGCCGTCCTCCCAGCCTTCCGGCACGTCCTCGATCTCGACGACATCGAAGCCGATCGGCGGCTCGTCGGCATAGACGGCGAATGCGCCGTCTAGCTCCTCGACTCCCTCGGGAAAGATGTGCAGCAGAAGCACGAGCTCCGCCTCGCCGCCGACGATCACGTAGCGCTTCAGCCGAGTCGCCTCAGCGGAACGCGCTCTTGAGCTTCTCGAAGAAGCCTTCGTCCGGCTTGTACGTGCGGTCGTCGGCGTGCGAGTCGAATTCCTCGAGCAGGCGGCGCTGCTCCTCGCTCAGGTGCCGCGGGACGACGACGTTCACGAGCACGCGCTGGTCACCGCGGCCGAAGCCTTGCAGCACGGGCATGCCGCGACCGCGAAGCGTGAGGATCTCGCCGGGCTGCGTACCGGGGGCGAAGTCGATCTCGGTGTCGCCGTCGAGCGTCGGGATCGCGAGCGTCGCGCCGAGCGCGGCCTGCGTCATCGTCAGGTCGACGGTCGCGAAGATGTCGTCACCCTCGCGCACGAAGCGCGGATCGGGCAGCACGCGTACCTGCACGTAGATGTCGCCGGAGCGCGCGCCGAGCTGGCCGGCGTGCCCCTCGCCGCTGAGGCGGATGCGCTGACCGTCGTGGATGCCCGGCGGGATCGTCACCTCGAGCCGCCGCTCCTCGAGCACGCGACCGGCGCCCTGGCACTCGGTACACGGCGTCTCGATGCGCGTGCCCGAGCCGCCGCAAGCGGGGCACGCCTGCGTGCGCACGAACTCACCGAAGACGCTGCGCGTGACCTGCTGCAGCCTGCCGGCGCCGCCACACGTCGGGCAGGTTGTGATCTCCGTCCCCGGCTCCGCGCCGTTGCCGTCGCAGCGTGCGCACGTGACCGCGACCTGGAACGGAACCTCGCGCGTCGCGCCCACCGCGGCGTCGACGAGCTCGATCTCGACGGTCGCCGCGAGATCGGCGCCGCGCGAGCGCGACGCTCGTCCGCCCAGGATGTCGTCGCCGAAGAAGGCGGAGAAGAGATCGGAGAGGCTGCCGAAGTCGAAGCTGCCCGGCTGGAAGCCTCCACCGCGAAGCCCGGCGTGGCCGTAGCGGTCGTAGAGCTCGCGCGTCTCGGACTTCGAGAGCACCTCGTACGCCTCGACGACCTCGCGGAACCGCTCATCGGCGTCGGGCGCGTCGGAGACGTCGGGGTGCAGCTCGCGTGCGAGCCCCCGGAAGGCCTTCTTGATCTCGGAGTCGCTCGCGTCGCGTGCGACTCCGAGGAGCTCGTAATAGTCGCGCTCGGTCGTTGCCATCGTGTCGCTCGAGGCTAGCGCTCGTCGTAGATGGACTCGACGAAGCGCGAGAGCTCCGTCGCCGCGGAGCGCACGGCGCCAAGAGCTTTCTCGTAGTCCATGCGCACCGGCCCGACGAGGCTCACGGCACCGAGCGCGCGGTGCACGAGCCCGTAGCAGGCGCCGACGAGCGCGATCTCCGTCAGCGCCGGATGCTCCAGCTCGTGGCCGACGCGCACGAACGGGCGGCGCGGCTCGAGCGTCGACTCGCCGATCACGTCGAGGAGCCCGGCGCGCTTCTCGACGAGCTCGAACAGGTTGCGATAGGCGTCGAGCTCCTCGGAGCGGACTTCGCCGAGCAGATCTGCGGCCCCGCCCACGTAGAGACGCTGCTCCGCGTTGACGAGATCGGTGAAGGCAGGCCGCAGCACACCCAGGAATGCGCGCTCGCGCAGCGTGAGGCTCGGGTCCTCGAAGCGGCGGCGCAGCAGCGCCGTGCCGAGCTGCAGGCCCGCGACCGTCTCGTTCAGGTACTCGTTCGCCCATTGCGCGAGCCCGGGGTCGACCGGCGCCTCGAAGTGGAACGTCCGCTTCGCGACACCGCCGGCGGACGTGATGACGACGGCCATCACGAGCTCGGGCTGCAGCAGGAGCACCTCCACGCGGACGACGGTCGACGCCTCGAGCGGCGGCGCGGAGACGAGCGCGAGCAGCCGTGTGACCTGCGAGAGCATCTCGGTCGTCGCCTGCAGCGCCGACTCGACCTCGGTGCGCTCCGTGTGCAGGTCGAGCGCGAACTCGCTCGGCTGTGCCTCGCGACGCAACAGCTCGTCCGCGTAGTAGCGGTAGCCGCGCTCGGTCGGCACGCGGCCCGCCGAGGTGTGCGGGTGCGCGAGCAGGCCGAAGGACTCGAGCTCCGCGAGCTCCGCCCGCACGGTCGAAGGCCCCGCGTCGATGCTGGGCTTCTGGACGAGCGTCTTCGAGCCGACGGGCTGCCCACTCGCGACGAACTCCTCGACGACGCGCCGCAGGATCTCCTGCTGGCGTGCGGTCAGCTGAACGTCAACGGGCATTTGCAGGCATTTTAGCCGTAGCCACGGCGCTCACTCGAGGCGCGTCACGCCAGGAGCTCCGCCGTGACCGCACCGCCCAGGTAGCGGCCGCGCTCGGTCAGCGTCAGCGTCGCGCCGGTCTGCTCCGCGAGCCCGAGCGCCTCGACACGCGCGAGCCCCGTCGCATCGAGCGCGTGCCCGATGCCGGCGAGCGGCAGCGGCTCGTCGAGACGGAGCCCGAGCATCACGCGCTCGCGAGCGCGGACGTCGGCGTCGAGCGGCTCGTGCTCGCGTTCGGGACGCCGGCCGTCTGCGAGTGCCGCCAGGTAGCGGCCGAGCTGTGGTGCGTTCCGCCAGCGCCTGCTCTCGATTGTGGAGACCGCGCCGATCCCGAGCCCGAGGTAGTCGTGGCCGAGCCAGTAGCCGAGGTTGTGCCGCGAGCGGAGGTCCCGCCCCTCGTCGACGCGGCAGAAGTTGGCCGTCTCGTACCAGCGGTAGCCCGCACCGGTCAGCGTGCCGACGACGCGCTCGAAGTAGTCCTCCATCGCGTCGGCCTGCCGGCCGAGCTCCTCTCCCCAGGCATGGGTGAAGCGCGTTCCCGGCTTTGCCTCTAGCTCGTAGCAGGACAGGTGCTCCGGCTCGAGCGCGAGCGCAGAACCGAGATCGGCTGCGAGGTCGGAGGCGCTCTGGCCGGGGATCCCATAGATGAGATCGAGGGAAACGTTGTCAAATCCGGCATCACGCAGATGATGCACCGCGCGTCGGACGTCGTCAGGACCGGCAACACGCTCGAGTGTCCGGAGCAGACGAGGCTGAAATGTCTGTGCACCGAGCGAGACGCGCGTGACGCCCGTCGTGCGCAGTGCGCGTGCAAGCTCCGCGTCGACCGTCTCGGGGTTCGCCTCCACCGTCACCTCGTCCGCCGCCGGCAATGCAGCGATCAATCGCTCGAGCTCGGCGAGGGCGGTGAACGTGGGCGTGCCGCCGCCGAGGAAGATCGTCTCGAGCTGCGGCGCGAGCAGCGCACGCTCCAGCTCGAGCTCGCGGAGGAGCGCGTCGACGTACGCGCGATGCTGTCCCTCGCGGCCGACGACCGTGACGAAGTCGCAGTAGCCGCAGCGGTGCGCGCAGAACGGCAGGTGCACGTAGAGGTGCCGCGCGCCCATCAGCTCTTCTGCCCCTGCCCGATGTTGAGCACGGCGAGGAACGCCTCCTGCGGTACTTCGACCGCACCGACTTGCTTCATCCGCTTCTTGCCCTTCTTCTGGTTCTCGAGCAGCTTGCGCTTGCGTGAGATGTCGCCGCCGTAGCACTTGGCGAGCACGTCCTTGCGGCGCGCCTTCACGGTCTCGCGCGCGATCACACGCGCGCCGATCGCCGCCTGAATCGGCACGTCGAACATCTGGCGCGGGATCTCCTCGCGCAGCTTGTCGACGAGCAGCCGGCCGCGGTCGTAGGCGAAGTCGCGATGGACGATCAAGGAGAGCGCGTCGACCGTCTCGCCCGCGACGAGCACGTCGACGCGAACGAGGTTCCCTTCCTTGAAGCCGGCGAGGTCGTAGTCGAACGAGGCGTAGCCGCGTGTCCGCGACTTCAGCTGGTCGTAGTAGTCGAGGACGATCTCGCCCAGCGGCAGCTCGTACGTCAGGTGCACGCGCTCGGGCGAGAGGTACTCCATGTGGTCGAACGTGCCGCGCCGCTCGTTACACAGCTCCATCACTGCCCCGACGTACTCCTTCGGCACGATGATCGACGCCTTCACGAACGGCTCCTCGACCGCTTCGACCTCGCGCGGGAACTCGGCAGGGTTGTGCACCTCCTGCCACTCCCCGTCCTTCTCCTTCACGCGGTAGGCGACGTTCGGCGCGGTGACGATCAGATCGAGGTCGAACTCGCGCTCGAGGCGCTCGCGCACGATCTCCATGTGCAGGAGGCCGAGGAAGCCGCAGCGGAACCCGAAACCGAGCGCCGTCGACGTCTCGGGCTCGTAGAACAGCGCGCCGTCGTTCAGCTTCAGCCGCTCGAGCGCGTCGCGCAGCTCGGGGTACTCGTCGGAGTCCGTCGGGAAGAGCCCGGCGAACACCATCGGCTTCACGTCCTTGTAGCCGGGAAGCGGCTCGGTCGCGCGGCGCGCCACCGAGGTCAGCGTGTCGCCGACGCGGAGGCTCGAGACGTCCTTCAGGCCGGTGACGACGTAGCCGACCTCGCCCGCCGTGAGCGAGTCGACAGGCGTCATCGACGGCGAGAAGAAACCGAGCTCCTCGGCGTCGAAGCGCGTCCCGGTCGCCATCGTCTGCAGCGCCTCGCGGCGCGAGAACGTGCCGTCGACGATGCGCACGAAGGCGAGCACGCCGCGGTACTGGTCGTAGGTGGAGTCGAAGACGAGCGCGCGGGGCGCTGCGTCCGGGTCGCCCGAGGGCGCCGGCACCCGATCGACGATCGCGTCGAGCACCTGGTCGACGTTCATCCCTGTCTTCGCGGAGATGCGGACGACGTGCGCCGGGTCGTCGCCGAGCAGGTCCGCCACCTCGAGCGCGGCACCGTCCGGATCGGCCTGCGGCAGGTCGATCTTGTTCGCGACCGGGACGATGTCGAGCCCGTTCTCGATTGCGAGGTAGGCGTTCGCGAGCGTCTGCGCCTCGATTCCCTGCGCCGCGTCGACGACGAGGAGCGCGCCCTCGCAAGCCTGCAGCGACCGCGAGACCTCGTACGTGAAGTCGACGTGGCCGGGCGTGTCGATCAGGTTCAGCTCGTGCCCCTTCCACGAGACGCGGACGGCCTGCGCCTTGATCGTGATCCCGCGCTCGCGCTCAAGGTCCATCGAGTCGAGCAGCTGCTCGCGCATCTCGCGTGCGGAGACGGCGTCGGTGATCTCGAGAATGCGATCCGCGAGCGTCGACTTGCCGTGGTCGATGTGCGCGATGATCGAGAAATTGCGGATCTTGCTCTGTTCCATTGGCCGAAGCGATGGTAGTCGCCGCCTCGTCGCACCCGCCTACGCGCGCCTGAGGCGGGAGCGCAAAGAGAGGAGTGCGTCCATCTCTCGCACCTGCAGGAGCCTGCACGAACCGAGGTAGACGGCGATCGCCGCCGCGAGCGCCAGCCCGAGCGACACGACCTGCGCCGGGAACGAGCGGCCGAGCGCACTGTCGAGCGGGCGCCAGACCGTCCACGAGACCGCAGCGACCACCGCGGACGCGACGGCGACGCGCATCGTCGTCGACGCGATCTCGCCGCCGTTCAGACGCCTTAGCCGACCGCGCAGCATCACGAGCGAGCGCCCGGTCCCCGCGATGTTGCAGATCGCCGTCGCGAGCGGGATGCCCCAGATCCCGAGCCGCTTGCCGAGGATGTAGTCGAGCACGGCGTTGAGGAAGAGATTGCCGAGCGCGATCCGCGGTCGGGCACCCAGTTCTCCTGCAGGCTGAAGAAGGCGCGGTTCAGCATCAGCATCGCGCCGTTGAAGACGAGGCCCGCGCTGAACGCGGCGAGCGCGGCCGCGACGACCGGCGGTCTGCGCTGGCGTCGAACTTCCCGCGCTGGAAGAGGAAGCGGACGATCGGCTCCGCGAGCACCGCGCTGACGACCGCAGCGGGGATGAGCAGGAACGCGATCTGCCGCAGCCCGTCGAGACGGTCGAGCGGAAGTCCGTCGCCATGTCGCCGCTCTCGATGCGAAGCGCGAGAGCGTCGGGAAGAGCACGGTCGCGATCGCGACCGAGAACATCCCCTGCGGGAGCATGTAGACGAGGAACGCCTTCTGGATCGCGGTCGGCGCCAGGTTGGCGATCGATCAGCGCGCGATGCGAAGAACATGTCGATCACCGCGTTCACGTTGATCAGCCCGAGACCGAGCGTGACGGGAACCATCAGCACGAAGACGCGCTTGACAGCGGGGTCGCGCCAGTCGAGCACGAGCCGCAGCCGGTCGTCGCGACCGCGCAGCCACGGCAGGGGTAGGAACACCTGGATGAACGTCGCGATCGAGGATCGAGACCGCGTACACGTAGAGCTTCGCGTTCATCGCCGTGCGCGTGCGGGACGCCGATCGCGAGCCCGATGATGATCGCGATGTTCCAGAAGACCGGCGAGATCGCGGGCACCGTGAAGTGGTCGTAGCTGTTGAGGATCCCGACGATGATCCCCGAGACGCCGAGCAGCGCGACGATCGGGAAGAGGACGCGCGAGAGGCCGACCGCGAGCGCGCGATCGTGGCCCGGGTCGCCGAAGATGCCGATCACCCACGGCGCGACGAGGATGAAGAGCGCGCGTCAGCGCCGTGAGGCCGAGCAGCATCAGCCAGAACAGCCTCGACGCGACGCGCCACGCGCGCTTCGGATCGCGTTCTCAGCAGGTCGCTGAACACGGGCACGAAGGCGCGTCGAGAGCGCCGCGTCCGCGACGAGCGCGCGAACGAGGTTCGGGACCTGGAACGCGACCGTGAATGCGTTGATCGGGCCGCTCGCGCCGAAGTAGTACGCAGCGACGACCTCGCGAACGAGGCCCAGGACGCGCGAGATGCCGGTCGCGACCGCGAAGATCGCGGTCGAGACCGCGAGCCGGCGCGGCTGCTCGACGCTTCCGCGGGCCGCCGTCTCGGCGGGCGGGATGATCGTCGTCTCGGCGGTCGTGAACTGGTCGGTCTCGGAGTCGCGAGGCGGCTGGAGCTCGTCCGGCCGGAGGACGGCGGTCGGGTCGTCGGGGCCGGCCCGGCCGAGCGGCGGCGCCTCGAAGAATGTCGGTCGTCCGCGCTCGCGTCGCCGCCGGTCGCGCTCGAGCCGGCGCTGCTCGCGCTCGCGGTCGAGGTCGCTCACAGGCGGAGGGTACGTCAGCAGCCGGAGCGCCGGTCCTCGCCCGAGCGCCGATCCTGCTCGGTGCGGCGGTCCTTCCCCGAGCGGCGTTCGCCTTCGTCGGGCGGCGGGGTGTCGTCGCGCGTTCGCCGCTCGTCGCCGGAACGCCGGTCGGACTCCGTGCGCCGCTCGCCGGAGCGCTTGTCCGCCATCAGCGAGAGTTCCCGGCGTGGCAGCCTCTCCTGCCGCCTGCTACCATCCTGCCGCCCGCTGGAGCGGGCATTTCCACGCCTATGCCGAACATCAGACAACAGGAAAAGCGCGTTCGCCAGGCCGCCAGACAGCGGGTCGGAGAACCTCCGCTGGCGCTCTGCGTCGAAGACGCTGATGCGCCGGCTGAAGGAAGCCGTCGACGCCGGCGACTCCGCCGCGATCGACGAGCGCCACCGTGAGCTCGTGAGCTGGCTCGACCGGCTGCCTCCCGCGGCGCGCTCCACAAGAACACCGCCGCCCGCCGCAAGGCGCAGGCCGCGAAGCTCGTCGCCGCGAAGAAGCCTCCTAAGCCGCGCGGCCGCGCGTCACGTCGATCAGCGCGCGCTCGAGCTCGAGGTCCGCCGGCAGGCGCGAGCCGCCCTTCGCTGCTGCATCGAGCTCCGCAAGCCGCACGAGCGCGTCGCCGAGCTCCTCGGCCGAGAAGTTCGCGGCCTGCCCGAACGCCTTCTCGGCTGCGAACGGGTGCATCTTCAAACGCGGCGCGGCATCGCGCGGCCGCACGCCTTCGTCCGCGAGCTTCTGGCAGCGGCGCACGCGGCCGACGTGGTTGACGAGCGACGCGATGATGCGCATCAGCTCGCCGGATCGCGGCCGGTGCGAGCGCTCCATGATCTCCTCCGCGTTCCGCAGCACGGCCCCGACGTCGCGTCTTCCCCACGCGTCGGTCAGCGAGAAGATCGACGTCTCGGCGCGACCGGCGGCCATTCGCTCGACGTCGCGCAGCGTGACCGGGTCCTTGCCCGCCCACGTCGAGAGCTTCTCGATCTCCGTCGTCAGCTCGTCGAGGTCGTCGCCGACGATGTCGATCAGCGCACGGCACGCATCGGCGTCGGCGCGCGCACCCGCGCGCGCGAACTGCTCGGCGACCCACTCGGGCAGCTTCCGCTTCGGCACGTCGTAGGTGAGCACCTGTCCTGCTTTCGCCACCGCCTTGGCCAGCGCGGAATCCGCCTTCAGCTCTTCGGCGACAAGGGCAAGCACCGTCGCCGGGGAGGGCGCGGCGAGATACGTCGCGACCTCTTTGACGTCCGCCGCCTTCCAGCGCTCAACCTCGTCGACGATCACGAGCCGTCCCTCGCCGACGAAGAGCCCGAGCGCGTTGGACGATGCAACGACATCGGCACCGCTCACGCTCGCGCGCGTTCAGGTGCTCAGTCGAGTCCTCGCCGATCCGCTCACGCAGCCGGCGAACCGCGCGGGCGATCTTCGGCCGGTCGCTTCCGTGCAAGAGGTAGACCGGCTTCAGCTCGTTCGCCACGACGCCAAGCATAGGCCGCCGCCAGGAGCACGCCCGCCCCGAGCGCGGCGACCGCGGCGGGCGACTTGGCCTGCGCGCCGGGCAGGCCGCCGAAGAGCCGCGCGCAGCCGGCGAGATATGCGGCGCAGAGCCCCGCGCCCCACGCGAAGAACGGGCCGAGCGGCGGCACGATCGCCGCGAGGAGCGCGAATGCGAGCATCGGCGCGACCACGGGCGCGGCGGCCGCGTTCGCCGGAACCGTGAGCACCGGGATCGCATGGAAGTGCACCCAGGAGATCGGCGCCGTGCAGAGACCGCACGCGGCCGAGATCGCGATCGTCTCGCGCGCGAGCCGTGGGATCGGCCGGCCTTCGAGCGCACGGGCGAAGCGAGGCGCCAGCATGAAGATCGAGACGACGGCGGCGAACGAGAGCTGGAAGCCGGGATCGAGGACGTTCCACGGGTTCCATGCGAGCAGGGCGATTGCGGCGACGAGCAGCGCGTACCAACGATCCTGCGCTCCGTCCGCTGAGCCACGCGAGCGAGGCGAGCGCGCCCGCGATGCCCGCTCGGATCACCGAGGGCTGCGGGCCGACGGCGAGGACGTACCCGGCGATCGCCGCGAGCCCGAGCGACTCGGCGACGAGACGGGTGAGGCCGAGCAGCAACGCAAGTCCGACCGCTCCGCCGCCGACGACGATCACGTTGCCGCCGCTGACAGCCAATAGGTGGTAGAGGCCCGAGGCGCGGAACCGCTGCCGGAGCGTGTCCGACAGTCCGCCGTCCTCGCCGAGCACCACCCCCTCGAGGACCGCGCGGCGTTCTCCCGCAAGCCCGGGCGTCGACGCATGTGCGAGCCACGCGTGCAGCCGGTCGGCAGCGCCGCCGCGCGCGCGTAGGACGCGCCACGTGGATGCGCGCAGCACAACGTGCACGCCATGCCGGCGCAGCCAGGCCCGTTCGTAGTCCGGCGGCGCTGCCAGCGTGCCGAGCACGCGCAGCCGCGCGCCTTGCGGCGGCGGGGCACGGCCCGTCGCGAGCTGCAGCAGGACCGGCTCGCGAAGCGGTGCGCCCCGCCAGCGCAGTACGTCCGCGCGCATGTGAATGTCGAAGCGCCCCTGACGCGCAGGCTCGGCGACGTGGACGATCGCATCACCGGCAGCGCCTGCCTGCGGCGCGAGCGCACTCCGGTCGAGCGCCGCCAGCCGCGCGCTGCCCCACCACCAACCGGTGAGCGCGAGCCCGCAAGCGAGTGCCGCACGGGGCTGCAACACGACAAGCGCTACGGCGCAGAGCGCTACCGCCGGCGCGAAGCGAAGCGCGGTCGAGAACGCAAGCCCGGCCACGAGCGCGCCGCCGAGGACGTACGGGCGCCAGACAGTGCTCACGGTGGCACCACGAGGCCTTTCAGCTGCGCGATCCTGCCCGCACCGATGCCTGGCACGCCGTCGAGCTCATCGAGCGACCGGAAGGCGCCGTGTGCCTGGCGATACGCCACGATCTTCGCGGCCGTCGAGGGCCCGATCCCCGGCAGCGCGTCGAGCTGCTCCGCGGTCGCCGAGTTCAGGTCGACCGGCGCAGTCGGCGACGGCGCGCCACCCGCTGACGCCGCGGCGCCGACGCCCCGTGCGGGCACGACGACCTGCAAGCCGTCGGCGAGCGGCGCCGCGAGATTGACGGCGCCGATGTCGGCGCGCGCGGTCGCGCCGCCGGCTGCCGCGATCGCATCGGCGACGCGCGAGCCGTGCGGTAGATGCTCGAGCCCCGGCCGCCGCACCGCCCCCGAGACGTCGACGACGAGCGCTCCACCGACGGCGCCCGTCCGCGCCGCTCGCGGCGCCACGCGCAGCGGCGTCACAACTGCAGGCGCGCCGCCGCGGTGCAGCAGCCGCGGCCCGGCGAAGAACGCCAGCACGCCCGCCAGCGCGACCGCGGCGAGCACGCGCCGTTGCGTGATCGTGAGCGCGTGCAGATCCATGCCGCGAATCGTCGCGGCAGAAGCGTCACGAAAGTGTCAGAGCTTCGTGCCGACTACGTGACGACGCGTCGGCGCGCTATCGCACGACGAAGTTGACGAGCTTGCGCGGCACCACGACCGTCTTCCGCACCTGCGCGCCGTCGATGTGCGCCTGCACGCGCTCCGATGCACGCGCGCGCGCGACGAGCTCCTCCTCCGGCAGGTCGACGTCGACCTCGAAGCGATCCCGGACCTTCCCGTTCACCTGCACCACGAGCTCGAACGTCGAGCGCGCGAGCTGCGCCTCGTCGGCAGCCGGCCACGGCTCCTCCCACAAGCGCGAATGGCCGAGCTTCTCCCACAGCTCCTCCGCGAGATGCGGCGCATAGGGCTGGATCAGCGACGCAGCCGTCTCGGCGGCGAAGCGGGCCGAGGGATCCGACGCGCCCGCCTGCGAGAGCTCGTTCGTCAACTCCTGCACGGCGGAGATCGCGGTGTTGAACGAATGACGGCGCCCGATGTCGTCCGTCACCTTCGCGATCGCCCAGTTCGCCTTGCGGGAGAGGTCGTTCACCGACGGCTCGCCGCGCGGCGAATTCTCGGCGACGTCGCAGACGAGCCGGTACAGCCGGCGCATGAAGCGCACGATCCCCTCGAGGCCTTCCTCCGTCCAGTCCATGTCCTGGTCGGCGGGGCCGATGAAGAGGATGTACAAGCGGATCGCATCGGCGCCGTAGATGTCGAGGATCTCCTCCGGCCCGATCACGTTCCCCTTCGACTTCGACATCTTGGTGCCGCCGAGCTGCACCCAGCCGTTCGTGAAGAACGTCGAGAACGGCTCGCGGAAGCCGACGAACCCGAGGTCGTTCAGCGCCTTCACGAAGAAGCGCGCATAGATCATGTGCATCGTCGTGTGGTCGACGCCGCCGATGTAGAGGTCGACGGGGTTCCAGAAGTCCGCGAGCTCGCGCCGCCAGGGCTCCGCGTCGTTCGTCGGATCGGTGTAGCGCAGGAAGTACCACGAGGAGTCGACGAAGGTGTCCATCGTCTCGACCTCGCGCCGTCCTTCCTTGCCGCACGTCGGGCACGGCGCACGCACCCAGTCCTCGGCCGCTTCGAGCGGCGCGATGCCCTTCGGCTTGAAGTCGTCGAGGTGCGGCAGCAAGACCGGCAGCTCCGACTCGGGCACCGGCACGGCGCCGTGCTCGTCGCAATAGACGATCGGGATCGGGCAGCCCCAGTAGCGCTGCCGCGAGAATCCCCAGTCGCGCAAGCGGTAGCTGATCGCGTGCTTGCCTCGACCGCGCTCCTCGAGCCACTCCACGATCGCGCGCTTCGCGTCGTCCGAGGGCAGCGACGTGAACTGCGCCGACTCGATCAGCTTCCCGTCCTCGTCGATCACGGGGACGATCGGCAGGTCGAAGCGCTCGGCGAACTCGCGGTCGCGCTCGTCGTGCGCGGGCACCGCCATGATCGCGCCGGTCCCGTAGTCCATCAGCACGTAGTCCGCGACCCAGATCGGGATCCGCGCCTCGTTGACGGGATTCGTCGCGAAGTAGCCGGTGAAGACGCCGGTCTTCTCGTCGGCCGCCGCACGCTCCTCGCCGCGCTTCGCACCGGCGCGCCGCACGTACGCGCGCAACTCGTCGGCGTTCGGTGAGCGCTCGGTCAACTTCTCGACCAGCGGATGCTCGGGCGCCAGGACGAAGAAGGTCGCGCCGTACAAGGTGTCGGGACGCGTCGTGAAGACGGCGACGTCCTCGTCGAGCTCCTCGACGCCGAACTGCAGCTCGGCGCCTTCCGAGCGTCCGATCCAGTTGCGCTGCATCGTCTTGATGCGGTCGGCCCAGTCGAGCGTGTCGAGCTCGTCGATCAGCTCCTGCGCATACGCGGTCGTGCGGAAGAACCACTGCTCGAGGTTCTTCGACTCGACCTCGGCGCCGCAGTACTCGCAATGCCCGTCGTGCACCTGCTCGTTCGCGAGCACGACCATGTCGACGGGGCACCACTTCACCGGCGCCGCCTTGCGGTACGCGAGCCCGGCCTCGAACAGCTTCAGGAACAGGAACTGATCCCACACGTAGTACGTGGGCTCGTGCGCGGAGATCATGCGCGACCAGTCGAACGCCCAGCCCATCCGGCGCATCGACTTCGTGATGCTCGTGATGTTCTTCTCGGTGATCTCCCGCGGGTGACCGCCTTCGCGAATCGCCGCGTTCTCCGCCGGCAGCCCGAACGAGTCGAAGCCGATCGGGTGCAGCACGCTCGCGCCGTTCCGGCGCCGGAACCACGAGAGCACGTCGCCGATCGTGTAGACGAGGCAGTGCCCCATGTGCAGCGTCCCCGACGGGTACGGCCACATCTCGACGACGTAGCTCTTGTTCGACGGGTCGGCCTCGGGGCCGGGATCGGAGACGCGAAAGGCCTGCGCGTCCTCCCAGACCCGCTGCCACTTCGCTTCTGTCGCCTGAGCGTCGTATCTGTCCATAAAGACGAAAAAGCCTCTCCGGAGAGAGGCCGTGGGGAGCTGTCGCGGCGGTGGCCGCGAATGTCTCCCTGCGCTAGCTAAGCAGTCCCTTCATCGGCGTTGATACTAGCAAGCTGTGCTCGAGCTTTTCCCTGATTCCGCGCGCGTCGAAGGCAGCGAGCTGCTGCTCGGCGGCGTCCCGGCCACGTCGCTCGCCGCCGAGCACGGGACGCCGCTCCTTGTCTACTGCGAGGCCACCCTGCGGGCGCAGGCCCGCGCGTACCGCGACGCGGCACCGGGTGCGCTCGTCGTCTACGGGACGAAGGCCTTCGCGAACGTCGCGCTCATGCGCGTGCTCGCCGAGGAGGGTGTGGGCGCCGACGTGTCGACCCTCGGCGAGCTGGCGTTCGCTCAGGCCGCGGGCCTCGACGGCGAACGGATCCTCTTCCACGGCAACAACAAGTCCGACGAGGAGCTGAGCGCGGCGGCACGGGCCGGTGCGACGGTCGTGCTGGACGCGGCCGACGAGCCGCGGCGTGCGGTCGAGGCAGGCGTCGAGCGGGTGCTCGTCCGGCTGACGCCGGGTGTCGAGGCGGTGACGCATCGCTCGATCCGCACGGCGCACGAGGAGTCGAAGTTCGGCCTGCCCCCGGAGGCGGCACTGCGAGTGATCGCGGATGCACGCGAGCTCGGGCTCGACGTGCGCGGCGTCCACTTCCACGTCGGCTCGCAGCTCGCACGCATCGACGAGAGCCTCACCGCCGTCGAGCGGCTGCTCGCGTTCTGCGACCGTGCGCAGGCTGAGCTCGACTGGCGCCCGCGCGTGCTCGACATCGGGGGCGGGCTCGCGATCCGCTACACGCACGAGGACGTCGTGCCGGAGATCGCGTCGTTCGTCGGCCCGCTCGTCGAGCGGCTGCCGAAGAACGTGCAGGTCGTGCTCGAGCCTGGACGGTCGCTCGTCGGGCGCGCCGGCGTGACGCTCTACCGGGTCGGCGTCGTCAAGGAGAGCGGCGGCGTGCAATACGTCGCGATCGACGGCGGGATGTCCGACAATCCACGGCCGCAGCTCTACGGCGCCCGGTACGAGGCGCTGCTCGCGAACCGCGCCGACGAGCTTGCCGACGGTGTGTTCCGCGTCGCCGGCAAGCACTGCGAGTCGGGCGACGTGCTGATCGACGCAGCGGAGCTCCCGCATCCACGCCGCGGCGACGTGCTCGCGGTACCCGCCACCGGGGCTTACACACTCGCGATGGGCTCGACGTACAACGGGGTGCCGCGGCCCGCGGTCGTGCTCGTGGCAGATGCAGCTGCCCGCGAGATCCGCGTCAGGGAAACCGCCGAGGACTTACTGCGATACGAGTCGGTACCCTGACCTCGATGTCCAAGCGCCTGAACGCGGTCCCGGGTGTGGTGCTCGTCGCGGTCGCCGCCGCCCTCTGGGGCCTCGACCCGATCCTGCGGAAGCCGCTCGGCTCGAGCACCTCGGCGACGACGATCGTGTTCGGCGAGCACGTCCTCCTCGTCATCCTGACGCTCCCACTTCTCGTGCCCGCCCTGCGGGCGATGCTCGGTGCAGGCTGGCGCGTCATCGCCGCGTCGGTCGGCGTCGGCGCCGGGGCTTCGGCTGTCGCGACGATCCTGTTCACGGACGCCCTCTTCCACAGCGACTTCATCACGCCCGTCGTCCTCCAGAAAGTGCAGCCGCTCGTCGCCGTGGTCGGCGCCGCCGTCGTCCTTCGAGAGCGGCCCCGACCGCGCTTCGCGTGGTTCCTGGTCGCGGCGCTGCTCGGTCTCTGGCTCGTCAACCAGCCGCACCCGCTCGACCCGACGGCGAAGGGCCTCCGCCCCGTCGTCGAGTCGCTTGCGGCCGCCGTCCTCTGGGCGTCGGGGACCGTGCTCGGCCGCTACCTCGGCCGCGACCTCGAGTTCCAGCACATCCTCTCGCTCCGCTTCTTCTTCGGGCTCGTCGCGAGCGCGATCGCATTGCCGGTGATGAGCGCGAAGGCGTACGCAGGCGCGCACGACAGCCTCTGGATCGCCTACTACGCGATCGCGACCGGCCTCGTCTCGCTCGCGCTCTATTACTACGGCCTGAAGCGCACGCCGGCGGTGCTCGCCTCGCTGGCGGAGCTGACCTACCCGGCGATCGCCGTGCTCGGCGGCATCTACGCCTACAGCGCCCACCTGCGCTGGTCGCAGTGGATCGGCGTGGCGCTCATCTTCCTGATCGTCAGCCTCCTGCCCGTGCAGCGGCGGCGGTCGCTCGTCGCCGTGCCCCAGCAGGCCGCGCCCGCCCCGGCCTAGCGATAGGCTCACAAGCCGTGGATCTTCGCGACACGCCCGAAGAGACCGCATTCCGCACCGAGCTGCGCGCGTGGCTCGATGCCAATCTGCCGGAAGACAAGCGCGGCGGCCGCGGCGGCCAGCAGCGGTTCGACGATCCGTTCATGCGCCAGTGGAGCCGGATGCTCCACGACGCGGGCTACTCGGGACTGACCTGGCCGAAGGAGTACGGCGGCGCGGGTGCGCCGTACAGCTTCCAGGCGATCTTCTACGAGGAGATGGCCCGCGCGCACGCGCCTGCGCACATCGGCGTGATCGGGCTCGGGATGGCGGGGCCGACGATCATCGCGCACGGCACCGACGAGCAGAAGCAGGCGCACCTCGAGAAGATCCTGTCCGCGGAGGAGATCTGGTGCCAGGGCTTCTCCGAGCCGGACGCCGGCTCCGACCTCGCGGCTGCGCGCACCCGCGCCGAGCGCCGCGGCGAGACCTACGTCGTCAACGGGCAGAAGGTGTGGTCGTCGTTCGCGCACATCGCCGACTACTGCATCCTCGTCACGCAGAGCGACCCGGCTGCGCCGCGCTATCGCAACCTCACGTACCTGATCGTCGACATGCACTCGCCGGGCGTGGAGGTGCGGCCGCTCCGCCAGATCACGGGCGAGGCGGAGTTCAACGAGATCTTCTTCAACGACGTCGAGGTGCCCGTGTCGAACCGGCTCGGCGAGGAAGGCGAGGGCTGGCAGGTCGCGATGACGACGCTGCTGCACGAGCGCGGGACACTCGGCTTCGCGCTCACCGCCGCGCTCGAGGCAGGAGTCGACCGGCTCGTCGACGTCGCGCGCGAGCGCGTGAACGGCGACACCGGCGCACGCGAGCGCGTCGCCGCCGAGTGGATCGAGCTGCAGGCGCTGCGCTACACGAACTACCGCTCCCTCAGCACCTATCAACGCACCGGCATCCCCGGCCCGGAAGGCTCCGCGATCAAGCTCCGCTGGTCGGAGCAGAATCAGCGCATGACGAAGCTCGGGCGCGAGCTGCTCGGCGCCGAGGGCATCCTCGACGACGGCTGGTGGCATCACCAGCAATTGCGCTCACGCGGCAACACGATCGAGGCCGGCACGTCGGAGGTCCTGCGCAACATCGTCGCCGAGCGCGTGCTCGGGCTACCAAGGAGTCGCTAGATGGACTTCGCGCTGAATGAGATCCAGCAGGAGTTGAAGACGCAGGCGCGTTCGTGGCTCGGTGAGCGCTACCCGCTCGACCGCGACTGGGATGCGCAGGACGACCGCTGGGCGGAGCTCGGCGAGCTCGGGTGGCTCGACGTCGCCGAGGCCGAGCTCGGCTTCGTCGAGGAGGCGCTCCTGCTCGAGGAGATGGGTTACGCCCTCTACCCGGGGCCGTACCTCGCCCACGTCGGCGGCGGCGGGCGGATCGAGTTGAACGGCTTCGTCTACGGCGGCGACGACGACGGTGAGCTCGTGCAGTCCGTCGACCCGTCGCGCCCGCTCCGGCGATCGTCGACGGCGAACGGCGCGAAGGAGACCCCACGCCTGCGCGCGGCGATGGCCGCCGAAGCCGTCGGCATCGCGCAGCGCGCGCTCGAGCTCGGGATCGAGCACGCGTCGACGCGACAGCAGTTCGGCAAGCCGATCGGCGTCTACCAAGCCGTCTCGCACCAGCTCGCGGACACGTACGCCGACGTCGAGCTCGCCCGCTCCCTCGCGTACTGGGCGGCCTGGTGCGTGGCCGAGGACGACGAGCAGGCTCCCGTCGCGGCCGCGGCTGCGAAGGCGTTCGCCACCGAGGCAGCGGTGTCCGCGTGCGAGCGCTCGATCCAGGTGCACGGCGGCATCGGCTTCACCTGGGAGCACCCGCTCCACCGGTTCTACAAGCGCGCGCTCTGGCTCGAGGGCTTCGGCTCCCGGCCGGCCGAGCTGCGGCTCGAGGTCGCAGACGCCGTGCTCGGCGTCATCGTTCCCGTCTAGTCACGAGGAGGCGTTCGTGGACGGCTTGATGATGGATTTCCCGCTGACGCTCTCGCATATCTTGAAGCGCGCGGAGACGTACTACGGCGACGGCGAGATCGTCACGCGCCTGCCCGACAAGTCGTTCCACCGCACGAACTACCGCGAGACGATGCGCCGCTCGAAGCAGCTCGCCGTCGCGCTCGCGGCGCTCGGCCTCGAGCGCGGCGACCGCGTCGCGACGCTCTGTTGGAACCACCACCAGCATCACGAGGCGTACTTCGGCATCCCGTGCGGCGGCTTCGTGCTCCACACGTTGAACCTGCGGCTGCACCCGAACGACCTCGCGTACATCGCGACGCATGCGAACGACAAGGCCGTGATCGTCGACCGCTCGCTCGTGCCGCTCCTCGACCAGTTCCGCGACCAGACGAACATCGAGCACGTCTTCGTCGTCGAGGACTCGTACGAAGATCTGCTCGCGACCGCGTCGCCCGACGACTGGGCCGAGCCGGATCTCGACGAGAACGAGTGCGCGGCGATGTGCTACACGAGCGGCACGACCGGCCTGCCGAAAGGCGTTGCGTACTCGCACCGCTCGAGCGTCCTGCACGCGTTCGGCGTCGCCGCGAACAACCCGATGGGACTCGGCATCTCAGCGGACGACACGGTGCTCCCCGTCGTCCCGATGTTCCACGCGAATGCGTGGGGCTATCCGTATGTCGCGACGATGCTCGGCACGAAGCTCGTCTACCCCGGACCGCACCTCGACGCACAGAGCCTGCTCGAGGACTTCACGCAGGAGAAGGTCAGCTGGACGGCGGGCGTCCCGACGATCTGGCTCGGCATCCTGCAGATGCTCGATGCGGAGCCGGGGCGCTGGGACCTCTCGCACATGAAGGGCATGTTCGTCGGCGGCTCGGCCGCGCCGCGCAAGCTGATCGCCGACTACAAGCGCCACGGGCTGAACGTCGTGCACGGCTGGGGCATGACGGAGACGTCGCCGGTCGCGTCCACCGCGCAGCTCCCGTACGACCTGCGTGACGCGGACGACGACACGAAGTTCGACTTCATCGCGATGCAGGGCCTACCGCTGCCGTTCGTCGAGGTGCGCGCGCGTGTCGGTGACGAGGAGATCCCGTGGGACGGTGAGGCGATGGGCGAGCTCGAGGTGCGCGGCCCATGGGTCGCGTCGGCGTACTACGACACTCCCGAGCAGTCCGACCGCTGGACGCGCGACGGCTGGTTCCGGACCGGCGACATCGTCTCGATCCATCCGCGCGGCTACATCCAGATCAAGGATCGCTCGAAGGACGTGATCAAGTCGGGCGGCGAATGGATCTCGTCCGTCGACCTCGAGAACGCGCTGATGGCGCATCCGGCGGTCGCCGAGGCTGCAGTGATCGCGATCCCGGACGCGAAGTGGGACGAGCGGCCGCTTGCCGCGGTCGTGCTGAAGGCCGGAGCGACGGCGACTCCCGACGAGCTGCGCGAGTTCCTCGCGCCGAACTTCGCGAAGTGGTGGCTTCCCGAACGGTTCGAGTTCGTCGACGAGATCCCGAAGACGAGCGTCGGCAAGTTCCGGAAGACGGCGCTGCGCGAGCAGTTCGCGGCAGAGCCGGCGCGGACGACTTGAGAGCGGCGCTGCTGCGCGAGATCGACGGGCCATTCGAGCTCGTCGACATGGATGAGCCGGTGACCGACGGCCGCGTGCTGATCCGGGTGCGCGCCGCGGGCGTGAACTTCGCGGACGTGATGGTGCGGCGCGGCGCGTATCCGCAGATGCCCGAGCTGCCGACGATCCTCGGCTCGGAGGTTGCGGGCGAGCTCGAGGACGGGACCCGCGTGATGGCGATCACGTCCGGCGGCGGAGGGTATGCGGATGCTGGTCGCCGTCGACCGGGCGCAGGTCGTGCCGCTGCCCGACCATGCGTCGTTCGCAGAGGGCGCCTCGTTCCTCTTGACCTTCCTGACCGCGTACATCCCGCTGACGCGCCAGGTGCGGATCGGCCCGGGCTCGAGCGTGCTCGTGCACGCCGCGGCAGGCGGCGTCGGCAGCGCGGCGATCCAGCTCGCGCGTGGCTTCGGTGCGCGGGTCGTCGCGGCGGTCGGCTCGGCCGACAAGGTCGAGGTGTGCCGGGAGCTCGGCGCGACGGAGGCGTACGTCTACGGCGACCTGCCGGACGAGCTGCGCGTGGACGTCGTCATCGATCCCGTCGGCGGCGAGCTCTTCTCGGCGGCGCTCGCGCGCCTGAAGCCGCTCGGCACGCTGGTCGCGATCGGGTCGGCCGCAGGACCGTGGCCGGAGACGAGCCCGGGGCTTCTCGTCGGCAGGAACGTCGCAGTCGCGGGGTTCTACCTCGGCCGGCTGATCCGACTCGATCCCGAGCTCGTCGGCTCGGCGGTGGGCGAGCTGCTCGGCCTCTGGCACACCGGCGCCTTCAAGCCGCTCGTCGGCGCAGAGCTGCCGCTCGAGGAGGTCGAGCGCGCGCACGAGCTGATCGAGTCGCGCGGCAGCGTCGGCAAGGTGGTGCTCGTCCCGTGAAGGCCTTGGTGACCGGTGGCCGCGGCGGCATCGGCTCGGCGATCGCGGCCGCCTTCGACGGCGAGGTGACGGTGCTCGACCTGCCGGAGTTCGACGTCGGCTCTGTCGACGCGTGGCGGTCGCTCGACGGCGAGTACGACGCGGCGTTCCTGAACGCGGGCATCGGGATCGGCGTCGGCGACGTCGCCGAGCTGAGCGACGACGACTTCGAGCGGATCGTGCGCGCGAACTTCGACGGCGTCGTCTACGGCACGCGTGAGTGCGCGGCGCGGCTGATGCCGAACGGTGGCTCGATCGTCGCGACCGCGTCGCTCGCGGGCTTGACCGCGATGCCGCTCGACCCGCTGTACACCGCGACGAAGCACGCGGTCGTCGGCTTCGTGCGCGGAGCGGCGCCCGGGCTCGCGGCGCGCGGGATCCGGCTGAACGCGCTCTGCCCCGGCTTCACCGACACGCCGATCGTCGAGGACGAGCTGCGAGGTCAGCTGCCCGTGCCGCTGATGGAGCCCGCATTCGTCGCGCAGGCGGCGTTGCAGGCGCTGAACGACGAGGAGACGGGCCAGGCCTGGATCGTCCAGCCGAATCGCGTCGCTCAAGTTCGCGTTCCCGAACCTGCCGGGGCCACGATGAGCCGCCGCCGCAGGCCCGGCTGGGGCGAGGCCGAGCTGCCGTCACCGCACATCTGGCTGACGCTCGGCTACCGCAGCATCTCCGGCGGGGACGGCGCCGTCGTGATCGAGTGGGACGCGACCGAGGACTTCTGCTTCCCGTCGCCGGGTGGGCCGATCGTGCACGGCGGGATGGTGACGACGCTGCTCGACACGGCGATGGGCGGCGCGTGCTGGTCGACGCTCGACGAGAACGAGAGCTTTCTCACCGCCGACCTGCGTGTCGAGTTTCTCCGCTCCGCGCGCCCGGGCACGCTTCGCGCCGACGGCAGCGTGATCCAGCGCAATCGCCGCGTCGCGTTCTGCGCAGCCGAGCTCTACGACGAGGACGGCACTCTGCTCGCGTCGTCGCGCTGCACGCAGATAATCCGCGCCGAGTGATCGACGCGGCACGGATCCCGCTGCTCTTCGGCCCTTCGCCTGTGCACCGGCTCGAGCGGTTGAGCCAGCACCTCGGCGGCGGCGTCGAGATCTGGGCGAAGCGCGAGGACTGCAACTCCGGTCTCGCGTACGGCGGCAACAAGGTTCGCAAGCTCGAGTACCTCGCGGCTGATGCCGTCGCGCAGGGATGCGACACGCTCGTCTCGATCGGCGGCGTGCAGTCGAACCACACGCGGCAGGTGGCCGCGGTGGCAGCGCATCTCGGCCTGCAATGCGTGCTCGTGCAGGAGCACTGGGTCGAGTGGCCGGACGCGGTCTACGACCGGGTCGGCAACATCCTGCTCTCGCGAATTCTCGGCGCCGACGTGCGGCTCGACTCGTCGGGCTTCGACATCGGGATCCGGCCGAGTGGGAGCAGGCGCTCGCGGACGTCGAGGCTCGGGGCGGCAAGCCGTACCCGATCCCGGCCGGTGCGTCCGACCATCCGCTCGGCGGCCACGGGTTCGCGCGGTGGGCCGAGGAGGTCGCCGACCAGGAGCGCGAGCTCGACGTCTTCTTCGACACGATCGTCGTCTGCTCGGTCACCGGCTCGACGCAGGCCGGGATGGTCGCCGGCTTTGCGCTGCAGGACGAGGAGCGGCGCGTGCTCGGGATCGACGGGTCGGCGACCGTTCCGCAGACGTGGGATCAGATCGCGCGGATCGCGCGTCGCACCGCGGCGGCGATCGGGCTCGATCGAGAGCTGCGCGACGACGAGATCGTGCTGCTCGACGAGTGGCACGCCGGCACGTACGGGATTCCGGACGGGAAGACGATCGACGCGATCCGGCTCTGCGCCCGGCTCGAGGGCATGATCACCGACCCGGTCTACGAGGGGAAGTCGATGGCGGCGCTGATCGACCTCGTCCGCTCCGGCCGGATCGAAGCGGGCTCGCGGGTGCTGTACGCGCACCTCGGCGGTCAGCCGGCGCTCAACGGCTACGCCGGCATCTTTTATGTGGGCGCCGCTTGGCATCGCCCATGTTCACTGGCGACCGGAACAGCGGGTCAGACCCCTTTGGGGTCTGACCCCAGGCGACGCTCGAGATTCGCTTTCACCGCCGGCCAGTCGTCGTCGATGACGGCGTACCACGCGGAGTCGCGGCGCTCGCCGCCGCGGACGACCATGTGCTTTCGGTGCACGCCTTCGAACTCGGCCGGCAGCGCGGCGAGCGCTGCCCGCGCACGCTCGTTCGTCGCGTCGGTCTTGAACTCGACGCGGAGCAGGTCTTCGTCTTCGAACGCGTGCCGCAGGAGCAGGTACTTGGCGCCGATGTTGGCTCCTGTCCCCCACGCCGCAGGAACCACCCACGTGTTGCCGATCTCCACGGACCGGTCGGCGGGCCGGAAGTTGAGGTAGCTCGTGTGCCCGACGAGTTGCCCGTCGAAGTAGTGGGCGAACCCGCGGTCGACCGAGCTCCACCACTCGTCGAAGAGCGCACGGCTCCGATGCGCGCTGCACACGCTGGAGCCTCCAGATGCGCTCGTCCTGCGCGATCGCCCACAACGGCTCTCGATGCTCTTCGCCGATCGGCTCGAGCCGAACGCGTTCGCTTTCGAGGACTACGTGAAGCGCCAGTTGCCGCCGTCCTCGTACGAACGCAGGATCCGCCGGGCGACGACGAGCTTGTGCACCTCGTCCGGCGCCGTCGTAGATGCGGCCCGCACGCGCCGCGCGCCACATCGACGCGAGCGGCGTGTCCTCGGTCATCCCGAGCCCGCCGTGAACCTGGATCGCGCGATCGACCACCTCGCCGAGCACGCGCGCGGCGTAGAACTTGATCAACGAGATCTCGACGCGCGCCTCGTCCCCGTCGTCGATGCGCTGCGCGGCCTGCATCGTCATCAACCTGCACGCCTGGATCTCGGCGGCCGACTCGGCGATCCAGTTCTGCACCGTCTGCTTGTCGGCAAGCGCCTCGCCGAACGTCTTGCGCTCGAGCGAGTACGAGCACATCAGGTCGAACGCACGCTGCATCTGCCCGAGCCAGCGCATCACGTGATGGATGCGGCCCGGCCCGAGCCGCTTCTGCGCGATGCGGAAGCCGCCGCCGCGCTCGCCGAGCAGGTTCGCCGCCGGCACGCGCACGTCGGTGAAGCGCGTCTCGCAATGCGTCCCCCACCCGCGTCCCTCGTGGCCCATCACCGGGATCCGCCGTACGAGCTCGTATCCTGGCGTGTCGGTCGGGACGATGATCATCGACGCACGGCGATGCGGCTCTGCGTCGGGATCGGTGACGACCATGACGATCCCGAAGCCGGCGCCGTCCGCGCCCGAGGAGAACCACTTGTGCGCGTTGATCACCCACTCGTCGCCGTCGAGCTCGGCTCGACCCTGCAGGCCCGTGGGGTCGGAGCCGGAGACCTCCGGCTCGGTCATCCCGAAGAAGGAGCGCGTCGCACCGGAGACGAGCGGCTCGAGGAAGCGACGCTTCTGGTCGTCGGTGCCGAACATGTGCAGGATCTCGCCGTTGCCGGCATCGGGCGCCTGGCATCCGAAGACGAGCTGCGCATACGTGCTTCGCCCGATCTCCTCGTTCAGATAGGCGTACTCGATGAAGCCGCTGCCGCTGCCGCCCGCCTCGGGCGGCAGGTGCGGCGCCCAGAGGCCGGCGTCCTTGGCGAGCTGCTGCAGCTCCGCGACGAGCGCGTCGGCGGCGTCGTCTTCCCGGGCAAGCGCCTGCTCGTTCGGATAGACGTGCTCCTCCATGAACGCGCGCACCTGGTCGCGACGCTCGGCGACGCGGTCGGGGATGACAACGGTCGCCATGGGCAGCAATGATCGCAGAGATGCGTGAGGCGCTCCAGGCAGAGCTCGGCCGCGACATCTCGGAACCGGTGCTGCTCGCCGGCGGCGCCTCGAAGGAGGCGTGGGCCGTCGACGTCGAGGGCGAGCCGCTGCTCGTGCGGCGCGCGGCCGTCGGCGTGATCCACAAGCACACGCTGTCGCTCGCCGACGAGTTCGCCGTCCTGCAGGCCGCGTACGAGGCGGGTGTGAAGGCGCCGCGGCCGATCACGTACATCCCCGATCTTGCGGGGCGCGAGGCGTTCGTGATGGAGCGGCTCGACGGAGAGACGATCGGACGCCGGATCGTGCGCAGGGACGAGCTCGCGGCGGCACGCGAGCTGCTCCCCGTGCAGATGGCGGACGAGCTCGCGAAGATCCACGCGATCCCGCCGTCGCGCGTGCCGTTCCTCGAGGACGCGCGACTCGAGCGGATGGTCGCGGAGCTCGACGAGGTCGGCGAGCCGCATCCGGCGATCGAGCTCGGGCTCTGGTGGCTTCGCGAGAACCGTCCGCCTGCCCGCCCCGCCGTCGTCGCGCACGGCGACTATCGCGTCGGCAATCTCGTCGTCGGCGAAGCCGGTCTCGTCGGCGTGCTCGATTGGGAGTTCGCGCATCTCGACGATCCCGTTCGCGATCTCGCGTTCGCGCTCGTGCGCGCGTGGCGCTTCGGCGTCCCGGAGAAGCGCCTCGGCGGCGTCGGCGCGGTCGAGCCGTACGTCGAGCGCTACAACGAGCTGACCGGCTTCGACGTGGCGGCGGCCGAGCTCGACTACTGGGAGCTCGCCGGCAACGTCGGCTGGGCGATCGGCTGCCTGACGCAGATGCAGCGGCACCTCTCGGGGCAGGATCGAAGCGTCGAGCTCGCGACGCTCGGCCGCCTCGGCGCAGAGGTTGAGTACGAGATCGTGCACCTGCTCGAGCGAGTGGCGGCGTGAGCGAGCGTCCGACAGCGCAGGAGCTGACCGAAGCGATTCTCGAGTTCCTCGGCGGCGAGATCCTGCCGACGCTCACCGATCAGCGGCTTCGGTTCCGGATGCTCGTCGCGATGAACGCGCTCTCGATCGTCTACCGCGAGCTCGAGGCACTGCCGGTCGTCGACGATGCGGACGAGCGCGAGCTCGCGGCGCGCGATCCGCGCGGGCGAGGTTCCACCAGGCGCGCTGCGTCGCATCAAGGCACACGTGGAGGCGCGGCTGCGGATTGCATCGCCTCGGTACCTTGAGAGCTATGGCGAAGCGTCCGCAGATCAGTAGGCAGCGCGTCGAGAGGATGCGCGAGCGCGAGCGGACCGTCGGCCTGGAAGCAGACGACGCTGCCGCGCAGTGGCTCGACGAGAACGCGCCGAAGGAGGAGCCGGCTGTCCCGAAGTCTGCGACCAAGTCGAAGCTGCTCCATCAGTGGCGGCAGAAGCAACGACCGAAGAGCTGACCGGGCCAATGGACGTCGCGTCGACGCTCGAGCTGTTCGACCGGCAGATGCGCCGTGACGTCGAGCCGGCAGAGAGAGACGCGCTGACGACGCTCGTGCTGGATGACGGCTGGTGCGCCGTTCTCTGGTCGGACCTGGACGAGTCGACCGCGGATGCCGCTGTGGCGCGGCTCGTGCCGCGGCTGCTCGAATTCGACGGCCACGCGGAATGGAAGCTCTACGCGCACGACAAGCCGGCTGATCTCGGGCAACGCCTGACGGCCGCCGGCCTTGTCCCCGAAAACGAGGAAGCGGTTGTCGTGGCCGAGCTCGCAAATCTCGACCTCGACGCTCCGCCGCCCCCAGGCGTGGAGGTGAGCGTGGCAGACGATGCCGAGGCGGTCGCGCTTTGGGTCGAGGTGAACGAGCAGGTCTTCGGCGAGCGCTACGGCGCAGTCGGCCGCGTCCTCCTGCGCGCGCTCCAGGACGAACAGCCTCGCAATCTCGGCGTGATCGCCTACGCCGACGGTGCGCCGGTCTCGGCCGGGCGGATCGAGCTCAACGAGCGCTCCGAGTTCGCCAGCCTCTGGGGTGGCGGGACGCTACCCGAGTGGCGCGGGCGGGGCATCTACCGCGCAACCGTCTTCGAGCGGGCGCGGCTGGCGCGCGACCGCGGGTATCGATTCCTGCAGGTAGACGCCTTGCCGACGAGCCGGCCGATCCTCGAGCGGCTCGGTTTCGTTCAGCTGACGACGACAAGGCCGTACGTCCCGCGCCGCACGGCGCGTTGAGCGATCTCCGTCAGGAGCGTCGCGTCGCCACGCGCAGCCGGTTGCCGTCGACATCCTCGAGATCGACTTCGCGGCCGGCGAGGCCCTCCTCGTCGACCGGGATGTCGAACTCGGCCGAGACGCGGTCGATGTCGGCGACATAGAGATGGATGAGCGTGTTCGGCCGTGCGTCGCCCTTGTGCTCGGAGAGGTAGATGTGGACGCTTCCTCGGCCAACGCAGACGAACCAGGGAAAGCCCGGCTCGAACTGGTGCTCCCACTCCTTGGCGAAGCCGAGCCGCTCGTACCAGGCGACAGCGCGCGCGGCGTCCTCGACGTAGAGAACCGGTACGACCTCTTCGTCCACGGTCAGGAGCCTACGATCTCGCGCCGCTACTCGCTCGAGGCGGAGAACCGCTCCCACGCGGACTGCCGGCTGATGCCGAGTGCGGCTCCGACATCCGTCCAGCTTCCACCGGCAGCGCGTGCACGCCGGACGAGATCTCGCTGCAGCTTCTCGACCGCGGCAGCGAGGCGCGCGGCCTGACAAAGCCCGTCGAGCGGTGCCGACTCCCAGTCGCCGGTCAGGCGCAGCTTGCCGCTGCCGTCGATCCGAACCTGCGGTGTGCGGCGCATCTCTACCTCCTGTCAGGAAACCCTGACAGCACGTTACCAGTCAGAAGCGGTCAGGATCGGTCGAGATGCAGACCCCGCTCCTCGTGGTTGTCACAGGGATGCCCGCATCGGGCAAGTCGACCGTCGCCGAGCTCGTCGCCCACCGTCTTCGGCTGCCATTGATCGCCAAGGACGAGATCAAGGAGCGTCTATTCGAGGCGCTCGGACCAGGTGATGTCGACTGGTCGAACCGCCTCGGCGACGCCACCTACGCCCTGATCTTCGCGATCGCCCGAACACTTCTCGACTCAGCGACATCCACGATCGTCGAGGCGAACTTCTTCGGCGGGCAAGAAAGCGACTTCGCTGCGCTCCCCAAGCATCGGGTCGTGCAAATCCACTGCGAGGCGCCACTCGATGTTCTTCTCGAGCGGTATGGAAGCCGCGTGCGTCATCCAGGTCACCACGACGAGGCGAAGATTCTCCAGCTCGCGGATCGCTTCGAAAGTGGCGCGCACTCGCCGCTCGACCTCGGCGGCGAGCTCATCTCGCTGGATACGACGCGCCCTCTCGACGAGGATCAACTCATCGGCCGCGTCCGCAAGCTCATGCCGTCCCGGTAGATCGAAAGCGGTGCCAGGCACCGGAGGTGCCCGGCACCTAGAAGGCGCTCTCTCCCGTGAGCGCGCGGCCGATCAGAAGCTTCTGGATCTGGCTCGTGCCTTCGTAGAGCGTCGAGACACGCGCGTCGCGCAGGTACTTCTGAACCGGGAACTCGTCGACGTAGCCGTAGCCGCCGTGCACCTGCACGGCAGCGTTCGCGGCTCGCACGGCAACTTCACTCGCGTAGTACTTCGCCTGCGACGCGGCAAGCGTGTACTTCTGACCGCTGTCTGCGAGGTACGCGGCGCGCCATGCCATCAGGCGCGCGGCTTCTGTCTCGACGGCGATGTCGGCGATCAACTCCTGCACGAGCTGGAAGGCCGCGATCGGCTTGCCGAACTGCCGCCGCTCGGCGGCGTACGCGACGCACGCGTCGAGACAACCCGCTGCGATCCCGACCGAGCCGGCCGCGAGCGAGATGCGGCCGTTGTCGAGCGCGGACATCGCGACCTTGAAGCCCGCTCCCTCGTCGCCGAGCCGCGCCGAGTCGGGCACGCGCACGTCGTCGAGGAAGAGCTCGGCAGTGTCCTGCGCGCGCAGGCCGAGCTTGCCGTCGATCTTCCGCGCGCTGAAGCCCTCCGACGCCGTCGGGACGAGGAAGGACGTGATCCCTCGCGCACCTTCGCCGCCCGTGCGCGCGAAGACGAGCGCGACGCCGGCCCACGAGCCGAGCGTGATGAAGATCTTCGACCCGTTGATCACCCACGCGTCGCCGTCGCGCTCCGCGCGCGTGACGAGCGACGCAGGGTCCGAGCCGCTTCCCGGCTCCGTCAGCGCGTAGCACCCGAGACCCTCGCCGCTGCACATCCGCGGCAGCCACTCGGCCTTCTGCTCGTCCGTCCCCCACGCCGCGATCGTCTTGCCTGCGAGGCCGTTGTTCACCGACACGATCCCGCGCACCGACGAATCGGCGCGGCCGAGCTCCTCCATCACGAGCGCGTACGAGATCGTGTCGACCCCCATGCCGCCATAGGCTTCCGGTAGCGCACAGCCGAGAAAACCAACCGCGGCGAGCTTCGCCACGATCTCCCGATCCATGCGCTCCGAGCGGTCCCACTCGCGCGCGTTCGGCACGACCTCCCGGTCGCAGAAGGCGCGCGCGGTCTCGCGGATCAGCTGCTGTTCGTCGGTGAGATCGAGGTTCATTTCGACAGCGGGGTCAGACCCCGTTCGGGGTCAGACCCCAGTATTGTCTCGCCCGTGCCGGTGCTGGAGGGGAAGGTTGCGATCGTCACCGGTGCGGGCCGCGGGATCGGCCGCTCGCACGCCTTGGCACTCGCCGAGGCCGGCGCTACGGTGATCGTCAACGACCTCGGCGCGGCGCTCTCGGGCGAAGGCCACGACGACACGCCGGCGCAGCAGGTCGTCGAGGAGATCCGCAAGGCGGGCGGCGAGGCGAGCCCGAACGGGGAGAACGTCGCCGACTTCGCCGGCGCCGAGCGGCTCGTGCAGCAGGCGATCGACGAGTTCGGGCGACTCGACATCCTCGTGAACAACGCCGGGATCCTGCGCGACCGGATGCTCGTGAACATGACCGAGGACGAATGGGATGCCGTGATCGCCGTGCATCTCAAGGGTCACTTCGCGCCGACGCGCCACGCTGCGGCGTACTGGCGCGAGCGCTCGAAGGCAGGCGATGAGGTCAAGGGCCGCGTGATCAACACGTCGAGCCCGTCGGGCGTCTTCGGCAACGTCGGCCAGGCGAACTACGGCGCGGCGAAGGCGGGGATCGCCGGGTTCACGCTGATCGTCGCGCAGGAGCTACAGCGTTACGGCGTCACCGTGAACTGCCTCGCGCCGAACGCACGGACACGTATGACCGAGGAGACGTTCGACATGGGTCCACCCGACGCGGGCTTCGACCCGCTCGACCCCGCGAACATGTCGCCGCTCGTCGTCGCCCTCGCCGCCGACGCGGCGCAGAGGATCACCGGCCAGGTGTTCCACGTCTGGGGCGGCGCGATCAACGCGCTGCAGGGCTGGACGTCGGGCGAGCTCTTCGCCGCGGACGAGCGCTGGGACGCGGACGGGCTCCTCGGCGAGCTGCTCGCGCGCTTCCCCGACGGCGTCGCGCCGGCCGGGATGATCGCCGGCATGCAGGCGGCGGGCGGCCGCTCGCTGCGCACGCAGGCGTGAGCGTCCCGCCTCGCCGCCGCATCTACCTGCTCCGCCACGCGCAGGTGCGTTACTTCCAGGGCGAGCACCCGCACGAGGTCCTGCTCACCGAGGAAGGCCGAGTGCAGGCAGCCGCCGCAGCCGAAGCGCTTCGTGACGTCCAGTTCGACCGCGTGGTCACGAGCGGGCTTCCGCGGACGCTCGAGACCGCACGCGCAATCGCTCCCGACGTCGAGCCCGAGCGCAACCACGAGCTGCGCGAGATCGAGAGCGGAGAGCTCCGCGGGCTCGCTCCCGAAGTCGTACAGGACATGATGACCGCCGCGTTCCGCGGCATCGTCCCGCTCGACACCCAATTTCTCGGCGGCGAGACGATCGGCGAGCTCTTCGACCGCGTCCTGCCCGCGCTCGACGCGCTGCTCGCAGACGAGGGCTGGGACATCGCGCTGCTCGTCCTCCACGGCGCGGTCAACCGCGCGATCCTCAGCCGCGCGCTCACCGGAGGACGCACCTTCCTCGGCGCGTTCGAGCAGGCGCCCGCGTGCATCAACGTGCTCGACGTCGATCGCGAGGGCAACTTCATCGTGCGCGCGGTCGGCTACACCCCCTACGACCCGGTCAGCCTGCACGCGCCGCGGCAGACGACGATGGAAGGGCTGTGGCAGGAATATCTCGACTCGCGGCGCGGGAAACCGTAGAGTCCTCGCGGCCGGGATGGGTCTGCTCTCGCTCCAGAACGCCTCGCTTCGCTTCGGCGGGATCGTGGCCCTCGACGAGGTCTCGCTCGAGGCCGAGGAAGGGACGATCTTCGGCCTGATCGGCCCGAACGGCGCGGGCAAGACGACCGCGTTCAACGTGATCACCAGGCTCTACCGCCTCGACTCGGGCGACATCGTGTTCGACGGCAAGTCGCTGCTGCGCACGCCGCCGAGCCGGGTCGTGCGGCTGGGGATCGCACGCACGTTCCAGAACGTCGAGCTCTTCCCGACGATGACCGTGCTCGAGAACGTGCTCGTCGGCGCGCACACCGTCTCGCGCTTCGAGTCGGAACGCAGCGTTCGCGCGCGCGCGCACGAGACGCTCGAGTATGTCGGCATCGACGACGTCGCGCGGCGTCCGGCAGCCGGGCTTCCGTTCGGGACGCTGAAGCGCGTCGAGCTCGCGCGCGCGCTCGTCTCGAAGCCGCGCCTGCTGCTCCTCGACGAGCCTGCCGGCGGGCTGAACCACGAAGAGGTCGACGGTCTCGCGCAGTTCATCCGCCGCCTCCGCGACGAGCTGAAGCTGACCGTGCTCCTCGTCGAGCATCACATGAATCTCGTCATGCGCGTCTCCGACCACGTGCACGTCCTCAACTTCGGGCGCACGATCGCGAGCGGCCCGCCGCAGGAGGTTCAACGCGACCCGCGGGTGATCGAGGCGTACCTCGGCGGCGAGCTCGAGGCCTCTGCGTGAGCGCACTGCTCGAGCTCGAAGGAGGTGACCGCGCGTTACGGGCCGGTGCAGGCCCTGCACGGCGTCTCGCTCACGGTCGAAGAGGGGCAGATCGCCGCCGTGCTCGGCGCGAACGGTGCCGGTAAGACGACGACGCTGCGCGCGGTCAGCGGCACGGTGCGCCGCGACGGCGAGATCCGCTTCGCCGGCAAGCGCCTCGGCCGGGTCGGGCCGGATGCGGCGGCGCGCCTGGGGATCGCGCACGTGCCCGAGGGCCGCGGGACGTTCGCCGAGCTGACCGTCTGGGAGAACCTTCGACTCGGCGCCTTCACGCGGCGCGGGTCGCCGAAAGACGACTTCGCCCGCGTGCAGACGTACTTCCCGTGGCTCGAGGAGCGCCGCTCGCAGCAGGCGGGAACGCTGAGCGGCGGCGAGCAGCAGATGCTCGCACTCGCGCGCGCCTTCATGCAGCGACCACGGCTGCTCCTCCTCGACGAGCCCTCGCTCGGGCTGGCGCCGCTCCTCGTCACCGAGATCTTCCGGATCATCAAGGAGCTGAACGAGCGCGAGGGCCTGACGGTCCTCGTCGTCGAGCAGAACGCGCACATCGCGCTGCAGCTCGCGCAGCACGCGTACGTGCTCGAGGTCGGCCGCGTCGCGCTCGGCGGCCCGAGCGAAGAGCTCCAGCAGCACGAGTCCGTCCGCCGGAGCTACCTGGGTTACTGATGCTCGGCGCGCTCCTCAAGCGGAAGACCGCGGTCAGCGCAGGGGCGTCGCTGCCGACCGTCGCGCTGCTGCTCGCGGCGGCGGTCTTCCTGCTCGTCGGCAGCTTGTCGAGCACGATCTTCGCGCAGCAGACGGTGGCCGGCCTCGCGCAGGGCGCGATCTTCGGCTCGCTCGCGCTCGCACTCGTGCTGATCTACCGCGCGACCGAGGTGATCAACTTCGCCCAGGGCGAGCTGGCGATGGCGACGACGTACATCGCGTTCCAGCTGATGCTGTGGGGGCTCTCGTACTGGGAAGCGTTCTTCCTCACGCTCGTGATCGCATTCCTGCTCGGGATCGCGATCCAGCTCGTCGTCATCCGGCCGGTGCAGCACAAGTCGGTGATCGCGGTCGTGATCGTGACGGTCGGCCTCTTCATCCTGATCGACGGCCTCGTCACCTGGAACTGGGGCGCCGACGTTCGCTACATGCAAGCGCCGTTCGGCAACAACGTCTACCACGCCGGGGGCGTCGCGTTCTCGCGACAGGACATCGGCGTGCTGCTCGTCTCGATCCTCTCGGTCGTGATCCTGTGGCTGCTGTTCCAGTTCACGAAGCTCGGCCTCGCGATGCGTGCGGCCGCGCTGCGGCCCGCCGCGGCGTCGCTCGTCGGCGTGCGCGTCAACTGGATGCTCGCGCTCGGCTGGGGGCTCGCGGCGGTGCTCGGCGCGGTCGCAGGCCTGATGACCGAGCCGACGCAGTTCCTGCTGCAGCCGACGCTGATGCAGGCCGTCCTCCTCTATGCATTTGCGGCCGCGGTCCTCGGCGGCCTCGAGAGTCCCGCCGGAGCCGTGATCGGCGGGCTTGCGCTCGGCGTATTCCTCAACCTGCTCGGCCAGTACGTCGGCTTCGCCACGTCCGAGCTGCGCCTGCCGATCGCGTTCGCGGTGCTGCTCGTGGTGCTGCTGCTGAAGCCGAACGGGCTCTTCGGGCGCAGACAGGTACGGCGCGTATGAGAGTGCGCCTGCTCGTCGCCGCCGTCGCAGCCGTCGTCGTCTCGCTGCTGCCGTTCACGCTCGACGGCTACCACGAAGGCATCGTCAGCTCGGTCGCGATCTATTTCATCGCGATCCTCGGGCTGAACATCCTCACCGGGTACACGGGTCAGATCTCGATCGGCCACGGGGCGTTCATGATGATCGGCGGCTACACGACCGTGCTCCTCTCGCACGACCAGCACACGAACCTGATCCTGACACTGCCGGCGTCGCTCGCGGTCTCGTTCGGGTGCGGCTTGCTCGTCGGCATCCCCGCGCTCCGACTCTCGGGCGTCTACCTCGCGCTCGCGACGTTCGCGCTCGCCGTGTCGGTGCCGCAGCTCCCGCTCAAGTTCTCGAAGTTCCTCGGCGGCAGCAATGGACTGCAGACCGACCATACGGTCTCCCATCTCTGGCTCTACGTCGTGAGCTGGAGCTGCGCGGCGATCGCCTTCGTCGCGGCGTGGCTCCTGCTCCGCGGGCGGATCGGCCGGGCGTTCCGCGCCGTGCGGGACAGCGAGGTCGCAGCGGCGTCGTCGGGCGTCTCGCTGCCGATCTACAAGACCTTCGCCTTCGGCGTCTCCGCGGCATACGCCGGCGTCGCCGGGTCGCTCTTCGTGCTCGCCACGAACGGCTTCGCCCAGCCGAACGAGTTCGGGTCCTCCTGTCCCTCAAGATCCTGATCGGAGCGGCCGTGGCCGGCCTTGGGTCCCTCTGGGGCGTCGCGATCGGGGCGGTCTTCGTCGGCCTGCTCCCCCAGATCTCGGCCAGCGTGCCGCTCGTCGGCCCGGCGCACGGCCAGGACGTCGTTTTCGGGCTCGTGGTGATCCTCGTGATGCTGCTGCTCCCGAACGGCTTCGCGGGGCTCCTGGCCCGGGCGGCGTCGGTCCGGGCAGCTATCAAATCGGATCCCAAAGCGTCATAATCAGCACCCCCGCTTCGATTGAACCGGGGTTCAAACATGCGTAGGGAGGGTCGGATGGGAAGCAAGTCACGGGTTCTCGCGGTGCTCGCCGCGGCGACGGCGATTGCGGCGGTCTCGGTGACAGCCGCGCTCGGCGGGCAGCAGGCGACACCGGGCATCACCGCGACGCAGGTGAAGATCGGCGGCACGTTCCCGCTCACGGGCGTGGCTTCGCTCTACAAGACGATCCCGGCCGCCGAGAAGGCGTATTACGACTACGTCAACGACCACGGCGGCGTCAACGGGCGCAAGATCAACTTCGAGATCCTCGACGACGGCTACGACCCGTCGAAGACCGTTCCGCTCACGCAGCAGCTCGTCGAGCAGGACAAGGTCTTCGCGGTCGTCGGCAGCCTCGGCACCGCGCCCGGGCTGGCCACGTGGGGTTACCTGAACGCGCACAAGGTGCCGCAGGTCCTGCTCGCGACCGGCGACTCGTACTGGGGCTTCTGCGCGCACAAGAAGTGCGGCGGCAAGACCTATCCCTGGACGATGGGCTGGCAGCCGGACTATCCGGGCGAGTCGAAGCTCTACGGGCAGTACCTCGCGTCGACCGCGCCGTCGGCGAAGATCGGCGTCCTCTACCAGAACGACTCCTACGGAAAGAACTACTACGCAGGTCTCCGCGCCGGTCTCGGTGCGAAGAAGGGCAACATCGTCAGCGCGCAGTCCTATGACCCGACGCAGACGAGCGTCGCTCAGCAGGTGCTCGCGTTGAAGGCGTCCGGGGCGACCGTGTTCGTCGTGTTCGCACTGCCGACGCAGACGATCGGTGCGCTCGTGACCGCGACGAAGGTCGGCTGGAAGCCTGATACGACGATCATCAACAACGTCTCGGCGAACCCTGTCTTCCTGAAGATCGCCGCGTCGAACGGTGGTGACGTGAACGGCGTCATCTCGACGAACTACGTGAACTACGTGACGACGATCAACGGGGAGACGCCGGGTGCGAAGCTCGCCAAGGCGATCATCCTCAAGTACGCGCCGACGCTCGACCTGAACGACTCGAACGTCGTCTACGGTCTGGGCGCCGCGTGGACGTTCACGTACGCGTTGAAGAAGGCGGGCAAGAACCCGACGCGGGCCGGCCTGATGAAGGCGCTGCACAGCCTGAACGTCGCGGATCCGTTCGCCTATCCGGGGATGAAGCTGAAGACGTCGGCGAAGGACAACTTCCCGTACGAGCAGCTCATCTTCCAGAAGTGGGGCGGCGGCGCCACGGGCCAGTGGGCGCCGTTCGGCAAGATCTACAACAACCTGCGCTAGCACGGCAGACGTCGTCGTAATCGGTGGCGGCGCCCTCGGCGCCGCCACCGCCTTCCACCTGCGGCAGCTGGGCGTCGACCACGTCGTTCTGCTCGAGCGTGACGCCCTGGCGTCGGGATCGACGAGCAAGGCCGCGGGCGGGATCCGCGCGCAGTTCGCGGACGAGCTGAACATTCGCATCGCGCTGCGGTCGCTGCGCGAGTTCGAGGAGCTCGGCGACGCGATCTCGTTCCGGCAGCACGGATACCTGTTCCTGCTCGACAACGACATGGACCTGACGGCGTTCCGCGACGCGGTTGCGCTGCAGCGCTCACTCGGCGTGCCGTCGCGCGTGCTGGCGCCCGCCGAGGCGCGCGAGATCGTGCCGCAGCTCGAGATCGACGATCTCGTCGGAGCGACCTGGTGCGAGCGCGACGGCTACGCGACGCCGGAGGCCCTCGTGCAGCACTACGCGACGGCGTCGGGTGCCGACGTGCGGCAAGGTTGTGCCGCAACCGGCATCGTCGTGCGCGACGGCCGCATCGAGGCGGTCGAGACGACGGGCGGCTCGATCGCGACCGACACTGTCGTTTGCTGCGCCGGCGTCTGGTCGCGGGAGGTCGGTGCGCTCGCCGGCGTCGAGCTGCCGGTCGAAGGGGTCGCCCGATCGATGTGGTTCACGCCGCAGGACGGCGGCCTGCCCGAACGCGTACCGCTGACGATCGACTTCTCGACCGGCTTCTACTTCCACCGCGAAGGCCCGGGGCTCGCCTTCGGCGGCCGTGAACGGTCGCTCGAGGACGTGGCCGAGGCGGCCGCACGACGGCTGCCCGTGCTCGCGGAGCTGCCGGTGCAGAGCTCCTGGTGGGGCTGGTACGACGTCAGCCCCGACTGGAACGCGCTCGTCGGCGAGGCGCCGGACGTCTCGCGGTTCCTCTACGCCACAGGCTTTTCAGGACACGGGTTCCAGCAGGCGCCCGCGGTCGGCGAGCACGTCGCCGAGCTCGTCGTCGGCCGCGAGCCGACGCTCGACCTCTCTGCGTTCTCGGCCGAGCGGTTCGCGGCCGGCGCCGCGAGGCCCGAGGCCTTCGTCGTCTAGGAGGGCCAGCGCGCGAGCGTCGGGCGCAAGTCGTACTTGCCGCCGTCGCGGCACTGGGGCGACCAGTACGCGGGTGTCTGCGTTCGGCGCTGCGGATACATGTGCGTGGCGTAGAAGGTCGCGATCGCCTGGGAGAGCAGCAGCGAGGCGCCGAGCTTGTTCGCGACGAACCAGATCGACTGCATGCCGTAGCACTCGACCTGCGCTTCGTTCCGGTAGCCGAGCAGGTGGTACGACTCGTGCGAGACGGTGGCAAGCGCCATCGCCGCTCCGGCGACGCGGTTGAAGCACGCCTGGTCTGCGCACGCGGCGGGGTCGTAGCTCCCCGGCGAGGCGTGGAACGCGGCGAGGTCGGCGCACATCTGGGGCAGCATCAGGAAATAGCCGGCCGGCCCCTTCGCGTCGAAAAGCGTGATCCCGAGGATGCCGTAGCCGCCGGGAATGCCGAGCGCGCCGCAGCGCACCTGCGGGTGAAGGTGGGTGAGCCGCGCCGCGACCTGCTGCGCGACCTGCTCCTCGTACGTCGGCGCGCGACGGAGCAGCTGCTGATCGTTCGGCCGGAGCGGCCGGACGGTCGCCAGCGCAGCAGCCGCGAAGAGCGCCGCGCAGACGAGCGCGGTGACGAGGACCCCGAGGCGCATCGCTTCACCTATCGGCAAGAAGCGCCGGATCCGTTACCGGCGCCTGGCAGGCGAAGCGCTCACAGACGTAGACCGCCGCGTTTCCGGCGACAAGGTCCTTCCCGGCGAGGAGCGGGACGTCCTCGGCCGGGCCGATCGCGACGACGGCGTTCGGTTCGTAGGGGGCGAGCGCGACGCGCGCCACCGGGCTCGCCCGATCGCCGACGATCGCGAGCTCGCGCGGCGGCGAGAGGTGCAGGTCGAGCGTGCAGAGCGCCCAGCCGAAGGCCTGCGGGGCCCGCGTGACGACATCGCGTACGAGGCGGAGGACGCCGACCGCCGCGCGCTCGAGCTCCTCGTCGCCCCAGAGCCGCGCGAGCCGCACGAGCACGAAGGCGAGCATCGAGTTGCCGGACGGCGTCGGGTTGTCGTCGAGATCCTTCTGGCGGGCGACGAGCGCCTCCCCGTCGGCGGGCGTGAGGAAGAAACCGCCGTGCTCGGGATCGCCGAAGAGCTCGACGGCGAGCAGCGCGAGCCGCCGGGACTCGCGCAGCCACCGCAGCTCGCCGGTCGCGACGTGCAGCTCGTAGAGCCCGTGCGCGACGTTCGCGTAGTCCTCGAGGTAGCCGGTGCCTTTGGCGACGCCGTCGCGCCACGTCCGGTGCAAGCGCTCGCCGTCGCTGAGCGGTCCGAGCAGGAACTCCGCGAGCTCGCGCGCCGCCTCGAGCCAATCCGCGCGATCGAGCCGTCTCGCCGCTTCCGCGAGTGCGGCGAGCATCAGCCCGTTCCAGGCGGCGATCGCCTTGTCGTCGCGCTGCGGCTGCGGTCGCTTCGCGCGCGCTTCGAGCAGCGCGGCGCGCTCTGCCTCGCTGAGGCCGCCGCGGATGATGTAGCGGCCGTGCTCGAACGGCTGCAGGAGCTCGTCCGGGCGCGGACCTCGTCGGGCTCCCACGTGAAGGTGAGCCCTTCGACGCCGTCGGTGTCCGCGTCCTGTGCCGAGGCGAAGCCGCCGCCGCTCGAGCACGTAGCTCCCGCAGGCAGTACTCGATCGTCTGCTCCGCGATCTCTCGGTAACTGTCCTCGCTCGTCAGCAGCCAGCGCGTGCAGATAGGCGGGGACGAGCAGCGCGTTGTCGTAGAGCATCTTCTCGAAGTGCGGCACGAGCCAGTGCTCGTCGACCGAGTAGCGGTGGAAGCCGCCGCCGACGAGGTCGTACATGCCGCCCGCGCGCATGCCGTCGAGCGTTCCGAGCGCCAGGTCGAAGGCGCCGCGCCGAAGCAGGAACTCGATCGTCGACGCGGGCGGGAACTTCGGCGCCCGGCCGAAGCCGCCCCACTGCGGGTCGTACTGCGTGCGGAGCACGCGTACCGCTTCGTCGAGCAGCTCTGCGGTGAGCGCCTCGCGCGACGGCTGCGTGCGCGCGCTCTGCGCGATCGCCTCGACGAGCGCTGCTGCCTGCTGCCGCACGTCGTCGGGACGGTCGCGATACGCCTCGGCGATCGCGACGAGCACCTGCCGGAAGGCGGGCATGCCGTGCCGGGGCTCGGGCGGGAAGTAGGTGCCGCCGAAGAACGGCGCACCGGCCGGCGTCAGGAACACGGTCATCGGCCAGCCGCCGTGGCCGGTGAGCGCGACGACGGCGTCCATGTAGACGGCGTCGACGTCGGGCCGCTCCTCGCGGTCGACCTTGATGTTGACGAAGAGCTCGTTCATCAGCTGCGCGGTCGCCTCGTCCTCGAACGACTCGCGCTCCATCACGTGGCACCAGTGGCAGGCCGAGTAGCCGACCGAGAGCAGGACAGGCTTGTTCTCGGCGCGCGCGCGGGCGAACGCCTCGTCGCCCCAGGCGTGCCAGTCGACCGGGTTGTCGCGCGTGCTGGAGCAGGTACGGGCTCGTCTCCTGCGCGAGGCGGTTCATCGTGAGTAGGCGACGAGCGTCCCCTGGCGCCTGAAGCCGACCGACTCGTAGAGCCTGCATGCCGGCTCGCTCTGGCAGCCGACGACCGCGTGGCGGAGGCCTTCTTCGTGGAGACGCTGCAGCGCGAAGGTGCACACTGCCGCGCCGAGCCCGCGCCGGCGGAACTCCTCGCGCGTCCCGACGGGCTCGAAGAGGCCGACGCCGTTCTCGTCGTCCGGCCATGCGAGCACGTACGCGGCGAACCGTCCGTCGGGAGCCTCGACGACGCAGTCGAGCGAGCTGCGATACGGCCACGCGGCCATGACGTCCGTGTAGCTCGACTCGGTGACGCGCGAGGGCGCCCACACGTCGCGGTGAATCGCAACTCGCTCGGCGAGGTCCGCCTGCTCGACCGTGCGATAACGGAAGCCGTCCGGCAGCTGCGGCGGCTCGGGCGCGGCCGGGAGCTCGCACGCGTTCAGGTGGAAGATGACGTCGGTGGGAGTCGTGAAGCCGTGCCGGGCGAGCGCGGCGCGGGCTTCCTCATCGTCGTCGTAGGCGACCGCAGCCCTCGCTTCCGGAACGTCGAGGATCTCGTCGAGAAGCTGCCGGTGCGCCGGGTGCACGTCGTACTCGAGCAGGGCGCGGTCGCCCTTCAGCCACGACCAGGCGACGACGCGGCCGCCCTCGCGCCAGAGGCGGATCGTCCACTCGTCCTCCCGGCCTTCGTGCTGCCGGAGGCCCCAGGCGACGTCGCCGATGTGCCACGGCGCGCGTGGCCCGAGCAGCCGCCGCTGGTCGAGGGCCAGCTGCTGCATCCCTGCGATGATTTCGGGTGTGAGTCGCACGTACGAAGAGCTCGAGGTCGGCGCGGTGTATCGGAGCCGCTTCGGGCGGACGGTACTGGAGGCCGACAACGTCTGGTTCACGCTGCTGACCCTGAACACGAATCCGATCCACTTCGACGCGGCCTACGCCGAGGGAACCGAATGGGGCCGTCTGCTCGTCGACTCGACGTTCACGCTCGCTCTGGTGACCGGGCTTTCCGTCGTGGACGTGTCGGAGCGTGCGGTGAATCTCGGTTGGCGCGAGGTGCGGCTGCCGGCGCCGGTGTTCGCCGGCGACACGATTCGCGCGGAGACCGAGGTGCTCGAGAAACGCGAGTCGAAGTCGCGTCCCGGGCAGGGGGTCGTGACCGTCCGCACGCGCGGGCTGAATCAACGGGACGAGGTCGTGATCGACTTCGAGCGCACGGTGCTGGTGCCGCTTGCTTCGGACTGAGCGGCTCGTCCTGCGGCCGGTGACGGCCGACGACGTCGACGCGTTCCTCGAGTTCGTCGGCGACGCGCCGATGATGGAGTGGATCCACGGGGAGACCGGCGGGCGCGAGCTCGCGGAGGAGCTGGTCGACCGGTGGCTGCGGCGCTGGGAGGCGAACGGCGTCGGGCCGTTCGCGGTGCTCGCGGACGGGGTCGTCGTCGGCCGCACGGGGCTCCTCGTCTGGGACGACCGCACGTGGGCGACGGCGGAGCTCGCCGAGGCGGGCGACCATGCGGTCTTCGAGCTCGGCTGGGCGTTCCCGAGCCCGTACTGGGGCAATGGCTATGCGACCGAAGCCGCGCGCGCCGCGCGCGAGTGGGCGTACGAGGAGCGCGGCATCGAGCGGCTGATCTCGCTGATCGATCCCGCGAACGTCCGCTCGATCCGCGTCGCCGTCAAGCTCGGCGCAAAGCCGGAGCAGCTCGTCCAGACCGTCCATGGCCCGGCGGTCGTGTGGGTGCATCCGCCGCCCGACTGAATCGGCGTTGGCGCGGGGCGACGCGTTCCCTGAAAGGGGGTTACCCCCGGTTCTGGCTCCGTGAGCACGGGGGCCATGTTCGCGCCGGTCATGCCGAGTGATATCGCGCGGTGATCGGCTGGTGTTCACCGGCTCGCCAGGCGGTCACACAATTGGGACGAAGGTGGCACAACTCCGTTTTGGGGGTTACCCCCATCACGGCTTCGTCACGGCCAGGGACCTGCCCGGTAGAGATAGCCCTCGAGCTTGCGGCCGAGCAGGGACTCGAGCCATTCCGCGGTGGCGATCAGGGCGTCGAGGTCGACGCCGGTGCGCACGCCTTCGCCTTCGAGGAGATAGACGAGATCCTCGGTCGCGACGTTGCCGGTGGCGCGCGGCGCGTACGGGCAGCCGCCGAGGCCGCCGACGGACGCGTCGAGCACACGCGCACCGGCGTCGAGCGCGGCGAGGCAGTTCGCGTAGCCCGTGTTGCGCGTGTTGTGCCCGTGGAAGCCCGCGGCGCCAGACTGCGAAACGAGCGCGCGCACCGCGCTCGGAGTCGCGACACCGATCGTGTCCGCGAGGACGACCTCCGCACGCCCGGCGAAGCGCGACGCCAGCTCGACGACCACACCCGGGTCGACCCGCCCTTCGAACGGACAGCCGAAGCACACGGACAGCGTCACCGTCGCGGGCGTCTCGCCCGCCGCCGCGAGGATCGCCTCCGCACGCGCGACCGCCTCCATGAGCGATGCATTCCCGTTCCGCTCGTTGAACGTCTCCGTCACGCCGAACGTGACGTTGACGCGGTCGAGGCCCGCAGCCGCGAACCGCTCGAACCCGCGCTCGTTCAGCACGAGCCCCGAGTACTCGACGCCGTCGCGCCGCTCGATTCCCGCGACGACCTCCTCCGCCCCGCGCCATCTGCGGCACGCGGTCGTCGCGCACGAAGCTGACCGCCTCGACGCGCGGCAGTCCCGCACGGGCGAGCCGGTTGACGAGCTCCGCGCGCATCGCCGGCTCGAACGTCTCCGGCTCGTTCTGCAGCCCGTCGCGCGGCCCGACGTCGCAGAGCGTCACGTCCGTCAACGCGTCCCGAGCTCCATGCGCAGCAGCTTCGGGATCGCCGCGCCGGCGCGCGCAGCGAGCGGCGGCCGCTTGCCCCGCTCCTCCGCCGCCTCGCACGCCATGATCGACGCGCGCACGAGCCCGCCGCCGAGCCGCCGGAACGGCTCGGGCGGAAGCGACGGCACCTCTCGCGACGCGAGCGGGAGCCGCGTCCACTCGTCGTCCGAGCGCAGCGCGAGCGACGCGAGGATCTGCCCGCCGAGCCAGCTCGGCCCGACGCCGTGCCCCGAGTAGCCGGCGCCGTAGTGGATGCGCGTGCCCGGCTTCGTCTTGAAGAACGGCAGGTGATCGGCTGAGACGTCGATCGGCCCGCCCCACGACCGTTCGATGCGCGCGGTCTCGAGCCCCGGCAGCAGGCGGCGCAGCCCCGCCGCCGCGCGCGCGGCCGTCGGCCGATCGCGGCTGAAGCGCTCGTCGACCCGCCCGCCGAAGCCGATCGGCCCCGAGCCGCTGCCCATCAGCACGCGTCCGTCGTCGAGCGTGCGGAAGTAGTGGATGAACATCCGCCCGTCGACGATCGCCTCGCCGCCCGTCCAGTTGAGCTCCTCGAGCAGCTCTGGCACCGGCTCGGTCAGCACGACGTACGAGCCGAAGTTGGTCAGGCTCCGCCCCGCCGGCCGCCACCCGGTCAGGGCTGCGTTCGTCGCGAGCACGATCTCCGGCGCGCGCAGGACGCCGTTCGGCGTCGCGATCTCGCCGTCGCGGACTCGCAGCGCCGGCGTGTGCTCGTGCACGACGACGCCGGCGGCGATCGCACGCCGCCTGAGTGCTCGCACGAGCAGCCCCGGATGCACGGTCGCACCGTCGCGGAAGAAGACGCCGCGGCGGAACACCGGCGAGCGCACGCGCGCAGCGAGCTCGTCCGGCGAGAGCAGCACCGCCTCCTCCGGATGGCCGACCTCGGCCGCCGCCTCGACCGCACGCTCGACCGACCCGTCCTGCGCGCGCGCAGCGGAGACGTCGAGCCTACCGCCCTCGCGCAGCCAGACGTCCTCGCCGAGCGCGCGCACCGCGGGCACGATCTGCTCGCCGGCGCGACAGAGCTCGAGCGCACGCTCGCGTCCCAGCACGGGCAATACCGAGGAGAGCGCCGCCCAGTAGCCGTGGCAGAAGCCGCCGTTCCGCCCACTCGGGCCGGCGCCGCAGATCTCGGCCTCGACGAGCGCGACACGCAGCTCGGGGTCGCGCTCCCGCAGAGCGAGCGCGGTCCAGAGGCCTGTGTAGCCGCCGCCGACGATCGCCACGTCCGCGTTCGCGTCGCCCGGCAACGCAGGCGCCGCGGCCGCCTCGCCCTCGCGCGCGAGCGCGTCCTCGAGCCACCAGGACGGCAGACGCGGCTCCGGCAACATCATGCGCCGAGTCGCCGCGCGCGCTGGTTCTGCCAGAGCACGTTCGCGAGCATGCCGCCCACGGCGACGACGAAGATCGCCGTGCCGACGACGTTGATCTGCGGCGGCACCGCCACCCGCGCAGCGCCCCAGACGAATAGCGGGAACGTCGTTGTCGTGCCGGCGTTGAAGTAGGTGATCACGAAGTCGTCGACGGAGAGCGCGAAGGCCAGCAGCGACGCCGCGAGGATCCCCGGCGCGATCAGCGGCAGCGTGACGCGGAAGAACGTGACGACCTCGTTCGCGCCGAGGTCCATCGCCGCTTCCTCGAGGTGGCGGTCGAAGCCGACGAGGCGCGCCCGCACCGTGACGACGACGTACGAGATGTTGAACGCGATGTGCGCGATCAGGATCGTCCCGAAGCCCTGCGGGATCTTCCAGTTCAGGAAGAGCGTCAGCAGCGAGGCGCCCATGACGATCTCCGGCGTCGTCATCGGCACGAAGATCAGGAGGTTCGTCGTCGCGGAGCCGCGGAACTTGTAGCGGACGAGTGCGAGCGCGATCAGCGTCCCGAGCGCGGTCGCGACGAGCGACGACAGCACTGCGATCTCGAGGCTGACCCCGAGCGCGCTGCCGAGCCCCGGGTAGTCCAGCGGGTGCAGCCAGTTGTTGAACGTGAAGCCCTGCCAGGTGTAGTTGAAGCGGCCGGCGGGGTTGTTGAACGAGAACGCGATCACGATCGCGATCGGCAAGAAGAGATACGCAAGCGCGATCAGCGCATAGACGTCGAGCACGCGTCGGCGCAACGCCATGATCACGCGGCCGCCCCCGCCGTCAGCCGATCCGTGCCGAGCGCACGCGCGAAGATCAGCACGAGCACGAGGATCGCTCCCATCAGGACGAACGAGAGCGCGGCCGCGGTCGGGTAGTTCCGCAGCGACAGGAATTGCGACTGGATGACGTTCCCGATCATGTACTGCCGCGGCGTGCCGAGCAGCTGGGCGTTGATGAAGTCGCCCATCGCGGGGATGAACGTCAACAGCACGCCGGCGAAGACCCCGGGCAGCGAGAGCGGGAGCGTCACCCGTAGGAACGAGACCGCTCGATTCGCGTAGAGGTCGCCCGAGGCCTCGATCAGGCGCGGATCGACCTGCTCGAGGCTCACGTAGAGCGGCAGCACCATGAACGGCAGGAAGTTGTAGGTGATGCCTGCGATCACGGCCGCCGACGTTGCGAGCAGCCGGCCGTCCGAGCCGAGGATGTGAACGTCCTTCAGCACCGTGACGACGATGCCGCCGTCGGAGAGGATCGTCTCCCACGCGAGCGTGCGGATCAGATACGTCACGAAGAACGGCGCGATCACGAGCAGAAGGAAGAGGTTCTTCCAACGTCCTCCGCGAAACGCGATCCAGTACGCGAGCGGGTAGCTGATCGCGAGTGCGATCAGCGTTGCGACGCCGGCGTACTCGAGCGAGCGGATGAACTGCGTCCGGTACGCAGACACCGCGTCGCTGAAGTTCGACCAGGCCCAGCTGAACGAGAACAGCGGAAAGAGCCCCTGTTCCAGGGACATCTTGGCGAGGTAGTACATAGGGACGACGAAGAACACGAGCAGCCACGCCGTCCCCGGCGTGAGCAGCGCGTAGGGAGCCGCCCCTTTCCGGAACCTATGCACCGATCAGGTTCTGGAACTTCTGCTTGTACTTCGCGTTGTTGACGGCCTTCGGGTCGATCTGGTGGACGTTCGCCAGCATCTCCTTCGTCGGGAAGATCAGCGGGTTGTGCGCGACCGACGGGTCGGTCTTCTCGAGCACCTTGTCCGCCCCGACGACCGGGCAGATGTAGTTGACGTAGTCCTCGACCTCGGCGGCGATGTCGGGCCGGTAGAACCAGTTCATCAGCACCGACGCGCCGTAGACGTTGCCGCCCTTCGGAATCAGCATGTTGTCGGTCCAGATCATGCCGCCGTCCTTCGGGACCACCCACTTGAGCCCGGGATGGTCGGCCTGCAGCTGCACCATGTCGCCTGACCACGCAGCACACGCCCACACGTCGCCCTTCGCGAGGAGCGGCGCGTAGTCGTTCCCGGTGAACTGCCGGATCTGGCCCGAATCGACGGCCTTCTTCACCGTTGCGACAGCGCGGTTGAAGGACGCGTCCGTGACCTTGGACGGGTCGTCGCCGTTCGCGAGCATGACGAGGCCCATCGTGTCGCCGAACTCGGTGAGCATCGTCACCTTGCCCTTGAGCTTCGGGTTCGTCAGCAGCTCCTTGATCGACGTGATGTCGCCGACCTTCTTCGGGTCGTAGCCGATCCCCGTCATGCCGGACTGCCACGGCAGGCTGTAGTCCCGGTTCGGGTCCCACGACGGATGCTGCTGAACCGGCAGCAGGTTCTTGATGTTCGGCAGCGCCGCCTTGTCGAGCTTCTCGACCCAGCCGAGCTGGATCATCCGGTCGGGGAGGCCCGACGAGTCGGTGAGGACGATGATGTCGCGGCCGATCGACTGCCCCTGCGAGAGCGGGCCTTCGATCTTGCCGAAGAACGAGTCGTTGTCGTTGATGTCCTCGACGTAACGGACATTGACCTTGTACTTCGCCTGGAACTGCTGGAGGGACTTGTGCTTCTTCCCCTTGTCGACGTCGATGTAGAGCGGCCAGTTCGAGAACGTGATCGTCTTCGGCAGCGTCTGGCTGCCGCCTGCAGCCGCCGTCGAGGTCGCGGACTTGCCACCGCCGCCGCACGCAGCGAGGAGCCCGGGAAGCGTGAGGACCGTCCCACCTGCCGCTGTGCGGCGGAGGAAGTCTGCGCGGGTATAGCGGTGCGAAGTCACGAGGCCTCCAGTGCGTCGACGACGAACGTGCAATCAGGGCTCCAGCCCACGGTGAGCTTGTCGCCGGGCGAGACCCCATTCGCGCCCGGCCGGTCGTTCTGAACGTAAACGGTCACGGCGCCTGCCGCCGTATCCACGATGTACTGCGTCGAGACGCCGATGTACGCGCTCTCCGAGACGACACCGGTGAGTGTGTTGGTCTCCCCTGCACCGACACGCAGCTTCTCAGGCCGCACGCCGATCTGCACCTTCCCGCTGCGCCCGGCGAGCACGTCGCGCGGCACCTGCACCTCGGTCCCGTCCTCGAGCCGCACGCGGTCGTCGGCGATCGTTGCGCCGTAGAGCAGGTTCGAGACGCCGAGGAACCCCGCGACGAAGGCGCTGCGCGGCCGCTCGTAGAGGTCCGCCGGGCTCCCCTGCTGCTCGATCCGGCCACCGTCCATGATCACGATCTGGTCGGCCATCGTCATGGCCTCCTCCTGGTCGTGCGTGACGTGCACGAAGGTGATCCCGACCTCGTGCTGGATCCGCTTCAGCTCGAGCTGCATCTCCTTCCGCAGCTTGAGGTCGAGAGCGCCGAGCGGCTCGTCGAGCAGCAGCACGCGCGGCCGGTTCACGAGCGCGCGCGCGAGCGCGATGCGCTGCTGCTGGCCGCCCGAGAGCTGGCGCGGCTTCCGCTTGGCGAGGTGGCCGAGACCGACGAGCTCGAGCGACTCCTCGACGCGGCGCTTCACCTCGTCGCCGCGGATCTTCTGGCGGCGCAAGCCGAACGCGACGTTCTCGAAGATCGTCAGGTGCGGGAAGAGCGCATAGGACTGGAAGACCGTGTTGACGTCGCGCTTGTAGGGCGGCAGCGAGCCGACGTCGGACCCGCCGAGCTCGATCCGCCCCGAGGTGGGCTCTTCGAAGCCGCCGATCATCCGCAGCGTCGTCGTCTTGCCGCAGCCCGACGGGCCGAGCAGCGCGAAAAAGCGGCCGTGCTCGATCTCGAGCGAGAGGTTGTCGACGGCGACGACGTCGTCGAAGCGCTTCGTCAGGTCGACGAGGCGGATGTCCGCTACGTGATCTGCTGCCATGCCTCGGAGAGGACCTCGCCGAGCGTGCCGGCGATCTCGTCGAACTCCCGTTGTGTCGCGATCAGCGGGGGCGAGATCTGGACGACCGGATCGCCGCGGTCGTCCGCCCGGCAGATGAGGCCGCGCTCGAAGAGCGCCGGCGAGAGGAAGTCGCGCAGCAGCGTCGCGCACTCGTCGTGCGAGAAGCCGGCCCGCGTCTCCTTGTCCTTCACGAGCTCGAGCGCGTAGAAGAAGCCCGTGCCGCGGAGGTCGCCGACGATCGGCAGGTCGAGGAGCTGCGCGAGCGTTTCACGGAATGCGTCCTGCGTGTCGTGCACGTGCTCGACGATGCGCTCGCGCTTCATGATCTCGATGTTCTTCAACGCGATCGCGCACTGCACGGGGTGGCCGCCGAACGTGATCCCGTGCGCGTACATCGCCGACTCGCTCATGAACGGCTCGATCACGTGGTCGGCGGCGATCACGGCGCCGATCGACGCATAGGCCGACGAGAGCCCCTTCGCAGACGTCACGAGGTCGGGCTTGATGTCGTAGAGCGTCGAGCCGAACCACTCGCCGAGCCGCCCGAAGCCGGTGATCACCTCGTCGGCGCAGAGCAGGATGCCGTAGCGGTCGCAGATCGCGCGCACTCCCTGCCAGTAGCCCCGCGGCGGCACGAACGCGCCCCCGGCGTTCTGCACGGGCTCCATGATCACCATCGCCACGGTCTCGGGGCCTGCCTGCACGATCGCCGACTCCAGGTCTTCGAGCAGGAAGGCGGTGAAGGCCTCTTCGGTCTCCTCCGGCGGACGGTGATACCGATTCGTGTTCCGCACGTGAATCGTGTCGGGAACGAGGGGCTCGAACGGCGCGCGGAGCGCCGCGATCCCGTTGATGGACAGCGCACCCATCGTCGTCCCGTGATACGCGACCCGGCGCGAAACGGCTTTCCAGCGCCGTTCGCCGCGCGCCATGTGGTACTGGCGCGCGAGCTTCCACGCCGACTCGACGGCCTCCGAGCCGCCGGAGACGAAGAAGACGCGGTTCAGGTCGCCGGGCGCGAGCGACGCGACTTCTTCTGCGAGCTCGATCGCGCGCGGGATGCGCGTACGTCCAGTTCGTGTAGAACGGCAGCTCCCGCATCTGCTCGAGCGCGGCCTGCCCCATCTCCTCGCCGTACGAGTAGCCCACCTGCACCGCGAAGAGCCCGGCGAGCGCGTCGAGATAGCGCTTGCCATGGATGTCCTCGAGGTAGCAGCCCTCGCCGCGCACGATGATCGGCGCCTCGTGGCCGCCCATCCGCGTGAAGTGAAGCCAGAGATGGTCGCGGGCGGCGCGCTGCAGGTCCTCGATGCTCCGCGTTACGGCAGGTGCGCTCATCGGCGTGTCCCCCAGTCGTAGAGCTGCTTCCACATCTCGAGATAGAAGAAGGTCTCGGTCGTGACGACGCCGTCGAGCGCGCGCATGCGATTCGTGAGCGCAAGCAGCTCGTGGCGGTCGGCGGCGACGACCTCGACGACGATGTCGAACTGGCCCGCCGTGACGACGACGTAGTCGGCTTCCGGCCACTGCGCGATCGCGTCGGCGATCTCGCCGGGCGGCCCGGACGTCTTGACGCCGACGAGCGCCTGCTCGAAGCCGAGGCCGAGCGGGTTCGTGACGGCGACGACCTGCAGGATCCCTTCGTTCGTCAGGCGCGCGTAGCGGGCGCGGATCGTCCCCTCCGAGACGCCGAGCCGAGCGGCGATCCGCCGGAACGACTCGCGGCCGTTGTCCTGGAGCGCCTCGATGATCTTGCGATCGAGGTCGTCGACCCGCTGCGCGGGCGTGACGGCGCCGCGACCGAGGGGCGTCAGGTGCAGCGGCTGGGCGTCAGGACTGCGCAACGCGTAGGGAGTCGTAGCAGCTGGCTACGCAATGCGTCAATTCGAGGCGACTCCGCCACGCGTTTCGCTGTAGGCTCCCCGGCCGTGAAGGTGCTCGTCGTCGGCACGGGCGGGGTCGGGGCCGCCGTTGCCGCGGTGGCGAGGCGACGCGCGTTCTTCGAGCGGATCGTGCTCGCGGACCTCGATCCGGCGCGCCCGCAGGCGGTCGTCGAGGCACTTGCGCGACGACCGCTTCGCTGCTGCTCAGGTCGACGCATCGGATGCAGCCGCGATCGCGGCGGTCGCGCGCGAGCACGGCGCCGACGCGGTGCTGAACGCGACAGACCCGCGCTTCAACCCGTCGATCTTCGCGGCGGCGTACGACGCCGGCTGCACGTACCTCGACATGGCGATGACGCTCTCGAGCCCCGGGGTGCTGCTCGGCGACGCGCAGTTCGCCGCGCACGAGAGCTGGGCGGCCCGCGGGCAGCTCGCGCTCGTCGGCATCGGCGTCGAGCCGGGGCTCTCCGACGTCTTCGCGCGCTACGCGGCGGATCACCTGTTCTCGGAGATCGACGAGGTCGCGTGTTCGCGACGGCGCGAACCTCGTCGTCGAGGGCTACGACTTCGCGCCGACCTTCTCGATCTGGACGACGATCGAGGAGTGCCTGAACCCGCCGCTCGTCTGGGAACGCGAGCGCGGCTTCTTCACGACGGAGCCGTTCTCCGAGCCGGAGCTCTTCGAGTTCCCCGAGGGCATCGGCGTCGTCGAATGCGTGAACGTCGAGCACGAGGAGGTCGTCCTGATCCCGCGTGCGATCGAATGCAGGCGCGTCACGTTCAAGTACGGGCTCGGCGCGGAGTTCATCGACGTGCTGCAGACGCTGCACAAGCTCGGCCTCGACTCCACGAAGCCGCTGCGCGTGCGCGGCGTCGAGGTCACGCCGCGGGACGTCGTCGCGGCCGCGCTTCCCGACCCCGCGACGCTCGGCGACCGGATGCGCGGCAAGACCTGCGCCGGCACGCTCGTCACCGGCCGCGGAAAGGACGGCGAGCCGAAGGCCGTCTACCTCTACCACGTCGCCGACAACGAGCGGACGATGCGCGAGTACGGGCATCAGGCGGTCGTCCTGCAGACCGCCCTCAATCCCGTGATCGCGCTCGAGCTGCTCGCGTCGGGCACGTGGCAGGGCGCCGGCGTGCTCGGCCCCGAGTCGTTCGACGCGGCCCCGTTCCTCGACCTCCTCGCCGACTACGGCGAGGCGCACGGCGTCGTCGACGGCGACCCGCGCAGAAGCTAGAAGCCGCTCGAGCTGCACGTGCTCGGGCCGGATCCTGACCTTCACCCGCTGCTCGCTCGCGTTGCGGTTCTGGTACTCCGGGTTGCCGGTGTACTTCGCCGAGAGCTTGTCGATGTGCTCGTCGGCCCCGTCCGTCGTCACCTCGGCCTTGCCGTCGACGGCGACCCACTTGTAGGGGTTATCCGGATCGAGCACCGTCACCGCGGCCCACGGATTCTGCTCCAGGTGCTTCGGCTTCGCGCGGCCGAGCGCGGTGTTGAACGCGGGCACGCCGTCCTCGACGTCGACCCAGACGACGGTGTTGTGCGGCGACCCGTCGGAACGGATCGTCGTCACCACCGCGAGATAGGGGTTCTCGAGGAACTGCTGCTGCTCGTCTGTCAGCTTCGCCATGCGTCACTCCTTGGTCGCTGCACGTCTCCTTCCCCGGTCAACGAGGGCTATGCCTCGGGGCTTCCCGTGCCGATCTAGGAGGCATGCGGCTCGCGCTCGCACTGGGCGTCCTCCTCGTCGGCGGCGTGGCGTTCGTCATGCACGAGCGCAAGTCGGCTCTCGAGACCCACCTGGGCCAGGTCGCGACGGAGCTCGGTCACCGCCACGTGCACGTCCACTGCCAGAGCTTCGCGGGCAATCTCGTCGACGTCTCGAGCGAGGCCGGCTACGTGAAGTTCGACGCCTCGGGCGTCCCGTACGACTACACGGTGCTGAAGCGCCCGATCTGCCAGGCGCTCGACCGGTTCCCGAAGGACGTGCGAAGCCCGGCCTACGCGTGCATCCTCCAGAGCACCGACTGCCCGGAGCGGATCCTCGAGGACGCCTGGGCGGTGCATACGCTGGCGCACGAGACCTGGCACCTGCACGGGCTCGGCAACGAGGCCCACACGGAGTGCAACGCGATGCAGACGACGGCGCAGGCGGCCGAGCTCTTCGGTGCCGACCCGGCGGCGGCGCAGGCGACTGCCGTCTACCTCTGGACGCGGATGTACAGCCGCGAGCCCGACGAGTACCGCACGACCGATTGCGTGAACGGTGGACCGGACGATCTCCGGCCCACCGATCCCGTCTGGCCCTAGCTCGCGACGACCTGCGTCGGGATGTCGGCGATCTTCCCGTCCGCGATCTGCTTCGCGATCTGCTTCGACCTTCGCGACGTCCGACGCCGGCACCTTGGAGCTGACCTTGCCGAGGCCGACGCCGTTGTTCTTGAGGCTGAACACCGCGTTCGTGCCGCCTGCGAACTTGCCGGCGAGCACCTGCTGAATCGTCGAGTAGACCGACACGTCGACGCGCTTGAGCGCGCTCGTGAGGACCTGCTTGCCGAGGTACGACTGGTCCGCGTCGACGCCGATCCCCCACACCGCTTTCTCCTTCGCGGCGTCGAGGACGCCGAGCCCGCAGCCGCCGGCGACCTGGAAGACGATGTTCGCACCCGAGCCGATCTCGTTCAGCGCGGCCTGCTTGCACTTCGCCTGGTCGACCCAGTCGTTCGAGTACGTGTTCAGCAGCTTCACCGACGGGTCTGCTTTCTTCGCGCCCGCCTGGTAGCCCGCGATATAGCGGTCGACCGGCGGCTGCTTCTGACCGCCGACGGAGCCGATCGTGTTCTTGCCCCCGTCCGTCTTCTCGACGAGGCCCGCGAGATAGCCGGTGAGGTAACCGACCTCCTGCTCCTTGAAGATCAGCCCCTCGACGTTCTTCGGCTTGCCCGTGAGCGTCGACTGGTCGACGTCGATGATCGCGAAGTGCGTGCCCGGGAAGCGCTTGGCGACCGTCGAGACAGCCGCCGCCTGGTCGAAGCCGACGGAGATGACGAGATCCGCCTTGTTGCGCGCGGCGAGCGAGAGGTTCGGGATGTAGTCGGCCTGCGACGGCGACTGGTACACGTCGCCGTGGATTCCGAGCTGCTTCTCCGCGCGCTTGAGCCCGTCGTAGGCGAGCTGGTTGAAGCCGTGGTCGTTCAGCTGGTTGATGTCGGTGACGAGGACGACGAATGCCTTCGCCTTCGTCCCGGCCGCCGTCGAGGTGCCGCTCGACGAGGACGAGCCGCCGCCTCCGCAGCCTGCGGCGAGCCCGAGGGTCGCGAGGGCTGCAACTGCTGCAAATCCGCGTGTTTTCATGGTCACAAGTCTACGGCCGCGAGGGACCTCGCGGCGGCGTGGCACCGTATGAGCGACAGGTGCGCCTTCTTGCCCTCCTCCTCGCCGTGCTCCCGATCGGCCACAGCGTCGACGGCCGGGCGATCCGGCCGGTCGTGCTCGGCTCGCCGGCCGCGCCGGAGCGCGTGCTCGTGGTCGGGTGCATCCATGGCAGCGAGCCGGCGGGACTGGCGATCACACGGCGGCTCGTCGCCGCCGGCGCGCCCGCCGGCACGGAGATCGTCGTCGTCCCGGCGCTGAACCCGGACGGCTGCGCACGCGGCACGCGCGGAAACGCGCACGGCGTCGACCTCAATCGCAACTTCCCGTCGAACTGGTCGCGGATCGGGCATCCCGGTGACCTGCAGTACTCCGGCCCGCACGCGCTCTCCGAGCCGGAGTCGCGCTATGCCGTCCGGTTGATCGACGTGCTGCGCCCGCAGATCACGATCTGGTTCCACCAGCCGCAGGGCGTCGTGCGCGCGTGGGGCGCGAGCGTCGCGACGGCGCGGCGGTTCGCCGTGCTCGCTGCGTATCCGTACCGGAGCATCCAGTGGCCGTACGGCACCGCGTCGAATTGGCAGAACCACCGCTTCCCCGGGACTGCGTCGTTCGTCGTCGAGCTGCCGCCGGGGCCGGTGCCACGCGCCCGGATCAGTCGGTGGGTGCACGCGATCCGCGCGCTCGCGGTCGAAGGAGTCCGCCGTTAGTGAGCACGCGTGGGTGCGAGACGCTCAGCGCGGCTCGGCCGAGGCGCTCGAGCAGCTGTTCCGTGCGCACTGGCCGCGTGCCTATCGCGCCGCGCTGCTCGTCGTCGGCGATGCTGCCGCAGCCGAGGACATCGCGCAGGAGTCCTTTCTCGCCGCCGTTCGTGCGCTCGACCGCTTCGATCGCCGCCGACCGTTCGGCCCGTGGCTGCACAAGATCGTCGTCAACCGGGCGATCGACTGGACGCGCGCTCGGGCGCTGCGGCGCGAGCTCGACCTGGACGGCATCGCGGAGCCCGCTGCGATCGAGGGCGCGCGCGGAGAGCGGACCGAGGAGCTTGCGTCCGCGCTCTCGCAGCTCGGCGCGGAGCAGCGAGCGGTCGTCGTGCTGCGGTATCTCCTGGATTACACGCCGGGAGAGATCGCGTCGCTGCTGGACTTGCCGCGCGGCACCGTCAACTCCCGGCTGCGGCGCGGGCTCGACCGGCTCGAGGAGGAGCTGAAGTGAACGTCAAGCGCGTGCTCGAGGAAATCCCGGTCGACGAGGACGCCGAGGATCGCGCCTGGGCCGTCGTGCGCACTGCGTACGCGCGTCGCGAGCCTGCTCCGTCACATGTGCGGCGATGGCCTGTGGCGGTGGCCGGTGTCGCGGCGGTCGTGGCGGCGGCAGCGTTCTCGCCGCCCGGTCGCGCGGTGGTCGACGCCGTGCGGCGTACGATCGGCGTCGAGCACGCGGCGCCCGCGCTCTTCCACCTGCCTGCGCCGGGACGGCTGCTCGTCAGCGGCGCCGGCGGGACCTGGGTCGTCTCCGCAGACGGGTCGAAGCGACGACTTGGCGATTACACGGAGGCGTCGTGGTCCCCGCACGGGTTGTTCGTCGTCGCCGCATCGACCGACCAGCTCGCGGCGATCGAGCCGGGAGGCCGCGTGCACTGGACGCTCGCGCGCGCGAACGTCTCGCTACCGCGCTGGGGCGGGTCGCGCGCGGACACGAGGATCGCCTATCTGAGCGGAGGCGTGTTGCGCGTCGTCGCCGGGGACGGGACCGGCGATCACGTGATCGGGCCGGCGTTGCACGTCGCGCCCGCGTGGCAGCCGGGGACGCACGTCCTGGCATACGCGACACCGCGCGGGGTGCGAATCGTGGAGGCCGATACACCGCGAGTCGTCACCGAGCACGCTGCGCGCGGCGCTCGCGCAATTACCTGGTCTCCGGACGGGAAAGAGCTCGCGGTCGCGACCGCCTCGCGCGTCTTTCTCTTTCGCGCCGCGCAGAATGAAGAGGTGCGCGTACGAGGCGCTCGCGCAGTCGCGTTCGCCGCCGACGGGCGGCTGGCAATCCTGCGCGCACGCACGATCTTCGAGGTCGGGCCGGAGCGCGTCGGGACGATCGCCACAGTCCCCGGCGTCTTGCGCGGGCTTGCATGGTCGCCGAACGGCCGCTGGCTCGTCACGTCGCTGCCGGGCGCAAATCAGTGGGTTTTCGTGGGAGCGAGCGGATTACGCGCAGTCGGGCGGATCACCGAGCAGTTCGGCGGCGCCGTTTCGCTTGACGGCTGGGCCGGCGGCGCCTAGCCTTCGTGCGTTCCCGTTCCCGACCGGAGGAGGTACGAACTCATGACGCCTGTGCTTGCCACCTCTTCGGTCGCCGCGACCGACTAGCCGCGCGACGGGCGTAGCTCCTTTTCGGGAGGCGGCCGCCGTGCCGTCCTTTGTTCGTCGTCCCGTAAAGGAGAACTGCGTTGCCTGAGCTCGACCTGGCAGTGCTCGGATGGAACGCCGAGCTCGCCGAGAATCTGGAACCCGGTCATGTGCCGGGGCGCGTCGTCGCCGCTCACCGCGCGGCGTTCGACGTGCAGACAACCGAGGAGATCGTGCGGACCCGCCTGCCCGGGCGGCTGATGCACGAGAACGTCGAGGTCGCCGTCGGCGACTGGGTCGCGCTCGCCGACGGGCTGATCCGGGCGGTGTTGCCGCGCCGCAGCGCGATCGTGCGGAAGGCGGCGGGGCTGACGTCCGACGCGCAGACGCTCGCTGCGAACGTCGACGTCGCGTTCATCGTGTCGTCGCTCGGCCCGGACCTGGAGCCGCGGCGGATCGAGCGGTACCTCGTCACGATCTGGGAGAGCGGCGCCGTGCCGGAGATCGTGCTGACGAAGGCCGACCGGCTCGAGGATCCGTGGCCGCTCGTCGCCGAGGTCGAGGCGGTGGCACTCGGCGTCACCGTGCACGTCGTGAGCGCGGTGACCGGGCAGGGCGTCGACGCGCTGCGCGCGCGGCTGGGGGAAGGCGTGACCGGCGTCCTCATCGGCTCGAGCGGTGTCGGCAAGTCGACGCTCGTGAACCGGTGGGCCGGCCGTGAGCTGATGGCGACGAAGGAGACGCGTGACGACGACGACGAAGGGCGGCATACGACGACGCATCGCGAGCTGATCGCGCTGCCGGGCGGCGGCGTCGTGATCGACACGCCGGGGATCCGGGAGCTGCAGCTGTGGGACAGCGGCGGCCTCGACGAGGCGTTCGCAGACGTCGAGGCGCTGACGCTCGCGTGCCGGTTCAGCGATTGCTCGCACGACACCGAGCCCGGCTGCGCGGTGAAGGCGGCGCTCGAGACCGGTGAGCTCCCACGCGACCGCTACGAGAGCTGGGTGAAGCTGCAGCGCGAGCTGCGTGCAATCGAGATCCGCCACGACGCCCGCCTCCGCCGCGAGGAAGTGCGGAAGTGGCAGCTGCGCGCTCGCGAGGCGAGGGCGCGGACCAGGCATCGCTGACGCGCCGGTCTGCGCGAGCTCAGACTGACCCGTTGGCCACGTCTGGGGCCAGGCCCTGTGACGGAACCCTCACGAGAGCACGCTTTCGGCGCGAAGTCGTGCGGAAGCTGCGTCCCGTGCATGGCACCAGACGTGTCCCGCGAAGCAGGGGGTCGGCCGCACGACTGCAACCAGGATAAATCTGGTTGCGAGATCAGAGCCAGCAACCTGCTTTCAAGCAGGTTGCAGTCGTCGCTCGCCTAAGCGGGAGCCGGCTGCCCGACGATGTCGAGCGGCTTCACGATCTCGGCGAAGTGGCAGGCGCTCGGGTGGCCCTGGCCGCGATCGACGAGCGCCGGCTCTTCCTCGGCGCAGATCGGCTGCGCTTTCCAGCAGCGCGTGCGGAACCGGCAGCCGGACGGCGGATTCGCCGGGCTCGGCACGTCGCCCTCGAGCACGATCCGCTTGCGGCTGGCCGCGCTGGCCCGGCTCCTCGATCGGCACCGCGGAGAGCAGCGCCTGCGTGTACGGGTGCGACGGCTGCTCGTAGATCTCGTGCTTCGTCCCGATCTCGACGATCTTGCCGAGGTACATCACGGCGACGCGGTCGGACACATGACGCACGACGGAGAGGTCGTGCGCGACGAAGATGTAGGTCAGCCCGAAGTCGCGCTGCAGCGACTCGAGCAGGTTCACGACCTGCGCACGAATCGACACGTCGAGCGCCGAGACCGGCTCGTCGAGGATGATCAGCTGCGGGTTCAGCGCGAGCGCGCGCGCGACGCCGATGCGCTGCCGCTGCCCGCCGGAGAACTCGTGCGGGAACCGGTTCGCGTGCTCCGGCGAGAGGCCGACCGTGCGCAGCAGCTCGTCCACGCGCTGCTTGCCCTGCCGCCCCGAGTACTGCTCGTGGATCCGCAGCGGCTCGCCGACGATGTCGCGCACGGTCATCCGCGGGTTCAGCGACGCGTACGGATCCTGGAAGACGATCTGCATCTCCCGCCGCACGTCGCGCATCTGGCGCGCGCCTGAACTGCGTGATGTCGCGGCCGTTGAAGATGATCGTGCCGCTCGTCGGCTCGACGAGCTTGATGATCGTCCGCGAGAGCGTCGTCTTCCCGCAGCCCGACTCGCCGACGAGGCCGAGCGTCTCGCCCGCGTTCGAGCGACAGGTCGACGCCGTCGACCGCGTGGATGTGACCGACCGTGCGCTTGAGCAAGCCGGCGCGGATCGGGAAGTACTTGACGAGATTCTCGACGCGGAGGATCTCCTCGCCCTGTCTGCGCGCGATGCTCGCTCGTTGTCGAGCTGCTCCGCTGCGCTCACGACGCATCACCTGCGCCGACCGGCGCGGCGAACTTCGAGTGCGCCCGATCAGCTCCTCCGCGAAGTGGCACGCGGCGCGGTGATCCTCGCCGGCGTCGGTCGACCGCAGCGGCGGCACCTCGTCGCGGCACACGCGCCGCCCCTGCGAGAGGAAGCAGCGGGGATGGAACGCGCAGCCCGGACGGCCGGTTGATCAGCGACGGCGGCGACCCGGGATCGGCCGCAGCCACTCCTCGTCCTCGGTGAGCTTCGGCAGGCTGTCCATGAGCCCGATCGTGTACGGGTGCCGCGGGTTCTGGAAGATCGTGTGCACGTCGCCGTGCTCGACGATCTGGCCCGCGTACATCACGATCACGCGGTCGCAGAGCTCGGCGACGATGCCGAGGTCGTGCGTGATCAGGATCGTCGCCGCGTTCGTCTCCTCCTGCACGCGCTTCAGCACCTCGAGCACCTGCGCCTGGATCGTCACGTCGAGCGCGGTCGTCGGCTCGTCGGCGATCAGCAGCGACGGCGAGTTCGCGATCGACATCGCGATCATCGCGCGCTGGCGCATGCCGCCGGAGAACTCGTGCGGGTACTGGTCGTAGCGCGTCTCCGGGTTCGGGACGCCGACGAGGCGAGCAGATCGATCACGCGCTGCCGAACCTCGTCGTCCTTCACCTTCGGGTAGTGCGTCTTGATCGCCTCGCCGAGCTGGTCGCCGATCTTGCAGCACCGGGTTCAGCGAGGTCATCGGGTCCTGGAAGATCATCGCGACCTCGTCGCCGCGGACGCGCGCGCAGCTCGCGCTTCTTCAGCTTGAGCAGGTCGCGCCCGTTGAACATCGCGGTCCCGCTGACGATGCGTCCGGGCGGCTGCGGGATCAGCCCGAGGATCGACATCGTGCTGACGCTCTTGCCGGAGCCGGACTCGCCGACGATCCCGAGCGTCTCGCCCGGGAAGACGTCGTAGTGAGGTCGTCGACCGCGTGGACGACGCCGTCGTCGGTCTCGAACTCGACGACGAGGTCGCGATCGAGAGGACGGGCTCAGGCACGGATTCTCCGCTGCGTCGGGTCGAGCGCGTCGCGCAGGCCGTCGCCGACGAAGTTGACGCAGAGGACGATCAGGACGATCGTCAGGCCCGGGAAGACCGTCAGCCACCACTGCTGCGGGTTCGTCTGGCCCGTCCTGGAACGAGCACGCCGAGCGACGGCGTCGGCGGCTTGATGCCGAAGCCGAGGAACGAGAGCGCCGCCTCGGTGAGGATCGCGGCGGCGACGGCGAGCGTGCCGTTGACGATGATCGGGCCGAGCGTGTTCGGGAGGATGTGCCGGAACATGATCCGCGCAGTCGCCGGCGCCGGCCGCCTTCGCCGCCTCGACGTACTCCTTCTCGCGCAGCGACAGGAAGACGCCGCGCACGACACGCGCGATGCCCGTCCAGAAGAAGAACGCGAGGATGACCGAGACGCGCCACTGGCTGCCCGTGCCCCAGCAGCGCACGCGGCCGTCAGCAGGATCGCGAGCGCAGGCAGCGTCAGCACGAGGTCGGTGATGCGCATCAGGAGGTTGTCGACCAGCCGCCGTAGTAGCCGGCGATCGCGCCGACGACGAGGCCGAGGATCGACGAGACGACTGCGACGAAGACGCCGACCTCCTCCGACGTGCGGATCCCCCAGATGACACGGCTGAAGTAGTCGCGTCCGATCGCGTCCGTGCCGAAGAAGTGATGCGCGCTGCAACGTCGGTGCGTGGAGGAGGTTGTTCAGGTCGATCTCGGAGTACGAGTACGGCGCGACGAAGTTCGCGAAGATCGCCGGCGCCGAAGATGATGACCAGGCCGACGAGGCCGACCATCGCGAGCCGGTGGCGCAGGAAGCGCCGGCGCGCATAGTCCCACTGGCTGCGCGCCTTGACCTCGAGGCCCGGCTTCGATGGCGGTCGATCGAGCCCCGCCGGCGCGACGAGCTCGCCGTCGATCGTCTGCTCGACGGGCGACCCGCGTTGTCGGGGAGCCGGATCTGATGCGCCTGGGGTCGACTCAGTCATACCGGATCCGCGGATCGAGGTAGCCGTAGAGGATGTCGGCGATCAGGTTGAAGGCGATGATGATCACCGACGTGACGAGGAGGTACGCCATCACCGCGTAGAGGTCGGTCGCCTGCAGCTTCTGGACGAAGTAGTAGCCGATGCCGTCGAGCGTGAAGACCGTCTCCGTGATGATCGCGCCGCCGAGCAGGCCGCCGAGGTTCAGCGCGGCGACCGTGACGATCGGGATCAGCGCGTTCCGGACGACGTGGCGCAAGATCACGCGCCACTCGCGAGCACGCCCTTCGCGCGCGCGGTGCGCACGTAGTCGCTGTTGATCACGTCGAGCATCGAGGCGCGCATGTAGCGGCTGTACAGCGCGAAGCTGATGATGCAGAGCGTCGATCACCGGCAGCGCGATGTGCTGCAGCCGGTCGAGCGACCACGTCCCGTGGTGCCGGGTTGTTAAGCCCGGACGTGTAGAAGATCCGCACGTTCCACTTCAGGTAGATGTCGACGAAGAGGATCTGCAGCAGCAGCGCGAGCCAGAACGTCGGCATCGCGAAGCCGAGGAAGCTGAACGACGTGAACGAGTAGTCGAAGATCGAGTACTGCCGGATCGCCGAGAAGATGCCGACGGCGACGCCGAGGAGAATCGCGAGCGACTCCGAGATGATGATCGAACTGCGCGGTGTGCCCGAGCGTGCGCGTGATGTCCGGCCAGATCGGCTGGAACGTCGAGAGCGAGTTGCCGAGCTTGTGCGTGAAGACGTCCTCGACCCAGTACCAGTAGCGCACCGGGATCGAGCGGTCCAGGTGGTTCTGCACGAAGATGTTGTGCAGCGTGTTCGGCGGGAAGCGCGGGTTCGCCGCGCAGCGTCGCCGACCGGGTTGCCCGGCGAGCGACACGAACATGAAGCTCAGGAACGTCGAGACGATCAGCACCGGAATGCTGTAGAGGATCCGCCTGACGATGTAGGTGAGCATGGTTCGGCTCCTTGGCGCCGTCGGGGACGAAAGGGATCCGCGCCCGCCGGTTTCGGCCGGGAGACGCGGATCCCTGATGCTACGTCACTGAGGTCAAACGATGTTCGTCGTTCGGCCTACCAGTGCCACTGCTCGACGTTCCAGGTCGGGCCCGCGCAGCGTCGGGTTGTTGCTCTTGCTCCATGCCCTTGATCGCCGACTTGTAGACGAGGATCGACGGCGGGGCGTAGAGCGGGACGATCGGAATGTCGTTGGCGATCAGCGTCGCCGCGTTCTGGAAGTCGGCCGTGCGCTTGGTCGGGTTGAGCTCCGCGTCGCCGGCCTTGATCAGGGCGTCGACCTTCTTGTTGCAGTACAGCTTGTAGTTCGAGCCGCCGAGGTTCTTGGCGTTGTCCTGGCACTGGTAGATCGCGTCGAAGCCCGACGGATCCGGGCCACCGAGCCAGGCGTACTCGGCGCAGGTCGAAGTCGTGCGTCGGCAGGCGCGTCCCGAAGAAGTTCGGGTTCGCCGGCTCGAAGCTGACGTCGAGTCTTGATGCCGATCGCACCGAGCTGCTGCGTTGAAGATCGCGGCGCTCGTCGCGCGGCGCTGGTTGCCGAGCCGTCGTGTTCCAGCGGAACTCCGCCTTCTCGTTGCCGGGGCACGTCCAGACGGCGCTGTTGCCGCGGGTCGGGCGGCGGGACCACCGGTGCAGGTGCGCCTTCAGGAGGGCGATCGCCTTCTTCGGCGCGAAGTTCCACTTGGCGAACTGACGGCATCGCGTTGGCGCCGAGCTCGTACATCGAGGTTGTTCAGCGGCTTGAGGCCGGGTGCGATGTCGCCGAAGAGCGCCTTGATCAGCGAGTGCCGGTCCATGCCGAGCATCGATCGCCTGGCGGAACCAGTTGCTGCTTCAGGAGCGGCGTTGCCGGTGCCGCCCTCGTCTGGAGGTCGATGTGCTCCTGGGTGAAGCCCGGGATCGAGCTGTACTTGAGCCCGGACTGGTGCACGAGCTGCGCGAGCGCGGTCTGCGGGGACGGGTAGATCGCGTCGACCTCGCCGCCGCGCATGGCCTGGATCTCGGAGTTCGTGTCCGTGATCAGCTTGAAGTCGACTTCCTTCAGGGCCGGCTTGTGCCGTACCAGTCGGGGTTCGGCTTCAGGGTCAGGCCCTGGCCCTTCGTGTAGTTCGTCAGCAGGAACGGGCCGTCGGAGACCGGCTTGCCGTCGTTACCGCAGACGCAGTCCGCCCAGCAGCGTGTTCCAGTTGAGGCCGGCGAGCGGCCTTCGACGGGTAGATGAGCCCGAAGAGGTCGCGGTAGTCGGCGAACGGCTTCTTCCAGTGGAACGTGACCTGCTTGTTGCCCTTGTGGCGTGAAGCCGGTGATCTGGTCGTAACCGGTCGTCGACGCAGGCGTTGTTCGCCTTGTTGACGATCTGCTGCCACGTGTAGACGTAGTCCTTGTACGTGACCGGCGCCTTCGCGTGACCCACCCAGTTCCAGTACGCCTTCGGGCGGATCGTGATCGTCAGATCCGCTCTTGGTCGCGGTCACCTTCGACGCGAGGTCGAGGTGGTAGTTGCCGTTGTTGTCGATGATGTAGTTGCCGCGCAGCGTCGGCGTGTTGCCGGTCGAGCGCAGCCCAATACGCGTTCTGGTCGGCCTGGCCGGTGTTGAAGCCGGTGACGTCCTGCTCCATGCCGAAGACGAGCACGCTCTTCGCCTTGCGTGCGGCCGGTGTCCGCGGCACGTTCGCCCAAGCCTGGGCGAACGGGGCGGCGGCGAGCTTGGCCGAGCCGGCGACCTTGGTCGACGCGCTGGCGGATGCGCCTGCAACCAGCAGGACAGCAGCCGCGCCCGCGAGGAGCCAAAGGCGTCTATGCATCGATTCCCTCCGTTTTGTCTGCGCCGGGAGCCGGTGGGACGGCGGCGCATGCTCGCTCCTACGCCCGTCGGGAGAGGGGCGTTCCGTGTCCGTTGCTAAGACGACGGGGCGGTAGCTTAGTTAGGAGAACGTCAAGGCGCCACCCAGGCGCTAGATGGCGACGTTCTCGCCGGCGCGGACCATGGGCGGCGCAGAGCTCGTGACCGAGTAGAAGGCCGAAAACGGCTGCGGGACGCGGGCCGGGGCGACCCGAAGGCTGGGAGCGGCGCTCCTCTGGGTCTGGGCATGGCCGGCGGGCTGGATCACGTGCCCCGCGACGAAGGCGAGGACGGCCGCCGCGGCAGCGAGGCCGGACGCGGCGCGAAGGGTCAGCTGGCGAGCCGGGCGCCGAAGCCGGTTGAAGACGAGCGGCCTCGACGGCTCGCTGAGCGGCGTCGCCCGCAGAGCCGCAGTCGTCGCCTCGATGCCGGCGGCGAAGGACTCGCAGTCGCCGCAGGCCCGCCGATGGGCGCCGAGGAAGGCGGCCTCGAGCTCGGTGAGCTCCCCGTCGAGGCAGGCGGACGCGGCCTCACGGGCGCGGTCGCACTCACTCGCTGGGATCGGTGTCAGCATCCGGACGGCTTTCCTTCTTCTTTCTACCCCTTCAGACGCAGGCTGCGTCGGTCAGTTAGGGGATACAGCTCGCTATCGGCAAGTTCGGCCCCTTTCCTGACCGTACGCATCGGGGCGGAAATGGCAAGAATCGGGCTGTGGAGATCCCGATCCGCCTCGAGAGCGTCGGTGCGGGCGCCGGCCCGCTCCTCGTCGTCCTCGACGGCCGCGACTATGCGAGGCGGGCCGGCCTCTTGCGCTTGCTTCGGCGGCTCGTCGCCGACGGGGCCGCCCCGCCCCACCGCGTTGCCCTCGTCGACCAAGCCGACCGTATGGAGGCGTTCTCCGCCTCGACCCCGTATGCCCGCGCCCTCACGGCGCGGCTCGACGAGGTCGCGGGGCGCGGGCGCGGCCGCCGGATCGGGGTCGGCGCGAGCCTCGGCGGCCTCGCGCTCTTCCACGCCCACCGGGTCGAGCCGCGGGCGTTCTCCGGCCTCTTTCTCCAGTCCGGCAGTTACTTCCGCAGGCGGACCGACCCGCAGGAGGCCCGCTTCCCCCGCTTCGGCCGTGTCGAGCGGTTCGTGGGGACCGCTTCGCGGAACGACCCCGAGCGGCCCGTGCCGACGACGATCACCTGCGCCCTCGAGGAGGAGAACTACGCGAACAATGCGGCGCTGGCGCAGGCGCTCGCGCGGCAGGGCTACCCCGTCGACTTCCACGCTGCCCGCGGAGGCCACGACTGGCCGACGTGGCGGCGCGCGCTCGAGGCGCACCTGCCGCCGCTCCTTCGGGCGGTGTGGCGGTGACCGCGCACCTGCTCGGCCTGGTGCTCGGGACCGAGGAGGACTGGCCGACCGCGTTCGAGCAGCTCGCTGCGCGCGTCGGAACGTTCGAGTGGCGAGGCGGGAAGCACGAGCTGGCGATCGAGCGCGTGCTGAACGAGCCGTTCGACCTGCGGACGCCGTCGCGCTACGCGCTCGTCCTCGACCGCGTCGGCTGGTGGTACCTGCTGCCGCGCGAATGGCTGAAGAAGGTCGCGTTGATGGACGACGTCTATCTCCTCAACAACCCGTTCACCTTCCAGGCGATGGAGAAGCACTCCGCGTACTGCGCGATGATGCGACTCGGCCTCAAGGTGCCGGACACGTGGCTGATCCCGCACAAGCAGCCGCCGTGGAACGAGCGCTTCCCGACGACCGCGGCGCGGTACAACCGTGCGTTCGACCTCGCCGAGATCGGCGAGGCGGTCGGGTACCCGCTCTACCTGAAGCCTTTCGACGGCGGCGCGTGGCGCGGCGTCTCACGTGCCCGCGACCTGGCGGAGCTCCGGCGCCGCTACGACGAGTCGGGCGAGCAGCTGATGCACGTGCAGTCGGCGGTCGACGACTTCGAGGTCTTCACGCGGACGCTCTCGATCGGCGCCGAGTCGCGAACGATGTGGTTCGACCCCGACCGCCCGATGCACGACCGCTATCAGGTCAAGCACGACTTCCTCTCTGCAGATCAGGGCTTCGAGGTCGAGACGATCTCGAAGGTCGTGAACGCGTTCTTCCGGTGGGAGTTCAACTCGTGCGAGTCGATCGTCCGCGGCGGCGAGGCGTTCCCGATCGACTACGCGAACGCGTCACCCGACGTCGCGCTGACGAGCCTCCACTACTACTTCCCGTGGGCCATCACGGCACTGGTGCGCTGGTGCGCGTTCTGCGTCGGCGAGGGTCGCCGCATGCGGATCGACGTCGACACGACGCCGTGGTTCGCGATCGCAGACCGAGGACGATCTCTCGTACGAGGAGAAGCTCGTCGAGTACCGCGCGCTCGCGGACGCGCACTTCCAGACCGACGCGTACGCGGAGTTCTGCGCGGGGCCGCTACAGCATCTCGACGAAGCGGCGCACGAGTGGTTCACGAGCGACGACTTCGACCGCGTGCTCATCGAGACCGTGCGCGCGACGTTCCCGACGCACGAGCAGGAGAAGTTCATCGCGCACTACCGCGGCCTGCTCGCCGCGTGGGCGAGCGACCGAGAAGCGGTGCCAGGCACCTAAAGGTGCCTGGCACCGCCGTGGCTTAGCGAGAGACGGCGCAGCCGTTGCCGGTTGCGTCGAACGCCTCGTTGCTCCAGAGCGGCTGCACTGCGAACTTGTTGCCGCCGAGCGTAATGTTCTGGTCGTTCGTCCACGCGCACTTGTCGCCGTTCTCCGACCCCTGCGCGTCGTTCCAGCCGTCCTGCTGCGCGAAGAAGTTGTCGGGATCGGTGACCGCCTCGGCGTACTCGTGCCCGACGACGATGCTGTAGCCGTCGAAGACGCCGTTGCCGAAGCTGTCGCTCGTCGCGTTCACGTTGTGCTGACCGCAGCCACCGGTGCCGACCCCGGGCCAGTCCGTGTTCAGGAACGGGATGAACGCGTACTCGATGCGATACGGGTTGCCGACGCCGTCGATGCTCGTCGTCTGGGTGTGGTAGCCGCAGTACACGGGCTGGCCGGCGCCAACGGTGCCGGGCGGCGTCAGGACGATGTACGTCGCGTCGGCGTTGTACTTGAAGTGTGCCGACGCACGCTGCGCCTCCATCGCGATCGGGTCATCGACGAGGTTCTGCGCGAGCCCGGTGGTGACGATGTCCGCCGGAACCGGTGTCGGATCCGTCCACACACCCTTCAGCTGGCGCACGGGGTTCGTGATGTTGTCGGCGGTCGGGAAGAGCGAGCAGTCGGTCGTGCCCGCTGGGACGTTGCGGCAGTACTGCGTCTGCACACCCGCCCACGGGCTGCCGCCGACGTTCGCGAAGAACGAGGTGACGTAGTTCTGGAGCGTCGCGCTCGAGTAGAGCGTGCCGTCGTTCGAGTCAGGCGTCGTGAAGCCGGACTTCCACTGCGGGCCCCAGAAGATCAGGTACACCGCCGGCTTCTTCTGGATGCCGATCGCGCCGTCTCCGATCGACCCGCCGTGGTAGATCAGGTCGTTCGACGCCGAGTTGACGGTGCCCTGCGGATCCTGGCCCGGCGCCCAGAAGAAGTGCTTCGGGTTCGTCGGGCCGGCCGCTGCTGCCGAGGCTCCGATCGCCGCGACGACCACCGTCGCCAGGGCACACCAGAGCAGACGAGTTCTCCTCATCGATTCCAACCTCCCAGGTGAATGACCAGACCCGCCGGCCCGATCGGATGTCTTCTCCTGGGGTCCCCCGGCGGCTAAAAGCCAAACGGTGAAAAAGCGGTGCCAGGCACCGAGGGTGCCTGGCACCTGATGGAGCTAGGCGGGCTCGAACCGCCGACCTCCTGATTGCGAACCAGGCGCTCTCCCAACTGAGCTATAGCCCCAGGTCGATCGGCGGGAATTCTAGCCGGAGGCCGGAGGAGCCGTCTGGAGCCGTCCCTCGCGGATCCGCGTCTCCATGTCCTTCGACTGCTCGCGGTAGACGGTGCCGTCCTCGAGCACGATCACGGGGTACATGCGCTGACCGCTCAGCGCCTCGAGCTCATCGCGCTTGCCGCGGCGCACGGGCCCCGGGACGGTCTCGTAGTCGACGCCCATGTCCTTGAGCGCCTTCTCGACGCGCCAGCAGGGATGACCTTTGATCTTGACCCACTCGTTGGAGCACCGATGGAGCTTGACTGCCATGGGCCTACGATACGCCCGTGCGCGCGGTGGCGCTAGATGCGGAGGGGCGCCCGCGCCTAACCGAGGTGCCGGAGCCGGCGTCGCCGGTGCAGGTGCTTGCGTGCGGGCTCTGCGGCTCGGACGTCGAGAAGCTCGGCCGCGCTGCGCCGGGAATCGTTCTCGGCCACGAGGTGGTCGTGCGGGACGGCGAGCGGCGGCTTGCGCTCGTGCACCACCGGCCGTGCGGGGAGTGCGCCCGCTGCCGCGCCGGGCACGAGTCGACGTGCGAGCGCTTCGGCGAGCCGACGATCCGACCAGGCGGGTTCGCGGAGCGCGTCGAGGCGACCGACGGCGTCGAGCTTCCGAACTCGATCGACGACGCCCACGGGACGATGATCGAGCCGCTCGCATGCGTGCTGCGCGGCACCGCACGCGTGCCGCGCGGCCGCGTGCTCGTGATCGGGAACGGGTTCGTCGGGCGACTCTTCGCCGCGGTGCTCGAGCGGCGCGGCGACGAGGTCTATGCGGCCGACAGTGATCCGGCGCGCGCAGGCCGAGCGCCGGATGGCTCGGTCGACGCGGTGATCGTCTGCGCGCGCGGCGCAGGACGGGACGCGCTCGCGGCCGTCGCTGCCGGCGGCACGGTGCTCGTCTTCGCGGACGCCGGTGAGCTTCCCGGCGACGAGGTCTACCGCCGCGAGCTGCAGGTCGTCGGCTCGCGGTCCGCGACACCGCAGTCGATGCGCGAGGCTGCCCAGCTGCTTCCGATGCTCGCCGTGCCGGAGCCGACCGTGCTGCCGCTCGAGCGGTTCGAGGAGGGCTTGTCGCTCTACCGCGAACGGCGCGCGTTGAAGATCGTCTTCACGCCGTGAAGGCAGCTCGCTTCTACGGCCCCGGCGACCTCCGTATCGAGGAGGTCCCCGATCCGCGGCCCGGGCTCGGCGACGTGCTCGTGCAGATCGAGCTCGCGCTTACGGACGGCACCGACCTGAAGACGTTCCGCCGCGGCCATCCGCTCCTGCTCTCCGAGTTGCCGTCGCCGTTCGGTCACGAGTTCTGCGGCTTCGACGTCGCGACCGGGAAGCGCGTCGTCGCGGCGAACTCGGCGCCGTGCGGCACGTGCGCGCAGTGTGCGCGCGGGCGCGAGTCGTTGTGCGAGAACCTGCTGCCGCTGCTGAACGGCGCGTATGCGGAGCTGCTCGTCGTCCCCGAGCGCATCGCGCGCGTCAACCTGCATCCGGTTCCACGCACGCTGACGTCGGAGGTTGCGGCGCTCATGGAGCCGCTCGCGTGCGCACTGCATGCAACCTCGGCGATCGAGCCGGAGCAGACGGTCGCCGTGCTCGGTCCCGGGCCGATGGGGATGCTGCTGTGCGCATGCTTGAAGGACGCGGGTGCGAGCGTGATCGTCGCCGGCGGCAGCGCAGAACGCCGCGAGCTCGCGCAGGAGTTCGGCGCCGTGCCCGGCGACGCGCGCGACGGCGACGTCGTGATCGAGGCGACCGGCAAGCCGAAGGGTTGGCGCGACGCCGTCGCGGCCGTGCGCCGCGGCGGCACCGTCATCCTCTTCAGCGGCGTGCAGGGCGCGGTCGAGCTCGACGCCGAGCGGTTGCACTACGACGAGCTCACGCTGCGCGGCGCGTTCCATCACACGCCAAAGACCGTGCGCGCAGCGCTCGCGTTCCTCGCGAGCGGCGCGTATCCGTGGGAGCGCCTGCTCACGCACGAGGTATCCCTCGACGCGTTGCCGGCGCTCTTCGCGGAGCCGCCCGACGGCTACCTGAAGGCGATCGTCAGGCCGTGAAGAGCGTCAGGTCCGGCTCCCGCTCGCCGCGCAGCAGCGAGAGGTCGACCTCGACGCAGCGAATGCCTCGCGACTCGGCGAGCGTCACGGCCTGCGGCTTCAGCCGCTGCGCCGCGAGGATGCCGCGGCACGCGCTCTTCGCCGGGTCCTCGCGGATGAAGCCGAGGTAGCGCGTCAGCTGCTCGACGGCCTCGATCGTCGCGACGCGCTTGATCTCGACGGCGACCCAAGCACCGTCCTCGTCGCGGCACATCAGATCGACCGGCCCGACCTCGGTCGACCACTCGCGCCGCACGAGCGTGAGCGCCTCGCCGAGCGCAGCCGGCGCGGCGGCGAGCTCTTCCTGCAAGTCGCGCTCGACGCCGTCTTTCTGCAGCGCGACCGACTCGCCCATGTCGTGCGTGACGTCGCTCAACACCTCGGCGAGCCGGATCTCGAGCACGTCCTCCGTCTTCAAACGGCGCACGGTCAGCGTGTCGCCGTCCTGGTCGACGTGCGTCGGGGCGGTCATCCAGTTCAGCGGCTTGTAGCCGCCCGCGTCGTCGTGCACGAGCACCGAGCCGTCGGCCTTGAAGATCAACAGGCGCACGGCCTCGGGGAGCACCGCGTTCAGGCGGCCGGAGTAGCGGACCTCGCAGCGGGCGACGAGCAGGCGCATCGAGGGCAAGCTACTGGCCTTTGCGGACAGTGGGAACAGCGGGGTCAGACCCCTTCGGGGTCAGACCCCAGAAAGCGGCTGGCGCTCGACCTTGGAACCGCCGACGATCGCGTCCTCGCCGCCGGCGAAGCGCACCCAGGCCTTGCCCTTGCCGTCGTAGTCGGGCGACCAGACGATGAGGGTCGCCTCGCGGCCGCCGACCTTCACAGGCTCCGTGCCCTCCGGCTCGGCGCCGCTCCAGACCTTGACGAACGGGTTCTCTGCGCGCTCGCGCCCGATCGTCGTCTCGTCGGTGTGCCCCGGCAGGACGCGCGTCTCGTCGGGGAGCGCCATGAAGACGTCCATCACCGACGCGCGCACCTGCTCGAGGTCGCCGCCGCCGACGGCGTCCTTGAAGAGCGTGTCGCCGCTGAAGACGACGTCGTCGACGAGGAACGCGACCATGTCGTCGGAGTGACCGGGGGTCGACACGCCGCGGACGCGCAGGCCGCCCCACTCCCACTCGCCCGGCTCGGCGACGACCTCGAGGCCGTAGCGCGCCCGCAGCTCGTGCTCGTGCGCCACGTGGTCGTGGTGGGAGTGCGTCCGCAGGATCGCTGCCGGCTTGGCTCCCCACGCCTCGACGGCGGCGACGAGCGGCGCGACGTCGGCGCCCGAGTCGACGAAGAGCGCCGTCCCGCCCTCGCGGTCGGCGATCGCGAAGGCGTTCGAGAGCCAGTCGGGGTTCATGCTCTTCTCGATCAGCACGGCGCTAGGCTAACGGGAACCTCTGGGTAAAGGAGAACCGATGGCCGGCCTCTGGCAGCGCTTCACGCTCATCTTCAAGTCGAAAGCCTCGCGCGCCCTCGATCGCGCCGAGAACCCGACGGAGACGCTGGACTACTCGTACGAGCAGATGATCCAGCAGCTTCAGAACGTGAAGCGCGGCGTCGCGGACGTCGTCACGGCGAAGAAGCGGCTCGAGCTCCAGACCCAGTCGATCGAGCAGAACGTCGTCAAGCTCGAGACGCAGGCGCGCCAGGCGGTCGCGGCGAACCGCGAGGATCTCGCGCGGCAGGCGCTCGAGCGCAAGGCCGCGGCGCAGCAGCAGCTGCAGGGCCTCGACGCGCAGGTGCAGCAGCTCGCCCAGCAGCAGGACCAGCTCGTCGCCTCCCAGCAGCAGCTCGAGGCGCGCATCGAGTCGTTCCGCTCGGAGAAGGAAGTGATCAAGGCGCAGTACTCCGCCGCGCAGGCGCAGGTGAAGATCGGCGAGGCGGCGACCGGCATCGGCAGGGGCATGCAGGACACCGGCATGGCGATCCAGCGCGCCCGCGACAAGACGGAGGAGCTGCAGGCCCGCGCGTCGGCGATCGAAGAGCTGACCGCGACCGGCGCGCTCGAGGACGTCGGCGACAACCGCACGCAGCTCGACCGCGAGCTCTCGCAGATCTCGGCGACGAACCAGGTCGACAGCGAGCTCGCGAAGCTGAAGGCGGAGGTCGGCGCGGGCGACGAGGCGAAGCAGATCGAGCCGGGCACAGCGCCTCGCAGAGCGACGGCGCAGTAGTCGTGGGTCTGGGGGACGTCCTCTTCGGCCGCAAGAAGCTGAAAGGGCCGGCGCGCGACCGGATCTTCGCGCTGACGACCGCCGCGGTGACGCTCGACGTCGAGTGCGGGCTGAAGCCGAGCGGGGTCGGCGCGCTCGTCTTCAAGCCGCTCTCCGCCGGCGAGTTCGCGCAGGTCGACAAGGACGTCGAAACGCTGCTGCAGAGCCTCGCGACCGACTCCGGCTCGAAGCTCGAGCGCAAGCAGGACTCGTTCGGCTACGAGTGGGTGATCGTCCGCGATCCCGACCTCGAGGATCAGGTGACGGCCGTGTACTCCGTCGCGAACGGCTTCACCGAGCAGGGCTTCGGCGGGCAGCTGCTCGCGGCGGCGTTCCGCTTCGACGGCGGGACGGAACCCGTCTACTGGATCTACGGCTTCAAGAACGGCGCGTTCTGGCCGTTCGTGCCGACCGGCAAGGAGCAGGAGCGCGACAACCCGCGCGAGCTCGAGCTGAAGGCGAAGCTGGAGAAGGAACTGCCGGTCGAGGGCGATCTCAGCAAGTGGTTCGCGCTCTTCGACGCGCCGATCTGAACGCGAATCGACTGCAACCAGGATGAATCCTGGTTGCGTTAGGCGACCGGCTTGCCCATCTCGCGGGCGATCGCGAGAGGGCGGCGAGGCGCTTCTCCATCGGCGGGTGATCCATGAAGAGCTCGCCGACCTGCTGGCGCCAGTTCGTCGGGACGATGAAGAAGGCGTTCATGCCGGCGACCTCGCGCAGGTCCTGCTGCGGGATCTGCGTGATGCCGCTCGCGATCTTCTGCAGCGCGCTCATCAGGTTCTCCGGCGCGCCGGTGATCAGCGCGGAGCCGCGGTCGGCCGCGTACTCGCGGTAGCGCGAGATCGTCCGGATCAGGATGAAGCTGATCACGTAGGTGACGATCGAGACGACGAGGATGATGAGCCAGACGGGCACCGTTGTTGCCGTTGTTGTTGTTGCTGCGGTTGCCGCCGCCGAAGCCGCCGAACATCCCGAAGTAGAAGCCCCAGCGCGTGATCAGCGCCGCGAGCATCGCGAAGAAGCTCGCGAGCGTCATGATCAGGACGTCGCGGTTCGCGACGTGCGAGAGCTCGTGCGCGAGGACTGCCTCGACCTCCTTCGGCTCGAGCCGGCGCCAGAGCCCCTCGGTGACGGCAACGGCCGCGTGCTTCGGGTTGCGGCCGGTGGCGAACGCGTTCGGGACATCGCTCGGGATCACGGCGACCCGCGGCTTCGGCAGGTCGGCCATCGCGCAGAGCCGCTCGACCATCGCGTGCAGGTCGGGCGCCTGCTCGGGCGTGACGATCTTCGCGCCGGATGCCGCGAGCGCCAGCTTGTCGGACGTCCAGTACTGGACCGCGGCGATCACGACGATGATCACGAGCATCGGGGCGAGCCCGACGTTGAGGTAATAGAAGAGGACAAGCGCGAAGACGACGTACAGCAGGCCGAGCAGCCCGCTCGTCGCGAGCATGCGCAGGGTGAGCCCGGCGTCGCGTCCGTAGTACTTCCGCTTCATGCGTCCGATGGTACTCCCGCCAGGTAGAGTCACGCCCCGTGCGGAAGCCGGTTCTCATCGCTTTCTCATGCCTCGCGTTCGCCCTCGCCGGGTGCGGCGCGGAGGGAGTCGAGTCCCCGGCGCCGCGCACCGTCGTCGGCGCGTTGCCGAAGCCCACGCTCGAGCCGGCGACACCCGCGTTCAAGCTGAAGGGCAATCCGACCGCCGGCGCGGCCCTCTTCCAGAAGTCCGGCTGCGTCGGCTGCCACACGCTCGCCGCCGCGCACTCGACCGGGACGGTCGGCCCGAATCTCGACCAGGCGCAGCCCGACTACCGGCTGGCCACCGCGCGCGTCACGCTCGGGAAGGGCCAGATGCCGTCGTTCAAGGGCCAGCTCTCCGACCAGCAGATCGCCGACGTCGCGTCGTACGTCGTCAAGTCGACCGGCGGCAACCCGGGCACAACGGGCCCGTAGAGCTTCCCGGCCGATTTCCCGCAGGAGGTCGCGGCGTTCGCGTGCGACCTCGACCGCACGCTGATCGCGCAGGACGCCGTGCTGCGCCCGCGCACGCGCGCCGCGATCGCGAGGTGCGCGCGCTCGGCGTGCACGTGATCGTCGTCACCGGCCGCATGTTCCAGGCCGTGCGCCCGTACCTCGCCGAGGCCGGGCTCGACGACCCCGTCATCTGCTACCAGGGCGCGCTCGTCGCCGACCCCGTCAGCGGCGAGTTCCTGCGCCACATGCCGATCCCGCTCCCGGCCGCGCTCGAGGCGATCGACGCGGTCGATCGCCGCCGGGTTCCACCTCAACTGCTACGTCGACGACGAGCTCTACGTCGCGGCCGAGACGCCCGAGGCCCACGCGTACGCCGATCTGAACAAGGTGCCGAGTGCACGTCGTCGGCGACCTGCGCGAGTGGCTGCACGACGAGCCGACGAAGCTCGTCGCGGTCGGCGACCCGCACGCGCTCGACGAGCTCGAGGCGATGCTGAAGCCGCGCTTCGCGGGCGAGCTCTTCGTCTCGAAGTCGCTCCCGCACTTCCTCGAGTTCGCGCGCCGGAGGTGAGCAAGGGCTCGGGGCTCGAGTTCGTCGCCGACCGGCTCGGCTTCACGGCGGCGGAGACCGTCGCGTGCGGCGACGGCGAGAACGACCGCGAGCTGCTCGACTGGGCCGGCTTCGGGGTCGCCGTCGCGAACGCGCAGCCGCCGATCCTCGAGCGCGCCGACTCGTCGTGCCCGACGTCGAGCGACGAAGGGGTCGCTCAGCTGTTCGAAGCCTTCGTAGACTCTCGCTCGTGATCGACGCGCGCGCCGCCCGCGCCGACCCCGACGAGTTCCGCCGCCGGCTTGCGCGCAAGGGCGCCGCCGAAGCGTTCGACGCCTGGCTCGCCGCCGACGAGCGCTGGCGCGCGCTCGTCCCGCGGGTCGACGAGCTGCGCGCGAAGACGAAGCTGAAGGGCAAGCCGACGCCCGAGCAGCTCGAGGAGCTGCGGGGCGTCAAGGAGGAGCTGCAGCGCGCCGAGGCAGGAGCTCGCCGAAGCCGAGACGGAGCGCGACGCGCTGCTCGCAGCGATCCCGAACTCCGCCCGCGGACTCGTCGCCCGACGGCGACACCGACGAGGACGCGGTGGAGATCCGCCGCTGGGGCGAGCCGCCGCAGCTCGACCGACGCCGAAGGAGCACACCGAGATCGGCCGCTTCGACATGGAGCGCGCTGCGCGGCGTCTCGGGCGCGCGGTTCGGCTACATGATCGGCGACACGGCGCTGCTCGCGCTCGCCGCTCTACCGCTACGCGATCGACACCGTCGCTGCGCGAGGGCTTCCTCCCCGTGCTGCCGCCGGTGCTCGTGCGCGAGGAGGCGATGTACGGCACGGGGTTCTTCCCGACCGAGCGCTCGAACATCTATGCGCTGCCTGAGCGACGAGCTCTATCTCACCGGCACGTCGGAGGTCGCGCTCGCCGGCTTGCACATGGGCGAGATCCTCGAGCGAGCTGCCGCTGCGCTACGCCGGCTACTCGACGAACTTCCGCCGCGAGGCGGGCGCGGCCGGCAAGGACACGCGCGGCATGTTCCGCGTGCACCAGTTCAACAAGGTCGAGATGTTCGTCTACTGCGACGCCGTCCGCGTCGGCGGACGAGCACGAGCGGCATCCTCGGCGATCGAGGAGCGGATCCTGCAGGGGCTCGAGCTTCCGTATCGCGTCGTCGACGTCGCCGCCGGCGACCTCGGCGCGCCCGCGGCGAAGAAGTACGACTGCGAAGGCTGGTTCCCGCGCAGGGCCGCTACCGCGAGCTGACGTCGACGTCGAACACGACCGACTTCCAGGCGCGGCGGCTCGGCATCCGCTATCGCGTCGACGGCAAGAACCTCGAGCCGGTGCACACGCTGAACGGCACCGCGGTGACCGACCGCGCGGTGCTCGCGATCCTGGAGAACTTCCAGGGCGGCGTGCCCGACGTGCTCCGGCAGTACGGCGCGCCCGGTGCCGTCACACCTCGCGAGGACTGACCCATCCGGGTCAGGCGCGCACCGGGGGCGAACCGCCAAGCTCCGCAGGTGTGCACCCTCGAGTCCTGACGATTCTCGTCGTCGACCAGAGCGCAGCCGTCCAGGACCTGATCGAGCAGTCCCTCCGAGAGCCTGGACATCGAGTGCTGAGCACGCGGGACGTAGAGGAAGCGCGCGAGCTCGGCAGCAGGGTGGAGATCGACGTCGCCGTGATCGGCGTGCTCGCCCACGGCCAGAGCGCCGGGCTCGGCGACGAGCTTCGCGCGCTCCAGCCGAACATGCGGATCGTCGGCATCCCGGATGGGAGCCGACTCTCACTCGACGACCTTCGGAAGCGGGTGGCATCCCCGGCGTCGATGTGAGCGCTCGCGGTACGGTCATGTGGCCGCGTGTCTTCCCAGCTGAAAACAGACGACCTACGGGATGCCGACGTCTGGCTGATCGACAGCCTCGCCGTCCCGGCCAGCCTGCACGACGTGAACGGTCGTTTCCTGCACGTGAACGAGGCCGCGGAACGTGCCTCCGGCAACTCGAATGCCTGGTGGCTCGGTCGCCACTTCACCGAGCCGGTGCCTCTCGAGGCGCGCGAGCAGGTCGTGTCGCAGTTTCGCCGTGCCGTCGAATGCGGGGAGCCGACCGACTTCGAAACCGTGTTCGTGGACGCGAGCGGGCAGCTCCGAGGCGTGCGAGCGCAGCATCTGCCGCTTCGAGCAGGCGAGGAGGTGGTCGGCATCCTGATCCTCGCATTCGAGGTGCACCTCGCGTCGGACGCGATCGAGTCGGAGCGTGAGCCGCAACTGACACCGCGCCAGCGCGAGATCCTCGAGCTGATCGCCTCCGGCCATTCCACGGCCGACATCGCGAACCGGTTCACGCTCTCGCGCGAGACCGTCCGCAACCATGTTCGGAGCATCCTTCGCGAACTGCACGTTCACACGCGGCTCGAGGCGATCGCCGCTGCGCGACGGCGTGGGCTGTTGGCTCCGCCCGCGCTCAAGCCGCGCGATCAAGCCGACGACAGACGCCCCTAGAGAGAACGAAGAGGCCGCTCGCCCGGCCTCCCCGTGATGCCTCGTTCTTCCTTCGGCCGCTACGCGCCGACGTGCGCGGGCATGCGCCGGGTCTCGCGCCGTGCGAGCATCCCGAGGCCGACCGCGAGGAGGATCAGCGCGGCTGCGATGAACCACTCGGCCGTGCCGTTGTGATGGTCGGGATCCCAACCCGTGACCTCGAGCCAGTCATGCCAGAAGAGCGTGACAATGCCGAGTAGCCCGCTGAGGCCGGCCAGGGAGATTTCGATCTTTCCGAGCCGGCTTGCATTCTTCAGCACTGCGTCCTCCTTCCAGGAACCTGTGGGCGAGAGGGACGATAGGCGATCGGGAGCCGAATCTCCACTCAGCCGGGCCGGATCGTCACGGTCACGCGCGTCCTGCCTCGGCATTCCTGGGTGAGCCGAACCTGGCCCGAGGTGCCGGCTCCGCCGAAGGCGACCTCGGAATCGGCCGGATCGAGCTCGGCCCGCAGGATCTCGTAGCCGGGGCGAGGGAGTGCCCGCAGGTAGAGGTCGTGCGCGGCCACGACGCCGGCGTCGAGGAAGCCCTGGACGATCGTCGTCGGCCCGGCACGGTGCTGGCCGACATAGACGACGCCCGCGGGGCGAGGGAACCGGCTCGGCAGGAGTGACGCGCTCGTGCGGGCGGTCGGCGCGGCACCGCAGGGCCGTACGAGCGCGGCAGGCACGACCTCGGCCTGCGTCCGCCGATAGATGTCGGCGACGCGCTTGTGCTCGACAGCGGCGACGACGATGAGCGCGCCCGCGAGGACGGCCGCGGCGCCGAGCAGCACCTTCATGGGCCGCTCGACCCCCGCAGCGCCGGCCCCGTAGGCGAGCAGCAGCACGAGGGCGATACCGGCTGCGGCGGCGCCGACGAAGAACGGCGCACGCGGGCTCACGTACGTCCACAGAACGCCGGCGACGACGCTCGCGACGAGCGCGGCCGCACCGGTCGCGAGGAAGAAGATCCCGTAGGCCGTGCCGACCGCACTGCGATCAGTGAGGTGATCGGCGATCCACGCGCGCGCGACGCCTTCAGTCGCGGCGATGTACACGCCGTACACGGCGAAGAGCGGCCAGACGGCCCACGAGTCCCGTGCCAGCGCGAAGCCGAGATACACCGCGACGAACGCCGCAAGCCCGCCGCCGACGAGAGCCGATCGCGGGACACGATCGGACCACGCGCCGAACGGCCACGAGAGCGACGCGTAGACGACGTTGTAGAGCGCGTAGGCGGTGATGACGAGCAGCACGCCGAGCCCGAGGTTGCGCGCACGCAGGATCAGGAACGCATCGCTCGAGTTACCGAGCGAGAAGACGACCCAGATCCCCAGCACCGCCCAGAATCCGGGCGCAAGCCGTGCGGGCTGGAGGGTCACGTTCGACCTCGTGTGCGTCGACGCGGGCGCCTCGCGGACCTGGCGAACGAGCACGAGCACGGCGACGCCCAATCCGAACGCGACCCAGAGGATCGTGCGCAGCGAGAGCCCCGCTTCGAGCAGCCCGACGGCGACGAGCGGCCCGACGATCGCCCCCGCCGTGTCCATCGCGCGGTGGTAGCCGAAGCTCGCGCCCATCAGCTCCGACGGCGACGAGTCGCGAATCAGCGCGTCGCGCGGGGCGCCGCGGGCTCCCTTGCCGAGCCGGTCGACGACCCGGCCGCCGAGCACCCACCCCCACGCCGGCGCGGCCGCCACCACGATGCGCGCGGCCGCGGACGCCGCGTAGCCGCCGACGATCCACGGGCGCCGCCTGTCGCCCATGCGGTCGGAGAGCCAGCCCGAGAGGAGGCGCACGCCCATCGCGATCGCCTCGGCCACGCCCTCGATCACGCCGACGACGGCGACCGGCGCCCCGAGCGTGATCGTCAGGAAGAGCGGGACGATCGGGTACGCGAGCTCGCTGGCCGCGTCGTTCGCGAACGAGACCCAGCCCAGGGTGCGCACGTTCCGGGGCAGGCGCGCCCGGGCGGCGGCGATCCGCGCGATGCTCATGGGCGGAAGCGTTTCACGCGTCTCTATCGCCTGCCGCCGAGAAGCGGTAGAAAGATTGCCGCGGCGGGGTGCCGGAGCGGTCGAACGGGGCGGTCTTGAAAACCGCTAGCCCCTCAAAGGCTCGTGGGTTCAAATCCCACCCCCGCCGCTTCGTCTGCAGCCGCAACCAGGTTTCAACCTGGTTGCAGTCGTTCGGTTCAGCCAGACGACGCGACGACTGCAACCTGCTTGAAAGCAGGTTGCCGATTGAGAGTTGCGCCGGCTCTCGGTTCGCAAACGGAGCTTGTCGGGGTCGCGGGTGAGGCGTAGCGTCGATCCCATGTCCGCCGAGCAGCACTCCCCGCCCGCCGAGGACGTCGTGCTCGTCCGCTGTGCCTGGTGCGACCGGATCCGCATCGCGCCCGACCAGTGGGTCGTGCCCGACGACGACTTCGAGGCGCACGCGCTCGACCGCGAGAGCCATGGCATCTGCCCAACCTGCCTCGAGCGACTGAACGCACCGCCCGTGTAGGCGGCCGGCGAGCCCGCCGGCCGCCTACATGTAAGCCATGCTCAGCGCTCGACCGGGTGGTTCGAGCGGAAGAGGTCGTCCGGGTCGACGCGCCGCTTCACCTCGAGCAGACGCTCGAAGCGATCGCTCGAGAACAAGCGGGCGCCGTCCGAGCGCGACTCACGGAAGTTCATGTAGTCGCGTCCGGAGTCCCACGGCGACATCGCGTCGATGACCCGCTGCACGTCGCGGCCGGTCGCAGCGTGCATCTCCGGCGTGACCGCCATGCCGACCGCGAAGAGGCCGACACTCGTGCCCGCGAACGTCGCCACGCCGTCGCCAGGTGCGGAGCGGTCGAGCGCACCGCCCATCTGCCGCAGCTCGACCGAGAGAAGCGACGAGCCGGACTCCGCACCCGCGCTCTCGACGAGCGCGCGGATCGCGTCGGCTTCGATGCTCCCGAGCAGCCGGCCGTCGCCGTGACCCGGCACCGGGCCTGGCGGATCCATGTGCAGCTGGCTCAGCTCACGCGCCGGCATCACCCGGAACGTGTCCATCGCCGGCCCGAGTGCGCGCAACGGCGCGACGATCGCCTCGCCGTCCGCGGGCTCGCCGGAGTACACGGCCTCGACGAGTGCGAACGCGTTCCCACGAAGCGGGTCTGGGATGAACGGCAGGTCGGGGAACCGCATCAGTCGGCCGCACGACGTGATCTCGTCGGGAACGCTGTCGCTCCACTCCCGCCACGCCATGAGCACCTCCTCTGCACGCTCGATCGGGAAGAAGAGCACGCCTGCGTACACCTCGCTGATCGGGAAGAGCCGCAACTCGATCGCCGTGACGACCGCGAAGCTGCCGCCGCCGCCGCGGATCGCCCAGAAGAGCTCGTCGCCGTTCTGATGGTCGATGCGGCGAATGCGGCCGTCGGCATCGACGATCTCCGCCGCGAGGATCGAGTTCGACGCGAGGCCGTGCTTGCGCGCGAGCCAGCTGAGGCCGCCGCCGAGCGAGTAGCCGAAGACGCCGACGTCGTGCGAGGAGCCGGCGAGCGCGGCGAGGCCGTGCTCGGCAGCCGCATCGGTGACCTCCTGCCAGATGACGCCCGCCTCGACGCGCGCCCGCCGGTCGTGCGGGTCGACGTCGACCTGGCGCATCCGAATCGTGCGGAGCAGGATCGTGCCGCTGAGGTCGCCGAGCGACGACGCGGCGTGCCCCGTGCCCTGCGGTGCGACGCGGAGCCCGGCAGCGCGCGCTGCCTTGACGGTCTCGGCGACGTCGCGGGCGTTCTCCGCCAGCACGACCGCGGCCGGCTGCTGATCGACGGCGAGGTTCCAGGCGGCGCGCGCCTCGTCCCAGCCCTCGGAGCCGGGCAGGACGAGCTCGCCGTCGAGGCGGTCTGCGAGGGTCTCGAGCGCGGTGGCAGCCGCGCGTTCCAGTAGTTCGGTCATGGTCTCCTCCGTGTCCGGTTGGCCCATCCATCGTGCGGTCGGGCGCGCGCGGCGTCATTAGGGGGCGACCCCGAACTCGACCCGAGTCTTAGGATCGGGCCCGATGGTCGGGGGCGAAGAGCTGCGGGGACTGATGCGCTTCGTGCCGCACCCGGTCGCGGTGCTCGCCGTCGAGCACGAGCGCGACCGGATGGGGGTGACGATCTCCTCGCTCGTCTCGCTCTCCCTCGAGCCGCCGCTGATCGGGGTCTCGATGGGCAAGCAGGCGTCGGTGTACGAGCTGATGCGGGTCGCAGGCGCCTTCTCGGTGAGCGTGCTCGGCGACGGGCAGGAAGATCTCGCGCGCCGCTTCGCCGCGGGCCAGCCGCCGATCATCCACTGGGACGGCGTCGAGACGACCGAGGGCATCCATGCGCCGCGGATCGCCGGTGCGCTCGGGTGGATCGAGGCGACCACCATCGCCGAGCACGACGCCGGCGACCACACGTTCTTCATCGCGAGCGTCGACTACGTCGAGCGCGGGCCGGCGACGAGCACGCTGATGTACCGCGATCGCAGCTATCACGAGCTGTGATCGAGGCCGTCGTCTTCGACATGGACGGCGTCCTGATCCAGTCCGAAGAGGTGTGGGACGAGCGTGCGGGAGTCGTACGTGCGCGAGCGCGGCGGCCGCTACGACGACGAGGTGCAGCGCGCGATGATGGGCATGAGCTCGACCGAATGGTCGCGCTATCTGCACGACGAGGCCGGCGTCCCCGACGAGCCGCAGGCGATCAACGACGAGGTCGTCCGTCGCATGCTCGACGCGTACCGCGATCATCTACCGCTGATCGACGGCGCCGTCGACGCCGTGCGGAGGCTCGCCGCTCGGTACCCGCTCGGGCTTGCGTCCTCGTCGAACCGGCAGCTGATCGACACCGTGCTCGCCGAGACAGGCCTCAGGAGAGCTTCGCCGCGACCGTGTCGTCGGAGGAGGTCGCACACGGCAAGCCGGCGCCCGACGTCTATCTCGAAGCCGCGCGGCGCCTCCACGTCGATCCGTCGCGCTGCGCCGCCGTCGAGGACTCGCATGGCGGCATCCGCTCGGCGAAGGCGGCGCGGATGCGCGTGATCGCGATCCCGAATCCGTCGTACCCGCCGGACGACGAGTCCCTCGCGCAGGCGGACGTCACGATCGCGTCGCTCGACGAGCTGACCGCTGAGCTAGTCGACGCGACCGACTAGCACGCAGCCGTTGTGGCCGCCGAGGCCCATCGCGTTCGATAGCGCGACCTCGACCTGCGTCTCGCGTGCCTCGTTCGGCACGTAGTCGAGGTCACACTCGGGATCGGGATGCTCGTAGTTCATCGTCGGCGGTAGCACGCCCTCGTGCACCGCACGCACGCACATCATCGCTTCGATCGCTCCCGCAGCGCCGAAGCAGTGACCGGTCACCGACTTCGTCGACGACACCGCGAGGTTGTATGCGTGATCGCCGAACACCGCCTTGATCGCCTTCGTCTCCGCAGCGTCGCCGAGCGGCGTCGACGTCCCGTGCGCGTTGATGTAGCCGACCCGCTCCGGTGCGATCTCCGCGCGCTCGAGCGCGTGGCGCATCATCTCCTTCACGCCGATCGACTCCGGGTCGGGCTGCGCCATGTGGTGCGCGTCGTTCGAGGCGCCGTAGCCGAGGATCTCGGCGTAGATCCGTCGCGCCGCGCGCACGCGCCGCGTCGAGCTCCTCGAGCACGAGCACGCACGCGCCTTCGCCGATCACGAAGCCAGCGCGCGTCGCGTCGAACGGCCGCGATGCGCGCGGCGGATGCTGTCCTCTTCGCTGACGAGGCCGCGCATCGCGCTGAAGCCGGCGAAGATCAGCGGATGGATGCACGCCTCGGCCCCGCCCGCGAGCACCGCGTCGGCGTCGCCGCGGCGGATCAGCTCCGCGGCCTCGCCGATCGCGTGCGAGCCGGTGGCGCACGCGGACACCGGCGCGTAGTTCGGGCCGCGATACCCGAGTGAGATCGCGAGCTGTCCGCTCGCTGCGTCGACGAGCACGCTCGGGATGAACGTCGGCGACACGCGGTCGGGGCCGCGCTCGCGCATCACTTCGGCCTGCTCCACGATCCCGAGGAAGCCGCCGATCGCCGAGCCGAAGAGGATCCCGACGCGGTCGGGATCGTAGCGCGCCGTCGAGCGCGGCGTCCGCGACCGCCTCCTTCGCGGCCGCGAGCGCCAGCAGGACGTTCCGGTCGAGCTTTCGCGCCTCCTTGTGGCTCGGCGACCGTCGACGGGTCGAAATCCTTCACCTCGGCCGCGATCCGCACCGCCTGCACGCTCGGGTCGAACGAGCGGATGAAGTCGATGCCGCTCCGGCCCGCGACGGCCGCGCGCCAGGTCGAAGGCGCGTCGTTGCCGATCGGGGTGACCGCGCCGAGCCCCGTGACAGCCACACGTTTCATGGGACAAACCACTCTAGACGGCGGGAGTTCTTAGGCGATCCTGAGCAAAACCGACGTTAGGACCCAGAACCTCCCGGGGTAGGAAATGTCCAGCCTTCACCCCCGCAAGGCACCCCGCTGAAGGAGGTACCACGATTTCCACCGCGGCTTCCAAGCTCAGAAGCCCGATACCGAGCAACCGGGACTCGTGTTCTTCTACTCGCCCGTGTCCGGGTCGTGCCGCCGGGTCGAGGGCTTCCTCGCGCAGGTTCTCCAGCGCCGGCGGAATCACGGCACGTTCAAGCTCTATCGCGTGGACGAGAAGGAGCGCCCCGATCTCGTCGAGCGCTTCGGCATCGGCACGATGCCGACCCTCGTCGTCGTCGAGGGCAAGACGGTGCAAGCCCGCCTCGAGCGGCCCCGCGGCTGCCGGGAGATCGAGAGCTTCCTCGCTCCCTGGTTGAAGTAGCGGCTGCGCGGGGCGGCGTCTACGCCGCCCCGACTCCCGCCTCGGCGAGCGAGAGCTCGGCGAAGCGGTCCCAGTTCTCCTCGATGAACGTCGCCATCGCGCGCTCCTGCTCGATGATCTGCTTGCACGCGACGGCGGTCTCCTCGTCGCCGGCGCGCTCGGCGACGCGGCGCAGCAGCTCGTAGCTCGCGATCTCGAGATGCTCGGTCGTGTACGCGTCGCGCGCGGTGCGGCCCGAGCGTCTCGCCGCGGACGAGGTCGAGCGGCATCTTCAGGAGCGCCTCGACCATGCCGGCCGCCTGCCGCACGACCGACGGCTGGCGCCGTGCGCCTCGAGCCGGCGGCGCATCAGCGACACGTGCTCCTGCGTCTCGAGCTTGTGGTGCTCGAGCCGGTCGATGATCTCGGGATCGTGCGTCCGACTTGATCAGGCCGTCGAGCATCCGCAGCACGGTCTGCTCGAGCGCATGCGCCTCGTCGATGTGCTTGACGAGCTGCGAGCTCACATCGTTCATCGTGACTCTCCTCAGTTCGAATTCGCCATAGGCGCGCCCGAAGGCGGTCGCCCGGCCGTGGAAGCCGTCGCCGCCGCGCTCGAGCACGTCGACGAGAAACGCAAAGGGTGCGCGATAGCGCAGCTCGAGGCCGCGTACGTCGAACGGGATGCCCGGCCCGCCGACGACGATCGTCTCGCCGGTCGTGCCGTGGATGCGCTTGCGCACGCCGACGAGCGGCGGCGAGCACACCGGAGCGCCGCCGGACCTCCCAGACCCCATCGAGCTCGGTCATCCCACAGAGACGGTGACCGTCGGCCCGTCTCTCGAAACGTGGACGGGCAGACGGCGGTCGAGCCCGATCGCCCATGCGACATCCGCCTCGAAGTCGGAGACCTTCACAACGTCTCGAACAGGGCCTTTGCCGGCGAGCCGCTTGGGGCCGTTGTAGGTCAGGGCGATCGAGTCGCCCTTCGGCTCCCCGGTCGCGGCGGGCGTGAAATGGACGACGGCGACGACTGGCGCGCCGATCTTCACCGGCCTGCCGGAGCCGGATTCCGCGACCTGCGCGCGCGGCGTGAAGCGCCAGGTCACGTGCTCCGGCGCCGTCCGGAAGCGGAACGTCACCGAGTCCCCGCCGGCGCGGACGTCGGTGAGCAGCGCCGTCGTCGGCACGCTCGAGTGCTTGGAGCCGCCGCACCCGGCGAGGGTCGTCATGAGCATGAGCGCGACAGCGATCCACTTCACGGTCGATAGGCTCGCACGACTGTGCCCGACGCGCCAGGTCCGAACGTCCCGTTCCCGCCGATGGAGGCGGAGCTCGTCTCCGAGCTGCCGGCGCAGGGCGGCTGGCGCTACGAGCCGAAATGGGACGGCTTCCGCGGCGTGCTCGAGAACGACGGCGGCGAGCTCGCACTCTGGTCGCGCAACGGCCGGCCGCTCCTCCGCTACTTCCCGGAGCTTCGAGAGGTCGGCGAGCTGCTGCCCGCGCACTCGGCCCTCGACGGGGAGATCGTGATCACGCGCGAGGGGAAGCTCGACTTCGACGCGATGCAGATGCGCCTGCATCCGGCGGAAAGCCGCGTGCGCAAGCTCTCGGCGGAGATCCCCGCGACGTTCGTCGCGTTCGACCTGCTCCTCTGGAAGGGCAAGCCGGTGCACGAACAGCCGATCGAGAAGCGACGCGACGCAGCTCGAGAAGGTGGCGAAGGGAATCCCCCTCTCGCCCGTGAGCGAAGACGTCGAACAGGCTCGGGACTGGCTGCAGACGCTGCAGGCCGCCGGCTTCGACGGCGTGATCGCGAAGAAGCTGGGGCTGCCGTACCTGCCCGGCTCGCGCGACGGCGTCGTGAAGGTGAAGCCGTACAAGACGGCGGACTGTGTGGTCGCCGGCGTGCGCTTCAAGGCCGGAACGCGGAAGACGATCGCGACCCTCCTCCTCGGGCTCTATGCAGACGACGGTCATCTCGACTACGTCGGCTCGGCCGCCGTCGGCGCGAAGCGGCACGACGAGATCGCAGCGCTCGTGTTGCCGCTGCTCGACGACGAAGAACGACCGCCGCTTCTCGGAGCCGAATCGCTGGGGCACGGGCGAGCTCGAGGAGCAGGCGTTGAAGCCGAAGCTCGTCGTCGAGGTGCGCTTCGACAAGCTCGAGAAGTCCCGGTTCCGGCACGGCACGAAGCTCGTTCGCTTTCGGCCGGACAAGGATCCCGATCAGTGCACGTGGCGCGAGGTGCGGCCGCCGCGACGGCCGGACGACCTCTCGGTCGACGAGCTGCTCAGTTAGGGCGCGGGTTGCGCGGCATCTGTGCCACGCGGCGCCAGGCGCTGCGGATGTCCGTCAGCTCCGCGACGGCGACGTCGATTGCCGGCAGGTGCTTGCGCACCGCGGCGAGCGCCTTCGGATCGGTCGGGTCGGCGAACGCGACCTGTACGGCGTCGCCGCGCGTCCGCACGGGGATCGCGGCGATCTCCTTGCCGACGTTCGCCGGCAGCAGGCGGGCGGTGTACGCATTCACGCCGACGCGCCCCACGCTGATGTACGGACAGAGAGCTGCTCGGAGAGCGTGCGCGCGAGCTCCTCCTCGTAGATCAGCCCGAGCCGCAGGAGCACGATGCCGAGGAGCTGGTTCGAGGCACGCGCCTCCGTGAGTGAGGAGGCGAGCTGCTCCTCGGTGATGAATCCCTTGCGCACGAGCAGCTCGCCGAGCCGCGGCGGCTGGGCCGCGGACGGCGGCGGGACGAGCAATGCCGGCTCCTCCTGCACGAGCTCGAGCGTGACGGTGACACCGTTCCGCTCCGACCACTCGCCCGCGTAGAGCTCGAGCTCGTCGGGCGTTGCGTCCGAGCGCAGCGCGAGCAAGGTCGGGCCCTGGACGTATGCCTCGATGCCCAGGCGGCGGAAGTAGTCGCGAAGCGGGAAGACGAGATCCGCGCGGTCGTCGAGGTTCGCGGACCACTGCCGCTCGGTTCTCGCCGCCGTCGAATCAACCGCCATGCCGCACTCCTCGTTCATTGACACAGACCGGACGCCCCGGTCGAGCCCGCCACTCCCTCAATCGGCCGTTTCGGCCTTGGGCTTGACCCTGAGTTAGGGGCGCTTCTTGGCGCGGCTCGGCTGCACGCGCGCGGCTCGCCCGGCATCTTCGGGAAGTTCGGCGGATACGGCGCCTCGCCCGTGCCCTGCGACTCCTCGCGCTCGACCCATTCGAGCAGGACGTTCAGATCGCAGACTGCTTCGTCGATCCCCTCGTGCAGGTCGCCGAGCTCGGCGAAGCGGGCCGGCATCGTCGCGATCGTGAAGTCCTCCATCTCGACGCCGGGCAGCTCGTCCCAGCGCACCGGTGCGGAGACTGTCGCGTCGGGCCGGCCACGCACCGAGTACGCGGAGAGGATCGTGCGGTCGCGTGCGTTCTGGTTGTAGTCGACGAAGACCTTCTCGCCGCGCTCCTCTTTCCACCACGCAGTCGTCACCAGCTCCGGCGCGCGCCGTTCGATCTCGCGGGCAAAGGCGAGTGCGCACCGGCGCACGATGCGGAAGTCCCAGTTCGGCTCGATGCGGCAGTACACGTGCACGCCGCGGTTGCCACTCGTCTTCGGCCAGCCGACGTAGCCGATCTCGTCGAGCACCTCGCGCACGACGGCGGCGACCTGCTTCGCCTCCGCGAAGCCCGTGCCCGGCTGCGGATCGATGTCGATGCGGAGCTCGTCCGGCTTCTCAGGGTCGAGCCGACGCGACGGCCACGGCGCCGAACTCGAGCGTCGCGAGATTCGCGGCCCAGACGACGTGCGCGAGCTCGGTGACGCAGAGCTCGTCGGCATGTCGGCCGGAAGGGAACGTGACCCGCGCCGTCTCGATCCACTCGGGCCGCTTCTCCGGGACGCGCTTCTGCCAGATCACCTCGCCGCCGACGCCTTCGGGCTGGCGCTTCAACTGGCACGGTCGTTCGCGCAGCGCGCGCACGATCCCGTCGCCGACCGAGATGAAGTACCGGACGAGATCGAGCTTCGTCTCGCCGCGCGCCGGAAAGTAGACCTTGTCCGGGTTCGTGACCTTGACGACGCGACTCCCCACCTCGAGCTCGACGAACGGCGACGGCATTCCCGGAGTATCGTGAAAACGTGCTCGAGGACCCGCGCCCGATCCCGATGACGCTGGAGCCGCTCGACGACTTCCTCGTCGTCGAGACGACCGACGAGGAGTCGGAGACGCGCGTCGGGCTGATCCTCCCCGCGAGCGCGGAGACGCAGTGCGAGACCGGCATCGTCACCGCCGTCGGCCCCGACGCAGAGGGGATCGCGCCCGGTGACAAGGTGCTGTTCCTGAAGGAGTCCGGCTACGACGTGCGGCTCGCCGGCACCGCGGTCAAGGTCGTGCGCAGGCACGAGCTGATCGCACGCGTGCACGACTGAGCGGGAAGCAAAAAAGACAGAAAACCCGCGTCTGAGCGCGGGTTTTCGGTGAAAAGCGGAGGGGAGAGGATTTGAACCTCCGATCCGCTTGCACGGATAACGGTTTTCGAGACCGCCGCATTCGACCGCTCTGCCACCCCTCCGCGAGCCTGTCGATGGTACCCCGCGTAGCGGCTTAGTGACGCGTTACGGCTATTGCGTTGGAGATGCTGGTTGCTTTGCCACCGAGCGAGGTTGCGGTCGCGACGAGACCGGACTTTGCGGCCGACGTATGCGGCGCGCAGGTTGAGAGAAAGGTGCGTTGCGCCGGCGATGGTCGTGCAGCGGCCGGCCTTGCAGAGCTGCCAGTGGTAGGCGACGTGGGTCGGCGGCTTGCTCCACTTCGGCGGGGTGGCATGAAGAACGCTCCCGACGACATGCTTACCGACGAGCCGCGGGGAGGAGATTGCCTTTGTCGGAGTCGGCGGAGGCGACGATGGAGGCGGCGAGCCGCCGGTCGGTGCGGTCGTTTCCGGCAGGAGCTTGAACGTGGTCGAGTTGTTCGTCGCGTCGAGCTCCGGCTCCAGTTGGCTCTGCACCGAGCCCGACAGGTCGAGCTCGCCGGTAGTTGCGACCGTGCCGAAGATCGTGATGTTCGTCGACGTGCTCGGATTGATGAACGCGACGTCGCACGTGATGTTGGGCGCCGCGCCGGAGCACGACCCGCGGTCGATGTAGAGATGGTCGTACGCGAACCCCGCCGGCAGCGTCAGCTGCAGATGCGCGTCCGACGAGCCGCCGGTGTTCTTGGTGAAGACCTTGACGAAGAAGATCAGCCCGGCGCCGGCTGCGGGGGTGTTCGCCGCGCTTGCGGACACGCTGAGCGTCAGGTCGGGCGGGATGCCGCTGCTGCCGCCGCTGCCGCCACCACCGCCGCCGCCTCCGCCACTGCCGCCTCCCCCGCCTCCGCCGCCGCCACTTGCGGGCGCCTGGGGCGTGACGGCATTCGACGCGCTCGACGCCGGTCCGGTTGCAAGCGCATTCGACGCGGTGACCGTGAACGTGTAGGCGGTACCGGCGGTCAGGCCGGTAACGGTGATTGGGCTACTGCCGCCGCTCGCGTGCGCGCCGCCCGGCGACGCGGTGACCGTGTAGGTCGGAGTGTCGGCTCCGGTGACGGCGGGCGCGGTGAACGACACTGTCGCCTGCTGGACGCCCGCGCTCGCCGTGACGTTCGTCGGCGCGCCCGGTGCGCCGTCGAACACGGCGAGCTTCGGTGCAACTGTGCCTGACAGGGTTCCAAAGCTTCCGCCTGCGATCACCTTTCCTTCGCCGGTCGCCAGCACCTCGACCGTCCCGTCCGGGTCGGGAGCCCATGCCGTCGCCATCCCTGACGAGTCGAAGCTCGCGAGATTCGAGCGCGACGTCGTACCGTTCACGTGCGAGAAGAAGCCGCCCGCGTACACAGTGGACCCGACGACGGCGATCGCGTCGACCGTCCCGTCGACATTGGGGTTGAATGACGTCGCGGTGCCGCTCTCGTCGAACGCCGCGACGTTTCCGCTTGGAGTGCTGCCGTTCACGTGCGAGAACGAACCGCCTGCATAAACCGTCGATCCCGATACCGCGAGCGCAAGCACGTCGCCGTCGACGTTCGGGTCGAACGCCGTGTCGAGCGCGCCCGAACTGGTGAACGCGGCGAGGCCGTGATCCGGGGCGCCGCCAGGCGCAGCGAAAGCGCCGCCCGCGTAGATCCGCGAGCCCGAGACGGCGAGCGCCTCCACCACGCCGTCCACACTCGGAGCGAACGAGGTTGCAGTGCCCGTGGCCCCGTTGAATGCGGCGAGGTTCTCTCGCGACTGAGCAGGCGCCGCGTTGACGCTAGAGAAGCTGCCGCCGGCGTAGACCGTCGAGCCGGAGACCGTAACCGCTTCGACGACGCCGCCGACGTGCGGATCGAACGCGGTGGCATTCGCGGTGCTTAGTGCCGGTGTTGAACGCCGCGAGGTTCTCCCTGCTCGTCGAGCCGTTGACAGTGTCGAACAAGCCACCGGCGTAGAGCGTCGACCCCGAGAGCGCAATCGAGACGACAGCACCGGTGCCGCCGCCTGCTGTCTGGATGTTCGGATCGAAGTTTGTCGTAGTGCCGTTCGTCAGCTCGACGGCGGCTAAGCCGTTCCGCTGCGACGCCGCCGGACGAGTCTGAAGCTCCCGCCCGCGTAGACCATCGATCCTGAGACCTGCACTGTGTCGACCTGCGTCGAACCTCGGTGTTACGGCTGTTGAAGGACGGAGCGAAGCTCGTTGCGATACCTGCTGGTTACGTCGAATGCCGCGAGATTGTCGCGCTGACGTAGTGGCATTAACGGTCGAGAAGAGGCCACCGGCATAGATAGTTGCTCCCGGAGACCGCAAGCGACGTCACGATAGCCGTTGAGATTCGGGTTCCATGTGGACTAGCGAGCCCGGACGCCTTGTCTGAACGCGGCGAGATGGTTGCGTGTGGCCAGGGTGAGGCCGTTCCCGACGGAGGTGAAGGCTCCCGCCGGCGATGAGGGACGAAGTCGGTGAGGGCGAGGGCATTGACCTGCTCCGTTCACGTTCGGGTCGAAGCTCGGTCGCTATGTCCCTGTTCCCGAGGTGTTGAAGGCAGCCAGGTTATTGCGCGATCGTGCCGCTGTTCACCGACGTGAACTGCCCGCCGGCGTACAGCGACGTGACCCGTCGAGCGCGATCGCGTCACACGACCGCCGTTCACATTCGGATTCCAGGTCGTCGAGAGGGCGCTCCGTCGTGGTGTTGAACGCGGCGAGATGGTTGCGCGGCGTGCCTCCGTCGACGGTCGTGAAGTCCCCAGCGACATAGAGCGTCGTTCCGGAGAGAAGGAACTGGCGGGGAAGCGCGTCGAGAACGCTCGTGAAACCTGTCGACTGCCCGGTTGTGAGGTTGTACGCGCCGACGAAGTCCTGCGTCGAACCGCTGACCTGCCGGTCACCGCCGATGTAAAGCGTCGAGCCCGAGACAGCCAGCGCCGTGACACTTGGGGCTGAGATCCCGAATGTGAATGCGGGATCGAGCGTGCCGTCGGAGCGAACGTGCTTCAGCACGTTGAAGCCGCCGAGATACCACCCGCCCGAGCCGTCGGCCACGCTCGTGAAGACCTGGGTCGCCGACGGGTCAATCGGCTCGAGAGTCCCCTTCGCCTGCCCCGTTGAACCGTCGAGCGCGACGAAGGGGCCGGCTGCGAAGCTGCTCGCCGGACCGACACGAGAGAAGTCGCCGCCGATGTAGGCAGTCGTGCCCGACGTCGCGACGGTGATGACTTTGCCATCCGTGCTCCAGACCGGAAGCGAGGACGTGGTCGGCTGGGCGCCGGCCGCGCATGCAAGCGCGAGCACGATGACAGCCGACGAAGCCGCACCCAGCCAGCATCGGCGTACGCCGACGATCGTCCCCTTAGACAGCCCCATCCCCGAACTGAGCTTAGACCAGTGCGATCAAATGGCAAGGTCCGCGAGTGGTCCGCTGACAACCGCTGGAGAGCTGCTCGAACTTACGGGATTTTTAGGATTTCTCGTGCCGCTCGTTGATTGACTCTCGCCGTGATCGACCGGCGTCGGTTCTTGGTCGCAGCTGCGGCGGCGCCGTTCGCAGGGGCAGTTGCTCCGAGTGCAATGGCGCGGCTGCTGGCCCCGACGCCGCGGTTCCGCTCGGCGCCGGCGCTCGATCCGCCGGTCGTGCACGTCGTGACCGCCCCTCGCGGGACGGCGCCGGGATTCATCTTCGTCGCCAACGCCGAAGGTGCAGGGCAGTCGGGGCCGATGATCCTCGACGACGACGGAGAGCTCGTCTGGTTCACGCCACGCAGCGGCGTCACGGTGATGAACTTCAGCGCGCACACGCTCGGCAGCGACCGCGTGCTCGCGTGGTGGGAAGGCGAGATCATCGGCGGCCACGGCAGCGGCGAGTTCGTCCTTGCCGGGCCCGACTATCGCGAGCTCGGCCGCGTGCGGGCGGGCAACGGGCTGCCGACCGACTTCCACGAGTTCAGCATCACGCCTCAGAAGACGGCACTCCTCATGGCGTATGCACCGACGAGCGACGGCAAGCTGCTCGACTCCATCGTGCACGAGGTCGACGTCACGTCCGGCGACGTGGTCTTCGAGTGGCGCGCGAGCGACCACATCACGCTCCCAGAGAGCTATGTCGGCAGCGGCGATGCGCCCATCGACTTCGCGCACCTCAATGCGGCTGCGCTCGACAGCGACGGCAACGTGCTGATCTCGTCGAGGCACGCCTCCGCGATCTTCAAGGTCGATCGGAAGAGCGGCGCGACCATCTGGCGCCTCGGCGGCAAGCGGAGCGACTTCGCGATGGGCCCGGGAACGACGTTCTGGTGGCAACATCACGTGCGCCGCCACAAGGACGGGTCGCTCAGTGTCTTCGACAACGGTGCCGGCCCTTTTGTCTCCGAGCCTTTCTCACGCGGCGTACGCCTCGTGCTCGACGAAGCAGCCGGCAGCGCGACGCTCCAGCATCAGGTCGCGCATCCCGACCACCTGCTCGCGTCCGCGATGGGCAGCATGGAGGTCGTCGACGACGGCGGCTCGTTCGTCGGCTGGGGCGCCGTGCCGCGCTTCTCCGAGTTCGCTCCGGACGGGACGCTCCGCTTCGACGCCGGCTATCCCGGCGGCGGCTTCACGTACCGCGCGCTTCGGCGCGCATGGACCGGGCATCCCGTGCACGGACCGGCGCTCGCCGTCGCGACGGTCGGCGGCAAGCGGTCGGCGTTCGTCAGCTGGAACGGCGCGACCGCCGTGACGAAGTGGCGGCTGCTCGTCGGAGAGACCAAGGGAGCGCTGATGCGAGGGGCGGCAGCTCCGAAAGAGTCGTTCGAGACGCGCTTCTCCCTGGGGAAGCAGCATCGCTGGGTCGCTGTCGAAGCGCTGAACGCCAAGGGACACGTCATCGGGCGCTCGCAGGCCCACCGCGTCTAGGACGGTACGCTGCGGTCGCGCGGAGAGGTGTCCGAGTGGTCTAAGGAGCGCGACTGGAAATCGCGTACGTGCTGCAAGGTGCGTCGCGGGTTCAAATCCCGCCCTCTCCGCTTCGCTTGCGCGCTCACCGCGCGCTCGCTGTCACGGGGGGAACCCAGGTTCCCCCCGTGAACCCCCTTCCTGTTCGTCGAGGGCTGTCGATGCTGCCGGGGCGAGAGCGTGGTCTCGCCCCGGTAGACGGGCGAGGGTCAGGCGCCTTTGCCGACGGTGATGATGGCGTTGTCGTAGCCGGGGACGAGGGCGGTTGCGGTGAGCTTCGAGCCCGCGCCCGACAAGTTGCCTTGGATCGTGGCGGATGCTCCTCCGCTGCCGGCCGTCCGCAGACGCGCGAGCGTCTTGCCGTTGTGAGCGACGACGATGATCGCGCCCTTGACCGGGTCGCCGGCGTCGGTCACGCGGAATGCGACGTGCGACGACCCGCGCGTGCGGCCGCCGGACTGATAGCTCACGGTGCCGCTGAGCGAGTCGCGCGGCAGGATGTGCGTGCGCCAGAAGCCGCGGTCGCCGGTGCCGATCAGCAGGTCGACGAACGCATCGAGCGGTCCGGCCGAGCCCTCGCCCTGCGCGTTGTAGAACGCCGTCAGGTTCGGCGGCAGCGGGATGCGATGCACCGGCTCCCAGCGCGTGACGGCCTTGTTCGACCGCGTGACGAAGACGCCGCTGTTCGCATCGCCCCAGAGCATCCAGAGCCGGCCCTCGGGCGCCGCGAACACTTTCGCAACGCGATACGGCCCATGCGCGACGACCGACGTCTTTGCTCCGTAGTCGTAGAGCCTCACCGTCTGATCCGTCGTGCCGGTGTACGCCACGAACGTCCCGGGTGCGCCGATGCGCGCGGCGATGCCGGAGCTGCCCTCGGTGAGGCCGCTCGGCAACGACACGGTCGGCCCCTGCGTCGGCAATACCTGCTTCACGTACGTGCCCGACTCGCGCCCGTTCGAGAGCCACGACATCACGACGCCGCCCGTCCCGGAATCGGTCGCGAGCTGCGGCGCGATCCCGCAGCAGTCAGGTTGGTAACTGGGATCGGGGCCGATATTCCCAAGCAGGCCGACGTGCACGAAACCGCCGCTCCAGGCCGTTACCGGCTGGCTGTTTCCCATGAGCGCGCCGGCGATCTCGTCTGCGGCGCCTGCGACCGCGCCACCCCAGAGCGCAGGCGAGTCGAGAGTCCACGAGCTCGCACCCGCAGGCAGCACGAACGAGTTGATGCCGCTCAGGTTGGACGGCAGCCCCGGCCGGTCGCCGCCGGAGGAGAAGAGGCGCACGGAGCCGTCGGCCATCCCGACGAGCGCGAGGCCCCCCGCGCTGTCGAAGCCCGAAGCGACGGTCGACGTGCGCACCACCCTGGTGCCGCCGTTCAGCTCCGTGTCCGTGATCGTCGCGGGCGCGCCCTGCGCCGAGACGACATGGAGCACGCCGTCCTTGCGCAACAAACCAAGCTGCGTGCTTGCGTGCGTCGGACCACTGACGCGCGTCCAAGGGTTGCGTTGGGCCGGCCCGGCTGCGGACGCGGCGGATGCGGCGACTCCGAGAACGATGACAACTGCGGCGATGATGCGCATACGGCGAACCTCCTGATGTGCGGCGCCCTCAGACACCGCGGGTTTGCTTGACGATCGTGTAGCCGGGTGCATTCACTTGCGCGCTCGGCAGATGCGGAAGCGGCTTGAAGTTCGGCGTGGCGACGGCGATCTCCGCCTGTCCGTGCTTGTCGGTGATCAGTCCGCGCAGCGTGCCGTGCACTTCCACCGTGATGTGCGCTCCCGGGAGAGGGTCGCCCGCGTCGGTGAGCGTGTAGCGGATGCGCGCGTCCGTAGGGTGCTTCGCGGCTAGGTGCGGGTCGAGGAAACTCTCGTAGGTGACGTGGGTGGCCAGCACCGCCGTCGGCTTGACCCGCGTTCGCCAGAAGCCGCGGTCGTTGATCCCGACAGCGAGATCGGCGAAGAGATCGAGCCACCCGACCGAGCCCTCGCCTTCGGCGTTGTAGAACCCGAACGCACGACCCGGCAGGGTCAGATGCTGAAGCGGCTCGAAGCGCGTCACCGCCTTGTTCGAGCGCGTGACGAAGATGCCGCGATCGGCGCTTCCCCACATCACCCACAGCCGGCCGTCGAATCCCTTGAACACCTTCGCAACCTGAAACGCGCCGGTCGCGAGCGTCCGGAGGCCACCGAGATACGTGTACAGCTGCACCTTCGTGTGCGCCGGGTCGACGTATGCCAGGTACGCGCCTGCGCCGACCGGCGCGGCGATTCCGAAGCTGCCAGCCGTCGTCGCGCTCGGCAGTGCGAAGAGCGCCTGCTCGGAAGGCCAGATCCTCCGGATGTACGTCCCTTCGAAATGGCCATTCGAGATCCAGGCGATGTAGACGGCGCCTGCCGAGTCGCTGACGAGCTGCGGATCCGCGCCGCAACAGTCGGGCTGGTACGACAGATCGCCGTCGGTCGGCTGGAACCCGACATGCACGATCGCGCCACTCCAGGTCGAATACACCCAGCCGTTTCCGGCAATCGCTGCCCCGAGCTCGTCGGCCGCGTTCGCTACAGCGCCGCCGTACACAGACGGATCGAGCGACCACGTCGTGCTGCCGAACGGGCGCACGAACGAGTTCACGCCCACTGCATGTGAGCCGAGACCGCCTGTATACCCTCCGGTCGCCAGCAGTCGCAGGGAGCCATCGGGCATGCGCAGTAGCGCGAGCCCGCCTGCGCCATCGAACCCGGTTGCGATCGTCGACGAGCCGGTCGTCGCACCATCGTTGCCGACGAACGTGTCGGTGATCGTCGCTGGGTCGCCCTGCGACCAGACGATGTCCAGCCCCGTTCGTTCGCGCAAGAGCGCCAGCTGCGTGCCCGCGTGCGACGGCCCACTGACCCGGGTCCACGACGCCTGCGGCGGGACTGCTGCGTCCGCTGCAGACGTCGCGGCGAGCGCGACGACAGCAGCGCAGATGACGCGTCTCACTGCAGCGGCCATGGCGACTGTGCGGCCTCCAGGATCCGCTCGAACGGGATCGCCGCGTCGACGGCCGCTTTGCGGACAGCGGCGGCGGCGCCCTCGAAGCGGCACAGCACGACCTCGTCGTCGCGGAGCAGGATCGAGCCGAGATAGCGAACGTCCTCGCCGGCGCGGCTGAGAGCGGCTACCTGTGCCAGCGCGCGAACGTCGAGCTCGTGCAAGTCGCTCTCCCGAACGCCGGGCCAGAAGCACTCGGCGACGAACCGCGGAACCTCTGCATCGACCATGCATCGAGGCTAGGACCCGAGCGGCCGCGACGAAAGCGGGGAAACCCTACGCAATCACGCGAGAGCCCCGCCGGAGCGGGGCTCTCGTCACGGAGAAGGAGGGATTCGAACCCTCGAGGCAGCCATTCAGCCACCTAACGCCTTAGCAGGGCGCCGCCTTCAGCCACTCGGCCACTTCTCCGAACGCCGACAGCGTATCGGGGACGCCTGAGGGCCGACACCCCGTTCCCGGCGCAAGATCACCCTTTATCGGGAGTGCGACGGCAGCCGCCGCGCCGAAGATCTGCTTGCCGGTTTCATCCCCCCTCCCGGCACCCCTCAAGAAGCCCGCTGCGGCCCCCCTCGGCGGGCTTTTCCCTTTCTCGAGACGGATCAGCCGACGCTCAGCTTGGCGTTCATGCCGAGCTTGCGGTGATCGTCGACCGAGCAGAAGAGCGCGTAGGTTCCCGACGAGAGCGCGACGACGAGCTTCGCGCTTCCACCGGGAGCGATCAGAGCCGTGCCCGTTCCGCTCACGTTCGGGCCCTGCACCACGAGGTTGTGGGCGACCTTGCCGGCGTTCTTGACGACGAAGGTGTAGGTGCCCGAGGGCGCCTCTTTCAGCGCCGGCAAAGCGATTCGGTACTCGCTCTCCGTCACGTCGATCGTCCGGCTCACGTGCGCGCCGCGCGCGCCTGCTTCGGCGCCCTTGGCCTCGCTCTCGACGCCGAAGAACTCGACCGCGCTCAGCATCGCGAGGAAGAGCACGACGCTGACGATGATGAACACGCTCAACCCGTGCTGACCGGGGAAGTCGGGCCAGCGCCGCGGCGCGAGGAAGGACGCCGAGAGCGCGAAGCCGATGAAGAGGGCGCCGACGACGGCGAGCCCGATCATGTGACCAGTCGAGAGACCCGCGACGAGCACGGGCGCTATTCCATCAGATCGTCAGGCCGCGAGGAGCCGGTCGACCGAGCGCCGCCGCCAGTACCAGAGGGCGCCGAGGACGAGGGCGATCGGGCTCGCGACGATCAGCGCATACAGCGCGATCATCCCCTCGAGCGCGAGGAAGCCAACGGCCGAGCGGAACATCCGGTCGAGCCGCCCCCGGTGGTGCGCGACGGGAGCGATCGCCTTCTGCGTCCCGATCTCGAGCGAGATCGCCGCCGTCGTCCCCGAGGAGACGGTGCTCTTCTGCGCGTGCAGCCGCTGCGAGAGCGCGCGCCGCGACTCGGCGAGCTTGATGCGCAGGAGCACCCGCTGCGACTCCGCAAGGGAGGGATCGGCGATCGCGGTCGTGAGCGCCGCGACGCGCCGGCGCAGCTGCGCGATCTGCGCCGACTCGGTCTTGAAGGTCTGCTCGAGATCGGTGACCGACAGCTCCTGCGAGACGATCGAGCCGAGGCTGCCGAGCCGCGAGATCGCGAGCTTCACGTTCTGCGCCGGCACCCGCAGCTCGAGGAACGCGGCTCCGTTCCCGCCTTGCGGCGTCCGGTAGTCGACCGACTTCGCGTAGCCGCCGAGCGCGGTCGCAATGCGCGTCGCGCGCGAGGTGGCGGACGAGAGCGCGTCGACGCTCGGCACGCGGATCTGCAGCGACGCGGCGGTGTGCGAGAGACGCGAGCCGGCAACCGTCGGCGCGAGCGCGACCGAGCCGCTTGCGCTGCCCTGCTGCACGCGCGCTGGGACGGCAAGCTTGCGCAGGGAGTCGGGCGTCGTCGTCACGGCGCCCTCCCAACCGGGAGCGTGACGGACAGGCGTGAACGCAGCGCGCGGCTGCGACGAGGGCGTGCGCACGCCGTGGACGAATGCCGCAACGACGGCAAAGGTCAGCGCGGCGAGGACGGCGACGAGCAGCAGCCGCTGCGGCCGAAGCCCGAACGAGCGCGTGCGCGGAGCCGGCTGCGCCGACGTGAGCACACGCTCACGCAGCGAGTCGGGCGGGTGCGGCGCATGCGCGAGCAGCAGCCCTTCGATCGTCAGCTCATTCGCGGACATCGTCCATCCTCTCCTCGAGCCGTCTCAGCGCGCGGCTGAGCCGCGTCGAGCAGGCGGTCTGGCTGATACCGAGCACGCGTGCCGCGCTCGGCCCGTCGAGCTCGAGCAACACGCGCAACGCGACGACCTCGCGCTCGGCGGGCGACAGCTGGCGCAGCGCGTCCTCGAGCGGGCCGGGGAGCCCGTCGCCGAGCTCGGTGAACGTCGGCACGTCGCGCGCGTATGTCTCCTCGCGACGACGCCGGCGCGTCTCCGCGCGGAACCAGTCGATCGCGATGCTGCGCGCGATCTTGCAGAGCCACGTGCGCGGGGAGCCGCGACGCGGGTCGAAGCGCCGCCAGCTGCGGAACGCCTTCTCGAACGTCTCCGCCGTCAAGTCCTCGGCGGCGGCACGGTCACCCGTCAGGTAGACGAGATAGCGGTAGACGGCGTCGAGCTGCTCGGCCGCGACCTCGGCGAAGCCCGGGCGCGGCCCGTAGAGCGGCGGAGCGTCGAGCGGGGTCGAAGCCGCGTTCACGACCGGAGATACGGCGCCGTGACCGCCGATCGTCACATGCCGAAGCGTAGATAGCGTCTCGGCAATGCGAAAGCTGCTCCTCCTCGTCGCCGTCCTCGTCTTCGTGGACACGATGCTCTACGCGGCCCTGACGCCGCTCCTGCCGCACTTCGCGAAGGAGCTCGGGCTCTCGAAGTCGAGCGCGGGCGCGCTCGTCGCCGCGTATGCAGGCGGTGCTCTCGTCGGCGGCATCCCGGGCGGGCTCGCCGCCGCACGGCTCGGAGCCCGGCGTGCGGTACTTGTCGGGCTGGCCGCGATGGGTGCCTCGAGCATCGGCTTCGCGTTCGCCGGGTCGTTCGGGACGCTCTTCGCCGCGCGCTTCCTGCAGGGCTGCGGCAGCGCGTTCACGTGGGCGGGCGCGTTCGCGTGGCTGCTCGCGGCCGCCCCGCGCGAGCGGCGCGGCCAGCTGATCGGCAGCGCGATGGGCGCAGCCGTCTTCGGGGCGTTGTTCGGCCCGGTGGTCGGCGCCGCAGCCGCACTCGCGGGACGCGCCGTGATCTTCTGCGCGCTCGCCGGGCTTGCGCTCGCGCTCGCGATCTGGACGCTTCGACTCGGCGCCTCTCCCGCGGGTGAGCTGCCCGACCTCGCGTCGTATGCGCGCGCGTTCCGCAACCGGCGCTTCGCCGCGGGCCTCGCGTTGATGGCGCTGCCGTCGTTTCTCTTCGGGATCCTCTCCGTCCTCGGCCCGCTCCATCTTTCGCGCGCGGGTTGGGGCGCCGCGGCGATCGGCGCCGTCTGGCTTGTCGGTGCAGCGCTCGAGTCGGCGCAGGCGCCGTACGTCGGCCGGCTCACGGACCGGCGCGGCCTGCTCACGCCGGTCCGGGTCGCGCTCGTCGCGGGCGTCGTGGTCTCTCTTCTGCTCGCCCTCGACAGCCGCCCACTCATCTACGCGCCGGTCGTCGTGATCGCAGCCGTTGCGTACGGGGTGCTCTTCACGCCGGCGTTCGTTTTGATCGCGGACGGTGCCGAGCACACCGGGCTCGCGCAGGGCATGGCGTTCGGCTTCATGAACGCCGCGTGGGCGGTCGGCGCCGCGGTCGGTCCCGCCGCAGGCGGTGCGATCGCCGGCGCGACGGGCGACTGGATCCCGTTCCTGATCGCCGCGGGTGTCTGCGCCGCTGCGTTCGCCGCGACGCGCCGAGCCTCAGGGGACGACCGCGCCGCCGTTCTGGTCGATCGTCTGGCCGGTGACGCCGCGCGAGTCGGGCGAGAGTAGCCACGCGACCGTGCCGGCGATGTCCTCCGGCGCGCTCATGCGCCGCAGCGGCACCTCGCGCATCGCCTCGCGCGTAGGCCTCGTCACGCGTCTTCCCCATCGCATCAGCCATCAGGTCGATGCCTTGCCAGGCCATGTCCGTGTCGACCCAGCCGGGACAGATCGCATTCACCTGGACGTTGTCCGGCGCGAGCTCCGCTGCGAGCGAGCGCACGAGCCCGAGCAGACCTGCCTTCGACGCGGAGTAGCCCGTGTAGCCGGGAACCGCGATGCGCGCGAGGACCGACGCGATCACCACGACGTCGCGCCGCTCCGGCCCGGGCGCGAGCCGGCGCTGCGCCGAGCGAACGCAGTGGTAGGTGCCGACGAGGTTCGTGGCGACGAGATCGTAGAAGCGGTCCTCGGCGCCGGGCTCGTTCGGGCCCGCCGATGCCGCTGTTCGCGACGAGCGCGTGCACGGGGCCGTTCGCGTCGGCCGCAGCTGCGAAAGCGGCCTCGACCTGGGCCGCGTCGCGAATGTCGGTCGGCGCGGACGAAGGCGCCGCCGATCTCGGACGCGGTCTGCGCGAGCGCCTCCTCACCGCGCGCGATCAGCGAGAGACGCGCGCCGTCGTTCGCGAGTCGCAGCGCGATCGCCTTGCCGATCCCGCGACCTGCTCCCGTGACGACGACGTGCCGGCCCTCCACCGGCAGAAGCGTAATCAGCCTTCGCGCGCGACCGGTGCGTCGGCGTCCTCGAGCATCGGGTCGAGGTTCTCGACGTACGCGCGTGCCTGCTCGTCCGGCAGCCGCACGGCGAGCGCGAGCACGAAGATCGCGAGGCTGAACACCGCGACGACGGCGATGTCGACCCAGAACGGAAGCAGGTTGCGGCCGTCGTAGCGCCCGAGGTACGAGATCACGCAGATCCCCGCCAGATACGGCGGGAGCCAGAGCGCCGGGCGCAGGTCGAGCTTCGGCATCCGGCTCTTGTCGCCGAACATGCGGTAGGCGACGAAGGCGACGAAGCCGATCGCGAGCGCGACCATCGACACGCCAGACGGTCGGCCAGCCGGACCAGTAGACGATCAGGTTCGCGACGATGAATCCGAACGGCGTGATCAGCCACCACATGGGTAGCCGGAACGGCCGCTCGCGGTCGGGGTCCTGCAACCGGAGCGCCGCCATCGCGATCGCGGCGAAGCCGTAGGAGAGCGACGACGCCGCGGTGATCAGCTTGACGAGCGACTGCCAGCCGGGGAACGGCAGGAAGATGACGATGCCGACGAGGAAGCTGAGGATCGTCGACGCGAGCGGGATCCCCCGGCTCGAGAGCCGGTTGAAGATCGACGGCCACCAGCCCTCGTGCCCCATCCCGTACGCGACACGCGCGCTCGTCGCCGTGTAGAGCAGCCCGGTGCCTCCAGGGGAGATCGCTGCGTCGATGTAGAGGAGGACTGCGAGCCAGCCGAGCCCGACGGCGGTCGCGAGTCCCGCGAACGGGCCGACGAGCCCGTTGAACGCGAGCTTCGACCAGCCGTGCGAGAGGTTGGCAGGGTCGAGCGCACCGAGGAACGCGATCTGCAGCAGCACATACACGACGACGCCGAGGATCATCGCGCCGATCACCGCGAGCGGGATGTTCCGTTTCGGGTTCGCGCTCTCGGCGCCCATCTGCACGGCCTGCTCGAAGCCCTGGTAGGCGAAGATGACGCCGCCGGTCGCCATCGCCGAGAACACGCCGTGGAAGCCGAAGGGCATGAAGCCGCCGGCCGCGTGGAAGTTCGCGCCGTGGAAGCGCGACACCATCAGCGCGACCAGGGCGAGAACGGGATCGCGATCTTCCACGCAGTGATCGGCGTGTTCGACTTCGCGAGCCAGCGTACGCCGAGCAGGTTCACGACGGTGAAGACGGCCATCAGCACGATCGCGACCGCGTAGCCCTGCCCGGTCAGAACGGTCTCGCCGCCGGCGGTCTTCGTCAGCCACGACACGTAGTGGGTGAAGTACTGCAGCGCGGCCTCGACCTCGATCGGAGCCACGGTGGCGGCACCGAGCCACCAGAGCCAGCCGATCGTGTAGCCGACCATGCTCCCGTGCGAATAGTGCGGGAAGCGTGCGGTGCCGCCGGCGACCGGATACGCGCCGCCGAGCTCGGCGTGGATGAGCGCGAGGGCCATCATGAAGACGGCGCCGAGCCCCCACGAGATCAGCGCCGCAGGCCCTGCCTGCTGCGATGCGTAGAGCGCGCCGAAGAGCCAGCCCGAGCCGATGATCGACCCGACGCTGACGAACATCAGGCTCGTCAGGCCGACGTCGCGCCGCCAACCGGTCCGATTCGCACCACCCGCGGGTCGCGTAGCCTCGACGGTCGCCATGTTCCCGAAAACGCGGGAGCGGGACGGGCGGTTACGGGCTTAGAGCAGCTCGACGCGGGCGTCGGGATGCGTGACTTCCCAGACGCGCAGGTGCATCAGGACCTCGCGACGCTCCTGCGCCTCGTCGGGGGCATCGGGGCGTGAGACCTCGATCATGCCGCCGCCGACGCTCTCGGCTCGGAAGCCGGAACGCCGGTAGTGCGCGCAGAGGTCATCCACGTGCGTGTGGTCGTCCGTCCTGATCAACATCGGCCGCAGTCTCGGTACTCCCTCGGCCGCGCCGCGGTTCTTCCGCAGCCCTCCATCGAGGGCGGGCCAATGTGTCAGCCGGCGAGTCGCAGCGTGCGGTCGATCCGCACGCCGTCGATCGACACGGCTCCGCACGCGAGACAGAACGAGGCGAGGGCGTCGGGCAGGCTCACGGCAGTCCTCTCGCCGCAGCTGACGCAGATCTCCTTCTCGTCCTCGCTGAACCACGCGAGCAGGTCCTGGTTCGGGAAGGGGCTCTGCGCCACGGTCACGTCAAGGTACGACGGGACCTGGTCGATCACCATGGGCCGCTCGGCCCATCCGGAGCGGCCAGGAGTCCCGAAAAGGCGAACGGCCCGGTGGGTCGTACCGGGCCGTCGCAGAGAGTCGGCAGCTTGGCGAGCATTACGCGCCGTAGGGTGCGGGCCCAAGAGCGCGTCCCGTCCTCTCACATAGGACTCAGTGTCGGCGCCTAGGCCGAACGGCCTACCCCCTTTAGAGGGAATCGCGATAGCCGGTTTGGAGCGGTCTCCATGGATCTACCGGTGGAAGAGCGACCGGCTGCGGAGCAGGCTGAGGTCGCCCGAGCGGTCGATCGCGCGAAGCGAGACGCCGAGGCGGCCGCTGCCCCGGAACCGTCTCGCAAGGACCCAGCTTCGCGGGAAGACGGCGCACGATCCCGACAAGACGACCCGGAAGTGACGCGTCGCTGCCAGCGCGCGGGCCTTCGAGTCGCGCTCGGTGATCCTGATCGTGCCCGGCTTGTCGTCGCAGACGCGGAAACGCGCGTAGACGCGGGCGCCGACGCGGCGCAGCGACAGGAACTTCAGCGTCGGTGCGCGGTTCCCCTGCACCGTCGTCGTGACGGTCGTGGTGGTCGTCGTCGTCGTGGAACCGCCGCTGATCACACTCGTGGCGCTCGTGATCACGGGGTCCGTCCGCCGCTGTTCGTGCCGGTCACCAGCACGCGCAAGCGGTGGCCGACATCGGCCGTCTGGACCGTGTAGGTCGAGCCCGTGGCGCCGCTGATGTTGAGGCAGCCGCCGCCGCTCGAGTTGCAGCGTTCCCACTGCCGCTGTGTCGACGTGAGCGCGGGCGACCAGCTTCCCTGACTGACCGTGAGCCCCGAGCCGACCGACGGCGTGCCCGAGATCACGGGCCTCGACGTGTTCGTCGGGCCGTTGCGCGAGCCGATCGCGGACGTCGCGTCGGACGTCGCGGACGCTTTGCCGTCCGAGTTCGACGCGGTCACGACGACGCGCAGCGTGTGCACGACATCGGCCGAGACCGGTGTGTACGTCTTGCTCGTTGCGCCGCTCACGTCGCTGCACGCGGTGCCGTCGCTCGCGCAGCGCCGCCATTGGTACGTGTACGACGTCGGGCCGTTCGCCCACGCGCCGGTCGACGCGGTCAGCGTCGAGCCTTCCTTGGCAGTGCCGCTGATCGTCGGCCTCGCCGTGTTCCGGGGCGTGGCGGCGACTGCTGCCGCGGCGCAGACGCCGGCGGCGACGATGACCGCGACCCCTGCCGGTATCCCACGCCGCAGACGGCGAGCCGAGTTGCTCTGGATGCTCACGTTCGATTGCCTCCCCGAGATCGATGCAGGTCGTTCAGCGCCGTCGGCGCTACGGTGTCCCCATCCCCGGGCCGGTCGAGCTTTATGCACGGGCCGGCGCTGGTCGCTCGGTCAGCGGCGAAGACAGAAGCTCTTTGGCGGCGTCCGAAAGCTCGCTTTGGCCTCGCAGAACTGCATGGCCGTGCCATTCGGCGTTCCGCCGAGCCGGTGTGTCCGCCGGTCGAAGCTCACCCGGATCACCTTGCCTCGCGGCTGCGAGCTTGCGCTCGGCGAGCTGCACGGTCCGCAGCGCACAACGCGGCGGAACTCGAAAACGACCGCGATCTTCTTCGGATAGGCGAGGTAGTACACGTGGACGGGCTTCGCGCTCTCGAAGACACGAACGAGGACGGAGCGTTCGGCGGCGAGAAGCCAGCTCGGAGGTGTGAAAGCCGCGGCTGTTGGTGCGGTCGACGATGCAGCGGCTGCCAATGTGAACGCGAGCGCTGCCACGGTCAGCCAGGTCACGATGGCGGAGAGGCGCCTCACAACGCGTTCGAAGCTACCTCGCGTCTTTGAAGAAGTTGAAAACCCGCCTCTGGCCCACGCTTCGGAAAGTGGCTCCGAAAGTGGCTAAAGTGCTGCCTCTCGGGCGCGTAGCTCAGCGGGAGAGCACTGCTACAGGGTGGGGGGTGGTTGAGGCTACTTACGGAGGATTGTTGATTGGCTAGGCGCGTTTGGTCTGTTAGCGGCATTGGTGGGCACTTGCACGTAGTTGCACGCTCGTTAGTTGGTTCGCGAGGGGCGGCTACATCGACTAGAGAAGTTCGGTACCGCGAGTGGACTCGAGCGGGAGTCGCCTCTGCGATGACGGGTTAAGGTCGGTTAGGGTCGGTTCGGTGAGCGTCTGGTCTGCGGAATCCTCGTCGCTGGTGCCTCGAGTTTTCTTCTTGCGGGTTGCGGGGGGTCGACGCAGTCAAAGGCATTTCTGAGTCTCGCCGAGGCAAGAGATGACACGGATACGGCGGTGAGCGACTGGATGGGAAAGCACCACAACACTCAATGGAGCAACTATGGGGCGACGTGCGTGCGCCTCTCAAGGTCATCCGCGAGGTGCACTGAAACCGCTTACGTCTCTACGCACAAAAACAAGCTAGTGCCGTATGTGAGACTCACGGTTGCTTTTGCGATGGCACACAGCTTCATCAGCGGAGGCCCAGACATTCCACGTTTCGACGTCATCGCCGTGCACGCTTCACGCATCACTAGAGGCCTCTGTTTCGCTGAACAGCGTTCCTAACCACTGGCCGCGACGAGCAGCGGAAGGCCTTAGTCGACGCGCCAGTCCTCCGGCCGAAGCTTCATTGCTAATAGTTGACAATCCGTGGACAAAGGTTATGGAACGCTGATACCAGGGACGCGCCTCTGGCCTGCGGCTTACTGTCCCCAAGGAGGGGTGATGAGAAGGTTCGCAAGATCGGGGTGCTCTGCGCCGCGGCTGTCGCGTGCGCGGGAGCGGTCGGCGTGTCGATGGCGAAGGCCGGCGACGGGCTCTACTGCACCGCCACCGCGGGAAATGTTTATTGGGATCAAGGGGCCTACATCATCGGCGACGGTACAGGGTCGTGTATAACGACCGGATGCAACAGATCAACATCAGCGTGTGCATCCAGAAGTGGGAGTCTCCATTCGGTTGGGTTCAGGTTGGAACGTGCGGTAGCGGCACGATCTACAACGCTTCAAGCACGGGGTACGGAACGGCTACGTCTCATGCTCGCACCAATTCGACGAGTGGCGGACAGAAACCCAGGTCTCCTGGCGAGACCAGTTCAACCTCACCGGCTCTGTAACGACAGACTCGACCGGAACTACTCTCAATTGTTGAGCAGAGAGCGGGCCTCAGCTTCCCTCTAACCAATCGTTGAGCAAGGGGCGGGCCTCGGCCCGCCCTTTAAGATTCAAATGCAGCTATCGCGGCGGGGTCGACTGGGGCGCCCCGGAAGCTATCGAGTCTCGAAAGACGACACGAGGCCACGTGCGTCTGCGATCGTGCGTGTCGGTTCCCGGTTGGGAAAGCAAGAAGAGCGGGCGGTTGGTGACACCACTTCAGACACCAGTTGTCGAAGACATCGCTTCGCGCGTCTACACGAGGCGGCTGTCCAAACGGATGCGGCGGAAAATCCATGATGCTGCGGAGACGAAGTTGGGCCGCCCCGAGGAGAGACGAGGAGTGAAGTTGCGCACGATTTGCCACAACGGCCCTCTCGAGCGACTACCCTCGACGCCGGACTAAGTAGAATCCAAGTCTCGGGCGCGTAGCTCAGCGGGAGAGCACTCGCTTCACACGCGAGGGGTCGCTGGTTCGATCCCAGCCGCGCCCACTCACGCCGACTTCCATGTGAACGGTTCCAACCAGTCGGACCCGATCATGCGCCTGCACTGACGCCCACTCGTCCGGTCGCGCCCGGGCCCTGGCCGTCGAACGCAGGTGACGCCGTCACCTGCGTTCGCGTCCTTTCCATCTTCTCCAGCTGGAGGCGAGATCGTGGGGATCGCTCAGGCGGCCTCCAGGAGCGCTACGTCCGGGACGACCTCGGTCGCACTTGGCTTCCGCTCGATCAGGACTCCTGCGGCAATCCCGCCCGCGATCGCGAAGGCGGCGAGGACGTAGAACGTGATCTGGAAGCCGTGCGTGAGGGCTGCGCCGCTGAGCGTCGAAAGGCCGGCGTGAGCGTCGACGAAATGCCTCGTGTAGGTCGTCGCCACAGTCGTCGCGACCGCGACTCCGATCGCCCCGCCGACCTGTTGGCTCGTGTTGATCAGGCCCGATGCCACCCCGGCCTCGTCCTGGGTGACGCCCGTCAGTGACCCAATCGACATCGGGACGAAGGAGAGCGCGAGCCCGAGGCCGCTCAGGATGAACGCCGGAAGAAGATCCCAGAAGTAGTGGCCGCGCACCGGCAGCTGGGCATACAGGATCAGCCCCGCAGCTGACAGAAGCAGACCGGACGTCAGGACGGGCCGCACGCCGAGCCGTGTCGCCAACGCCTGCGCGACGCCGGAGAAAGCGATGATCGTCACCGTGAGACCGATGTAGGCGACGCCGGTCTTCAACGCCGAGTAGTGCAGGACCTGCTGCATGTACAGGGTCAGGATGAAGAACTGCGAGAAGAGCGAGGCCGACAAGAGCAAGCCGCTCAAGTTCGACCCGGTGAGCGTGCGGAGCCGGAAGATGCCGAGTGGTAGGAGCGGCGCCTTCGAGCGGGCCTCGATCACGACGAAGCCGATGATGAGTGCTGCGGAGGCCGCGAAGAGCCCGATCGTCGAAACGGTGGCCCAACCGTGCTGCGCCGCGCGCGTGAGCGTGTAGACGAGGAGCATCAGCCCGCCGGTGATCGAGGCTGCGCCTAGCGCATCGAAATGACGGTGATTCAGGTCGGCCTTGCTCTCGCGCAGGACGAACGGTGCGAGTGCGAAGACGGCGATGCCGGCCGGAACGTTGATGAAGAAGATCCACGACCAGCTGAACGCGCTCGTGAGCGCGCCGCCGAGAAGGACGCCTGCGGCCCCGCCGCTGCCGGACGCCGCGCCCCAGATGCCGAGCGCGACGTTGCGGTCGCGGCCCTCACCGAACGTGGTGGTGAGAATCGAGAGAGCGGCCGGCGAGAGCAGCGCCGCGCCGAGGCCCTGCACGATTCGGAATGCGATCAGGGAGTTCTCCGACCAGGCGAGGCCGTCGAAGAGTGAGCTGACGGTGAAGACGGTGAGGCCGACCATGAAGAGCCGTCTGCGTCCGAGGATGTCGGCGAGCCGTCCGCCGAGAAGGAGAGCGCCGCCGAACATGATCGAGTACGCCGTGATCACCCACTGGAGGCTCTCTTGGCTGAAGTGGAGATCGGTCTTGATCGACGGCAGCGCGACGTTGACGATGGCCACGTCGAGCACGACCATGAACTGGGCCGCGACGATCAGAGCGAGAGCGAACCACTTGGCGCGCGGGGATTGCAAGGAATTCATCTGCTTCTCCAATCGTTGAATAACTCCACTATGAGACTCTTCAACGATGGCCTCCACTACACTTATTCCCGTGGCTAGCGCGGCTCGTCAGACGGACCGGATGGAGGAGCCCCTCCCGGACGAGCTTCTGGCGAGCGCCGGCTTTCTCCTGACCCGCGTCGGCGGCGGCATGAAGGCGCGCGTGCTCGGCGAGCTGGAGCAGGCCGGCTGCCCGGGCTTCCAGTTCGGCGTCCTGGCGCTCCTTCGAGAAGGACCAGCGCTGACACAAGCACGAATCGCGGACGCACTCGGCATCGATCCGAGCCAACTCGTCAGCGAGCTCGACGAGCTCGAGGAAAACGGGCTCATCGAGCGCCGCCGCGACCCTCAGGACCGGCGCCGTCACATGGTCGGGATCACAAAGAAGGGCGAGAAGGAGCTCGTCAAGTTGCGCCGAGTCGTACGACGCATCGAGAACGAGTACTTCGCACCGCTCGACGCCGAGTCCCGCGAGCAGCTACACGATCTCCTCCTGCGCATCGCGGCTGCGCACGACTCCCGCTTCCGGCGCAAGGGTTAAGTCGCGCGCCGGAAGAGGCGGCTGAGGTTCACATAGTGCGAACGGTGCTTTGTCGAGCGCTCGCCCAGGCCTACGATCCGACGCATGCCCGCCGACGACTTCGACTTCCTCCTCGATCCCTGGCACGTCGACAACGTGCAGTATCGCGACGGCGTCGAGAAGCGCTTCCCCGGCGAGCACTCCGGCATCGTGAAGCACATGGGCGGAATCGTGAACACGGACGTCACGACGTTCCTCTCGCCCGGCTCGAGCGAGCCCTTTCGCGGTATGTCCGTGCGCCTTCTCGACCCCGTCACGGACGAGTGGTCGATCTACTGGATCGACGACCGCACCGTCAGCCTGTCGTCACCCGTGACCGGATCGTTCACCGGCGCGACCGGGACGTTCACTGCGCGCGACGAGGAGGGTGAGGCGCCCGGGCTCTGGCGCTTCTTGTGGACGGCCATCGACACGGCCACTCCCCACTGGGAGCAGGGCTTCTCCGAGGACGACGGCGCGACGTGGACCGTCGACTGGACGATGGACTTCCGCAGGCCCTGATGTAGCGTCACTCGGACGGAACGAGCACGAATCCGGAAGCGACGTCGCTCGTCCAGTCCTACGTTGAGCCGGTGCTTGCAGCCCTTGCGGTCACGCTCGCGATCACGCCGATCCACGTCGGCGGCGCGCCCTGCGGCAACACGTATGCCTTCGGGTCGATCTGGGTGGCCGCGGGGAGCGCCAACGCCCTCTACCGCATCGATCCGGCCCACAACCGGCGGACCGGAGTCGTACGCGTGGGAGCGGGGCCGTGCGGTGTCGTCGCAGGCGCCGGCAGTCTCTGGGTCGAGGACTACGACGCGGCTGCCATCGAGCGGGTGAGCCCGCGCAAGCTGAAGGTCGTCGCGCGCGTCAGGGCGGGCCGGCACGTCTGGGACGTCCTGTACGCGGCCGGCTCGGTCTGGGCGACCAACTCGGAGAACGGCACGGTCGAGCGGATCTCGCCGCGGACGAACAAGGTGGTCGCGCGGATCAAGACGGGCGGCAGCCCGGCGAACATGACGTTCGCCGCCGGTGCGGTCTGGGTCGGGTCGAACACGGGCCAGGCGATCTTTCGCATCGATCCGGCCTCCAACACCGTCACCACGGTCTCGATCCGAGCCGAGGGACCGGCTTCGATCACTCCGGACCCGGACGGGACAACGCTCTGGGTGTCGAACCGGCTCGCCGCCACGGTCAGCCGGTACGACCTCGTCGCGGGCGTCGTCACCGCGACGATCCCGGTCGGCCTCGGCCCCGCAGTCTCGGCGATCGCGTCAGACGGCGCGCTCGTCGTCCCGAACGGCGGCGACGGGACTCTCTCGTTCATCGACCGCTCGACGAGCTCGGTGGTTCAAACGGCGCCCGGGTTCGGCGAGCCGCTGATCGTCCGGAGCTGGCTCGGCGACCTCTGGGTCGGCGACAACCGCGGCACGACCCTCTACCGCATCGCCCTCGCTTAATACAGCCCGATGATCGCCGAGAACAGGCCGCCCTTGTCGAGGCGAACCTGCCCGCCTGCGCAGAGGTTCGGCACCGTCGTCGACGCCTGGTAGACGAGCGGGCTCTTCTGCTCCGGCGACGGGAACCAGCCGTCGCCGCTGACGTCGTAGGTCCGCGTGCCGAGCGCGACAGTGAACGTCGACGACGAAGGCGCGGCGCCGGAAACGCAGCGGACCGTGAACGTCGCCGTCGGGTTGAGCACGATCGCATTGTTCGAGACCTTGTTGCCCGGCAGCGAGATGTCGTAGCCGACCCTCAGGAGCGATCCCGGCGCGACTTTCAGATCGCCCTCCATCGCCTGGCGGTCGCTCGTCACGGAGCCGTCGGCGCAGTCGGCCTGCGAGACGCCGCTCCAGCCACCCGGCCCGCTGCCGACGCTGTAGTGCCAGCGCAGATGCACCTTCGACTTGCCCGGGCACGTCCCATACACGAGCGTCCCCTGGCTCGCGGAGCCGGTCGCGCCGTCGTCGTCGGTCACCGACACGACGATGTTCTGCGAGCCCGTGCTTGCATACGCATGCGACCCGGTGCACGTACCGCTGCCGTGTGACTCCGATACCACGCCGGCGGTCACCGACGAGTCGCCCCAGGCGATGGAGCATGAGTGCGTGTCATTCGCACCCGCATCGGAGAACGCTGCCGAGACCGCCGCAGTCGATCCTTGCTGCGCATAGCCCGGCGCGCTCGTGATGGTCACGCTCGGTTGAGCGTTCGAGACGGTCACCAGCACCGAGCTCGACAGGGGCGCGTTGACTCCGTCGCCGGCCGTGAGCGTTGCGATGTACGTGCCGTCGTCGGTGCAGGTGATCGACGTGCTCGGCGAGCTGGGCGATGCGAACGAGCACGTCGCGCCTGAATCGACGCCGGAGCTCGGCGCGTAGGACCAGGCCGCAGTCGTCGCGTCACCGTCCGGGTCGCTGACGCTCCCGTCGAGCGGGATCGCGGAGCCTTCGGCACCTGATGCGTCCGAGCCTGCGCTCACGACGGGCGCACGATCGCCCTGCGTGATGACGCGGATCTGGTCCGCCGCCTGAAGGCGAATCTCGCTGTGGATGACAAGCGTGTGGCGGTCGACTTCCTCGATCACCATGTCCTGCTGGTTCTCGTTGAGCTCGAGCTTCCGTCCCGGCAGGCCGGTCGGGTAGAGCGTCCCGGCCGCGCCCAGGAAGTCGCTCGCGTCGAGCGACCTGCTGAGCAGGATCACGCCGAGGATGTCGGAGTCGGTATGGATCGTCCCCTCGAACTGGCGCGCGCAGATGTTGCACGGCTTCGTCGTCTCGTTCGAGCTGACGAACTGGCTGTTCACGACCGTGCCGGCGGGGATCTGTGACGGCTGCAAATCCGTGTCGAGCTTGTACGTGCCCGGCTGCGTGAAGTCGACCGCGAGGGGCGCAGCGAGCACGACGTGCTGCTGCTCGTCGAAAGCGAACATCGTCGTGTCGCTCGACAGGCCGTCGAAGAGCACGGAGGCCGGCGGAGTCGGCAGCTGCACGATCTGACCGTCGACGCCCACGATCGTCGCCCGCGCAGCATCCTGCGTCGCGAGACCCAGAATCGCCGCTGCGACGACGGCAAGCAGCGCACATGCCCTTCTCCCCATACCCTCTCCCATCCGCAGAGTCGGCCGCGACCACGACCGCAGCCCAATCATGCGCCAGATTTGCGGGTTCGGCAAGGGTCGGAGCGCCCCGAGGGGCGCCCCGAAGACTCCGCTGAGGCGAGGCCCTAAGGCCCGACCGGCAGGCCGTGCGTCGGCACGTACATCGACTCGTCGATCCCGTTGACGGTGATCGGGAAGCTGAACACCGAGATCGCGTTGCCCTTGAGCGGGCCCGACGGGATGATCACGGCGCTCGTGTAGTTGCCGAAGTCCGGCCCGTTGCTCGAGCGCACGAGCACCGCGAGCGACGGCGCGCTGTCGACGAGCGCCGGTGCGCTCCAGGACGAGCCGTTGTTCACGGACTCCACCTCGCTGTACTGCGGCGTGCACTGCGCGCCCTGGGACGGATCGAGCGTCGAGCCCGTGATGTACGCGCAGTTCGCGACCGGGTAGTTGTAGTAGAAGAGCGCGAGGTGCGTCGATGCGCCCGACGTACTCGGGTCGGCTGCAATCGCGGGGATGAAGTGGTCGTTCGTGTTCGACGACGCGCCGGCGTCAGCCTCGATCGGGATGCGCGCCGCCGCGCCGAAGGCCGGCGCCGGGGTGGCGTCGGTCGGCCCGGGCATCACGCTCAGCGCGATGTCGTTCGGCGCCGCGGTCGAGGTGCTGGCGACGCCGTTGACCGTGACGAAGGCGCCTGCCGCGTGCGCGGCAGTGAGTGCGGGAGTGAACGTCACTCCGGTACCGCCGGCGCCGGACGTGCCGACCGTCGTGATCGTCACCGTCTCACCGTCGACGGAGAGCGTGTTGCCCGCGACCATTCCGGTGACGCTTGCGACCTTGATGTTCGTGTCGCCGGCGTTCGCAGCGGCCGACAGTGTCGTCTGCGCGGCCCGGAAGCTGCGCGTCTGCCACACGAGATACACGGAGCCGTCACCGCTCATCGACGCCGAGGGCAGGAGCGAGGTGCGCAGGCCTTGAGCGACGGTGTGCGTCGCAACCGTGGCCACGACGGAACGCGCCGACCAGGTCGCACCGCAGTCGCTGGAGGCGACCGCGCTGATGTTCGTGGTGCTCCCCGCGAAGGGAACCACAACGCGGCCGCACGTGCCGGCCGGCGCGCCGGCGCTCGGCGGCTGTACGACCGCGACCGGGCCGGTGCCGACCGATGCGTCGGCAGGGGCCGTCGGGCCCGACCAGCTGGAGCCGCCGTCGGTCGAGGTGAGGATCTCGATCGCGTTCGCCGGCGACGAAGCCGAGTTCGAGTAGGCGAGATAGCAGTTGCCGTATCCCGCGCTGCGTGCAGTGTTGTCGCACGTGAGTGTGCCCCTCGCGGGCGAGTCGCCCGCGCCGGCTGCGTGGACGAGCTGCGGTGCCGACCAGGCTTCGCCGTCGCTCGACGAGTCGACGAAGAGTCCGGCGGATGCGCCGCTGCCGCTCGAGAGCCCGCGGCTCGCGATCAGCCACTTGCCGAAGCGTGCGTCATAGGCCACGGAGGGGTCGGCCGCGCGGTAGAGCGGGAAGGCGCCGCCGCTCGAGGGGCCTCCTTCGCTGACCGTCACCGGGACGAGACCGTGATCCCACGACTTGCCGCCGTCGAGGCTCGTCGCCCAGCCGATGCCGACGGACCCGCCGTCGAACACCCGGCCCACCTCGAAGGTGGAGACGAGCGTTCTGGAGAGCCCCGTCGCCGCCGCGAGCGACGACTGCGTCTCCGACTGGTGCATGCCGAACGTGTCGACGAACCTGTCCTGGCTCACGCGTGTCAGCGGCGCGGTGTTTGCTGCGCCTGCGGCAAACGGCATCACGACGCCGGCCACGATCACGAGGAAGGCAAGACCCTTCAGACCAGGATGTACGCGCATGTCCTCTCCTTGGCGGCGCCATGCAGCGGCCCTCACGCCCGGCTGCAGCTTCCACCTAACAACCGGGCGGCACCCCTTGTCAAGGGCGCGGACCTGAGCTAGCCCAGGCGCTCGTCGAGGAACGCCTCGACAGTTCCTGCAAAGCCGTCGATCTCGCGTTCGCCGAGCGGCAGCGAGAGGGCGACGAACCCCCGGCGCGCATACGAGTAACCCTGCTCCAGAAGCCGAAGGTGCAGGAGCGCGCGGAGCTCGGGAGCCGGCGGCGAGTCGCGCTTGCTGCGTACCGGTCCACCGGTGAAGTGCAGTCCGACCAGCGAGCCGAAGCCCGTGGCGAAGAACTCGATCGAACGGTCCGACGCGAAGACGTTCAGCCGGTCACGAAGCCGGTCGCCCAGGGCGTTCAGCCGCACGACCTCCGGCTCGGTGTAGACCCGCGTCAGGCCGGCCGCGCCCGCTGCCATCGTCAAGACCGCGTTGTTGAAGGTGCCCGCGTGCGGCAGCGCGCCTTCGCGCGTCGGGTCGAAGCGCTCCATCAGGTCGCTGCGGCCGCCGAACGCGCCGAAGGCGAGGCCTCCACCGAGGTACTTGCCGAAGGTCGTCAGGTCCGGCGTGATCGCGAGCACCTGCTGCATGCCGCCGATCGAGAGCCGGGAGGTCATCACCTCGTCGAAGACGAGCAGCACGCCCCGCTCGCTCGTCGCTTCGCGAAGCGCCTGCAGGAACTCCGGGTTGCCCGGGATCACCCCGCCCGAGCCGAGCACCGGCTCGACGACGACCGCCGCGAGCTCGTGCGCGTGCTCGTCGATCAGCCTCACGGCGGCTTCGGGATCGTTGTACGGCGCGACGACGAACGGAAACGGCGCATTGATCGGTGAGCCGTCGCCCGTCTCGAAGAAGAAGACGCCGCCGTGATAGGCGCCCTCGAAGACGAGCACTGCCGGCCGGCCGGTGGCGACGCGCGCGAGCGAGATCGCGAGCAGATTCGCCTCGGTGCCGGAGTTGCAGAAGCGGACGAGCTCGACCGACGGGAAGCGGTCGCAGATCGCGGCCGCGAGCGTCGCCTCGTAGCGGTTCGGCGCACCGAGCGAGATGCCGTCTGCGAGCGCCGTGCGGATCGCCTCGAGCAGGACGGGATGCGAATGGCCGTAAAGCCCGGCGGTGTACTCGCCGAGGAAGTCGACGTACTCATGACCATCGGCGTCCGTGATGCGCGCGCCGTCGCCGCGCACGATCGTGAGCGGGAACGGATCGAGGTGGATGACCGTGCGCGTGTTGCCACCCGGAAGGAAACGGCAGCGCTCCTCGTGCAGGCGGCGCGATTCCGGGTTGCGCTCGACGTAGCGTCGCTCCGCGTCGGCGACGAGCGCCGTGAGGTCGGCTGTAGCCGCGACGTTCATGCTGGCGCGAGCCTACAACCGGGAATGCGCGGCGGCCGCACCCGCCTCACGGCTGACGGGCGCGGCCGACCACGGAAAGGATCAGCGCTTGTTCTGAACCTTCGAGAGCGACGGCGCTGCGTTCTTCGCCTTCGCGAGCGGGCGTGCCTTGACCGCCACGGACGCCGGCTTCGCGGAGATCATGATCTCCTCGCCGGTGGCCGGGTTCCGTCCGGGGCGCGCCTCGGTCGCCGGACGCACGCGCACGTCGAGCTGGACGACGCCGCCGATCTTGATCTTCTCGGCGTTGCCGATCTCGTCGAGGACGACCTCTTCGAGGGCGGCGATCGCCTTCTTCGCATCGGCACGGGACAGACCCGCCTTTTCGGCGACGGCGTCAGCGAGCTGCGTCTGCGTCATTGGCATTCGAAACCTCCTGGATTACGTGTGAGCACCTGGATTCAAGCGCACCGGCAGGACGGAGGCGTGGGAGAACACGCTAAAACTGCTCGGATGGACGACCTCCGGCGCCTTCGTGACCAGATCGAGGAGGCCGACCGGGCCGTCCTCGAGGCCCTGAACCGGCGCCTGGAGCTCGTACGTCGTGTCAACGAGCACAAGCTCGCCGAGGGCACGCCGATGATCGACGCCGAGCGAGAAGGGGAGCTCTTGCAGGAGCTTTCGGCTGCGAACCCTGGGCCGCTCTCGGAGCGGGCCGTCCGTTCGCTCTTCTCGGCCGTCCTCGACGTGATGAAGCAGGAGGTGCGCGGCGACGCCCGCGCCGAGGCTCCGACGGCCCGCCCGGCACCGGCCGCAATCGGCTCGCTCGCCGTCGTCGGGACGGGCCTCGTCGGCGCCTCCGTCGCCCTGGCCGCCAAGCGGAGCGGCGTCCGCCGCGTCGCCGGCTGGGACGCGGACGAGCGCTCGCTGCGCGAGGCGGCCGGCGCCCGCGCGCTCGACGAGCGCGCCGAGTCGCTGGCCGCGGCGGTCGCCGGCGCCGAGCTCGTCGTCGTCGCAGTCCCGGTCGGCTCGCTCGTCGAGACGACGCGCGCGGTGCTCGAAGCTGCCGACGCGGCGACGACCGTCACCGATGTCGGCTCGACGAAGCGCGCTGTCGCAAGCGGGCTCGAGGATCCACGGTTCGTGCCAGGTCATCCGCTCGCCGGCGGCGCGTCGGGTGGCCCCGCGAGGGCTGCGGCCGATCTCTTCGACGGCGCGACCTGGCTGCTGACGCCGAACGCGGCGACCGGCGACGCTCAGCTCGCGCTCGTGGAGCGCTTCGTCGGCTCGCTCGGTGCGCGAGCGGTCCGCCTCGACGCCGAGACGCACGACCGCGTGCTCGCGTTCACGAGCCACCTCCCCCACGTGCTCGCGAACCTGCTGATGCAGAGCGTCGCCTCCGGCGGCGACGAGGCGCTGGGCTACGCGGGTGCGTCATTGCGCGAGATGACGCGGGTCGCCGGAGCGAATCCCGCCGTCTGGGCCGACATCTTCGTCGAGAACAACGACGCGATCCTCGCGGCGCTCTCCGCGCACGGCACCGCGGTCGCCGCGGTCGAGCAGGCGCTCCGCGACGGCGACCGCGCGTTCTTCGAGCGCTGGATCGACGACGCGGCGAGCGCGCGGAACCGCATGCTCGAGTACGCGTACCGGACCGAGGCGCGCATGCTCAACCGCGTGCGCGTGCGCGTGCCCGACAAGCCGGGCGTCCTCGCGCGCATCACCCAGTCGCTCGGCGCCGCCGGGATCAACATCGAGGACTTCGAGCTACGGCACGTGTCGCCCGAGTACGGCGGGGTGCTCGTGATCCTGATCGCCGGCGCCGACAACGCGGAGCTCGCGCGGACATTGCTTCGTCGCGAGGGTTACAGCGCCGCTTAGCCGATGACGGCTTCGCGCAGCGCGACCGCGACGGCCTGCGTGCGCGTGCGGGCGCCGAGCTTCGTCATCGCCCGCTGCGCATGCGCCCGGACAGTGTCCGGCGAGAGGTAGAGCGTGGCGCCGATCTCGGCGTACGACCCACCCTCGGCGAGCAGGCGCAGCACTTCGCGCTCACGCTCCGAGAGCGCCTTGCGCTCGTCCGTGCGCCTCGACGCGAGTGCGGCGGCGAGCACGGGGTCGACGTAGAGGTTGCCGCTCGCAACGGTCTCGACCGCACGGGTGAGATCGGCGAGCGGTGCGTCCTTCAACGCAAAGCCTCGTGCGCCGGCATCGAGCGCATCGGAGACGAGCCCCTTGTCGCCGACGCCGGAATAGAGAAGGACAGCGGTGTTCGGCGACGCTGCAGCGCTGCGGCGGGCGAGCTCGAGGCCGTCGACGCGTGGCATCCGCACGTCGGCGACGCAGACGAGCGGCTGATGCTTCGCGATCTCGGCGAGCGCGTCGTCGCCGTTCTCCGCCGTCGCGACGATCGTGAACCCGGCGCCCGAGAGATGGCGGGAGAGGCAGTCGATGATCGGCGGATGGTCGTCCGCGATCGCGATCGTGATGCCTGCGCGGGAGTCCGTCGAGGCTGCAGCAACGTCCATGCTTTCGTTGTCGTCGCCCTGTTGACCGAAGGCGATCAGCATCGCGCCGTATTCGATGTCACCCATTCGGGTGACTCGGGCGCACGGTCCGCGAGGCCGTCGTCCGCACCGGCGAGGGGAGCAGCTCTGCGACGAGTGTCTGGAAGCTCGCCGGGTCGACCTGGCCGCCTTCGTCCGTAGCGCTCTCCGGCCGCATCACGTTGTCCGCCGACTGCCAGTACGCCCACGCGAGCGCGTCGGCGAAGCGCTCGCAGTCGAGCGCAGCATGAGGCCCTCCCCACCAGGACGAGCCGTGGAGCACGGCGTGCAGGCGGGCGCGCATCGCGTCGGTGAGAACGAGGAAGTCGACCTGGTGCGCGTACTCGTGCTGGACGACGCCCCACGAGAACCGGCCCGCGTCGAGCAGATCAGCGTCGAGCCAGATCTGGCCGGCGACCGCGTGCGGCGAGGAGCTGCGGGCGATGTGGATCGTCACGGTGCCGGGCACGACCCCCCAGTCGAAGCTGCTCGCGTCGAGCGCGGCCGTCACTTGCGCCTGCTCGGCGCGGGTGCCGCCGTCGAATCCGTACGAGCCGCCCCGCGCCGCAGCATTCGGGACGAAGACGAGCGCGAGCGCCGCAAGAACGAGGAGCCGCTTCCCCATGCCTCTAGTCCTCGGGGATCGAGGCCTCCGCGGAGACGCGCCGTCGGGGGGAGCTCGTGTCGCGGGCCCGCTCACCGTGCATCCGCGGAATCAGGGGTGTGCGCGGAAACTGGCGTACCCCTCCCGCGCACGGGTGAGAGCGGTCGCACGGCGACGGGAATCGACAGCCGGGCCGCGGCGCCGATGCTTTGTGCGATGGCAGCTGCGGCCACGCTCTACGAGCTTCCGCCCGTGTCGACGCTCACGCTCGTGCGTGACGACGTCGCGGAGCAACTCGACGTCGCGGAGACGCTCGTCGAAGCGAACCGCCACGACGAGGCGGCCGCGCAGCTCGAGGATCTCTGGCAGCTCGTCCGCGCCGACCAGTCGCTCGCCCTCCGCCAGCGGCTCGCACTCGCCTGGTCGGAGATGTATCGCGGCAACCTCGAGCACGCGGCCGAGCTGCTCAACCAAGCCGAGGGCCTCGCCCGGCAGGCGCGCTTCGACGCGGCTCACCGCGCCGAGGTGACCTACCGGCGCGGCTGCCTCGAGCTGCAGCGCGGGAACGTCGCCGAGGCAACCGCTCTGCTCACGAGCGCGCTCGAGCTCAACGAGCGCGCGCCGCGTCCGCGGCCGCTCCTCGCAGCCAATGCGCACGAGTGGCGGTCGCGCTGCCACCAGTTCAACCGCGACTGGGTCACGGCCGGCCGTGACGCCGAACGCGCGCTCCATCTCGCGACTCAGCTCGGCAACGCAGGCGCGCAGGCGCGCGCACTTTTCCAGGCATCGCTCGTCGCCGAGCGCCGCGGCGACTGGTTCGTCGCCCGGCTGAATGCGGAGCAGGCGCTCGAGCTCTTCCGCTCGCAGGGCAACACGCTCGCAACCGCGCGCATCCTCAACAACCTCGGAGCCATCTGCTTTCTGCTCGGCGAGCCGGAGAGAGCCGAGCGCACGCTGCTCGAGGCGATCGCCACCGCAGACGAGGCGGGCAGCGAGCCCGACCTCGCGCAGGCGGTCAACTCGCTCGCGCAGGTCTACCTGCGCACCGGCCGTCCCGCAGAGGCGCGCGTGCGGGCGCAGAGGGCGGCCGAGCTTCTCGCCGACCGTGGCGACTTCCTCGACGAGCTCGGCAACGCACAGCTCGTCGTCGCGCGCTCGCTCGCAGCAGAGGGCGACGCGGACGCCGCGTCGAGCTGGCTCGACGATGCGGATCGCACGTTCACCGCGCTTCGGCTCGACCAGCCATCGCGCCGCGGCGCTCGTGGCGCGCGGCGACCTCGCGCGGAGCCTCGGCGACGTCGACGCCGCAGCCGACCACTACCGCCGTGCGGCGGAGTCACTGCAGGACTTCCACTTCTGAGAGGGGGTGATCGAATGCGCCTCTCTCTGTTCCTCGCGCGCTACGCCCTGCCCGTGCTCGCCATCGTGGCGTTCGCCGGCAAGCTCAAGGGTGTCCACACCGACGGGCTCTCCCGCGGTGCTTAGCCCCTAGGCGATCAAGGACTCGCGGAGGGCGATGGCGACAGCTTGGACGCGCGTGGTCGCGCCGAGCTTCTCCATCGCCTTCTGCACATGCGTCCGCACGGTCTGCGGGGAGATCGAGAGCACGGTTCCGATCTGCTCGTTCGAGTTCCCCTCCGAGAGCAGCCGCAGCACCTCGCGCTCCCGCTGTGTCAGCTCGCGGGTGCGGTTTCGCCGGCGCTGCGCGATCAGCGCCGCTGCGGCCGTCGGATCGAGATACGTCCCGCCCTCCGCGACGATCCGGATCGCGCGCACGAGGTCGTCGAGCGGCGCTTCCTTGTCGATCACGCCGCCGACCCCGAGGTCGAGCGCGTCGCTCAGGAGCGCGTCGTCGCCGTAGCCCGTGTAGAGGATCACGCGCGTCGGCGACTTCGCGTCGTGCAACGCTCGAAGCACGTCGAGACCGCTCAGGCGCGGCATGCGCGCGTCGAGCACGGCAACGGTCGGCAGCGTCTGCTCGATCTTGCGCAGCGCCTCCTGGCCGTCACGGGTGCTCGCGGTGACCGTGATCCCGTTGTTGCTGAGGTAGCGCGAGAGGAACTGCAGGACCGGCGGGTGGTCGTCGGCGATCACGCAAGTCACGCTCATGTCCGCTCCCGGCGCCGGCAAAGCCGGCGCCTCCGCTCTTTGATGAGCTCCGTCGAGCCTACGCTCATGCCTCGATCGCCTCACCGTCGAGTGTGGCTCGCACGGCATGGGCGAGCTGCTCGGGCGCGAACGGCTTCTTCAGGAGCTGCCCCTCGGCGCTCTCTGCACCGGAAACGCGATGCGCGTAGCCGGACATGAAGAGCAGCCGCATGTCCGGCCGCTGCTCACGTACGCGAAGCGCGAGGTCGTAGCCGCTCATCTCCGGCATCACGACGTCGGTCAGCATCAGGTCGACGCCGTCCGTCTCGTCGAGCATCCGCTCGGCCTCGCTCGGGCGCGCAGCCGAGATCACCCGGTACCCGAGCCCCTGCAGGACGCGTCGCACGAGCTCGCGGACCGGCTCCTCGTCTTCGACGAGCAGGATCGTCTCGGTGCCGACGGCGAGGCTTGTCCCGGGGTGATCCGTCCACGACTCCTCCGCGACCGGGCCGGTGGCAACCGGCAGGTAGATGACGAACGACGTGCCGCCCCCGACGAGCGGGCGCACCTCGAGGCCGCCGCCCGACTGCGCGACGATGCCGTAGACGGTCGAGAGGCCGAGGCCGGTGCCGACGCCGTCCTCCTTCGTCGTGAAGAACGGCTCGAAGATGTGAGGCAGCACGGAAGGATCGATTCCGGTTCCGTCGTCGGAGACCGAGAGCGCGACGTACTTGCCCGGCACGAGCTGCGGCGAGACTTCCGCGCCGCTCGTCACGACGGTCTCCTCGACGGCGACGCGCACCACGCCCTGCCCGTTGATCGCGTCGCGCGCGTTCACGACGAGGTTGAGGAGCACCTGCTCGACCTGCGCCGGGTCGGCAAGGACGGGCGGCGTGCCTTCGGCGAGCTCGAGATCGAAATGGATGTCCTCGCGAACCGAACGTCGCAGCAGCGACTCGAGATCGCGGACGACGTCGACGATGTTGACGAGCCGTGGCTGGAGCGCCTGGCGGCGGCCGAAAGCGAGCAGCTGGCGCGTCAGCTCAGCCGCGCGATCCGCGGCGCGCGTGATCTCCTCGACGTCCGCGATCTGCTGAGGATCGTCGAGCGAAGAGCGCAGCACGCTGCTGTAGCCGCGGATGACGAGCAGGACGTTGTTGAAGTCGTGCGCAACGCCGCCGGCGAGCTGGCCGATCGCCTCGAGGCGCTCCGCCTGCACGAGCCGCGACTCGAGCGCACGGCGCGCAGTGACATCGCGCGACGTGATGACCATGCCGCGCACCGCGGGATCGTCGAGGAGGTTGAGCCCGACGGCTTCCATCAGCCGCCACGTGCCGTCGCTGTGGCGTACGCGGAACTCGTCGGTCTGCATGACGCTGCCTTCCGCCGCGGCGGACTCGAAGACCTGCGCGATCGACACGAGGTCCTCCGGGTGCACGAACGTGAGCGCTTCTGTGCCCACGACCTGGGCGGGCGCATACCCGAGGATCCGTTCGATCGAAGGGCTGACGTAGCGCACCCTCTGGGAGGCGTCGACGATTGACGTGATGTCGAGCGAGTTCTCGATCAGCGCACGGAAGCGCGCCTCGCTCTCGCGGAGCGCCCGCTCCGCGGCCTCGTTCGCCTGCAGCAGCTCCTGCGTGCGCTCGGCGACGAGCCGCTCGAGCTCCGCTTCCCGAGAAGACGTCTCCACGAAGAGAGTGTCGCCAAGGCCACCGCTTTGCTGTAGCGCCCAAAGCAGCGTTTTGCCCTACGACGATTCGTGCGGCCGTGTCACCCGTTCGAGGGACGCACCGGCAGGTACACCGAGAAGGTCGAGCCGCTGCGATCGGACTCGACGCGGATCGTGCCGCCGCTCTGCCTGGCGATTCCGTACGCCGTCGCGAGCCCGAGACCGACCCCTTCGCCCTGCGCCTTCGTGGTGAAGAACGGCTCGAAGATGTGCTCGAGGGCCGGCTCCTCGATGCCGGGACCGGAGTCGCGAATCGAGACGACGGCGAAGCGGCCCGGAGCGAGCTCACTGTGGGCGCCGCTCACCTCCGTGCTCCTGCTGCGGATCGCGATCGGCCGCTCTGGATCGCTCACCTCGGCGGCGTTCGCGACGAGGTTGGCGAGGATGGTCTCGACCTGCTCCGGGTCGGCCGTGGCGGGCTCGAGCGACTCGTCGAGCTCGCACACGATGACCGCGCCAGAGGTTGCGAACCGCGGGACGACCTGCTGGATCAGCTCGTTGAGGTCGACGGCGCTCACCTGCAGCACCTGCCGGCGACCGAAGGCGAGCAGCTGCGCCGTCAGCGCGGCGGCGCGATCGGCCGCGCGTTCGATCTCCCCCGCGTGGTGGTGCTCGAGGCTCCCCGGCAGCGCACGCGCACGGAGCAGCTGCGCGTACCCGCCGATCGCGGTCAGCATGTTGTTGAAGTCGTGCGCGACACCGCCGGCGAGCCGGCCGACGCTCTCAAGCTTCTGCGCGCGTCCGAGCTCCTGCTCGAGGCAGCGGCGCTCGGTTTCGTCGCGCGCGACGGAGAGATGCAGCCCCGGCAGCACGTTCGCCTTCGCCGCGAACTCCAGCTCGCGCTCCTCGCCGTCGGGGCGAACGACGACGTAGCGCCCCTTCGCCTCGCCTGCGTCGAGGAATTGCCTCCAGGCAGCCAACGAGATGTCGGCAATCGTCCGCCCGACCAACTCGTCACGAGGTCGCCCGACGAGCTCGCACGCGGCGCGATTGAGGTCGACCGACCGGCCTTCGTCGTCGGCGATCCAGATCGCCTCGAAGGCGTTGTCGAAGACCGCGCGGAAGAGGCTCTCACTGGTGCGACGCTCGGTGACGTCGACGAGGAACCCCTGCTCGAAGAGCGCGTTCCCGTCCTCGTCGTAGACGGTCTGCATCAAGTCCAGCACCCACCGCTCGCCGCCGTCGGCGCCGACCACTCGATACTCGAGCTCGAACGGCTCGTGCCTCTCGCGCGCCTCGGTCTCCAGGCGCTCCACCTCGGCGAGGTCGTCGGGATGGACGATCCGGTCCCACAGCTCGGGATCCTCGAGCCAGAGCGAGCGCGGGTACCCGAGGAGCTCCTCGATCTGCGGGCTGACGAACACGGTCTTGAACGACGGCGCGATCTCGTTCACGTACGTGACGAGCGGAAGCCGCTCGATCAGGTCCCGGTAACGGACCTCGGCCTGGCGGCGCTCGGTGATGTCGACGACGACGCGACCGAACCGCGCGTCCTTGCCCCCGCGAAGCGGGAAGCTCGAGAGCAGGACGTTACGACGGCCCGCCGAGCTCTCGACGACCAGCTCGCGCTCGCGGAGCGCTTCGCCGGTCACGCGAACGTGCGCGTGCAGGTCGTCGACGAGACGTGCGATGGACGGGGCGATCTCCCCGATCGTCCGCCCGATGTGCGCATCTGCCGGTATCCCGTTCAGCAGGGCCAGCGACTCGTTGACGCGGACGTAGCGGCCTTCCGCGTCGGTCACTGCGAGGCCGACGGCCGAGTCGCGGAAGAACGCATCCGCGAGGGCGCGTTCGCGCTCGAGCTCCTGCTCGAGCTCGCACTCACGCGTGACGTCGGCCAAGTAGCCGTGAAGCACGTGCTCGTCGCCGTCGTGCGCAACGACGCCGACGTCACGGACCCAGACCTGGCGCCCGTCGCCGGCGCGCACGCGATAGACGACCGACAGCGACTCGTGCGTCTCCGCCGTCCGCTCGAGTGCGGCGCGGAACGACGCGAGATCCTCCGCGTGCACCTTCGACGACCAGAAGCCGTCGGACCCGAGGCAGTCGGCGGCGTCGTAGCCGAAGAGCGGCTCGAGCTGCGGGCTGACGTAGAGCGACGTGAACGGCGGCCGCAGCTGCAGCGTGTACGTGACAAGCGGGAGCGATTCGAGGAGCGCACCGCCGCCTCGCTCGCCTGCGGCGGCCGGCAAGACATCGGGAAGGTCCAGGCGCATCGTCACATTGAGAGTGTCGGCGCGCCGATGCCGCAGAGATACGGAGAAATGATGGTCGTCCCCTCCCCCGAACCGGGGATCCGAGGCCGCCCTAGGCGGGTGCGGCGACGACCGCGGTGATCGCGGCCGCGAGGACGTCGATTGTGAAGGGCTTCTCCAGCACCGCTGCCGGCTGGAGGTCGTCGACGGCGTTTCGGAACCAGCCCATGCAGATCACGGGCATGCTCGGGAAGAACGTCCGGACCATCCGCAGGTGCCTCTGGGCGAAGTGGGAGGCGGCGTCGAGGATCAGAAGGTCGCCGCGAGGCGGAACCTCGGCGCTCGAGTCGACGATGATCGCGTCGTGACCGAGCCGCTCGACCAGGATGCCCAGCAACCGCCGGACATCGGGATCCGCCTCGCTGACCAGGATGCTCGCCATTGCCACCCAACAACCATCGAGCTCGGGTGATGGAACGGCGGCTGCCGTTCGGTATGGATCAGGTGTGAGGCGCCAGCACGCGGCCGCGCACCTCGCCGAGCTCGACAACGCCGGCACCGGCGCGCAGCACGACCTCGTCGCCGTCCTCGAGGAAGCTGCGCGTGCTGCCGTCCGCGAGCGAGATCGGCTCGGCGCCGTTCAGCGAGAGCTCCATCAGCGAGCCCTCGCTCCCGTGCTCGGGGCCGGAGATCGTCCCCGAGGCCATCAGGTCGCCGGTGCGGACCGTGGCCCCGTTCGAGGTGGCGTGCGCGAGCTGCTGCGGCATCGTCCAGTAGAGCGTGCGGGCGTTGCCGCGCGAGACGACCGCCCCGTTCAGCTCGAGCTCGAGCGCGAGGTCGAGCGCCCAGTCGCGTCCGCCGGCGAGATGCGGGAGCGGCGGCGGCTCCTGCGGCGGAGCCTCGACGCGGGCTTCGTCGAGCAGAGCGAGCGGCGTCACCCAGGCCGAGATCGAGGTCGCGAACGACTTGCCGAGGAACGGCCCGAGCGGCACGTACTCGTATGACTGGATGTCACGTGCACTCCAGTCGTTCACGAGCACGATCCCGAAGACGTGCTCGGCGAAGCGCTCGACCGGTACCGGCTCGCCAGGCGCACTCGGGACGCCGACGACGAAGCCGACCTCGACCTCGACGTCGAGCTTCAGTGACGGCCCGAACTCGGGCTCGTTCGCCCCGGCGAGCCGCTGACCGCGAGGTCGGCGCACGTCGGTGCCGCTGACGACGACGGTTCCCGCCCGGCCGTGATAGCCGACGGGGAGGTGGCGCCAGTTCGGTTGCAAGGGCGCGGCGTCGGGACGGAAGAGTCGACCCATGTTCGTCGCGTGCTCGAGCGACGAGAAGAAGTCGACGTAGTCGGCGACCTCGAACGGGAGCTCCAACCTCGCCGACGCCAGCGGCGTCCGTGGCCCGTCGTGCTCACGTGCAGCGGCGATCGCCTCGCGCCAGCCGGCGGGGCCGAGCGCGAGCAACGGGTTCAGCGCGGGCTGCGTGAAGACGTCGCCGAGGCCGGAGAGATCGACGACCTCGTTGCCGGCCCGCCAGCCGATGCGGCGCTCACCGCCGTCGGAGAAGACGCCGAAGCCGCTCACCGTCTCGTGCACGGGCGGCAACGCTACACGGCTACCATTCGACGCGGCCGGGCTCCGCGCAGTGGGAGCATGTGAACCGCGTCAGGTCCGGGAGGAAGCAGCGCTAAGCATTTCCTCCCAGGTGTGCGGGTCGCCCGGCCATTTTCGCCTCATCGCTTGCGGAAGACGAAGAGCTTCTGCGTGCCGTAGTCGCCGGCCGCAGGGAGCGAGGCGACGAAGCGGTTCCACTCGCTGAGCGGATCCGCGACGTCGACCGGCGCACCTGTCGCCTGCGCCAGCAGCGGCTTCACGACCCGCGTGCCGACGAAGTAGGTGCTCGCGAAGTCGACGAGCTCCTCGAGCTCGCAGGACTGCGCAAGCGCGGCCGTCGACCTGCGCCTCGTCGAGGTAGTTGTTGAAGCCCGGCATCGGGATCTCGGGCAGCCCCCACTCCGCGCGCAACGCGTTCAGCTTCCGCCAGCCCTGCAGCGTTGCCTCGGAGAGCAGGAAGCGGCCGCCGGGCTTCAGCACTCGCACGCACTCCTCGAGACCGCGCAGCTGCGTCGGCCATTCGCCGAGGTTGATGATCACGCGGATGCAGACGACGGCGTCGTACGCGGCGTCGGGCTCGTCGAGCGCCGTCGCGTCCCCGACGGCGAACTCGACGCTGCCCGCGAGCGCGAGCCCTTCGAGTTGGCTCCGTGCTGCGTCCACCATCCCGGGCACGTAGTCGACGCCGCGAATCGTGCGCGGCTTCGCCGCCGCGAGCTGCACCGTCGACCAGCCGTTCGCACAGCCGACGTCGAGCACGCTGCCGCGATCGGGCAGGCGCGCGTCGATCGCGGCGACCTCGAGCTCCATCACGCGGACGTCCGACCACGACGCGTCGGGCTCCCCGCCGTGCGCGGCGGCCTGGGACTCCCAATACGTCCGCACCTCCTCGGGAGTCAGATCCGCTCCCGGATCGCATACGGCGGCTTGTCCATCAGCCGGAAGTGCATGCGCGCGAGATACTCGCCGATGATCCCGAGCGCGAAGAGCTGCGCACCCGCGAAGATCGCGATGATCGACGCGAGGAACGGAAAGCCCGGGACCGGGTTCCCCGACACGAGCCGGCGCACGATCACCTCGACGAGGATCGCGACGCCGACGAGCGCGAAGAAGAAGCCGACGAAGCTCGCGAGCCGCAGCGGGCGCGTGCTGAAGCCGGTCGCCATGTCGATCGCATACGACGCGAGCCTGCGGAACGTGTAGTTCGAGCGTCCGCTCTCCCGGCGCGCGTGCACGACGGGCACGGTCGTGAACCGCGTCGTCCCCCAGCCGAGCAGCACGTCGACCGAGACGTAAGCACCTGTGTAATTCGCGAACGCCGTGCGCAGGTCGCGGCGAAAGGCGCGGAAGGGACTGACCTTGCGTGCGGCGTCGGAGCCCATCGCGCTCCGCAGGGCGACCTTCGTCAGGTACGTCGCGAGCCCGCGGCCGGTGCCGTGCTCCGGGCGGATCGGCGTGCCGTAGACGACGTCGACGTCTTCGGTCAGCGCGGCAATGAGCTTCGGAATCTCCTCCGGCGGGTTCTGGAGATCGTCGTCGAGCGTGACGACCACGGCGCAGCGCGCCTCTCGGATCCCGGCGAGCAGAGCGTTGTGCTGGCCGAAGTTCCGCATCAGGTCGACGCCGCGCACGTGCGGGTGCGTCGCGGCGGGCTCGGCGATCGCGCGCCATGACTCGTCGGAGCTGCCGTCGTTCACGAGCACGATCTCGTGCTCGTCGGCGAGCTCGCCGAGAACGGCGTCGAGCCTGCGCACGAGCTCCGCGAGCAGGGACGCGCTGTTGTAGACGGGGATCACGGCCGAGACGTCGATCGGGCAATTCTGCACGGGAACGCGCTCGGTAGGATCGGCCTCCGCGCGCGTGATCCCGTTCAACGTCCCGTACACGACCGGCCGCGAGGCCGGCTACATCGCCGATGCGGTCGCCGCGGGGTATCTGTCGGGGAACGGCGCTTTCGGCCGCCGGTGCGAGGAATGGCTCGAAGAGCGCATCGGCAGCGCGCGCGCGTTCCTGACGCCGTCGTGCACCGCGGCACTCGAGCTCGCCGCGCTCCTGCTCGACCTCGAGCCCGGCGACGAGGTGGTCATGCCGTCCTTCACGTTCGTCTCGACCGCGAACGCATTCGTGCTGCGCGGCGCCGTGCCCGTGTTCGTCGACGTCCGCCCCGACACGCTGACGATCGACGCGCAGGCGGCGCGTGAGGCGGTGACGGATCGCACCAGGGCGGTCGTACCCGTGCACTACGCCGGCGTGGGGTGCGACCTCGACGAGCTGCTCGAGCTCGGCGCCCTGTCGTCGAGGACGCGGCCCAGGGCGTGCTTGCAAGCGAGCACGGCCGCGCCGCTCGGCTCGCGCGGCACGCTCGCCGCGCTCAGCTTCCACGAGACGAAGAACGTCCACTGCGGCGAGGGCGGCGCGCTCCTCGTCAACGATCCGCAGCTCGTCGACGCGGGCGGAGATCGTGCAGGAGAAGGGAACGAACCGCCGCCGCTTCTTCCGCGGGCAGGTCGACAAGTACACGTGGGTCGACGTCGGCTCGTCGTTCCTCCTCAGCGAGCTCAACGCCGCGTTCCTGTGGGCGCAGCTCGAGGCTGCCGACGAGATCACCGCGCGCCGTCTCGCGATCTGGGACCGCTACCACGAGGCATTCGAAGCGCTCGGAGGAACGGGGACTGCTCCGAAGACCGATCGTGCCGGAGTCGCGCGTGCACAACGCGCACATGTATTACGTGCTGCTTCCCGACGAGAGCACCCGCGATCGTTCATCCTCGAGCTCGCCGCCGCAGGGCGTGCACTCGGTGTTCCATTACGTCCCGCTGCACAGCTCGGAAGCCGGCCGCCGCTACGGACGCGCGAGCGGAACGCTCGACGTCACCGACGACGTCAGCGCACGCCTTGCACGACTTCCGCTCTGGGTCGGCATGAACGACGACGTCGTGCAGACCGTGATCGAGGCCGTCGCGACCGCAGCCGGCGGATGAGACGCGTCACGCTGCTCGGGGCGGCCGCGATCGGTGCGATCGCGCTCGCGTACGCCATGCCGATGCAATCGTCGGGGTGCGCGCAGACCGCGCACTACGCGGCGATCCGCGCGTATGCCGCGGGCCATCCGTACATCGACCGCTACGCCGGCGAGAGCTGCGACATCGTCCACGAGAACGGGCACTACTACGCCGCGAAGGCGCCCGCGATGGACTTCTGGACGGTGCCCTGGTACCTGCTGCTGCACGCGTGCGGGCGCGATCCCGGGCAATCGCAACGCAGGACAGGGCTACCCGAACGAGATGCTCGGCGTCTCGCAGCGCGGGCTCTGGCAGATTGAGCCTCTGGGCCGTCGTGCTGCCCGCGCTCGGCCTGCTGCTGCTGATGCGGCGCACGGTCGAGCGGCTCGAACCGGGCTTGGGCGTCGCCGGCGCGGCGATCCTCGGGCTCGCAACGCTCGTGATGCCGTTCTCGACGCTCCTCTTCCCGCAGGTGCCGGCGGCGGCGTTGATGTTCCTCTCCTTCTCCCTGCTCTACGGACGCGCGTCGAGCCTGCTACGGGTGGCCGCCGCGGGTGCAGCCGCCGGGCTCGCCGTCGTCGACCGATCTGCCGTTCGCGGTACCGGCGGTCGTCCTCGGGCTCTACGCGGCGTGGCCGAGCATCCGCCGTCTCGTCGCGTTCGGCGCGGGTGGGCTCGTCGGGCTGCTGCCGCTCCTGCTCTTCGACATCTGGGCGTTCGGCAACCCGCTGCACACGCCGTACAAGGGAGCCGCGTTGAATCCCGGCGCGGGCGGGCGCGAGCTCTCGCCCGGCCCGCACGGGTTCTTCAGCGTGCATCTGCCGAGCCCACGTGTGGCCGTCGAGCTCGTGCTGAGCCAGCGCGGGCTGCTCGTGCTGATGCCCGTGCTTGCCGCGACTGTTGCCGGCGTCGTGCTGCTTCGACGGCGCGGCCTGCGGCGCGAGGCCTGGCTCGTCGGCGGCCTCGTCGTCGTCGAGCTCGTGCTCAACTCGGGTCGCAGCGGGCTCGTGAACGCCCTCGGCGGCTGTTCCCCCCGGCCCGCGCTATCTCGTCGCGCTGCTGCCGTTCCTCGTGCTTCGCGCTCGTCGCCCGCGCTTCGGCGGCGTCCTGTGACGGTCGCCGCACTCGCACTCGTCTCCGCGATCGCGATGGCCGTCGCGACGAGCGCAGAGCCGTTGCTCGCGAACGACGACACGCGGCACTGGCTCTCGCGCATCGGCCACGGCAACTTCACCGCGACCGTCGTCAGCCTCAGCGGCGTCGGGCACGGCTGGCTCGCGATCCTTCCGTTCTACGTGCTCGTCGCCGCCGCGGCCGCCGCCGCAGTCGCGGCGACCCGGTTGCCTGCTCAGCGGGCGGAGCTCGCGACCGCCGCTGCGGCGCTCGCGGCCTGGGCGCTCGTCGAGCACGGCGCGCCGGAGCTCCTGCGAGTCGACCGGGAGGTGCACCAGTGGTACGGCGTCGTGGCCGCCGTCCTGCTCCTCGCGGCGGCCGCCTGGGCGGCATTTCGGCGTCAGCCCGCTCGGCCTCCCGCTCGTCGCATTTGCGACCGTCCGCTTCGACAGACCACACGAAATGGGCCCTGCTCCTCGCGGCCTGCGTCCTCGCGGCCCTGGCCTTCTCCGAGCGCGCCCGCAGGCGACCCGTTCCTGCTTGAATCGTTCGGTGGCCGCTCTCTACCGGAAGTACCGTCCTCAGACCTTCGCGGACGTCGTCGGGCAGGAGGCGGTCGTCCGGACGCTGAGGAACGCGATCACGACCGGCGCAGGTCCGCCAGGCGTATCTCTTCGCCGGCCCGCGCGGCACCGGCAAGACGTCGATGGCGCGGATCCTCGCGAAGTGCCTCAACTGCGCGCAAGGCCCGACGACGACTCCCGACGGCACGTGCCACGCGTGCTCGGCGATCGCCGCCGGCACGTCGCTCGACGTCGTCGAGATGGACGCCGCCTCGCAGCGCGGCATCGACGACATCCGCGAGATCCGCGACCGCGTCGTCCTGCAGCCGGTCGAGGGGCGCTACAAGGTCTACATCCTCGACGAGGCGCACCAGCTGACGGATGCGGCGTGGAACGCGCTCCTGAAGCTCATCGAGGAGCCGCCGCCGCACCTCGTCTTCGTCTTCTGCACGACGGATCTCTCGAAGGTGCTGCCGACCGTGCGCTCGCGCTGCCAGACGTTCGTCTTCCAGCGGCCGCGGCTGCAGGATCTCGTCACGGTGCTGCGCGCGTCGCCGACGCGCGAGGGCGATCGACGCGCCCGACCAGGCGCTCGCGCTCGTCGCGCGCGGCGCGCGCGGCGCGTACCGCGACGCCGACTCGACGCTCGACCAGCTCGCGTCCTCGACCGGGAGCAAGGTCACGGTGCAGGTCGGTGCTGCGAGCTGCTCGGGACGGTCGAGGAGGAGGCGCTCTTCCGGCTCTGCGACCTCGTCATCGACCGCGACACCGCCGGCGCGCTGACGTTCATCGAGGAGCTGTCGGAGCGCGGGCACGATCTCGGCCGGCTCGTCATCGGACCTGCTCGAGCACCTGCGCCAGCTGATGCTCGTGCAGCACCTCGGCGAGGTTCCCGAGGCGCTGCCGGTGACCGAGGAGACGCGCGAGCGGCTGCTCGCGCAGGCGAACCAGATCGGCGAGGCGACGGTGCTGCGCCTGATCGACCTGCTCGCGGTCGCGGTCGACGACATGCGCCAGGGCGGCGACCCGCGCCTGCCGCTCGAGCTCGCGCTCGTGAAGGTGACGCGGCCCGCGGCGGATCTCTCGCGCGAGTCGGTCGCGTTCCGGCTCGAGCGGCTCGAGCACGCGGACCGGCGTCGTCCGCCGCGAGCCCCGCCGTCGTGCCGCAGCGACCGCGCTGCGCAAGCGGCCGCGGCGCCCGGCCGCCGCGCGGCTGCGCCTCCGCGGCGCCGAACATCGCGCTCGAGCAGCTCCAGGAGGCGTGGGCGCGCACGGTCGCTGCCGGCGGTCGAGGAGCGAGGCGGATCCCGACGGCGTCGGTCCTCGCGCGAGGCGCATCCCGCCGGCCTCAGCGGCGACACGCTGACGCTCGAGTTCCCGCCGACGGCGCAGTTCCAACTCGACAGCTCGCGCGAGGATCCGAAGAACGCGACGCTGCTCGCGCGACGCGCTCTACGACGTGACCGGCCGCCGCCTCGAGGTCGCGTTCGAGCTCGGCGACGCAGGCGAGCTCGCGCGGCGGCAGCCGAGCCGAAGGAGCCCGGCGGGCGAGGACGAGATCCTCGGGATCTTCACCGACGAGCTCGACGCCCGCGAGCGGGAGGCGTAGCCATGAGCTTCGACATCGAACTGGCTCTGGGCGGCGCTCGCCATGCAGGCGCTGATCGGCGTCGTGATCTGGGGCTGGGCGTTCGACTTCGCGCCGCGGTAGTCGTCGGTCGGCGGCGGCATCGGTCGAAGGCGACGGCGAACGGCGCCGGCCGAGGTGCTCGTCGATCACGATCTCGCCCGACGCGATCGACCCGTCGCGACCCCGAGGCGCTCGCGCGACCTCGTGCTCGCGGGCGTCGAACGAAGCGCTCCGCTCCGCGAGCCGCCGCGGTCGAGGCGAAGGCGGCCGATGCAGTCTCAGCTGGGCCTCGGCCGGCCTGCCGAGCTCCGACCGGGCGACCGCGAGCCGTCGAAGATGTCGGCGTTCTCGTCGCCGCGACCTCGTCCACCGTCGCCGACCTCGGCGCCGCCGGAGGCGACGACCTGCCAGCCGGGACGGATCATGAGCCAGGAGACGGGATCGGCCATGCGGGCGAGTCTGACGTCCGAAGCGGACAGTACCCTCCGCCCATGCTCAGCCCGTCCGTCGACAACCTCGTCGCGCAGCTGACGCGCCTGCCCGGCATCGGCGGCCGCACGGCGCAGCGGCTCGCGTTCCACCTCCTGCAGGTGTCGAAGGAGGAGGCGCTCGCGCTCGCGACGGCGATCGGCGAGGTGAAGGAGCGCGTCCGCTTCTGCCGCGAGTGCGGGAACCTCACCGAGGAGGAGCTCTGCTCGATCTGCCTCGACGCGCGGCGCGACCGCGACGATCGATCTGCGTCGTCGAGCAGCCGGTCGACCTCGTCTCGCTCGAGCGGACGGCCGAGTACCGCGGCCTCTACCACGTGCTCGGCGGCTCGCTCTCGCCGCTCGACGGCGTCGAGCCCGAGCACCTGCGCATCGACGAGCTGATGCAGCGCGTCGCAGCGCGAACGGCGTCGTCGAGGTCGTCCTCGCGACGAACCCGAACGCGACCGGCGAGGCGACCGCGTCGTACCTCGCCGACGGCTGCGCGACCGCGTCCGCGTGACGCGGCTCGCGAGCGGCCTCCCGGTCGGCGGCGACCTCGAGTACGCCGACGAGGTCACGCTCGGCCGCGCGCTCTCCGGCCGCCGCGAGATGTCGTAGCGCTAACCGGCACAGGTCCGGTACTGCACTTTCGTGACGAACCGGCACCCTTGTCATCCCGCGCCGCCATGATTTCACGACTTTGTGACGCGGTACCAGGTACCGCCTCTGCGCGTGCCGAGGCGTCGGGCAGATCGTCCGCATGGTCGTGATGAAGTTCGGCGGCACGTCCGTCGCCGACACGGAGAAGATCAAGGACGTCGCGCGCCGGCTCGTCGCCGCACACGAGGCGCGGCGAGCGCGTCGTCGGCGTCCTCTCCGCGATGGGCGACACGACCGACGAGCTGATCCGCCTCGCGCACGAGATCTCGCCGAAGCCGCACCCGCGCGAGTACGACATGCTCATCTCCGTCGGCGAGCGGATCTCGAACGCGCTCTGCGCGATGGCGGTCCAGGATCTCGGCCACGAGGCGATCTCGCTCACCGGCTCGCAGGCGGGGATCGTCACCGACACCGTCCACGGCAAGGCGAAGATCGCCGAGATGCGCGCGACGCGCATCAACGACGGCGCTCGACGCCGGGAAGATCGTGCTCGTCGCCGGCTTCCAGGGCGTCTCCGCCGACTCGAACGACGTGACGACGCTCGGCCGCGGCGGCTCGAACCTCACCGCCGTCGCGCTCGCCGCGGCGCTCGGCGCGAGCGCCTGCGAGATGTACACCGACGTCGAGGGCGTCTACACCGCCGACCCGCGCATCGTCCCGAACGCGCGCAAGCTCGACGCCGTGACCTACGAGGAGATGCTCGAGCTCGCGGCGAGCGGCGCGAAAGTGCTCCAGCTACGCTCGGTCGAGTTCGCGCGCAACCACAACGTGCGCCTGCACGTGCGGTCGACGTTCTCCGACGCAGGGGGAACGTGGATCGTCGACGAAGAGGATCCCGTGCTCGAGAAGGCGATCATCAGCGGCGTCGCCCACACGGACTGCGAGCCGCTCTACCGCGTCGCGCGACGATCGACGCCGGCGCGGCTGTTCGACCGGCTCGCCGACGGCGAGCGTCAACGTCGACACGATCCTCCAGGTGACCGGCCGGCGAGATCGTCTTCAGCGCGCCGCTCGAGGATCGCGCCGCGTGCGAGGAGCTGCTCGCGCGGCGCTCGGCGTCGAGTGGTCGATGCGCGACGACCTCGGCAAGGTCGCGCTCGTCGGCGCCGGCATGAAGAGCCATCCCGGCATCGCGGCGAAGACGTTCGCGACGCTCGAGCGAGATCGGCGTCGACGTCGAAGGTCATCTCCACGTCGCCGATCAAGATCGCCTGCCACGTCGCGACCGGAGACGTGCCGAAGGCGGTCGCGGCGCTGCACGACGCGTTCGAGCTCGGAGACTGCGTGAGGCGCGCGCATCGGCGTCGTCGGCGCGACCGGCGCCGTCGGGACGGTGACGCTGCGGCTCCTGCGCGAGCGCGGCTACGACGAACGTGCGCGCGTTCGCCTCGGCGCGCTCGGCGCGGCACGCGAGCTCGGCGGGCGTCACGGTCGAGGAGGCGACGCCCGAGGCGCTCGCGCGCCGGCGACCTCGACCTCGCGCTCTTCTCCGTCGGCACGACCGCCTCGCGCGAGCTCGTCCCCCACGCCGTCGCGCGGCGGCGCGCTCGTCGTCGACAAGTCGGCGCGTACCGGCTCGGGACGGCTATCCCGCTCGTCGTGCCGGAGGTGAACGGCCGCACCGCGCGCTCGAGACGACGCGCGTCGTCGCGAACCCGAACTGCTCGCACGATCCCGCTCACGTGCGTCTGAAGCCGCTGCACGACGCCGCCGGCCTCCGCGCGCGTGCGCGTCTCGACGTACCAGGTCCGTCTCGGGCGCGGGCGCGCAGCGGATGGAGCAGCTCCGCGCCGAGCCGCCCGACGAGCACGACCTCGCCTTCGACTGGAGCTGGGAGGGCGACGAGACCGACGAGGAGTCGAAGATCCGCGCCGAGGCGCGCAAGATCCTCGAGCTGCCCGACCTGCCGATCAGCGCGACGACCGTGCGCGTGCCGGTGCTCGTCGGCCACGTCGAGGCGGTCTGGATCGAGACTGGAGGAGCCGCTCACGCCGGAGCAGGCGACGCGACGCTGCTCGCAGCCGCGCCCGGCGTGCGCCTCGTCGACGTGCCGACGCTCGCGCGCCGCGGCGCAGACCGAGGAGGTGCTCGTCGGCCGCATCCGCCCCGACCGCGCGAGCGAGCGCGGCCTCGTGCTCTTCCTCGCCTGCGACAACCTCGTCAAGGGCGCCGCGCTGAACGCGATCCAGATCGCCGAGCTGTCCTCGCGCGCCCGCGCCGCCGCGTAGCAGCGGCGCGTCAGACCCCGTTCGAGCGTCGTGACCCGCAGCGATCGGTCTCGGGGGCTCGCCAAGCAGCCGCGCAGCGGTGTCCGACCCCGCCGTTCAGCCACGTCGCAGGCGCTGACGCTACGGCTGCTGCGGGGCCGGCGCCGGGACGAACGCCTCGCGGACGACGCGGAGCACGCGTCTCGCGCTTGCCTTCGACGACCGGCTGCAGGCCGCCGAGCTCGAGGCGCGCGAGCTCGACGCGGCCCTGCGTGCGCACCGTCACGAAGCCGAAGTCGGCGAGGAAGTCGCGCGGGAAGATCGTCTTGTGCACGTGGAACCGCTCGAACGTCGACTCGCCCTCCGCGTAGCGGTACGCGAACGCCTCGAGCGCGCGCGCGCCGCGCTCGCGCGCGTCGCCGATCGCCGTGAGGAAGAGCGACTGCATGACCCACGGCTTCGACGGATCGGTGAGGTACGCGCACGTGACGAGCACCGCGTCGTCGCTCGGCGGCCCGGCCGGCAGCTCGCGCCGCGCGCGGGAAGAGATCGGCGGGCCCGTACTGCATCGAGCCGAGCAGGCGGCCGTCGTCGTCGTAGTAGACGGTCCCCCACGCGCCCCACTCCTCCTCGGTGCCGCGGATCCACTTGCGCTTGTCGACGCGGCGGCCCGTCCGCGACTGCCACCAGATGCAGTCGTGGCACACCGTCGGCGCCGTCTCGAGCGTCGCGCCCGTCAGCCCGGCGATGCGCGTCACGCGCGGCCCGATCTCGTCGACGACGACGTCGACCGACGCCGGCTCGAGGTCGGCCATGCGCGCGAGGTACTCGCGCACGCGCGCCTGCACGGCGCGGCCGAGCGTCGGGGATCGAGGCGCCCCAGTCGACGACGAGGTGGAGCTCGATCGCGCACGCCTCCGTTCGCGTCCGCGATGCTGCACGCCGCGGCGGCCCGACGAGCGCGCGCACGCCCTCGACCTCGCGCGCCGCGTCGGCGGCGTAGCGCGCGAGGATGTCGGTCGAGATCGACGCCTGCCCGTCCAGTCATCGACGCGCGAACGTAGCACCAGCTCCGTCGCCTCGGGCCGCGCCGCGAAGCGGAACGGGACGAACGTCGTGCCGAGCCCCGGCGAGACGTGCATCGTCGCCGCGGCCGTCGCGGTAGATGCCCGACGCTGTACGCGCGCGCGTCGGGTGCGCGAGCCGGAGCTTGCCGCCCGGATACGGCACGGCAGATCTGGCCGTCGTGCATGTGGCCCGACGAGCACGAGGTCGAAGCGGCCCGGCTCGAGCAGGTCGAGGACGCGCGGGTAGTGGCAGAGCAGGATCGCAGAAGTCGGCAGCTCGCGGCGAGCGAGCTCGTTCGGGTCGAGCCTGCGGCGTGCCGCGGACGACAGGCGCGGGTCGACGCCCGCGATCCAGATCCGTCCGGCCGCGCAGCTCGAGCGAGCTCGCCCTCGTCGCGCAGGAGCGTCGCCGGCTCGAGCTCGCGCGAGGTTCGACGCCCGCGCCTGCGGGTCGCGCGCTGATCGCGACGTCGTGGTTGCCGAGCACCGCGAACGTCGGCTGCGGCAGCCGCGCGACGAGCGCGCGCAGCAGCGGCTCGCCGCGCGGGTGCGTGAGCAGGTCGCCGGTGACCGCGACGAGATCGGGCTGCCGCTCGCGCGCCCAGTCGACGCCGCGCTGCCACGCGCGCGCCGATCCCCGGCGACGGCACGCCGAGGTGGAAGTCGGAGAGGTGCGCGATCCGGAGCCCGTCGAGCTCCGCCGGCAGGCCGGGCACCTCGACGCTCGAGCTCGCGCAGCCGCGGCCAGCCGCCTCGAACAGCCCCCAGCCGGTCAGCGCACCCAGAAGAGTCCGGCGCGGCGCCCGAAGAGCCGCCGCGCCGGAATCCACCCCTCCAGCACAGACGCCGGGCCGGCGGAAACCGTGCGGTCAGACTTCGAGCCGTTCGAGCGCCGGCCGCGGATCGACGATGTGGCGCTTGAACTTCAGCTCCGACTCCTCGAGCCCGGCGGCGACGCCGACGAGCTGCGCGAGGTGGAGGATCGGCATGCCGAACTTCCGGCCGGTCGACGCCTCGAGCTTCTGCTGCCACGCGTCGAGCGAGAGATGGCAGAGCGGGCACGGCGTCACCATCACGTCGGCGCCGGCCTCCATCGCCTGCTCGATCGGCTGGATCAGCTCGCCCATCGCCGTCTCCTCGCGCGCCTGGATGATCGGGAAGCCGCAGCACTTGATCTTCGCCGGGTAGTCGATCGCCTCGCCGCCGCACGCCTCGATGATGCGCTCGAGCGACCACGGGCGGTCGGGATCCTCGAAGCCCATGATCTTCGACGGGCGCAGGATCTGGCAGCCGTAGAACGGCGCGACCTTCAGGCCCTTCAGGCCCTTGTGCGCGCGCCTGCTTGCAGCTTCTCGTAGCCCGGGCCCTCGGCGATCTCCCAGAGCAGATGCCGGACGTCGACCTCGCCGGTGTACGGCGGCACGCCGACCGACTCGAGGTTCTCGTTGACGCGCGCGAGCAGCTCGGCGTCGCCCTGGAGCATGTAGTTCGCCTGGCGCAGGTTGAGCGTGCAGACGTTGCAGACCGTCAGCAGCGTGTCGCAGCCGGTCGCCTCGGCGTACGCGAGGATGCGCGCGTTCAGGTGCAGGTAGTAGTCGGGCTCGGCCTCGTGGATGTCGCCGGCGCCGCAGCACGTGACCGACTCGAGCTCGACGAGCTCGAGGCCGACGCGCGGCGCGAGCGCCTGCGTCGAGGTGTCGAGCTCCTTCGCCGAGAGCGAGGCGAGGCAGCCCTTGTAGTACGCGACTCGCTTCATGCTCGACGGTGCTCACGCGCCTCCCTCCGGCTTCTTCGTCGGCTCGCACTGCGTCCTCCACTTCGGGCTAGCCATGGCATCGGCGCGGCGTTCGGCCGCGCGTAGATCTCCTCGAGCGTCTCGCCGTCCGATGCGCTCGTGCGCCGTGCGCGAGCTTCGCGAGCGCGTGCTCGCCCTGCACGTGGCCCGAGCGCGCCGCCTGCGATCCTGCTCGCGCGACGAGCTTGTGCAGGTTCCGCGCCTCGCTCGACGTCCTTCGCGACGTGCGGCGGGAACGGGAGCCCGCACCTTGCCGTGCTGCGCGAGCGTCATGCGCGAACTTCATCTGCTTGATCGACGAGACGATGCCCTGCGTCTTCGGGACGAGCTCCGTCTCGCGCAGCCAGCCGGTCGTCTCGGTCGAGCGGACGAACCACTTCGCGTGCTTCGCGCCCATGTCGCGGTCGATGCCGTTCGTTGATCGCCTCGGCGCCGAGCTTCGCGATCGCGTCGCGCGGGTCGACGCCCTTCGGGCAGCGCTCGTTGCAGAAGTAGCAGCGCGTGCACTCCCAGATCCCGTGCTCGCTCGCTGTAGCTCCTCGAGCCGCTCGACCGTCGCGCCGTCGCGCGGGTCGCCGACGAAGCGCATGCCCTTCGCGAGCGCCTGCGGGCCGAGGAACTCCGGGTCGGACTCCATCGCGTTGCACTCCGAGACGCAGCAGCCGCAGTTGATGCAGAGCGCCTCCTTGTGGATCGACGTTCATGCGCTCCTGCGAGATGCGGTACTCGCGCCCGTCCTCGGCCGGTCGTAGCCGGGCTGCAGGTACGGCTTCACCGCCTTGAACTTCGACCAGAACGGATCCATGTCGACGACGAGGTCCTTGACGATCGGCAGGTTGCCCATCGCCGAGATCATCGGGATCTCGCCCGCCTGCGCGATGTCGTACATGCGCGTCTTGCAGGCGAGCACGGCGGCGCCGTCCATGCGCATGCCGCACGAGCCGCAGATCATCATCCGGCAGCTCTTGCGGTACGCGAGCGTGCCGTCGTGGCTGGTCCTTGACGATGTCGAGGCAGTCGAGGAGCGTCGCCTCCTCGGGCGCGTCGATCTCGTACTCCTTGAGCGCGCGCTCGCCCGTCGACGAGTCGTAGCGCCAGATCTTGAGGGCGACCTGCATGCGGCTCTAGCCTCCCAGTCCCTTGATGGTTGACTGCGTCGCGTCGAACGTGGTTCCAGCGGGCGGCAGGTGACGCCTTCACGGTCTCGCCGAAGTCGGAGAAGTCGCTCGAGAACGTAACCGTCTGCTCGACGCCGACCGGCCGGTGCGACGGTGACAGGAGAACTTCAGCCTGCGCACGTAGCCGTCGTCGTTGCCGATCCAGACGTCGAACGGGCCGTATTTCGCGTTGCGCGAGCGCCTCGAGCTGCGCCTTCTGCGGGAGCTTCGACAGGTCGATGTGCCCGACGTAGTGCGTCGTCGCAGCGCCGTCGATCGTCTCCGACCCGACCTTCGTCACGGTTCCGAGCCGCTGCAGCTGCGCGAGCGCCTGCGTCGGGTCCTGCGCGAAGAGCGTCGAGACGTCGATGCCGCGCGCGGAGAGCGCGCGCTTCGAGGTCGATCTTCACCCACGTCTTCCCGCTCGGCAGCTGGCCCTCGAGGAGCGGCGACTTCAGGTAGATCGTCGGTTCTCGCTCGACGAGCTCGTCGATCGTCGTCGTCGAGGCCGCCGGCGTTGAAGTCGAGGTGCAAGCGTGCCGATGCGCGCGTGGTTGTCGAAGTCGCCCGTGCCCGCTCACTGTCACCGTCTGCCCGGACGACGGTCGTCGAGCCGGTCATCTTCATGTGCTCGCTCGACGTCCGCGCCGTCTTCTTGCCGGCGAATGCTTGACGTAGGCGATCGGTGTCGAGCTTCGTCGCGTTCGGGCTCGCCGTCGAGCCGCCGCCGCACGCGGCGAGCGCGAGCGGGAGCAGCACGAGCAGCAGGCTACGCGCGAGCCTCGTCACTCAGTACTTCCGCTCCTGCGGCTCCCACTTCGTCATGCGCACGTCGGCTTGTCGAGAGCTCGACGCCGCCGTCCTTCCAGCGCGTGATCGAGTGGTGCAGGAAGTTCTCGTCGTCGCGCGTCGGATAGTCGTGCGGGCGCGAGTGCGCGCCGCGGCTCTCCTTGCGCGCGAGGCCGGCCGTGACCATGCAGAGCGCCGTGTCGAGCATGTTGCCGAGCTCGATCGCCTGCGTGAGGTCGCTGTTGAAGACGTCGCCCTTGTCCTCGACGACGACGCTGCTTGTAGCGCTCGCGGAGCTCCTCGAGGATCTCGATCTGCGCGCCATCTGCTCCTCGCGGCGGAAGACGCCGAAGTTCTCGAGCATCGATCTGCCGAGCTCCTCGCGGATCTTCCACGGGCGCTCGCCGCTCGTTGCGGTCGAGCAGCTCCTGCGAGCTTCGCGCTCGGCGTCGCGCTCGAGCGGACTCCGGCACGTCGATCGTCGTGTTCGAGAGCGCCCACTCGGCGGCCGCCGCGCCCGGCGCGGCGGCCGAACGTGATCGTCTCCATCAGCGAGTTGCCGCCGAGCCGGTTCGCGCCGTGGACCGAGACGCACGCGCACTCGCCCGCGGCGTACAGGCCGGTGAGCTCGGTGGCGCCGTCGTTGTCGGTCTCGACGCCGCCCATGTGGTAGTGGGCGCCGGGCCGCACGGGCACCGGCTCGTAGATCGGGTCGATGCCGGCGAAGGTCATCGAGAGCTCGCGCGAGCCCGGCAGCCGGTCGATGATCCGCTCCGCGCCGAGATGCCGCATGTCGAGCAGCACGCGAGCCGTTGATGCCGCGGCCCTCGTCGATCTCGGTCTGCTCGGAGCGGGAGACGACGTCGCGCGAGGCGAGCTCGAGCGCGTTCGGCGCGTAGCGCTTCATGAAGCGCTCGCCGTCGGTGTTGATGAGGATACGCGCCCTCGCCGCGGCAGCCCTCGGTGAGGAGGATCCCGGTCGGGTAGAGCGTCGTCGGGTGGAACTGCATGAACTCCATGTCCTTGAGCGGGAGGCCGAGCGTGCAGCGCCATCGCCATGCCGTCGCCGGTGCACGCGTAGGCGTTCGTCGTCGACGCGGTACTGCCGGCCGGCGCCGCCCGTCGCGAGCACGACCGTCTTGCCGCCGACGGTCTTCAGGCCGCCGTGCAGGAGGTCCCAGCAGATGACGCCCTGGCAGCGGCCGTCGTTCTCGACGAGCTGCCACGCGAAGAACTCCTCGTAGACCGGGATGTCGCGCTTGCAGACCTGCTCCTAGAGCACCTGGATGAGCACGTGGCCGGTGATGTCGGCCGCGATAGACCGTGCGCGGCGAGCCGGCGGCGCCGAACGGGCGCTGCGCGAGCTTGCCGTCGTCGCGGCGCGAGAAGAACGCGCCCCAGTGCTCGAGCTGGATGATGTCGCCCGGCGCCTCGTGCGTGAAGATCTCGATCGCGTCCTGGTCGCCGAGGTAGTCGGAGCCCTTGACCGTGTCGTAGGCGTGGATCTCCGGGGCTGTCGTCGGCCGCGTTGCCGAGCGCCGCGTTGATGCCGCCCTCGGCCGCGCCGGAGTGGCGAGCGCGTCGGGTGGAGCTTCGAGATCATCGCGACGTCCGCGCCTGCGTCGTGTGCCTCGATGGCGGCGCGCATGCCCTGCGCAGCCGGCCCCGACGACGAGCACGTCGTGCTTCCGATCACCGAAAAAAGACGCTAGCGGAAGGCGGCCGTCAGCCGCGTCAGACCAGCGGCCCCGCGGCAGTGACCTCCGCGGGCGCCTCGTCGGCGAACTTCTTCTCGAAGTTGTCGCGGAACATCCGCGCGAGCTCGCGGGCCTTCCGGTCGTAGGCGTCCGGGTCCTGCCACGTCGAGCGCGGATCGAGAAGACCGCGACTCGACGCCAGGCACCTGCACCGGCACCTCGAAGCCGAAGACAGGATCGGTGCGCAACTCGACGCCGTCGAGCTCGCCCGAGAGGGCGGCGCCGAGCAGTGCGCGCGTCGCCGAGATCGGCATGCGCTGGCCCTCGCCGAACGCCCCGCCCGTCCAACCGGTGTTGACGAGCCAGACGGTCGCGCCGTGCTCGTCGAGCTTCTCGCCGAGCATGCGCGAGTACACCGTCGGCGCCTGCGGCAGGAACGGCGCGCCGAAGCACGTCGAGAACGTCGGCTCCGGCTCCGTGACGCCGATCTCGGTGCCGGCGAGCTTCGCGGTGAAGCCCGAGAGGAAGAAGTAGAGCGCCTGCTCGCGGCTCAGCCGCGCGAGCGGCGGCAGGATGCCGAACGCGTCGGCGGTGAGGAAGATCACGTTCTGGGGATGCCCGGCCATCTTCGTCGGCAACGTGTTCGCGATCACCTCGAGCTTGTACGCGGCCCGGGTGTTCTCCGTCTTCGACGCGTCGTCGAGATCGAGCGCGCCGCGCTCGTCGACTGCGACGTTCTCGAGGATCGTCCCGTAGCTGTGCGCCGCCTTCGCAGATCTCCGGCTCGGCGGTCGGTGAAAGCCGGATCGTCTTCGCGTAGCAGCCACCTTCGAAGTTGAAGACGCCGGTGTCGCCCCAGCCGTGCTCGTCGTCGCCGATCAGCAGCCGCGACGGATCGGCGGAGAGCGTCGTCTTGCCCGTGCCGGAGAGGCCGAAGAAGATCGCGACGTTCTCGCCGTCGCGCGACACGTTCGCGGAGCAGTGCATCGGGAGCACGCCCTCGAGCGGTAGGCGGTCGTTCAGCACGGTGAAGATCGACTTCTTGATCTCGCCCGCGTAGAAGGTGCCGCCGACGAGGAGCTCGGTGCGGCCCGGGTGCAGCACGACGAACGTCGGCGAGCGCGTCCCCTCGGCCTTCGGGTCGCTCTCGACCTCGGGCGCGTGCAGCACGAGTGCGTCCGGCTTGAAACGCGCGAGGTCGGAGTCGCGCAGGCTCGATGAACATCGTCTTCGCAAAGAGCGCGTGATAGGGCAGCGTCGTGACGACGCGCACGGAGATTCGGTGCTTGGGGTCGGCTCCCGCATACGCGTCGATCACATAGACGAGCGGCGCCTGCTCGATGTGCGCGACGACCTTGTCGCGGAGCACGTCGAAGTTCTTCGGCTCGAGCGCGCCGTTGCCGGCCCACCAGATGCGATCCTCGGAGCCCGGCTCGCGCACGATGAACTTGTCCTTGGGCGAGCGGCCGGTGTGCTTGCCGGTGTCGACGGCGAGCGGGCCGCCCTCGGCGATCCGGCCCTGGCCGCGGCGCACGGCGTCCTCGTAGAGCATCGAGGTCGTCGGCTGCCAGACGATGCGGCCGGTCGCCTGGATCCCATGCGCAGAGAGATCCGCGCGGCCACGCACATCCATCGTCGTCATCGCGAGGTCTCCTTCCACGAAAAGGGGAACGGGAAACGGTACGCGCCAAACGGCGCGATCCCTCCATATCGTATGCATCGTGGGCGAATCGGCGCTGACCGATGGGGTGGTCGCGCTGCGGCCGTGGCGCCGCGAGGACGCGGCGGCCATCGTCGAGTGCCTGAACGGCGACCCCGAGATCACGATCTGGCTCGACCAGGTGCCCCAGCCGTACTCGTTCTCGGACGCCCTCGCCTACATCGGCGGCGCCGGCGAACAGGCCTTCGCGGTCACCGACGCCGCCGACGGACGCGTGCTCGGCTCGATCGGGATTCGCTGGAACGAGCGGCGGGACGTCGGCGAGATCGGCTACTGGTCGCGGCGCGACGCCCGCGGCCGGGGGCTGATGACGCGCGCGCTCGTGCTCGTCTCGCGCTTCGCGCTCCAGAGCGAGGGCGCGGCACGGGTGCAATTGCGTGCAGACGTCGAGAACGCCGGCTCGCGTCGCGTCGCGGAGAAGGCCGGCTTCGCCCTCGAGGGCGTGCTGAGGGCCGCGCACTGGAACGAGCGGCTCGGCCGCAGGCAGGACTGGGCGATGTACTCGCTGCTGCCGGGCGACCTCACGTGATCCCGGTCGTCGACGGCCACAACGACTCCCTCCTCCGCGTCTGGCGGGACGGCGGGTCGCTGCGCGAGCGGAGCGACGACGGTCACCTCGACCTGCCGCGCATGCGCGACGGCGGCATCGCTGCCGGCTTCTTCGCGATCTTCGTGCCGGCAGACGACGAGCCCGCGGACCCGCGCTCCCGCATCGTCCGCACCGGCACGGGCTACGAGGTGCCGCAGGAAGGGCCGCTCGACGTCGACCGCGCAAAGCGAGTCGCGGCGGAGCTCGCGGCGATCGCGGAGCGCGACCTCTTTCTCGTGCGCAGCGTCGCCGACCTGAAGCGCTGCCTCGCGGGCGAGGAAGTCGGCGCGATCCTCCATCTCGAGGGCGCAGAGCCGATCGAGGGCGACCTCGAAGCCTGGTACGAGCGCGGGCTCCGCTCGCTCGGCCTCGTCTGGAGCCGGCCGAACGCGTACGGCTACGGCGTCCCGTTCCATATCCCCGGCACGCCGGACGTCGGCCCGGGGCTGACGAAGCGCGGAAAGCAGCTGGTGACGAGCTGCAACGAGCTCGGGATCCTCGTCGACTGCGCGCACCTGAACGAGCGCGGCTTCTTCGACGTCGCGCGCGTCTCGGAAGCGCCGCTCGTCGTCACGCATTCCGGCGCCCACGCGCTCTGCCCGATCCCGCGCAGCCTCACCGACGCCGAGCTCGACGCGATCCGCGACTCCGGCGGGCTCGTCGGGATCGTCTTCGACACGGCGATGACGCGCGCCGACGGCGAGCTCGATCCCGACACGACGCTCGACACGATCGTCTCCCACATGGAGTACGTCGCCGCGCGGATCGGCGTCGAGCACGTCGCGCTCGGATCGGATTTCGACGGCTGCCATCCACCGACGGCGCTCGACGACGCCTCGAAGCTGCCTGCGCTCCTCGAGCTGCTCGATTGGTCGGACGACGACAAGCGCGCGCTCGCGCACGGCAACTGGCTACGCGTGCTGAGCGCTACCTGGCGTTGAACGTGAGGAGCTTCAGCTCGGTCATCTCCTCGATCGCGTAGCGGATGCCCTCGCGACCCGCGCCCGACGACTTCACGCCGCCGTACGGCATGTGATCGATCCGGAACGTCGAGACGTCGTTCACCATCAGGCCGCCGACCTCGATGCGGTCGAATGCGGCGTCGACGACACGCATGTCGTTGGTGAAGATCCCCGCCTGCAGGCCGAACTCGGTGCGCCCCGCGGCGTCGATCGCCTCGTTCACGTCGGTGAACTTCGTGATGCCGATCACGGGCGCGAAGACCTCTTCGCAGGCGACGCGCAGATCCTCGCGCACGTCTGCGAGCACGGTCGGCCGCCAGACCGAGCCTTCGCGCTCTCCGCCGGTCAGCACCGTCGCTCCGGCGGCTTTCGCCTCCTCGAGCCACTCGTCGATCCGCTCGGCATTCGAAGCGTCGATCACAGGGCCGACGTCGACGTCCTCGTCGAGCGGGTCGCCGACCTTCAGCTCATCGACGCGGCGCACGAGCTCCGAGACGAACTCGTCGTGCACGTCGCGTGCACGAAGACGCGCTGGACGGAGATGCACGTCTGGCCGGCGTTCGTGAAGCCGCCCCAGGCGATGCGCTCCGCCGCGTACGGGACATCGGCGTCGGAGTTGACGATCACCGCCGCGTTGCCGCCGAGCTCGAGCGTCACACGCTTGCGCCCGGCGCGCGTCTTCAGGCCCCAGCCCACCGCCGGGCTGCCGGTGAAGGTCAGCAGCTTGATCCGGTCGTCCTCGACGAGCGGACGCGCGTTCTCGGTCGTCGAGGGCAGCACTGCGATCGCGTCGGCCGGCCATCCGGCGTCGAGCACGATCTCGCCCAGCAGCAACGCAGTGACCGGTGTCTGCGACGCCGGGCGGATGATGATCGGGTTGCCGGCGGCGAGCGCGGGCGCAACCTTGTGCGCGACGAGGTTCAGCGGGAAGTTGAACGGCTGATCCCCGCGATCGGTCCGAGCGGCACGCGGCGCATGTGCGCGACGCGGCTCTCGTTGCCGGGCAGCCAGTCGAGCGGGACGATCTCGCCATAGATCCGCTTCGACTCCTCGGCGGCGATCGTGAACGTGAACGCCGCTCGGTCGACCTCGATGCGCGCGGTCTTGAGCGGCTTGCCGGCTTCGAGCGCGATCGAGCCGCGAGCTCGTCGCGCCGCGCGGTGATCCCGACAGCGATGCCTTTCAAGACCGCTTCGCGCTGCCAGGACGCCAGGTGGCGCGTCACCTCGAACGCCTCGACGGCGCGCGCGATCGCGCTCTCGATCTCCTCGGGGCCGGCGCGGTGGACGACTGCGACGCGGCTCGCCGTCATACGGGCTCAAGATCTCGTAGGTCTCGCCCGTCTCGGCGGCGCTCGCCGCCGAGGACGATCCCGAGCTCGCCGAGCCGTGTCTGCGGTTGCCACGACCTCAGGGTATCGGCTCGGCGACGCCGGTCTCGCCCGCGCCTGCCCCGACGACCTCGGCCTCGGGCGGCACGGACTCGCGCCTGACGACGAGCGCTACCGAGGCGAGCACGATCGCCGCACCCACCGCGATCGTCCACGTCACCGACTCGTGCAGGACGAGCGCGCCGAGCACGATCGCGACGACAGGGTTCACGTACGCGTACGTCGCGACCGTCCCGAGCGGTGCGTTGTCGAGCAGCCAGACGTACGCGGTGTAGCCGACGACGGAGCCGAAGGTGACGAGGTAGACGAAGCCGAAGATCGACCGCCCCGAGAAGTGCGACGGGTGCGGGCTCGACGTCGCGATCCCGATCGGCAGCAGGATCACGCCGCCGGCGAGCATCTCGTACGTCGTCGCCGCGAAGGAGTCCCGGGGCATCGGCAGCTTGCCGGAGAGGAACGAGCCGGTCGCCCACATCACGGACGAGCCGACGACGAGGAGCAGCGACCAGAGCGGGGCGTGGCCGCTCGGGCGGACGAGCAGCACAAGGCCGCCGAAACCGACGGCGACGCCCGCGAGCGCAGAGGCGTGCGGGCGGTCGCGCGCGACGGTGCGCAGCACCACGATCCAAAGCGGGACGGCGCCGATGATCAGGGACGCGACACCGGTCGGCACGTGCCGCTCCGCGACGAAGAGGATGGCGTTCGCACCCGGCAGCAGCGCGCCGACGAGCGCGCATGATGCGAGCTCGGCGCGGCTGACCCGGAGCACGCTCGAGCCTCGACGCCACGCCGTGAGCCCGAACATCAGCGCCGCGGCGCAGAGAAGCGGACTCCGACGGCAAAGAGCGGCGGGATCGTCTCGCCGGTGAGCTCGATGCCGAGATACGTCGACCCCCAGATCAGATAGACGGTGCCGAGGGCGATCCAGACGCGCGCGGAGTGACTCACCGTCGAACACTGCACGAACGCGCGCAGGCAGCGCCGCAGTCGCGTCGAAGTCGATGAACGTGGACACCCGCACCGCCGCCGCGCGCTTTCTCGAGTCTCCCGCGTTCGCGGAAGGGACACGACGCGCCTACCGGGTCGACGTCGAGGAGTTCTGCGGCTGGCTCGAAGAGCGCGGCACTGCGCTCGACGCCGTCGACGTGCGCACACTCGTCGACTACGTCTCGTTTCTCGGCTCGCGGCGCCGTGCGGAAGACGAAGCTCGCGCCGGCGACCATCTCTCGGAAGCTCGCCGCGGTCCGCGCCTTCCTCCGGCACTCACTCGGCTCCGCGCGCGTGCCCGACGCGAGGCTCGCCCCACGTCGCGCACGCCGGCTTCCGGATGCGCCCGCGGCCGCGGCGGTCGACAAGGAGCTTGCGGCGCTCGAGGGCGAGGGGCCGCTCGCGCTGCGCAACCGCGCACTCGTCGAGCTCGTCTACTCCGCCGGGCTGCGAAGCGCCGAGGCGGTCGGGCTCGACCTCGGCGACGTCGACTTCGAGCAGGAGCTCGTGCACGTCCGGCGATGGCAAGGGCGACAAGGATCGCGTCATCCCGCTCGGCGAGGAGGCGTCGCATTGGGTCGCTCGGTATCTCCGCGACGCGCGGCCGGAGCTCGCGCGCGGCGCGAACGACGCGCTGTTCATCTCCGCGGCGGGCAAGCGGCTCGACACGAGCACGCTGCGACGGCTGGCGCCGCACCCGCACCGGCTGCGGCACGCGTTCGCGACGCATCTGCTCGAGGGCGGCGCCGACCTCCGCACGATCCAGGAGCTGCTCGGCCACAGCTCGCTCTCGACGACGCAGATGTATTCACACGTCGACGCGAAGCGCCTCCGCAAGGTCTACGACAGCGCGCACCCGCGAAGCTGGAGCAACGAGCGGTGCCAGGCACCGGAGGTGCCTGGCACCAGGCGCCGAAAGCCGTCCTCATGACGCCGGACGTCGATTCCTCGCGCTCTCGACTGCGCGGCTGGCGCCGCGCACGGTCGAGGCGTACCGCCGCGACCTCGCAGACTTCGCGGAGTGGCTCGACGGCGCCCCCGGGGTCGCGACGACGGAGCAGCTCGAGGGCTACGTCGCGCAGCTCCGCGCCGACGGTCTCGCGGCGACGACGATCGCGCGGCGGATCGCCGCGCTCCGCTCCTTCTTCCGCCATCAGATGCTGCTCGGCGCGCGCCCGGACAACCCCGCGGCAGAGCTCGACCTGCCGCGCCGGCGGCGTGCCCTCCCGCGGACACTCTCGCCCGGCGAGGTCGAGCGACTGATCGACGCGGCGAACGGCACGGCCCCGCGCGCGCTTCGCGACCGCGCGCTCGTCGAGCTCCTCTACGGCGCCGGCCTCCGGGTGAGCGAGGCGGTCGGGCTCGAGCGGGCCGCGGTCGACCTCGAAGGACGACTCGTCCGCGTACATCGGCAAGGGCTCGAAGGAGCGCGTCGTGCCGATCGGGCGGCAGGCGGTCGACGCCCTACGCCGCTACCTCTCGCGCGGACGCCCGTATCTCGACCGGCGCCACCGCCCCGAGCTCTTCCTGAACGCGCAGGGCGGCGCGCTCACCCGCGCGGGCGCCTTCCTGATCCTGCGCCGCCTCGCGGCGGCCGCCGGCCTCGAGCCGGAACGTGTGCATCCGCATTTGCTCCGGCACTCGTTCGCGACGCATCTGCTCGAGGGCGGGGCCGATCTCCGGTCGCGTTCAGGAAATGCTCGGGCATGCGGATCTCTCGACAACAGAGCTCTACACGCACGTATCCGATCGCCGCCGCCGGGAGTTGTACTTCCAAGCGCACCCCCACGCTCGCAAGAACTGAGTCCACGCAACGAGGTGTGCCGATGCACGTTGGATCCGCATACGGCGACGGCTGCAGTCGCGACACTCGGAATCGGCTGGATGATGGCGGTCTCCGGCTTGCAGAAGAGCGCACTCGAGCTGAAGAAGCAAGCGCCGCACCTGCCCGTCCTGCGGGCGGCAGATCACCGCGCGCGTCTGCTCGACCTGCGTCTAGCGTTTTTCGCGAGGCTGCTTCTTCTTCAACTGCTGCGCGACGCCGCCGGCGGCGCGGCGAAGCTCGGCATCGGCCTCGTCGTCTGCGGCGAGGCCTTCGAGCAGGACGATCGTGTTCCGCTCGGGAGAGCCGTTCTTGAGGCAGAGGATCGCGAGCCTGCGCACCGCCGCGTTCCCATCCGAGGTGGCGATCGTGTGCAGGAGCGCACGCACGCCGTTGACCGTGCTCGGGTGATCGCGCGAGAGCAGCTCGAGAGAAAGGAGCGCCGAGCCGCGAGCAGGCCGGGCTCTGGTCGTCGAGCCCGCGGCGCAGCAGCTCCTCCTTCGCACGCCAGCGGAACTGCCCGATCGCCCGGAACGCGACGGCACGCTCACGGAAGTCGTCGCTCCGTGCCGCGCTCTCGAGGTCGTCCTGCCACTTCGAGCGCAGATCTGCGAGCTCCCGCTCGGAGCCTGCCTGCGCGAGCTCGTCTCCCTGAGCCGCGGCCTCCGCGAGCGTCATGCGTGCACCGACGCGGCCGCGAGGATTGCAGCGACGGACCGATCGACGTCCTCGAACGTCGTGCGGAAGTTCGAGACCGAGATGCGCATCGCGTGCTCGCCGCCCCAGTCGGTGCCGCCGAGCCAGCACGTCCCGTCGCGCTGCACGCGCTCGATCACGGCCCGCGTCGTCTCGCCGTCGCCGAAGCGCACGAGCACCTGGTTCAAGACGACGTCGTTGAGGATCGTTGCGCCGCCGGCCTCGAGCGCAGCGGCGAACCGCTGTGCGTGCGCGCAAGAGCGTTCGACGAGCTCGGCGATCCCCGACGCGACCGAGCGACCGGATCGCGGCGTAGACCGCAAAGCCGCGCGCGCGGCGCGAGAACTCCGGCGTCCAGTCGACTGCGTCGCGCTCGCGCCTGTCGACCGATGGACGAGATACGACGCGGTCACGCGTCATCGCGGCTCGGTGCGCCTCGGGATGCGCGCAGAACGCGAGACCCGAGTCGTACGGGACGTTCAGCCACTTGTGCCCGTCGGTCGCCCACGAGTCGGCGCGCTCCGACGCCTTGCTCAGGTGGCGCAGCGCGGGCGATGCCGCCGCCCAGAGCCCGAAGGCGCCGTCGACGTGCAGCCATGCGCCCGTGCCGTCGACGGCGTCGGCGATCGCGTCGAGGTCGTCGAACGCGCCGGTGTTCACCTCGCCGGCCTGGGCGCAGACGATCGTCGGGCCTTCGCCGAGGCGGAAGCTCGTCGACGCGCATGCGTCCCTGGTCGTCCGCCGGCACGACCTCGAGCGACGACGCGCCGATCCCGAGCAAGCGCAGCGCGCGGTCGACGGTGACGTGCCGTTTCGCGCCGACGACGACGCGAATCGGCGGCGAGCCTGCAAGCCCGTCCTGCGCGACGTCCCAGCCGGCCTCGCGCGAGCACATGGTGGCGTGCAGCGGCGAGCGCGGTGACGTGCGCCATCTGGCAGCCGGTCACGTACGCGACCGAGACGTGCGGCGGCAGGCCGAGCAGCTCGCGCGAGCCAGCCGCGGCGACCTCCTCGACGACCGCGGCAGCCGGCCCGCCGGCGTAGAGCCCCGCGTTCTGATCCCACGCGGAAGTGAGCCAGTCCGCTGCGAGCGCGGCGGGCACGAGCCGCCGATCACGAAGCCGAAGTAGCGGCCCGACGGAATGCCGACGACACCGGGCGTCGCATCCTCGACGAGCTTTGCGAGCACCGCGCGTGCGTCGCTTCCCGCCTCCGGCAGCGGGCCGCCGAGCGCGCTCGTGAGCTCTTCGACATCTGCTTCCGCGCGAACGGGACGCTCGTCGAGCGTCTCGAGGAAGTCGGCCGCGTAGTTCGCAGTCGCGCGCAAAAGGTCGCGTTCGTCCACTGCCGCGACTCTATCCGGCGGTCGGTACATTCAGCCGAATGGCTCACAGAGTGGTTCTCATCCCCGGCGACGGCACCGGCCCCGAGCTGACCGAGGCGACGCGGCGCGTGCTCGAGGCGACCGGCGTCGAGTTCGACTGGGACGTCCGCGAGGCCGGCGCCGACGTGATGGACAAGTACGGCGGCAATCCCTGCCTCCCGACGTGCTCGACGCGATCCGCGAAGGCGGGGTCGCGCTGAAGGGGCCGATCACGACGCCGGTCGGCGGCGGCTTCCGCTCGGTCAACGTCGCGCTCCGCAAGGAGCTCGACATGTACGCGCAGGTGCGTCCGTGCAAGACGTATCCGGGCGTGCGCTCGCGCTTCGAGGACGTCGACCTGGTCATCATCCGCGAGAACACCGAAGACCTCTATGCGGGCATCGAGTACGAGCAGGGCACGCGAGGACGCCGAGGAGTTGATCCGCTGGATCGAGTCGAAGGGCGGCAAGCTGCGCTGGCGCGACGCGGGCATCTCGATCAAGCCGATCTCGATCACGCGGCACGCGCCGCATCTTCGAGTTCGCGTTCGACTACGCCCGCAAGAACGGCCGCCGCAAGATCACGGCCGTCCACAAGGCGAACATCATGAAGTTCAGCGACGGCCTCTGGCTGCACGTCGCGCGCGAGGTCGCGGCGGAGAACCCGGACATCGAGTTCGACGACCGCATCGTCGACAACATGTGCATGCAGCTCGTGCAGCGGCCGGAGGAGTACGACATGCTCGTGCTGCCGAACCTCTACGGCGACGTGCTTTCTGATCTGTGCGCCGGGATGATCGGCGGCCTCGGGCTCGCGCCCGGCGGGAACTACGGCGAGGACGTGGCGGTGTTCGAGCCGACGCACGGGAGCGCCCCGAAGTACGCCGGCCAGAACAAGGTGAACCCGATGGCCCAGCTGCTCTCGGGGATGCTCATGCTGCGCCACCTCGACGAGCGCGACGCCGCAGACCGCCTCGAGCGGGCGATCGCCGCGGTGATCGCGGAGGGCAAGAGCGTCACGTACGACATGAAGCCCTCGCGCGACGACCCGACGGCAGTCGGGACGAGCGAGGTCGCGGACGCGATCATCGAGAAGCTCGAAACGGGGGTACCGGCATGATTTGCGTAGGCTCGACGGAGCAAACCCATAGAGCGGAGGCGCCGGCTTCGCCGGCGCTGGAGCGGGGATGAGCGCACGTCGCAAGGTCACGGTCGTCGGCGCCGGGAACGTCGGCGCGACGTGCGCACAGGTGCTCGCGACACGCGATTACGCCGACGTCGTCCTCGTCGACATCAAGGAGGGCCTGCCGCAGGGCAAGGCGCTCGACATCAACCAGATGGGCGCGGTGCTCGGCTACGAGCCGAACGTCACCGGGTCGAACGGCTACGAGGAGACGGCGGGCTCAGCCGTGGTGGTCATCACCGCGGGACTGCCGCGCTCACCGGGGATGTCGCGCGACGACCTCGTCTCGACGAACGAGAAGATCGTCAAGGACGTGACGGAGAAGGTGATCGAGCAGAGCCCCGACGCGATCCTGATCATCGTCTCGAACCCGCTCGACGCGATGTGCCACGTCGCGAAGAACGTCTGCCGCTGGCCGAAGGAGCGCGTCTTCGGGATGGCCGGCATCCTCGACACCGCGCGCTTCGCGACGTTCATCGCGTGGGAGACCGGCGCGTCGCTCAAGGACGTGCAGGCGATGGTGCTCGGCGGCCACGGCGACCAGATGGTCTCCGTCGTCTCCGCGACGACGGTCGGCGGCGTCCCGCTGCGCAAGCTCGTCGCCGACGACAAGATCGCGGCGATGGTCGAGCGCACGGCGAAGGGCGGCGGCGAGCTCGTGAACCTGATGGGCACGTCGGCGTGGTACGCGCCCGGCGCTGCGGCGGCGCAGATGGTCGACTCGATCATGCTCGACGAGAAGCGCGTGCTCCCGTGCACCGCGTACCTCGAGGGCGAGTACGGGATCGACGGCCTCTACATGGGCGTCCCGTGCAAGCTCGGCCCGAACGGGATCGAGGAGATCATCGAGCTCGACCTCTCCGACGAGGAGGCGAAGGCGCTGCAGGCATCGTCCGACGCCGTTCGCGAAGTCGTCGGGGTCCTGACGACCTGAGAAAGCGGTGCCAGGCACCAGAGGTGCCCTGGCACCATCAACCTGCCGCGGACGTGGATCTCGGACTGAAAGGCCGGACCGCTCTCGTCTGCGGCGCCTCCTCCGGCCTCGGCCTCGCGAGCGCGGAAGCGCTTGCCGCCGAGGGCGCGAACGTGACGATGCTCGCGCGGCGGCGCGACGAGCTCGAGCGGCAGGCCGACCGCATCGGCGCCCTGGCGGTCCGCGGCGACGTCGCGCTCCCGCAGGACACCGAGCGCGCGATCGCGAAGACGCTCGAGGCCTTCGGCGGCATCGACATCCTCGTCTGGAACTCGGGCGGCCCGCCTCCCGGCACGGGAACCGATGTGACCCCGGACGCAGTAGAGCAGGCCGTGGAGCTGATGATCCAGCCCGCGGTTCGTCTCGTGCACGCGGCGCTCCCGCACCTCGAGCGCTCTGACGGCGGCCGGATCCTCGCGATCACCTCGCTCGCCGCCAAGGAACCGACCGCGCATCTGGCGCTCTCGAACATGCTGCGACCTGCGCTCACCGGCTGGCTGAAGACCCTCGCCGACGAGCTCGGCCCGCGCAACATCACCGTGAACTGCGTCGCGCCGGGACGCATCGCAACCGCTCGGCTCGAGCAGCTCTATCCCGGTGGCCCCACGGAGGAGCAACTCACCGAGATCCCGCTGCGACGCTGGGGGGATCCGAAGGAGTTCGGGGACGTCGTCTGCTTTCTCGCGTCCGACCGCGCGCGCATACGTCAGCGGGCAGACGATCGTCGTCGACGGCGGCCTCCAGCGAGCTCTCTTCTGATGCGCCAGGCAGTGCGCGTGCTCACGCCGGCGAGAGTGTTGGGCACGCTCGCGGGCCTCGCGGTCCTGACCGCGGTCGTTCTCTACCTGCTGCCCTCGAACGACTACCTCCTGCTGCCCGACAAGGCGCACCCGGTGGCGCCGCTCGTGCAGGTGAAGGGCGGCAAGGACCCGACGGGGCCGGGCGGCATCTACTTCGTCGACGTGATCGAGCGGCGCGCGAGCAAGCTCGAGTCGCTCTTCCCGAGCATCCACAGCGGCGCGACGCTCGTGCCGGCGAACCTGATCGTTCCGCCTGGCGTCAGCGACTCCGCTCAGCGTCAGGCGGATCTGCGGGAGATGTCGATCTCGCAGCGCGTCGCTGCAGCGGTCGCGTTGCGGAGGCTCGGCTACAAGGTCACGACGAAGCCGAGCGGCGTGATCGTCGCCGCGCTCGACGATCAGAGCGACGCGGTCGGCAAGCTCCGGCCCGAAGACGTGATCGTCGCGATCAATGGGACGCCGACGCCGACGATCACCGCGCTGCGCACGCAGCTTGCCAAGGCGCACGCCGGCCAAAGCGTGTCGGTGACGGTTCAGCGCGGCACGACGAAGACGACGTACGAGGTCAAGACGATGGCCGATCCGCAGCAGCAAGGTCGGGCGATCATCGGCTTTGCACCAGAGCAGTCGGCCGAAATCCACCTGCCGATCCCCGTCCAGATCGACGCCGGCAACGTCGGCGGCCCGTCGGCCGGTCTCGCGTTCGCGCTCGAGGTGATGGAGGAGCTCGGCCACAACGTCGACCACGGTTACAAGGTGGCGGCGACCGGCCAGATCGAGCTCAACGGCGCGGTGACGCCGATCGGCGGCGTGAAGCAGAAGATCTTCGGCGTCCGGGAGAGCGGAGCCGACGTCTTCCTCGTCCCGGCTGGGGATAACGCGCAGGTCGCGCGGCGGTATGCGCACGGCGTCAAGGTGATCGCTGTGAAGACCTTTCCACAGGCGTTGCGAGCGCTGGCAACGCTGCCCCGCAAGGGCTAGAAAACGGCAGTTTCCGGTCGGTTCGAATCTGCCGGAAATTCGTCAGTTTTCGTCCGCGACAACGCTTGCTCCCAAGGCAAAGCGCCCTAGTATCGCGCCGTAGTCCACGCGGCCATCCCTAGAGCACAAGGACAAATGAGCAAACGAGCTAAAACTACGTGCAGTGATTGCTACTTCCGTCGGGCGGGCCTCTGCGCGCTCCCCGGCGAGACCGTCTGCCCCACATTCCGCCTCCAGGCAGCCGGCGTCCTGATCCCCCCGCAGCAGCCGCGACTCGTGCCGCGGGCACTCGCTGCGCACGCAGCGGCATAGACTCGTCGCGTGCGTTTCCGGCGCCGCTCCTCCATCGACACCGACGAGATCGCCGAGCAGTGGCAGCCGAAGCTCTACGGCCGGCTGATCGCGATCATCCTCCTCGTCGCGTACGCGATCGCGTTCGTGCTCGAGAACCGCAAGCCGACGAGCTTGCACTTCGTCTTCGCGACTGCGCGGGTGTCGCTCGTCTGGCTGATCCTGCTCAGCCTCGCGGTCGGCTTCGTCGCCGGGATCCTCTTGTCGCAGCTAGAGCGCCGACGCCGGCGCCGGCGCACCGCGTAGAGCACCCGCGAGCCGCGCGACACCTTCGCGAATCTCGTCGGGGGAGACGAAGCTGAACGCCAGCCGCAGCGAGCTCGCGCCGCTGCCCTCGGCGAAGAAGTCGGTGCCTTTCACGAACGTGACGCCGGCCGCCTCCGCGCGACCGAGCAGGTCGCCCGGATCGTCCGGCAGGTCGAGCCAGATGAAGTAGCCGCCCTCGGGGCGGCTCCAGGTCGCGCCGTCCGGCATGTGCTCCTCGAGCGCCTCGAGCATCGCGTCGCGCCGAGCGCCGAGCAGGCCGCGCACGCGCTCGAGATTCGGCTCGAAGTTCCCCCGGCGCACGAACTCGTGCACCGTCGCCTGCGTCAGGAACGGCGGAGAGATGTACGTGGACACCGCGAGCGCCTCGATGCGCGCCGCGAGCTCGGCGGGAAGCACGAAGTAGCCGACGCGAACACCGGGCGCGATCGTCTTCGAGAACGACGACGCGTAGGCGACGTTCGTGCCGCCTTCCAGCTCGAAGATCGTCGGTGGCGCCTCGCCCTCGTAGCGCACGAGCCCGTAGGGGTCGTCCTCGAGCACGAGCAGCTCGTGCTCGCGCGCCAGCTCGGCGACGCGGCGTCGGCGCTCGACGGAGAGCGTCCGGCCGCTCGGGTTCTGGAACGTCGCGATCGTGTAGAGGAACGCCGGCTTCTCACCCGCCGACAAGGCGCGCTCGAGCACGTCGATCTGCAGCCCGTCGTCGTCCATCGGCAGCCCGACGATCTCGGCGCCGAGCCGCTTCAAGATCTTGATCGGGCGGTCGTAGGTCGGGGCCTCGACGAGCACCCGCGAACCGGGCGACACGAGCTGCTCGCAGAGGAAGACGAAGCCCTGGAGCGAGCCGCTCGTGATCACGACGCGGGCCGGCTCGACGCCGTGGCGCGAGGCGATCCACTCGCGGAGCGGTGCGTAGCCGCCGCCCGGGCCGTACGAGAGGACGGACGGGCCGTCGGCCTCGATCGCTGCGCGCGCGCAGTCGGCGAGCTCGGTGACCGGCAGGCACTCGGGCGCGGGAACGCCGCGCGCGAAGGAGATCACAGCCATGCTTCGACCCTAGCGACTCGTCCGGCTATCCCGGGAGCTTCGTCGACGAGACCTCGTTGCCCCCACTGTCGTAGCCGACGATCTGCCACGGCCCGTCCCCGACCTCGGCGATGAACGCTCCGTTCGCGAACGTCGCGTCACGGCCGTTGATCGTGATCCGCACGATCCGGCTGCCCGCCGGAACCCAGCCGGTCGCCACGCCGCCGTCGATCGACATGCTCGGGCGATCCGGCCCGTTCGCCTCCTTGCGACCGCACGCGGAGGCGTAGCGGCCGGCCGGCGCTCCGGCACCCGGGACGACGAGCCAACACGTCCCGCCGCCGCGGTTCGGTGCGTTCCAGAACGACACAGTCTCGCCCGCCTTGAGGGCCCCGTGGTCGTGTTCGAGGGTCACGCTCACGAGGCGGGTTGCGTCGGCGAGCACCGGTCGCGGAATGATCGGTACGAGGTTGGCGCAGCCGCCCGGCGCATCGCCCATGCCACCTCCGCCCGAGTACGCACTGCCGGGCTTCATCCCGACATAGACGCAGGACGTCCGAATCGTCTTCCCGCTCGCGTCGAGGATCGAGATGTCGCCGATCCTGCCGTCGAGCGCACTCCAATCGTCCCGCGGGATGTCGAACAGGAAGAACCCGCCCCGGTCGAGCGCAACGCGTGCGGGCAGACCTGCGCCCGACATATCGAGCGCCGCCGCACCGGCATCGGTGACGCGCCCGTAGCCGATCCAGTGCGCGGCGTCGGCACGACTCCGGTACGCGCTGCCGGTGCCGTCGTCTTTCACCGGTGTGCTGTCGCACGACGAGCCGAGCATCGTCGTCGTGTCGACGAACAACGTCATGCAGAAGCCGCCGCTCTTGGTCGCGACCGCGACGAGCGCCGAGTCCGACGTACGCGCGACGGTTGCCTTCTTCGACAGGTCGATTGCGATGAAGCCGTTGTTCTCGTCCATCGCCCGCTGCACCTGGCCCGGCTCGACCGCGGGCTCGGCACCCGTCCACCAATCGTCGAATGTGCCGGCGATGCCGACACCGGCGAGCAGCAGCGCACTCGACGCGACAGCGACGACGAGGAGCCGCCGGCGGCGACGCGTGTGACCGGCGTCGCGGCGCACCGCAACGCGTAGCTCGTCGAGTAGTTCAGTCGTGTCGATGCTCATGTTTCGCTCCTTCCAATCTGCGTTCGCAGGGTTCCAAGCGCGCGGAACACGCGCGTTCGCGCACCCTCGGGTGTCAAGTCGAGCCGCCGGCCGATCTCGGTGTAGTCCAGGTCGCCGACGACGCGGAGCTCGAGGACCTCTCGCTGCTCGTCGGTCAGCGCGTCGAGCGAGCCAAGCTGCTGCGACGCCGCGATTCGGTCGAGGACAGCCGCCGAGTCGTCGTCGGGCACGGGCATTCGCAGGCGCAGCCGAGCACGGCGTTCGATCGCGCGGTCGCGATACATCCGGCGCACGAGGTTGCGCGCGATCCCGAAGAGCCACGGGCGCGCGTTGCCGTCGCCCGGATCCTTGAATTTCCCGCGCGAGAACCACGCCTCCGACAACGTCTCGGCGAGCAGGTCGCCTGCAAGCACGTCGTCACGCACCTCAGCTCGCAACCAACCGGCGAGCGCGTCTGCGTGACGGCCGCACATGGTGACGAACGCGTCGGGGTCGCGCCGCGAGTGCCGTAGGAGCGTGGCGTCGGACTCGGGCATCTACCCCACCATGCCACTCCGCCCCTCGAGCGTTTCAGCAGGCTATTTCATGCGGTCGGCGACCATCTGCGCGACCTCGGTCGGCGTCGTGCCGACCTGGATGCCGCGCGCCTCGAGCGCCTCCTGCTTGGCCTTCGCCGTGCCGGAGGAGCCGGAGATGATCGCGCCCGCGTGGCCCATCGTCTTGCCGGGCGGCGCCGAGAAGCCGGCGATGTAGGAGAGCACCGGCTTCGTCACGTGCTCGGCGATAAAGGCGGCCGCCTTCTCCTCCTCGTCGCCGCCGATCTCGCCGACCATCACGATCAGCTCGGTCTCCGGATCGTCCTCGAACTTCGCGAGCACGTCGATGAACGAGGAGCCGACGACCGGGTCGCCGCCGATCCCGACGATCGTCGAGTTGCCGAGCCCGAGCTGCGTCAGCTCGTGGCCGATCTGGTACGTCAGCGTGCCCGAGCGCGACACGAGCCCGACCGAGCCCTCGCTGAAGATCTCGGCGGGGATGATCCCGACGTTGGCCTTGCCGGGCGAGAGGACGCCGGGGCAGTTCGGGCCGATCATCGTGATGCCTTGCGGACGGAAGTACGTGTAGGCGCGCAGCATCTGGTGCACCGGCACGTGTTCGGTGATGCAGATGACGGTGGCGATGCCTGCGTCGACCGCCTCGTAGATCGCATCGGCTGCGAAGCGCGCCGGGACGAAGATGAGCGACGCGTTCGCGCCGGCCTGCTCGACCGCGTCGGCGACGGTGTCGAACACCGGCACGCCCTCGACGTCCTGGCCGCCCTTGCCCGGCGTCACGCCGGCGACGAGGTTCGTGCCGTAGGCCTTGTTGCGAAGGCCGTGGAAGCGGCCCTCGCTCCCCGTGAGCCCCTGGACGACGAGCCGCGTCTCCTTGTCGACGATGATCGCCATCAGCGCTTGACGCCCCTGATCACGAGCGTCGGCAGGCTGAGCTTGCCGTCGACGACCCTGTCCCCGAGCAGCTCGCGCACACGCGCGGCGTCCTCGCCGGTGCACTCGACGCGGGCGAGCCACGCGTCGAAGTCGGCCGTCCGGTCGAACGCGTGCTCCGCGTCGACGGAGAGCCCCGCGAGCTCGAAGAAGCTGTGCCATTCCGCTGCCGAGTAGTTCCGAACGTGGCTCGGGTCCCGAACCCGGTCAGCCTCTTCCGACGCCTCGCTGACGAACGTGTTGTCGCAGATCACGACGCGATAGCGCGCGATGCGCGCCATCTCCTTGACGGCGGTGAGGACGTCGGTGAAATGGTGTGCGGCGATCCGGCAGGCGACGCAATCGAAGCTCGCGTCCGCGAACGGGAGGCTTTCGGCCGGAGCGGTCGTGTCGGCTTGCATGCCAGGCGCGGCATCGGTCGTGACCACGCTCGCTCCTGCCTCGCGAAGGCGCCGCGCGACGTGGCCGCCTCCCGTCGCGACGTCGAGCACGGTCACGCCCGGTTCCGCCAGGCACCACGCCACCACCAGATCCAGATCGTCGCCGGAGGCGTGGATCGGCGATTCCCGGTACGCGTCTGCCCGCCCACTCCAGAGGTCCGTCACTTCGCGAGCTCCACGGCGCGCTTCGCCCCATCGAGCATCGTCGCCTCGGGATAGATGTTCGACTTGCCCGCGTCGGCCAGGATCGTGCGGCCTTCCTCGGCGTTCGTGCCGTCGAGGCGGACGACGATCGGGTACTTCGACATGTCGAGCCGCTCGAGCGCCTCGAGAATGCCGCGCGCGACCTCGTCGCAGCGCGTGATCCCGCCGAAGATGTTGAAGAAGATCGACTTCACCTGCGGGTCGCGGGTGATCACCTCGAGCGCGTCGACGACGCCTTCCGCATTGCCGCCGCCGCCGAGGTCGCAGAAGTTCGCGGGCCGGCCGCCGACATGCGCGACGACGTCGACCGTCGACATCGAGAGACCCGCGCCGTTGCCGCAGATGCCGACCTCGCCGTCGAGCTTCACGTACGTCACGCCCTTCTCGCGCGCGAACGCCTCGATCGGGTCCGCTGCCTCGGTGTCGCGCATCTCGGCGATGTCGGGGTGCGCGAAGAGCGAGTTGTCGTCGACCGTGAACTTCGAGTCGAGCGCCTTGACCTCGCCGTCCGGGGTGACGATCAGCGGGTTGATCTCACAGAGCATGGCGTCGAACTCGACGAACGCCTTGTAGAGCTTCTCGACGATCGCGGCGATCTGCTTCTGCTCGGAGGGATCCTCGACCCGCGCGCCGTAGATCAGGCGCCGCGCGACCCACGGCTGAAAGCCTTCGGACGGGTCGACGTGCAAGCGCACGAGCGCCTCCGGGCTCTCCTCGGCGACCTGCTCGATCTCGACACCGCCCTGCGTCGTGAACATGAAGAGCGGCTGCTTCGCGCCGCGGTCGAACGTGATCGAGAGGTAGTACTCCTTCGCGATGTCGGACGCCTGCTCGATCCAGAGCTTGCGGACGATGTGGCCGTTGATGTCCAGGCCGAGGATCCCGCGCGCCTTCTCCTCCGCGTCCGCGGGGTCGTCGGCGAGCTTCACGCCGCCGGCCTTCCCGCGGCCGCCGGTCAGCACCTGCGCCTTGACGACGACGGGGCCGCCGAGCTCGGACGCCGCCTCGCGTGCCTCCTCGGGCGTGACGGCGAGCCGGCCCTCGGAGACGGGAATGCCCACGCGGCGGAAGAGCTCCTTGCCCTGGTACTCGTAGAGATCCACGGCGGCGGACTCTAACGACGCTCTAAGGGATCGAGGCGCGACAGCCGATCTTTCGGGCATGGGACGTTCAGTGATCGGCCTCTGCGGCGGGTTCGGTTGCTTCATCGGCGGCTACGTGCCGTCGATCTGGGGCGCCGGCTCGTTCTCGCTCGCCTCCGTGCTCTTCGGCGGTCTCGGCGGCATCGTCGGCGTCTGGCTCGGCGTGCGCATCTCCGACGTGTAGGTCCGGGGACGCCGGTAGATTCGGCGGCGTGGACGCGATCGTCGTCGAAGACCTCCGCAAGCGATACAAGGATGTGCAGGCGCTCGACGGCGTCAGCTTCTCCGTGCGCGACGGCGAGGTCTTCGGCCTGCTCGGGCCGAACGGCGCGGGCAAGTCGACGACGGTGCGCACGCTCGCGACGCTGACGCAGCCGGACTCCGGGCGCGCGATGGTCGCGGGCGAGGACGTCGCGCGCAATCCGAACCGCGTCCGGCGCGCGATCGGCTACGTCGCGCAGGACTCCGGCGTCGACTGGGAGGCGACGGGACGCGAGAACCTGCTCCTGCAGGGGCGCATCCACGGCATGGCCGGGGCTCCGCTGCGTGCGCGCGTCGACGAGCTGCTCGAGCTCGTCGGGCTGCGCGACGCCGCCGACCGGGTGGCGCGCGGTTACTCCGGCGGGATGAAGCGCCGCCTCGACATCGCAATCGGGCTCGTCCACCGCCCGCGCGTGCTCTTCCTCGACGAGCCGACGACCGGGCTCGATCCGGAAGCGCGCGCCGCGATGTGGGTCGAGGTCGAGCGGCTGGCCAAGCAGGAGAGCTTGACGATCCTCTTGACGACGCACTATCTCGAGGAGGCCGACCGGCTCGCCGAGCGCGTGGCGATCGTCAGCCGCGGCAAGGTCGTCGTCGAAGGCAAGCCGGCGGAGCTGAAGTCGAATCTCCGCGGCGAGCTCGTCACGGTCGAGCTGAACGATGCGGTCGACGGGCGCATCGGCGAGGCCGCGGCGGTCGTGGGCGAGCTCGACGGCGCGAGCGAGGCGTCGGGTGACGGCCGCGTCGTGCGAGTGCGCGTGCCGAACGGCGCCCAGGCGATCCCGCTCATCCTCTCGCGGCTCGAGGACCACGGGTTTGCGGTCGGTGCGGTGACGACGTCGAAGCCGTCGCTCGACGACGTGTACCTGCACTACACCGGCCGCGACTTCTCCTCCGAGGACGAGGAGGGGAAGCGCTGATGCAGTTCTTCCGTCAGACGGGCTGGATGGTCGTGCGCCAGCTGCGCAACCTGAGCCGCGAGCCGATCTGGATCGCGCTGATGGTGATCCAGCCGCTGATCTGGCTGCTGCTCTACGGCCAGCTCTTCTCGCGCGTCGGCGCGCTCCGCGGCGGTGCGTCGACCTACGTCGAGTTCCTCGCGCCGGGGATCATCTGCATGAACGCGTTCTTCGGCGGCAGCTGGTCCGGCATGGCGATGATCAGCGACCTCGACCGCCACGTGATCGACCGCTTCCTCGCCGCGCCCGCGTCGCGCTACGCGATCATCCTCTCGCAGGTCCTGCGCGCAGGGATCATCGCGGTCTTCCAGGCGCTGCTGCTGCTGCTCGTCGGCCTCGCGCTCGGCGTGCGCGTGCACGGCGGCTTCGCCGGCTGGCTCGTCGTGCTCACCGCGTCCGCGCTCCTCGCCATGACGTTCGCCGGGTTCTCGCACGGCATCGCGCTCGTCGTGCGCAAGGAAGCGTCGATGATCGCCGCCGCGAACTTCGTCGGCCTGCCGCTGATGTTCCTCTCGGCGATCCTGATCCCGCCGCGGCAGATGCCGCACTGGATCCAGCAGCTCTCCCGCTTCAACCCCGTGAACTGGGGCGTGCACGCGGCGCGGAACTCCGTCGTCGCGGGCGGGCACTGGGGCTCGAGCGGGATGTACCTCGGGCTCTTGCTCGCGGCCGTGGCGGCTACGTCATTGTTTGCCACATGGTGCTTCCGCGCCTATCAGCGTTCTATCTAGTCGGCGCAAGCGTCGAAATCCGCTCGCGCGGATTTCACCGCGCGCGAAGACCCCTAAAGGCGGCCGCATGCGCGGCCGCATGCGCGGCCGCTGGTCTGCTTGTCATCACAGCATTTCCTATGTCGGCTTTTGCGAGTTACGGGTGGCCGCTGAAGCCGTTCGACCGGCAGCACGCCGTGCGGAGCTTCTTCGACGACCCGCGTGCCGAGGGGCTCGACGCGACGTCGTTCCATTTCGGCATCGACATCTCGGCGCCGGACGGGACGCCGGTGTACGCGGTCGCCGACGGTGTCGCGCGGCTGCAGCCCGACAGCGTCGCGCTCGTCGCGAGCACCGGCGACCGGACGTTCTCGTACTGGCACGTCGATCCCGTCGTTGCCGATCTGACGCAGGTGAGCGCCGGCCAGGAGCTGGCGACGATCAAGCCGGGCTTCGGGCACGTGCACTTCACCGAGATTCACGCGGGCAAGTACGTGAACCCACTTCGGCCCGGCGGGATCGCGCCGTACGTCGACGCGACCTCGCCCACCGTCGTCTCCCTTTTTGCCGCCGTCGGCACGCGCAAGCTCTCGCTCGACGCGCTGCACGGGTCAGCAGATTTGCTTGTCGACACCTACGACACGCCGCCCACACCGTTACCGGCGCCGCCGTGGAACCTCACGCGCGTCGCACCGGCGCTGATCCGCTGGCGGCTCGTGCCGCAGGGCGCAGCGTCGGCGCGCTGGCGGACCGCCGTCGACTTCCGCTCGTTCCTGGCGCCGAAAGCGAAGTTCGCGTCGGTGTACGCGCCGTGGACGACGCTGAACGGCCCCGACAAGCCCGCGCGGCTCGTCTACTTCCTCGCCCACGCGTGGAACTCGACGCGAGTGCCGAACGGGCGCTATCGCCTGCAGGTCGCGGTCTTCGACTCGCAGGGCAACAGCGCCCGCGCGGGGATCTGGATCACCGTCGCGAACGGCTAACGGACGCGCACGTTCCACGACGCCGACGCATACGCCTTCGGCAGCTCGCCGCGCGTCAGGCCGTACCTGACGCTCACGCTGCCGCGTCCCATGGCCTTGTAGACGACGACGACCGAGTGGCCGACGTTCGCCTCGCCGACCTCGACGAGCACGCGCGCGTCGACGCGGCGGGCGAGCCGCCACGACTTGCCGCTGCGGCTCGGCAGTGCGATCGAGACGAGCGAGCCTTTCGACGTCTGGATCGTCGAGACGGGACCCATCGGCAGTGCGCCGACAGGCGGCGCGCTTGCAGCCGCGACGCCGGCGAAGACGCACAGTGTTGCGACGGCAGCAGCCGTGATGACTCGAAGCATTCTGTCCTCCCCCTTCGTTCGACCTCGCACGCTACGGATCGCGCCGTAAGCCGCGGGTAAAGATCGCGCTACGCCGGATCGAGCACGCAGATCACCTGGCCGGTCGCAACCGCAGCGCCGGCAGCGATCGACAGGTCGCGCACGATACCTGCGTGCGGCGCGCGAACCTCGTTCTCCATCTTCATCGCCTCGACGATGCAGATCACCGCACCGGACGCGACCTCGTCGCCGTCGGCGACGGCAACCGAAAGCACCGTGCCCTGCATCGGCGAGACGATCGCGTCGCTGCCCGCTGCACCGCCGCCGCGCGAGCGCTCGGCCCGCCGCCGCGCGAGCTCGCGCCACGGCGGCTCCGGATCGAGCACGCGAACCTCGAAGCGCTTGCCGTTCACCTCGACGGCCCGCACGTGCTCGAGGGTTCGTGCAAGTAACAAGTTGTTACGTGCACCCGCGGAGCCGTCGAGTGCCGCGGCTCGCTCGGCCAGCTCCTGCGACTCGACGAGACCGTGGCACGTTTCGCCGCGCACGAAGCAGTCGTGTGAGAGGAGCGCCTTGTGGAAGCCGAGCAGCGTCTTCGGGCCCTCGATCACGAACTCGTCGAGCGCGCGGAGCATGCGCATGCGGGCGTGCTCGCGATTCGTCCCGTGCACGATCAGCTTCGCGATCATCGGGTCGTACGCGCCTGACACTTCGTTGCCCGCAGCGACGCCGGAGTCGACGCGCACGCCGGGGCCTGACGGCTCGCGGTACGCCGTCACGAGTCCGGGCGCCGGCAGGAACCCCTGCGCGACGTCCTCGGCGTTGATCCGGCACTCGATGGCGTGGCCGCGCAGCTCGACGTCGTCCTGCGTCAGCGACAACGACTCGCCGAGCGCGATCCGGATCTGCTCGCGCACGAGGTCGACGCCGGTCACCTCCTCGGTGACGGTGTGCTCGACCTGGATGCGCGTGTTCATCTCCATGAAGTAGTACGAGCCGTCGGTCGTCAGCAGGCCCTCGATCGTCCCCGCCGAGCGGTAGCCCGCGGCGCGCGCGGCATCGACGCCGATCTGGCCGATCCGCGCGCGAAGCTCTTCGTCGACGGCCGGCGAGGGCGTCTCCTCGATCAGCTTCTGGTGGCGGCGCTGGATCGTGCAGTCGCGCTCGCCGAGATGGATCACGTTGCCCTGCGCGTCGGCGAGCACCTGCACCTCGACGTGCCGCGGATCGACGATCAGCTTCTCGACGTAGACCTCGGGGCTCGCGAAGTACGCCTGCCCCTGGCGCCGCGCGGTCTCGAACGCGCGCTCGGCCTCCTCGGGCGCGTGCACCTCCTCCATGCCCTTGCCGCCGCCCCCGGCCGCAGCCTTGATCAGCAGCGGATAGCCGATCTCCTCGCCGAGCGCGTGCAGCTCCTCGACCGAGCCGACCGGGTCGGTCGTGCCGGGGATGATCGGCACGCCAGCCGCCTGCATCGCCTGGCGGGCGCGCGTCTTCGAGCCCATCAGCTCGATCGCGTCCGGCGGCGGCCCGATCCAGACGAGGCCGGCCGCCTCGACCGCGCGTGCGAAGTCCGCGTTCTCGGCGAGGAAGCCGTAGCCGGGATGGACGGCGCCGGCGCCCGCTGCGAGCGCCGTCTCGACGAGGCGGTCGATCTTCAGGTAGCTCTCGCTCGGCGCCGCCGGCCCGATCAGATGCGCCTCGTCGGCGTACGACACGTGCAGCGCACCGCGATCCGCCTCGGAATAGACGGCGACCGAGCCGAGCGCGAGCTCGCGCAGCGAGCGCGCGATGCGGATCGCGATCTCACCGCGGTTGGCGATCAGGACCTTTTCGAACACGGGCGGGTCGTATTCTCCCCACTCGATGTCCCCGGCCGACCAGTTGACCGTCACGCGCGCGCTCTCGGTGCCGATCGTGGTCGTCCTCTACGCCCTCCACTTCCACGGCCACGCCTACTGGGCGACGGCCGTCTTCTGCGTCGCGATGAGCACCGACTTCTTCGACGGCAGGCTCGCGCGGCGGCACGGCCGCACGTCGCCGCTCGGCACGCTCCTCGACCCGATCGCCGACAAGGTGCTCGTGCTCGCGGCGATGGTGATGCTCGTCGGCCTCGGCGTCGTGCCGGGCTGGATGATCGCCGCGATCGTCGTGCGCGAAGTGCTGATCACCGGCTTGCGTCAGGCTGCGATCGAGCGCGGCGTCGTGATCGCCGCGCGCGACCTCGGCAAGCTGAAGACGTGGGCGCAGGCGATCGCCGCCGCGCTCGGCGGCTTCGCGGCCGCCGGCGCGTGGACGGATCGCGTCGCCTGGTGGGCGATGCTCGTCGCAGTCGTGCTGACCTGCGCATCCGGGATCGACTACGCGCGCGGGGCGCCCGCGCTGCTGCGGCAGCGGCGTGTTCCCGCCTAGTAGGGGCCTTTGGCGAAATCCCACGAAGACGCCCGGCTGCGCTGGCACGGCGCGCCTGCCGCGTCCTCGGTCGCCCCGATAGCACCACTATCGAGGCTCCCTGCGTCCTTGCATCGCGCCGCCCAGCACACCCGGACGCCGAGCGCAATTTCGCCAAAGACCCCTAAGCAGCGGATGCCATGCCGTGCGCCTGGCACCAGTCGCTGAACCGGGCCCACGACCGCAGGTACTCGCGAAGCTGGTAGAAGCCCTCTTCGATCTCCGCGCGGACGGCCCAGTGGCAGTGGCCGCAGTAGCCGAGCTCGTCGACCGCGGGGGCCTCGCAGCAGCGGATGCACTCCTCGAACATGACCGGAGAACGGCCGGGAGGCCGCCCCGGTTACGGCTCCTCGGTCTCGTCTCGCCAGGGGAGCGCCGGAGACGGCGGCGGCCCTTCCGCGAGCGCCGCCGCGATCGCCTCGCGCTCCTCCTCGCTCGGCTCCGGCTTGATTTCGAGCTCCACGACGGAGGAGACTAAAGCCGAGAGCGAACCCGGTCGATGGGAAAGGAAGATGGGCCGCCGCCTCCTCATCGCTGCGCTTTTGCTCGCCCTCGCCCCCTCTGCCGCCGCGGCGGCCTCGGCTGCCCAGCCGCAAAGCGCGTCATGGGCGACCCCGCAGATCCGCGCCGTCACGGCCGCCGGCCTCATGGGCGCGAAGAACGTCTCCTCCTTCCACGGCGCCGACCCGCTGACGGCCCAGGACCTCGAGAACCTCGCCTTCGCGTTGAAGACGCGCCTCGCCCCGCCGGTGCCGGCGCCGCCCGACCCGAGCGATCCCGGCATGCCGCTCCCGGGAACGACCACGGGCACGACGACGACGGCGACCACGACGACCGCCCCCACGACCACGACGACGGCGGCCGCCCCGGCCGCGGCGAAGCAGCTCGCGAACCCGGCCAAGCCGGTGACGATGGCGCAGCTCGACGCACGGCTCGTGGCGGTGCTCGGCCTCTCGCAGGCCGCCTCGACGTTCGCGAAGAGCGCGAAGGCGGCAGGCCTCCAGGTGCCGTCCCGCTTCGGCACCGAGGTCGTTGCCCGCCTCCTCGGGCTTCGGATCAACCACCCCGCGAGCGACGACGCACTCGAGCTGCTCCCGAACGACCCCGCGACGCGCGCCGAGGCCGCCTACTCCGTCGCCCAGATGCTGACCTTCGACGGCTGGGAGGTGCAGGGCATCCTCCAGCTCGCCGACGCGTTCGTGCTGCCCGACCTGAACGACTGGCAGACGCAGATCCTCGACACCGCGGTCGCGCACATCGGCATGCCCTACATCTGGGGCGGCACGAGCGACAGCGCCGAGACGGAGTTCGGCGTCTCCTCACGCGGCGGCTACGACTGCTCCGGCTTCGTCTGGCGCGTCTACAAGCTGCAGGCCTATCCGAACGAGGGCAGCCTCGCGTCGACGCTTCGCGGCCGGACGACCTTCCAGATGAGCGCCGAGGTGCCCGCCGCCAAGCGGATCGGGCTCGCGAAGCTCGAGCCCGCCGACGTGATCTTCTTCGGGGACAAGGGCCCGAAGTCGAAGCCTGCGCAGGTCGGCCACATGGGCATCTACCTCGGCAACGGCTGGTTCATCCACTCGTCGGAGTACGGCGTCGCGGTCGCTCGGCTCGACGGCTGGTATGCCCGCGAGTTCGCCTGGGGGCGGCGCCCGCTGCGGGAAGCAGGGCTCGAAAGCTGAGCGTCGAACTCATCCCTCCCGCTTTCGAGGGATAATTGCGCGAACGCGCACGATCACCCCAATGGGTGATTCACCGGAGCCGCCTGCAAACGCAAGATTCGGGCGTCTGGCGTCCTAGTGCTCTGGAGGGAAACATGTTGGAGTGGAACCCGCGTCTCATTGCGTTGGTCGTCGGTCTTGCGACCGTGATCTCGCTGTTCAGCGGTTGGATCGTCATCGCCGTGAACTTCGGCTGGGGCGCGTTCTAAAGCAGCTCGGCTCCATTTGGGGTGTGGGAGACGACGGTGACGAAAAACGACTGGGTACCCGTCTCCCTGCGGCCCTCGCCCGCCTCTGACTGCCGGCCTGCGGCTGCCGTGGCGGGGCGGTGAAGGCGCCGGCCTCCGTACCTCCCAGAGTTCTCGCGATCGTGGCCCCCGTCGTAGCGGCGGGGGTCGCGACGGTGGTAGCGGCGTGCGTCTCATACGGGCGTAACCCGCACTCCACCGGCGACATCGCGGCACTCGGGGGACTGTTGGTCGGGATGGTGCTCGCAGAGCGCTTCCCGGTCCCGGTCGAGGGCGTGGACGCCGGCGGCGTCTCGCTCGGCTTCGTCTTCGCGGTCGCAGCGATCCTGCTCTTCGGCTGGCAGGCAGGCGTGATCGTCGCGGCCGGGGGGCCGACGGTCACGCATCTGATCGGCCACCGGCCGCCGCTGCGCGTCGCCTACAACGGCTCGATGTTCGCCCTCGCGGCGCTCGTGTCGGGCCTCGTCCTGCAGGAGCTGCCGGAGACGTCGATCGGCGTGCTGATCGCGCGCCTCGCGATCGGCGCCTTCCTCTATTACTGGGTCGTCAACCTCGTCCTGATCAGCGCCGTGCTCGCGCTGAGCTCGGGCAAGCCGTTCCTGAAGCTGATCTGGGACAACGCGAAGCAGACGACGGCGCCGTTCGCGCTGATGACGTCGGCCGCCTTGATGCTCGTCGTCCTCTGGGAGCGCTCGCCGGCGCTCTCGATGGCGCTCGTCGGGCCGCTGCTCGCGATCGCGCTCTACCAGCGCTCGACGTTCGCGGCGCTGAAGGCGATGCGCCTCGCGCTCACCGACCCGCTGACCGGCCTCGGCAACCACCGCCACTTCCACGAGCGGCTGCAGCGCGAGATCGCCTCTGCGGAGCAGGAGGACAGGCCGCTCAGCCTCTGCCTCGTGGACATCGACGACTTCAAGCAGATCAACGATCGACACGGGCATCCGGTCGGCGACCGCGTGCTCGGACAGATCGCCGCCCGCCTGCGGCAGGGCGGCGAGAGCTTCCGACTCGGCGGCGACGAGTTCGCCGTGCTCCTGCCGGGCCTCGAGGCGCGTGACGCGGTTGCGGTCGCGCGCTCGATCGTCGAGCGCGTCAGCGCGGCGCAGCTCGACCACATCGGCTCGATCACGGTGAGCGCGGGCGTCGCGACGTTCCCGGTGCAGGGCGTCGGGCGCGACGAGCTGATCCGGCTCGCGGACAGCGCGCTCTACTGGGCGAAGGAAGATGGCAAGAACCGTGCCCGCACGTACGAGCCGGCGCTCGTCGAGCTGAAGCAGCTGCAGCAGCTCGCGGAGGGGACGGATCGCGCCGCGCGCTATCGCGCCGCCGCGTCGCTCGCGAAGGCGGTCGACGCGCGCGACGCGTACACGGGCAGCCATTCGGAGCGTGTCGGCGAGCTCGCGGCTCGCATCGCCCGCAGACTCGGGCTCGACGACGCGCAGATCGAGCTGACACGCCTCGCCGCGAGCTTGCACGACCTCGGCAAGCTTGCGATCCCCGAGGAGATCCTGCGCAAGCCGGGAACGCTGAACGAGTCCGAGCGGCTCGTTCTTCAACGTCACCCGCAGATCGGCTTCCGGATGCTCGAGAGCCTCGGCGTCGAGCCGATCGCCGAGTGGGTGCTGCACCACCACGAGCGCTGGGACGGCGACGGCTACCCGAACCGCCTGCGCGGCGAGGAGATCCCGCTCGGCGCGCGCATCATCTTCGTCGCCGACGCATACGACGCGATGACGTCGGAGCGCGTCTACCGGCAGCCGTTCTCACCGCGCGAAGCGCTCGAAGAGCTCGAGCGGTGCTCCGGGTCGCAGTTCGACCCGACGATCGTCGACGCCTTCGCCGAAGAGCTCGGCGTGCGTCCCCGCTTGGTCGAACTGGTGTCGTAGGCCGAAAGGCCGCGCGCGTCAGCCGATCACTGGTTCCACTTGTCGGCGGTCACCTTGGTCGACGCAGGGACGTCTTGGTCCTGCAGGTCGTCTTGCGGAGCGGTTTCGCGGGAGAGGTTCGCGTCTTCGGGCTGGGCGATCTTCTCCGGGTGCCTGCGCTGCTCGCGGTTCAGCTTCACGTCGGTGCCCTTCGTCTCCGGGACGTGCTGCTGCTTCTTCGCCATCGTCTGCCTCCTCAGGGTTCGCTCGTAGAAGCCCTCTTTCCCGCATTCCCGATTTGAAAGCCGTAACCCCTGTCACGAACGCGCCGTTTGCTCCTGGGAACCACGTCAGAGGAGGTACGAATGTCGACCTACGACGACCGGGACACCGCGATCACGCGTGACCCAGTGCAGCAGGGGCCGGGCTACCAGCAGTCGCCCGGGTATCAGCAGGGCCCGCCGCAGCAGTACTACGGCTACCCGCAGTACGGGCGGCAGTTCGGCGGCGGCTACGGCATGCGCGGCATGGGCATGAACCGCGGCGGCGGCTGGTCCGAGACGAAGCCGTTCTACCTAACGAGCGAGTTCCTCGGGACGCTCCTGTGCATCCTGGGTATCTGCATCACGGCGGCCTCGACGAACGACCTCGACTCGCACGGGGCCGCGCTCTTCTCCGCGATCCTCGTCGCGGCGTACACGGTGAGCCGCGGGATCGCGAAGGCAGGCACGCGCTCGCGCGCGAACGACTTCCGCGACGACGTGAACCTCGGCTCGCGCGACGGTCAGCACCAGCACGACCACCAGCACGTCGGCTAGCTGAGCGAACAGCGGGGTCAGACCCCATTCGGGGTCTGACCCCCTAGAGCGGGATGTTCCCGTGCTTGCGCTTGGGGCGCGGCTCGGCTTTCGTGAGCGCGGTCTCGAGCGCGTCGATCAGAACCGGCCGCGTGCGGCGGGGCTCGATGACGTCGTCGACGTAGCCGCGCTCGGCGGCGGTATACGGGTTCGCGAAGCGCTCCTTGTAGTCGGCGATCAACTCGGCACGTTCCTCCGGCGATCGATCTCGGTAGATGATGTTCACCGCGCCCTCGGGGCCCATCACCGCGACCTCCGCGGTCGGCCAGGCGAAGTTGAAGTCGGCGCGAATGTGCTTCGAGCTCATGACGTCGTACGCGCCGCCGTACGCCTTGCGCGTGATCACCGTCAGCTTCGGCACGGTCGCCTCGGCGAACGCGTAGAGCAGCTTGGCGCCGTGGCGGATGATCCCGCCCCACTCCTGCGCCGTCCCCGGCAGAAAGCCCGGGACGTCGACGAACGTGACGAGCGGGACGTTGAACGCGTCGCAGGTGCGCACGAACCGCGCCGCCTTGTTCGACGCGTCGATGTCGAGCACGCCGGCGAGCGAGCTCGGCTGGTTGCCGACGACGCCCACTGCGTGACCGCCGAGCCGTGCGAAGCCGGTGACGATGTTCGTCGCCCAGCGCTCGTGCACCTCGAGGAACTCGCCGTCGTCGATCACACGGCGGATCACGTCGTGCATGTCGTACGGCTTGTTCGGGTTGTCGGGCACGAGCGTGTCGAGCTCGGCGTCCTCACGGCCCGCCGGATCGGTCGGTGCCGAGAACGGAGCCTGCTCGGCGTTGTTCTGCGGCAGGAACGAGAGCAGGTAGCGCGCGTCCTCGAGGCACGCCTCCTCGTCGGCTGAGGTGAACTGCGCGACGCCCGACTTCGCCGCGTGCGTCGCGGCGCCGCCGAGCTCCTCGAACGTCACCTCTTCGCCGGTGACGGTCTTCACGACGTCGGGCCCGGTGATGAACATGTACGACGAGCCCTCGACCATGAAGATGAAGTCGGTGATCGCGGGCGAATAGACGGCACCGCCCGCGCATGGCCCCATCACGAGCGAGATCTGCGGCACGACGCCGGAGCTCTGCACGTTGCGCCAGAAGATCTCCGCGTAGCCGGCAAGCGAGACGACGCCTTCCTGGATGCGCGCGCCGCCGGAGTCGTTGATCCCGATGACAGGGCAGCCGTACTTGACGGCGAGATCCATCACCTTGCAGATCTTCTCGGCGAACACCTCGCTCAGCGAGCCGCCGAAGACGGTGAAGTCCTGCGAGAAGACGAAGACCTTGCGGCCGAAGATCGTGCCGTAGCCGGTGACGACCGCATCGCCGTACGGCCGCCGTTCCATCATCCCGAAGTTCGACTCGCGGTGGCGCACGTAGCGGTCGAGCTCGACGAAGGAGCCCGGGTCGCACAGCTTCTCGGCGCGCTCGCGCGCGAGCAGCCGTCCTTCTTCACGGCGCTTCGCGATCGAGCGAGAGCTGCCGGCGTGCAGCGCCTCTTCGCGGAGCTCGCGCAGCCACTCGAGCTTCGCCTCGGTCGTCTCGTGGGCGTTCGACATGCGTCGGAGCCTAACCTGCCCGGAGTGCGCCGCCGACTGCCTCCCGCGCTCCACATCCGCGACTTCGCACTGCTGTGGTCCGCGATCGTGTCGATGCGCTTCGCGGAGCAGATGGTGGCCGTCGCCGTCGGTTGGCAGGTCTACGCGATCCGGCGCAACCCGCTCGACCTCGGCCTGATCGGGCTCGCGGAGTTCCTGCCGCTGCCGTTCCTCGCGCTGCCGGCGGGACAGCTCTCGGATCGCGCTCCGCGCCGCCTCGTGCTCGCATGCTCGCTCGGGATGAGCGCGACGATCAGCGCGCTGCTCCTGGTCGTCACGCTCGGCGGCGCGACGCGGCTCTGGCCGTATTTCGCCCTCGCCGCTGCGACGGGCGTCTCGAACTCGATCGGCTGGCCCGCCTACGGCTCGCTGACACCCGAGGTGGTGCCGGCCGAGCTGCTGCCGGGCGCGATGGCGCTGCGATCGGTTGCAGGGCAGATCGCCGTCGTCACCGGACCGGCGATCGGCGGCGTCATCTTCGCCGTGCGGCCGGAGGCGGTCTATGCCGCGGCGGCGGGTCTCTTCACGCTCGCACTCGTCACCGTGCTCGCCGTGCGGACACGACGTGTGCCGCGCGAGCTCGCGGAGGTCGCGCCCGGGCTCGCAGATCTCGTCGCGGGGATCGGCTTCATGCTGCGGACGCGAATGCTGCTCGGCGCGATCAGCCTCGATCTCTTCGCGGTGCTCTTCGGCGGGGGCGTGGCGCTGTTGCCCGTGTACGCACGCGCAATCCTGCACGTCGGGCCTGTCGGCCTCGGCGTGCTGCGCGCCGCACCCGCCGTCGGCGCGTTGACGGCGGCCGTCATCCTCACTCGGCGCCCGTTGAAGCGGCCGGCCGGCCCGACGCTGATGGCCGTCGTCGCGCTGTACGGGATCTTCAACGTCGTCTTGGGGCGCTTCGCATTGGCTGCCGCTCACGCTCGCAGCGCTCGCACTCGCGGGCTTCGCCGACATGATCAGCGTCAACATCCGCTCGACGACCGTCGCCCTCGTCACGCCGAACGAGCTGCGCGGACGCGTGACGGCGGTCGAGATGGTGTTCATCAGCGCGTCGAACGAGCTCGGCGCGTTCGAGTCGGGAGCGGTCGCGCGCGCTGATCGGCACGGTGCCCTGCGTCGTCGCCGGCGGGATCGCGACGATCGGGCTCGCCGTCGGGTGGACGCGCTTCTTCCCCGCGCTGGCGCGCATGGGCAGGCTCGAAGACCTCCGCCCGGAGCCCGTGTAGGCTCGACACGTGTCGGTCGACCGCTCGACGATCTGGCCCTACGACGAGCGCGGCGAGCCCGGCGAGTTCTACTACCAGCGCTACGCCACCCCGAACGTCGTCGCGGCAGAGCGCGAGCTCGGAGAGCTCGAGCGCGGCCACGCGCTTCTCTACCCGTCCGGCAGCGGCGCGACGACGGCGCTCGTGCTCGGGCTGCTGAAGCCCGGCGACACGATCGCGCTCGCCGAGGGCTGCTACTTCGGGACGGGCGTCACGTTCGGGGCGCTCGCGAAGTGGGGCATCCGGTACGTCGAGTTCGACCAGACCGGCCCGCCGCCCGACGGCGTGCAGCTCGTCTGGCTCGAGGCGCCGTCGAATCCGTTCCTCACGATGCCCGACTTCGAAGCGGCGGCCGCGCATCCCGCACCCGTCGTCGTCGACTCGACGGCGGCGACGCCGGTGTACGTGCGTCCGCTCGAGCTCGGCGCCGACTTCGCGCTGCACAGCGCGACGAAGTACCTCGGCGGCCACGACGACGTGCTGCTCGGCGCCGTCGTCTGCAAGGACGAGTCGTCGCAGAGGAGCTCCGCAGCTTCCGCACCGTGACGGGGATCGTGGCCGCGCCCGACCCGGCGTGGCTCCTGCTGCGCGGCCTGAAGACGCTCGAGCTGCGCGTGCGCCGGCAGACCGAGAGCGCGACCGTCATCGCCGAGCGGCTCCGGGAGCATCCGGCGGTGCAGATCGTCCGCTTCGCCGGGATCGGCGGCCTCCTCTCATTCGACGTCGCGGACGCCGAGACGGCCCGCCGCGTCGAGACCTCGACCCGCCTGATCGTCAACGCGACCTCGCTCGGCGGGGTCACGAGCGTGATCGAGACGCGGGCCCGCTGGGAGGGCGACCGCGTCCCGCCAGGCCTCCTGCGCCTGAGTGTCGGCCTCGAGGATCCCGAGGCCCTCTGGCAGGACCTGGACGCCAGCCTGTCGTAGTACAGGGACTAGGACCTGCGTGTGGACAGGGTAGGCCGGTTGACCTACCATCAGAGCGCATTTTCCAGGCTTCAGGGGCCCGACGCAGCCGTTTCCGTGCCGTAACCTCGAGCGCCCGGAACGCGAGTCCTATGGCCCGAGCGACCGGGACCTAACGAGTTGACCGGGGGCAGCACAAGTGGCAGTCGGACACGAGATCGAATCGGGCGGCCCGCGCCGCGGCGCAAGCGGGCGGCGGCCGGGCAGAACGGGAAGAGCGCGACGCGCAACGGCGCGAGCGCCGAGCCCGAGAGCTCGTCGAGCTGCTGGCCGCGCTCCGAGCCGCGCGCGACGGCGACTTCCACGTCCGCCTCCCGGCCGGCGGCAAGGGCATCACCGCCGACCTGAACCGCGCCTTCAACGAGCTCGCCGACCGGCGCGAGGCGTTCAGCAAGGAGGTCGGCCGCGTCGGCCGCGCGATCGGCCGCGAAGGCCGCCTGACCGAGCGTGCGCAAGCCCCCGCGCTCGCCGGCCACTGGGCCGACACGACGAACGCACTGAACACGCTGATCGACGACCTCGTCCGCCCCACCACCGAGGTAGCGCGCGTCATCGACGCCGTCGCCGACGGCGACCTCTCGCAGAAGATGCAGTTGACGATCGAAGGACAGCCGGTCAAGGGCGAGTTCCGCCGCATCGGCAACACGGTCAACGCGATGGTCGATCAGCTCTCGTCGTTCGCGGACGAGGTCACCCGCGTCGCGCGCGAGGTCGGCACCGACGGCAAGCTCGGCGGCCAGGCAAAGGTGAAGGGCGTCTCCGGCGTCTGGAAGGACCTCACCGACAACGTCAACACGCTCGCCGGCAACCTGACCACGCAGGTCCGCAACATCGCCCAGGTCACGACCGCAGTCGCGAACGGCGACCTCTCGAAGAAGATCACCGTCGACGTCCGCGGCGAAGTCGCGGAGCTGAAGAACACGATCAACACGATGGTCGACCAGCTCTCGTCGTTCGCCGACGAGGTCACGCGCGTCGCGCGCGAGGTCGGCGAGGAAGGCAAGCTCGGCGGCCAGGCGCAGGTCAAGGGCGTCAGCGGTACCTGGAAGGACTTGACGGAGTCGGTGAACGGCCTCGCCTCGAACCTGACGACGCAGGTGCGGAACATCGCGACCGTGACGACGGCCGTCGCGAACGGCGACCTCTCGAAGAAGATCACCGTCGACGTCAAGGGCGAGGTGCTCGAGCTGAAGGAGACCGTCAACACGATGGTCGACCAGCTGCGCGCGTTCTCCGCCGAGGTGAGCCGCGTCGCGAAGGAAGTGGGAACCGACGGCAAGCTCGGCGGCCAGGCATCGGTCGACGGCGTCAGCGGCGTCTGGAAGGACCTCACCGACAACGTCAACACGCTTGCCGGCAACCTCACCGACCAGGTGCGCAACATCGCCGAGGTCACGACCGCGGTCGCGACCGGCGACCTCTCGAAGAAGATCACCGTCGACGTCCGCGGCGAGGTCGCCCAGCTCAAGGACACGATCAACACGATGGTCGACCAGCTGCGCGCGTTCTCCGCCGAAGTCACGCGCGTCGCGCGCGAAGTCGGAACCGAAGGCCGCCTCGGCGGCCAGGCGAACGTCGAAGGCGTCAGCGGTGTGTGGAAGGACCTCACCGACAACGTGAACACGCTCGCCGGCAACCTGACCACGCAGGTCCGCAACATCGCGCAGGTCACGACCGCAGTCGCGAACGGCGATCTGACGAAGAAGATCACGGTCGACGTCCAGGGCGAGATCGCGGAGCTCAAGGACACGATCAACACGATGGTCGACCAGCTCTCGTCGTTCGCAGCGGAGGTCACGCGCGTCGCGAAGGAGGTCGGTACCGAGGGCAAGCTCGGCGGCCAGGCGCAGGTCGAGGGCGTCAGCGGCACGTGGCGCGGCCTCACCGAGTCGGTGAACGGCATGGCGCTCTCGCTCACCGAGCAGGTGCGAAACATTGCCGAGGTCACGACCGCCGTCGCGAACGGCGACCTCTCGAAGAAGGTCACCGTCGACGTGCGCGGCGAGGTGCTCGAGCTCAAGAACACGATCAACACGATGGTCGACCAGCTCTCCGCGTTCGCCGCGGAGGTGACGCGCGTCGCGCGCGAGGTCGGCACCGACGGCCGCCTCGGCGGCCAGGCGGAGGTCGAGGACGTCAGCGGCACCTGGCGCGACCTGACCGAGTCCGTGAACGGCATGGCGTCGAACCTCACCGATCAGGTGCGGAACATCGCCGAGGTCGCGACCGCGGTCGCGAAGGGCGACCTGACGCAGAAGATCACCGTCGACGCACGCGGCGAGATCCTCGAGCTCAAGAACACGCTGAACACGATGGTCGACCAGCTCTCGACCTTCGCCGACGAGGTCACGCGCGTCGCGCGCGAGGTCGGCACCGACGGCAAGCTCGGAGGCCAGGCAGAGGTCGAGGGCGTCAGCGGCACGTGGCGCCGGCTGACCGAGAACGTCAACCACATGGCGAACAACCTGACGAGCCAGGTGCGGAACATCGCGCAGGTCGCGACCGCGGTCGCGAGCGGCGACCTCTCACAGAAGATCACGGTCGACGCACGCGGCGAGATCCTCGAGCTGAAGACGACGCTGAACACGATGGTCGACCAGCTCGGCTCGTTCGCCGACGAGGTCACGCGCGTCGCGCGCGAGGTCGGCTCGGAAGGCCGCCTCGGCGGCCAGGCTCAGGTGGAGGGCGTGAGCGGGACGTGGCGCGGCCTCACCGAGTCCGTGAACTTCATGGCGACCTCGCTCACCGAACAGGTGCGGAACATCGCGGAGGTGACGACCGCCGTCGCGAACGGCGACCTCTCGAAGAAGGTCACAGTCGACGTTCGCGGCGAGATCGCCGAGCTGAAGAACACGATCAACACCATGGTCGACCAGCTCTCGTCGTTCGCCGACGAGGTGACGCGCGTCGCGCGCGAGGTCGGCACGGAAGGGCGACTCGGCGGCCAGGCAGAGGTGAAGGGCGTCTCCGGCGTCTGGAAGGACCTGACGGAGAACGTGAACACGCTCGCCGACAACCTCACCGACCAGGTGCGGAACATCGCCGACGTCACGACCGCCGTCGCGGGCGGCGACTTGACGCGCAAGATCACCGTGGACGCGCGCGGCGAGGTCCTGCAGCTGAAGGACACGATCAACACGATGGTCGACCAGCTCTCCGCGTTCGCGGACGAGGTGACGCGCGTCGCGCTCGAGGTCGGCACCGAGGGCGTGCTCGGCGGCCAGGCGAAGGTCGAGGGCGTCAGCGGCACCTGGCGCGACTTGACCGAGTCCGTGAACGGCATGGCGTCCAACCTCACCGGCCAGGTGCGGAACATCGCCGAGGTCACGACTGCGGTCGCGAACGGCGACCTCTCGAAGAAGATCACCGTCGACGTCCGCGGCGAGGTCGCCGAGCTGAAGGAGACCGTCAACACGATGGTCGACCAGCTGCGCGCGTTCTCCGCCGAGGTCACGCGCGTCGCGCGCGAGGTCGGAACCGAAGGCCGCCTCGGCGGTCAGGCGTCGGTCGAAGGCGTCAGCGGCGTGTGGAAGGACCTGACCGACAACGTGAACTTCATGGCCGGCTCGCTCACCGAGCAGGTGCGGAACATCGCGCAGGTGACGACCGCCGTCGCGACCGGCGACCTCTCGAAGAAGGTGACGGTCGACGTCAAGGGCGAGGTGCTCGAGCTGAAGAACACCATCAACACGATGGTCGACCAGCTCTCGTCGTTCGCGGACGAGGTCACGCGCGTCGCGCGCGAGGTCGGCACCGAGGGCAAGCTCGGCGGCCAGGCGAAGGTGAAGGGTGTCAGCGGGACGTGGAAGGACCTCACCGACTCGGTGAACGGGCTCGCGTCGAACCTCACGGATCAGGTCCGCAACATCGCCGAGGTCACGACCGCGGTCGCGAAGGGCGATCTCTCGCAGAAGATCACCGTCGACGCGCGCGGCGAGATCCTGCAGCTGAAGAACACCGTCAACATCATGGTCGACCAGCTCTCGTCGTTCGCGGCGGAGCTCACGCGCGTCGCGCGCGAGGTCGGCACCGAGGGCATCCTCGGCGGGCAGGCGAACGTCGAGGGCGTCAGCGGCGTCTGGAAGGAGCTGACGGACAACTTCAACCAGCTCGCGACCTCGCTGACGACGCAGGTGCGCGCGATCGCCGACGTGTCGACCGCCGTCACCGAGGGCGACCTCACGCGTCAGGTCACCGTCGACGCGAAGGGCGAGGTCGACGCGCTGAAGGACAACGTCAACCAGATGATCGCGAACCTCCGCGCGACGACCGAGCGGAACGCCGAGCAGGACTGGCTGAACTCGAACCTCGCGCGCTTCAGCGGGATGATGCAGGGGCAGCGCGACCTGCAGACCGTCTCGCGGCTGATCATGTCGGAGCTGACGCCGCTCGTCGGCGCCGGCTACGGCGCCTTCTTCCTCGCGGAAGACTCGGGCGTAGGCTCGACGGAGCCCGAAAAAAGCGGAGGCGCCGGCTCGGCCGGCGCCGGAGCGAAGCGCGAGGACGAGGAGACGATGCTGCAGCTGATCGCGAGCTACGGCTACAAGACGCGCAAGAAGGTCTCGAACCGCTACAAGCTCGGCGAGTCGCTCGTCGGCCAGGCGGCGCTCGAGCGGCAGTCGATCCTGATCACCGAGCCGCCGGACGACTACGTCAAGGTCGCGTCCGGGCTCGGCGAGTCCGCGCCGAAGAACATCATCGTCATGCCCGTCCTCTTCGAGGATCAGGTGATGGCGGTGATCGAGCTGGCGTCGTTCACGCCGTTCGGCGACGTGCAGCGCGGCTTCCTCGACCAGCTCGGCGAGACGATCGGGATCGTGCTGAACACGATCCAGGCGACGATGCGCACGGAGGAGCTGCTCCGCCAGTCGCAGGGGCTCACACTCGAGCTGCAGGAGCGGTCGGAGGAGCTGCAGTCGCAGCAGGAGGAGCTGAAGCGCGCGAACGTCGAGCTCGAGCAGCAGGCGCAGACGCTGAAGGCCTCCGAGGAGCTGCTGCAGACGCAGCAGGAGGAGCTGCAGCAGACGAACGAGGAGCTCGAGGAGAAGGCGCAGCTGCTCGAGGAGCAGAACAAGCGCATCGAGATCAAGAACCGCGAGATCGAGCTTGCGCGCACTGCGCTGCAGGAACGCGCGGAGCAGCTCGCGCTCTCGTCGAAGTACAAGAGCGAGTTCCTCGCGAACATGAGCCACGAGCTGCGCACGCCGCTCAACTCCCTGCTCATCCTCGCGAAGCTCCTGTCGGAGAACACCGACGGCAACCTGACCGAGAAGCAGATCGAGTTCGCGTCGACGATCCACCAGGCGGGCGCCGACCTGCTCGACCTGATCAACGACATCCTCGACCTCTCGAAGGTCGAGGCGGGGAAGATGGACGTCCGCACCGGCGACGTCGCGCTCGGTGACGTACGCGACTACGTCGAGCGGACGTTCCAGCCGCTCGCCGGGGACAAGGGTCTCGACCTGACCGTCGAGATCGCAGGCGCGAACGTGCCGCCGACGATCGAGACCGACGAGCAGCGGCTGCACCAGATCCTGAAGAACCTGCTCTCGAACTCGGTCAAGTTCACCGAGGAGGGCGGCGTGACGATGCGGGTCGAGGTTGCCGGCGAGGGAGTGCGCTTCGCGCTCCCGACGCTTGCCGCGGCCGAGACCGTGATCGCCTTCTCGGTGATCGACACCGGCATCGGGATCCCGGAGGACAAGCTCCGCCTGATCTTCGAGGCGTTCCAGCAGGCCGACGGCACGACGTCCCGGCGGTACGGCGGCACGGGGCTCGGCCTCTCGATCAGCCGCGAGATCGCGCGGCTCCTCGGCGGCGAGATCCGCGTGCAGTCGGAGCCGGGCAAGGGCAGCACCTTCACGCTCTATCTGCCCGCCGCCTACGTGCCCCTCGACCTCGGCGCCGGCGAGATGTCCGAGCTCGAGTCGCGGCTCGACGACCTCGTCCGCGAGGGCGAGGCGCTCGTCGCCGAAGGCACCGCCCTCCTCGATCCGCCCGTGGTCACGTCACTCGAGCTCGATCTCGATCCGGGGCTGCTGCTGCAGAGCGAGGTGCCCGACGACCGCGCCGACGTGGAGCAGGGCGACCGCGTCGTTCTGATCGTCGAGGACGACGCGACCTTCGCGAAGACGGTGCTCGAGGTCGCGCGCGAGCGCGGCTTCAAGGGGCTCGTCGCGCTGCGCGGCGACGCCGGGCTCGCGCTCGCCCACGAGTTCAAGCCCGACGCGATCGTGCTCGACATGACCCTGCCGGTGATGGACGGCTGGACCGTGCTCGACCATCTGAAGCATCACCCGGCCACGCGGCACATCCCCGTCCACATCGTCTCCGGTGCCTCCGACGGCGCGAAGAACGCGTTGCGCGCGGGTGCAGTGGCCTTCATCGAGAAGCCGATCGAGAAGACGGCGCTCGACGCGATGCTCGGGGAGATGTCGTCGTTCATCGACCGCTCGGTGCGCAGCCTCTTGATCGTCGAGGACGACGACGACCAGCGGAACGCGCTCGCCGAGCTCGTCGGCGGCGGGGACGACGTCGACGTCGTCGCGGTCGGGTCGAGCGACGAGGCGCTGGCGCAGCTCGAGGAGCGTCAGTTCGACTGCATGGTGCTCGACCTGAAGCTCCCCGAGACGTCGGGCTTCAAGCTGCTCGAGAAGCTGAAGCAGGACGAGCGCCATTCGCGGCTGCCCGTGATCGTCTACACCGGGCAGGAGCTGACGCGGCGCGAGGAGACGCGCCTGAAGAAGTACGCGGAGACGATCATCGTCAAGGACGCCCGCTCGCCGGAGCGCCTGCTCGACGAGACGTCGCTCTTCCTCCATCGTGTCGAGGCGCGCCTGCCGCAGGCGAAGCGGCGCATGCTCGAGCAGCTGCACAGCGTCGAGGAGATCTTCAAGGGCAAGAAGGTGCTGATCGTCGACGACGACGTGCGCAACGTCTTCGCGCTCACCTCGGTGCTCGAGGCGAACGGCATGGAGGTCATCTTCGCGGAGAACGGCCGCGACGGGATCGAGACGCTCCGCGAGAACCCGGACGTCGACCTCGTGCTGATGGACATCATGATGCCGGAGATGGACGGCTATCAGACGATGGAGGCCGTTCGTCAGATCCCCGAGTTCAAGCAGCTGCCGATCATCTCGCTGACCGCGAAGGCGATGAAGGGCGACCGCGAGAAGTCGATCGCGTCCGGCGCTTCCGACTACATCACGAAGCCCGTCGACACGGACCAGCTGCTCTCGCTGATGCGCGTGTGGCTGTACCACTGAGACCCGCGGACGAGCCGGGCCCGACGCCTGCGGCGCCGATGCCGGATCCCGAGCTCGAGCAGCTCGAGATCGAGCTCCTGCTCGAGGCGGTGCACCGGCGGTACGGCTTCGACTTCCGCGAGTACGCGCAGGCATCGCTCAAGCGCCGGCTCTACCGGCGGCTCGACGCGGAGGGCCTCGAGAGCATCTCGCAGCTGCAGGACAAGCTGTTGCACGAGCCGCCGTGCATGGAGCGGCTGCTCGCTCGACCTCTCGATCAACGTCACGGCGATGTTCCGTGACCCGTCGTTCTACCTCGCCTTCCGCAAGCGCGTCGTGCCGGTTCTGCACACGTATCCGTTCACGCGGATCTGGTGCGCGGGCTGCTCGACCGGCGAGGAGGTCTACTCGCTCGCGATCCTGCTTCAGGAAGAGGGCCTGTACGAGCACACGCGGATCTACGCGACCGACATCAACGAGAACGTGCTCGCCACCGCGCGCGAGGGCGTCTTCCCGCTCGACAAGATGAAGCTGTACACGCAGAACTACCTGCGCGGCGGCGGGACACGCGAGTTCTCCGAGTACTACGTCGCGGCGTACGAAGGCGTCCGCTTCTCGCGCTCGCTCACCGAGAACGTCGTGTTCGCGCAGCACAACCTGGCGATGGACCGCGGCTTCAACGAGTTCAACGTCATCCTCTGCCGGAACGTGATGATCTACTTCGACCGCTCGCTGCAGGATCGCGTGCACGAGCTCTTCCACGACAGCCTCGACACTTTCGGGATCCTCGCGCTCGGCCACAAGGAGTCGATCAGCTTCACGCGGTTCGCCGACCGCTACGAGGAGCTCGACGCCGACGAGCGGATCTACCGGAAGATCGCGTGACGTGTACGAGGTCATCGTGATCGGGACGTCGTGGGGCGGCCTGGACGCCGTCAGCCGGCTGCTCGCCGGGCTGCACACCGACGTGCGTCAGCCGATCGTCGTCGCGCAGCATCGCTCGACGGAATCCGAGGAAGGCATGCTCAACCGCCTGCTCCAGGATCACACCCGCCGCGTCGTCTCGGACCCCGACGACAAGACGCCGCTCGAGCCCGACCACGTCTACATCGGTCCGCCGGACTACCACGTGCTCGTCGAGAACGGCCATCTCGCGCTCTCGACCGACGCACCGGTTCAGTACGCGCGGCCGTCGATCGACGTGCTCTTCGAGTCGGCTGCCGATGCCTACGGGCGCCGGGCGGTCGGCATCGTGCTGACCGGAGCAAACGAGGACGGCGCCCGCGGCCTCGCCGCGATCAAGGATCACGGCGGCGTGGCGATCGTGCAGGACCCGGAGAGCTCGGTGCGCCGCGCGATGCCGGACGCGGCGATCGCAGCAACCGTCGCCGACGCGATCCTGCCGCTCGAGGAGATCCCCAAGTTCCTCTACGGCCTCTGCGCGGAGGTAGCGGCATGAGCGCAGCGAAAGGGCGAGCGTCCTGCTCGTCGACGACCGCGAGGAGAACCTGCTCGCGCTCGAGGCGATCCTCGAGCCGCTCGGGCTGCGGCTCGTCTCCGTCAAGTCGGGCACCGACGGCTTTGAAGGAGCTGCTCCTCGACGACTTCGCCTGTCTGCTGCTCGACGTCCAGATGCCCGAGCTCGACGGGTTCGAGCTCGCCGAGCTGATCAAGGGGCGCGAGCGCTCGCAGCACATCCCGATCATCTTCGTCACCGCGCTGTCGAAGGAGGAGCGGCACGTCTTCCGCGGCTACTCGGCTGGTGCGGTCGACTACATCTTCAAGCCGATCGAGCCGGACATCCTCCGCTCCAAGGTTGCCGTCTTCGTCGAGCTCTGGCAGAAGAACCGGCAGCTGCAGGTGCAGGCCGAGCAGCTGCACGCGCAAGAGCTCACAGCGCTCGAGCGTGCCAGCGAGGAGCGCTACCGCCAGCTCGCGGATGCGATGCCGCAGATCGTCTGGACGTCCGACGTCGCCGGTGCCGCGACGTACTTCAACCGGCGCTGGTTCGAGTACACGGGCATGTCGCTGGCCGACGCCGGGCCGAACGCGTGGCATCTCGTCGTGCATCCCGACGACCTGCCTGCCTCGATCGCACGCCGCGAGCAGACGCTCTTCACGGGCGAGACCTTCGAGATCGAGTACCGGTTCCTGAGCGCCGGCGGCGAGTACCGCTGGCACCTCGGACGGGCGGTTCCGATTCGGGACGAGCACGGCGCGATCGCGTTCTGGGTCGGCACCGCGACCGACATCCACGACCGCAAGCTGATCGAAGATCAGCGTGCGTTCATCGTCGCGGCGAGCGATGCCCTGTCCCGGTCGCTCGACTATCGCGAGACGCTCGCGGAAGTGGCGCAGCTCGCCGCCGGGAACGTGGCCGACTGGTGCGTCGTGCACGTCGTCGAGGCCGACGGCTCGATCTCGGAAGTCGCGGTCGCGCACTCCGACCCCGCGAAGCTCGCCTTCGCGCGCGAGCTGCAAGAGCGCTACCCGCCGACGCCGGACGAGTCGACCGGTGCCGCAGCCGTCATCCGCACCGCCGAGCCGGAGCTCGTGCCGGAGATCAGCGACGAGATGATCGACGCCGCCGCCCGCGACGAGCTGCACGGGCAACTGCTGAAGCAGCTCGGCCTCCGCTCGTACATGAGCGTGCCGCTGAGAGGCCGCGAGGACGTGCTCGGCGCGATCACCTTCATCTCGGCCGACTCCGGACGCCACTTCGGACGCGACGAGCTCGTCTTCGCCGAGGAGCTCGCGCGTCGCGCGTCGAGCGCGATCGAGAACGCGAGGCTCTACCGCGAGGCGGAGGCGCGCGCACAGGCGGCGCGCGTCCTCGCCGCGATCGGCGACGGCGTCGTCCTCGTCGACCGCGGCCGGCGGGTGCGGCTCTGGAACCGCGCCGCGGAGCGGATCACCGGCCTCGCCGAGCAGGACGTGCTCGGCCGCCGGGTCGAGGACGCGATCCCGGGCTGGACGACGGTCGAGCCGCTCCTCCCCGTCGCCCAGGCCGGCGAGGCGGGCGCGTGCCGAGAGCGTGCCGCTCGAGGTCGACGGCCGCGAGCGCTGGCTCTCGGTCTCGGCAGTCGGGTACGAGGACGGAACGGTCTATGCGTTCCGCGACCTGACCGAGGAGCGCGCGCTCGAGTCGATGCGGCAGGATTTCGTCGCGACCGTCTCGCACGAGCTGCGGACGCCGCTCGCCGCCATCTACGGCGCCGCACTGACGCTCCGACGCGGCGATGTCGAGCTCGAGGAGACGCTGAAGGCAAAGCTGCTCGAGGTGATCGCGGAGGAGTCGAACAAGCTGTCGGAGATCGTCAGCGACCTGCTGCTCGCAAGCCAGCTCGACACGGGCGTCCTGCACGCGAACATCGAGCGCTGCGACCCGCGCGAGATCACCGAGCTCGAGCTGACCGCTGCCCGCACGCATCTGCCGGAGAACGTCGAGCTCGAGCTCGACGCGCCGGCGGAGCTGCCGGCTGTCGTCGCCGACTCGGGCCAGCTCCGGCAGGTGCTCTCGAACCTGATCGACAACGCGATCAAGTACTCGCCGGAAGGCGGCGTCGTCCGCGTGTCGCTCGCGGCGAACGAGCGGTACGTGCGCTTCTCGGTGAGCGACGACGGCCTCGGGGTCCCGCCCGACGAGCAGCGGCGGATCTTCGAGAAGTTCTTCCGGCTCGACCCCGACATGACGCGCGGGATCGGCGGCACCGGGCTCGGGCTCTACATCTGCCGTGAGCTCGTTCGTCGTGTCGACGGGCGCATCTGGGTGGAGTCGGACGGGCGCGCGGGCTCGACGTTCCACGTCGAGATCCCGCAGGACGGCGTCCCGGCCGGCCGAGCGTCCCGCCGCACGGCGACAGCCGCCTGAGAGGCGCCCCTCGCTCAGCGTTTTCTCACGCGGCGGCGGGTCGGGCGGACCCCGAGTAGCGTGGAGGCGGCTTGGCCCGGAATGGCTCCTACCGGATCCTCGTCGCGGAGGACGACGACGATTTCCGCACCGCCGTCGCGATGCTGCTCACTGCCGACGGCCGCTTTGCGGTCACGGGAGCTCGCGACGGTCAGGAGTGCATCGAGCTCGCGCGGAAGCTCGACGTCGACGCGGTCGTGATCGACATCGAGATGCCGCTGCTCGACGGCGTCGAGACGACGCGCCTGCTGCTCGACGAGGAGCCCTCGCTGCCGATCGTGGCGATCAGCGGCAACGAGTACGAGGAGCGCGTGCTCGAGATCCGCGCCGCGGGCGCCTGCGACTACGTGCGCAAGGCGCGGATCGACGACGACCTGCTCGCCGTGCTCGAGTCGCTGCTCGATCCGTAGTCTCTCCGGGTGGAGATCGTCGAGCTGTCCGGCGACGAGGTTCGCGCCGCGGCCGGCGAGCTCGCTCAGCTGCTGCTCGACGCGCACGCGTCGAACATGGCGCTCGGCCTCGCAGGACCGCTCTCGCGCGAGCACGCGAAGTCCGTCTGGGACGAGACGGCCGCACGGCTCGAGCCGTCGAGCCACGTGCTGCTTGCCGCGCGCGACGAGAATCGGGCCGTGGTCGGCACGGTGCAGATCGTCCGCGCGACGAGCGAGAACGGCGGCCACCGCGCCGAGATCCAGCGGCTCGCCGTGCGGGCCGACCGGCGCGGCTCCGGCCTCGGGCGGGCATTGCTGGAGGCGGCGGTCGAGCGCTCACGCGCGCTCGGACTGCGCGTCCTCTGGCTGACGACGCATGCGGACACGGGCTCCGACCGCTTCTACGAGTCCGTGGGCTGGTCGCGGCTCGGAGCCCTCCCGCTCTACTCTGCGCGTCCGGACGGAACGCTCGCCGACGGGGCGCTCTACTACCTCGAGTTGTAAGGGCGCCCGCCGCGGGTATTCCCCGAGGCATGAATCCACTTCGCGGTTTCCCAGGTCATCCGAGCCACCCGCCGCTCACCGACGTGACGATCGGTGCGTACACGCTCGCCACGATCGCGGCGGTCCTCAGCAAGCTCGGCGTCGCCGAGCACGGCTTCGCGCAGGCGTGGTGGCTCGCCCTCGTCGTCGGTGCGATCTCGTCGGCACTCACGGTTCTCACCGGCCTGCTCGACTGGCTGAAGATCTCGAGCGGCACGCCGCTCAAGCGCACGGCGAACCTGCACGCAGTGACGATGGCGACGGCGAGCGTCTTCTTCGTCGTCGCGATCATCGTCGGCCACAACGAGTATGCCCACAAAGCGGTCGGCAACGGCGGGCTGATCCTGACGCTCCTCGGCTTCGCGCTTCTCACTGCCGGCGGCACGATGGGCGGCTCGATCACGTACGTGCACGGGATGCGCGTGCTCAACCTCGTCGACGAGCCGACGCGCCGGGCGATCGTCCCGAGCTCAAGCCCCGAGAAGGAGGAGGCGTCTCAGGGGTAAGCCGGAGGTCGGACTCGAACCGACGACGTCCTCTTTACAAGAGCGGTGCTCTACCAACTGAGCTACTCCGGCATGGGCCGAATGGTAACCCGGTTTTTCCGGGTCCAGCGACCTGGATTCATCCAGGTCGCAGTCGTTGGGACGTCCGCGCTCGTCGACGACTGCAACCTGCTTGAAAGCAGGTTGCGCTCCTATTGCAGGACTTCGCGGGCCTTCTGGTGCGTGATGATCTTGCGCTTCACGCGCTGGAGGGCGTTGTCGATCGTCTTCGTGTCGCAGCCGAGCCGCTCCGCCATGTCCTCGTAGGACGACCCCTCGAGGTAAAGGCGTAGCGCGTCGGCCTCGAGCGAGGAGAGCCCGGTGCCGAGACAGAAGACGAGGCTCTGCAGCTCCTCCGTCGAGATCACCATCACCGACGGCTCGTGAACGGCCGGGCCCGGGAGCGCGTCGCCGAGCGTGCATTCGCCGTCGGAGTCCTGGCCGGCCGGAGTGTGGCTGAACGAGACGTAGGTGTTGAGCGGGGAGTGCTTGAAGCGCGTCGCCGTCTTGATCGCCGTGATGATCTGGCGCGTCACGCAGAGCTCGGCGAAGCTCCGGAACGAGGTCTCCTTGTCGGGGCGGAAGTCGCGGACTGCCTTGTAGAGCCCGATCATCCCCTCCTGGATCAGGTCGTCGGAGTCGCCGCCGGCGAGGAAGTACGAGCTCGCCTTCAAGCGGACGAAGCCGGTGTAGCGGCGGATCAGCACGTCCATCGCCGAGCCGTCGCCGTTTCGCGCCTTCAACACGAGCTGCAAGTCCTCGAGCTCGCGCTGCTGCTTTTGCGGCGTTTGTGCCCTATGAGCTGTCGCGGTGCGAGCGGCCACGGCTTCCCCCCGGGGTTCGTGCGTGCATTCGGGTGAAAGTCTCACCCTAAGGTTGAGGGCGAAGATAGCAAGGGGTCCAAGGAATTACAAGTCGATTTGCACTGGACCCAATCTGCTCCGAACACACGTTCGGTCGGCGCAAATGCACGCGCTCAGTACACGAGGCGATACAGCGAAGAACGCCCCCGCTTTTCCGTGCACGTGAGCGCACCGCAATGCCGCAGGCAATACGCCATGCGTTGCGCGAGCCCGCGATCGATTCCGGCGGCTGTCGCGAGCTCGAGCGTGTCGAACGCGTCGGGCAATCCGGCGGGCAGCAGGCCGAGCGCGTCCTCGCGGGAAGCCAGGACGAGTGACCCGTCGACGCCGGCGAGCGAGCGGCCGGCGACCACCCAGCCACGCCGCCGCCACGCGCGCCGTGCGTCGAACGTCCTCACCTCCTCGACGTGCGCAAGCACGATCTCGAGCTCGAAGTGCTCGTGCGCGAGGAGCGCGGGGATGCTCACGAGCCGTGTGAAGACGTCCTCGACCCGCTCGTGCTTCGGCGAGCGGCGCGAAGAGAGCATCTCGCCGTCGGGCGACACGCGCACGATGCGCCGCGACAGCGCGATCGGCGCGACGAGCCGCACGCGATGGGACTCGAGCAGTGCGTCGAGCTTGCGCCGCAGCGGCGCGAAGCCGCCGGTCTGGATCTCGATCAGCAGGTCGCCGCGCACGAGGTCGATGACGTAGCCGTCGACCTTCTGCTCTGCACGGTCGCCGGGGCGGGCGCACCACTCCTTCAGCTGGGCGTGCAGCGCGCCCTCGTTCAGGGTCCCGATCACCCGCACGCCGTTCGGCGCGCAGGTGCCGCTCTCCTACTCCCCGCGCCGCAAGCGCTCGAGCCGCGCGAGCGTCTCGGGGTCCAGCTTGTCGCGGAGATCGCTGCGCGAGCGGTCGACATGCGCGGGCGGCGTCAGCTCGGCGAGGAAGACACGCGACGACAGCTTCCGCACCTGGCTGCCCGACGTCCCGCGCACCGCCTCGTCCGACGAGACGACCGCGACCTGCTCGCGGCCGCGGTGCTCGGCGGCGAGCCGCTCGATCAGCGTGTCCGCGTCGGCGACCCAGCGGACGGCGAGAGGGCCGTGCTCCGAGTCGGCGCCGTGACCGTCGAAGACGAGCACCCCGCGCGCGCCCTTCGTCGCGACCCAGCCGGCGAGCAGGTCGCGGAGCGCGTCGGGCGACTCGAAGCCGCCGGCATGCAGGAGGTTGAAGCCGTCGAAGAGGTAGAGGGTCGGCTCAGCCATTCCGCTGGCGGCGCGCCTCGTAGAGGAGGACGGCGGCGGCGACGCTGACGTTCAGCGACTCGACCTGGCCGAGCAGCGGGATCGAGACATGGAGGTCGCACGTGCGGCGGACGAGCGGGCGGATCCCCTTGCCCTCGGCGCCGAAGACGAAGGCGAGGCCTCCCGAGAGATCGGTCTGCCACATCGGCGTCCCGGACTCGCCGACGGCGCCTGCGACCCAGAGGTCGTTCCCCTTGATCTCGGCGAGGTAGCGGGCGAGGTTCGTGACGACGGCGACCGGCAGGTGCTCGACCGCGCCGGCCGACGAGCGGCAGACGACCGGCGTGACCCGGGCTGCCCCATGCGCAGGGACGACGACGCCGGTCGCGCCTGCACCCTCCGCGCTCCGGCAGACCGCGCCGAGATTGCGGGGGTCGCTGACCTGGTCGAGGCAGGCGAGCAGCGGACGGTCGACCCCGGCGAGCTCGTAGGCGTCGGCGTACCGGTACGGCTCGCACCACGCGAGGACGCCCTGATGGTCGCGCGTGCCCACGGCGTCGCTGATGTCGCGCTCGAGCTTCACCTGCACCCGAGGCTGCTTCGTCTCGCGCAGCCACTCCTCCGACTTGACCGCGCGCTCGGTGGCCCACAGCTCGAGCACCTCCCGGTTCGAGCCGCGCAGCGCCTCGCGGACCGGCCGCCGGCCGTAGACCTGCTCGCGAGTCACGTCAGACGCACGAGCTCGTAGCCGCCGGCCACGTCGCGGGCTTCCCAGCCGCGGGCCGCGATCTCGTCTCGGAGGCGGTCGGCCTCTGCGAAGTCCTTCGCCGCACGGGCACGCTGCCTCGCCTCGGCCAGCTCGACCACGTCCACGGGCGCCTCCTGTCGTTCGGCAAGCGACGCGAGGCCGAACACCTCGAGCGCCGCACGCACGTCCGCCGCGAGCCCGCGCGAACGCCATTCGTGCATGAGCGCGAGCGCATCCGGCGTGTTGAAGTCGTCGTCGAGGATCGCGGCGAGCCGCTCCTGCTCGACCGGCTCGCCGTCGGACGGGGTCTCGACGAAGAAGTTGCGGAACGTCTCGACCTGCGCCTTCGCCTGCGCGAGCGTCTCCTCGGTGAACTCGATCGGCTTGCGCCAGTGAGCCGTCATGAAGAAGAGAAGCGCGACCTCGCGTCCCCACGTGTCGAGCACGTTGCGAATCGAGACGTCGTTCCGGAGCGACTTCGACATCTTCTCGCCGCCGAACGAGAGCATCCCGTTGTGCATCCAGAGCTTCGCGAACTCGTAGCCGAGCGCACGCGACTGCGCGATCTCGTTCTCGTGGTGCGGGAAGACGAGATCGAGGCCGCCGCCGTGGATCTCGAACACCGGCCCGAAGGCGTCGCGCGCCATCTCGGAGCACTCGATGTGCCACCCCGGGCGGCCGCGGCCCCACGGCGCGTCCCACGACGTGTCCTCGCCGGGCTTCGTCGCCTTCCAGAGCGCGAAGTCCTGCGGCGCTTCCTTGCGCGGGTTCCGTTCCTCCTCCTGCATCTCCGCGACTCGCTGCCGCGAAAGGCTCCCGTACTGCGGATCGCGCGAGACGCGAAAGTAGACGTCGCCGTCGACGGCGTATGCGTACTCCCGCTCGACGAGCTCTTCGATGAAACGGACGATGCCCGTGACGTGCTCGGTCGCCTTCGGCATCTCGTCGGCAAGCCCGAGACCGAGGTCGCCGACGTCCTCGAGGTACCACTGCGACGCCTTCGACGCGAGCTCCGCGCTCGCACCCGGAGCAGCGTCGTAGATCTTGTCGTTGACGTCGGTGATGTTGTGGACGAGCGTCGCGTCGTATCCCCGGCGGCGCAGCCAGTCGCGCAGCCACATGCCGATCACGAACGGCCGCGCGTTGCCGATGTGCGCCCGCTGGTAGACGGTCGGGCCGCAGAAGTACATGCGGACGGGTGCCGGCGCGCGCGGTAGCTCCTCCAGTTCGCGCGACAGCGTGCTGTAGAGCCTCATTCGCCCACCCTACGCAGCAGCTCCTCGCGCGGCAGTGCTGCAATGACGGCGGCAAGCTCAGGCCCGCGCTCGCGCCCGGTCAGCGCGAGCCGAACCGCCTTCAGGTTGCCGCCGACCGCCTTCAGCTCGCGAACGACGCCCTTCGGATCGACACCGCCCTCGACGAGCTCGCGGAAGCGCGTGAACGTCTCCGGCGCGTCGACCTCTACCGGCTCGGGCTCGAGCACATGCTGCGCGTACTCGCGCGCCTCGCGCAGGTCGCGCGCGCCGCGCAGCACCGGCGCGACCGACACCGGCACGCCGACGCGTGCAGCAAGCTCGTCGTCCGACAGCGCACCGAGCGCGTCGATCGAGAGGCGTCGGATCCGCGTGAGGTCGAGCTGCACGTCGTGGCGCGGCAGGCCAAGCTCCTCGAGATATGCGCGAACGGCCTCCGTCGGGATACCGGCGTCACGCAGGTCGGCAAGCGACGACGCGCCGTGGCGCTTGGAGAGCTTCTGCCCGTCCTCGCCGAGCAGGAGACCGTGATGGATGTACTCGGGCGGCTCGCCCCCCAGCGCGGTGATCAGCGCCGACTGCAGCTCCGCGTTCGCTCGATGGTCGGTGCCGCGGATCACGTGCGTGATCCTGAAGTCGAGATCGTCGACCGCCGTCGCGAGCTGATACGTCGGCGTCCCGTCGGCGCGCAGCAGCGTCGTCTGGCCGAAGCGCAGCGCGCCATCGGGGTCCGGCGCCCCGATCGGTCGTGCAGCCTCGCGGTGGCGGTCGGCGCGCGCGCTTTGCAGCTGCGGCCCTTCGTCCCAGGCGAGACCGAGCCACTCGAGGTCGGCCAGGATCGCCTCCACGCCGCCCTCGACGTTCCTGGCACGGTCGGTGTCGTCGATGCGCAGGAGCATCGTGCCGCCCTGCTCGTCGGCGAAGTGCCGATTCGCGACAGCGCTCAGGGCGCTGCCGACGTGCAGCGACCCGGTCGGGCTCGGCGCGAAGCGGACTCTGACCACCGCAGCACGGTACTACGACGCGATCGCGGCGCGTGCGCGCGCCGCGCGCACGGCACGGGAGAGCGTGTCGATGTCGTAGGCGCCGTAGTGCCTGCGGCCGTTGACGAAGAACGTCGGCGTGCCGGAGACGCCGCTCAGGTCGGCGCTGTCGACGTCCTCGGCGATGCGCGCCGCGCCCGCATGCCGGTCGAGGTCTTCCCGGAACCGCTCGACGTCGAGGCCGAGCGTGCCGGCGTGAGCGACGAGATCGTCGTGCGTGAGCTCGTCCTGGTGCGAGAGCAGCAGGTCGTACGCCTCCCAGAACGCGCCCTGCACGGCCGCCGCCTCCGCGGCCTCCGCCGCGTCTTGCGTATGCGGGTGGACGTCGTTCAGCGGCAGGTGACGCCACACATAGCGGAGGTCGCCGAAGTCGCTCAGGAGCGACCGGATGATCGGCTCCGCCCGCCCGCAGTACGAGCACTCGAAGTCGCCGTACTCGAGGAGCGTCACGGGCGCATCGGCCGGGCCGCGGATGTGATCGCGCTCCGGGTCGACGGGCACGGCGAGGTCGATGAGCGGCTCGGCGGTGCCGAGCAGCGCGCGCAGCCGCATGCGCCTCGGCAGCAGCGTCGTCGCGCGGAAGACGAGCCACGTCGCGAGCGAGGCGACGAGCGCAGCGCTGAGGATGCCCACCTTCGCCTCCGCGAGCGAGTCGCCGTGGAAGGCGAGGTCGGAGATGAGGATCGAGACCGTGAAGCCGATGCCGGCGATCGCGCCGCCGCCCGCAAGCGCCGCGAACCCGACGGGCGGACGAAGGCGGCCGCCGCTCAGCCGCGTCACGAGCCACGAGCCGCCGATGACGCCGATCGGCTTGCCGGCGACGTACCCGACGAGGATCCCGAGCGTGATCGGCGACGAGAACGCGCGGGCGAGAAACGACATGTTGAGCGTGATGCCGGCGTTCGCGAGCCCGAAGAGCGGCACGATCACGTAGCTCGTCCATGGGTGGTACAGCTGCTGCAATCGCTCGTTCGGCGAGAGCACCGTGCGAGCCCCGCGCGCGCGGTGCGCGCGAGCTCCGGCGTCGGCTGCTCGCGGAAGCGGCGGAACAGATCGCTCGCGCGCTCGAGGTCACCGCGCGCCGCGGGCGCACGCGAACGTGACGAGCCCGAGCGCGAGGCCGATCACGATCGGGTCGACGCCGGAGTCGCGACAACGCGATCCAGGTAGCGATGCCGAGCGGCGCGTAGAAGAAGCCGCGTTGCACGCCGAGCGCACGCCGACGAGACGACGGCGAAGAGCGCAAGCGCCAGGAGCAGCGGCCCCAGCGAACGTTCGACGCGTAGACGACCGCGATCACGAGCAGCGCGAGCAGGTCGTCGACGACGGCGAAGGTGAGCATGAACGCGCGCAGCCGGTACGGGAAGCGGCGGCCGACGAGCGCGAGCATCCCGAGCGCGAACGCGGTGTCGGTCGACATCGCCGCGCCCCAGCCGTGCGCCGAGCTGTGCCCGGCGTTGAACGCGAGATAGATCGGACGGGAATGGTCATCCCGCCGATCCCGGCGGCGAGTGGAAGCGCGACGCGCCGGCGCTCGCGCAGCTCGCCGAGGTCGAACTCGCGCCGCGCCTCGAGCCCGACCACGAAGAAGAAGAGCGTCATCAGGCCCGCTGTTCAGCCAGTAGCGGAGCTCGTGCGAGAGCCCGTGCGAGCCGACGCGCAGCTGGCGCGTCGTCTGCCAGACCCGCTCGTAGGAGGGCGCGTCGACGTTCGCCCAGACGAGCGCGGCCAGGATCGCCCCGAGCAGCACGGCGGCGCTGCCGGTCTCGGTGCGAAGGAAGTTGCGAAGCGGCGTCTCGAGGTTCCGAGCCCACGCGGTGCGGCTCGTGAACTGCTCAGCCGCGGCGCTACTGCTCGTAGTGCTCCACCACGTCCGCGCGGCGAAGATCCGCGGCTTCCTCGCTTCGCCCGGCCTCGCGCAGCGCCCGGCGCTGGCGGAGCAGGTCCCAGTACTGGTCGAGCGCGACCTTCAGCTGCGCCAGCCGCTCGCGGTCGGCGTCGCTCGCCTCGCCCTTGGATTCGCGCTCCCAGAGCGCATGCTCCTCGGTGACGAGCGCCTCGATCTTCCCGTGTACGTCGTCGTCCATCTCCGCTCCCTCGTTCGGTGAGGAACCATCATGGCCGCCGCCGCCTTGTCTACGCTCGCCGAGATGGAGCAAGACCTGCTCGACTGGTACGCGCTGGGCGCGCGGCCGCTGCCGTGGCGGGAGACGACGGATCCCTACGCGATCCTGGTCTGGGAGGTCATGGCCCAGCAGACGCAGGTCGAGCGCGTCGTCCCGCGCTGGCAGCGGTGGCTCGCGCGCTGGCCGACGGTCGAGGCGCTCGCGGACGCGTCGCCAGGCGACGTGATCCGCGAGTGGCAGGGGCTCGGCTACAACCGCCGCGCGCTCAGCCTGCACCGCGCCGCCCAACACGTTGCCGCGCACGGCTGGCCGGACGACCTCACCGAGCTGCCGGGCGTCGGCCGCTACACGGCCGACGCGGTCGACTGCTTCGCGCGCGGCCGCGACGTGCTCCCGGTCGACGTGAACGTGCGCCGCGTCCAAGAACGGACGGGGCACGTCTTCACCGCCGCCGCGGCGCAGGCGCTGATGGATCTCGGCGCGACGGTCTGCCTCGCGCGCATCCCCCGTTGCGACACCTGCCCGCTCGCGGGCGAATGCCCCTCGCGCGGCCGCCGCTACGAGCCGCTCCGCAAGCAGGGGCCGTTCGAGGGCTCGTTCCGGCAGCGCCGCGCGGCGACGCTCCGCCTCGTGGCCGACGCCGAGCGGCCCATGGCCGAGCTGGACGCGGAGGTCGTGGCCGCGCTCGCGAGGGACGGGCTCGTGCGGGTCGAGTCGGGGACCGTCTCGTTGCCCTCCTAGTACCATGGCCGCCGTGATCGCCGGCATCGCCACCCTGCTGATCCCGCTGTGGATCCTGCTCGGACTTCTCGTCCTGCTCGGCCTCTTCGCGCTCCTCGGGCGGATCCAGAACGGCCGCTACCTGAAGCCGGTCGTCGCCGTGATCGCGAAGGTGCCGCTCTTCCGGAAGTGGATGCAGAAGGCGTCGAACGCGGCGCTCGAGCGCTCCAACCCGGAGCTCGCGAGCGCGATGAAGAAGATGCAGCGCCGTCCCGGTGCGCTCACCGATCCGCAAAAGGCGCAGGCAGCGCTCTCCCAGCTGACCCGCGACGAGCGGCGCGCGATCATCGAGCTGCAGGAGCAGCAGGGCGACACGGTGCCGCCCGAGCTGATGAACCGGCAGACCCGCCGCCGGCTCGAGAAGCAGCAGCGGAACGCGCGCCGCCGCTAAGCGGCCCGATACCGCCGGTCGTACTCGCTGAGCCAGAGCTGGAGCAGGCGCTCGCGCTCGAGCGGGCCGAGCTCGGTGCCTGCCTTGCGCTCGTGGATCGCGAGCTCGTCCTCGACCATCTCCCGCGTGAACGTCTCGTCCCACGCGAGGCCGCGCACCCAGTTCTCGCAGGCACGGACGACGTCGACCCGGCCCTTGGCCGGCGCGGCGGCGGCGGTCGGCGCGGTCGCCCGGGTCACGAGCTCGTCCGCGAGCCGGCCGAGCTCGTTGCGGAGCTCGTCGGGCGTCCAGTCCTCGAGCGGCTTGGCCATGCCCGAAACGGTACGGACCCGGACCGGACGGTTCCAGCGGTCGGCGTCGTGCGATCATCGCGCCGAGGCCGTGGGCCGTGCCGAATCCCGCCATGCGGCGCAGGAGTGCGGTTGCGCGCCCGCGGCCTCGAGACTCACCGGTGGAGAAGCGCGACGGCCTGCGCTGCGAGCCCGTCGCCGCGCCCGGTGAAGCCGAGCCCGTCGGTCGTCGTCGCGCGCACGGTGACGCGCTCGACGTCGACGCCGAGCGCGCCCGCGAGCCGCGAGCGCATCTCGTCGCGGTGCGGTGCGAGGCGCGGCTCCTCGCCGATCAGCACCACGTCCGCGTTCGCAAGCTCCCAGCCGGACTCATGGACACGCCGCCACGCTTCGGCGAGCAGCTCGAGCGAGTCGGCACCCTCCAGCGCAGGATCGCCCGACGGGAAGAGCGCGCCGATGTCTTCCATCCCCGCGGCACCGAGCACCGCGTCGGTCAGCGCGTGCGCGAGCACGTCGCCGTCGGAGTGGCCGGCGAGGCCGCGCGGATGCTCGATGCGCACGCCGCCGAGCACGAGCGGCACGCCCTCGACGAGCGCATGGGCGTCGACGCCGGTGCCGACGCGATACTCGCTCAAAGTTGTCCCGCTCCGGCTCCGGCAAAGCCGGAGCCTCCGCTCTTGTTGACCTCCGTCGAGCCTACGGTCACAGCCACGATGCGATCTTCGCGAGGTCGTCGGCCGTCGTGACCTTCAGCAGCTGCGGGTCGCCCTCGACCACGGTCACGCGGCCGCCGGCCGCCTCGACGAGGCCCGCGCAGTCGGTCGCCTCCCCGCCCGCCGCGACCGCACGGCGCAGGACGTCGGCCGGAAACGCCTGCGGGGTCTGCACGGCGTAGAGAGAGTCGCGTGCCACCGTCTCCTGGACCGCGCCATCGGCGCCGACCCGCTTGAGCGTGTCGGAGACCGCAAGACCTGGAACGACGCCGTCCCAGCCCTCGCCGAGCGGCGTGAGCACACGCTCGATCACGGCTTCGGAGAGCAGCGGCCGCGCGGCGTCGTGCACGAGGACGGCGACCGCGTCCTCGGGCACGTCGGCGAGCCCGGCGCGGACCGAGTCGGTGCGGGTCTCACCGCCGGTGACGCAGGAATGCACCTTGCTGCACGCGAGCTCCTCCGCGAGCAGGATCGCCGGCTCCTCCCAGCCCGGCGGCGCGACGATCACGATCCAATCGACCCAGCCCGACTCGTCGAGCCGGCGCAGAGGCTCGGCGAGGAGCGGATCCTCGCCGAGCTTCGCGAATGCCTTCGGTTGCTCCAGGCCGAGCCTCTCGCCGCGCCCGGCGGCGACGAGGATCGCCCAAACCGACACGACAGTGGCTTACGCCGTCGCGGCGACGGCCTTCTTCTTCGAAGCCGTCGTCTTCTTCTTGCCGTTCGAGCCTTCGGACAGGACTTCCTCGAGCCACTCGGCGCACTCGTCCTCGTCCATGTTCTTCGCGTACATCAGCTCGGAGGCGAGGATCTTCTTCGCCTTCACGAACATCTGCTTCTCGCCCGTCGACAAGCCCTTCTCGTGGTCGCGGAGCGCGAGGTTGCGAACGACCTCGGCGAGCTCCAGCACGTCGCCGGTCTTCATCTTGTCGCGGTTGTGCTTGAACCGGCGGTTCCAGTTCTTCGGCATCTCGGTGGAGCCTCCCGTCAGCGCCTTCAAGACGACGCCGACTTCCTTCTCACCGATCACGCGCCGCAGGCCGACCTGGTCGGCGTTCTCGCACGGGACCTGCACGGTCATATCGTTGTGCAGGATCTTGATCGTCAGGTACTCGCGCTTCTGTCCCAGGACCTCGCGCGACTCCTTCTTGACCACTGTCCCGGCACCGTGGTGCGGATACACCACCTTGTCGCCGACCTTGTACAAGCCGGTCCTCCCCTCTCGCTCGACGCTTTTCCGCCAAAAGAGCCGGCGCGCTCGTCGCCGGCCCAGGACTGACAAGGATAGCAAAAAACCCTTGGAAATGCGAGGAAATAGAGCCTTAGAGCTGCAGGTACCGCTCGGCGAGGTTGTGCTCCTGCAGCCGGCGGAGGCCGTCGCGGATCTCGCGGGCGCGCACGGCCCCGACGCCTTCGACCGTCTCGAGGTCGCGCTGCGAGGCGCGGACGACCGCGTCGAGGGACCCGAGCTCGGCGACGACGCGCCCGACGAGCGGCTCCGGCAGGCGCGGGATGTGCGAGAGCACGCGGTAGCCGCGCGGCTGAACCGACGTGTCGAGAGGGCTGACGCCCCGCGGATGCCCGAGGAGCTCGGTCAGCCGGTCGAACTCGAGCAGTCCCTGATACGGCAGCGCCCGTAGGGCCTCGAGCGCGAGCGTCGCCTCCGGTCCGTGGCCGCCCGCGTAGTAGTCGCGAACGATCGCGTCGCGCTCGGCAGGCACGTCGCCGACGAGCTCTTCGAGCTGGAGGCGGATCAGACGGCCCTCGCTCCCGAGCTCGACGCAGTCGCGCTTGATCCGCTCGGCCATACGCGAGGTCATCTCCGCACGCTGGAGCGTGACGAGCACGTCGTCGAGGACGACGGCGTTCTGGAACTCGAGCGCAGTCAGCCTCGTCAGCACCTGCTCGAGCCTTTGCCGGTAGGTGTCGAGCGTGCCGAGTGCCTGGTTCGTCTTCGCCAGCACATCCGCCACCGGATCGAGCTGGTAGCGGGCGGGGCCGACGAAGATCGTCACCGTCTCGCGCTGCTGGGACACGGAGATGACCAGCGCGCCCGTCTGCTTGGCGACGCGCTCGGCGGTCCGGTGGCGTGTGCCGGTCTCCTCGGAGGGGATCGTCGGGTCGGGCATCAGCTGCACGTTCGCCCAGGCGAGCCGCTTGATCGCGGCGTCGACGATGATCGCGCCGTCCATCTTCGCGAGCTCGTAGAGCAGCTGCGGGCGGAAGGGCGCATCGAGGCGGATGCCACCCGAGTAGAGGAAGGCCAGCTCCTGCGGGTCGCCGATCACGATCAGCGCGCCCTCGTGCGACCGGATCACGTCGTCGACCGCCTGACGGAGCGGCGTGCCGGGAGCGATCGTCTCGATCGCCTCCAGCAGGTTCGGGTCGCGCCTCGGGTCATCCTCGGACGGCGTCCGCGTGAAGCCGAGCTCCGCCGGGCTCAGCCGGTCAGGCTTCTGGCTGCTGCTCGCTTTCGGAACGTTCGGAATCGATCGTGCTCCCGTCCAGCCCGGCCTTGATCGCCTGCCGCAGTGTCTCCGCCTCGGTGACCCTCAGTGTGCCACGCGAGGGCGTCCCCTTCGGCGCGACGACGGCCGCGAGGCCGAGCTTGCCGCACTCCTCGAGCCGGCGGTCGGCCTGGCTCGCCTCGCGCAGGCGGCCCGTGAGCCCGATCTCGCCGAAGGCGGCGGTGGCGCTTCGGACGGGGAGGCGGCGCGCCGCGGAGGCGATCGCGAGCGCGATCGCGAGGTCTGCCCCGGCTCGTCGATCCGCACGCCGCCGGCGACGTTCACGAAGACGTCGGCCTGCCCGAGCGGGATGCCCGCGTGGCGCGCCAGCACGGCGACGATCATCGCCAGGCGCTTCGGGTCGACGCCCGTCGCGACGCGGCGCGGCATCGCGAGATCGGTCTTCGCGACGAGCGCCTGCACCTCGAGCAGGATCGGGCGCGTTCCCTCGAGCGCACACGCGACGGCCGCCCCGGCTCGCCGTCGACGGTGCGTCCGAACACCTCCGACGGGTCCGGAACGCCGACGAGGCCCGCCCCCGTCATCTCGAAGATGCCGAGCTCGTTCGTCGAGCCGAAGCGGTTCTTCACGGCGCGCAGCACGCGGTGCGCGCGGTAGCGGTCGCCCTCGAACTGGAGCACGCAGTCGACGAGGTGCTCGAGCACGCGCGGGCCGGCGACGCTGCCGTCCTTCGTCACGTGGCCGACGAGGATCGTGGCGACGCCGTTCTCCTTGGCAACTCGCAGCAGGCGCCCGGCCGCCTCGCGCACCTGCGCGACCGATCCGGGCGCCGAGCCGAGCTCGGCGGAGTAGAGCGTCTGCACCGAGTCGATCACGCAGACGTCGGGCCGTTCCACCGCAAGCGTCTCGCAGACCGTGTCGAGCTCGGTCTCGGCGAGGATCTCGACGTTGGCGGCGCCTCCGAGCCGCTCGGCCCGGAGCTTCACCTGCGCGACAGACTCCTCGCCCGTGATCAGCAGCGTGCGGCGCGTCGCGCTCATCGACTGGAGCGCCGTCAGCAGGAGCGTCGACTTGCCGACGCCCGGCTCGCCGCCGACGAGGACGAGCGAAGCCGGGACGAGCCCGCCGCCGAGAACGCGGTCGAGCTCCGGCACGCCCGTCGAGATGCGGGTCGCCTCCTCGACCTCGACGTCGACGAGCCGCAGCAGCGGCTTCGGCGGCGCCTTCCCCGTGACGACCTTGCCGACCGTCTCCTCGATCAGCGTGCCGAACGCGTTGCAGCCCGGGCACTTCCCGAACCAGCGCCCGGACGAGTAGCCGCACTCGGTGCACGCGAACTGGACCGCAGGCTTCGCCATGAGTCCAGCCTATGGACGCCCCCGGATGCCGGTATCACGGCATCGAGCCAGCTTCGTCACGGAACGAAAAAAGCGGCCCCGCCGCATGGGGCCGCTGATTTCTGAGGGGGTACTGCTGAGGGGGGAACTGCTATGAGGGGGTCTTACAGGGGTGCCGCATTTGAGGGGGAACTTCTTCTGCCAGAGCCCCCGCCGCATCGGGGCTCGTGGCTTGGGGGGTGCCGTCTGAACAGCACTCTGGCCGAGCCCAGGCGCTTGATTCCTCCCCTTTCGGGTGGTTCAGCGCGCAGCTTGACTGCCTGTCTGCGGGGTCAGACCCTTCGGGTCTGACCCCGCTGTTCACTGGCGACCGCTTCGCTTTGCTCGCCGTGAACCGTGGGCCATTCGCCTGTGTGTCGCGCCCGCCATGTCGGTCGCGACGACGTGCCCCTGGTGCCAGGCACCTTTGGTGCCTGGCACCGCCATTCGGCTATTCCGAGTCGTCGGCCGACGGTTCCTCCGGCGGAACCGTGACCTTCTCGGGCGTCACTTCGCCCGGGATGAAGGTGATGTCGACCTCGTCGCCAGGCTCGCCGGTCTCCTCGTTCGCCTTGCGGCCGACGAGGATCGTCGAGCCCGGCTCGATCGCCCGGCCGAGCACGTAGTCGGCGAGCGGGTCCTCGATGAAGCGCTGGATCGCGCGGCGCAGCGGCCGGGCGCCCATCGCCGGGTCGTAGCCCTTGTCGACGAGCAGCTCCTTGGCGGGCTCGGTCAGCTCGATCGTCACCTCGTGCTGGGCCATCTGCTCGCGCAGCCGGCGGAGCATCAGGTCGACGATCGTCATGATCTCGTCCTTCGAGAGCTTGTGGAAGACGATGATCTCGTCGATCCGGTTCAGGAGCTCGGGGCGGAACACCTTCTTCAGCTCGCCCATCACCCGGGACTTCATCTCGTCGTACGACAAGCCCTGCTCGTCGCCGATCGCGAAGCCGAAGCCCTGGTTCTTCGAGATCTGCGCGGCGCCGATGTTCGACGTCATGATCACGATCGTGTTCCGGAAGTCGACGCGGCGACCTTGCGCGTCCGTCAGCTTCCCCTCCTCGAGGATCTGCAGGAGGATGTTGAACACGTCCGGATGCGCCTTCTCGATCTCGTCGAGCAGGAGCACGCTGTACGGCTTGCGCCGCACGGCCTCGGTGAGCTGGCCGCCCTCGTCGTAACCGATGTATCCGGGAGGCGAACCGACCAAGCGAGAGACGGAGTGCTTCTCCATGTACTCGCTCATGTCGACCTGGATCATCGCGTCCTCGTCGCCGAAGAGGAACTCGGCGAGCGTGCGCGCGAGCTCGGTCTTACCGACGCCTGACGGGCCGAGGAAGATGAACGAGCCGGTCGGCCGCTTCGGGTCCTTGATGCCCGCGCGAGCGCGGCGGATCGACTTGGCGACCGCGACGATCGCCTCCTCCTGGCCGATGACGCGCTTGTGCAGCTCCTCCTCCATGCGCACGAGGCGCGCGGACTCGGCCTCGGTCAGCTTGAAGACCGGGATGCCCGTCCACATCGAGACGATGTCCGCGATCTCTTCCTCGCCGACCTCGGGCTGCTCCTCGACGGACTCGGAGTTGCGCCAGTCGTCCTCGAGCTCCCGCTTCTTCTGCGTGAGCTTCCGCTCCTTGTCGCGGAGCGAGGCGGCCTTCTCGAACTCCTGCGCCTCGATCGAGTCTTCCTTCTCCTTGCGGACGCGCTCGATCTCCTCTTCCAGCTCGCGATAGCGCGGCGGCGCGTTCATCGAGCGGATGCGGATGCGCGACGCGGCCTCGTCGATCAGGTCGATCGCCTTGTCGGGCAGATGGCGGTCCTGGATGTAGCGGTCGGCGAGCTCCGCCGAAGCCTTCAAGGCCTCGTCGGTGATCTTGACCCGGTGATGCGCCTCGTAGCGGTCGCGGAGACCGCGGAGGATCTGCACCGTGTCGTCGACCGTCGGCTCCTCGACGCGCACCTGCTGGAAGCGGCGCTCGAGTGCAGCGTCGCGCTCGAGGTACTTGCGGTACTCGTCGAGCGTCGTCGCGCCGATCGTCTGCAGCTCACCGCGCGCGAGCGCAGGCTTGAGGATCGACGCCGCGTCGATCGCGCCTTCGGCGGCACCGGCACCGACGAGGTTATGAAGCTCGTCGATGAACAGGATGATGTCGCCCCGCTGCATGATCTCTTTCATGACCTTCTTCAGGCGCTCCTCGAACTCGCCGCGGTACTTCGAGCCGGCGACGAGCGCCGCCAGGTCGAGCGTGTAGATCTGCTTGTTCTTCAGCAGCTCGGGGACCTGGTTCGTCGCGATGCGCGCGGCGAGGCCCTCGACGACGGCGGTCTTGCCGACGCCCGGCTCGCCGATCAGCACGGGGTTGTTCTTCGTGCGGCGCGACAGGATCTGCATCAGCCGCTCGATCTCCGTCTGGCGGCCGACGACCGGGTCGAGCTTGCCCTCGGTCGACTGCTTCGTCAGGTTGCGGCCGAACTGGTCGAGGAGCTTCGAGCTCTTCGACTTCTCGCCGGAACCGGAACCGCTGCCGGCGCCACCTTGGCGGCGCCCAGGACCACTGAGCATCCGGATGATCTCGTTGCGAATCTTCTCTGCGTCGGCGTCGAAGTCGAGCAGGATGCGCGCTGCGACGCCCTCGTTCTCGCGAACGAGGCCGAGCAGGATGTGCTCGGTGCCGATGTAGTTGTGCCCGAGCGACAGTGCTTCACGCAGCGCGAGCTCCAGCACCTTCTTCGCGCGCGGTGTGAACGGGATCTGGCCGCTCGTGACCTCGTCGCCCTGGCCGACGATGCGCGCCACCTGCGCCCGCACTTCTTCCACCGTGATGTCGAGGGACTCGAGCACCCGCGCCGCGAGACCCTCTTCTTCGCGGAGCAGCCCGAGCAGGATGTGCTCGGTGCCGATGTAGTTGTGCTTGAGCGCCCGCGCCTCGTCCTGTGCAAGGACGACGACTTGGCGGGCCCGTTCAGTGAAGCGTTCGAACACGTCCCCTCGACCCCCCTTTCTTCTTGTTCACCGCAGGCGTTCCACGATCGGTGCCCGCAGGTCGAAGGTCGGGCCATCGTACCGGAGGGTCCCGTCGCCACCGAGTCGCCCACACAGCTTCCATACAGGGATTATCGGCCGTTCGCGCGTTTCCTCGACTGTCATCTTTCGCGCGGTTTCCCGGTGCCACCCCGGGCAAACGGATCGCTGGGTTACGCGAGGATCTCCCCGAACGTGTCCTCGATCAGCCAGTCGAAGCTCGCGGGCACGGTCCCGTCGGGCGCGGCGTGCTCCCGCAGGAAGAAGAGGTAGGTCGCCCACTCCTCGGCCCGCTCCGGGTGGCCGTTGCGCCGCTCTTCGACGAGACGCTCGAGCGCAAGCAGGTTGTAGGCGCCGGGGCCGCCGACCGCCGCGGGCGGGCCGGGGAGCGGCTCGGGCGGCGGCTCGGGCAGCGGCTCGGGCTCCGGCTGCGGATCCGGCCGCGGCTGCGGTGCCGGCTCGGCGGCCCGCACGGCAAGCTCGGCCGACCGTCGCGCGAGCTCGAGCTCCCGCTGCGTCACGGCCGCGACGCGTTCCTCGAGCTCGCGCTCGCGCCGCACGATGCCGACGAGATCCTGCGGCGTCGCCTGCTGAGCGGTCTTCACGTCGTCGAGTGCCCGCTGGAGGTCCCGCTCGCGCGCCGCGAGCGCGGACTCGCGGGCGGCGAAGCGCGTGTCGAGCCTGTCGACGAGCTCCTCGAGCCCGTTCTCGGACATGCCGCGATCGTACCCCGCGCTCCTGCCGGGCACACGGCCGCGGACGAACGCCAGGAGGAGGGCGGCGAGGAGGCCCGCCCCGAGCCCGATCGCCGCCCCGATGCCGGCGAGCTCGCCCGCGTCGGGCCAGGAAGCCGCAGTCGGCGGGGTCGCCTGCCCGGCGTGGCGAAGCGACGGGTCGGCAGCTCCCGCGAGCGTGCGCAGCTGCGCGAGCTCCGAACGGAGGTGCGCGGCCGCCGGCGAGCGTGCGGGCAAGGTGGCGAGCGCCTGCCCGTCCCGGACGATCGCGGCGGCGACGTCGCGGTCGAACGACGCGGTGCGCTGATTGACGAGGGTGTCCGCGAACGCGTTCGCGATCTGCGCCGCTCCCACGGGCGAGCCATCCTCGACGGTGATGTCGACGACATCGCTCGAGCTCGCCACGTGCGTATGGAGCGCGGAGAGCAGCGCATCGCGAGAGCGGTGGAGGCCGAGCTGCGCGCGAACGGCGTCGGCGACGAGCGGGGCGTGCACGAGCGCCGCCGCGCTCGCCGCGGCGGTCCGCTTCCCGCCCGTGTCGCGCAGCACGTCGATCCCCGTGTACGTCGAGTCGGTTGCCGGCACGGGCGACACGAGCAGCTGCGCGGTGGCCCGGTACTCCTTCGGAGCCGTCAGCCCGTATCCCGCGCCGGCAGCTGCGCCGGCGGCGGCGAGGGTCACGACGATGAGCCAGGGTGAGCGTGGAGGGAAGCCGCGCATATCCGTCCTCTATTCGGCACGAGGACGGGGTTCCCTGATCAGAGGCTACGCTTCGCCGCGGTGGCGGCCGTTTCCCAGAAAGCCTTAATCACCGGCGGCGGCGGGTTCATCGGCTCGCACCTTGCCGAGCTCCTGCTCGACGAGGGCTGGGAGGTCTACGCCCTCGACGACCTCTCGACAGGATCGCTCTCGAACATCGAGCACCTGCTCGACCGCCCCGACTACCACCTGATCGTCGAGTCCGTGCTGAAGCCGGCGATCGTCAGCGAGCTCGTGCACAAGTGCGACGTCGTCTTCCATCTCGCGGCTGCCGTCGGCGTTCGCAAGATCGTCGAGGAGCCGGTGCAGACGCTCGTCACGAACATCCAGGGAACGGAGACGGTGCTCGAGTACTGCAACATGTTCGACAAGCGGGTGCTCGTCGCGTCGACGTCGGAGGTGTACGGCGACCGCCAGGAGCCGGAGCCGCTGAAGGAGGAGTCGCGGCGCATCTACGGCCCGACCACGGCACGCCGGTGGGCGTACGCGGAGTCGAAGGCGATCGACGAGTTCGTCTCACTCGCGTATCACCAGGAGCGTGGGCTCGACTGCGTGATCGTCCGCCTCTTCAACACGGTCGGCCCGCGGCAGAGCGGCCAGTACGGAATGGTGATCCCCCGCTTCGTGAGCGCGGCGCTCGCCGGGCGTCCGCTCGAGATCCACGGCGACGGCACGCAGACGCGCTGCTTCTGTCACGTCCAGGACACGATCAAGGCGCTGCACGGCCTGGTCGAGGACCGCACCGTCGCCGGCGAGATCTTCAACGTCGGCTCGACGGAGAGCGTGACGATCAACGAGCTCGCGCAGCGCATCGTCGCAATGACCGGCTCGCGCTCCGAGATCGTGTACGTCCCGTACGACCAGGTCTACGGCCAGGGCATCGAGGACATGCTGCACCGGCAGCCCTCGATCGAGAAGATCGACGCCGCGATCGGCTGGCGGCCGACGCGCCTGCTCGACGACATCCTCGCGGACGTGATCGAGCACACCCGCACCGCGCCCGTGCTCGAGGGCACGGCCACCAGCTGAGCGATCAGGTCGTCCGGCGCAGCGCCGGGAAGAGGATCGCGTCGCGGATCGACTCGCGGCCGGTCAGCAGCATCGCGAGCCGGTCGATGCCGAGCCCGATCCCGCTCGTCGGCGGCATCCCGTAGGAGAGCGCCTCGACGTAGTCGGGGTCGCCTTCCTCCGCCTCGACGTCGCCCGCCTCGCGCTCCGACTGCTGCAGCGCGAAGCGCTGCGCCTGCTCCTCCGCGTCGTTGATCTCGGTGAACGCGTTGCCGAGCTCCATGCCGCCGGCGAAGTACTCGAACCGCTCGACGAGCGTCGGGTCGTCGTCGGTCGTGCGCGCGAACGGCGAGAGCTCGATCGGATAGTCGTAGAGGATCGTCGGCTGCACGAGCGCCGGCTCGACGAAGCGCGAATGCGCGTGATCGATCAGCTTCGACCAGGTCGGGTCGCGCGAGACGTCGACATCGCGCTCCTGCAGCAGCCGGCGCAGCTCTGCTTCGTCGCGCGTCCAGAGCCCCTGCTCGGCAAGCGCGTCGACGAACTTGACGCGCCGCCAGGGCGCTGCGAGGTCGATGTCCTGTTCCCGGAACGTCACCTTCGTCGTGCCGAGCACCGCCTCTGCCGTTTGCGAGACGAGCTGCTCGATGCGTGCCATCGTGTCGGTGTAGTCCGCGTACGCCTCGTACCACTCGAGCATCGTGAACTCCGGGTGGTGCTTGAACGTGACGCCCTCGTTCCGGAAGTCCTTGCCGATCTCGTACACCTTCTCGAGCCCGCCGACGATCAGCCGCTTGAGGTACAGCTCCGTGGCGATCCGGAGGTAGCGGTCCTCGTCGAGGTCGTTCCAGTGCGTGACGAACGGCTCCGCGAACGCGCCGCCGTAGCGCGGCTGCAGCACGGGTGTCTCGACCTCGACGAACCCCCAGCCGTCGAGGATGCGGCGGATCGCCGCGACGGCGCGCGAGCGGACGAGCGCGTCGTCGCGCGACTCGTCGTTCATCAACAGGTCGAGGTAGCGCTTGCGATAGCGCTGCTCGACGTCTGTCAACCCGTGGAAGGTGTCGGGGAGCGGCGTGCGGATGCGGGACAGGAGCTCGAGCGAGTCGACCTGCAGCGACGGCTCGCCGCGGCGTGACTTCGCGGGCGAGCCGACGGCGCCGACGACGTCGCCGAGGTGGACGTCGACTTCGCCGGTTCGCTCGACGGGGCACAGCAGCTGGATCCGGCCCGACCGGTCGACGAGGTCGAGGAAGACGAGCTTCCCCATGTCGCGCCGCGCCATCACACGGCCGGCGAGGCGGCGCTTCGCGTCGGACGAGGCGCCGTTCTCGAGCGGCTCCGCTTCCGCGCGGACGGCCGCGATCTCGTCGCGGTCGGGGAAGCGCTTCGGCGCGGTCATTCCGCGGTACGAGAAACGTGACTGTCGCGCGACGAAGGCTCGAACATCTACGGCAGCTTACGCCGCCTTGATGTCCATGATCTTGAACTTCAACTTGCCTCGCGGCGCGGCGACTTCGACCGTCTCGCCCTTCTTGCGGCCCATGATCGCCTTGCCGACAGGCGACTCGTTCGACAGCTTGTTCTCGGCGGGATCGGCCTCGGCGGAGCCGACGATGTGGTACTCGACCGTCTTGCCGCCCTTCACGTCGCGTAGGCGGACCTTCGTGCCGACGGAGACCTCGCCTGACTTGATCTCCTTCTTCGTCACGACGCGCGCGCTCTTCAGCCGCTCTTCGAGCATCGCGATGCGGGCCTCGAGATGGGCCTGCTCGTTCTTCGCCGAGTCGTACTCGGCGTTCTCGGCGATGTCGCCGAATTCGCGCGCCTCGCGGATGCGATCCGCGATCTCTCGGCGCTTGTCGTTCGACAGGTACTCGATCTCAGCCTGAAGCTTTTTGAACCCGTCGGGCGTGAGAATGACTTCCTTCAAAGCTCTCGGTCCTCCTGACCCCTGCACGAAAATGGCCGGCGGCAGGGCCCTCCGGCGGGGGCGGATGGTACCTCCGGCCCCGGAGGGACGTCAACCGAACCCCGATACGATCTGAGCGTGCCAGTGAATCTTCGGGAAACCTGGAGAATCGGCGGCGTCGAGATCCCGACGCGGGTCGTGCTCGCGCCGATGGCGGGCGTCAGCGTCCAGGCCTTCCGGCGCCAGGGCCGGCGCTACGGCGCCGGGCTCGTCTGCTCGGAGATGGTCTCCTGCGCCGGCATCGAGCACCGAAACGAGAAGACGCTCGGGTACCTGCGGGTCGCCTCCGACGAGCATCCGCTCGCGATCCAGATCTTCGGCTCGGACCCGCGGGGAATGGCCGAGGCAGCACGGATGGTCGTGGCCGCGGGCGCGGACATCGTCGACATGAACTTCGGCTGCCCCGTCCGCAAGGTGACGAAGACCGGCGCCGGAGCGCACCTGCTCGAGGAGCCCGAGCTAGCGTGCGCGATCACCGAGGCCGTGGCCACGGCGGTCGACGTACCGGTGACGGTGAAGATGCGGCGCGGCGTCGCCGATGGCTCGCGCGCGTGTCTCGAGCTCGGCCCGCGGCTCGTCGCCGCCGGCGCTGCGGCGTTGACGCTTCATCCGCGCTCGGCGAAGCAGATGTACACCGGCGTCGCCGACCACTCGCTGACACAGGAGCTCGTCGAGCTCGTCGACGTCCCCGTGATCGCGTCGGGCGACGTCACGTCGCGCGCGAAGGCGCAGGCTGTGCTCGACGGGACCGGTGCAGCCGCGGTGATGGTCGGTCGCGGCGCGCAGGGCAACCCGTGGGCGCTGCGTGAGATCGTCGACGGGGACGACGCGTCTCCGTCGCGCGAGGAGGTCGCCGCCGAGCTGATCCTCTTCATGCGTGAAGCGGTGCGCGAGCTCGGCGAACGGCAGGCGACCGGCTTCCTGAAGAAGTTTTACGGCTGGTACCTCGGTCACGGCCGCTTCCCGCGTCCGTTCAAGAACGAGCTCGTGCAGCTGCCGACGATCGCGGACGTGGAGGCGCGCCTGCTCGAGATGACCCCCGGCGCGCGGTTCGTGCTGCACCGGCTGGAGCAGCAGCAGCCGATCGTCGACGAGGTGCTGCTCGACTCGATGCCGATCTCGATCTACGGCGGCGGCTAGCTGTTCCGCTCCCAGACGATGCGGAGCCCGTCGAGCGTCAGGAACGGATCGACGGTGGAGATCGTGCGTGAATGCGGTGCGATCAGGTCGGCGAGGCCACCGGTCGCGATCGCCTTCGCGTCGGCGCCGAGCTCGGCGCGGATCGCGTCGACGATCCCGTCCACCTGGCCCGCGAAGCCGTAGACGAGGCCGGACTGGAGCGCCGTCGCCGTCGACTTGCCGATCGCGGCAGGCGGCTCGACGAAGTCGACCTTGACGAGCCGCGCGGCGCGCGCGAAGAGCGCGTCCATCGATACCTCGACTCCCGGCGCGAGCACGCCGCCGACGTACTCGCCGGCCGGCGAGACGACGTCGAAGTTCGTCGACGTGCCGAAGTCGACGACGATCGCCGGCGCGCCGTAGCGCTCCTTCGCGGCGACCGCGTTCACGAGCCGGTCGGGGCCGATCTCGTGCGGCGCGTCGTGCTGGATCGCGATCCCCATCTTGATGCCGGGGCCGATCACGAGCAGCGGGACTTTCGCCCACCGCTCGGCGACGTGCTCGTACTCGCGGATCAACCGCGGGACGGTGGACGAGAGGCAGATGCCGTCGAGCGCGTCGAAGTCGAGAAAGTCGTCAAGCAGCGCGCCGAGCTCGTCGCCCGTGCGCTGCGCCTCGGTGGCGATGCGCCACCGCTCGCCGAGCTCCTCGCCCTCGTACAGGCCGAAGACGGTCTGCGTGTTGCCGACGTCGACCGCTAGGAGCATGGGCGGAGCCTAGAGAAACAGCGGGGTCAGACCCGCTGCGCGGGGTCTGACCTCTAGAAGTCTTCTTCTCTGGGAGGCGAGCTCTCGCCGATTCGCTCAGCGAGGGTCTCGGCCGTCAGGGGCTCGTCGTCGCCTTCGCCGCGGAGTTCCTCGATCGTCACGTCGCCGGAGATCACGAAGATCTCGGTGCGCGGGATCATGCGGGTGGGGCGGTTCTTGTCCCAGACCCAGACGTCCTCGAGGCGCAGGTTGAAGAACGGGTACGCCGGCTGGGGCGTCACCGTGCGCTCGAGCTTGTTGCACAGGTACGTCGCGTCCGGCGTCAGGACGCAATAGCGGAAGAGCGAGAAGACCGCCTGGTACTCCTTCTTCAGGGCGAGCTCGAGCTCAGCCTCGTACTCGTCAAGGTCGTCGAGGTGGCTCACGACGTCCAGTGTACCCGGGCGAGGAGGGCCTCCACAGCGCCCATTCCGGGCACCTCCAGGCCGGGCGCGACCTCTGCGAGCGGCTCGAGGACGAAGGCCCGCTCGTGGAGCCGGGGATGCGGAATCTGGAGGTTTTGCAGGGAGATTCGCCTGTCCCCGTAGAGCAGGAGGTCGAGATCGAGCGTCCGGGGGCCCTGCGGCGCTGTGGCCGCTCGATCGCGTCCGAAGCGGGCCTCCACGGCGAGCAGGCGGGCGAGCAGATCGGCCGGCTCGAGCGTCGTCTCGAGCACGGCGACGCCGTTCAGGAAACGCGGCTGGTCGAGGTAGCCGACGGGATCGGTCTCGCGGAGCGACGAGACCCGGACGACCTCGATGCCCTCGCTCGCGGCGAGCTCGTGCAGCGCGGCACGAAGCGTCTGCTCGCGGTCGCCGAGGTTCGAGCCGAGCCCGACATACGCGCGCGTCACGGGCGCGAGGGTACTCGGTACCCTGGCGCTTCTGGTGCGTCGCAGCCTGCTCGCCGTCACGCTCGCCGCGCTCGCACTCGCAGTGCCGGTCGCCGGAGCAGTCGTCGCCGCCGACCCGCTCGCAAGCCAGGAATGGTGGCTCGCCGCGATCGGCGCCGACCGCGCGACGCCGCCCGGCCCCGGCATCCCCGTGATCGTCGTCGACAGCGGCGTCGACCCGACGCATCCCGAGTTCGCAGGGCGGCCGAACACGACCTACCTGAACGGCCAGACCGTCAACGGCCCGGGTGAGTACCACGGGACCGCGGTCGCGTCGCTCATCGCGGCGCCCGCGAACGGCGTCGGCATGGTCGGCGTCTACCCGCAGGCGAATCTCGAGGTCTACGACGCGAGCGCCGACGCGACGAGCGGGATCAACCGAGACGCCGCCGCCGCGGGCATCGACGCAGCCGCACAGCACTGCCCCGCCGTGATCAACCTCAGCTTCTCGAGCGTCGAGGCCGACCCGCTCCTGCACGACGCCGTCCTCACCGCGTACCGAAACGGCTGCCTCGTCGTGGCGTCGGCCGGCAACACCGGGAACAACGGCAGCCCCGAGCAGTTCCCCGCCTCGTGGCCGCACGTGCTCACCGTCGGCTCGACCGACCAGCAGGGGCAACCGTCTCCGTTCTCGACCGCGTCACCCGGTCTCGACGTGAGCGCGCCCGGGAGCTCGATCACCGCCGCCGTCCCGCTGTCGCAGGATCCCACCGGCTACGAGATCGGTCTTTCCGGAACGAGCTCGTCGGCGGCGCTCGCTTCCGCGGCGGCGGCGTGGGTCTGGACGCAGCGACCGACGCTGACCGCCCCACAGGTTGCGGCCGTGCTGCGGCGAGGGGCGCGCGACGTCGCACCCACCGGGTTCGACAACGCGACCGGCTGGGGCATCGTCGACATCCCGCGCTCGCTCGCTGCGCCGGCACCCCCGGTCGACCCGGCCGAGCCCAACGACGACGTCGACGAGGTCGCGCCGTCGAAGCTCTTTGCGCTCGGCGAGCCTCCGCTCACGACGACGGCGAGGCCCTCCGGAAGAATCGCCGCCTCGCTCGACACCGCCGAGGACCCGCGCGACCTGTATCGCATCTGGATCCCGGCGCACAAGGTCGTGCGCGCGAAGGTCGCGGGCGGTCTCGCGGCAGCGCGCATCTGGGGGCCTCGCACGATCTCGGTCGACGAAGGCTTGACCGCCAGGCGGCGCGACCTGCGTGGGCCGAGCATCCGCGGCGGCAGGCGCGGCGCCTACGCGTACGCCGAGGTGCTGCTGACCGGCCGCTCCGCCCAGGCGAGCTACGTCCTGAGCGTCACGGCTTCGAGACGCTGACGGCGGCAGTGCCGTGGAGGCCGCCCGGCTTGACGGCCGGCTTCGCGACGCGCACGCGCACCGACTCGGCGTCGAAGCGCCGCAGCAACTCGTCCGCGACCGCGTCGCCGAGTGCTTCGAGCAGGTCGTATGAGCGCGCATCCGACACAGCCTGGACCGCGAGCGCGACGTCGCGATAGTCGACTGCGTCTTCGAGCCGGTCGGAGACGCCGCGGTCGCCGACATGAAGCTCGACGTCGAAGACGAAGTCCTGCCCTTGCTCCTTCTCGTGTGCGTGCACGCCGTGCCGGCCGAAGAGCCTAAGGTCGCGCAGCTCGACGATGACGCTCATGCAAGTGCACTCGCGAACGCGAGCGCCTCCACGTGCTCGCGCACGTCGTGGACACGGAGGATCGTCGCGCCGCGTTCGTACGCGGCGACCGCCGCCGCGATGCTCGCGCTCAACGGGCCTGTCTTCGCGTCCGGGTCGCCGGCGAGCTTGCCGAGCGAGCTCTTGCGCGAGAAGCCGATCACGAGCGGGCGACCGAGCGAGAGCAGGACGTCGAGACGGCGTAGCAGCTCGAGGTTGTGCTGGACGGTCTTGCCGAAGCCGATGCCCGGGTCGAGGCAGACGCGATCCTCGCGCACGCCGTGGTCGACGGCGAAGCGAAGCCGTTCCTCGAGGAACGCCGCGACCTCGGCTGCAACATCGTCGTAGCGTGGAGCGACCTGCATCGTCCGCGGCTCGCCCTGCATGTGCATCAGGCAGACGTACGCGTCGTGCTCGGCGGCGACCTCCGCGATCGCGGGATCGGCACGGAATGCGGTGACGTCGTTCACCATCACGGCACCGAGCGCGAGCGCGCGTCGCGCGACCTCCGACTTCGCCGTGTCGATCGAGATGGGCAGCCCGCCGCCGACCGCCTCGAGCACCGGCACGACACGCCGCAGCTCCTCGTCGAGCGAGACGCCGTCCGACCCCGGGCGCGTCGACTCGCCGCCGACATCGACGATCGCCGCGCCGTCGGCGATCATCCGGCGCGCAGCAGCTACAGCGACGTCCGCGTCGAAGTGCACGCCTCCGTCGGAGAACGAATCGGGCGTCACGTTGACAACGCCCATCACGGACGGCCGCGGAAACCGTTCGTCGGTCGACTTCATACGCAGACGGTAGACGACTGCAACCTGCTTGAAAGCAGGTTGCGAAATGGCTCACACCGCCAAACCCAGGACAGAGAAGGCCGAGCTCGGTCGCGCCGGGATGGCGAAGCCACAACGGTGCGACCGGGGCAGGCATCGCGTCCAGAGCATCGCAAGCGAAAACAGCACGGAGCGCTGCCGAGACCGCGCTCTCGGTAGCGCGGAGCTCGTCTGCAACCAGCGAAAAGCGTTAGCTTTTCGCTGGATCAGGAGGAGGCTGCATGGTGGCGCCGGGGAGCGGGAACGGGCGCGGGCGCGGCTGGCGCTCACGCTTCGGCTCCTCTTGAGGCGCAGGGGTGACCGGCTCCGGCTCGGCCGGGGGGAACACTCCGGCCTCGTCCTCGCCGGCGAGCAGCCGCTCGAACTGGTCGCGGTCGATCGTCTCGCGCTCGATCAGGATCAGCGAGATCTTGTGCAGGTCCTCCATGTGGTCGCGCAGCGTCTGCAGCGCGAGCTCGTGCGCCTCTTCGATCACGCGACGGATCTCGTCGTCGATCTCGCGGGCGATCTCCTCGGAGTAGTCGGCCTCGGCGCCGTAGTCGCGGCCGAGGAACGGCTGGTCGTGGCCGCGGCCGAGCACGCGGGGGCCGAGCTTCTCGCTCATCCCGAAGCGCATGATCATCTGCTTCGACGTCGACGTCACCTTCTCGAGGTCGTTCGCGGCGCCGGTCGTCACCTCGTGGAAGACGATCTCCTCCGCGGCGCGGCCGCCGAGCGTCATCGCCATCTGGTGCATGAGCGCGGTGCGCGTCGTGAGGTAGCGATCCTCCGTCGGCAGCGAGATCGTGAGCCCGAGCGCCTGGCCGCGCGACACGATCGTGATCTTGTGCACCGGGTCGGTGTGCTCGAGGAAATGGCCGACGATCGCGTGGCCCATCTCGTGGTACGCGGTGATCTTGCGCTCGTGCTCGGAGAGGAGGCGCGCCTTCTTCTCCGGGCCTGCGATCACGCGCATGATCCCTTCCTCGAGCTCGTCCTGCTCGATGATCTTCTTGCCGCGGCGCGCTGCGAGGAGCGCGGCCTCGTTGACGAGGTTCGCAAGGTCGGCGCCGGTGAAGCCCGGCGTGCCGGCCGCGAGCGTGCTGAGGTCGATCTCCGGCGCGAGCGGCTTGCCCTTCGTGTGCACCTCGAGGATCCTCTGGCGGCCGACCCGGTCGGGGCGATCGACGACGATCTGCCGGTCGAACCGGCCCGGGCGCAGCAGCGCCGGATCGAGGATGTCGGGGCGGTTCGTCGCGGCGATCAGGATGATGTTGTCCTTCATCTCGAAGCCGTCCATCTCGACGAGCAGCTGATTCAGCGTCTGCTCGCGCTCGTCGTGGCCGCCGCCGAGGCCTGCGCCGCGGTGCCGGCCGACGGCGTCGATCTCGTCCATGAAGACGATGCACGGAGCCGCCTGCTTCGCCTGCTCGAACAGGTCGCGCACGCGCGACGCGCCGACGCCGACGAACATCTCGACGAAGTCGGAGCCGGAGATGGAGAAGAACGGGACGCCCGCCTCGCCCGCGACTGCGCGCGCGAGCAGCGTCTTACCGGTGCCGGGGGGCCCGTACAGCAGCACACCCTTGGGGATGCGCGCGCCGAGCGCCTGGAACTTCTTCGGGTTCTCGAGGAACTCCTTGATCTCACCGAGCTCCTCGACCGCCTCGTCGACGCCGGCGACATCCTTGAAGCCGATCTTCGGCGCGTCGGGTGTCATGCGCTTCGCGCGCGACTTGCCGAAGCTCATCACCTTCGAGCCGCCGCCCTGCACCTGGTTCATCAGGAAGATCCAGAAGCCGAAGAGCAGGACGAACGGGAGCAGCGACGTGAGGATCGACCACCACGGCGACGAGCCGACGCCCTTCGAGTTGAAGTCGACGCCCTGCTTCAGCATCACCTGCTCGATCGCGGCCTCGGACTGCGGGTCGGCGTAGTGGACGCTGTACTTCTTGTCGCCGGCGCCGCTGCCGTCGTTGACGACGAGCGTCAGCGACTGCTTGTTCGGGTCGACGGTGACCGCCGGATGCCCGACGAGCTGATCCGGGTGCTGCCGGATCTGCTGGTACGCCTGGGCCGTCGTCCACGCCGTCGTCTTCTGGCCGTTGCCCCCGAGCGTCTGCAGGGCAAGCCAGACCAACGCTGCGATGATGATCAGCGGGAAGAGCGCGCTGCGAAAGAATCGATTCAAGCCAGGCCTCTCACGTCAGGGTACCTGAGGAGTACTTCGACACCTACGGCGTGAACCATGATTCGCCGGTTCGAGTTACGCCCCTCCAGGGATCAAGCTCGGGTCGAGAACTCCCACGTACGGCAGGTTTCTGTACCGCTCGGCGAAATCCAGGCCGTAGCCGATCACGAAGCGGTTCGGGATCTCGAAGCCCACGTAGCGGACGGGGACGTCGATCTCCCGGCGCTCCGGCTTCGTGAGGAGGGCGCAGATCTCCAGGCTCGCGGGCTCGCGCGCCTCGAGGTTCCGCATCAGATAGGAGAGCGTGAGGCCGGAGTCGATGATGTCCTCGACGACGAGCACGTCGCGGCCCTCGATGTTGATGTCGAGGTCCTTGAGGATCCGGACGACCCCCGAGGAGTCGGTCGAGTCGCCGTAGCTCGAGATCGCCATGAAGTCGATCTCACAGGGGATCGCCAGGTGGCGCATCAGGTCGGCCATGAAGAAGACGGCGCCCTTCAGGACGCCGACGAGCAGCAGGTCGCGGCCCTCGTAGTCGGCGGAGATCTCCTCGCCGAGCTCGGCGATCCGCCGCTGCAGCGAGTCCTGGTCGATCAGGACGTCGGTGACGGCGCGTTCGAGCTCCGTTGTGTTCATGCCCGCACCGCCTCGACCTGAGGATGCTCGACGATCCCGGGCACCGCGATCACCTCGGCGCCGCGCACGACGAGCGGCCACGCCTCGCGTTCGGATTGAGGGATCTTCGCGTCGACGAACACGTCCTGGATCTTCTTCTGCCGGCCCGCCAGCCGGTCGCCCGGCCGCCAGCCTCGTACCTTAAGGCCTTCGAGCGGCGAGCGAATGCGCCAGCCGCCCCACTCCACTTCGCCGTCGAGCGCCACGGGGCCGTGCTCGAGCCAGATGCGGTCGTACTCGCGCACCGCCTGCAGGCCGCCACCGAGGTCGACGCGCTTCGAGCCGACCGGCGAGGAGAGGAGCTCGGCGAGGGCGGGCGGGAGCGTCTCGCGGGTGTCGAGCGCGCGCAGGATGTTCGCGTCCGCCGCAGGATGAAGCCGGCGCAGGAGCGGGAGGATCTCGTCGCGGATCAGGCCGCGCTTCGTGTCTGGGTTGCTCGAGTCGACGCGGAACGGCAGGCCGACTGCTTCGCAATACGCGGTCGTCTCGTCGCGCCGGACCGTGAGGAGCGGTCGCACGACGCCGTCCTCGCGGCGAACGTCGATCCCGGTCGCCGAGCCGCGCGAGACGAGCCGGTAGAGGATCGTCTCGACCTGATCCGACGCCGTGTGGCCCGTCGCACGGAGGCGGTCGCGCGCGACGGCGTACCGCTCGTCGCGCAGCTCGGCCTCGCTCAAGCCCGTGCCGTCGTGGACGACGACCTCGGCACCGAGAACGTCCACGCAAAAGCGCGCATCGTCGTCCGACTCGTCGCCACGCAGTCGATGGGCGACGTGCACGGCGCTGACGTCGTAGCCGAGCTCGCGGAGCGCGTGCCAGAGGCACGTCGAGTCCACGCCGCCGGAGACGAGGCAGCAGACGGAGCCGCCCGGCGCGATCAGCTCGTGCCTGCGGATGTGCTCCTCGATCCGGGCGCGAAGCGCAGCGGCGTCCACGCCGCCGATTGTCTCTTACGAGGTGAGCAGCGGGGAGACGTCGCAGCCCTGGGCTGCGAGGCCGTCCTTCGCACCGGTGAGCAGGTCGTGCACCGAGTGTGCGAGGCGCCAGGCGCTCACCATGTGGTTCTGCCCTCCGCGACCGTTCTGGCTTGCCGAGACGGCGCGCGAATACTCGAGGAACATCGAGCTGATCAGGTCACGTGTCGCGCTCAGCGTCCGGTCGTTGGGCCGCGTCGCGAGCACCTGGTCCGACTCCGCCTTCGCCTGCTTGACGACGACCGCGGGCTCCGCGTCGTGACCGACGAGCGCATCCGACCAGTAGCTCAGCTGGGTCAGGTTCGTGCTGACGGTCGAGATGAACTGCCGGTCGGCTGCCGTGCAGCTGTAGGAAACCGAACGCGCAGCTTGCGCACGTCCGTTGCCTGCGACCACAGACAGGCCGAAGACGAGTGCGGACGTTGCCAGCGTCGCCGCAGTAAGACGCTTGACCCTCACCGCTCGGATCATCGGCGCTCGGCGGAAACTTCGTCTATCACTCGTTCGGGGATTCACCGAGGCGGTTCACCTCGGGACGAATCCACCGCAGGTTTCGCTCCGGAGTGTTGTCTACTGTTCGAAGGGGGCGCCCCTCCGTGGTTGTCGGCCTGCTAGGAACAAGCCGTAGCTGCGGGCGGCAAGCGCCCCCTTTCTTCTGCGATTTCGAGCCCGGGTTTTGATCCTGAGCGGCACGGAAACCGGACCTTCGTCCTAGCAGGTCGACAATCGACGGCGGGTCTTCGCGACCCGCAAAGGAGGGGTCTGATGAGAGTCAGATTCACAGCTGTCGCTGCGCTGTGCGTGCTCGCAGGAGCGCTTGCATTCACTGCAGGAACGGCGGGCGCGGCGCCCCCGACGAAGACGCAGGCGCTTTCGGTCCCGATCGCAGCTCCGACTTCGGCCGGTGCGCTCAACGGTGTGTTCGCGATCACGAACTTCGCGATCAACTCCGCGGGCCAGCTGGTTGCGAACGGGACGTTCACCGGAACGCTCACCGATGCGAACGGTGTCGTCACGTCCGTGGTCGACACGGTCTCGAGCGTCGTCACCCCCGCACAGGCGGGCGCCGCGTGCCGGGTCCTGGACCTGGTCCTCGGTCCGCTGCACCTCGATCTGCTCGGCCTCGTGGTCGACCTGAATCAGGTGCACCTCACCATCACCGCCCAGCCTGGCCCGGGCAACCTGCTCGGGAACCTGCTCTGCGCGGTGACCCATCTCCTCGACAACACCGGCGCTCCGACGGCCGGCTTGCAGAACCTGCTGAACAGGCTCAACGGTCTGCTCGGCTGAACGAAAAGCGGTGCCAGGCACCTGAGGTGCCTGGCACCGCTGCTCGCCTCCGTCAGAAGATGAGCGAGCGGTAGGAGATCGTGCGGCGCATGCCGATGCCTTCGTAGACGCGAATGGCAGGTGCGTTCTCGGGCCGCACGAAGAGGCAGACGGCCGGTGCGTGCTCGAGCAGCAGCCGGCACAGGTCCTGCATCGCGCGCTTCGCGTAGCCGCGGTTCCGCAGCTCCGGGTCGACCCACACCTGCTGCAGCTGCACGGCCGACGGCGTCCACGCCGACGCCTCGGCCTTGAAGCAGATGCGCCCCTCCTCCACCCAGATCCACGAGCGGCCCTCGTCGACCTGCGCGCGCGTGCGCCAGCGGAAGCCTTCCGGGTCGCGGCGAAGCGGGTCGATGCCGATCTCCTCGCGATGTGCCTCCGCGCAGGCCGGGATCAAGAGCTCGAGATCGGTCGACCGGGCGGCGCGCAGGCCAGTGTCTCCCGGCTCGGGCGCCTCGCCGAGCACGTACACGGGCTGGCCTGGGCGGTCGTCGCGCGGCCGCGGCATGTGCGAGGCGGCGGCGTCCCAGAGCTCGTCGACCGCGTGCTCCTCGCCGATGATCATCCGCGCCTGCCCACGCGCGGTCGCGTCCGCGAACGCCGCGCAGTTCGCGCCGGACGGAACCACGTTCGCGCCGACGTGACAGAGCGCGTCGAGCTCTCCGTCGCGTTCGAGCGCCGAGAACCGCCCGAGCCCGCGGCGCGCGATGTCCTCGAGGAACACACGCTCGATCGGTTCCTGCGCACAGAACGCGAGAATCTGCTCGAGCGACGGGTTGACGAACCGTGCAGCCGCGATCAGGTCACGCTATAGGGTTGGCGCCATGCCCATCCACGTTCGCGCCGAGCCCGGCGACTACGCAGAAGCAGTCCTCCTCCCCGGCGATCCGCTGCGGGCGAAGTACATCGCCGAGACCTATCTCGACGACATCGTGCAGACAAATTCCGAGCGCGGCATGCTCGGCTTCCGAGGCACCTGGGAGGGCAAGCCGGTCTCCGTGCAGTCGACCGGCATGGGCTGCCCCTCGGCCGCGATCGTGATCGAGGAGCTCGTGATGCTCGGGTGCAAGAAGCTGCTGCGCGTCGGCACGTGTGGCGGTCTGCAGCCGACCCACAAGCTCGGCGACATGATCGTCGCGCTGACCGCGGTGCCGCAGGACCGCACCGTCGACACGTACGTCAAGGAGCCACACTGCCCGACCGCCGACTGGGGCCTCGTCCACGGCGCCGTGCACAACGCGAAGGAGATCGGCCAGGCGATCCACGTCGGCCCGGTCGTGTCGAGCGACGTCTTCTACAACCCCGACGGCGAGCAGTACCAGCGCTGGTCGGACCGCGGCATCCTCGCAGTCGAGATGGAAGCGGCGATCCTCTTCACGCTCGGCGCACTGCGCAAGGTGCATGCCGGCTGCCTGCTGACCGTGAGCGACATCGTCGTCGAAGGCGAGTTCACGCGGATCGGCGACGACGAGCTCCGCGCGGCGGTCGACCGGATGACGCGCGTCGGCCTCGCCACCGTCACCTCCGACCATTAGCACGGTCTCGAGCACCGTCTTCGTCGTCAACCCGGCGTCGGACAACGGCGTCACCGGGAAGCGCTGGCCGGAGCTCGCACACCGCGCCTCCGGGCTCGGACTGACCGGCGAGGCGGTCTTCTCCGAACGGCCGGGCCACGTGATCGAGCTCGCGGAGCGCGCCGCGCGCAGCGGCGCCGAGCTCGTCGTCTCGGTCGGCGGCGACGGGACGTTGAACGAAGCCGTCAACGGGCTCGTGCGCGCCGGAGCCTCCACGGAGCTCGCGACGATCCCGCTCGGAACGGGCATGGACTTCGTCCGCACGTACGAGATCCCCACGCGCTTCGACGACGCCGTTCGCGTGGCGCTCACCGGGACGCCCCGCACGATCGACGTCGGTCGCGTCTCGTACCGGACCTGGAGCGGCGACGACGCAGAGCGCTACTTCGCGAACGTCGGCAGCGTCGGCATGAGCGCCGCTGTCGCGCAGCGGGCAAACGGGATGTCGAAGGCGCTCGGCGGCAAGGCGACGTTCTTCTACGCGCTGACGCGTGTCTTCTTCGAGTGGCAGAACACGAACGTGTCGGTTCAGCTCGACGACGGGCCTCCGCGCGAGGGGCGGATGCACGACGTGATCGTCGCGAACGGCCGCTGGCACGGCGGCGCGATGCTGCTCGCGCCCGACGCAAAACCGGACGACGGGCTCTTCGAGGTCGTGCTGATCGGCGACGTCACGAAGCGCGACTTCATCACGACGGCGCCGAAGATCTACAAGGGCACGTATCTCGCGCATCCGAAGGTCGAGGCGCACCGTGCGCGCAGCGTGCGTGTCGACGCGCCCGAGCGCCTGCCGATCGAGCTCGACGGCGAGCAGGTCGGCACGACTCCGGCCCGCTTCGAGATCGTCGCCGGCGCTGTGCGCGTCCGTGTCCCCGCGTAGCGTCCATGCCCACTCGTAGCGCGGTCGTCGTCGCCGCGCTCTATGCGGCGCTCGCGGCGCTCGTCGCCGCGGGGACGTTCACCGGCCTCGATCAATGGGCGGTCGAGCATGCGATGCCAGGAGCCCACTTCCACGCAAAGCAGGTCTCGCTGCTCGACTCACTCTTCCCGTTCGTCGGCGCGCACACGCGGAGCGGCTGGGGGCTCGCGGTCAACCTCGTGACGCTGCCGGCCGGCGCCGTCGTCTCGCTCGCGATTCTCGCCCTGCTGCGGCAATGGACCCTCGCGGCTGTCTGCATCGCCGCGGATCTCGTCGAGCTGCTCTGCAAGCACGTGCTGACCCGCCCGGCCCTGCACGCGGGCCGCTTCCACATCGTGCCGTTCGACTCGTCGTTCCCGAGCGGGCACGCGCTGCGCACGGTGATCGTCGCCGCCGCGCTCGCCGCGGCTTGGCCTCGCGCCCGCGCGCTCGTCGCAGTCTGGGCGTGCGCGTCGATCGCGCTCCTGCTGCTCGCCGGCTGGCATACGCCGAGCGACCTCGCAGGCGGCGGCGTGCTCGGCGGGCTAGCTCTTCTTGGCGCGCGAGGCGCCGGAGCTCTTCGTGCTCGTCGTCTTCGAGCCTGACGAAGAAGACGAGGACGAGCTGCCCTTCGACAGCTTGTCCACCTTGCGCTCGACCGCGGCGAGGCGCTTCTCGAGCTCTTCGAGGCCGCGGACGCGCTTCTGCAGCTCGTCCATCCGGTCGCGCATCGCGTTCATCGCGCCGAGCAGGCGGTCGGCACCGGGCGCGTCGGACAGGCGCTGAATCGCCTCTTCGCTCAGGTCGGCCAGGCGGCCGAGCAGGTCTCTACTCGCCATGGAAGCACCATACCGCGCGCCGCTAGGGTCCACACATGGAGCTCTGGGGGGAGCGGCTCTCGCGCCGCGAGTTCCTCGGCGTTGCGGCAGCGTCGGCAGCCGCCGTGCACCCACTCGGCCGGGCCGCGCTCGCGGCATCGACGCAGCTCCCGAAGCCGGCACGATCGGGGCTCGACCACATCGTGATGGTGGTGATGGAGAACCGGTCCTCGACCACATGCTCGGCTGGCTCCCGGGCGCGAATGGCAAACAGGCCGGTCTGACGTATCTCGATCGCAACGGGCAGCCGCACAACACGTTCCCGCTCGCCCCCGACTTCCAGGGTTGCTCGTACGGCGACCCCGACCACTCGGCCACGGGCTCGCTGATCGAGTGGAACAACGGCGTGTGCGACGGCTGGCTCCGCAAGAGCGATCTCTGGGCGATCGGCTACTACCAGCAGCACGACCTGCCGTTCCTCGGCAAAGCAGCGCCGGCGTTCACGACGTGCGACAACTTCTATGCGTCGGTTATGGGCCCGACGTACCCGAATCGCATCTACTCGCTGTCGGGCGTCACCGACCGCCTGAGCAACGACAGCTCGCGTATCGAGCTGCCGACGATCTTCGACCGGCTCGCGGCGAAGCACGTGAGCGCCGGGTACTACTTCGGCAACTTCTGCTTCCTGCAGCTGTACGGGACACATCGCGAGATTCAGCACCCGCGTGCGACGTTCTTCCAGCAGTGCAAGACGGGAAAGCTTCCGGCGTTCTCGTACGTCGACCCGAGCTGGGCCTCCGACGACAACGGCACGACTTCGGGCAGCGGCGGCAACGACGATCACCCCCACTCCGACATCCGCGCCGGCGAGTACTTCCTCTCGCAGATCTACCACGCGGTCACGTCGAGCCCGGCCTGGCCGCGCACGTTGCTGATCATCACGTTCGACGAATGGGGCGGCTTCTTCGACCACGTGCCGCCACCGGTGGCACATGACGTCAAGCCGGAGTACCAGCAGCGTGGATTTCGCATCCCGACCGTGCTCATCTCACCGTTCGCGCGGCGCCGGCACGTGGCGCACGGGGTCTACGACCACACGTCCGTCCTGAAGCTCCTCGAGTGGCGGTTCGGCCTCGAGCCGCTCTCCAAGCGCGACGCGGAAGCCAAGAACCTCGCGGCGGCGCTCGACTTCTCGCACCGGAACCTGAAGGTGCCGAAGATCACCGCGCCGAGGCTCGTCGTCGGCGCCCGCTGCCCCTAGGGGCGGCCGAGGATTTCCTTACTCACCCTTTACCGCCATTTCCATCCGACGCACGTCGTATTACATGACTAGGAATGGCTGGACGTCTTCGAATCCTTCGCTTCCCTCACCGGCACCACGCGGTGAACACGCACGTGGTCGTGCAGAGGGGCGGCGTTCCCTACGAGCTCGAGCGCACGGTTTGCACCGAGTGCGCGCGCGTGCTCACGGAACGCCCGCTCCGTCGTGCGACCGCGTAGCTGGAACCGGAGCCGGGTAGGCTGAGGCGCGCGTGCGCCGGCTCCTGCCCCTGCTCGTCCTGCTCATCCTCACCTCGACGGCCACGGCCGCGACCGTGCAGGGCGGCAAGCACGGCGGCCTGCTCGTCGGCACACCGAAGCCCGATCGACTGATCGGCGGCAAGGCGGCGGATCGCGTCCAGGCTGCATTCGGCGGGACCGACACGATCTCGTGCGGCCGCAGCACCGACATCGTGAGCGCCGACACGGCCGATCGCGTGGCGTCCGACTGCGAGGTGGTGTCGCGACGCCTCTCCGTCGATCCGTACTCGAACTCGGACAGCCAGCACGAGACCGCCGTCGAGCCCGACAGCTTCGCGGCGAACGGCGTCGTCGTCGCCGGCTTCCAGGTCGGCCGCCGCGGCTCGGGCGCCGCCTCGAACATCGGCACCGCGGTGTCGACGGACGCCGGTCGCACCTGGCGGCGGAGCCTGCTGCCCGGGACCACCGTCGAGGCCTCGCCCCCCGGCGCGGAGATCGGCCTCTCCGACCCGGCGGTCGCCTACGACGGAGTGCACGGCTTCTGGCTCACGTCGGCGCTCGCACTCGAGCGCTCCGCGACGCACATCTACGTCGCCCGCTCGACGGACGGCAAGAGCTGGTCGCTGCCGGTAGACGCCTCCGACGGTCCGGCTCTCGACAAGGACTGGATCGCCTGCGACAACGGCGCCGCGAGCCCGTTCCACGGCCGCTGCTATCTCGAGTACACGGACGACGACAAGAACACCACGGTCAGCCAGTTCTCGACGGACGGGGGCGCGACCTGGTCGCCGCCGGTACGGGCGGGATCGATTCTCGTCGGCACGCAGCCGGTGATCCGCCCCGACGGCACGCTCGTCGTCGTCGCGGGCGACTACGCGAACGAGCAGGCGCTCTCCGGCTCGATGGTCGCGCTGCGCTCGACCGACGGAGGCGCCACGTTCACGCGCGTCGTGGTTTCCGCGTTCCGTGCCGCCGACAACGCGCCGATGCGCGCGATCTCGCTGCCCTCGGTGGACGCCGACTCGAACGGGACGATCTATGCCGTGTGGCCGGACTGCCGATTCCACTCGGGCTGCACGCGAAACGACATGGTGCTCTCGACCTCGCCGGACGGCCTGACGTGGAGCGCGCCGAGCCGGATCGCCCTCGCGCCAATCGCCTCACGCAGGAGCTTCTTCATCCCCGGCGTGGCCGCGGATCCCGCGAATCCGGGCAACCTCGCCCTCGTCTACGCGTCCTACTACGACAGCACCTGCAAGCCGGCGAGCTGCACGCTGGGGCTCGGCGTCGCGCAGTCGGCCGACGGCGGGCGCACGTGGAAGACGCAACGCCTCGACGCGCAGCCGGTGCCGGTGACGTGGGCGCCGCGCGCAGAGGGTGGTCGCATGGTCGGCGACTACTTCTCCGTGAGCTACGTCGGCAGCCGCATCGTGCCGGTGTTCGCGCTCGCCGCACAGCCGCTGAACGGCCGCTTCCGGCAGGGCATCTTCGCGGCGTCGCTACGCGCGCTCGGGTAGCGCGTCCGCAAGAGCGCGCAGCGTCTCGCCGGCGCCTCCGTCGATCGTCACAGATGCCCGCGCGTCGAACTGCGTCTCGCCTCGGTTCACGATCGCGAGCGTGCCGCCGTTGCCGAGCGTCTCGAGCGGCAGCCCCGCGACGGGATAGACCTCGAGCGACGACCCGACGACGAGCAGCAGCTCCGCGCCGGCCGCGAGCTCGATCGCGCGCGCGATCGTCTGCTCGTGCAGGAGCTCGCCGAACATCACGACGTCCGGCTTCAGGATGCGGCCGCAGCTCGGGCAGTGGGGCACCGGCAAGAGCGCCACGACCTCGTCGAACGGCACGACGGTGCCGCAGTCGAGACAGCTCGACGTGCGGATCGAGCCGTGCACCTCCACGAGCTCGCGCGTCCCTGCACGCTCGTGCAGCCGGTCGATGTTCTGCGTCACGACTGCCTGCACCCAACCGCGCGCCTCGAGCTCGGCGAGCGCGTGATGACCGTCGTTCGGCTCGGCCGCGGTCAGGATCTCGAACCGCTTCCCGTAGAACTCCCACACGTGCTCGGGACGGGTGAGGAAGGCCTCGATCGTCGCGTAGTCCATCGGGTCGTACTGCGCCCAGATGCCGGTGGCCGAGCGAAAGTCCGGGATGCCGGACTCCGTGCTGATGCCGGCGCCCGTCAGCACGACGCACGGCTGCCGGTCCTCGAAGAGCTCGGCAAGGCGCTCGATCTGCACGCCGTGCATCGTAGAGTTGCGCGCGTGACCGGCTTCACGTTCTCGACCACCGTCCGCGTGCGCTTCGCCGACACCGATGCGCAGGGCATCGCGCACAACGCGTCGTACCTCGTCTGGTTCGAGGTTGCGCGCGTCGAGTATCTCCGCGAGTTCGCCGGCGGCTATCAGTCGCTGCGCGACCGCGGCATCGAGGCGCTCGTGCTCGAGTCGCACTGCCGCTATGTCGTGCCTGCCCGCTTCGACGACGTCCTGCACGTGCGCACCCGCTGTGTCGATCTGCGCGGTGCACGCTTCCGCTATGAGTACGCGATCGTGCGCGACGACGGCACGCTGATGGCCGACGGCTACACGAGCCACGCGTGCGTCGAGTCGGCGACGCTGCGCCCGACGCGCGTGCCGGACTGGCTCCGCGACGCTATTGCGTCGGTTGAGTCTTGCGTCGGCGTCGTAGACGTCTTCGCGTCCGGCCTCTTCGGATGCTTGGCCGCCTTCGGGCCGATGCGCACGAGCTTCGGGACTGCGCGATACGACGAGTACCACGTGTCGTGGTAGAGGTGCTTGCCGCTCGCGGTGTAGACGTCGCGCGTGACACTCGTCGACATCGACGGGACGCCTGGATCGTCGACGACGACATCGCCCGGCTTCAGTGACGGATCGACCGTCTTCTTCACCGGTGCCGGCCCGGTCGTGACGAGTGGCGCGGTCGTGCTCGTCACCTTCCGGTGCGTCGGCGTGCCGTACAGGTTGACCGTCAGAGTCGACGACCCGACGAACGTGCGCAGCAGCAGCCAGTTGCCCGTGTCGTTCACGAACTGCAGATCGACGCTCGGGTAGTCGACCGTCGCGTCGCGACCCTGCGGGTAGTGACTGATGTACAGCGCGTGATTCGTGCGCTCGGTGATCTTGAGCCCCGCCTCGAACGCGGCATTGAAGACCGTCGTCGACACCTGGCAGACCCCGCCGCCGAGCCCGGTCGTCAGCTCACCGTTCACGATCACGGGCGCCTCGAGGAAGCCCTTGGCCGCGTTCCGCTCGCCCGTCGTCTTGTTGAACGAGAACGTCGCGCCGGGCGCGATCAGCTTCTCGTCGACGAGGTGCGCGACGAGCTGAACGTTGTGGATGCGATTCGCGATGCCACCGTACTCGGTGGTGTAGCTGGAGACGAGGTCGCGGATGTGCATCGCCTTGGCGGCAGCGGTGGTGACCTTCGCCTGCGACTGACGCACGGCGAGTGTCGCTGTACGAAGCGCCGGCGCGCGCTTGAGCGACGCGCGGAGCATCGCCTGTGCAGTCGCGACGACGTCGAGGCGCACGCCCGGCTGCGCGGGCACGACGCCGATGCGCGAGCCGTCGACCGAGAACGTCGCGTCGCGCGCAGGCTTCTCGACGCGCTTGCCGAGCTTGCCGAACCACGCGTCGGCGGCCTGGCCGCCGATCTTCAGCGACGTGCCGCCGCCGGACGGCAGCTGAAGCAGCGGCGCCAGCTTTCGCGGGCTCAGCACCCAGCGCGTCTGACCGAGCTGCAGGTGAAGCGGCGCCGAGAGGGCGACGCGCGCCTGACGCAGAGCGCGCGCGAGCGACGCGGCGCGCACCTCCGGCCGGCGGATGCGGAGCGGCAGCAGGACCTGCGGCGTCCCGCGGTCGAGCGCGGCGAGCGAACGGACGAGCAGGTGCTCTGCCGCATTCCGGTCGAGTGCGACGCCGGGTCGCGACGGGACGATTACGACCTTCGGACCATGGCGCGCGAGCGCGGCATTCCTCGGCGCACGGTCGACGGCCCGCGCGATCAGCTCGAGCTTGTACTGGAGCGCCCCGCTCAGCACGCGCGTCGGGGGCGTGACGTCGGCGCCGAAGACCTGCACGTCGAGCCGCTTGAAACCGCGCAGCGGGCCGAACCCGTCGCCCTGGCGCTGGGCGGCGCCGACCGCGGCCTTCCAGTCGGGCTCGACGCCGAGCTCGACCGGCGCAATCGGGAAGCGGCGGCCACCCGCGACGAAGACGACGGGCCGGTGCGCCACGGCGTCCGAGCGCCTCTGCAAGAGCGCTCGGGCGTCCTTCGTGTGCATCCCGCCGACGGCGATCCCGTCGATCGTCACGCCCTTCGCGAGCGTCGTCGGCGAGCCGGCGAAGACGAGCCCGAGCACGATTGCGAGGGCCACGAGCGAGAGCAGCAGCAGGAGGACGCGGTGGCGCACCGGCTCCAATGTAGCGGCGGCCTCAGAAGACGAAAAGCTCGACGCCGCCCGAGACGTTGAGCTCGACGCCGGTGATGTACGAGGCGAGGTCGGAGCAGAGGAACGCGATCGCGTTCGCGATCTCATGCGGCTCGCCGGGGCGCTTCAGCGCGGTGCGGGCGACGATCCGCTCGTTCATCGCGGCGTTCGCCATCTGGAAAGCCTCCGTGCCGATCACGCCGGGGACGATCGCGTTGCAGGTGATCCCATGGCGCGCGCCCTCCATCGCAAGCGTGCGCGTGAGCCCGAGGAGGCCCGCCTTCGTCGTCGAGTAGCTCGCCTGGCCGAAGCCGCCGAGCGTCCCCGCGACCGACGCCATGTTCACGATCCTCCCGAACCCGCGCTCACGCATGTGCGGCCAGACCGCCTGCGCGCAGTTGAACGCGCCGGTCAGGTTCACGCGCAGGTCGCGCTCCCACAGTTCCGGCGACTGCTGCTGGAACTGCGCGGCGTGGTCGAGCGTGCCGGCGTTGTTGACGAGGATGTCGACGGAGCCGAGCTCGTCGATCGTTCGCGCGACCGCCGCGTCGACCTGAGCGCGGTCGGTGACGTCGCAGCGCACGGCGATCGCCTTCCGCCCCATGCTGCGGATCTCGTCGACGGTCTCTTCCGTGTGCACCATCCCCTGCTGCCGCGCGACGGTGGCGAGCGCGCCGTAGCGATCGGTGTCTTCCGAGAGCTCCGACTCGACGAGCAGGTCGGCGACGACGACGTCGGCGCCCGCACGCGCGAGCGTCAGCGCGTCGGCGCGGCCGAGACCGCGCGAGCCGCCGGTGACGAGCGCGATGCGGCCGGAAAGATCTATCTCGAGCGCCACAGCGTGACCCTAACGACTGCAACCAGGATGAATCCTGGTTGCTTCAGTCCTTCGGCAGGAAGATCTCTTTCGCGATGACCAGGCGCTGAATTTGACTCGTGCCCTCGTAGATCTGAAAGAGCTTCGCGTCGCGCATCAGCTTCTCGACCGGGTACTCCTTGATGTAGCCGTAGCCGCCGAAGACCTGCACGGCGTCGGTCGCGACCTTCATCGCCGTGTCGGCGGCGAAGCGCTTCGCGAACGACGAGTACAGGGTCGCCTTGCGCCCGTAGCCCTGGTCGAGCATCCACGCCGCCTGCCAGCAGAGAAGCCGCGATGCCTCGATCTCCGTCGCCATGTCGGCGATCATGAAGTTGACGCCCTGGTGCATCGCGATCGGCATGTCGAACGTGACGCGCTCTTTCGCGTACTCGACCGAGTGCTCGTACGCCGCCTGCGCGACACCGACTGCACCGACCGCTGTGCCCGGCCTCGTCGAGTCGAGCGTCGCCATCGCGATCTTGAAGCCGTCGCCCTCCTCGCCGAGCCGGTTCTCGACCGGGACTCGCACGTCTTGCAGCGCGAAGGCCGACGTGTCGGTTGCGCGCTGGCCCATCTTCTCGAGGTGCTTCTCGATCGTGACGCCGGGCGCGTCCATCGGGACGATGAACGCCGACATGCCCTTCGCCCCGGCCTTCGGGTCGGTCTTCGCGAAGACGACCGTCCACGACGCGTAGCCGGCATTCGTGATGAACGTCTTCGACCCGTTGAGGACGTACTCGTCGCCGTCGCGAACGGCGGTCGTCTTCAACGACGCGACGTCGGAGCCGGCGCCCGGCTCGGAGAGCCCGAACGAGCAGAGGATCGGCTCCTCGAGCAGAGGCGTCAGCCACTGGCGCTTCTGCTCGTCGGTGCCGGCGTGAATCACCGGTCCGGCGCCGAGGCCGTTCGCCAAGACGGACGTGCCGATTCCCGAGCAGCCCCAGTAGAGCTCCTCGCCGACGAGCATCCCGTCGAAGATCGAGAGGCCGGGGCCGCCGAACTCCTCCGGGACGTGCAGGTTCATCAGCCCGAGGTCGTGCGCCTTCTCGATCACGTCGGCCGGGTGGTGCATGGCCTCGTCGTAGGACGCTTCCTTCGGGCGGATCTCCTTGGCCGCGAAGTCGCGCGCGAGCTCGCGGAGGGCCTTCTGCTCGTCGCTCAGGGCGAACGAGATCCCTGTCGCCGTCTGCTGGTCGTCGATCGCAGCCATCGTCTCCTCGGAGTTGACTGACTAGTCAATCGAAAGTGTAGCCATGGCCTCAGGTGCGTCAAACTGGCGCCCGAGCGCCACGGCGCCCACGAGCACCAGCGCGAAAGCAGCGACTCGCGCCGCGCCCTGCCAGCCGCGCGGAATGCCCTCGGAGAAGAGCACGGTGCCGGCGAGGATCGGAAGAGCGTTCGTCCAGAGGACGGTGACGCCCGCCGTTGCGAGGCGGCCGCCGCGCTGGAATGCGACCTGCATGCAGACGAAGGCGAGCCCGTGCGCCGAGAGCACGGCCGGGGTGAATAGGAGGCGCATCCCGCCGCCGACCGCCGCCTTCGTACCGACGTCACCGGCGGCGTACAGGACACCCGCGGCCGTTGCGAGGCCCGCGCCGCGCGGCAACGCAAGGATCACGACCCCGGCGACGGCGACCGATCCCACCATCCACAGTGCGACGGCGAACGAGCCTGCACGACCAGGCGCCGGGTGCGAGCCGAGCGAAAGCGCGAGCAAGAGCAGCCCGAGCGCTGCAGCCCCGACGCCGACGCGCTCGTGCGCGCCGAGCCGGCCGACACCGACGGCCAGGATCGCGATGCCGCCGGCCGATGCCGCCTGCACGAGCGAGAGCGGCGCCCATCGCAGCGCCGCGACGTAGAGGATCCAACCGCCGATGCCGCCCAGGAAGCCTCCGAGCCAGCCGCGGTTCGAGGCGAGCGTGTGCAGCGAGGAGAGCGGTCGGCGCAGCGAGAGCGGCGGAAGCGACGACGCCGCGGCGTGCTGCAGCGCGTAGCCGCCGTTGATCGCGATCGTCGACGCGACCGCCAGACCAAGGCCGACCTCGATCACTGGAACGGCAGGTACGACTCGGCTGCGAGCGCCGCGAGCCCGACGCGCGGCAGGTCACGCCGCCGCTCGTAGACGACGTAGCGGCGCTCCCACGTCGGCAGGAACTTGCGATTGAAGACGAGCAGCGAGTCGAGCTGGAACCACCCCTTGGAACGGCGAAGCGCAGCAGCTTCCAGCCGTTGCAGCCGCGACAGCCGAGTGTTCGGTGCGAGCAGCGCTGCGAAGGGTGAGAAGTTGAGGGAGACACGACGGTAGCCGTGCTCGCGCGCCCACGCGATCGAGGCGCAGATCAGCCACTCGTTAAATCCGTTCGGAACGTCTCTCCGGCGCGGCATCGTCGAGAGCGAGAGCGACGCGCTGCTGTGCGAGATGCAGAAGTGCAGCGCTCCCGCCGGAGCTCCGCTGGGATCGAAGCCGACGAAGAAGACGGCGTCGTCGTCGCCGAGCCTGAAGAATGCGTCGAGCGACATTGCGAAGCCGCGCTCGGGCTCCGTGCCGCGCCACTCGACTGCGATCTGCTCGAGCTTGTCTGCGAGTTCGGCATCGATCTCGCTCGGCCGCAGCGTCCGCACTGTGTAGCCGCTCCGTGCCAGCCGGTGCACGGACTGCCGCACCTTGCGAATCGGCCTTCCGTCGAGGCAGAACGAGGAAGTGTCGACCACCGCCTCGTCGCCATGGTAAATCGCGCGCAACCCAAGCTCGCCGTACACCGCGAGCGCCGGCTCCGAGGCGCCGAGGATCGCGATCCGCCAGCCTCGCTCGTGCGCGAACTCGACGAACTGCCGGATGACTGCGCGGCGTGCCTCGACGGGACCGACCGGGTCGCCCGCGACGATCGCGACTCCGCCGACCACCCGGTAGGCGAGAAACGCGCTTCGGTCGTCGGCGAAGAAATACGACTTGTCTGCGCGAAGTGCGAACGGAGCGAGCGTGTCCGCGCCCCACGTACGAACGAGGACGTGCGCAGCCGCGCGCTCGTGAGCGAGTTGCTGGAGGCGGTACCGCCATGGAGCCAGCCACTCGGCGAGCACAAACGCGAGCGCGCCGGTACCGAGAATGAACGTCGTGAGCGGGAACCAGTTCGAGACCGGCCCATTTAGGTGGTCGGCACCGCGGAAGCTCATGCCGGCGAGCGCGCGGCCGATCACTTCGATCGCGAACCGGAGCGTGTACGGCTGATCGGCCATCAACCGGTTGATCCAGAGGGTGACGAAACCGTAGAGCAAGATTCCAGCCGCGGCGACGACAGCGTGCACGAGCACCCTCGGCTTCGACGCGGGATCGCCACGTCGCCCGAAATCCCCACGCCGCGCGATCAGCGCGACGACGGTGACGCCGGTCACCACGGCGCCGAGGTCGAAGCGGCGGCCGACGTGCAGCACGAGCAGCAACGCGAGCACGGCGACGCCGACTTGCCAGGCGCGCCTGCTTCCGCGGGCGAGGCTGCGTGCCGTCACGAACAGCACCGCGGCGAGCGGCACGACGAGCGCCTTGGAGAGTGCGTGCACATGGGCAGGGTCGAACGCGGCGACGAGTGAGCGCCGATGCTCGGGGAACACGGCGTCCCACGCCGCGAGGAGCGCGACGCCGGCGACGAGCCACGCGAGCGCGGTGCGCGACCGCTCCTGCCTCGTCACGCGGGTCGTGCCGAGCAAGGCCCCCGCCACCGCGACGATCACCGCCGGCAAGATCACCGCCTGCTCGGTGGACGCAGCCCGGAATGCCGCATGCGCGGAGATCTGTTCGACGACGAGGATCGACGATCCGTTCACCGCGTAGAGCCAGCCGCCGACCGCGAGCCCGAGCAGGAGCCCCGCCGTGAGCCCGTCGGCGTGTGCCCAGCGCGCGACGAGCCCGAGTAGCACGCCGGCAACACCCCACACGGCGACGTAGATCACGAGCGGGATGCCCGACCGGTGGGAGAGCTCGTCGAGTGCGAGCGAGTCGTGGACGAGCACACCGAGTGATGCGGTCGGCGGTCGAAGGATGTAGAGCCAGCCCGTCGCCGCGACGAGGATCCCGAGCGATACGGGAACCGTGACGATGCAGCGGAACGCCTTACCCATCGGAGAGCCGGGTCGACGCGACCAGGTAGGCGGCGCGGGCGTTCGCACGCCAGATCGCCCAATTGTGTCCGCCGTAGACGAGACGGAATCGGTGCGGGATCTGGAGCCGGCGCAACTCGCTTGCGAACGCGGCGTTCTGCGTTCGGAAGTGGTCTTCGGAGCCCGAGTAGAACCAGAAGTACGTGCCAAGCGCCTGAAGCGCCGCTGTGTCGCGCGGGGCGAGCAGCATCGGGTCGTTCGCCTGCAAGAGCTGCAGACGCTGCCCGTAGATCGATCTCAGCTTCGCGGGCTGCATGTAGCCGGACCAGCTCTCGACGACCGAGAACTCGTGCGGGTTCTGCAGGGCGATGTCGACCGCTCCGTATCCGCCTTCCGACAGGCCGCCGATCGCGCGCGCGCGGGCGGCGCGAATCGTGCGGTAATGCCCGTCGATGTAGCGGACGAGGTCGCGCGCGACAAACGACGCCCACTCGTTCCCGGCGTGTGCGCCGTTCGCCCACTCCTCATCAGTGAACGTGCTCGTCGAGCCGAACGGCATCACGAGGATGAGCGGCTGGGCGACACGCTTGGCTGCGAGGCTGTCTTCGACAACGCCCATCTGCACCGTCTCGATGAACGCGAGCGGACGTCCAGGGAACCCGTGCAGGAGATAGAGCACCGGATACCGGCGTGAGGGGTGCGCTGCGTATCCCGGCGGTAGGTAGACGTAGACCTCTTGCGCGCGGCCGCCGAGCGCCGGGCTTCGCACCATGATTCGCCGCAGCGTTCCCGAGGTCTTGACGTAGACCGGGTCGCGTGGAGCATCGAAGCCGCGATAGGCCAGGAAGTTGTCGACGTACGCCCGTGCGCCGGCCAGGCCGACTCCGAGGAACGCGACGAGCGCGACCGTCGCCACCGCGACTTTCGAACGCGGCCGGCGTAGCTTCATGGCTCGAACGCTACGCTGACCCCTCTGAAACGCACATTGCTGGTAACCGTCGCCTTCTGCGTGCTCTGCGTTGGATCCGCAGGAGCGGGCGTCACCCGTGACACCGAGTTTCGCTCGGCTGCGCTCGGGGGCAACCTCCATTTCGAGATCGACCTTCCGGCCGACTACGACGCGAGCGGCCTCCGCTATCCCGTCATCTACTTCCTGCACGGGTTGCCGGCCGGGGGTGCCGACTATCGGACGATCGGTTTTGTACAGCGCGCGCTCGAGCGCACGAATCACGAGGCGATCCTCGTCGTGCCGCAAGGCGCGCGCGACGGCGACTCGATCCCGAGTACCTCGACCGGGGTCCCGGCAACAAGTGGGAGACGGCAATCGCGCATGAGTTACCGCACGTCGTGGACTCAAGGTTCAGGACGATCGCCTCGCGCGACGGACGCGCGCTGATCGGCGTTTCGGCCGGCGGGTACGGCGCGATGCACCTCGCGCTGAGAGATCTGGCTGACTTCTCCGTCGTCGAGTCGTGGAGCGGGTACTTCCACCCCACCGACCCGACCGGGACACGAGCGCTCGATCTCGGCTCGACAGCCAGGAACGCTGCGGCCGACGTGCACCGCCAAGCACGCGCCGAGCGCGGTCAACTCCGCCGTCTGCCCACCCTGATCGCCTTCTACGTCGGCACCGACGACACGCGGTTCGAGGCGGAGAACGAGCTTCTGAACCAGGAGCTCTCGCAAGCGGGAGTCGCGCATGTTTTCCGCCTGTACGCCGGGGGCCATACCCAGGCGCTTTGGGGGCGCTACGCGCCCGCATGGCTCGGGCTTGCGCTCGCGCACATGGCTGCACCGCGAGTAGCACTCCTCTACGATGCGAGTCATGGCGACGACCGCGAAGCCCACCGAGCTCGACCCCCGCGACTTCCTGGCGATCGACGCGCTGCTCGACGACGAGGAGCGCGCGATCCGGGACACCGTCCGCCAGTTCGTCCGCGACCGGATCGTGCCCGAGGTCGGCGAGTGGTTCGAGCAGGGCATCCTGCCCCGCGAGCTCACGAAGGAGATCGCGGCGCTCGGGCTCTTCGGCATGCACCTCGAGGGCTACGGGCTGCCGGGCGCGAGCTCCGTCGCCTACGGCCTCACCTGCCTCGAGCTCGAGGCCGGCGACTCCGGCGTCCGCTCGCTCGTCTCGGTGCAGGGGTCGCTCGCGATGTACTCGATCTGGCGCTGGGGGAGCGAGGAGCAGAAGCAGCGCTGGCTGCCGCCGATGCACGAGGGCGACGCGATCGGCTGCTTCGGGTTGACCGAGCCCGACGCCGGCTCCGACCCGGGGTCGATGCGGACGACCGCGAAGCGCGACGGCTCCGACTGGATCTTGAACGGCTCGAAGATGTGGATCACGAACGGCACGGTCGCGGACGTCGCCACCGTCTGGGCGCGCAGCGAGGACGGCGCGATCAACGGCTTCCTCGTCGAGAAGGGCATGGCGGGCTTCGAGGCGCCCGAGATGAAGCACAAGCTCTCGCTTCGCGCGTCGGTGACGTCGGAGCTCGTGCTGAAGGACGTGCGCGTGCCGGAGGAGAACCGCTTCCCCGAGGTCGTCGTCGCTGCGCGGGCCGCTGTCGTGCCTGAACGAAGCGCGCTACGGCATCGTCTGGGGCGCCGTCGGCGCCGGTCGTGCGTGCTTCGAGTCGGCGCTCGACTACTCGAAGGAGCGCATGGTGTTCGGCAAGCCGATCGCCGGGTACCAGCTGACCCAGCAGAAGCTCGCGGAGATGGCGCTGGAGCTGAACCGCGCGACGCTCGTGGCGCTGCACCTCGGCCGGATGAAGGACGACGGGACGCTCCGTCCCGAGCACGTCAGCATGGGAAAGATGGGCAACGTGCGCGGCGCGATCGAAGTCGCGCGCAGCGCGCGCACGATCCTCGGCGGCAACGGGATCACGCTCGAGTATCCGGTGATCCGCCACATGAACAACCTCGAGTCGGTGCTCACCTACGAGGGGACGCACGAGGTGCACACGCTCGTCGTCGGCAACGCGCTCACCGGCGAAAACGCCTTCCGCTAGCCGGAAACCGCACGACTCCGTACGTCGTAATGATGAGCATGACGATCGGGAGACGTGTGCTGGGTGGGCTGCTCGTTCTCACCGGGATCGTCTGGCTCGGTCAGGGTCTCAACCTGATCTCCGGGTCATCGATGACCGGCAGCACGTTCTGGGCGGTCGTCGGAGCGGTGTGCATCGCCGCCGGCCTCGGCTTGCTCAGCTGGCCGTGGCGCCGGACCGCCGAGCTCTAAGACGGCTTGAGCGCGCGTTCGAGCGCCGCACGGTCGGTCGGCCCGCCGTGCGTTGCGAGCACGTGCTCGACCGGCAGCTCGAGCAGCGGGCGCAGCCCGGCGGCGATCTCTTCGCGCGTCACGCCGGGGCGCAGCCAGCGCTCGTTGATCTCGAGGCCGGAGCCGAAATCGACGAGCGTGTCGCCGAGATCACCGCCCGCTGACTCTCGAGCCAGAGCACCGTGTCGTTCGTCTTGTGTCCCGGGAAGACGACGGCGCCGAACGGCAGGCGGTCGCACGCCTCGTACGGGCGCGCCTCGCCCTTCCCCTCGCGTAGCAGCCAGACGACGTCGGGGCTGCCCTCGCCGGCCTGCTCGGCGGTGAGGCCGTAGGTCTCCATCAGGAACTGCGCGCTGTCGGGCAACGGCGTGTACACCGGCGCTCGATGCCGCTGCACGAGTGACTCCGAGTCCCGCTCGTGCCACGGGGCCGTCAGCACGATCGCGGTCTCGCGTTCGGCCGCGAGCGCCTCGAGCTCGCCCGGCACGCCCAGCGGATCGAAGAGCAGGAGCTGCTTGCCGTCGTCCACCGCGTACGAGGAGACGTTCTGGTCCCACGGCTCGCTCGCCCGCCACTCAGGATGCGGCGCCTGCCAGTGCCAGAGACCGGGGCTCAGCTCGCGCACGGCCGCAGGCTAGCGAACAACGTTCGTAGGGTTTTCCCCCTTCGTCCCGAGCCGGCCTCGGCGCAGACTTTTCACACAGTCGAAACGAAGTCTGAGGAGGCCAGGAATGCAGATTCTCTCGGCAGGTAGTCGCAAGCTCTCGCTCGTGATTCCCGTGGTGTGCGTCGGCGCGTGTCTCGCCGTCGTCTGCAGCGCCACTGCGCTCGGCGCAAGGTCCTCTGTACGCCCGAGCCCGATCGCGGGGACGTGGTCCGGCACCTACGGCGGTGCGTTCTCGGGGACGTTCACGCTCCACTGGCGGCAGATCCGCTCGAGACTCGTCGGGTCGATCGCGTTGTCGAAGCCGCAAGGGACGTACGACATCTCCGGCAGCGTGACCCGCGGGAAGATCAAGTTCGGTGTCGTCGCCGTCGGCGCCAAGTACAGCGGCTCGGTAGTGGGCAAGACGATGTCGGGGAGGTATCACACGCCGCAGGGCGGCGGCGACTGGAGCGCGCACAAGACGTCCTGACGAAGAGCTACGCCTCGCCGTCCCAGTAGTCGACGGCGTCCGCGATCCGGAAGTACCGCCGCGCCGCCCCGACCTTGCCGCTGTCGGGATAGACCACGCCTCCGGGCAGGAGCGTCGAGAAGACCGCGATGCGAACGGGCGCGTCACTCCGATTCAGGAAGGTGTGCGCGCCCGCCTCGCCCTGCACGAAGCCGACGACGTCGCCCGTGCGCAGCTCGCGCTCGCCCTCGGGCGTGCGCAGCGTCGGCGCGCCGTCGACGACGATCGCCCACTCCTCGTTCCCGGAGTGCCAGTGGTACGGCCAGAGCTGCTCGCCGGCGGGCAGCTCGTAGAATGCCGCAGCCGATCTGCACGCCGCCGATCGCGGGGCGCACCTGCGCGGCCAGATGCCTGAAGCCCGGCGGAAACTCGTCCTCGGGCTCGAGGCTCGCACTCGCGTAGGTTCACGGAGCCTCCCCGTCCCAGTAGTCGAGATTCGCCTCGGGCCGGTTCATCAGCGTCACCTCGGGCCGGCCTTGCCGCTCCACCCCGCGTAGACCCCGACCTTGCCGCTGTCGGGGTACACGCACACCTCCGGATCGGAAGTCGTCGAGAACATGACGACGCGCACGGGCTCGTCGGTGTCGTTACGCACTTCGTGCGCGCCCCCCTCGCCGCGTCGGGAACGCTGCGACGTCCCACGGCGCGAAGCGTCCGCTCGCCGTCCGGCGTGCGGATCGTCGGCTCGCCGCTGACGACGAGCACCCACTCCTCCTCGCCGAAGTGCCAGTGGTAGGGGCAGACCCGCTTGCCCGGCGCGAGGTAGTACACGCGTGCCACCCCAGAGCGTGCCGCCGAGGCTCCTCGCCGAAGCGCTTCTCGCCGTCGGGGAGGTCGTCGAAGAGATTCAGAAGCCGCGGCCTTCCGGTGACGGCAGCGGGCTCGGCGGAAGGCCCTCCCGCGCCGGCCCGTCGTTGTACTCGGACGGCGCGACATCGTTGGGGCCGTCCGCGTAGAAGCTGCTCGCGAGCCGCTGGATCTGCCTGCGGCCGGGGCCGAGCTCGAACTGGCCGCCGCCGTACATCTGGATGCCGTGCGCCTCGCACTCCTCGATGCACTCGAGCAAGCCGCGCACCGTGCCGAACCTGGACGGCTTGATGTTCAGCCATTTCGGCTCGAGCGGAAGGTCGGTGACGTCGCTCCACGAGTGGATCGGCGCATCGAAGCTCAACCGGTCCTCGGCGCCCGCGAGCGCCTCGAGGCAGCCGTCCTCGAGCCACGCGTCCTCGATCACGACGTCGGGGAAAGCCTCGGCGACAGCGCGATAGAGCTCGGGATCGGGCGCGAGGTCGACCGACGTGCCGCGGTAGTACGCCTTCATGTCGAGCACGCGCACGCGTCCGGTGCCGGCGAGCTGCTGCATCAACGCTGCGTCCCAGTCGGCCTCGACGTCGAGCTTGAACTCGATGTCCGGATTCAGAGCCACGTACGGCTCGACCTCGTTCCGCGTCGAGACGACGAAGCGAACGGGCCGGTACGGACGGCCGACGGCGTCCGCGAGCGACGCGCCTGCCTGCCGCAGGCCGAGATCGAGGGCCGCGCTCTCGAAGGCCCAGCGGCGGTAGTCCTGCGAGGCCGGCATCTCGGGGGTCTCGGCCCACAGCTCGAGCTCGTCGAGCCGCCGCGAGTAGTCGTCCAGCGACCACGTTCCCGCGAGCATCTCCTCGACGGGGAACTCGTCGTGGTCGCCAGCCGTGTAGGTCACGTCCTCGCCCTGCCCAACCTCGTCGTCGCCGTGCAGCACGACGGTCGTCGTGACGCGCGTGAACTGGCTCGACACGGCGAGCTCTCTGCGCTGCACCGAGTAGTCGTCGATGCGCACGCGAAGCTCTCGAAGCTGCTGCCAGAGGGAGGCCGCCACGGCCAGGATCCTATGTCGGCCGGACGCCTACGGCTTGAGCACCACCTTCAGGCAGTCGTCCTGCTTGTTCTTGAACAACTCGTAGCCGCGCGCCGCGTCGGTGAGCGGGATTGTGCGTGATGATGAACGACGGGTCGATCTCGCCGTTCTGGATGCGCTCGAGCAGGGGGCGCATGTAGCGCTGCACATGGCACTGACCGCTGCGGATCGTCAGGCCTCTGTTCATGACGGCGCCGATCGGGAACTTGTCCATCAGCCCGCCGTAGACGCCCATCACCGACACGATCCGCCGTTGCGGCAGCTCATGATCGCCTCGCGGAGCGCGAACGGCCGCTCGGTCTCCTGCCGCATCGCCTGCTTCATGCGGTCGTACGCGTACGTGCGGGCCGTGATGATGCGCTTCCATGCCCGACGCAGTCGATGCAGGCGTCCGGGCCGCGGCCGCCGGTGATCTCCTTCAGCGCCTCCGGCACCTTGTCGACGTCGACGTAGTTCAGCGTCTCGGCGCCGGTGTTCGTCGCGGACGATGTCGAGCCGGTACTCGAACCGGTCGATGACGATCACGCGCTCGGCGCCGAGCATGAACGCGCTGGCCGCGGCGAACTGCCCGACCGGCCCGGCGCCCCAGATCGCGACACGTCGCCCTGCTTGATGTCGCACAGCTCGGCGCCCATGTAGCCGGTGGGGAAGATGTCGGACAGGAAGAGCACCGACTCGTCGGGGATGCTCTGGTCGTCGATCTTGATCGGCCCGACGTCGGCGAACGGGACGCGCGCGTACTCCGCCTGGCCGCCGGCAAAGCCGCCCGTGAGGTGCGAGTACCCGAAGATGCCCGCGGTCGGGAAGCCGAACATCTTCTCGGCCAGCCGCGCGTTCGGGTTCGAGTTCTCGCACAGGGAGAACAGCTCGCGCTCGCACAGCATGCAGTTGCCGCACGCGATCGGGAACGGCACGACGACGCGGTCGCCGGCGCTCAGGTTCTTCACGCCCTTGCCGACCTCGACGACCTCGCCCATGAACTCGTGCCCGAGGATGTCGCCGCGCTTCATCGTCGGCACGTACCCGTCGACGAGATGCAGGTCGGAGCCGCAGATCGCGGTCGAGGTGATGCGCACGATCGCGTCGCGCTCGTTGAGGATCTTCGGGTCGGGGACGTCCTCGACCTCGACCGAGTTGCGTCCCATCCAGCACGTCGCCTTCATCGAAGCGCACCTCCTCGAGCGGTTGGGCGGGCCGTTGCTTCAGGTGGTCGGCGAGCAGGTGGCCGTTCGGCGTGGAGTCGCGTGCGCACGACCTCGCCGGTCTCGATCTGCTGCTTCAGGCGCCGCAGCTCGTCGGCGAGATCCGTCGCGAGGTCGTTGCCGGTGAGCTTCGCCACGGTCGTTGCGATGTCGTTGGCGCTCTCCACGAAGACTCGACGGCGAGCTCCGTGCCGCGCCCGCCAGGCGCCTCCGCGAACGCGACCGACGCGCCGCTCTCGTCGACGCTTGCGGCGCAGCTCCTCGGCCGCGTTCCACGCTTCCTCGACCTCGGCGCGCTCGCGGTTGATGGTGACCGCCTTGCGGATGCGCCGCTGCTCCGGCGCGCCGCCGGACTGCGCGAGGTGGCGCGACTCGAAGACGTCGGCGATCGCGATCGGCAGCACGTTCGCGATCGCGAAGGCGGTGCGCGCGCGTCGTGACGGATGCCGCGCCGCGACCACGCCGAGCAGCGACAGGTCGAGGCCGTCGCCGGCGACACGCGACCACAGCCATGCGGTCGGCTTCGGGCGGACGAGGATCCCGACGCCCTGTGTCAGCTCGCGCAGGCCCATCGCGGCGCATCACGTTCGGCGCACGCCCTTCGCATCCGCGCCGACGAGCCGGCACATTGCGCGCGGCGCCGACAGCTGTGCGGCTCCCAGCGCGACGCTGAACCAGCCGAGAAAGCGCGCGAGCTCGTCCTTGTCTCGTACGCGCACGGTGTTCGTGGCCATGTCCGACCTCTCTTCCAATTGCGTCCAGGGTCGAGTTCGACCTGCCAGGTCGGGCAAGACTCCAAACCGGTCGTTTGGAGATCCAGAAAGAGGCGCGCGGCGGGCATAGTCCGGTCCATGAAGCTCGCCGTGCTCTCGACCGTCGCGGCGCTCGCTGCAGCCCCGGCGGCGCTTGCGCTCCCCGTCCCGGCGTGCTCGTCCCGGGACGTTCGCTCGCGCGGCGTGCGCCTCGGCGAAGGCCGCCGTCCAGTGCGCGCGCGCCTCGGCTCGCGCTCCGGCGTGTGCGGGGGTTGCGCGATGACCACCTGGTACTTCACGTACGCCGGTTCACGAACGCGGGCCTCGCGGTCGAGCTGAAGCCCGGGCGCGTCGGGGCGGTCTACACGGTGTGGAAGCCGGCGGCTGGCACGCGCGCGACGGGCTCCGGCTCGGCGCGGTCGAGGCGCAGGTCACAACCTCGCGGGGCCGCTGATCCCGATCGTGTGCACGGGCTACACGCGCTCGTCCGCGACGAGCGAGCGGTCGCGCACGGCCTACTACATCGTGAACGGGAAGCTCTGGGGATTCGGGCTCCTGCGCCACAGGCGAGCCCATGCCGTTGATCACCGCTCGACGACGTCGCCGCGGCGGCCGCGCGGCTCGAAGGGCGTCGCGAACCGCACGCCCGTGTTCACGTCGCGCACACTCGACGAGCTCGCCGGGGCGAGCCGTGCACCTGAAGGCGGAGTCGCTTCCAGCGCGGCGGCGCCTTCAAGTTCCGCGGCGCGTACAACAAGATCGCGTCGCTCGACGCGCGAAGCGCGCGCGCGCGGCGTGCTCGCGTACTCATCCGGCAACCACGCGCAGGCCGTCGCGATCGCGGCGCGCGCTGCTCGGCACGACGCGCGACGATCCTCATGCCCGAGGACGCGCCGCGCCGCGAAGCTCGACGCGACGCGCGGCTACGGCGCGGAGGTCGTACGCTACGACCGCTGGCCACGAGAGCCGCGAGGAGCTCGGCGCGCGCCTCGCCGCGGAGCGCGGCGCTCGAGCTCGTGCCGCCGTACGACGACCCGCTCGTGATGGCGGGCCAGGGGACGGCGGCGCTCGAGCTGCTCGAGGACGTGCCCGAGCTCGACGTGCTCGTCGTGCCGGTCGGCGGCGGCGGGCTCATCGCCGGCTGCGCGACCGTCGCGAAGGCGCTGCGTCCCGGGATCCGCGTCGTCGGCGTCGAGCCGGCGGCGGGCGACGACACGCGCGCGTCGCTCGCCGCCGGCGAAGCGCGTCGACATCGACGTGCCGCGCACGATCGCCGACGGCCTGCAGGCGCCGAGCCGGGCGAGCTGACGTTCGAGGTGAACCGCGAGCTCGTCGACGAGATCGTCACGGTGAGCGACGACGAGATCCTCGACGCGATGGCGTTCCTCTTCGACCGGCTGAAGCTCGTCGTCGAGCCGAGCGGCGCCGTCGGCGTCGCCGCGCTGCTCGCCGGGCGCGTCCCGGCGCGGGCGCGTCGGCGTCGTGCTCTCAGGCGGGAACGTCGGCGCCGCGCGCTTCGCCGAGCTGCTCGGCCGAGGCTGAGAAGCCCGCGCCGAGCGACGGCGACGACGTGTGCGCTCGGCCTCGGCGACCTCGTCGCTCGTCGCCGTCGGCGGGCGCCCGAGCACCCAGCCGCGTCAGGAGCTCGTCGATCGCGCCGTAGAACGACGATCGCCGGCGAGGCGCGCGTCGAGGTCGTCGCGAAACTCACCGCTGCTCTGCCCGCGCTCGATGATGCCGCGGATCGCGCCGATCGGCTTCACGAGCTCGCCGATGCGCTCCTGCACCTCGGGGCTGCGCGCGATCTCGCGCACGAGCACGCGCACGACGTCGGGGTTGTCCCGCCAGGTGCGCAGCAGGATCGCCGCCACCTGCCGCAGCTGCTCCCCGGCGTTCTCGTCGGTCGCCTCGACCGCATGGATCCGCTCGAGCAGCACGCCCAGTTCTCGCGGAAGACCGTCTCGAGCACCTCGTCCTTCGACGAGAAGTAGTGGTAGAGCAGGCCGTGCGCGACGCCCGCTTCCTCCGCGATGTCGCCCACGCGCGAGGTGTGGAACCCTTTGCGCGCAAAGACGCGAACGGCCGCGTCGAGGATCAGACGCCGCTTCTCTTCGGCACCGGTGGAGCGCTCCGTCAAGGCCGTCGGAGGGTAGTGGTAGCTTCGCGCAGGATGCAAGCGTTGCGGGGGACGCTCGTCGTCGATCTGAGCCGGTATCTCCCGGGCGCGTTCGCGCTCGAGCGAGCTCCTTCGGCTCGGGGCGAGGGTCGTCGGGCTCGAACAGCCCGGCGGCGACCCGATGCGGGAGACCTCGCCGGACTGGCACGACCTGCTGAACGGCGGCAAGGAGTCGGTCGTCTGCGACCTGCCCGCGCGACCTCGAGCTGGCCCGGGCGCTGCTCGCCCGCGCCGACGTCGTGCTCGAGTCGTTCCGGCCCGGCGTGGCGGCGCGGCTCGGCGTCGGCCCGGCCGACGCGCCGGCGCGCACGGTGTACTGCTCGATCACCGGCTTCGGACGCGAGGGCCGTCACGCCGCGCGCGCCGGGCACGATCTGAACTACCTCGGCTGGGCGGGTGCGCTCGCAGCGACGGCGCCGGCGCTGCCGCCGGTGCAGGCAGCCGACCTCGCGGCCGGCGCGCTCGGCAGCCGTGACCGAGATCCTCGCAGCGCTCCTGATCGCGAACGCACCGGCGAGGGCGCGCACGTCGTCGTCTCGATGACGCACAACGCGTCGCTCGCTTGACGCCGCGCGCACCCGTGCTCACCGCGGGCTTCGCGTGCTACTCGATGTACGAGTGCGCGGACGGCCGCCTGCTGACCGTCGCGCGCGCTCGAGCCGAGGTTCTTCGCGCGCCTGTGCGAGCTCGTCGAGCGACCCGAGCTCGCCGAGCGTCAGTACGGGCAGGCGCAGGACGAGCTCGAAGCCGCGCTCGCCGCGGTTTTCGCGGCGCGCCCGCTGGAAGACTGGTTGCGGTTGTTCGAGGGGGAAGATGTCTGCGTCGGTCCGGTCGCGACGCGCTCCGAGGCGGCGGCCGACCTCGGGTTGCGGCGCGCACGGCCGCGCGCCGATGCTCGGCGAGCACACAGCTGCATGGACGAGCGAGGTGGGCGTGTGATCGCCGCGTTCGCCACGCCGGCGGCCGTCCGGCCCGAGCCGCGCGACGTGCGTCTGCTCGTCGAGGTCGGGAACGCCGTCGTCGCGCAGGCACCCGACGGGACGCGCGCGAAGCTGCTCGGCGGGCAGGATGCCGCCTACTCGCCCGACGGCACGCTGATCGCGTTCGCGCGGGCGGGCGATCTCTGGCTCGCGAACGCGGACGGCTCGGGCGCGCGACGGTTGACGACGACTTCGGGCGTCGTCGAGTGGAAGCCGCAGTGGCTCGCGAACGGCCAGGCGCTCGTCTACACCGCGAGCGTCGCGGACAAGCGGCAGATCCGCCTGTTACGGCTCGCCGACCTGACAACGAAGCGGCTCGCCGGGAGCGACGCGGAGGAGTACGGCGCCACCGTGTCCTCGTCCGGCCGCCTTGCGTTCGTCTCGACGCGAAGCGGCACGCCGGCGATCTACGTCGCGGACGCTGCGGCGGAACGACGCGACGCTCTTCGACACGACGCCGCCTGCGACGCCGTTCCCGGCGATCTTCGGGCTCGTCTGGTCGCCCGACGGGTCGCGGCTCGCCTACGCTGCGGATCAGACGCCGGTCGACCCGGCCGTGCCCGTGCCGAGGTCGATCGTCGTCGACGACCGCACGACGCAGACGGTGATCGCACCGGGCGACGATCCGGTCTGGTCGCCCGGGGGCACGCGCATCGCGTTCGCGGGCGCATCGGGCCTCACGTCGTCGGCTCCGGACGGCACCGACGTTCGCGGGCTGGGAACCGGCACGCCGCTCGACTGGCAGACCGTGCCCGTCGGCGGGCCGGTGTTCCCGAATCTCGTGCAGCGCCCGCCGAGCGGGCTCGTGATCTCAGGCTCGCGCGGGCATTGGCGGCTCGGGTTCACGTCGATGGTCGACAACCGCGGCCCCGGTGTGTTGTGGATTCAAGGCCGACGCGCGCCGGGCGCAGCACGAATGTCGGTGCGGCAGCTCATCGCGCTGCGCACGGGCGGGGTGCGCGTCGACCCGAACTCGGGCGAGCTCCACTACACGGTCGCGCCGCCGCACTACCACTGGCACTTTCTCGCGTTCGATCGCTTCGAGCTGCACCGCGTGCGGGACTTCAAGCTGCTCGTGCGCGACCACAAGAGCGGCTTCTGCATCGCCGACCACTACGGGACGGCGATCGGGGTGCCTCACGGCCCGCCGCGGTTCCTCGGGAACTGCGCGCAGTTCGACCCGAAGGCGACCTTCGTCGAAGAGGGCGCGTCGGTGGGCTACACCGACCGCTATCCGGCGTTCTTCCACGGGCAGGGAATCGACATCTCGAAGGTGCCCGCGGGGCGGTATTGGCTCGTGCATCGCGCGAACCCGGACTTCCACCTGCGCGAGACGCGCTACGACGACGACTATGCGTCGCTGCTCATTCGCATCAGCTGGCACGCCGGCACGCCGACGGTGACGACGCTGCGAACGTGCAACCGCGCGACCTGCTGAACGCGGCGGCTACTTGTCCTCGTCGCCGCCGATGCGCCCGAGCGCGCGCTGGAACTCGGCCGGGACGATCCACACCTTGTTCGACTCGCCCTGCGCGATCTGCGGCAGCACCTGCAGGTACTGGTAGGCGAGCAGCTGCGGGTCGGGCTTGCCCTCGTGGATCGCCTGGAAGACGGTGCCGATCGCCTTCGCCTGGCCCTCGGCCTCGAGGATCGTCGCCTGGCGCTGGCCCTGCGCGCGCAGGATCGCCGCCTGCTTCTCGCCTTCGGCGGTGAGGATCGCCGACTGCTTCTGCCCTTCCGCCTGGAGGATCGCCGCGCGCTTCTCGCGGTCGGCGCGCATCTGCTTCTCCATCGAGTCCTGGATCGACGCCGGCGGGTCGATCGCCTTCAGCTCGACGCGGTTGACGCGGATCCCCCACTTGCCGGTCGCCTCGTCGAGCACGCCGCGCAGCTGGAGTTGATCTCGTCGCGCGAGGTGAGCGTCTTCTCGAGCGCCATGCCGCCGATGACGTTGCGCAGCGTCGTCACCGTCAGCTGCTCGATCGCCTGGATGTAGTTCGCGATCTCGTACGTCGCCGCCTTCGGCGTCGGTCACCTGGAAGTAGATGACCGAGTCGATGTTGACGACGAGGTTGTCCTCGGTGATCACCGGCTGCGGCGGGAACGAGACGACCTGCTCGCGCAGGTCGATCAGCGGCCGCAGGCGGTCGATGAACGGCACGACGATCGCGAGGCCCGGGTTGAGCGTGCGGTGATAGCGGCCGAGCCGCTCGACGACGCCCGCGCGCGCCTGCGGGACGATCCGGATCGTGCGCGCGAGCGACGACGAGCACGAGCACGTGCGACGACGAGCGATGACGATCAGCGCGACCATGGCAGCTCCTTTACTCGTAGACGAGCGCCGTCGCGCCCTCGATCTTTGCGACCTCGACCTGCGTGCCCGGCTCGATCACCTGGTCCGGCATGTACGCGCGCGCCGACCACTCCTCGCCGCCGATCTGCACGCGGCCGCCGTCGCGCGTCGACGCGCTGGAGCACGACGGCGTGCGCGCCCTCGAGCGCAGCGGTGCCGGTGCGGATCGCCGCCGGCATGTGCAGGTGCGCGCGCGCGATCGGGCGCAGGACCGCGAGCGACGCGAGCCGAGCCGCCGACGAAGACGACGAGCTGCAGCCAGCGCCGCTGCCGCCCGCGGGCGCGGCGATCGCCGCCGGCGACCGCGGCGAGCGCGACCGGGCCGAGGAAGAACAGACCCGGCGTGAAGATCTCGCCGATCGCGAGCAGGAGCGCTGCGATCACCCAGACGAGCCACGCTGCCCACTGAGCTACGTCATGCCGAGCACGTCGGGGAGCTGCGACAGATCCGCGATCCGCGGCTCGAAGTCGCCGCGACGCGCCGAGCCGGTCGAGGAGGACCGCGCGCATCCCGATCGCAAGCGCTCCCTCGATGTCGTCGGCGATCGTGTCGCCGACCATCGCCGCCTCCGCCGGCTCGACCTCGAGCAGGTCGAGCACGGCGCGGAAGATCGACGCGTGCGGCTTCGTCTTGCCGTGGTGGAACGAGCTGATGCCCGCGTCGACGTCGAGCGCGTGGTGGCGGGCGAACTCGCGCACGTCGCGCGCCGAGTTCGAGACGAGCCCGATCTTCAGCCCGCGGCGCGGAGGTCGTCGAGCGCCGGGACGGACGTCGTCGTAGAGCTCGAAGTTCTCGTGCTGCTCCCAGCCGCGCGTGATCTCGACGGCGCAGTCGTACGACGCGGGTCGGCTCGCCGCCCATGCCGAGGACGATCCGCTCGGTGAACGCGACCCAGATCTCCTCGTCGTGCTCGAGCTCGGGATGGCGGTTCGAGGTCGACAGCGCGGCGTCGCGCGCCGCCTCGTAGCGCGCTGGCTCGAGCGTCAGGCCGTGGCGCTCGCCGGCGCGGACGTAGCCGTCGGGCATCAGCTCCGGCCCCGGGCGGCGCGAGCGTGAAGTCGACGTCGAAGAGGACGGCCTTCAGCCGCAGCCACTCGACGAACTCCCCGTGCACGGGGACATCGGCGCCATCACTCCAGGCGAGCGTCTGCACGATCGTCCAGCCGCTGTGCGCGCTCGCGGTCGAGGCCGAGCTCGGTGCACAGCCGGTCGAGCCGATAGAGCACGTCCCGCCTCGAATGCCCGAGCTCCGACGAGCGGACGATCGGCGCGACGGAGAACTCGCGCTCGGCGGCGAGCGGCTTTGGGTCGATCACGAGCCACGGCTCACGCTCGGCTGCGAGCACGTTGTCGCCGTGGAGATCCTGGTGGAGCGAGCACCTGCTCGCCCTGCGTGGACGCAAGCTCGTGCGCGAGACCGGCGACCGACGGTCGAGCCCCTGCTCGAGCCAGCGCGCGACCTCGTCCTCGAGCGTGTGGAAGCCCTCGGCGTCCATCCAGAGTCGCGGCAGCAGCTGGACGAGAACGTCGAGCGCGCGCTCACCGCCCGCCGACGAGAGCGCTCTGCCCGGCTCGCAGCGCTCGAGCAGGAGCGCGCAGCGTTCGTCGTCTCGCCGCAGCAGCCGAACCGCTCCGTCGCCGTTCCAGCGCTCGAGCGCGTCCGGCTCCTGGAACGACTCGTGGTCGGGAAAGAACACTTTCAGGACTGCGGGCGTCCCATCGGCGAGCTCAGCGCGCACGACGTGCCCGCAGAGCCCCGGCACGTACGGATCGCCCAGCGTCAGCCCCCACTCCTCGGCAATCTCGTCGGCGATGCGGGGCGCTTCTTCGCGCCACTGCGCGATCGCTACGAGGACGTCGTCGGCCACTGGTAGGCGTCGGCCTGGCGGTTCCTGAGCGACGGCAGCTTCGCGCGGATGTCGCGCAGTCGCACGCGGTCGAGCTCGGCGACGATCACCGTCTCCTCGTCCGGCGCCTGCGCGAGCACCGTCCCCCACGGGTCGACGATCAGCGAGCGGCCGTACGCAGGCTTGCCCGCAAGCGTCTCGCCGACCTGGCCTGCCGCCGCGACGTAGAACTGGTTCTCGATCGCGCGTGCGCGCAGGAGCACGTGCCAGTGGTCGCGTCCCGTCGGCGTCGTGAAGTGCGCGGGGACGGTCGCGAGCTCAGCACCCTCGAGCGCGAGGATCCGGTAGAGCTCCGGGAAGCGCACGTCGTAACAGACCGAGAGACCGATCGACCAGTCCTCCGCGTGTGCGACGACCGGCTCCGTCCCCGGCTCCTCCGCCTCGGACTCGCGGTACACGTGCCCGCCGACCTCGACGTCGAAGAGATGGATCTTGCGGTAGACGGCGACGAGCTCGCCTTCCGCGTCGAACACACAGCTCGTGTTCGAGAGCTTCTCGCGTCCGTCGCGCCGCTCCGTGATCGAGCCGCCGACGAGCGTGACGCCGAGCGTGCGCGCCCACGTCGACATCGCCTGCACGGACTCGCCGCCTTCGAGCGGCTCCGCGGCCGCGCGATAGTCGTCGGCGCTCCCGATCAGGTTCCACTTCTCGGGCAATACGACGATGTCCGCGCCGGTGGACGCGGCGCGCGCGACGAGCGACTCGGCACGTGCGAGATTCGCCGCCTTGTCCTGCCTGCTCGTGAGCTGCACGCAGGCGACACGGATGCGGTCAGGCATCTGCCCAGCCTACAAGCGGTGCCAGGCACCTCTGGTGCCTGGCACCATGACTCGGTGCGGACACCCGAACAGATCCTGCGGGAAGCTCGGACGATTGCCGTCGTCGGCGCTTCGCCGCATGCGCACCGCACGTCGAACCGCGTCATGCGCTACCTGCAGGAGGTCGGATACCGCTGCATCCCGGTGAACCCGAACGCGGACGAGGTGCTCGGCGAGCGCGCATATCCGTCCTTGCGCGACCTGCCGGAGCGCGTGGACTTCGTGGACGTGTTCCGCCGGCCGGAGTACTGCGCGGCCGTGGCCGAGGACGCCGTGGCCATCGGCGCCCAGGCGCTTTGGCTCCAGCTCGGGATCCGCAGCCCCGAGGCACGGCGGATCGCCGAGGAGGCGGGGCTCGACTACGTCGAGGACGCCTGCACGCTCGTCGTCCATCACCGCATCTGACGCTCGGCTACCCTTGCGTCTCCCCGGGGTGTGGCGCAGCCTGGTAGCGCGCTCCGTTCGGGTCGGAGAGGTCCCCAGTTCGAATCTGGGCACCCCGATACCTCCGGGCGAAAGGCTGGCGCCTTTCGCCCGGGTCCGGGGCTCGCGTGACGTGATCGTGGAGTGGCTACGGCCAGAGCGCGGTCTGGCCTTCGCCGGCGGGTTGACTCTCGTCCAAAGACGGTTTTTGGCTTTGGGCTAGCCGAAGCCGTAGAGGCCGGGGAATTTTTCGGCGAGCAGGTTGACGAGGAGTGAGGCGGGGAGGCCGACGACGTTCAGGTAGTCGCCTTCGACGCGTTCGACGAGGGCTGCGCCGCGGGCTTGGATGGCGTAGCCGCCGGCTCGGCCCTCCCACTCGTTGCTTCCGACGTACCAGGCGAGATCGCGCGGGGTCAGGGTGCGGAAGGTGACGAGCGTGGCGGCGTCGGCGACGTGCTCCCAGCCGGGCGTCACGAGCGCGAGGCCGGAGACGACCGCGTGCGTGCGGCCGCTCAGTTGCTCGAGCATGCGTTCGGCGTCGCCGGCGTCTGTCGGCTTCGCATAGATGCGGCCGTCGAGCGCGACGGTCGTGTCGACGCCGAGCACCGGCCTGTCGCCTGCTTCGGCTGCGACTGAACGCGCTTTGGCGAGTGCGTGGTCGCGGACGAGTCGCGTTGCGTCCGCATCGGGCGGATCGTGCTCCTCGTAGCGCGGAGCGACGACGTCGAACGGGATGTGCAGCTGCTCGAGGATCGCGCGTCGCTGCGGCGACGTCGACGCGAGCAGGAGCGGCGGCGCGGGCGACGCACTCATGCCGCGATCTCTGCGACGCCGAACTCCGAGAGCACCGCCTCGGCGTCGGGGCTCAGCTCGCGCGCCTGGAAGATCACGTGCAGCTGCACGCGCTCCGCGGCGGAGCGCAGGCCTGCGACAAGCGGCGCGAGCTGCGCCGGGTCGTCGACGAGCAGGCGGTCGGTGTCGAGCACGAAGAGCGCGAGCGGCCGCTCGTTCTCGACGGCGTCGCCGAGCTCGTCGAAGCCGCCGAGCGGCACTTCGAGCTCGAACGCGGTGCCGAGCTCCGAGAGCGCGTCCGACGTCGTCTGCGCCGCGATCCCCGCCACGAAGCGCACGTCGAGCTCTTCGTCGTTCGCTTCGCCGCGCATCAGCCACGGCCCGGTAGAGCCGGAGCGCAAGCGGAGCGCCCACGGGCCTTCCAGCACCTCGCGCCACGACGGCAACCGGATGATGCTCACTGCTTGCGCGCTACCCAGATCTCCTCGGTGGGCCACTTCCGCGCCCACTCCACCGATGCGATCTCGTCGTAGCCAGTGGCCTGGATGTCGTCGCCGGGCTGCAGCTCGTGCAGCGCCTCCACCTCGAAGCCGTTCGCTCGCAGCAGCGCGATCCACTCGCCGTGCGGCAGGTGGTACTCGATCCCGAGCTCCTCGGGCCACTGAATGCGGTACATCCCGAACTGCGGCCGCTGCAGCTCTGTCGTCACCGGCCCGACGTCGGGTGCAGTGAGGTAGACGAGCGTCGAGTTCGTGAGGAAGACGAGCCGGCCGCCAGGACGCAGGAGCCGCGCCGCCTCGGGTACCCACAATGCGGGGTCGGCCCAGAGACAGGCGCCGTACTCCGAAAGCGCGAGGTCGAACGCCGCATCCGGCAGAGGCACCGACTCAGCCGCGGCCTCGACGAGCGGAAACTCCAGCCCGGTCTGCGCCTGCATGCGACGAGCCGTTGCAAGCTGCGCGGGTGTCGGGTCGACGCCGGTCGGCCGCGCGCCGCGCCGGGCGAGCCAGGCGGAGAAGTACGCAGTGCCGCACCCCAACTCGACGACGTCGAGGCCTCCAACGTCCCCGAGCGCACCGATCTCGGACTCCGGGACGCCGTAGATACCCCAGCGGATCTCTGGTGAGCCCCAGTGCCGCTCGGCCCACGGATCCGTCAGCTTCTCGTTCACCTTCGTCCAGGCGACGATGTTGGCGTCGATCGACTCGCTCATCGCTTCCGCGCCACCCAGATCTCGAGCGCGGGCCACTGCCTCGCCCAGTCGGCCGTGATGTCGGCGTAGTACTCGTGCGTCGTCGCGTCCGCCGGCGCCTGCAACTCGACGAGCCGCTCGATCGAGAAGCCGGAATCGCGAAGCAGCGCGACCCAGCCCGCGTGCGTCAGCTGGAACTCGACGGACTCGTCTCCCGGCCATTGCACTCGGTGCACGCCGAAGTACGGACGGTGCAGCGTGGTCGTGATCGCGCCCTCGTCCGGGAAGCAGCAGTACGCGAGCGGCGTCGCGTGCAGGAAGACAAGCCGGCCGCCGGCACGGAGGAGCCGCGCAGCCTCTGGCACCCAGAGATACGGGTCCGCCCAGACGCACGCTCCGTGCTCGGAGAGTGCGAGGTCGAACGACGCATCCGGCAACGGCACCGACTCGCCCGGCGCCTCGACGAGCGGGAACTCAGGCCCGACCTCGCGCATCATGCGCGCGCGCGGTCTCGAGCTGCGCCGGCGTCGGGTCGACGCCGACGACGCGGGCGCCGCGGCGCGCGAGCTTCGCGGCGAAGTACGCCGTCCCGCAGCCGAGCTCGACGATGTCGAGACCCGCCACGTCGCCGAGCACGTTCAGCTCCGACTCGGGATTGCCGAACTCACCCCAGCGCGAGCTCGTCGGACCGCCACGACCGCTCGGCGGCGGCGCGCGTGAACTCCTCGTTTCGCCTCGTCCAGGCTGCGACGTTCGCCGCGACGGAGTCGCTAGCCGAGCTCATCGGCGGAGAACCAGAGCGCGACCTCGCGCTGCGCGGACGCCGGCGAGTCGGAGCCGTGCACGAGGTTGTCCGGCATCGAGCTCGCAAGGTCGCCGCGGATCGACCCCGGCTCCGCATCCGCCGGGTTGGTCGCGCCGATCGTCTTGCGCATCGTCGCGATCACGCCCTCGCCCTCGACGACGAGCGCCCACGTCGGGCCGGAGGTGATGAAGTCGACGAGCTCGCCGTAGAACGGCTTTTCCTTGTGCTCGGCGTAGTGCGTCTCGCCGAGCTCGCGGCTCGCGGTCAGCAGCTTGCCCGCCTTGACGGTGAAGCCGCGCGCCTCGATCCGGCCGAGGATCTCGGCCGCGAGGCGGCGCCGAACCGCATCCGGTTTGATCAGGATCAGTGTCTGCTCGACGGCCATCGGCGGCCGAGTCTAACTACGAGCGACGGCGGCGCCGAGGCTCGAGCGACGGCAGCGCGACGGCGACCGGCTCGACCGGCGTCTCGCAGTACGGGCACACCTGCCAGAGCGCGTCGAGCGGGGCCTTGCAGCTCGAGCACGACTGCTTCAGCTTCGTCGTGCAGATCGGGCAGACGAGGAACGTCGAGTCGACCTCGGACCGGCAGACCGGGCAGTGCAGGTCGCGCTTCGCGAGCCGGTCCTCCATCGCCTTGATCTCGAGCTCGCGCTCGCGCACGTCCTCGAGATACTCGGGCGGCCGGAAGAGCATGTAGAGGAACGGGCCGAAGAACGGGACGACGACGCCGACGAGCACAGCGAGCCCGACGAGCCACGGATCGTCGATGCGCCGCTTCGCGTCCTTGTAGATCCAGTAGAGGCTCGCGAACCAGATCACGACCGCGAAGAAGAACAACAGGTTCCGCACGACCGTCCAGGTGCCGGAGCTGAAGAACGCGCTGGCGAGTGAGCTCACAGAAGAATTCTGCCTATCAAGTAGCCGGCGGCAAACGCCCCACCCACGATCACGACGAGCACGAGCGCGGCGAATGCGAAGACGCCGAGCTTCTCGCTCCTATGCGTTACGGCCGTCATCACCGAGCTCGGAGAGAAGATAGAGGGAGCCCGTGACGACGACGGCCCCTCGGGGGCCGGCCAGCTCGAGGGCTCGGTCTCTGGCGGCTCGAGGATCGGGGATCGGCTCGACATGCTCGAAATACGGTTCGGCGCGGCGGGCGAGGTCCCCTGCCCCGAGCGAACGAGAGTTCGAGGACTCCGTGGCCACGAGGCTCCCGCCCAGCACGGACAGGGCCTCGAGCATCAGCTCCGGCCGCTTGTCCGAGAGGATCGAGCAGCAGACGACCCATTCCCTCGTGGGCAGGCGGGGCAGGAGGTACCCGACGCCGGCGAGATTGTGGGCGCCGTCCCAGATCTCGAGCGGCTCCTCCCCGCGCCGCTCGAGCCGGCCCGGAAGGCCGATCCCCTCGGCGGCGTGCGGGTCGACGTCGCGGCCGAGGAAGGCCTCCGCGGCGGCCACCGCGAGCGCGAGGTTGCTCGAGCCCGCGACGACGACCTCGGCCGCGCCGTTCGACCGCGCGAGCGGCTCCCACTCCTGCTGGCCGGTGACCACCGCCGCGCCGGGCGTCACCACCGCGAGCTTCTCGACGGCGATCGCCTCACGCGTGTCGCCGAGGACGTCCATGTGGTCGAGCGCGACGTTCGTGAGCACGACGACGCGCGCAGCGAGCACGTTCGTCGCGTCGTGCCGGCCGCCGAGGCCGGCCTCGACGACCGCGACGTCGACGCCGGCCTCTGCGAACTCGAGGAGCGCCGCCGCCGTCAGCGTCTCGAACTGCGTGGTGCCGAGCGCGGTGGCGGTGTCGCGCACGCGCGCGATTGCCCGCTCGAAGTCGGCGTCGGCGTTGCGCACGCGGATGCGCTCTGACCAGCGGCGCACGTGCGGCGAGTAGTACGCCCCGACCGCGAGACCTGCGTCGTCGAGCAGCGCTTCCGTCAGACGGGTCGTCGTCGACTTGCCGTTCGTCCCGACGACGTGGATCGCGGGATAGCGGCGCTGCGGATCGCCGAGCTCGGCCAGCAGCTTCTGCATGCGCTCCGTCCCGAAGCCGTCGGCCGGCCACGGCGAGAGCGCCGCGAGCCACTCAGCCGCGGATTGCGTCAAGCTCGCGGCGGTAGCGCTCGAGCTTCTCGCGCTCGGCGTCGACGACGTGCGCCGGCGCCCGCGCCGTGAAGCTCTCGTTCGACAGCATTCCCTCGGCACGCTCGATCTCGCCTTCGAGCCGCGCGATCTCGGCGTCGAGGTTGCCGCCGTTCTGCTTTGCGCGCTCGGGCCGCACGACCGCGCTGAAGATCCGCTGCTCGTCGCCCTCGAGCGGCGTCGCGACACCGCTGCGGCGGAAGCGCTCTGCCGCCTCCTGCACGCGCTCGAGCGCGCCGGCGTCGGCTGCGTACGCGGTGTCGGGCTGCGGCCACGGCGCCACGATCAGCCGCGACTCGCGCGCGGGCAGGTGCGACCAGATCTCCTCGGTCACGTGCGGCAGCACGGGATGCAGGAGCTTGAGGACGCGCTCGAGCGCTGCGAACGCCGTCGCCTGCGCGTCCGGCTCGCTGAGCCGCGGCTTGATCGACTCGAGGTACCAGTCGCAGAAGTCGTCGAAGGTCAGGTGGTAGAGCCGGTCGACCGCGTGCGAGAAGTCGAACGCGTCGAGGTCGCGCTCGATCTCGGCGCGCGTCGCATCGATGCGCGCGAGGATCCACCGCTCCTCGAGCGACGACGGCTTCGCCTCGACCGCCTCGCCGCCGGACATCAGCAGCAAGCGGCTCGCGTTCCAGAGCTTGTTCGCGAGGCGGCGGCCCTCCTCGAGCGCGCCTTCGGACCAGCGCACGTCCTGACCGGAGGACATCTTCAGCAGTCCGTAGCGCGTCGCGTCCGCCCCGTAGCGGGCGATGAACTCGAGCGGGTCGAGACCGGTGCCGAGCGACTTCGACATGCGGCGCCCGTCGGGCGCGAGGATCGTCGAGTGGATGATCACGTCGTGGAACGGGATCTCGTCCAGCAGCTCGAGCCCGGCCATCACCATCCGGTTCTCCCAGAGGAAGATGATCTCGCGCGCCGTCGAGTTGACGTCGCCTGGGTAGTAGCGGCGGAGCTCCGGCGTGTCGTCGGGCCAGCCGAGCGTCGCGAACGGCCAGAGCGCCGACGAGAACCACGTGTCGAGCACGTCCTCGTCGCGCGTCAGCTCCTGCTTGCCGCATTCCGCGCACGCCGCGGGCTCGGTCTCCGCGCACGTCACGTGCCCGTCGGGGCAGTACCAGATCGGTAGCTGGTGGCCCCACCAGAGCTGGCGTGACACGTTCCAGGGGCGGATCGACTTCAGCCAGTCGAGCGCGACCTTGTTGTGCACGGGCGGATGGAACGTCACGCGTCCCGATTCGATCGCCTCGATCGCCCGCGCGGCCATCGGCTTCATCTCGCACCACCACTGCAGCGACACGAGCGGCTGGATGCGAGTGCCCGAGCGCTCGCAATGCCCGACGGCGTGGCGGTAGCTCTCCCGCTTCTCGAGCTGGTCGTGGTCGCGCAGCCACTGCACGACCTTGTCCGCCGCCTCGTCCTCGGTCAGTCCCTTGAGCTCCTCCGGGATGTCGCCGGTCATGCGGCCGTCGAAGCCGATCACCGTCAACTCGGGCAGGCCGTGGTCGCGCCCGATCTCGAAGTCGGTCGGGTCGTGGCCGGGCGTGATCTTCAGCGCGCCCGTGCCGAAGCCCGGCTCGACGCGCTCGTCGGCGATGATCGGCACGGTGCGCCCGACGACCGGGACGATCGCGTCCTTGCCGATCAGCTGCGTGTAGCGCTCGTCGTCGGGATTCACCGCGATCGCCACGTCGGCGAGGATCGTCGCCGGCCTTACCGTTGCGATCGTCACCGAGCCCTCGCCGTTCGCGAGCGGATAGCGGACGTACGTGAGCGCATCGTCGACGTCGATGTGCTCCACCTCGAGGTCGCTGATCGACGTGCGGCAGTCGATGCACCAGTTGATGATGCGGTTGTCGCGGTAGAGCCAGCCGCGCTCGTAGAGGTGCACGAAGAACCGCATCACCGCGCGGATGTAGTCGTCGTCCATCGTGAACCGCTCGCGCTCGTAGTCGAGCGAGCAGCCGAGCCGGCGGAACTGCCGCATGATCACGCCGCCGTATTCGTGCAGCCACTCCCAGACGCGCTCGACGAACGCCTCGCGGCCGAGCTCCTGCCGCGACGTGCCCTGCGCGCGCAGCTCGCGCTCGACCACGGCCTGCGTCGCGATGCCCGCGTGATCGAAGCCCGGCTGCCAGAGCGTGTTGAAGCCGCGCATGCGGTGCATGCGGATGAGCGCGTCCTGGAGCGTCCCGTTCAGCGCGTGGCCCATGTGCAGCGCGCCCGTCACGTTCGGCGGCGGCACGGCGATGACGTAGGTCTCGCCGGGCGCGTCGGGATCGGCGTGGTAGAGGCGCTCGGCCTCCCACGTCTCCTGCCAGCGTTCCTCGACGCCCTGCGGCGCGTACAGCGGATCGAGGTCCATCAGGCTCCGATCCTAGACACGGTGAAGCTGCCGACCGTTCGCTCGGAAAGGGGGAAGCGGATGTCGTCAGGCAGCGACTATGTCCTCAGTATGCCGAAAGGCCTGCGGCCACGCCACGAATTCCCGACCCCGCTCTTCCGGGTGACGCTGCCGCTGCTGCTCGCGGCCGGCGTCGCGCTGGCGATCGCGCTGCTGCGCTAGCGCCGAGCTGCGCGCCCGCGCTGCCAGTCGCGCGGCGCGGCGCCGACCTGCTCGAGGATGGTCTCGAGCAGCTCGAAGGATGAGAGCACGTGCTCGCGGGCGAGCGCGCGGGCACCGGCGGCGCTGCCGGCGGTGAGCGCCTGCTTGATCGCGCGATGCTGCTCGGCGTTCCGCAGGTAGAGGCCGTCGATCGAGTGGTCGCCAGGCGCCCAGACGGCGGGGCCGCTGAACGACCGCCGCGCGCTCTTGCCGAGCTGCTCGACGAGCGGCAGGTCGGCGACGCGGTAGATCACGTCGTGGAACGCGTGATTCGCGCGCACCCAGTCGCCCATGATCGAGCGTCGCTCCTCCCCGGGCTCACGCGCGCGCAGCGCCTGCGAGATCTCGGCGAAGCGCTTCTCGGCGGCGTCGAGCTCGGCGAGATCGTCCTGCGTCATCTTCCCGGCGGCGACCTCGGTCGCAAGACCCTCGAGCTCGGCCCGCACCATGAACGCCTCGTGGAGGTCCTCCCGGGAGATCGTGCGCACGCGCACGCCGCGATTCGGGACGAACGAGACGAGCCCGAGCGCGGCGAGCCTCCGCAGCGCTTCACGTACCGGCGTGCGCGATACGGCGAACTGCTCGGAGAGCTGTTCCTGCCGGAGCACGGTGCCGGGCGCGAGCTCGCCCGACACGATCGCCTCCTCGATCACGAGCGCGATGTCGTCGGCTTTGGTGCTGTCGAGGCTCACGCTCTGAGTCTACGCAGTGCGTCCCGCGAGTCCAGACGGGGGCCGACGCGGCTGCGCCGGCCCCGCGAGTCTCCGTCAGCGGCGCGTGGCCGTGGTGTCGGTCGTCGTCGTGCTCTGGTCGCGCTGCACCGGCTGATCGGATGCCTCTTCGAGGAGGTCGTCGAAGAGCGCGCGGTAGTGCTGCATCGCCTGCCGCAGATCCTCGGTCGTGCCGTCGCCGGTCGCCGACGCACGCGTCAGCCGGTGGCCTTCGCGGTAGTTCTCGACGACGTCGGGATGGTCGACGGAGATGTCGGCTGCGCGCTGCTCGAAGTCGTCCATCGGATAGCCGCGCTCGGACATCACGGTCTGGATCAGCATGTCCGCGGAGCGGACGGCACCGTCCGGATCGTCGACGAAGCGGGCCTGCACCTGCTGCCACTCGATGAGGTACCGCTCACGCGCGCCGGGTGCGAGCGGACGGATATCGAGCTCGTCGCGACGCTCGGCTCGTGCATTCAGCTCGCGTTCGGCGTCGCGCTTGCTGTCCGCGCTCTCGACCGTGCGGTCGTACTCCGGGCCGAAGCGCCCCTGCAACGTGCGTGTCCGGCGCGACGCAAGCGCGCGCCACACCACGACTGCAGCGAGCAAAACGGCGACGACGATGATGATCGCCCAGGCGTAACCAGGCATTGCCCCTCCTAGGTTCGTTTGCGCTCTCAGCCGCCCGCTGTTCCATAGGTGGAACGGGCGAAGCGCAGCCCCGGTTACCCGCGCTACCGGTAGTAGCGAAAAACCAGCTCTGCGACGCAGACGGGCTTGTCGCCGCCCTCGCGTTCGACCGTCGCCGTCAGCTGCGCCTGGAAGCCCCAGTCGGACTCGTCGACCGCATCGACACAGAACGTGCCGCGCACACGCGAGCCGACAGGAACCGGCGCCGGGAAGCGCACCTTGTTGAGGCCGTAGTTGACCGCCATGCCTCCGCCCTGCCGCGGCACGACCTCGTACGACATCGCCGGCAGCAGCGAAAGCGTCAGGTAGCCGTGCGCGATCGTCGAGCCGAACGGGCCGGCAGCGGCGCGCTCGGGGTCGACGTGGATCCACTGGTGGTCTCCCGTCGCGTCGGCGAAGGCGTCGATGCGCTCCTGCGGCACGTCGATCCAGCTGGACGGGCCGAACTCTGCTCCAGGCGTCAGGGCGCTCACAAGCGAACCGTACGGCATCCTTCGGTGATGTTCGACCATGTCACGGTCAGGGTCGCCGACCGCGCCGCCTCGGAGCGCTTCTACCGGCTCGTGCTCGGCGCGCTCGGCCACGAGCCCAATCACGCAGACGAGGAGTTCGTCGAGTGGGAGGACTTCGGCGTCCTCGCAAGCGATGCGCGGACGAGCGGCCTGCACGTCGGCTTCGCCGCCCCGACCCGCGAGCTCGTCGACTCCTTCTGGCACGCCGGCGTCGACGCCGGCTACGAGAGCGACGGCGAGCCGGGGCCGCGCCCGCAGTACGGTCCGGACTACTACGGCGCGTTCCTGCGCGACCCCGACGGGAACTCCGCGGAGGCCGTGTCGCATGCGACCCTCCGAAGCGGCGACGAGGGCGTGATCGACCATCTTTGGATCCGGGTCCGCGACGTCGCGCGTGCCCGCGAGTTCTACGCGGCCGTCGCGCCTTTCGCGGGCTTCGAGCTCCGCAGCGAGCCGAACGATCCGCCGCGCGCACGGTTCTCCGGCGGCAACGGCTCGTTCTCGGTCGTCCGTGAGGGGGAGCCGACGCGCAACCTGCACCTCGCGTTCCCGGCGGCGGACAACGCGACGGTCGCGGCATTCCACGCCGCACTGACGGCGGCCGGCTACCACGACAACGGAGCGCCTGGCGGGCGAGCCGTCTACCACCCCGGGTATTACGGCGCCTTCGTGCTCGATCCGGACGGCAACAACGTGGAGCTCGTCACCCACAACCGCTGACCGAGCCGGAGGCCCGCGACCTGGTCAAGACCCGGTCGCGAGACGTGGTCTCCCGACGCGTGCCCGAAACGCGAGCCCGACCGCGCAGCCGGAAGCGAGCCCGACCCCGAGCATCGCGAAGGACACTGCGAGCGACGACTTCTCGACCATCGCGAGGACGACGGCGAGCGCGACGCCCGTGTTCGCCCACGACACGCACCAGAGCACCGGATCCCGCACCAACGCCTGGTCGAGCGGCGCCGACGGGCTGCTCGCAAGTGCGGCCGCGAGCTTGCGTGCGCGTCCACCTTCGACCGCGCCTCCCGCGACCGCGAGATAGACGACGCCCGTGAGCCCCGCGACGACGAACCCGGCACTCCAGGGCCACCGACCGTGAACCATCCAGGCGCCGGTGCCGACGAGCACGGCAAGCGCGACCGGGAACACGGGCGAGACGGCGTGCGCGAGCCCGAGCCACTGCAGGCCCTCGCCGCAGCTTCGCGCGCCGCGGAGCTTCCCGAGCGAAAGATGGACGAGTGTCGATCCCGCTACCGCTCCGAGCAGTGCGAGCAGGTGCAGGAAGAGTGCGAGGCCGTACCAGTTCATCGTTCCTCCTTCGAGTCGTCGCGTGGCATCACGGCTGGGTTGAACACGTCGACGGCCCGGCGCCACGTGCCGTCCGCCTGGCGGCGATGGAGCGCGAGGTACTTGCCGCGCTCTGCAACCGTCGTGCCCTCGTCACCCGCAAGCGCGAGGGAGTAGCGCCCGATCTCCAACGCGACACGCCCGACCACGCTCAGCTCGAGCGTGTGCAGCTCGAGGCCGGCGAGGCCGAACGCGATCCCGGTGCGCCAATACGCCTCGATCTCACTGCGGCCGCTGAGCAACTCGGACGCGGACGTCAGCACGCGGCCGTCGTCTGCGTACAGGGACGCCGCAGCGGCCGCGTCGCCGCGTGCGAGCGCGTCGGGCAATGCGGACGCGCTTTCGAGTACCTCGTCTCCCATCGCCTCGAGAATCGCTCGGTCGCGTTGCAGGCGCGTTGCAACGCGCAGGGCTGTCTGCAACCTCAGCCCGCGAGTGCGAGCGCGACGGCCTCGTCGAGCGGAAGCGGAGCGGGCAGCGGCCCCTCCGGCATTGCAGCCGCGTACACCTCGTAGTCGAACTTCCCGAACCGGCCGGGCGGCTCGTCCGTGGCCTGCACCGTCGACCAGAGCGCGAGCGCCCGCTCCGGCTTTCCGCGGAGCGCGGCCACCCGCGCGAGCACGGCGAGCGCAGACCGCGCGTAGAACCGGTTCCCCATCTCGTCTGCGGCCGCCAGCGCTTCGCGGCCCCTGCTCTCCGCTTCCTCCAGCTTCCCCTCGTCGCAGAGGATCCCCGCGAGCCGGACGACCCACTGCGTCTCCCACCAGATCCACCCCGCTTCGCGCGCCATCCCGATGCTCGCCTCGATCATCGACCGCCCGCGCTCGCGATCTCCGTCAGGGAACTCGAGCCAGCCGAGGTTCGCGAGGAGCTGCAGCTCCCCGATGCGGTCATGCTTCCGGCGGCACGTCTCGAGGCTTTGCTCCCAGAGACGCCGCGCGCCGGCAAGGTCGCCCTCGTGATGGACGGCCACGACCCCGAGCCGGAAATCGAGATACGCCACGGCTGCGTCGTCCCACAAACGGTGGAAGAGCTCGCGGCTCTGCGTGTAGCGCTCGCGCGCGGCCGGGAACTCCTGCAGCACGTCGAGACAGCCTGCGTAATCGCGGAGCAGCCGTGCGCGCAGACGCATGTCGAGCTCGTGGTGCACGACCAGCTGCTCGAACCGTCGCCTGCCTTCTTCGACAGCGTGAGAGATCCAGAAGTTCTCGAGCGCCAGTGTGAGGCGAGCCGCAACCTCGGGATCGGCGTCGGTCGCCCAGTCGATCGCGGCGCGGATGTTGTTCTGCTCGCGCAGGACGGGTGCATGGTGCTGCGGCCCGTGCCCGAGGGCATCGAGCGCGAGGTGTGCGGCCTCGGCTAGCCGCAGATAGTGCGCTGCGTGCCTGCTGCGAACGGCCTCGGCGTCCGGTTCGCAGGCGAGACGCGCGGCGGCGTATTGCCTGACCGTCTCGAGCAGGCGGTACCGCATGCGCTCCTCCTCGACCTCTGCGCGGACGAGCGAAGCCTCGACGAGCCGCGCAAGAACATCGGCATGGTGCTCGTCGCCGTCGGTGCAGACCGCGAGGACGGCGTCGAGCGTGGCACCGCCGACGAACACGGAGAGACGCCGGAGCAACTGCTTTTCGTCTTCCGAGAGCAGTGTGTAGCTCCAGTCCATCGTCGTCTCGAGCGTCTGATGCCTGGCATCCGCGATGCGATGCCATGCGCGCAGGAACCGAAAGCGGTCGTCGAGGCGCTCGGCGATGTCCTCGAGCGCGAGCGCCTGGACACGTGCAGCTGCAAGCTCGATGGCGAGTGGGAGCCCGTCGAGCTCTCGGCAAATCGCGGCGACGACTGCGAGCGAGCCTTCGTCGGCGAGCCGCTCGCGGCGCGTCGCGGCCGCGCGCTCGAGGAAGAGCCGCACTGCAGGCGAACGTTCGAGCTCGTCCACGCCCGCATCGTCGTCCGGCGCTGCAAGCGGATCGAGCTCGTAGACGAACTCGCCACGCACGCCAAGCGGAACCCGGCTCGTCGTGAGGACGCGAACGTTCGGGCAGCCTCGCAGGAGCGCGTGCACCAGCACGGCGCACGCGTCCGCAAGGTGCTCGCAGTTGTCGAGCACGAGTAGGAGCTCGAGTTGACGCGCGTGCTCGAGCACGTGCTCGCGCGTCTGCTCGGACGCACCGAGGGCCGAAGCGACCGCGGCTGAGACGAGCGCGCCGTCCGCCAGCTCGGCGATATCGGCGAGCCAGACGCCGTCTGCGAAGACGTCGACCTGCCGGCGGGCAGCCTCGAGCACGAGCCTCGTCTTCCCGATTCCGCCGAGCCCGGTGACGGTCACGAGCCGGCGTTCGCGGAGCAGCTCGACGAGCTCGGAAAGCTCGTGCTCGCGGCCGACGAAGCTCGCGAGTGGAGCCGGAAGGTTGTGCCGCGTCTTGGCCGGCGCCACGGTCTCCACCTGCTGCCGGAGGACGGCGCGCTCCAGCTCGCGCAGCGGTTCGCCCGGCTCGATCCCGAGCTCCCGCTTGAGGAGCGCCCGTGCCTCTCGGTAAGCCGCGAGCGCGTCGGCTTGGCGTTCTGAGCGGTAGAGCGCAAGCACGAGCTGCTGCCACAGACGCTCGCGCAGCGGCTCCGATTGCACGAGCGAGCGGAGCTCCGGTACGAGCTCGGCGTGGCGGCCGAGGGCAAGGTCTGCCTCGATCCGCTCCTCGAGGCAGACGAGTCGCAGCTCGTCGAGGCGCAACGCCTCGTTCCGGAGCGCTCCTTCTTCAGAGACATCCGCAAGAGCGCGGCCGCGCCACAGCCCGAGCGCCGCATGCAGGCGGTCGGACGCGAGCCCGGCGGCCCCGCGGGCGAGCGCTTCGCGCCCGTCACGGAGCAGCTGCTCGAAGCGGTGCGCGTCGAGCAGCTCCGCCGGAAGCGCGAGCGCGTAGCCGCCGGACTGCGCAGTGATCGCGCCACGGCCGAGCGCTTGCCGGAGCCGCGAGACGTATGAGCGGAGGGTCGTCTCTGCGCTCGTCGGCGGCGCGCCGTGCCAGAGCTCTTCGATCAGCTCGCTCGCGGGTACCGCGCGTCCGGGCCGAACTGCGAGGAGCGCGAGGAGCGCGACCTGCCGCCTGCCGCCGAGCTGCACGGCGGCGCCGCCGGCACGCGCCTCGACCGGCCCGAGCAGGCGCACTTCGAGGTTTCCACCCGCCACGGCTCTCATTATGGAACGGATCGCGATGCATTGGAGGCGGCCCGCCGCCAGGCCGCCCCCATGCTCTCCCCCCGGACTAGTGCGAGCTGACAGGCGTTGCGACGTCGGCGGCAAACGTGTTCCCCGTGAAGTCGCCGGGCGCGTTGAGCGTCCAGATCCCGATCGCGTCGCCGCTGATCTTGTTGCCCTCGATCACGGTGCCGGTGATCGGCGAGGGCAGCAGAAAGGGCGGCAGGGCCGGGCCGGGCGGCGCACCCGACGCGACCAGGATGCCGGTCGTCTGCATGTCGAGCGCCGCGGCGAATGCGTTGTCCCCGGTGCCGTTATTCGTGCCGACCGTGTTGTTCTCGATCACGTTGCCGTTCAAGTCTCCGACGACGTGCTGGTGGATGGTGATCCCGGCGTGGCCGTTGCCGGCGACCGTGTTGTTCCGGATCGTGTTGCCGTACACAGCCGACCCGGGCGCACCGCCCCCGAGCAGGATGCCGGCGCCCGTTGTCTTGATCCCGTTCGCGATCGCCGTGTTGTTTTCGATCAGGTTGTCGAAGACCCCCGCCTGGCCCGTGAGCGTGCCGTCCGGCCCGACCGCCTTCGGGCTGTGACCGGCGAGCACGATCCCACACTCCCAGAAGTTGTCGATCGTGCGATTGCCGCGAACGACGTTGTGCGCCGTCGGCCCGAACTCATCGGTGAGCAGGATCCCGTCGCTGTTGTACGCGACGACGTTTCCCTGCACCGTCGAGTTGCTGACCCAAACGAGATGGATGCCGCCCCCGCAGTCGGCAGGCGCCGGCGGCGTGCTCTTGCACTCTCCCGTCGCAGCCGGGTTACCGCGGTCCATGTTGTTCATGACGACGATGTTGTTGCGGAGCGTCACGTCCGTAACCGGTGCCGGCTTCGGAGTCGCGTCGCCCGGCGAGGTGCCGACGAGGACGCCCTCGTAGCGGGCCTTCTCGATGACGAACCCCTGCACAAGCGAGCCCGAGCCCCCGGGGCCAACGATGTGGATGCCGGTGCCGTCGGCCGAGGTCGAGGCGTCGATCACGACCCGTCCGTCGGCAATCAGCCGCACCTTGTGGTCGATCAGGTATCCCCCGGCGTATCTCCCCTTCGCGACGTGAACCGTCGCTCCCGCGGACGCATGCCGAATCGCGTCGGCGAGCCTGCACGGCTTCTTCGCAGTGCAGGCCGCACCGGCGCCCCGCGTCGAGGCGAAGAGCGTCTTTGCGGTGCTCGCGGCGGCAGCGGGCGTGGCCACCACGGCGGCGGCGGCGACCGCGACGGCAGCCGCCTTCAGGGCTTTGTGTCTCATTGCTCGTGATCCTCCTTCGCGCTTCATGGGCGCTCGGAGGTTCACTGAGGGAGGTTGCAGGAAGGTTGCAGCGCGCGGCGGCGCCTGCAACCTGCTTGAACGCAGGCTGCGTTACGCGGTCTGCTCGACCTGCTCGTCGTTGTCGTCGTCGGCGAACGTGCCGCCGGTGGTGACGAGCGTCGGGCGGATGCCCTGCGAGATCGTCTCCTTCGTGATCACGCACTTCGTCACGTCGCGGCGCGACGGCAGCTCGAACATCACGTCGAGCAGCGCGGCCTCGATGATCGAGCGCAGGCCGCGGGCGCCGGTCTCGCGCGCGAGCGCCTTGTCGGCGATCTCCCACATCGCGTCGTCGGTGAAGACGAGCTCGATGTTGTCGTACCCGAAGAAGCGCTGGTACTGCTTCGTGAGCGCGTTCTTCGGCTCGGTCGAGGATCTGCACGAGATCCTCGCGCCGCAGCTGGTGCACGGCGGAGATGACCGGGAAGCCGGCCGATGAACTCGGGGATCAGCCCGAAGTTCAGGAGGTCCTCCGGCATGACGCTGCGCGAGCAGCTCCGCACGCCTCGACGTCGTGCTTCGAGCGGATGTCGGCGCCGAAGCCGACCGCGTTCTCGCCGATGCGGCCGCGCGATGATCTTGTCGAGGCCGGCGAACGCGCCGCCGCAGATGAAGAGGATGTTCGTCGTGTCGATCGAGAGGAACTCCTGGTGCGGATGCTTGCGCCCGCCCTGCGGCGGCACCGACGCGACCGTCCCCTCGAGGATCTTGAGGAGCGCCTGCTGCACGCCCTCGCCCGACACGTCGCGCGTGATCGACGGGTTGTCCGCCTTGCGCGCGATCTTGTCGACCTCGTCGATGTAGATGATCCCGGTCTCGGCCTTCTTGATGTCGAAGTCGGCGGCCTGGATCAGCTTGAGGAGGATGTTCTCGACGTCCTCGCCGACGTAGCCGGCCTCGGTCAGCGCCGTCGCGTCGGCGATCGCGAACGGGACGTTGAGGATCCGCGCGAGCGTCTGCGCGAGCAGCGTCTTGCCGCAGCCGGTCGGGCCGAGCAGGAGGATGTTCGACTTCTGGAGCTCGACCTCGTCGTCCTCGGTGCCCATCTGGACGCGCTTGTAGTGGTTGTAGACCGCCACCGACAGCGTCCGCTTCGCCTCTTCCTGCGAGACGACGTAGTCGTTGAGGACGTCGTAGATGTCCTGCGGGCGCGGGAGATTGTCGAGGTCGAGCTGCGTCGGAGTGGTGAGCTCCTCGTCGATGATCTCGTTGCAGAGATCGATGCACTCGTCGCAGATGTAGACGCCGGGGCCGGCGATCAGCTTCTTGACCTGCCGCTGGCTCTTGCCGCAGAAGCTGCAGAGGAGCTGCTCGTTGCCTTCGGTTGCGCGGGCCACTTCTGGTTCTACCTCTGTTACTCCGGATTCGTCTACGGGCATTTCGTCTACCGGTGCGCGATGACTTGGTCGACGATTCCGTACTCGTGGGCCTCGTCGGCGTTCATGTAGTAGTCGCGCTCCATGTCCTTCGAGACCTTCTCGATCGGCTGATTCGTGTGCGTCGGCGATGATCTCCTCCAAGCGCCGCTTGAGAGTTGATCGTCTCGCGCGCCTGGATCTCGATGTCCGTGCCCTGGCCCTGGAAGCCGCCGGAGACCTGGTGGATGAGGATCTTGGAGTTCGGCAGCGCGGTGCGCTTTCCCTCTGCGCCGGCCGCAAGAAGCAGCGCGCCCATCGACATCGCGATGCCGACGCACGTCGTCGCGACGTCCGGCTTGATGAACTGCATCGTGTCGTAGATCGCGAGGCCGGCGTACACCGAGCCGCCCGGCGAGTTGATGTAGATGTTGATGTCCTTGTCCGGATCCTCGGACTCGAGGTGGATCATCTGCGCGACGATCGAGGTTCGCGACCTGGTCGTCGATCGGCGTGCCGAGGAAGATGATCCGCTCGTTCAGCAGCCGCGAGTAGATGTCGAAGAAGCGCTCGCCGCGCGAGGTCTGCTCGATGACGGACGGGATGATGAGATTCGACGGGTGTGTTCATGTGCTCGGGCTCCTTACTGCCGGGGGTCCAGAGTTTCGTCTCGGTCTGCTGCTTTTCCTTTTCGGGAGTCCAAATCTGCTTCGCGCGCCTCGGCCTGAGCCGTGCGGGATCCGCTTGACCTCGGAGGCGACGCGGTCGAGCGCGTTGCGCAGGCGCAGGTCGTCGCGGAGCGTCTCGAAGCGGCCGCTCTCGCGGAGGCGCAGCAGCGTCTCGTCGGCGTCGTCGCCGAGCGAGCTCGGCCTGCTCGCGGACGAGCGCCTCGACCTCGTCGTCGGTCACCTCGATGCCGAGCTTGTCGGCGGCGGCCTCGAGCACGAGCTCGCGCGCCGACCGACCGCTGCCGCCTCTTCGCTCGAGCCGGGCGATGAGCTCCTCCGGCGACTGGCCGGTCATCGCGAGGATAGGTCTCGAGCGGAATGCCGCGCGCCTCGACCTGTCGCGCGAGGCCGCGCAGCAGCTCGCGCGTGCGCGCCTCGACGAGCGGGCCGGAAGCCTCGACCTTCGACGCGGCGACGAGCGCGTCGGCGACGTCGGCGCGGAACTGCGCTCGATCTCGTCGTCGATCTGCTCGCCAGTCGCGCCCTCGATGTCCGCGCGCAGCTCGGCGAGCGTCTCGAACTCGCTCGCGGCGCGCGCGAGCTCGTCGTCGACCTGCGGGCAGCACCTTCTCCTTGATCTCCTTCACCGTCACCGTGACGGACTGCTTCGACTCGTCGGCGAGCTCGAAGCTCGATCTCCTTCGTCTCGCCCGCGGTCATGCCGACGAGGCCCTGCTCGATCTCCTCGACGACGGCGCCGCGGCCGAGCTCGACGACGTAGTCGCGCGCGTCTCGCCGTTCGGGCGAGACGAGGTCGACGATGACGGTGTCGTCGGCAGCGACGGGACGCCCTTCGACCGGCACGAGCTCGCGACCGTGCGCGCGCAGCGCGTCGAGCTCCTGCTGGACGAGCTCCTCCGGCACTTCCGTCTCGATCGCGCCGACCTCGAGCGTCGTCCAGTCGGCGAACTCCGGCTTCGCCTGCACCGCGAACGTCGCGGTGAACTGCCAGTCCTGGCTCGTCCGACTCGGGGAGCTCGAAGTCGTACTCGGGCTGCGCGACGGGACGCACGCGCGTGCTGCGCCGCGGCGTTCCAGAACCAGCCGCCGATGTGGCTCTCGATCGCCTCGCTCATGCAGGCGCTCGCGGCCGATGCGCTGGACGAGGAGCTGCCGCGGCACCTTGCCCTTGCGGAAGCCGGGGATCTTCGACGGTCTTGGCGAGATCGGACGCTGCGTGCTCGATCGCGTGGTGCACGTCGTGCGACGGCACCTGCACCGTCAGGCGGACGCGATTTTCAGGGAGCTCCTCGACCTGGGCCTGCACTCGGCCATTCAAGCAAACCCCTTGTAGGCTCGGCCGAATGCGCCTGTACGTGCTCAGCCGACACGCACAGTCGACGCTCAACCTCGAGAACCGGGTGAACGGCGACCCGAGCGTGGCGGCACCGCTCACGGCGGCGGGCCGCGAACAGGCGATTCAGCTCGGGCACCAGCTCGCAGAGCTGCCCCTCGACCTTTGCGTTCACACGCGCTTCGAGCGGACGGTCGAGACGGCAGAGCTCGCACTCGACGGCCGCGACGTCCCTCGTTCGAGCGAACCGCTGCTCGACGACGTGAAGGTCGGCGAGCTGGAAGGGCGAGACGATCGAGACGTACCGCGCCTGGAAGCGAGCACATTCGCGTCACGACCCGTTCCCCGGCGGCGAGAGCCTCGACGACGCCGCGCGCCGCTACGCCGCCGCGTGGCGCCGGCTGCTCGAGCGCCCCGAACGCGTGGTGCTGGTGGTGTGCCATGAGATCCCGGTGCGCTACGCGCTCAACGCGGCCGCCGGCTCGAGCGAGCTCGACGGGCCGGAGCACGCCATCCGGAATGCGACCCCGTACCTCTTCGACGAGCGCGCGCTCGGGCGGGCCGCGGACCGCGTCGAAGAAATCACTCGTTCGAGGTAGTCGAGAAGGGCGCAAGGAACCCGCGGCGAATGACGACATTCCGAGGATGAACATGTGGGCGGCAATCTTGGTGTGCGGGGTCGGCATGATCTGGCTCGCGATGGTCTCAGCGGTCGCGTACCGCGTGAGTCACGCGCAGCGCCAGCGCGTGTAGAGCCTGCGGCGGCGCACGCCGTCGATATGGTCGAGCACTCATGTTCGTGCTCGACGGTCTCCGCAATGCCGCCGAGATGGCGTACGAGGTGTGGTGGGCGCTCGTATTCGGGTTTGCGATCTCGGCGGTCGTCCAAGCCTGGGTGCCACGGTCGCGAATCGAACGTGCGCTGGCCGGCAGTGGTGCAGCTCCGGTAGCGCGCGCGACCGCGCTCGGCGCGGCCTCGTCGTCGTGCTCGTACGCGGCGGTCGCGATCGCGAAGTCGCTGTTCCAGAAGGGCGCGTCCGCGGCCTCCGCGCTCGCGTTCCAGTTCGCGTCGACGAATCTCGTCTGGGAGCTCGGGCTCGTGCTCTGGATCCTGCTCGGCTGGCGCTTCACGCTCGCCGAGTTCCTCGGCGGGATCGTGCTGATCCTGTTGATGACCGCGCTCTTGCGCCTCTTCGTCTCGAAACGGCTCGAGGAGGAGGCGCGTGCGCATGCGCGCGCGGCCGACAGCGGCCACGTGCACCCGTCCGCCGAGAGCGAGCTGCCGTGGCGCAGGCGGGTCGCCTCCGCGGAGGCGTGGTCCGACGTCGCGCACAACTTCCGCGGCGACTGGCAGATGCTCTGGAAGGAGATCGGGATCGGCTTCCTGCTCGCCGGCTACATCGCCCTGCTGCCGAACAGGTTCTTCAGCGCGGCGTTCGCGACGCACTGGGGCGAGCCGTGGCGGCTGCTCGAGAACGTCGTCGTCGGGCCTGTGATCGCCGCGCTCGCCTTCGTGTGCTCGGTCGGCAACATCCCGCTCGCTGCTGTGCTGTGGTCGGGCGGGATCTCGTTCGGCGGCGTAGTGGCGTTCATCTTCGCCGACCTGATCGTGCTCCCGATCGTCGCGATCTACCGCAAGTACTACGGAACGGCGTTCGCGGTGCGGATTGTCGCGCTGATGTTCGTGACGATGGCGCTCGCCGCGATCGCGATCGACGGCATCTTCAGCGCCGTCTCGCTCGTTCCCTCCAAGCGGCCGTCGCGTGCGGAGGTGTTCATGCCGGTCGGGCTCGACTACAAGCTCGTGCTGAACGTTCTCGGCGTCATCGTGTTCGCCGCGCTCGTCGGCCTGACACTCCGTCGAGGTGCGACCGACCCGATGTGCGGAATGAGGGTCGACCGCGCGAAGGCGCTGCGGGCGACCCGCGACGGCGAGACCTATTACTTCTGTGGCGCCGGCTGCCGCGAGCGGTTCCTCAGTGCGGGCGAGAGGACTTGAACCTCCAAGGGCCGTGAGGCCCTCAGGACAGCGTGGCCGCGAGCGCCGCATGGCCGCCGCTCAGGACAGGAGCACCGTGCGACATCAGAACTTGATGACAGGAAGCTCGAGGAGCGGCAAGAGTGACTCGCGCAGCTCGTGGGCTGTGCCGGGCCGGACGCCATCGCTCCGGGCACAGCAGGAGCGGGTCGGACGTGCCTGGTGCTGTTGCCCGCGCAGGACGTCCCCGACGACGAGCGCGTGCTGACCGGGCAGCCTCATAGACCGCCTCTCCGCTGCGAAAGCGGCAGGTAGTAGATCGATTCCCCCGGGAAGCTGGATCGCCGTACTCGAAGGAGATCAGGATGACCGTATCCAGATTCCAGCCGTCAGGACGATCGCCTTTGTCGTCCAGACGCGGCTGCGCGCCTCACGCGCGTGGAAGAAACCGTGATGAGCGTGCGGTCGGGCTCGCCCACGGCGGATGGCGAGCAAGTGAGTCGATGAAGATCAGGCCTCAGACGAACGCACGGCGACAGAGCCGACGTCGTCGCGCCACTCGCTCGCTGAACGCTGTCCACCGTGTCACGAGAGCCCTCCGCCATGCCGCCAGCCTATTGGGTGCGCATGCGGGCGCTTCTCACGGCGAAGCGCGGGAGCTCGCTCAGCGGTTCCTCAGTGCGGGCGAGAGGACTTGAACCTCCAAGGGCCGTGAGGCCCAGCGGGACCTAAACCCGCCGCGTCTGCCAGTTCCGCCACGCCCGCGCGTGCACCGAAAGCGTAGATCAGCCCGGCGGCCGCAGCTCGCGGCGGAGCCGGAGGATCCTCTCGACTGCGCCGACGACGAGCCAGATGGCGCTGGCCGCGAGAAATGCCTCGATGGACAGGACGACGACCGCGACCGGCGCAAGCGACCAGCCGGGCTCGAGACGCGAGCCACTCCTGAGGACGTCGACCAGCAGCACGATCCAGGCGATTCCGACACAGGCGGTCAGGACGAGCCCGATCTTGCGGAGCATGGTCGCCCGGTACCCGCCGGCCGCAGACCTGATGCGCGTTTTCTCACCCGACGAGCGGGGATCACCGGCCCGTGCTCTGGATCCTGCTGCTCATCGCCTCGTCGCTCGCCCTTGCCGCGGTGAGCGTCGCGTACGGCCTCGCCCGCGCCTGACGGTCCACTAGAGTCCGCTGCCGTGCCTGGAATGCGGCCGCAAGACATCTACGAGCTCGTCAACGCCGGTGACCCGCGGCTCTCGCCCGACGGGTCGCGCGTCGCCTACTCCGTGGTCTCCGTCGACGGGGAGGCGAACGAGTATCGCTCGGCGATCTGGATCGTGAACGTGGACGGATCCGGCGAGCCGACACGCTTCACGGCGGGCGAAAAGCGCGACGGAAGCCCACGCTGGTCGCCCGACGGCCGGCGGCTCGCCTTCACGTCGAACCGTGGCGACGAGAAGGCACCCTCCGCGATCTACGTGATTCCCGCCGAAGGCGGCGAGGCGCGAAAGCTCACCGACCTCAAGGAGAGCGTCGAGTCGATCGAGTGGTCGCCCGACTCGACGCGGATCGCCTTCACCGCTCGCGTCCGCGACGAGGCCTATGACGAAGAGGACGAGCGCAAGCGCGCGCCGCGCCGGTTCACGCGCATCTTCCACAAGCTCGACAGCGTCGGCTGGACGGGCGACCGGCGAAAGCAGATCTTCGTCGTGGACGTCGACGCAGAGAAGCCCGAGCCCAAGCAGCTCACGCACGGCGACTTCGAGCAGGACGGGCCGGCCTGGTCACCGGACGGCAAGACGATCGCGTTCGGGGGCCTCCGCGACGAGCGGTGGGACGCCGAGCTGATCAACCGCATCTATGTCGTCGACGCCGACGGCGGCAGCGAGCCGCGTGCGCTGACGGGCGACGACGGCTCGTACGAGAGCCCGTCGTACTCGCCGGACGGCTCGCGCATCGCGTTCCACTGGTCACCCGAGGACGGCACGTGGCCGCACCATTCGCAGATCGGCGTGATGGACGCCGACGGCGGCAACGTCCGCATCCTCACCGAGTCGCTCGATCGACAGTGCGCGCCGTATCCGGACTCGCGGGAGCCGGTCTGGGACGGTGAGGACATCCTGTTCACCGTCGAGGACCGCGGCAACATTCACCTGTACGCGGTTGCAGCGGACGGCGGCAGCGCACCCAAGCAGGTTCTCGACGGCGAGCGGGTGATCGCCGCCTTCGACAAGCAGAACGGCACGCTCGTCTACACCGCAGGCACGCACACGACGATGCGCGAGCTCTTCAACGGCGAGAAGCAGCTGACGAACGTCGGCAAGGAATTCACCGCCGGCCGCGAGCTGATCGAGCCGGAGCGCTTCACCGCGGTGTCGGAGGACGGGTACGAGGTCGACGCGTGGATCGTGCGGCCGCCCGACTTCGACGCCTCGAAGCGCTATCCGGCGATTCTGACGATCCACGGCGGCCCTTTCACGCAGTACGCCACCGCGTTCTTCGACGAGTTCCAGGTGATGGCGGCCGGCGGCTATGTCGTCCTCTTCTCGAACCCGCGCGGCGGCTCCGGCTACTCTGAGGAGCACGGGCGCGCGATCCGCGGGCCGCTCGGCGACGCAGGCCCGGGCTGGGGCACCCGCGACTACGAGGACGTGATGGCCGTCGTCGACACGGCGCTCGAGCGCTTCGACTTCATCGACGGCGACAAGCTCGGCGTGATCGGCGGCTCATACGGCGGCTACATGACGTCGTGGATCATCGGGCACACGAACCGGTTCAAAGCCGCGATCTCCGAGCGCGCCGTCAACAACCTCGTCAGCATGTTCGGGTCGAGCGATCTCTTCTGGGTCTTCGAACGGCAGTTCGGCGGAGCGATGTACGACGACGTGGACGCGTATCTCGAGCGCTCGCCGTCCACCTACGCGAAGCAGATGGAGACGCCGGTGCTCGTCATGCACTCGGAGCAGGACCTGCGCTGCAACATCGAGCAGGGCGAGCACCTGTTCACACTGCTCCGCCTGCTCGGCAAGGAAGTGGAGATGCTGCGCTTCCCGGCCGAGAGCCACGAGCTGACACGCTCCGGCTCGCCGCAGCACCGCGTCACGCGCTTCGAGGCCGTGCTCGAGTGGTTCGACCGCTACCTCAAGTAGCGGGCGCGCTCACCACTCGTCCCAGTGCACCATCGTGTCGAGCGGCTTGCGCTTGCCCGGCTTGAAGTCCGTGCCGAGCGTGTACGCGACCGGGATCAACGCGACCTGCGTCACCTCGTCGTACGGGATACCGAGGATCTCCGCGGCGCGCTCCTCGTGCATGAGGTGGAACGTCGTCCAGACGGAGCCGAGCCCGCGTGAGCGCGCGGCGAGCATGAACGACCACGCTGCGGGGATGATCGAGCCGAACATCGACGCGACGAGCGCGTTGGGCTTCCCTTCGTAGCGCCCCTGCACGCACGGAATGACGTGCACCGGTACCTCGTGGATGTGCTCCGCGAGGTGGACGACCGCGTCGCCGATTCGGAGCATCTGACCCTCGCGCGGCCCGCCGCCGCGCTGCAAGTACGGATACGCGACCTCGCGCCAGATCTCCCCGAGGGCCTTGCGCTTCTCGGCGTCGGTGACGACGACGAAGTGCCAGTTCTGCGAGTAGCTCGCCGTCGGCGCCTGCTGCGCGAGCTGCAGGCACTCCTCGAGCACCTCGCGCTCGACCGGGCGCGTGAGATCGAGCCGCTTGCGGACGGCGCGCGTCGTCGAGAGGAGCTCGTCGGGCGTCAGGTCGAGCTTCACGCTCCCGATCCTATGGCCCCGGGTGGAATCGAACCACCGCACGCAGCTTCGAAGGCTGCCGCTCTATCCGCTGAGCTACGGGGCCGGGCGACCGTAGGGTAACCCGCTGCTCAGGCGGTGACGGGGGCGCCGAACTTGCGCTGGAGGTACGCGAGATACGGCCCGGCGTCGATCGTCGAGCCGGTCGCATGGCGCAAGAGCTCCTGCGGCACGTACTTGCGGCCCTGCGAGTGGATGTTCTCGCCGAGCCACTCGCGGAGCGGCGCGAACTCGCCGCGCTCGATCTGCTCGTCGAGGCCGCCGAGCTCCTCGTCCGCCTTCTCCCAGATCTGCACCGACATGACGGTGCCGAGCAGGTACGTCGAGAAGTAGCCGATCAGCCCGGACGCACCAGTGCATGTCCTGCAGCACGCCGTGCGCATGGTCGGGAACCTCGACGCCGAGGTAAGCGTCCATCTTCTCGGCCCAACGCTCCGGCAGGTCGCGCAGCTCGACGCGGCCGTTGATGATGTCCTGCTCGAGCTCGAAGCGGAGGATCACGTGCATGCCGTACGTCGACCTCGTCGGCCTCGATGCGAATGAGCGACGGTTGCGCCTTGTTGACGCGCAGCGAAGAAGCGCTCGAGCTCGATGCCGCCGAACTGCTCCGGGAAGCGTGCCTGCAGGCGCGGGTAGAAGAACCGCCAGAACGGCAGGCCGCGCCCGACGAGGTTCTCCCACAAACGGCTCTGAGACTCGTGCACGCCGAGAGAGGTGTGCTGCCCGACCGGCAGGTCGGCGTACTCGCGCGGAAGCTGATGCGCGTAGAGGCCGTGCCCGTACTCGTGCATCGTCGAGAAGAGGGACTTCAGATCGTCGCGGTAGTAGTGCGTCGTGATCCGAATGTCGTCGATGCCTGCGCCGGACGCGAACGGGTGCTCGGTCGGGTCGATGCGCCACGTGTTCGGCCGGTGGCCGAAGAGATCGATCACCTCGTGGTCGAGCGCGACCTGCTTGTCGATCGCGAAGTCGCCGGTGAGGAACGAGTCGTCGACCTCGCGGTCGCGCAGCTCGCCGATCAGGTCGACGAGCGCCGGCTTGATCTCGTCGAAGATGCGCGTCACCTCCGCCGTCTTCATCTCCGGCTCGAAGTCGTCGAGCAGCACGTCGTACAGCTCGTCCTGCGCGCCGAAGCACTCGACGTAGCGCTGGCGAAGCTCGACGTTGCGCTCGAGCAGCGGCAGGAAGAGTCGAAGTTCGACGTCTCCTTCGCCTCGAGCCAGACCGGCGCGGAGTCCGAGGCCGCGCGCACCATCTCGGCGCGGAGCGACGTCGGCACCTTCGTCGCCTTGTCGAAGTCGCGCCGCGCAACGCGGATCGTCGCTGCCTCCCACGACTCGGGATCGAGCGAGTCGAGCGCGGCTCCAGCTCCTCGATCAGGCGGCCGACCTCCGGATCGGTGAGCTTCTCGTGCGCGAGCGTCTGGAGCAGCGCGATGTGGTCGCCGCGGTGCGCGTTCCCGCCCGGCGGCATGATCGTCCGCTGGTCCCAGACGAGCACCGACGCGATCGAGTCGAGCGCCTGGTACTCCGCGAGTCTCGCGTTCAGCTGCTCGAGCGCGTCGGCCACGATGGGGAGACTATCAGCCGCAGGGCTGCGCTGGACGCCGCTCGGCTCGCCTGACAGATAAGAGAGGTGGCGAACGGGACTCGAACCCGCGACCACCGGGACCACAACCCGGGGCTCTACCAACTGAGCTACCGCCACCGCGAGGCGCGCACAATCGTACCGGCACGCGCCCGCGGCGGCGGACTCGCAGGCTACGAGGCGGTCTGCCTCGGTGTTCATGGCCGCGGTGTCGCGCTGCTCGTGGCGGCCCTCGCAGAACTCCTCGATCATCTTCTTGTTGAACGCCGGGATGTCGTCCGGCTTGCGGCTCGTGACGATGCCGTCGTCGACGACGACCTCCTCGTCGACCCAGTTGCCGCCGGCGTTGTTGATGTCGGTCTGGAGGGTCGGCCAGGAGGTGAGCGTGCGGCCGCGCACCGCGCCGGCCTCGACGAGCACCCACGGGCCGTGGCAGATCACGGCGAGCGGCTTCTTCGACTCGACGAACTCGCGGACGAAGTTGACCGCGTTCTCGTCGCCGCGCAGCTGGTCGGGGTTGCCGACGCCGCCCGGGATCAGCAGCGCGTCGTAGTCGCCGACCGACACTTCCTCGACGGTCTTGTCGACCTTGACCTTGTCGGCCGGGTCGAAATGGTCGAACCCCTGGATCTCGCCGTCGTGGATCGAGACGATCTCGGTCTTCGCGCCGGCGTCCTCGAGCGCCTTGCGCGGCTCCTCCAGCTCGACCCGCTCGAACATGTCGGCCGCGAGGATCGCGACCTTCTTGCCCTGCAGCTTCTGCTCCGCCATTCCATACCTCCCGTATCGCTTTCGAGTCGTATTCCGCGTCGGGCGCGGTCGGAAACGGGCGGTACTCTCAACCGACGCGCCCGTAGCTCAGGGGACAGAGCGGCGGACTTCTAATCCGCGGGTCGGAGGTTCGAATCCTCCCGGGCGCGCTGGCGGCCGGACGCCGACCACCGCAGGAGGGTTTGCGAAGCGGCGCCGTCCGGCAGACTCCCACGCATGACGCTCCGCGCACACCCGGCCGAGCGCGAGGCCACGCTCCCGGACGGCAGCACCGTGCTCGTCCGCGTCGGCATCCCCGAGGACTCGTACATCCCCGCTCGCGAGCTCGACACGGTGACGGTCGAGCTCTTCGCGCACGGCGAGCACGTGGCCGCGGTGACGACCGTGCTCGACGCCGATCAGGAGAGCGAGGCGCATGCGTTGCTGCACGAGATCGTCAGCGGTCTCGAGTCCGGCTCGCTCTCGCCTACTGCGGGCGCGATCGAGCCGCTGGCGGATAGCCTGCGCTAGATGTCGGCGGCGACCCTGCACACGAATCACGGCGCTATCGCCGTCGAGCTCTTCGACGACGACGCGCCGAAGACGGTCGAGAACTTCCGCAAGCTCGCGCAGGACGGGTTCTACGACGGCGTCATCTTCCACCGCGTGATCCCGGACTTCATGATTCAGGGCGGCGATCCGACCGGCACCGGCAGCGGCGGCCCCGGCTACCAGTTCGAGGACGAGTTCAACGACCACAAGGTCGTTCGCGGCGCACTCGCGATGGCGAATGCGGGGCCGAACACGAACGGCAGCCAGTTCTTCATCGTCACGACCGAGGCTGCGTCGTGGCTCGACGGCAAGCACACGGTGTTCGGCGAAGTGACCGACGGCATGGACGTCGTCGACACGATCTCCGCGCTCGACACCGACGCGCACGACCGTCCGCGCGCGGACGTCGTGATCGAGCGCGTCGAGCTCGCCTAACCCGAAAGATCACCCACATGGGGCACGAACCGCGGCTACCCTGAAGTGCGCCGTGCGCTTCGCCGCCGTCGTTGCCGCAGCCCTCTTCGTAATCCCCGCCGCAGATGCGAGCGTGTTTCTCGGCGTGCACGGAAACGCGCAGCGCTTCGCCGCGCAGACCGGGCAGCAAAGCTCGATCCGACATACCTTCATGAGCTTCGCGCAGGGCAACGCGCTGCCGCGCATCGTCTCGACGCTCGGGCCGGTGCCGATGCTCGCGTTGAACACCGGCGCGTACGGAGTCCACGAATCCGCGACGCCGCGCGGCATCGCGCTCGGCAAGAACGACACCTTTCTCTTCCAGCTGAACGCCGTCGTCAACTCCTGGCCGGGCGACCGTTTCTATCTGCGGCCGTTCCCCGAGATGAACGCGTACTGGGAGGCGACGTGCGCGTACAACGCGAACGGGACGCGACGCGATGCAGCGCACTCGACGGCGTGGAACCGCAAGGCACTCGCGCGGATCGCGGTGATCACGCGCGGCGGGACCGCTGTCGAGATCAACGCCAGGCTGGCGAAGCTGGGCTTGCCGGCGATCTCGCGCGACCTCCCTGTGACGACGTCGAAGCTACGAATCGTCTGGAACCCGCAAGGCTTCGGGGCGCCGAACGTCCCCGGCAACTCGGCGCAGGCGTACTACCCCGGCGACGCGTACGTCGACGTCGTCGGTGACGACCTCTACGACATCGCGGGCCACGGCGCAACCTGGGCGGCGGCCGCTGCGCTGTACGAGGCGCACCCGCACAAGGCGTTCGCGTTTCCGGAATGGGGCCTCTGGGGTATCGACGACGCGTCCTTCGTGCGCACGATGGCGACCTTCGTGAAGGAGCACCGCCGGATCGAGTTCATCGCGTACTTCTCCGGGCGACCCGGGTCGGTCTGGGATCTCGGGACGAAGCCGAGCTCACGAGCGGCCTACCGCTCACTGATCACGCCGCTCGGCATCGCCCCGTGATCGGCTGGGACGATCTCGTCTCGCTGGCGCGCGAGCTGCCGGAGTTCGAGGAGTCGACCTCCTACGGACGGCCGGCGCTGAAGGTGCGAGGCAAGTTCTTCGCGTCGCTTCGCACCGAGCCCGATGCGATCGTCGTCAGATGCGACGGCGACGAGAAGCCGCTGCTGCTCGACGCGCGCAAGGACATCCTCTTCGAGACGCCGCACTACCACGGCTGGCCGTACATGCTGATCTCCCTCGACGCCTCACTCGACGACGTCCGCGAGTTTCTCGTCGACTCGTGGCTGCTCGCCGCCCCGAAGCGTCTTGCGGCGCAGCTCCGGCTTGAATAGCTCCGGGTCGCCCTGCTCGTCGCGCAGGAAGCGCAGCAGGTAGATCGTGAAGACGACGAAGATCACAGCGGCCTGTTCGAGCGCCATCGTGACGCCGGCGATCTGCTGATCGGCGAGCGGGCTCGGCCCCCAGGTGCGCGGCGCGTCGGCGTAGAAGTCGTAGATCGGCTTCGGGACGAGCGCGAGGACGAGCCCGAGCGGCGACGCGAGGACGAACGCAGCGAACAGGTATGCGGCCTTCACGCCGGACGAGAAGCTGCCGTGCACGACGGGCCACCACACGGCGAGCCCCGCGAGCAGATACGTCAGGTGCTCGACGTGCAGCAGCGAGTGAGGGCGCGCGAGCGCTGCGTCGTAGATCCACGGCAGGTGCCAGACGAAGTACGTGGCGAGCCAGAGCGGGAGCGCGACGAGCGGGTGCAGGATGCGAGCGCGCGCGACCCGTCGGCCGATCGTCGACGGCACCGCGAGGACGAGCAGGCCCGGCGCCCATTCGGCGAGCACGACGTTCTGCAGCAAATGCGCCCACAGAAACGTGTGCAGCGCGAACGGCTGTAGCCGTGTCGCGAACGCGGCGAAGATCAGTGCAAGTGCGAGAACTGCGGCGGCCAGCTGCGCGCGGCTCGGTCGCTCGTTGCGCGCGATGAGCGCATACGCGGCGGCGAGCAGCGGCACGAGCCCGAAGGCCTCCGCCGAAAAATGCATCCCGCTACGCTAGTCGTCGCCCGGCGGGCGTAGCTCAACGGTAGAGCACCAGGTTTCCACCCTGGGTACGAGGGTTCGACTCCCTTCGCCCGCTCTCGCCGTCCGCCGGCACCGGTACGTTGTCTGTTATGAAAACAGACGAACGACGGCGCGCTCGCGAGCTTCGGTCACGTGGCTGCTCCATCAAGGAGATCCAGCTCGAGCTCGGTGTCTCCCGCTCGTCGGTGAGCCTCTGGGTTCGAGACGTGCCTCTGACGGACGAGCAACGCAGGGCACTCGCGGCGCGAATTCGTAACGGCCCGCTCGCGGCCGGCGAGCGCAGCGCGGCGCGGGCGCGCGAGATCCGTCGTGGCTACCAAGAAGACGGCCGGAGGCTCGCCAGGAAGCGCGGTGCGATCTACGAGGCGGGCTGCATGCTCTATTGGGCCGAGGGCGCCAAAGCGCGTAACACCTTGAAGATCACGAACTCGGACGCGGACCTGCTCGCGTACTTCGCCGACTTCCTCCGCCGCGAGTTCGGCGTCGACAGCCGCAACATGCGTGTGTACTGCAATCTCTTCGCCGACCACATCGAGCGACAGGCCGAGATCGAGGATTACTGGCTCGAGCGCCTAGGTCTCCCGCAAACATGTCTCCGCAAATCGATCGTGAACACCTATTCGAAGTACAGCCAGAAGAAGCGCATCGGCAAGCTGCCCTACGGGACCTGTGCGCTCGTCGTCCACAGCACGCGCATCGTCCAGACGATCTACGGCTCGATCCAGGAGTACGGCGGCTTCTCGCGGGAGCAGTGGCTCGACTGACGCTACGACGCTTCGCGCAGCTCGCGGCTGCGCTCGGCCTCGGCGTTGATCTCCGCGCCGAGGAGCAACGCCATGCCGGTGATCCAGAGCCAGGTCAGCATCACGATCACCGCCGAGAGCGAGCCCCACGTCTTGTTGTACGACGCGAACGTCGCCGTGTAGACCGCGAAGAGACCCGACGCGGCGATCCAGAGCAGCGCGGCGACGAGCGAGCCCGGGCGTCAGGAACTCCCACTTGCGGTGCTCGACGTCCGGGCCGAGGTAGAGCAGCGTCGCGAACGCGACGAGCAGGCCGGCGAGCAGGATCGGCCACTGCAGGACCCACCACAGCACCGTCACGACGATTCCGGCAGAGCCGACGTGGTGCGAGATCGCCTTCTCGATGATCGGCCCGAAGATCGTCAGCACGGCGACGAGCAGGAACGCGAAGCCGATCACCGCGGCCATCTTCAATGCGACGACGCGCTTCTTCACGAAGGAGCGCTTGTCCTGGCGGTCGTAGGCGATGTTCAGCGCCGTCATGTACGAGTTCATCGCACCCGTGACCGACCACACCGCAAGCAGGAAGCCGATGATCGTGAAGACGACACTTCCTGCCGGGTGGGCGTCGGCCCGGAGCAGCGACTGCTGCAGCAGCTTCTTCGCGGCGCTCGGGATGAACGTGAAGTGCTGCATGAACGCGATGATGTCGTGCGCGCTCGCGATGAGCGTGAACAGGCCGGTCGCGACGATCAGCACGGATGGGATCGCGAAGAAGGAGCTGTACGCGAGGGCCGACGCGAGCATCATCGCGTTGTCGGCCATGAACGACTTGAAGCCGCGGACGACGATCGCCTTCCAGTCCGCCGACGTGAGATCGCCGAGCCCGGGATCGGGAACCTTCGGCTCGTGCCGCTCCGGCTGCGGCCCGGGAGCGTCCTGCTCGTTCTCGAGCGCGGCCTCGTCGGGCTCGGGCCGGGGCTGCTCGCGCTTCGCGGGCCGGATCAGCCCCGCGCGCGGCCCGGCCTGCTTCTGTCGCAAGCGCATGTCTTGCTAACGAGCCAGGCGTCCCCTGGGTTGCGGCGATGGTATGACCTCGGCCATGGAGACGCTCGGGACGGTGATCGTCGGCGCGGGCTCGGCCGGGCTCGCGACCGCAGCCCTCCTGCAACGGGAGGGCGTGCAGGCGACGGTGCTCGAGGCCGGCCCGGAGCCGGGCGCCGCGTGGCGCGACCGCTACGACCGGCTCCGGCTGCACACGCCGCGGCTCCTGTCGGGGCTTCCCGGCTACCGGATCCCGCGGCGGTACGGCCGCTGGGTCGCCCGCGACGACCTGCTTGCCTACCTACGCGAGTACGTGGAGGAGCACGGAATCGACGTTCGCACCCAAACGCGTGTCGAGCGCATCGACCGCGACGGCGACGCGTGGGCCGTGCAGACGCCCGGCAACCCGATCCGCGCCGAGCGGGTGATCGTCGCCACGGGCTACAACGGTACGCCGTTCGTGCCGGACTGGCCCGGCCGCGACAGCTTCACCGGCGAGCTGCTGCACTCGTCGACATACCGCAACCCCGAGCCGTTTCGCGGGCGCGACGTCCTCGTCGTCGGCGCCGGGAACTCCGGCGCGGAGATCGCGCACGACGTCGCCGACGGCGGCGCGAAGAGCTCGAAGCTCTCGGTGCGCACGCCGCCGCAGATCGTGCGCCGTGCGACCGCGGGCATCCCTGCGCAGCTGGTCGGGATGGCGATCCGCCACTTGCCTCCCGCGTGGGTCGACCCGATCTCGCGGACGCAGCGGAAGCTCTCGATCCCCGACCTCAGCGCCCAGGGACTGCCGCGGCCCGAGCTCGGCGTCCGCAGCTCGTTCATCGCGACCGGCACGACGCCGATCCTCGACGTCGGGATCGTCGATGCGATCCGCCGCGGGCGCGTGCAGGTCGTCGCCGCGGTGGAGGCATTCGACGGCGCGCAGGTCGTGCTGGCCGACGGCTCGCGCCTGACGCCCGACTCGGTGATCGTCGCCACCGGGTTCCGCGCCGGCCTCGAGCCGCTCGTCGGCCACCTCGACGTCCTGAACGAGCGCGGCCTGCCGAAGGAGAAGGACGGCCCGCCCGTGCTGCCCGGCCTCTGGTTCGTCGGCTTCACGCCGACGCTCGGCGGCCAGCTGCGCGAGGGCAGCATCGCCGCGGCGAGAGTCGCGCGAGGCGTGGCTGCGGAGGCAAGAGGGGCAGCCACGCCCGGCGCGTGAGGGCCTACCGGCGCAACTCTGCGGCAGAGTGCAGCCGGTAGGTCGCGTCGACGACGATCCCGCTGGAACGGCCGGTCCGGATCGCGCGCAGCGCGTCCGCGTCGGCCTCGACGAGCTCGCCATCCGGAGTGACGACGCGCGCTGCGAGGAGGTTCGCAAGCACGAGGCCGCTCCGATCGACGAGGGGCGCAAGGCCCCAGTAGAAGGCCGCCTGCTCGAGCTCGTCCGGCGTGACGCCCGGCTGGACCCGCGCCGTCCGATCGCGCGGATCGACCACGATCCGCTTCATGCCCGAAAGGTCGAGCGGGATGTCCTGCCCGCCCTCGTCGAGCGAGTGGCGAACCGCGACGGCGACCTCGAGCGCGGTCGACGGGCGCACCGGGATCGTCGGAACGCGCGCGGCGTTCGTGCGCAGCTCGAGCACGAAGCGGTCGGAGACCTTCGGCGGCGCGGACTCGTGGGTCGACTGATACTCGATCGTGGCCATGGCAGCGGCCCCCTTTCAGGCGTAGACGGGTTGGCGCCGCACGCTGCCGGCGACCCAGCCCCCGAGGGCGAGGACGAGCAGCGCGGTCACGGCGACGGAGATGAGCAGCACCTTCTTCATGGCCGCATGATCCGCCTCGGAGGCATTCGGCCGCCTCGTGGCGACCCCTAATTCGATCCCTAGTCCTTCGCAGCCCGGCAACCAGGATTCATCCTGGTTGCAGTCGTTGGCGACGACTGCAACCTGCTTGAAAGCAGGTTGCGAGAGAAGGAACTGCTAGTCGGGGCGGACAGACTCGAACTGTCGGCCTCTGCGTCCCAAACGCAGCGCTCTACCAGGCTGAGCTACGCCCCGAGGAGCCTTGAGTGTAGGCGCGGGGGCGGCCTTCCGACCGCCCCCGCGCCAACTGCCGCTTATTCGTACTGCAGCGCGGCGAGCACGTTCAGCCTCGACGCCCGCCTGGCGGGCGCGATCGCGGCGACGAGGCCGGCCGCGATCGCCACCACCGTGAAGATGACGAGCGACTCCACCGACACCGAGAACGTGACGCCGAAGCGCGAGAGCGCGTGGGTCACGGCCGCGGCGAGGACGACGCCGACCGGGAGGCCGAGCCCGGCGCCGATCAGCGCCGTGACGATGCTCTCGTGGCGCACCATGCGCCGCGTCTGCCGCCGCGACATGCCGACTGCGCGGAGCATGCCGATCTCCCGCGTCCGCTCCCAGACGGAGAGGATCAGCGTGTTGATCATCCCGAACAGGCTGATGATCACGGAGAGCGCGAGCATCACGTAGAGCAGGTTCAGGATCGAGTTCATGAAGGACGTCTGGTTCTTCACGAACTCCGCGTTCGTCTGCACCTTCGTGTCGGGGAAGTCGGCGAGCGCCTTCTGCAGGCCGGCCTCCGTGGGGTCGCCGGCAAGCAGCGTGAACCCGTTCTGCGCGCGCGGCACCGCCATGTCGAACGAGTGCTGGTTGACGATCACGCCGCCGAGGAGCTCGGCGATGCGCGGCGGCTGGTAGAAGCCGACCACCCGCAGCGACACGGACTGCCCGGACGGCGAGCGCAGCTTGAAGCGCTGTCCGAGCACGATGTGGTTCGCCTTCGCGAACGACTCCTTGACGATCGCACCGTCCCGCGTCAGCCGCCCCAGCGTGGCGTCGGACGAGCCGCGCTTCCACTCGAAGTGGTAGAGCCCGCCGATCGTCTTCGGATCGACACCGTCGACGTTCACCTGCGTCTGGCCGATCAGCGCGCGATCGGCGCGGATCGAAGACGCACGCGTGACGCCTGGCGCGTTCGCCGCGGCGTCGCCGGCTGCGATCGGGAAGCCCGACCAGCCGTTCTTCGACGTCACGATCCACGGCGCCTTGACCTGCCCCGTGATCGCGTTGTTCATCGAACCGTGCACGCCCTTGCCGAGCACGGCGACGAACGACACGAGCGCGAGCCCGATCATCAGAGCCGCCGCCGTCGACGCCGTGCGCTGCGGGTTCCGCACTGCGTTCTGCGATGCGATCGATCCCGCCGCGCCGCCGAAGCGCCGAGAGGGCGCGCCGACGATCCGCGCGAGCAGCGCCACGAGCCGGGACGCGACCGCAGCCGTGCCGGAGATCAACGCGAGCGCGCCGGCCGCGAGCGCGAGCAGCGAGCTGCCCGAGCCCAGCCGGTTGCCGGTGATCGCGTACCCGAGCAGCGCAACGGCTGCGACCAGCATGACGACGCCCGCGATCGCAGCTTTGCGGCTGCGAACGCGCGGCGGGAGGCCGCCGCGAGCCGCCGCGATCGGCGCGACGCGCGTCGCACGGAGCGCCGGGATCACGCCCGCGAGGACCGTCACGACGATCCCGAGCAGCAGCGACACGACGAACGTGCGCGTGGCGTAGACGGCTGCCGCCGTCGGCAGCCCGAGCCCGAGTGCGCTGAAGAGCGAGCTCAGGCCCTTCGCCAGGCCGAAGCCCGCCGCGAGACCGACGACCGACGCGACCGCACCGAGTGCAGCCGACTCGAGGATCACCGAGCGGAGCACCTGGCGCCGGGAAGCGCCGAGCGTGCGAAGCGTCGCCAGCTCGCGCGTGCGCTGCGCGACCGTGATCGACAGCGTGTTGAAGATGACGAACGCGCCGACGAAGAGCGCGATGCCGCCGAAGCCGAGCAGGAAGCCGCGGATGAACGTGATGAAGCTCGCGACGCTCTGCTTGTCGGTGGCGGCCTGCTCGTCGGCCGTCTTGACCTCGGCGGTCGCCGGGATCACCGAGCGAAGCCCGTGCGCGAGCTCGGTCTGCGAGACGCCCTTCGCAGCGGCGACCGAGATCGTCGTGAAGCCCTTGATCCCGAGCAGCTTGCGCGCCTCGCCTACCGTGAACACGCCGTACGTCGCGCCGCCGAGCGACTCGACGTCGCCGTAGCGGGCGATGCCGACGATCCGGAAGCGCTTCGCAGGCCCGTTCGCCGCGACGCCGATCATCTCGCCGACGGCGAAATGCTGCTTCTTCGCGGTGTCCGGGTCGATCACGACCTCGCCGTCCGTCGCTGCCCACCTGCCGGACTCGAGCGTCAGCGGGTTGAAGCGCGGCTGCGAGGTGTCGATGCCGAGACCGAACGTCGGCGCACCCGAGTTCGAGATCGCCTTGCCGTCCTTGCCGATCAGGTTCGCCCGCGTCGAGTCGCCGTTCAGGTCGATGATCGAGCCGGCGGCCGCTGCGACCTCGGGCTGCGTGCGGATCTTCGCGAGCAGCGCCGGCGACACGGTCGCGTTACCGCTCGACGAGTAGTCCACGAGCTTCTTGCCGCTCACGACCGCGTCCGTGTGGTCATACGCGGCGGTGAAGATCGACGTGAACGCCTTCGAGATCGTGTCGGTGAGGACGAAGGAGCCGCTCACCATCGCGACGCCGAGGACGATCGAGAGTGCGGTGAGCACTGCGCGGACCTTGCGTCCGAGCAGCCCCTTGAGCGCGACCCGCGTCATCGGGAGCTCACCTCCTGCATCGCGGCGATGACCTCCGCCGCCGTCGACTCCTCGAGGTCGCGCACGATGCGCCCGTCCGCGAGGAAGAGGATCCGGTCGGCCATCGCGGCTGCACCGGCGTCGTGGGTGACCATGACGATCGTCTGGCCCCACTCGTCCGCCGCATGGCGGAGCATCGAGAGGACTTCCTTCGACGAGCTCGAGTCGAGGTTGCCCGTCGGCTCGTCGGCGAAGAGGACCTTCGGGCGCGTGATGAGTGCCCGGGCGACGGCGACCCGCTGCTGCTGCCCGCCGGAGAGCTCGGCCGGCCGGTGCGAGCGACGGTTCGCGATGCCGACAGCGTCGAGCAGCTCGTCGAGCCACTGCTTGTCCGGCTTCTCGCCGGCGATCGCGAGCGGGAGGGTCACGTTCTCCTCCGCCGTCAGCATCGGCAGCAGGTTGAAGAACTGGAAGACGAAGCCGATCGTCTCGCGACGGAGCATCGTCAGCTTCTTCTCGGAGAGCGCCTGTGATCTCGGTGCCTGCGAGGACGATCGAGCCCTCGGTCGGCGAGTCGAGGCCTGCGAGCAGGTGCATCAGCGTCGACTTGCCGGAGCCGGACGGGCCCATGATGGCCGTCATCCGGCCGGCGTCGATCTCGAGCGAGACGCCGCGAAGCGCCTCGACGGCCGTGTCGCCCTCGCCGTAGCGTCGGACGAGGCCGGTCGCGGAAACGACGGCGCCTCCAACCGCCGCGGTGGCGGAGGGGGCGAGGCCGACGGGGACTGCGATGGCGGACATTGATCAGTGCCTTTCTGTCGGGGGAACTAGCGGCACTGTCGTCGCGCAGGCGGTGACCGACAATCGGGGAAACCCCCAAAACGTCCCCCAAAGATTCCCGGACCCCTTCCCCGTTTGCAAAAGGGGAAGTACCATCCCGGCCAAGGAAATCGACCGGGCAAAGGGGTCAAGAAGGGCGACATGGCAGGTACCCGCGACCTCCCGACCGGGACGGTCACCTTTCTCTTCTCGGACATCGAGGGCTCGACGCGCCTGCTGAAGCAGCTCGGCCGCGAGCGCTACGGCGCGCTCCTCTCGCAGCACAATTCGCTTCTTCGCGAGGCGTTCACCGCCGAGGACGGCCTCGAGATCGACCGCCAGGGCGACGCGTTCTTCTTCGTCTTCCGCAGCGCGGGCACGGCGGTCGCAGCCGCGGCCGCGGCGCAGCGGGCAATGGTCGGCCACGACTGGCCCGAGGACGGCGCCGTCCGCGTCCGGATGGGCCTCCACACGGGCGAGGCCTCGGTCTCGGGCGAGGGCTACGTCGGCTTCGCCGTCCACCAGGCGGCGCGGATCGGCGACCTCGGCCACGGCGGGCAGGTCCTCGTCTCGCGGACGACCGCGGCACTGATCGAGCACGAGCTCGCGCCCGGGATCCGGCTCCGCGACCTCGGCGAGACCCGCGTCCCCGGCCTCGACCGCCCCGAGCAGATCTTCCAGCTCGTCTGCGACGGCCTGCCGGAGCGCTTCCCGCCGCTCGGCGCGCGCCGGCCGAGCGCGGCCCCGCCCCGGCCTGAGGGCCCGACGCTCCTCGAGCGCGAGGGCGAGCTCGCGGCGCTGCAGGCCTACGTCGACTCCGCGTCCTCCGGGTCCGGCCGGCTGATCGCGATCGAGGGGCGCGCCGGCATCGGCAAGACGCGGCTGCTCGCGGAGGCACGGGCGATCGCGGCTGCTGCCGGGGTCACGGTGCTGAGTGCAAGAGGCGGCGAGCTCGAGCAGGACTTCGCGTACGGCCTCGTGCGCCAGCTCTTCGAGCCGGTGCTCGCCTCGGCGACGAGCGACGAGCGCTCCGAGCTCCTGAGCGGCGCGGCGGCGCTCGCCGCCTCGCTCTTCGAGGAGGTGCAGCTCGCCGGCGCCGACGACGACGAGACCGACGTCTCGTTCGCGATGCTCCACGGCCTTTACTGGCTCGCCGCGAACCTCGCGCTGCGCAAACCGGTGCTGATCGCGATCGACGACCTGCACTGGGCGGACAGCCCCTCGCTCCGCTGGCTCGCGCACCTCCAGCGGCGACTCGAGGGCTTGCCGCTCCTCGTCGCGGTCGCGACGCGCCCGCCGGAGCAGAGTCATGCCGAGGCGCGCGTCACCGAGATCCTCGCCGATCCCGCTGCGGCGATCGTCCGCCCGACGGCGCTCAGCGTCGGCTCCGTCGGCCGGATCGCGCGCGAGATGTTCGGCGCCGACCCGCACGAGGCGTTCGTGCACGCGTGCTGGTCCGCGACCGGCGGCAACCCGCTCTTCGTCGCCGCGCTCCTCGACACGATCAAGCGCGAGGGGCTCGAGCCGAGCGCCGCGAACGCCGAGCGCGTGACGGAGATCGGCCCGGAGCCGGTCGCACGCGCGGTCTCGCTACGCCTCTCGCGGCTGCCGTCGGAGGCAACGGTGCTCGTGCGCGCGATCGCGGTGCTCGGCGGCCATGCCGAGCTGCGGCACGCCGCGGCGCTCGCAGGACTCGAGCGCGAGCTCGCGTCGCACGCCGCGACGACGCTCGCGCGCGCCGACCTGCTGCACTACGAGATGCCGCTCGAGTTCACGCACCCGGTCGTGCGCGCCGCCGTCTACGACGACATGTCGGGCGGCGAGCGGATCGCCGCGCACCGCCGAGCGGCGCGCATCCTCGCGGATGCCGGCGCCGAGCCCGAGCAGGTCGCGGTCCATCTCGAGCACTCCATCCCGAACGGGGACCCGTTCGTCGTCGACACGCTCCAGCAGGCAGCAGCACGCGCGCTGAAGCGCGGCTCGAGCGACGTCGCGGTCGCTGCGCTGCGACGTGCACTCGACGAGCCGCCGACCGAGGAACAGCACGGCGAGGTCGTGCGCGCGCTCGGCATGGCGGAGCGTCTGCTCGACAACGACGAGGCGATCGTCTACCTCTCGAAGGCGTTCGAGCTGGTCGAGGCGCCGAAGCGGCGCGCGCGGGTCGGCATCGAGCTCGGCCGCTGCCTCCTGCGCGCGAACCGGCACGCCGACGCGATGAGCTCGTTCGGCGCGGCGCGCGAGGTCCTCGGCGAGGCAGATCCCGATCTCGCCGAGTCGATCTGGTCGGAGCTGATCAACGCGGGCTGGTGGTATCCCGAGCACGTCTCGATCGCCGAGGCCGAGCTCGCGAAGGTCGACACGACGAAGCTGCACGGCGGCGTCGGCAGCGACCTCCTGCTCGCCACGCTCGCCTACCAGCAGACGCGGATCGGCGAGGACCGCGAGCGGGCACTCGAGCTCGCGCGCACCGCGCTCGCGCCACAGCGCATCGACCTGCTCGGCACGCGCGGCCTGCATCTCGCGACCTACACGCTCACGATGGGCGGCTACCCCGACGAGAGCCTCGCGGTCTACGACCGTGTGCTGCGCGCCGCGTACGCGCGCGGCGACAATGTGCTTGCATCGTCGAGCGCGCTCTTCCGCGCGTACACGCAACTGCGGCGCGGCGATCTCGCCGGAGTCGAGTCGGATCTCTTCCGCTTCTCGGAGCTGATGGCGTACCAGACGACGCAGCTCTACTCCCACGCGTTCCGTGCCGAGCTCGCGATGGAGAAGGGCGACCTCGACGGCGCCGCGTCGTGCATCGCCGAGAGCAACCTGCCCGGCGCGCTCCCCGCGAACGGCCATCTGACCTTCTTCCAGCTCGCGCGCGGCCGGCTCTACCTCGAGCAGCGCCGCTACGACGACGCGATCCGCGAGTTCCGCTCGCTCGGCGCCAACATCGAGGCGCTCGGAATCGGCAACAGTGCCTTCTACGACTGGCGGCCGTACCTCGCGCTCGCCCTGCACGCGGCCGGGCGTCGCGACGAGGCGCTGCAGACGTCGATCGAGGCGCTCGACCGAGCGCGCGGCTGGGGCGCACCGCAGTCGGTCGGCGTCGCGCTCCGCACCCTCGGCCTCGTCGAGGGCGGCGCGTCGGGCGAGAAGCTGCTGCACGAGGCGGTCGAGGTGCTCTCCCACGCGCAGTGGCGGCTCGAGTACGCGAAGGCGCTCGTCGAGCTCGGCGCGGCGATCCGCCGCGGCAACAAGCGCTCGGACGCCCGCGAGCATCTGCGGCTCGGGCTCGAGCTGGCGCACAAGCTCGGCGCGACCGTGCTCGAGGAGCGGGCGCAGACGGAGCTGGCGGCGACCGGTGCGCGGCCGCGGCGGCTGATGCTGAGCGGGCTCGAGTCGCTCACCCCGAGCGAGCGCCGCGTCGCCGAGATGGCCGCCGAGAACATGACGAACAAGGACATCGCCCAGGCGCTCTTCGTCACCCCGAAGACGGTCGAGGTGCACCTCTCGAGCGTCTACCGCAAGCTGGACATCTCGTCGCGCGGCCAGCTGCCGGACGTCCTCGGGGCCGCGACCTGATTTGACGGCGCCGCTCCGCGGCGCCTGTTCACTGGCGACCGCTTCGCTTTGCTCGCCGTGAACCGAGGGCCGGGTCGGCTGGGTGCCGCGCCCGCCAGGTCGGTCGCGGCGACGTCCTCTCGGAGATTTCTGGGGTCTGACCCCCGCGGGGTCTGACCCCGCTGTTGGGCTGCGCCGCTACTCGGTTTCCATGAGCGAGCGGAGCTCCGCGAGCTTCTCGCCGCGCAGCTCGTCGCGCTCGCCTCGCTCGATGCGGTCGAGAAGCTCGCGCACGAGCGGCGCGAGCTCGAGCGGGTTGAACGGCTTCGTGACGTAGTCGACGCCGCCGATGTCGAGGCCGCGCGCGCGGTCTCGGAACTCGGCGCGCGCCGTGAGGAAGATGATCGGGATCTCGCTCGTGCGCTCGTCCTCGAGCAGCTGCTCGGCGACCCGCCAGCCGTCGAGCCCGGGCATCATCACGTCGAGCAGGACGACGTCGGGCTGGTGCTTCCGCGCCTCCTCGAGCCCGCTCGGGCCGTCGGCGGCTTCGAGCACGTCCATGCCCTCCGCCTCGAGGTTCACCCGGCAGAGGAGGCGGATCGGCGCTTCGTCGTCGATCACGAGGACTTGCGTCACAGTGCGCTCCTATTCCCTAGTGAACCTTGCTCAGTCCTGCGGCAGGCAATTCGAATGCAAATGTCGACCCCTCCCCTTCTCGTGACTCCACCCAGATCCTGCCGCCCATCGCGGTGACGAGCCCGCGGGCGATGAAGAGACCGAGCCCGGTGCCGCCGGCCCCCGTGCGCGACTCCACGTCGGTGCCGCGGTAGAACTTGCGGAAGATCTGATCCTGGTCGGACTGCGGGATGCCGATTCCCTCGTCGGCGACACTCACCTCGACGGTGTCGTCGTGCCGCTCGACGCCGACCGTCACCGTACCGCCGTCCGGCGAGTAGCGAAGCGCGTTGTCGAGGAGGATCGTGAAGACCTGTCGCAGCTTGTCGCGATCCGCATTCGCGGCGAGCGGCTCCTGCGGCAGCTCGAGCACGAAGCGGTGCCCATTCGCCCCTGCATCCTGGACGCCCTGGATGAGCTCGTCGACGAGCTCGCGCACATCCGTCGGCGCGAGATGCACCTGCAGGTCGCCGGTGTCGAGCCGCGCGACGTTCAGCAGCGCGTCGACGATTTGCGTCAGCCGCTGCGACTCCGACGCGATGTAGTCGAGGAACGTCAGCCGCTCGTCCTCGCCGAAGAGGACGTCTTGGCGCAGCAGCGTCTCCGCGAACCCGTAGATCGACGTGAGCGGCGTGCGCAGCTCGTGCGACACCGTTGAGACGAAGTCGGACTTCATCTGCTCGACGAGCCGGTCGGCGGAGATGTCGCGGAAGGCGAAGATGCGGCCGGAGACGGCGCCGGAGGGATCGCGCATCACGGCCTCGGTGACCGACAGCCACACCTCTTCGCGCCCGCGGACGATCGGCACGAGCCGGTCGCCGATCGGCGTGTCGCTGCCGGAGCCGAGCGAGCCCTGCAGCACCTCCGCGGGCACACGCCCGAGCGCGTCCTCCGCGGGCACGCCGGTGATCTGCTCGGCGGCCTCGTTCCAGAGCACGACGCGACCCTCGCGGTCGACGGCGACGATCCCGTCGGCGATGTTGGCGAGGATCGCGAAGCTCCGCTCCTTCTCCATCGCGACGCGCTGGTAGAGCTCCGCGTTCGAGAGCGCGGCCGACGTGCTGGCGGCGAGCGCGAGCATCGCGTCGACCTCCTCTTCGCGCCACGGCCGCGGCTCGCGCGCGTAGACGGCGAGCACGCCGAGCGGTGCGCCTTCCGGGCCTTCGAGCGGGACGCCGAGATACGCGGCGTGACCGGACGCGAGCAGCGGGTCCAGCCGCGCAGGCGCGCGTCGTCACCCGCAGCCTCGAGCGCGACCGGCGATCGCGACTGCACCACGTCCCCGGAGAGGAGCGACGACGCGGGTGAGCGCGAGCCGAGCGATTCGTCCGCGCCGAGGCCGACGGCTGCGGCGACAACGAGCTCGTCCTCCTCGAGCACACGGATCGCGCACGCGTCGGCGTTCACGAGCTCGGGCGCCTGCTGCACGACCTCGTCCATGACCGCTGCGGGGTCGAGCTCACTCGTCAGCAGCCGGCCCGTGCGCGTCAACTGCTGCGCGAGCGCACGCGCGCTCCGCTCGGCTTCGAAGAGCTCACTGCGCTCGAGCGCGCCGCGCGTCGCGTCGGCGAGATGCCGCGCAAGCTCGAGGTCGTCGTCCGTGAAGACGCGCTCCTCGTCGAAGAAGAACGGCGACGAGCCCGCCTGCGGCGTGGCGTGGAACGTCGACAGGCACAGCGAGGAGCGCCCGCTGCTTCGCCGTCTTCGCGGCCTTGCGCCAGGCCTCGGGCAGACGCTCGTCCTCGGTGAGCATCGGCGACGCGATCACGCGTCCCTGCGTCGCCGCGCGGACGAGCGGCCCGTCACCGCCCTCGATGCCGGCTTTCAGCACGGAAGCGACGGGCGCCGGCAGGTCGTGCGAGCCCGCGAGCGTCGAGGCGCTGTCCCTGTGGCATCAACACTGCGGCGGCGGAGCCGCCGAGCGCCTCGGCCGCCGCCTGCGCGACCGCCTCGAGCGTCGCCGTTCGCGACAGCGACTGCCCGAGCACCGAGGCGATCCGGTAGAAGCCGCGCTGCACGCGCGCCTGCCGCGAGCTGCGGCTGAACGTCTCCGCGTTTCGCAGTGCGAGCGACGCAAGCCCGGCGAACGCCTCGAGCACGTCGACGTCGGGCGGCCCGAACGGCCTGCCCGTCCGCCGGCCGACGCCGAGCACGCCCTGCACGTCGTCGCTCCAGCGCATCGGCGCGACGATCGCGTCCGTGAACCCCGCGTAGGCCGCGTGCGGGACCGCATCGGCCAGCTCGCCGTACTCGCTGCCGACGAGCGCCCGGCCCTCGCGGATCGCGAGCCCGGCGAGGCCGAGCGTCGCCGGGAACTCGAAGCCGACGAGCCCGCCCTCGAAGCCGTGCACGGCCGCGCAGCGAAGCACGCCACGTTCGCGGTCGTAGAGGTAGCAGTCCGAGCCGTCGGCGTCGAGGAGCTGGGCGACCTCGTCGACGAGCCTGGAGAGGACGGTGGCGAGCTCGAGCTCGCCGCTCAGGACTTGCGCCGCACGCAGGAGCGCGGTCTGCTGCGAGAGGCGCTCGCGGTTCTCCGCGAGCAGCCGTCCGAGCCGGATCGCGAGGCCCGCCTCCGCGGCAACGGCTTCGAGGAGCATCGACGTCGCTGCGGCTCCAGACGCGCGGCACGTCGTTCTGCGCCGTCAGCACCCCGAGCGGACGCTCGTGCACGACGATCGGCGTCGAGATGACCGCTCGGACGCCGCTCGCCGCCAGGTGCTCGAGCCCGCCGAGCGCCGGGTCGGCGAGCTCCGGCGCATCCAGGACGTCGGCGATCGCGACGGTACGCAGCTCACGCTCGGCGAGGTTGGAAGCGGGGAGCCGCTCGGTGTCGCCGCCGAGCGGCGCGGCGTCGGCTGCGTGCCACTCGACGAGCTCGTCCGGCGTCTCGCCAGGCGCACGAAGCATCGCGATGCCTCGAGACCGGCCGCGGTCTCCTCGACCGTCGCCATCAGCGCGGCGCCGAGCTCGAGCTCGGAGCGGAGCCGCCGGCCGATGCCGGCGAGCAGCCGCTCACGGGCGAGCGCCTCGCCGAGCGCGATCGCCGAGCGGGTGCGCTCGAGCGCGATCGTCGCTTCCGAGGCGAGCGTCTGCATCACGGCGAGATCGTCCGAGCGAGAAGGCGCGGTGGTCGTCCGTCGTCGCAACGGAGATCACTGCGATCACGCGCCCCTCGCTGATCGAGGGGCACGAAAGCCGCGCTCTTCGCACCGGTCTCGCGCGCGAGCCGCGAGCTGACCCGCGTCGAGCCCTCGACGTCGTAGACGGCGAAGCTCGCGGCCTCGAAGACGGCGCTGGCGATTCCCGACGGCTCTCGCTGCAGGTCGACCAAGACTTCGGGCCACCAGGCCACGTCCGCCCCGTCGGCGCGCGCGAGGAAGCCCGATGCCTCGCGGCCGTCCTCGGAGACGAAGGCGAGGCCGACGAAGCCGACCTCGAAGAGGACGCCGATCTCGTCGAGGAGCGCCCTCGCGACCCCCGCGACGTCCGAGGTTCGGGCGAGCTCGCCGGCGATCCGCCGCAGGCTGTGCAGCTCCCGCTCGCGGTCCGGCGCGATCTCCCCTCCGGCCGGCCGCCGCGAGGCGGGCCGCCGCGAACGGACGAGCGCACCGAGCAGCAAACCGAGGATGAGCGTGCCCGCGAGCACCGCGACGCTCTCCCACGCAAGCGCGAGGCCGTTGAGGCCGACGGGGGGCAACTCGGTCGAGGTCATGCTGGGCGTCGAGATTCTACGGAGCGGCGCTGCCGCCGAGGGCATCTTTCAGGCCGCGGAGCCTGATCCCTCCGCCTTCAAAAGATGGGCCGGACGGCCCATTGTGGCCTCGTCGGCCGAGGGTTAGCGTCCCGGCCACTGGGCGATGCGAACCGCGGCGCAGGCCAGGCCCCGCGGCGAGCAACTTGGATGAGCCCGCCGCACCGACCCCCCCGAGCGGCGGGCTTTTCCATCTCTCGATGCGTTAACGCGACGTTCACAGGGACCGGGGCTATCCTGGCCCGCGGTGTGGTGAAGCGCGTCCTCCTCGCGTCGCCCCGCGGCTATTGCGCCGGGGTCGAGCGGGCGGTCGACACGGTCGAGCGCGCGTTACGCCTCTACGGCGAGCCGGTGTACGTCCGGAAGCAGATCGTGCACAACTCGCACGTCGTCCGCGAGCTCGAGGAGCGCGGCGCGATCTTCGTCGACGCGATCGACGAGATCCCCGAGGGGCGACGGTCGTCTTCTCCGCCCACGGCGTGTCGCCCGCCGTGCGTTCGGCCGCCGACGCGCGACGGCTCGCGTCGATCGACGCGACGTGCCCGCTCGTGACGAAGGTGCACACGCAGGCGCGGCGCTACGCGGACGAGGGCTACACGATCGTGCTGATCGGGCACGCGGGCCATGAAGAGGTCGAGGGCACGATGGGCGAGGCGCCCGGACGCAATCGTGCTCGTCGAGAGCGTCGCCGACGCCGAGGCGCTCGAGCTGCCGGCCGACGCGCGCGTGGCGTACATCACGCAGACGACGCTCTCGGTCGACGAGACGCGCGAGATCATCGACGTGCTGCGGCGGCGGTTCCCGCAGCTGCGCGGCCCCGCTCGCGAGGACATCTGCTACGCGACGTCCAACCGGCAGTGGGCGGTCAAGGAGCTGCTCGCGCAGGTCGGCCTCCTGCTCGTCGTCGGCTCGCGCAACTCGTCGAACTCGGTGCGGCTCGTCGAGGTCGCACGCGCCGCCGGCGTCCCGGCCGAGCTCGTGGACGACGCCGACGGGATCGACGAGCGCTGGTTCGACGGACGTCGAGATCGTCGGCGTGACCTCGGGCGCGTCGGCGCCGGAGCATCTCGTGCGGGGGTCTGCGACTGGTTCCGCGCGCACGGGGTCGAAGAGATCGTCGAGGCGCAGTCGGTCTTCGAGGACGTCGTCTTCAGGCTTCCGGTCGAGCTGCGCCGCGCCGAACGCTCGGCGGCGTAACGTTCGGCGCGCATGCGCGCGCGTCCGGCCCGCCTCGAGCGGCTTCCAGAGCAGTACTTCACAGCGCTGCTCGCGCGCGTCGCCGCCGCGTCCGCGCGCGAGGGAGCGCCGCTCGTCGATCTCGGCCGCGGCAACCCCGACATCGGACCGCCGCCGCACGTCGCGGAAGCGCTCGGCCGTGCGGCGAAGCGGCCGGATCTCACGGCTACGCGCCGTTCGCGGCTTGCCGGCGTTGAAGGAGGCGATCGCCGCGCGGTAGCGGACGTGTACGGCGTCACGGTCGATCCTGCTCGCGAAGTCGCCGTCCTGCCGGGATCGAAGACCGGGCTGATGGAGTTCGCGCAGACGTGTGTCGAGGACGGCGAGACGATCGTGCTGCCGGATCCGGGGTATCCCGACTACCAGTCGGCGATCGCGCTTGCGGATGCGCAGCGCGCGTCGCTCCCGCTCGCGCCGGACGGGCGGCCGGATTGGGACGCCGCGCCGCGCTCCGCCGCTGCGCTCTACCTGAACTACCCGTCGAACCCGGTTGCTGCGTGCGCGCCTGACGGGGTGTTCGAAGCGGCAATCGACTGGGCGCGCTCGGCCGGCGCGTGGGTGATGCACGACTTCGCATACGGCGATCTCGTCTTCGACGGACGCAAGCCCGCGAGCTTCCTCGCCGTCGACGGCGCGCGCGACGTCGGCTTCGAGCTCTTCTCGATGTCGAAGACGTACGGCATGGCCGGCTGGCGGCTTGGCTTCGCGGTGGGGAACGCGGAGATCGTCTCGCGCTTCGAGGAGCTACAGAACCACCAGTTCGCGGGGATCTTCATGCCGGTGCAGGAGGCGGGCATCGCGGCGCTGACCGGGCCGCAGGACTCGGTCGAGGAGCGGCGGGCGCTTTACGAGGGGCGCCGCGACCGGGCGCTCGCCGCGCTCGCGGGCTGGAACGCACAGAGCGAGGGGACGTTCTTCGTCTGGTTCGAGCTGCCCGAGGGGCTGACGCCCGAGCTGCTGCTCGAGGAGCACCGCGTCGCCGTCGCGCCCGGCGAGGGCTTCGGCGAGCGCGGCCGCGGTTGGGCGCGCCTGTCGCTCGCGACGGCCGACGAGTTGCTGGACGAGGGACTAGAGCGTCTCGGTCGTGCCGTAGGGGTCTGACCCCACGCAGTGGGGTCTGACCCCGCTGTCCGGCTCCTGCAGGAAGTCGGCCAACCGAAGAGCCTCCTCCTCGCCGAGCGAGACCGCAGCGCGGGCGACGCCGTCGTCCCAGACGCTGAACCGAACGTGCCGCTCGTCGCCGAGGTAGCGCGAGACGCGCAGCGCGCGGCCGGGGCTGTTCGCGTGCGGCCAGAAGAACTCGACGATCTTGCGGCGCTGCGCGAGGCCGCACCACGGACAGAAGCGGTACCGCGCTTCCACCTCGCTCCCGCACACGGTGCAGGCCGGCATACCTGAAGAATAGGTGCCAGGCACCTCCGGTGCCTGGCACCGCTTTAGACCTTGGCGATCGCCAGATCTCCGTCGACGCGGATCTCGGTCGCGAGGACCTCGTCCTTGATCCAGTCGCCGTGGCGCTCGACGAGCTCCGACTGCGCCGGCGGCACGGTGAGGACGATCCGGTCGGTCAGCTCGTAGCCCTCGTCGCGCCGCATCGTGTTCACCTGGCGGATCAGGTCGTAGACGCGGCCTTCGAGCTCGAGCTCCGGGTCGAGCGTGAGGTCGAGCGCGACGGTGACGCCGTCCGCGGCCGCGACCGACCACCCCTCGCGGCCGCCGCGCTCGACGAGCACCTCGTCGGGCTCGAGCTCGTGACCGGCCGCGCGGAACCGGCCGCCGTCGAGCTGCTCGAAGTCGCCGGACTGAAGCGCCGCCTGCACCGCGCGCAGCTCCTTGCCGAGCCGCGGTCCGAGCACGGGCAGGTTCGGCTTCACGAGCAGCTGCGCGTCGACGCGGTCGAATGACACGTCCTTCACGCGCACCTCGTCGCCGACCTCGTCCGCGTGTGCGCGCGCACCGGCCGCCCCCTCGACGACGAGTTGCCGCAGCGGCTGGCGCAGCTTCAGCCCCGAGGTCGCCCGGGCCTGGTGCGCCAGCGTGACGACGCGGCGGACGTCGGCGATCTCGTCGAGGAGCGTGCGATCGGGCTCCGGAACCTCCGGCCACGGCGCGAGGTGCACCGACTCGGGGCCGTCCGGCACGAGGTTGCGCCACAGATGGTCGGTGATGAACGGCATCACGGGTGCGAGCACGCGCAACGTCTGCACGAGCGCGTACCAGAGAGTCGCGAGCGCGACGACGTCGCCGTCCCAGAAGCGACGCCGCGAGCGGCGGATGTACCAGTTGGAGAGATCGTCGACGTAGTCCGTGTAGGCACGCATCACGTCGACCGTCATGAACGACTCGTAGCCGGCCTCTGCTTCGCGCACGAATGCATGCGTGCGCTCGACGAGCCAGCGGTCGAGCGGCTTCAGCTCGCCCTGCGGCTGGAGCACGTCGAACGACGGCCTGAAGCCGTCGATGTTCGCGTAGGAGACGAAGAAGGAGACCGAGTTCCAGAGCGTCAGCAGCTCACGCTTGATCTGCTCCGCCGGCCCGTAGCCGAAGAGCAGGTTCTGGCTCGGCGGCTGCGCGCAGTACTGCCAGCGCATCACGTCGGCGCCCATGCGCGAGAACGCGTCCTCGGCTGCGATCGTGTTCTTCCAGGAGGAGTGCATCTCCCGGCCCGTCTCGTCCAGCATCTTCTCGTAGCCGAGCACCTGCTCGAACGGCGCGCGACCGGTGAGCACGACCGACATGAAGAGCTGCGAGTAGAACCACAGCCGGATCTGCTCGCGCATCTCCGAGACCCATGTCGCCGGGAACCACTTCTCCCAGTACGCATGGTCGGGCAGGTCGGCGGTCGTCAGCCCTTTCGCGGCACCGGTCGCGTAGCCCTCGGGCACGTATGTCTCGTTCTGCCAACCGAGCGTCGAGAAGGGCACGATGCCGGCGTCGAGCCAGACGTCGCCGACTTCCTTGATGCGCTCCACGGGCTCGCCGCAGGCCTCACACGAGACCGGGACGCGATCGATCCACGGCCGCCGCAGCTCTTCGAGCTGCTCGAGCCCGCCGAGGGCGCGCGACTCGAGCTCCGCCCTCGAGCCGATCACGTTCAGATGACCGCACGCGCAGGGATAGAACGGCAGCGGCAGACCGTAGTAGCGCCGGCGCGAGATGTTCCAGTCGCCCATGTTGTGCAACCAGTCGTCCATGCGCTTGCCCATGTACTCGGGCGTCCACTTGACGGTCGCGTTCGCGTCGAGCATCTGCTGGCGGAGGTCGAGCACGGAGATGAACCAGTCGTCGGCGATCCGGAAGATGAGCGGCGTGTGGCAGCGCCAGCACTCGGGATAGCGGTGCTCGTGCAGCCCGGCCTCGACGAGGATCCCCTTCTCCTCGAGGTCACCGATGATCTGCTCTGCCGCCTCGACGGTCGAAAGGCCGTGCAGCCAGCCGTACTCGTCGTAGAACCGCCCGGACTCGTCGACCGGCGTCAGCACGGGCAGGTCGTGCACGCGCGAGAGCTCGAAGTCCTCGGAGCCGGCGCCCGGTGCGATGTGCACGATCCCGGTGCCGTCGTCGAGCGAGACCTCGTCCCACGGGATCACGCGGTGGTCGACCTTCGGCGCAAGCTCGTCGAACGGCCCGTGGTAGCGCCAGCCGACGAGCTCGGACCCGGGCTTCTGCTCCTCGAAGGAGTCGTCTGGATAGCGCGCGACGGCGACCCACTCGCCGTTCGCGCGCCGGCCGTACTGCGCGCTCGCGTTGACCGCGGCGGCGACGTTCGCGGGCAGCGTCCACGGCGTGGTCGTCCAGATGACGACGAACTCACCCGGGCGATCGGCAAGCGGAAAGCGGACATAGAGCGACGGGTCGGCGCGGTCGACGTAGGAGCCGATGAGCTCGTGCTGCGAGATCGACGTGCCGCAGCGCGGGCACCACTCCGTCGATCGGTGGCCCATGTACAGCCACTCGCGCTCGTGCACGACTTTGAGCATCCGCCAGACGTATTCGATGTTCGTGTCGCTGAACGTGAAGTAGTCCTTGCCCCAGTCCATCCACTGGCCGAGGCGGATCGAGCCGCGCGTGAGCGCCGCCGACGACCTGACCACGACGTCGCGGCACTTGCGCGCAAACGCCTCGAGGCCGTACTCCTCGATCTCGCGCTTCGAGTTGAGCCCGAGCTCGTGCTCGACGCCGACCTCGATCCAGAGCCCCTGGCAGTCGAAGCCGTTCTGGTAGCGCTGGTCGAAGCCGCGAAGCGCCTTGTACCGCTGGAAGACGTCCTTCAGCGTCCGCCCCCAGGCCGTGTGGACGCCCAGGGAGAACCGGTTCGCCGTAACCGGCCCGTCGATGAACGAGAAGACCGGGCCGCCGCGATTACGCTCGCGCAGCTTCTGGAAGATGCCTTCGGACTCCCACCACGCGAGCACCTCCTCCTCGAGGGCCGGGTGGTCGGGCACCGTCGGGAGCGGCTGAAATGCTTGGGAAGACATCGGGAAGCGAAGTGTAGAGAGCAGCGTTCTTACTCTTGGAGGATCGGGTACGGGTCCTCAGAACGACGGAAAGGAAAAGCTGAATGGCAACCGACGTCACCGACGAGACGTTCGAAAACGAGGTGCTCCAGAGCGGCGAGCCGGTGCTCGTCGACTTCTGGGCCGAATGGTGCGGCCCCTGTCATGCGGTCGCGCCGGTCCTCGAGCGGATCGCCGAGGAGAAGAACCTGAAGCTCGTCAAGGTCAACATCGACGAGAATCAGGACCTTGCGCAGCGCTACGGGATCCAATCGATCCCGAACATGGTGCTCTTCGAAGGCGGTCAGCCGAAGGCGAATGCCGTCGGCGCGATGCCCAAGGGCATGCTCGAGCGCTCGCTCGGACTTGGTGAGTAGGCGCAAGCACCGGAATCCGCTCGCGCGGATTCCGGTGCGCGCAAGACCCCTGAAGGCGCCCGCGTGCGCGGGCGCTGCAACTCCGCCGCCCGATCGGCAGCAAAGCGCAGCTATGCCGCCAGGCTACGCGTCCTGCGTTTCGATGAAGCGCAGGAAAGCCGCGTGCTTGGCGAGAAAGTCCTCGATCTCGGCCACGCCGGCCCCGGCCCAATCCTCCAGCCAGGTCTCGGCGAGGTCGTCCTCGATGCGATGGAGGCCGCGTTCGCTCATGGGGGCATGATCGACAGCAGACCGGACACTCGCCATGGGCCGAACGGCTCAACTTGGGGGCCGTGAGGACCCAGGGCCTCCTCGTGATCAATCCCCGTTCGGGCGACGACTCGCCGAGCGGCGAGGAGCTCGCCGATGCGGCCCGCGAGCGTGGGATCGAGCCCCGGCTCCTCCGGAAGGGCGAAGGCCCGGGAGAGGCCGCGAGAGGCGCGTCGGCAGGCCCGCTGGGCATGGCGGGCGGAGACGGGTCGCTCGGGGCCGTCGCGGCGGTCGCGATCGAGCGGGACCTGCCCTTCGTCTGCGTGCCCTTCGGCACGAAGAACCACTTCGCCCGCGACGTCGGCCTCGACCGCGACGATCCGATCGCGGCCCTCGACGCCTTCGTCGACGGGCGCGAGCGGCGCATCGACGTCGGCTCGGTCGGCGACCGCCTCTTCCTGAACAACGTCTCGCTCGGCGTCTATGCCGGGCTCGTGCACCGGCGCGAGCACCATCGCCGGCGGGGTGAGGTGCTCGCGCGCCTGCGCGGCCTCGTCGTGGTCGCCCGCCACCGGCACCGGCTGCACGCGCGCGTGAACGGCGAGCCGGTGACAGCGCGCGTCCTCCTCGTCGGCAACAACCGCTACGAGCTCTCGCTCTTCACGCTCGGCGAGCGCGAGCGGGTCGACGAGGGCGTGCTGCATCTGTGGGCTGCGGAGGGCGTGCTGCCGCGAGCGTGGGAGGAGCGCACGGCCGAGCGATTCGAGATCGAGCTGCCGGGTAGCTCGGTGCGCGCGGCCATCGACGGGGAGCCGGAAGTGCTCGAGTCGCCGCTTCGCCTCGAGTCACGTCCAGGCGCCCTGCGACTGCTCGTACCGGCGACAATCCACGACGACCGACGCGACGAAGGAGGAGCGATGCACGACAACCCGCGCGCGAGCGACGAGGAGCAGGAGCAGGCACACGAGGGGCGTCAGCAGGAAGAGGAATCGATGCGCTATCCGGAGCACGACGATCCGGACACCGAGCGCGAGCGCGCTCACAACGACGGCGAGGAGTAATCCGCTGCCGAGATCGTCCGCGACGAACCACGAGCTCGCGCGCATCGGCCTGCTCGCAGGGCTGCCGGGCGAGACGCTCGCCGAGCTCGGCAAGCGCATGGAGCGCGAAGAGGTGGCGCCGGGCACCGTCGTCGTGCGCGAGGGCGAGCCCGGCGACCGCTTCTACGTCGTCTTCGCCGGCATGCTGTCCGTCACAAATGCGATCGGGCCGCGCACGATGCTGCGTCCCGGCGACTACTTCGGCGAGGTCGCGCTGACGATGGACGTCCCGCGCACCGCGACCGTGACCGCAATCACTCCCGCCGTCGTCGCGAGCTGCGATCGCGCCACCTTCGACGAGCTCCTACGCCCCCTCTTCGCCGACGATTGAATCGGCGAGCCGAGGCCACGCGTCCTTCGCCCAGTCGCCGAACTCGCGGTCCGTCAGCACGCAGCACGCGAGCTGAAGCTCCGGGTCGACCCAGATGAACGTCCCCGCTGCGCCGAAGTGCCCGAACGTACGCGGTGAGTTGTGCGCGCTCGTCCAGTGCGGCGACTTGCCGTCGCGAAGCTCGAACGTGAGTCCCCAGTCGTTCGGGCTCATGCGGCCAAAGCCGGGCAGCACGCCGTCGAGGCCCTGGAACTGCACCGTCGTTGCCTCTGCCAGCGTCTCCGGCGCGACGAGTGTCGGCGTGAGCAGCTCACGAGCGAGCGCGAGCAGGTCGCCGATCGGCCCGCGATAGGCCCACGCGGCCGACCCGTGCAGCGCGCCGGCGAGGCCGAGCGGCTCGACGACCGCGGCGCGGAAGTAGTCGGCGAACGGCATCCCCGCGCGGTCGGCCGCGAGCTCCGCGGCGAGCTCGATGCCCGAGTTCGAATAGATGCGCCGCCGCCCCGGCGGCATCAACGGCGGGCCTTCGTCGGGCGGCAGCCCTGACGCATGCGCGAGCAGATGGCGCACGGTCGAGCCCTCCGGCCCCGCGGGCTCGTCGAGGTCGACGATCCCCTCCTCGACGGCGACGAGCAGCGCGAGCCCGGTGAGCAGCTTCGTGATCGACGCCCACCGCAGCTCGACGTCGTGCGGCCCGCGCACCGACACCTCGCCGTCCGCCCGCATGACGCCTGCAACAGCGGTGCGTGCACCCCAGTCCTCGATCTGCCGCAGCGCGTCCACGGCGGGTGATACTAGGCGCGTGGAGCGCCGCCTCATCTCGTCAGGCTCGTCGTTCGAGGAGAAATGGGGCTACAGCCGAGCCGTCGTCGTGGGGTCGAACATCCACGTTGCGGGTACTGCTCCGATCATGCCGGGAAACGCCGATCCGCCGACCCAGCCGTATCAGCAGATGCAGCGCTGCCTCGAGATCGTCAGCGATGCGCTCGCCGAGGCCGGAGCCTCGCTCGCGAACGTCGTGCGGACGCGCGTCTACGTCACCGACGCGGCCAATGCCCCAGAGGTGATGCGCGCGCACGGAGAGGCCTTCCGCGACGTGCGTCCGGCGTGCACCGGTGTCGTCGCGCCGCTCTTCGACGACCGCTGGCTCGTCGAGCTCGAAGTCGACGCGGTGGTCGCATGAGCCAGATCTACCCCGCGTCGATCACCGGCAAGGGCAGCCGCTTCGCCGAGGGTGGCAGCGTCCTCGACCACGCGTTCGGGCAGAGCGATCCGTTCACGCTCGGGGTCGAGGAGGAGTACATGCTGCTCGACGCCGAGACGTTCGACCTCGTGCAGCACATCGACACGGTGCTGGCGGCGGTCTCGGGCCACGAGCTCGAGCCTCGCATCAACCCGGAGCTGATGCAGTCGGTCCTCGAGGTCTCGACCCCGGTCTGCCGCACGCCCTCCGACGTCGAGCACCAGCTGCGCGCGCTCCGGACGTACGTCTGCGAGATCGCGCGCGAGCGCGGCATGCGCGTCGGCTCCGCCGGTACGCATCCGTTCTCGCTCTTCGAGCGGCAGCGGATCACGGCGAAGGACCGCTACCGCGCGATGGTCGACCGGATGCAGTACATCGCCCGCCGCGAGCTGATCTTCGGCATGCACGTGCACGTGGCCGTCGACGACCCCGAGAAGGCGATTCACGTCGTCAACGCCCTGATCGCGCATCTCGCCGAGCTCGTCGCCCTGTCGGCGAACTCGCCGTTCTGGCGCGGCGAGCCGACGGGCCTGCACTCGTCGCGGCACATGGTCTACGCGGCGCTCCCACGCTCCGGCCCCCCGCCTCGCTTCGCGAGCTACGAGGACTACGCCGAGGTCGTCGGGCAGCTGGAGCGAACCGGCTGCATCGCCGACTACACGCACATCTGGTGGGACATCCGCCTGCATCCGCGACTCGGCACGATCGAGATCCGCATCTGCGACGGCATCACGGATCTCGCGGACGTGATCGCGCTGACCGCGCTCTGCCAGGCGCTCGTGAAGCACTACTCGGAGCGTTACGACGCAGGCGAGGAGATGCCGTCGTACCACCGCATCCTCACCACCGAGAACAAGTGGCTGGCGGCGCGCTACGGCATCGAGGCGCCCGTCATGGATCTCGTGACGGGAAGGCGCAACCGCGTCCCGGTCGCGCAGATGATCCGCCGCACGCTGAAGACGGTGGAGCCGCACGCACAGGATCTCGGGTCGGAGCGCGAGCTCGCGGGCGTGCACGACATCCTCAAGCGCGGCAACGGCGCGGATCGCCAGCTGCGCATCTTCAACGCGAACCGCGACATCGTCGAGGTCGTGCGCGAGATCGCGACGCTGACCGAAGCGCCCGTCGAGGCGCGCGTCTAGTGCTCGACGTCGGCGCGAGGATCCCGGACGCGGAGGTCTGGACGACGCCGCAGGAGCGCGCGACGATCGCCGACCTCGTCGCGAACGGGCCGATCCTGCTGCTCTTCTATCTCTTCGACTGGTCGTCCACCTGAACGAACGAGATGGAGCTCCTGCGTGACAGGGGCGAGGACTTCCGCAAGGCCGGCGTTCAGCCGTATGCGATCTCGCGCGACTCGCCCTGGACGCACGTCGCGTGGATGCAGGCCCTCGACCTCGACTTCCCGCTCCTCTCGGACTGGAACGCGGAGGCGACGAAGGGCTTCGGCGTCGCGTTCGACTTTCGCGGCTTGCGCGACGTCTCCGAGCGCTCGGCCTTCCTGGTCGACCGCGACGGCGTGATCCGCGCCGCCTGGGCTTACGGGACGTCGGATCTTCCCGACTTCGACGAGATCCTCGCCGAGGCCGCCCGCGTCTTGTAGCCGTCTTCCCCGTCCGTTTAACTCCGGGCCATGGAAACCACGAGCAGCGCACAACCCTCTCCGGCGAAGTCGGTCTACTCGAGCCCGGTCACGACCGCCGTGATCGTCGGCCTCTTCGTCGGCTGCTTCATAACCTTTGCCGTCTGGGCCGGCAGCTGGTACCAGACGTGGAAGGCCGTGCACGTCCTGATGGCGATCGTCTGGATCGGCGGGGCGCTGATGATCCAGCTCTTCGCGTTCCGGATCCTCCGCGAGAGCGACAGCAGCCGGATCGCGAAATTCTCGAGCGACGTCGAGTTCATCGCCATGCGGACGTTCATCCCCGCGTCCCTGATCCTCGTCGTGCTCGGCTTCGTGCTCGTGCACATGGGCCACTGGCAGTGGAAGTTCTGGCTCGTGTTCGCGCTCGTCGTCTGGGCGCTCTCGTTCGTCTCGGGTGCTGCGTTCCTCGGGCCGGAGTCCGGCCGGATCGCCAAGCTGATCGAGGCGAAGGGCGGCGTCGACGCCGAGGTCCAGGCGCGCATCGAGCGGATCCTGCTCCACTCGCGCATCGAGATGGTGCTGATCGCGCTCATCGCGATGGACATGGTCCTGAAGCCCGGCGCCTGACAACAAGAGCGGGGTCGGACCCGGAGGGTCTGACCCCAGAGATTCGTCGCCGCGACCGACATGGCGGGCGCGGCACGACCAGGAGTGGCCCTCGGTTCACGGCGAGCAAAGCGAAGCGGTCGCCAGTGACTCACATACCCATAGCGTGGTACCCGCTGTCCACGTAGAGCGTCGTGCCCGTGACGTTCTTTGCGGCGTCGCTCAGGAGGTAGCCGGCGGCGGCGCCGACGTCCTCGGCGTCGACGTGGCGGTGTAGCGGCGCGCGCTCTTCGACGATCGCCTCCATCGTCGGGAAGCCGGCGATCGAGCGCGCGGCCAGCGTGCGCACGGGGCCGGCCGAGATCGCGTTGACGCGGATGTTCTTCTCGCCGAGATCCCACGCGAGGTACTTGACGGACGAATCGAGTGTCGCCTTCGCGACGCCCATCACGTTGTAGTGCGGCACTGCCCGCTCGCCGCCGAGGTACGTCATGGTCACGATCGAGCCGCCGCCCGCAGCCTCCATCAGCGGCTCGGCCGCGCGCGTACACGCGACGAGCGAGTAGGCGCTGACGTCGAGCGCGAGCCAGAAGCGGTCCCGCGGCGTATCGGTAAACCGGCCTTCGAGATCCTCGGCGGCCGCGAACGCGACCGAATGCACGAGGATGTCGAGCGAGCCGCCGAACGCGTCGCCGACCTCGCCGAAGACGCGGGCGATGTCGTCGTCGGAGCGCACGTCGCACTCGGTGACGAGTGCCGTGTCCACGGTCGCTGCGAGATCGCGCACGCTCTTCTCGATCCGCTCGCCCTGATACGTGAACGCGAGGCGCGCGCCGCCGTCGGCGAGCACCTGCGCGATCGCCCACGCGATCGACCGCTTGTTCGCGACGCCGAGGATGAGCGCCCGCTTGCCCTCGAAGGCTCCCGCCATCCGCGCGATCCTACGGTACGCTCGAGAGCCTTGCGCCGCGCCATCCCGATCCTCGCAGGCTGCGCGGCGCTTGTCTGCGCTGCGCCCGCAGCCGCGGGCCTCGTACCGGCGCATCACGATGCCCCACGCGTACGCCGTGGTGTCCTGCCGCTCGCCGCAGGCCCGGCGACGCGGCTCCGCGTCGTCGTCGACCTCGCGTCTGCGCCGCTCGCGACACGCGGCGTGCGCACGGTGTCGGGCGTCGCGTCGCGCCGCCTCGACGTGCGCTCGCAGACCTCGGCCGCATACCTGCGCGCGCTTACGCGCGAGCAGGCACGCGCCGCTGCATCGATCCGCCGCGCGATCCCGCAGGCGCGGATCGGCCGGCGCTTCCGCATCGTCCTGAACGCGCTGACGGTGACGCTCCCGGCCGGAAAGCTGCGTGCACTCGTCGCGAACCGCTACGTGACGAAGGTCTACCCGAGCGTCACGTACACGCTCGCAACCGACCACTCTCCGTCGGTGATCGGCGCGGACGTCCTCCAGCGGACGACGGGAGCGGACGGCACCGGCATCAAGATCGGCGTCGTCGACGACGGCATCGACCAGTCGAACCCGTTCTTCGATCCCACCGGCTTCTCGTACCCGGCCGGCTTCCCGAAGGGCTCGCCGAAATGGACGACGCCGAAGGTGATCGTCGCGAAGGTCTTCCCCGGCCCGCGCTCCGGCGCTGCCGGCCGCCTCGCCGTCGACCCGAGCTCGTCGTTCCACGGCACGCACGTCGCGGGCATCGCAGCCGGCGTCTCCGGGACGACGGCTCCGGCCGGCGCGGATCACCCGCGCACCACCGGGCTGAGCGGTGTCGCGCCGCGCGCGTGGCTGGGCAACTACCGCGTGTTCACGGTGCCGACGCCGCTCGGGCACGTCGCGAATACGCCCGAGATCATCGCCGCGTTCGAGGCCGCGGTCGCCGACGGCATGGACGTGATCAACTTCTCCGGCGGCGGCCCGCAGATCGATCCCGCGAACGACGCACTGATCGAGGCCGTGCACGACGTCGCCGCCGCAGGCGTCGTTCCCGTGATCGCCGCCGGCAACGATCGCGACGACTTCGGCACCGGCTCGGCCGGATCGCCGTCGACGGCACCGGACGCGATCTCCGTCGCAGCCACCTCGAACACGCATGTCTTCGCGCCGTCGCTCGACGTCGTGGCGACCGACGCGCCCGCCGACCTGCACGGGATTCCCTTCCAGGGTGCGGACGGCATTCGTGCGCCCGCGTCGTGGGGCACGACCGACCACGCTCTCGTCGACATCGGCACCATCACCGGCATCGACGGACACCCGGTCGACCGTCTGCTGTGTGGCCATGCAGACGTTGCCGCCCGGCTCGCTCGCCGGCGCGATCGCACTCGTCACACGCGGGATCTGCGCCCTGGCCGACAAGGCGCAGCAGGTGAAGGCGGCCGGAGCGATCGGCATCGTCTACGTCGACAACCGCCAGGGCGAGGCGAACGTGCTGCCGGTCGACCCGGTGGTCGCCGGCGGCTCGATCGCAAACCTCGACGGCGCGCATCTGCGCGCCTACCTCGACGCGCACGGCGGGCGCGCGCCGGTCCGGGTCGGGCGCACGCCGCTCGAGCTCGAGACCGGGCGCAGCGGGGTGATCACGAGCTTCTCCTCGGCAGGACCGACGGCGTTCGGGCACGACATCGGGCCGGACATCTCCGCGCCCGGCGGGCAGATCCTCTCGTCGACGCTGCCGCGCATCGACTCCTCCCGCTTCGCGGTCTTCGACGGCACCTCGATGGCGACGCCGCACGTGAGCGGATCCGCCGCGCTGCTGCTGCAGCTGCATCGCACCTGGTCCCCTGCGCAGGTGAAGTCCGCGCTCGTCTCGACCGCCGCACCGGCCTGGGGCGACACGGCACGGACGCAGGAGGCGCCCGTCACGCTCGAGGGCGGCGGCCTCGTGTCGCTCCCCGCGGCGGCCGATCCGCAGCTCTTCACGCAACCCGCGTCGCTTTCGTTCGAGGATCTCGCGGTCGTGCGCGCCGACGCGTCACGCGGCCTGCTCGTGCGGCTCGACGACGCCGGCGACGGCTCGGGCACCTGGCAGGTGTCGCTCGCCGCGCAGGCGGCAACGCCCGGGACATCGGTCGACGTGCCCGGCATCGTCAGCCTGCCGCCGGGAGGCGAAGCCGAGCTGCCGGTCGTCGCGCACGCCCGCGCCGGTGCGCCGTCGGGCGAGGACTACGGCTTCGTCGTCCTCCGCCGAGGCGGCGTGACACGGCGCATCCCCTACCTCTTCCTCGTCGACGACCCTGCACTCGCGCAAGCGCCTGCGGCGACCTTGCGCCGCACGCAGGTCGGCACCACGGTGACCGGGCCCGACCGCGTCGAGGAGTACCGCTACCCGACCGCGCCGCTCGGCGCCAACCCGGATCAGACGCCGCTCGTCGACAACGGCTCCGAGCAGCTCTACGTCACGTCGCTCGACCGGCCGGCTGTGAACATCGGCGTCTCGATCCTCGCCGCGACCGACGGCGCCGAGATCGACCCGTGGTTCCTCGGCGCGAAGGACGAGAGCACCGTCCAGGGCTACGCCGGCACGCCCGTCGACGTCAACGCGCTCACGTACGACTACCACGAGCGCGTCGGTGCGGCAGGCGCGGCATTTCCGCGTCAAGGGACGTACTACGTCTCGGTCGACTCGGCGAAGGACGAGTTCGACGGCACCCGACGCGCGGGACGCTACGTGCTTCGCTCGTGGGTGAACGACGTCTCGCCGCCCTCGCTGCAGCTCTTGACGACGCGCGTGTCCGCCGGCAGGCCGACGGTCGTCGTCCGGACGATCGACACCCAGTCGGGTGTCGACCCTGCGCAGCTCACGATCGGCTACAAGGGCGTCCTCGTCGCGGCGAGCTCGTACGACTTCACGACCGGCCTCGCGATCTTTGCGCTGCCTCGTTCCGTTCCGGCGCTCAGCGCAGGCAAGACGCTCTCCCTCTCGATGCTCTCGTCCGACTTCCAGGAGGCGAAGAACGTCGACACGATCGGGCCGCTGCTGATGCCGAACACGCGCGTCAGGAGGATGCCGCTCCATGTCGTGAACGGTGCGGCCGTCGACTGGCTCGAGCCGGCGAGCGGCGATTGCCTCTTGGCGCGATCCCGGCTCGTCGTCGCGGCGAGCTCGCCGCACGCCATTCGGGCGGTCAGCTTCCTCCTCGACGGCCGCCGGATCGCCCTCGACCGGCACGCCGACCAGGGCATCTGGTCGGCAGCTGCACCGGGGGACCTGCGCAAGGGCAAGCACATGCTCACCGCGACTGCGCTCGGCGCGCACGGCGCTACTGCATCCGCGACGCGGAGCGTCCGCACCTGCCGGTAGCCGTCGTCACCGGCGCGTCGTCCGGGATCGGCGCAGAGCTCGCGCGCGTGCTCACGCGCCGAGGCTGGCACTGCGTGCTGCTCGCCCGCCGCGAAGAGCGGCTGCGCGAGCTCGCCGACGAGCTCGGTGCCGAGTACGAGCTCTGCGACGTCACCGACCGAGACGCGGTCGCGGCGTCGGAGCCCGCGTGCTCGAGCGGCACCCGAGCACTCGGCTTGCTCGTGAACAACGCGGGCGTCCCCGCTCGCGCGACCTTCCTCCAGGGCGACCCCGCGGCGATCGAGAACGCGATGCGCACGAACTACCTCGGCAGCGTCTGGTGCCTGCGTGCGTTCCTGCCGGGGCTCGAAGCCGGCGCTCCGTCCGACGTCGTCAACGTGGTCTCCGTCGCGGGGACGGTGACCTTGCCGCAGTCCGGCCCGTACGCAGCGTCGAAGCACGCGCAACTGGCGTTCTCGCGCGCGGTCGCAGCGGAGCTGCGCGCGCGGCGGATACGAGTGCACACGGTCAAGCCGGGCTTCGTCGAGACCGAGGGTTTCCCCCAGTCGTGGCTGCCCGGCCTGGCGCAGCGGCTCGTGCTCCGGCCCGAGCAGGTCGCCGAGCACATCGCACAGTCGCTCGAGCGGGGCCGCGGCGAGACGACCGTGCCGCGCTACTACGCGGCAGCGTCGGCGTTGCAGGCGCTCGCGCCGAACCTGCTCGCCCGCGTCCTTGCACGCCGCCGGGCCGACACTAGAATCGACCGATAGTGGCGGCTATCTCGACGACCGACGCGGTCGCTGTTGCGGAGTTCCGCGCGGCCCTGCGCGGGTTCCTTCGACGAACCGAGAAGATTGCCCGCCAGTCCGGCCTGACCCCGCAGCGCTACCTCCTGCTCCTGATGGTGAAGGGCGCCGTGGACGGCAGCGAGCAATCGACGGTCACCGACCTCGCCGAGCGGCTCCAGCTCGCGCAGAGCACGGTCACCGAGCTCGTCAGCCGGGCCGAGGACGCGGGGCTCCTCGACCGGAAGCCGTCGCCGACCGACGCTCGCGTCGCCTACCTGCGGCTGACCGCCGAAGGGGAACGTCGCCTGCAGCTCGCGTTCACGGCGCTGTCGATGGAGCGATCGAACCTCGCTGCCGCGTTCGCGCACCTGTCCGACCGCGCGATCGGCTAGGGCTAGGGCGAAGCCGAGCTCGCCGACGAGTCGACGAGCTCGCAGTTGACGACCTTGTCGAAGGAGTCGGCGACGACACGGTCCCGTCCGGGGCCGCAGTCGATCGTGTCGCGCTCGCCGTCGGCGGCGAAGATCGTGTCGGAGCCCGCGCCGCCGTCGATCTTGTCGGCGCCGGCGCCGCCGGTGATCACGTCGTTGCCCGCGCCGCCGTCGATCCGGTCGTCACCGGCACCGCCGAGCAGCGTGTCGTTGCCGCCAAGCCCGAGAATCGTGTCGTCATGGCCGCCGCCGGCGAGGTAGTCGGCCTTGCTGGTGCCGACGATCCGCCGCCCCTTGATGTGCGGCGGCAGCAGCTGGATCGGCTCGGTCGGGTCGGACTGCGAGACGAGCTTCCCGATCGCGTTCGTCGTCGTGACGACGAGACGCAGCGTGAAGCCCACGTCCTTCACCGTCGGGTAGTAGACGATCTTCTTGACGCCGGCGATCGCCCGGCACCCCGCGCCGGTCGCATCGCAGCGCTGCCACGCAAAGGTCGTGTGCATCGGCGTGTCACCGTCGAACGAGCCGATGTTCGCGGTCAACTGGCGCCCGATCCCTGCAACCCCGACGACCGATGGCGACACGACTGTGCTCGGCGCGAAATGCTGCTTGTCGACCACCGGGTACGTGTGGTTCGTGATCCCGGTATCGGAGCCGGCGATGTTGGCGCCGGTGATCCAGACGCGGAACGAGAAGCCGATGTCGGCCAGGGTCGGCGTGTACGTCGACGTCGTCGCGCCGGGAACCGCGACGCAGGAGTCGAAGTCGCCCACCGGGTCGCAGCGGCGCCATGAGTACGTGAAAGCGAGGGGCGTCGAGCCGGCCCACACACCCGCCGAGATCGTCATCGGGGTGTCGACGACAGGGCTGATCGGGTTGATCTGCGGCGTGACCTGCAGCTTCGGCGCGAGCGCGACGACGATGTCGCTCGACTCGGAGTTCTGCGACGCCGTGCCCTGGGAGTTCTTCGCGGTCACCTGGACGCGGAGGCGGAACCCCGCATCCTCGATCGCCGGTGTGTAGAAGCTCGACGTCGCGCCGGCGATGTCGACGCACGTCCCGTTCAGGCGATCGCCGGCGTCGCAGCGCTTCCATTGGTACGTGTAGGAGATCGGGAAGGCTCCGTTCCACGTGCCGACACTCGCAGTGAGGAAATGCCCGACGACCGGCTGCGTGTCGCCGGACTGGAGATTGATCGTCGGGTAGCTCACGTTCGAGGGCGGACCGCCCGAGCTCGACGGTGCCGAGACCGACTGCCAGTCCGGGTCCGCGTCGGTGCTCGAGTCGATCTGCGTCACCGCGCCGCTCACCGTCGCAGCCATCACGGCGAGATGACCGGCAGCGTTGATGAACGCGATCTTCGTCCCGTCCGGCGAGAACGCGGGTGATGTGCCCGCGACGTGGAGGTCCGTCGAAGTGCCGCCCGACGACGAGACCGAGAAGAGCTCGCCTCCTGACGTGTAGACGATCGTGCTGCCGCTCGGCGAGTAGGTTGGCGAGCGCTCGTCACCGGCCACGTTCGTGATGTCGACGGGCAGTCCGCTCCCGCTCGCCGGGATCGTGAAGATGTCGTAGCCGTTCGACGAGGTCTGCTCCGCGTACGCGATGCGCGACCCGTCCGGCGAGTACTGCGGGTCGGCGTCGACGGCGGCGTTGTTCGTCAGGTTCGTCTCGGTGCCCGAGGTATCGGAGACGACCGTCCAGATGTCCCCCGTCTTCGTGAACGCGACCCTCGCGCCGCTGAAGGAGAAGCTCGGCTGGGATGACGTCGACCCGGCGGCGAGGCTCGCCCGGTTCGTGCCGTCGGTGTCGGCGACCGAAACGCCGTTCGTCGGATCGGTGAAGGCGATCTGGTCCTCGTTGTCGTCCCACGACGGGTCGGTGGCGCTCGTCAGGAGGGTCGTGCGCCCGGAGCCGTCGGGGTTGATCGTGCAGACGCTCGTGCCGCAGGTGAAGGCGATCGGGCCGTTGTCGCCGGCGAAGCCGCTGCCCTGGGCGGACGAGAGCGGCACGAGGACGGCCGCGAGCGCGGCAAGGACGAAAAGCCCCCTGCGAGATGGACGCTGCACCCGACTGTTGTACCGTCGATCGGCGGGAGCCGCTAGATCAACCGGCGCTCGAGGAGGTACCACGCGAGGGTGGCCGTGTAGGACTCGCGGCCTTCCGGTGCGCAGGAGAGCGCATGCTCCCGAGCCTCCCCCTCGCAGCCGGCAAGGTCGAGATACGCGTCGAGCGGCCGGCGCTCGACGTCCCGGCGCTCGCGGAGGAGCGCAAGGCCGTTCGCCTCGAAGAGCTGGCGCAGGTCGCTCTCCGGCAGGAGCCGGGAGTGCCCGGGGTCGCGGGCGCGCTCGAAGCGGTCGAGCGCGAGCGCCTGCAGCGGGTCGGCGGGCGCGACCTGGTCGACGACGAGGACGCGGCCGCCGTCCCGAACCACGCGGACGAGCTCGGCCAGCAGACGTTCGGGCCGGGGGACGTGATGGAGCGTGCGGAGCGTGCCGCCGAGGTCGAACTCGCCGTCGCCGAACGGAAGCGCCAGTGCGTCGGCCTCGACGAAGCTCGCGTTCGCCGGGGCTCGAGCCCGAGCCTCCTCGAGCAGCTCCTGGACGCGATCGACGCCGACGACCTCGCGAACGTGCGGCGCGAGCGCGATCGCGAGCGCTCCTGCGCCGCAGCCGAGGTCGATCGCCCGCTCGTCGCCGCGGGGGAGCACGAACGCGTGCACGCGCTCTGCGAGCTGCTCGGCGCGCGCGTCCTGCAGGGCGGCGAGCGCGTCGGCGGTTCGAGCGAAGCGGTCGTCAGCCATCGACGACGACTCGCCGCGCACGCGCCGGGTCCGACGAGATGCCGGTGACGAGCTCGTGCGTGATCGTCCCGGCGACGCGCGCATGCGTCTCCGCGAGCACGCCGCGGCCGATCAGCACGACGGGTGAGCCGATCGGCAGCTCGCGGTCGAGCTCGACTGCGAGCGCATCCATCGAGATCGTGCCGACGACACGGCGCAGCTCGCCGGCCACGCGCACCTCGGTCCCGGTCAGGTCGCGGCGGAATCCGTCCGCGTAGCCGACGGGCACGATCCCGATCCACGTGTCGGCCTCGACGACAAAGCGGCGGTGGTAACCCGTGCTCTCGCCTGCACGGAGCAGGCGCGACTGCGCGACGTAGCTCGTCCACGTCAGGACGGGCTCGAGGCCGTCGTCGGCCGGGTCGACGCCGTACGGCGAGAGCCCGTGCAGCGCGAGCCCGCACCGGGCTGCGTCGAAGCGCGCCGAGGGATAGCGAAGCGCCGCGGCGCTGTTCGCGATGTGCCGCGTGAGGTGCGAGTACTGGGCGGTCGCCTTGCGAAAGCGCTCGATCTGCCATTCGGTGTAGGCGGCGTCGGCGTCGGCGCTCGCGAGGTGGCTCATCAGCCCGACGACCTCGACCGGAGGATCGATGAGCTCCGAGAGGCCCCACCGCCCCATGCCGGTGTCGAGCTTGAGATGGACGCGGACGCCGGTCGGGATCTCGTCGTTGCCGACGACGAGCTCGAGCCGTGCATCGCGCGCATTCGCGACCTCACGATTGCCCGCCGGTCCCATGACGATGATGCGCGCGTCCTGGAACTCGCGCCGGAGCGCAAGGCCTTCCGGGACCGTCGCGACGCAGAGCGCGGTCGCTCCCGCTCCGAGTGCAGCACCGGAGACGTCGGCCGCTCCGTGCCCGTAGGCGTTCGCCTTGACGACGGCCCAGAGCTCGGCACCGGCGAGTGCTCGCAGGATCGTCGCGACGTTGCGGCGGAGCGCGGCGAGGTCGATCGTCAGCTCGGAGCGGTGCATCAGCGAAGGACGCGGGGCAGCGCCTCGATCAGGTCCCCGGCGACGAGCCCCGCACGCTGTGGCGCCTCGACGGACGCACGCTGCTGCGCGACGCTCGCGGCGAGCGCAGCGCGCTGCGGCTCCACCTTCTTCGCGAGGAACGCGGCGGTGATGCCAGTGAGCACGTCCCCGGTGCCTGCCGTGGCGAGCGACGGCAGGCCGACCGCCGCGACGAGCACGCGCCCGCCCGGCTCGGCGACGAGCGTGTCCGGGCCTTTCAGCACCACGACGCAGTCGAAGCGCGCCGCCGCTTCGCGCACGGCGTCGAGCCGGTGCGCGGCGATCTCCTTCGAGTCGCGACCGAGCAGGCGACCGAGCTCGCCCTCGTGCGGCGTGAGGACACGCGGAGCCGGCCAATCCCCCGGCTCGAGCTCGAAGAGTGCGTCCGCGTCGACGACGACGGGCAGCTCGGCCTCCGCGAGCACGCGCTGCACGAGCGCGTGCGGCCCCTCGCCGCGGCCGAGCCCCGGCCCGAGCGCGATCGACGACGCTTTCTGCGCAAGCTCCAGCACGGCGTCGACGGCGCCTTCCGTGACGATGCCGTCGTCGTCGCAGGGAAGCGGGCGCTTGACCGCTTCGAGCAGCCGCTGCTCGAGGACCGGGAGGATCGCCTCGGGCGCAGCGACCGTGACGTAGCCCGCGTCCGCGCGCATCGCAGCGAGGGCGGCGAGCGACGGGGCGCCACTGAAGCCGCGTGAGCCGCCGATGACGAGCACGTGCCCCGCCGTGTACTTGTTGTCGCCCTCGTGCCGGCGCGGCACCTCGGCGAGGAGCTCGACGGTCGCCGAGCGAATCGCGGTCTCGGAGCGCTCGAGCCCGATGTCCACGACATGCACCGTGCCGGCGTGGAAGCGGCCCGGTGCGACGACGAGGCCGACCTTGGCGCCGTGGAACGTGACCGTCTCGTCCGCAAGCACGGCGGCGCCCGCGACTTCGCCGGTCGACACGTCGACGCCCGACGGGAGATCGATCGCGAAGACCTTCGCCGCATTCGCGTTGATCCTCTCGATGAGTGCAGCGGCTTCGGCGCGCGGAACGCCGGAGAAGCCCGTGCCGAAGAGCGCGTCGACGATCACGTCGGGGTCGCCGAGCTCCGTCTCACCAGCCTTCGCGTCGACGACGCGCACCTCCCGCCCGGCCGCCTCGAGGTGCCGCGCGGCGATGCGGCCATCGCCGCCGTTCGAGCCGCCGCCGCACACGACCGTCCAGCGCCGTGCATCGTGGAACACCTGACGGGCCACGTGCGCGGCGAGCGCGCCGGCGCGTTCCATCAGCTCCGGTGCGGAGTCGGGGAAGCCCGGATAGCGCGCCTCCGTGTCGCGCATCTCGTCCGCCGAGTAGAGCGGCTCGAGCTCAGGCATCGAGTGCGATCGCGACGGCCTGCGCGAGGTCGCGCGAGTGCGTCATCGAGAGGTCGATCGCGCCGAAGCCGTGATGCTCGGCCCACGAGGCGACGCGGCCGGAGAGCTGCACCGAGGGCTTCGGGCGGCCGACGATCTCGATGTCCTTCCAGGCGAAGGCGCGCGCGACGCCGAAGCCGAGCGCCTTGCCGACCGCCTCCTTGCCTGCGAACCGGCCGGCGTAGCTCTCGGCCGGGTTCGGACGGGACTCGCAGTACGCCTGCTCGGCGGGCGTGAAGCAGCGATCGCGAAAGCCCGTGTAGCGCTCGAGCGACCGGCGGATACGGGCGATCTCGATCAAATCGGTGCCGACGCGCACCAAGCTCACAGGTGCTCCTCGAGCCACTCGGGAAGCTGCGCGAGCGACGAGACGATCCCTTCCGGCTCGATGCCCGAGCGCTCGACCGCATCCGGACGGAACTTGCCGGTGCGAACGAGCACGGCGTGCATGCCGAGCCCCTGCGCGCCGACGATGTCGCTTTCGAGGTCGTCACCGACCATCCACGTCATCTTCGGGTCGGCGTCGAGCGCCTCGCACGCGGCCGCGAAGTACGTGGAGCTCGGTTTCCCGAGCACCGTCGCCTCCGTCTGCGCGGCGTACTCGAGCCCGGCGACGAACGCGCCGGAGTCGAGCATCGGCCCGTGCTTGGTCTGCCACCAGCGGTTGCGGTGCAGGCAGTAGAGCTCGGCCCCGAGCTCGAGCTCGCCGAACGCGCGGGCGAGGTTCATGTACGAGAAGACGAGATTCGTCTCCGGTGTCTCGTCGGCGCCGCCGATCAGGACGGCCTCGGCGCCTTCGCCGACGAGCTCGAGCCCCTCGAGGTCGCCGACGAGCGCGTGCATCGTCAGAGCGAGCACACGCTTCCCTTTCAGCGCGCGGACGGCGGCGCCCGCGGCCGTCTGGATCTCCTCCTCGTCGAGCTCGAAGCCGAGCCGGCGCAGCTCGTCGGCGAGCTGCGCGCGGGAGCGCGTCGTCGTGTTCGTGACGAAGCGCAGCCGGTGGCCGTTCTCGCGCAGCCGCGCCACGGCGTCCGCCGCACCGTCGATCGGCTCGCCGGAGACGTGCAGGACCCCGTCGATGTCGAGCAGAATCGCGGCCATGGACGAGTCCGAGTCTATTCGGGTGACGAAGAGCGTCGTTCTCCCGCGGTCCGAGATCGAGCTGCGGACGTCGCGCTCGAGCGGGCCGGGCGGGCAGCACGCGCAGAAGTCCGAGACTCGGGTCGAGGCCGTGTTCGACGTGGAAGCGTCGTCCGCGCTCACCGACGCGCAGAAACGGCGCGTGGTCGCGAAGGCGGGGCCGGTGCTGCGCGCGATCGCGCAGGACGAGCGCAGCCAGCTTCGCAACCGGCAGCTCGCGACCGAGCGTCTCGTCGACGCCTTACGCGAGGCGTTGAAGGTGCCGCGACGGCGCGTTGCGACCAAGCCGTCGGCGGCGGCCAGGCAGCGCAGGCTCGACGAGAAGCGCAAGCGAGGCGAGGTCAAGCGGCTGCGGCGGCTGCCGCCGGAGTGATGCTCGGCTACTCGACCGTGACGGTCTTGGCGAGGTTCCGCGGCTGATCGACGTTCAGCCCGCGGAGTCGCGCGATCTTGTAGGCGAGCAGCTGCAGCGGCACGATCGCGAGCGCCGCCTGCAGGAACGCCGGCGTGCGCGGGACGTAGATGACGTCGTCGGCGTGATGCTGGATGTCCTCGTTGCCGTCGGTCGCGATCGCGATCACGTGCGCACCGCGCGCGCGCGTCTCCTGGATGTTCGAGACGATCTTGTCGTAGACGTGGATGTTCGTCGCCACGACGACGACCGGCGTGCCTTCGTCGAGCATCGCGATCGGGCCGTGCTTCATCTCGCCCGCTGAGTACGCGTCGGTCGGGATGTACGAGATCTCCTTCAGCTTCAGCGCGCCTTCGAGCGCGACGGGCAGCCCGATGTGGCGGCCGAGGTAGAGGAAGAACGGCTTGTCGTAGAACCGCTGCGCGATCTCGTCGACCGGATGGTCCCCGTCGAGGAACTCGGTGAGCTTCTCGGGCAGCTCGTGGAGCTTGTCGAGCACGAAGTCGATGTCCTGCTGCGGGAACGTCTGCCGGATCTCGGCGAGCCGCAGCGCGAGCAGGCTCAGCAGCGCGACCTGTGCCGTGAACGTCTTCGACGCAGCGACGCCGATCTCGATCCCGCAGCGCGTGTACAGCGTCGCGTCGACCTCGCGTGTGATCTGCGTGCCCATCATGTTGGTGATCGCGAGCGTCCGTGCGCCGCGCTCGCGCGCGAGCTTCATCGCGTTCACGGTGTCGCGTGACTCGCCCGATTGCGAGATGCCGATGACGAGCGTGTCGCGCGACAGAACCGGGTTCCGGTAGATCCACTCGCTCGCGATGTCCGGCTCGACCGGGACCCGGGCCCACTCCTCGATGATGTAGCGGCCGACGACGCCGGCGTGGTACGAGGTGCCCGCGGCGACGATCACGATTCGGCGCAGGTTGCGGACCTCGAGCTCGGTGAGCCCGAGCGCCTCGAGCATCAGCTCGTGGCCGCGCACGCGGTCGCCGATCGTCTCGCGCACCGCTTCCGGCTGCTCGTAGATCTCCTTGAGCATGAAGGTCTCGTAGCCGCCCTTCTCGGCGTGATCCTCGTCCCAGTCGAGCTCCTCGATCACGGGGTGCGCGACCTCCGCGCCCTCCTTGAAGAAGCGGACGCGGTCCGGCGTGATCTCGACGACCTCGCCGTCGTCCGGGAAGACCGCGCGGCGCGTCTCGGCGAGGAACGCGGCGACGTTCGACGCGAGGAAGTTCTCGCCGTCGCCGAGCCCGACGCAGAGCGGCGTCTGATGCCGCACGCCGACGAGCAGATCCGGATTGTCGTGGTGGATCGCGACGATCGTGAAGTGACCCTCGAGGCGCGGATAGACGTCGATGACCGCCTGCACGAGATCGCCCTTGTACTCCTGCTCGAGCAGGTGGACGACGACTTCGGCATCGGTCTCGGATGTGAACGTGTGCCCGTCGGCGACGAGGTGCTCGCGCAGCTCGCGGTAGTTCTCGACGATGCCGTTGAGCACGATCGCGATCTTCGACGCATCGCAGCCGACGAGTGGGTGCGCGTTCTGCTCGGTGACGGCGCCGTGCGTCGCCCAGCGTGTGTGGCCGAGGCCGTGGCGCGCGACGGAGCCGTTCGGGCCTGCTGCGTCGACGAGGTTCTGGAGGTTGCCGACCGCGCGGACGTAGTCGAGGCCGTCGTCCTCCCGGAGGGCGATGCCGGCCGAGTCGTAGCCGCGGTACTCGAGCCGGCGCAGCCCGCTCAGCAGCAGCGGCTTCGCCTCACGACTCCCGACGTATCCGATGATCCCGCACATTTCTGCCTCTTTCCCCCCGCACCCGCGCGGAAATCCCGCCCGGAAAACACGACGAGCCCGGCTGCGAGAACCCTTCCGCCGCGTCGCGGTCGGGTCAGCCGAGCTCCTGGGTCACGAGCGCCGCGATCCTAGCACAGAGGGCTTCCGCCTCTGGCTGCGTCGGGGCCTCGGCCAGGACGCGGACGAGCGGCTCCGTGCCCGACGGGCGAACGAGCACGCGGCCTTCGCCGTCGAGATCGTCGTTCACGTCCGCAATGCGCGCGAGTAGCGCGTCCGGGAGCGGTCCACGTCCCGTGCGCGGCAAGTTCTGCTTGACCTGCGGGTAGCGCGGCATCACATCCGCGACCTGCGAGAGCGGCCGCCCGTTGAGCGCTCCGCACAAAAGGAGCGCCGATGCGAGCCCGTCGCCGGTGACGTGGTCGCGTAGGCAGATGATGTGACCCGACTGCTCGCCGCCGAGGATGCCGCCTTCGCGATTTAGAGCTTCGAGGACGTAGCGGTCGCCGACGTCGGTCGTGATCACCCGAACGCCGTGCTCGTCCATCAGCCGATGGAAGCCGAGGTTCGTCATCGTCGTGACGGCGACGAGGTCGACGCCGAGATGCAGCGCGAGGATGGCGACGATCTGGTCGCCGTCCACGACGGATCCGTTCTCGTCGACGGCGAGCATGCGGTCGCCGTCGCCGTCGAACGCGACGCCCAGGTCGAACTTGCCGCGCGTCACGACCTCTTGCAGCGCCGACGAGATCGGTTGCGCCGTAGCCCACGTTGATGTTCGAGCCGTCGGGCTCGTTGCCGATCGCGTGAACCTCCGCGCCGAGCTCTGCGAACGCGCGCGGCGCGAGCCCGGAGTACGCGCCGTTGGCGCAGTCGACCGCGATGCGCAGTCCGTCGAGGCTCGACCCGAAACGCTCGAGCACGTGCTCGAGGTAGCTGTCGCTCGCGACGCCGACGTGATCGATCTCACCGCCGCCGCTCGCAGGAGCGTCGAGCAGCGCCTCGATCTCCTCTTCGGCTGCGTCGCTCAGCTTGTGGCCGTCGCGGTCGAAGAACTTGACGCCGTTGTACTCGGGCGGGTTGTGCGATGCGGAGATGACGACGCCGAGGTCGAGGCGAAGCAGCGCGACTGCGGGTGTCGGCACGACGCCGGCGAGCACGGCCGAGCCGCCGGCGGAGGCGACGCCGCGTGCGAACGCCTCCTCGAGCTCTTCGCCCGATGCGCGCGTGTCACGACCGACGAAGACGCGGCCGCGGCCCGACCAGAGGGCCGACGCCTTTCCGAGCTGCTCGAGGAGCTCGACGGTGATGAACTCGCCGACGATGCCGCGGACGCCGTCCGTGCCGAAGAGGTTCCGCGCCACGGCGCGGGACCCTAGCTGGCGTGTCGAAGACGTGGTCATCGGGGGATCGTTGCAGGCTCGAGCGCCCGGCGCTCGGGAGCATCGGGCGGACGGGCCGACGATTCAGCGGTGGGTCAGCGCTTGGAGAACTGCGGCGCCTTGCGCGCCTTGTGCAGTCCGGCCTTCTTGCGCTCGACCTGGCGCGCGTCGCGCGTCAAAAAGCCCTCGCGCTTGAGCGGGCACGCGCAGCTCCGGGTTCGCCTCGACGAGCGCACGGGCGATCCCGTGGCGTACCGCGCCGGCCTGGCCGGTCAGGCCGCCGCCGTGCACGCGCACGCGCAGGTCGTACTGGCCCTCGACGCCGCGACCTTCAGCGGCGGACGTCGCGATCGTGCGCCAGATGTTGCGCGGGAAGTACTCCTCGATCGTGCGGCCGTTCACCCACGTGGTGCCGTCGCCGGGACGAAGGATCACGCGCGCGACCGATGTCTTGCGCTTGCCGGTGCCGCGGTACTGGGCGATCTGGCTCAAATCAACTCTCCAACTTCAGCGGTTGTGGATTCTGCGGCTCGTGCGGATGCTCCGGCCCGGCGTAGATCTTCAGCTTCGTGATCTGCTGCCGCGCAAGCTTGTTCTTCGGGAGCATCCCCTTCACGGCCGCGCGCAGGACCTCGGTCGGCCGGCGGTCGAGCTGCTCGCGCAGCGAGCGGCTCTTCAAGCCCGCCGGGATAGCCGGAGTGGCGGTAGTACCTCTTCTGGTCGAGCTTGTTGCCCGTGACGTGCGATCTTCTCGGCGTTGACGACGACGACGAAGTCGCCCGTGTCGACGTGCGGCGTGAAGTGCGGCTTCCGCTTGCCGCGGAGCGTGTCGGCGATCATGCGTCGCGAGGCGCCCGAGGGTCAGCCCGTCGGCATCGACGAGGTACCACTCGCGCGTGATCTCGGCCGGCTTGGCGGAATAGGTCTTCATCACAGAAAAGAGGCGGACAAGGCGTCCGCCGAGCCGCAGATAGTAGCGAAACCTATTCCACGGCGGGAACCGGCGCCGGGCGCGGCCGGACCGCTATCCAGAGCGCCGGCAGCGCGGCGAGGGCGGCCGCTGCGAGCGCCAGGCCTGCGGCCCCCCACGCGGTGTAGACGAGGCCGCCCCCGAGCGCGAGCCCGGCACCGGTGAGGCCCGCCATCAGGTCGGAGAAGCCGACGAGGCGGCCGCGCTCCGACGGCGCGCTCAGCGAGACGAGCTCGGTGGTCGCGGCGACGTACGAGAAGTTCCAGCCGAGGCCGAGGAAGAGGAGGGTCAGGCTCATCCCGGGCACGCTCCCGAACCAGGCGAGCGCGGCGTTCGACGCGGCCATCAGCAGCAGCCCGCCGACGAGCGCGCGGCGCCGGCCGAAGCGATCGATCAGGTCGCCGACGACGAGCACGAGCCCGAACATGCCGAGGATGTGCACGCTGATCATCGTGAACACGTCGCCCTCGTGGTGGTGGCGGCCGACCGCGACGTAGCCGGCGAGGTTCATCACCGACGCCATGACGGCGTAGCTCGCGACCCCGGCGAGGAGTGCGACCGGCACGCCGGGCCGCCGGAGGATCTCGCGGAGCGGAGCCGCCGCTCCGCTGTCCCGCGGTCCGCCGGGTAGCGGCGCGAGATCTCCTGTGGGTCCGGGCTGACGAAGCTCGAGATGACGAGACCGGCGAGCATGAACGGGATGCCGAGGAGCCAGGGACCGACGAGGCCGTGGGCGGAGATCGTCCGGTGCGCGAAGAGCGGGCCGAAGACGAGAGGGCCCCAGATCGCACCGGAGACGGCGCCGAAGAGGACGAGCGACATCCCGCGCGCGCGGCGTTCCGGCGGGAACATCTCGGCCGCTGCGGCGCGTGAGAGGAGCGCGATCGCGCCCGAGGCGCCGACGAGTGCGAGCCCGACGCAGACGAGCGTCGCGGACGAGGCTCTGCAGCCGGCGGCGACAGCGCCGCAGCCGAGCGCGCCGCCGGCGAAGCCCGCGCGGATCACCGGCATGCGACCGAAGCGATCCGAGAAGCGACCGGCAGGGCCGACGGCGAACGCGCCGCTCGCGAGGAAGATCGCGGGGCCGAGCCCGAGGACGCCGGTCACGCCGGTGACGGCGACGAGCGTCAGCGAGCTGAGCGCGGCCGCGAGTTGGAACATGCCCGAGTTGCACACGAGCCCGCCGGCGAGCAGGAACGCGTTCCGACGGATGTCGCGCGTCACACGCCGAGTGTACGCCGGAGGCCCGACGCGAACGCCTCGGCCCCGCCGTGCGACGGATGACGAACGTACGGAGCGCCCGTTGCCGCCGCGGCGACGCGCCCGACTGCGACGACGCGGCGGTTGCGCGCGAGCTCGGCGAGGAATCGCCGCGACGCGTCGACTTCGGCTCGCGTGGGCGCGCGATTCGACGCCTTCGTCCCTGGATGGGTCGGAACGGCGTTCCAGAGCAGCACCTCGTCTTCGAGACCGAGCTCCGCGAGGACGCGATGCACGATCGTCGCACTGGCCTCCGCGGGGCCGGTGCCGGTCAGCTGGCGCTCGGACGTGAACGGGATCCCGCTGACACGCGCGCCTCGGTAGCCGGCGGCCTCGCCGACGAGGAGCACCCGAGCCTCCGTCTTCTGCTCGAGATACGCGTGCAGGCGCTCACGGCGGAGTCGCGAACGCGAGTACTGGTTGTACGTCGAGCCGATGCGAGCTCGTGCGAGCGCCTCGACGAAACTCGACGGCTGCAACCAGGTTGCTGCGCAACCTGGTTGCTTCTTTCGAAGCAGCCCGTCTGCGGCTGAGCCTATTCCCACTCGATCGTGGCCGGCGGCTTCGACGTCACGTCGAGCACCACGCGGTTCACGCCGACGATCTCGTTCACGATGCGGCCGGAGATCGTCTCGATCAGGTCGTACGGGAGGCGCGCCCAGTCGGCGGTCATCGCGTCGTCGCTCGTGACGGCGCGAATCACCACCGGATAGCCGTAGGTGCGCTCGTCGCCCTGCACGCCGACCGAACGAATCGCGGGCAGCACCGCGAACGACTGCCACAGGTCGCGGTAGAGGCCGGCGCGCCTGACCTCCTCCTGCAGGATCGAGTCCGCGTCGCGCAGGATCTCGAGCCGCTCGCTTCGTGATCGTCGCCGATGATGCGGATCGCGAGCCCCGGCCCCGGGAACGGCTGACGCCACACCATGCGCTCCGGCATCCCGAGCTCCTCGCCGACGCGGCGCACCTCGTCCTTGAACAGGAGCCGCAGGGGCTCGACGAGCTTCATCTTCATGTCGTCGGGAAGGCCGCCGACGTTGTGGTGCGACTTGATCGTCGCCGCGACGCCCTCGGTGCCGCCCGACTCGATCACGTCGCTGTACAGCGTCCCCTGCACGAGCCAGCTTGACGTCACCGAGCTTCCGCGCCTCGTCCTCGAAGACGCGGATGAACTCGCGGCCGATGATCTTGCGCTTCTGCTCGGGATCCTCGACGCCGCTCGAGCAGGTCGAGGAAGCGATCCTGCGCCTGCACGTGCACGAGCGGCACGTGGAAGTGGTCGCCGAACGTCTCGACCACCTGCTCCGCCTCGTTCTTGCGCATCATGCCGTGGTCGACGAAGACGCACGTCAGCTGGTCGCCGACCGCCTTGTGCACGAGCAGCGCCGCGACGGCCGAGTCGACGCCGCCGGAGAGCGCGCAGAGGACGCGCTCGCGACCGACCTGCGCGCGGATCCGCTCGACCTGCTCCTCGATCACGGCGGCCGGCGTCCACGCGGGCGGCGCGTCGGCGATCTCGTAGAGGAAGTTCTTCAGCACGCTCATCCCGTGCGGCGTGTGCACGACCTCGGGATGGAACTGCACGCCGTACAGCGCGCGCTCGCTGCGACTCGAACGCAGCGACCGGCGTGCCTGCCGAGCTCGCGACGACGCGCGCTCCCTCGGGCGCGGCGACGACCGTGTCGCGATGCGACATCCAGACTGTCTGCTCGCCGGCGTGTCCTTGAGCAGTGTCGACTCCTCCGCCCGCAGTCTGCGTCTTGCCGAACTCGGAGACGCCTGTGCGGTCGACGCGGCCGCCGAGGTCGAGCGCCATCAGCTGCGCGCCGTAACAGATGCCGAGCGTCGGGATGCCGAGCTCGAAGATGCGCGGGTCGACGCGCGGCGCGCCGTCCGCGTACACGGACGCAGGGCCGCCGCTGAGAATCACCGCGTACGGATTGCGCGCGCGGATCGCCTCCGGCGAGATCGTGTGCCCGACGAGCTCGGAGTAGACGCGGCACTCGCGCACACGGCGCGCGATCAGCTGCGCGTACTGCCCACCGAAATCGAGAACGAGCACCGGCCGGTCTTCGACCGTCGGGAACGGGACGACGTTCGACGGCTCAGCGGCGATAGTTCGGCGCCTCTTTCGTGATCGTCACGTCGTGCGGATGCGACTCGCGCAGGCCGGCGCCGGTGATGCGGACGAACCGCGCGCTCTTCATCTCGTCGATCGTCGCCGCGCCGCAGTAGCCCATCGCCTGCCGCAGGCCGCCGACGAGCTGATAGACGATCGGCGCGAGCGGGCCCTTGTACGCGACCGTCCCTCGATCCCCTCGGGCACGAGCTTGTCGACGTCCTCGACGTCGCCCTGGAAATAGCGGTCCTTCGAGAACGAGCGCGCCGCGCATCGCGCCGAGCGAGCCCATGCCGCGGTACTCCTTGAACCGCTCGCCCTGGACGAGGATCACCTCGCCCGGCGCCTCGTCGGTGCCGGCGAGCAGCGAGCCGAGCATCACCGTGTCCGCGCCGGCGGCGATCGCCTTCGCGATGTCGCCCGACGTCGTCATGCCGCCGTCGGCGATCGACGGGAATGCCTTCGGCCGCCGCAACTTCCGCGCAGTCGTAGATCGCCGTCACCTGCGGCACGCCGACGCCCGCGACGACGCGCGTCGTGCAGATCGAGCCCGGCCCGATGCCGACCTTGACCGCGTCGGCGCCCGCGTCGATCAGCGCGCGCGCCGCCTCGCCCGTCGCGATGTTGCCGGCGATGATCTCGACCGGCGACGCGGCCTTGATCTTCCGCACCATCTCGAGCACGCCGTGCGAGTGGCCGTGCGCCGTGTCGACGACGAGCACGTCGACGCCCGCGGCGACGAGCGCCTGCGCGCGCTCGACGCGCGTCCGGGCCGACGCCGACCGCCGCGCCGACGCGCAGCCGCCCGCGCTCGTCCTTCGTCGCCTGCGGGTACTGGAGCTTCTTCTGGATGTCCTTGACGGTGATCAGCCCGCGCAGCCGGCCGTCGGCGTCGACGACCGGCAGCTTCTCGATCTTGTTGCGGCGGAGGATCTCCTCGGCCTCCTGCGAGCGTCGTGCCGACCGGCGCCGTGACGAGGTTGCGCGCGGTCATCAGCGCCGACACCGGCTGCTCGACGTCGGTCTCGAAGCGGAGGTCGCGGTTCGTGAGGATCCCGACGAGGATCCCGCTCCGCGTCGGTGATCGGGACGCCGGAGACCTTGTAGTGCGCCATCAGCTCGAGCGCGTCGCGCACGAGCGCGTCGGGCGGCAGCGTCACCGGCTCGACGATCATCCCGGCCTCGGAGCGCTTGACCTTGTCGACCTCGGCGGCCTGATCCTCGATCGAGAGGTTGCGGTGGACGATGCCGATGCCGCCCTCGCGCGCGAGCGCGATCGCCAGGCGCGCCTCGGTGACCGTGTCCATCGCCGCCGAGACGACGGGGATGCTCAGCTCGATCGAGCGCGTGAGCCGCGTGCGCGTCGAGACGTCGTTCGGCAGCACGCGCGACTCCGCCGGGACGAGCAGCACGTCGTCGAAGGTGAGTCCCTCCTTGGCGAACTTCCGGTCCAGCTCGAGCAGCCGCTGCAGCTCGTCCTGGCGGAGTTCGACGCTCAAGGGACGCCAGGGTACCACCCTGCCCCGACGGCACCCCGCGCGCCAAACACCCTCCTAACACCGGCGGGCTACCGTGCGTCTCGATGCGCATCGCTGCTCGCCGCAGCTCGCTCGTTGCGGCCGTCGTTGCCGCCACTCAGCTCGGCGCTGCGGCGACAGGCCGCGACCCGGTAGACGGTCTACAGCCACGCCGGCACCACGGTGGCGGCGTTCGCGCAGGACGGCCCGCTGCGTCGCCTGGTTCGCAACGCCGAGCACGAAGGCCTGCAACGGCGTGCACGTGCTCTCGCTCGGCAACGGCGCTGCAGCGCACGACTGCCGCTACAGGGCACGCGCGCAGAACGTCACCTGCCGCTGGCCGCGTCCGCAGCCGCCCGTGAGTCTCGCGCTCGCGCGGCTCGGACGCTGCTGTGGACGCTGCGCAGCGGCCGCGCCGCTGCCGTTCGACTACGTGCTCGGCGTCACGGTCGACGTCGGCCAGCGCGCGAGCGCCGCTTCCAGGAGGTCGCGCACACGAAGCACGGCGCCGGGCCTGTGGCTCGGCGGGATCGCGGGCGACGAGTCGCACGCTCGTCTACGGCGTCACGTCCGTCGACTACGTGGACGAGGTCGGCTGCCTCGCGGGCACCGCGCCGTGCACCCTGAAGATCGCGGGCGGCGGCGTCTACCGGATGGTCGGCCGGACGGCAGCCGAAGCTGATCGACGGCACCTCGGACGCGGGCGCGGTCGCGGTCGCGGCGGGCGACGGCGTCGTCGCCTACGTGCCGACCGTCGAGCATCGGCGACAGCGCGGGCGCCCGCTCGCGGCCGCCGACGCTGCCCGATCGAGGTCGTCGACGCCGACACCGGCGCACTCGATCTCGCAGCGTCACGCCGCAGGGGACTCCGCTCGCGATCGCGCTGACGCCGCACTGCTCGCGACGCTCGAGCGCACGCCGCTCGGCCTGCGCGTCGCGCTGGTACACCCGCGCGACCGGCGCGCCGCGCGGGCTCGGTGCCCGTCTCCGCGAAGACCGACGCCCGAGCTGACCGCGAGGACCAGACGATCGTCTTCCGCGTCGGCCGCTCGATCCGCGTCGTCGACATCGCGATCGCACGACCTCAGGACGCTCGCGCAGGCCGCCGCGACGCCGATCGGGCTCTCGCTCGAGGGCAGCGCGGCTCGCGTGGGCCGAGAACGTCAACGGCACGCGGCCGCATCCGCGCGCTCACTGTCAACCGCGCCGACGGCTGATCGGCTGAAGCTCTTCGAGCTCGACGCTCGCCGGCGAGGCGGCTCGCCTCGCGCGGGTCGAAGCGCCCGGGCGCCGAGCTCGAGCACGGACGCCGCCGCGCAGCCGACGCCGCTGCGCGAAGCGCGTCGTCGAGCGAGCTGCCGTTGAAGCGCGCGGCGAGGAAGCCGCGCGAGCAGCACGTCGCCGGCGCCGACCGACGCGACGGGCTCGATGCGCGCGATCGACGCGCGAAAGCGGCGGAGCGTCCGCTCCTCGCGGAAGAGCGCCGAAGCACGACGTCTCCTGCGTGATCAGCACGTTGCGCGCGCCGAGGTCGGCGATCGCATCGAGCGCCATCAGGAAGTCCTCGTCGTCGGAGAACTCCTGGCCGACGAGGCTCTCGGCCTCGCGCTGGTTCGGCGAGACGAGGAACGGCTCGGCCTCGACGCCGACGCGCAGCGGCTCGCCCTCGGCAGTCGACGACGCAGTGGACGCCGCGGCGGTTGAGATCGCGTATCGCCTCCGCGTAGAAGTCGTCCTCGACGTCGCGCGGCAGCGACCCGGAGAAGACGACGAACGACGCGACACGCGAGAGATAGTGCAGCTTGTCGAGCGAGCATCTCGAGCTCGTCGGGCTGCACCGCGGGGCCCCATTCGTAGATCTCGCTCAGCGTGCCGCGCAGTCGGGTCGACGACGGCCGTCGACGTGCGCGACTCGTCGCCGATCCGCACGAAGTCGTTGAGGATCGCCTCGCCCGCGAGCTCCTCGATGATCCGGTCGCCGGCGCGTCCGCCGGCGAGACCGGTCGCGACGACCGGGGTCGTCGAGTCGCTTCAGCGCGCGCGCGACGTTGATGCCCTTGCCGCCGGCCGAGGTCAGGCTCGCGCTCGCGCGATGGCGGTGCCCGAGCTGAAAGTTCGGCACCGTGAGGGTGCGGTCGACGGCCGCGTTGAGGGTGACGGTGACGATCACGAGAAGAGCCCGAGCCAGATCATGCATGGTCCGGGTGCGCGTACCACCGTAGCCGTCCCCCGAGACCCGGCCGCCGTACGGTTCGCGCCGCCAGCGAGCGGCCGCGTCCCGAGCAGCACCTGGCCGCGGCCAGAACTCGATGCGGCCGAGCGTCTGGCCACGGCGGACGGGCAGCGAGATCGCGGGTCGGAGCGACGATCCGCTCGACGACCGGCCGCCCGACGCGAAGCACGCGCACGAGCGGCGACTGCGCGACGAGCGGCACGGCCGCGCGCCCGAACGGCGCTGCCGCCCACGCGTACGGCTTGCGCTCGACGAGCGTGAGCGTGCGGTACTGCGCCACGCCCCACGCGAGCAGGCGCTGCGAGGTCGTCGTTTCGCTGCGAACGCGTGCGGGCTGCCGAGGATGACGGCGTAGAGCGTGTAGCCGTGTCGCCGCACCGCGGCGACCTCGCACCAGCCCGCCTCGTCCGTGTGTCCCGTCTTGACGCCGATGAGCCCCGGAAACGACGCCGAGCAGGTCGTTCCAGGTGTGCAGCGACGAACGTCGCCGCCTTCGATCGTGTCGCTGCGCTTGCGCACGATCTCGCGCACGATGCGCGCGATGCATCGCAACCTGCGCGAGCACTGCGACGTCGCGCGCGCTCGAGACGTGACCGGGAGCGTCGAGGCCGTCGGGCCGCACGAAATGCGTGTCGCGGAGGCCGAGGCGCTTCGCGCGCTCGTTCATCCACTCGACGAACTTCGGGACGTCGTCGCCCGAGGCCGCGCTGCGCGAGCGCGTCGGCGGCGTTGTTCGCGCTCTGGATCAGCGCGCCCTCGAGCAGGTCGCGCACGGTGATCTGCTGCCCCGCGAACAACGGGATGCGCTCTTCGCCCACCTGGGCTGCGTCACGCGGTGACGGTGACGATCGTCGATCCGGCTTCAGGTGCTCGAGCGCGACGATCACGGTCATCAGCTTCGTGATGCTCGCGATCGGCACGCGCGCGTCCGCGTCGTGCTTGGCGATCACCTCGCCGTTCGACGCGTTGACGACGTAGAACGCGCGTGCGTCCGGCTTCGGAAGCCCCGCCCGGGCGGTTCCGCAAACGGTGAGCGCGAGCGCCGCGGCGACGACGATGAGCAGTCGGCGCATCGGCGCGAAGGCTACTTCACGCGCAGGTGCTGTCCGACCTGCAGCGAGTTCGAGCTCACGCCGGGGTTGAGCTGCTCGAGCTGCGCGATCGAGACGCCGGTCTTCGCAGAGATCGAGCCGAACGTGTCACCGCTCTCGACCGTGTACGTCTGAGCCGCGAGCGTCGTCGTCGCCTTGCGCGTCGTGCCAGGAGGCGGGGCCGGCGTCGTCGACGCGTGCGTGACAGGCCCCCGCGCGGTCGTCGCCGGCGAGCCGCCGTGGCCCTGCAGCGCCGAGTGGATCAGGAGCGCGGCGACCGTGACGGCCACGAGGAAGGCCGCCGGCGCGAGGTAGCGGGCCGCGCCGCTCGGCGGCCGCCTACGCGGCTGCGGCATCGCGCGCCTCGCCCGCGAGGCGCGCGGCCTCGGCGGCTGCTGCGTCGCGCCAGTCGGCGCCCCGCGAGGCATAGATCACCGAGCGCGACGCCGAGACGAGCCCGCTGCCGGGGCCGGCGGCGAAGGCTGCTGCGAGCTCGGCGGGCTTCGCCGCCCTGCGCGCCGACGCCGGGCAGCAGAAACGGCGTCCGCGGCAGGAGCGCGCGCGCTGCGGCGACCTGCTCCGGGAAGGTCGCGCCGACGACGGCGCCGACCGACGACAGTCCGCGCTCGCCCACGAGCTCTTCGCCCAGCTCGCCCACGAGCCCGGCGACGTGCTGCCAGAGCGGCCGGCCGTCGGCGAGCGCAACGTCCTGCACATCGAGCTGCCCGGATTCGACGTCTTCACGAGGCAGAAGATGCCTGCACCCTCGCGCCGGCACGCGTCGAGGAACGGCTCGAGCGAGTCGCGTCCGAGATACGGGTTGACGGTGACTGCGTCGGCGAGCGGGATGAACGCCTCGGCGTATGCACGCGCTGTCGAGCCGATGTCGCCGCGCTTCACGTCGGCGATCACGAGCAACCCGCAGTCGCGCGCGTAGTCGCAGACCTCACGGAAGACGCGAACGCCCTCGGTGCCGAGCGCCTCGAAGAACGCCGACTGCGGCTTCACGGCGACCGCGTGCTCCGCGACCGCGTCGACGAGCCCGAACGAGAAGCGCCGGTACGCCTCGGCGGGCTCGTGCGTCTGCAACTCGTCGGGCAGCTGCGCGAGCACCGGGTCGATGCCGACGACGAGCTGGCTCCGCTTCCGCTCGACGGCGTCGGCGAGCCGGTCGGCGAAGTGCGTCACGGCCACGACCGCCATCGGGCGGAAGAGCGTACTGCAGCCGTCGGCGCGCTTCAGCCGTTCTTGACGGCTGACTTCAGCGCGCTACCCGCTGAGAACTTCGGCACGCGCGCGGCAGGGATCTGGACCTTCTCGCGACGGGTCGCGCGGATTGACGCCGGTGCGCGCGGCGCGCTGCTGGGTCTGGAACTTGCCGAAGCCGGTGAACGTCACGTCGCCGCCGCACTTGAGCGTGTCGGTGATCGTCTCGAGGAACGCGTCGACGGCTTTCCCGGCGTCGCGCGCGGTCAGCTGGCTCCGCCTCGCAACCTCGGCGACGAACTCCTGCTTGGTCACGTGCCTCTCCTCCTGTCGTCGGTCGCTTGCACGGGACGACCCGACCCTAACACCGCTATTTCCGCCGCGCGAGAAGCTCGCCGGCGCGAAAGAGCGGCCGCAGCCGAACGGCATGGCGGGCGAGCGCATCCGCACCGCCTTCCTCGCGGTCGACGACGCACACGGCGGTATTGACGACGAGACCGGCCGCGCGCAACGCCTCGACCGACTCGAGCAAGGCGCCGCCCGACGTGACGACGTCCTCGACGAGGCAGACGCATTCGCCGTCGTCGTACGACGCCCTCGAGGCGATTCGCCGTGCCGTACTCCTTCGCCTCCTTGCGCACGATCAGGAACGGCAGGCCCGACTCGAGCGACGCCGCAGCTGCGAGCGCGACAGCGCCGAGCTCAGGCCCCGCGAGTCGCGTCGCATCGGGCGCGTGCTCGCGGACGGCCGAGGCGATCCGCTCGCCGATCGGGCGCAGCAGCTCGGGCCGGGTCTCGAAGCGGTACTTGTCGAGGTAGTAGCGCGAGCGCTTGCCGGAGCGGAGCAGGAAGTCGCCCTCGAGGTACGCGTGCTCGACGAGCGCCTCGGCGAGCGCGTCTTCGCCGCTCACGGCTGCGCCCTCAAGACCGGGCGGCCGCGAGTGCTTCGCGCGCGACCGGAAGGAGCGTGTCGGCCTCGCTCGACCCGTCGACGAACGAGACCATCGAGCCGTCGCCGAAGTACACATCGACGCGCTCGCGGCCGGCGCGCGAACGAGCGGCGGTAGACCACGCTGCCGGCGAAGATGCCGGTCGCGAAGCCGAGGAGGGTCAGCAGCCTACGCCGCATCGTCCGCCTTCTTGCGTCGCGCCCGTTTCGGCTTCGGCGGCTCGCTCTCGGCGCCGCGGAGGCAGCTCTTCAGGTCGTAGAAGACGAGGCCGACCGTCGGCGCAGGGCCGGTCGTCGCAGCGATTCGCCGCTCGCCGTCGCGGACGACGAAGACGCTGCCGGCGTCCGTTGCCGCCTCGAGCTGGGTCACCTCGCCGGGATCCGACCGGAACCCGCCCGCGCGCTCGAGCAGCTGCGCACCGGCACGGGCGAGCGCCTCTGCCGAGGAGTCGCTCGCGAGCGTCGTCCCCTGGACGGCGCCCCCCTCGTCGAAGAGCACGGCGGCTTCGATCTGCGACGAGATCTCGGTCAGATCGGCAAGTGCCTGAGCAGCGTCCACGGCTCCGGAGGCTAACACGGTGCGAAACTGCCGCCGTGCGCATCCGGAAACGAGCTCTGATCGCGAAGTTCTTCGCCGACCGCGGCACCCACCTGGCGGCGATGGTCGCCTACTTCGCGCTCCTCTCGTTCGTGCCGCTCACGTTCCTCGCGCTTTCGCTGCTCGGCCTCGTGCACCGGGCCGACGCCTCCGACTTCCTGATCCGGGAGCTGAGCCGTGCCTTTCCCACGACGTCGCTCAAGAGCATCCTCACGCTCGTGCATCGCGTGCAGGACAACGCGGCGACGCTCGGCATCGTCGGCGGCGTCGCACTGCTCTGGTCGTCGCTCTCGCTCTTCAGCGCGCTCGAGTCCGCATTCAACATCGTCTACGGCCGCCCGAACCGCTCGTTCCTGCACGGCAAGGGGATCGCGGCGATCGTCATGGTCGCGACGATCACGACGCTCTTCGCCAGCCTCGTCATCGGCGCGCTCGGCGTCGAAGTCGTCAAGCGCTACGCGCCGGGGTTCGCCGCGAACACGATCGTCGGGCTACATCCTCTCGATCTCCGTCTCGCTGCTCGGCGTCTTCCTCTTCGTGCTCGCGGCGTACCGGCTGCTCACGAACACCGCGATCACCGTGCGCGACGTGATGCCCGGCGCCGTAGTTGCTGCGTTCGTGCTCGAGGCGTCGTTCCAGGTCGTGCCGTTCTTCGTTCGCCTCGCCGACGTCAGCCCGGTGCTGCGCGTGCTCGGCGGGCCGGTGATCCTGCTGCTCTGGCTCTACCTGATGGCGAACGTGATCGTCTTCTGCGCCGAGGTGAACTGGTGGCTCGCAGAGCGTCGCGCGCTACCCGAGCCCGCGTCGGTCGAGAGCCTCGCGTAACTCCGCCGCAGCTCGTGCGCGGTGCGAGTGCTCGGCCTTCCACGCGTCGCCGAGCTCGCCGACCGTCTGCTCTTCGCCGTCGGGCACGAACACCGGGTCGTAGCCGAAGCCGCCGCTTCCGCGCGGCGCGTCGGCGACACGACCCGTGACGATGCCGCTGCCACGCAGCTCGCTGCCGTCAGGCCCGAGCGCGACGAGCTCCGACACGTAGCGCGCGCGACGATCGTCGACACCGTCGAGCTCGCCGAGCAGCTTGGCGATCGCCGGCGCACCTTCTGGCGCGTAGCGCGCCGAATGCAACCCCGGGCGGCCGTCGAGCGCGGCGACTTCGATGCCGGAGTCCTCGCCGATCGTCCAGCCGTCGACGTGCTCCTGCCCGAACGCCGCCTTCGCGCGCGCGTTCTCGTAGTACGTCTCGCCCGTCTCCTCGGGCCAGCCGTCGACGTCGAGCGGGACGATCGTCCAGCCGGGCAGAAGCTGCTCGAGCTCGCGCGCCTTGTGCGCGTTGCGCGAGCAGAGCGTCGCTACTCGGTCCACCGCACCTCGAGCACGCCCTCGATGTCGCCGACGTCGGCGACGAAGCGCGGCGCGGCGATCCCGCGCAACTCGACGTCGACGGCGATGCTGCGGCGGTCGCCCTCGGTCGCGATCTCGAGTGCGACCACACGGCCGCCCGTGCGCTCGATCGCCTCGACGACCGCACCCGGACTGCCGCCGGCGGGGATCTCGACGAGGAGCCGGTCGACGGCGGGCCGGTAGCGGCTGACGATGCGATACGAGACGATGCGCAGCGGGCCGAGCGTGAGCAGCGCGCCCGCGGTGGCGAAGAGCGCGGCGCTGTAGTAGCCGGCGCCGGCAGCCATGCCGATCGCGGCGACGAGCCAGAGCGTCGCCGCCGTCGTCAGGCCACGCACCGAGAGGCCCTGCCGGATGATCGCGCCCGCGCCGAGGAAGCCGATGCCGCTGACGATCTGGGCGGCGATGCGCGTCGGGTCGGTACGGACGAGCGACCCGCCGTTCGTCAGGAACTCGTGGAAGCCATACGCGGAGACGAGCGTGAAGAGCGCGGAGCCGACGCAGACGACGAGGTGCGTGCGGAGGCCGGCCTGGCGCTCGCGGAGCTCGCGCTCCATCCCGATCGCACCGCCGAGGATCGCGGCGACGAAGAGCCGGAGCAGCACGTGCGGCCAGTGCAGCGTCGGGACCGCGGCGAGGACGCTAAGGAAGTGCACGGTCGACCGCCTCCGCCTGCACCTCGCCGATTCGCGCGATGCCGGACTCGGCAAGCGCAAGCAGCTCGTCGAGCGTCTCGCGCGAGAACGGGTCGCGCTCGGCCGTCGCCTGCACCTCGACGAGGCGGCCGTCACCGGTCATCACGACGTTCATGTCGGTGTCCGCGCTCGAGTCCTCCGAGTAGTCGAGGTCGAGTAGCGGCACGCCGCCGACGACACCGACCGACACCGCCGCGATCGAGTCGACGAACGACTTCGAGAGCCCGAAGCGGTCGAGCGCCCGCTTCGCCGCGACGTACGCGCCGCAGATCGCCGCGCAGCGCGTGCCGCCGTCGGCCTGCAGCACGTCGCAGTCGAGCCACAACGTGCGCTCGCCGAGCGCGCGGAAGTCGACGACCGCGCGCAGCGCGCGGCCGATCAGACGCTGGATCTCGATCGTGCGGCCCTGCTGCTTGCCGCGTGATGCCTCGCGCTCGACTCGATCGCCCGTCGACGCCGGCAGCAGCGAGTACTCGGCCGTCATCCAGCCGCGGCCCTGTCCTCGCAGCCAGCGTGGGATGTCCTCCGCCACCATCGCCGTGCAGAGGACCTTCGTCTTGCCCTGCGTGATCAGCGCCGAGCCGTGCGGGTTCTCGAGATAGTCGGGCTCGATCGTCAGCTGCCGCAGCTGGTCGGGACGACGACCGCCGGAGCGCGCGCTCACGCGGCCGCCCCGAGTTGGGCGAGCGAGACGTGCTCGACCTCGCCGATCGGAAGCTGGAGGAAGCGGCGCCCGATCTCGCGGAACGACGCAGGGTCGCCTGTCGTCAGGAACCGGTATTCGCCGGTGCGCGCAGCGTCGTTCTCGATCCCTTTTCGCGCGAGCGTCTCGGCCACCTCACGCGCAGTCTCCTCTGCGGAGAAGACGAGCGTCACGCCACGGCCGAACACTCGCTGCAGCACGGGGCGAATCAACGGGTAGTGCGTGCAGCCCAGGATGACGGTGTCGACACCGGCAGCCTGCAACGGCGCCGCGTATTCGCGCACGGCGGCCTCGGTCTGCTCGCCGTAGGGATCGTCACCCTCGATCAGCGGCACCAGGCGCGGGCACGCGACCGGGTGCAAGGTCGCGCCGGCGTCGAGCGCATGCACGAGTGACGCATACCGGCCGGCGTCGACGGTCGCCTGGGTCGCCAGCAGGCCGATGCGGCGGTTGCGCGTCGCCTGCACGGCCGCGTGCGCCTCCGGCGTGATCACGCCGATGACCGGGACGCTCAGCTCCTCCTGGAGTTGCGGCAGCGCGGCCGAGGTCGCCGCGTTGCAGGCGACGACGATCAGCTTCACGTCCTGCTCCTCGAGATAGAGGCCGATCTCGCGCGCGAAGCCGCGAATCTCCTCGAGCGGCCGCGGCCCGTACGGGAGCCGCGCGTGGTCGCCGAGATAGACGAAGTCCTCGTGAGGCAGGGTGACGAGGCACTCGTGCAGGACGGTCAAGCCGCCGACCCCCGAGTCGAAGACGCCGACGGGACGCTGATCCATCCGGTGATCGTAGAACAGGGATACCCTGTCGTCCCTCGTGGCCCGTCGACTCATCCTCCTTGCTGTCGCCGCGGCCGCGCTCGGCTGGAACGGCGCGGCGCGCGCCGCGACGCCGCAGCAGCTGACGATCGCCGCGTCCGACGGCGCGAAGCTCGCCTGTTCGATCGTCGTGCCGGACTCGCCGGCGCCGAGCGGCGGCTATCCGTCGGTGCTTCTCTTTCACGGACTCGGCGGCAAGCACCAGGACATGGAGCCGATCGCGACGCAGTTCCTCGCGCCCGCCGGCTACGAGACGCTCGAGTGCGACGCGCGCGGCCATGGCGTCTCGGAGGGCCTCTTCGGGCTCGACGGCACGCGCGACGTCCAGGACACGAAAGAGCTCTTCGACTACCTCGCGGCGCGCACGGGCAACACGAATATCGGCGCGCTCGGGATCTCGCTCGGCGGCGGCGCGGTCTGGAACGCACTGACGAACGGCGTGCCGTTCAAGGCTGTGGTCCCGATCATCACCTGGACGAACCTGCTCACGGCGCTCGCGCCGGAGGGCCTTTCGAAGTCCGGGCTCGTGCAATACCTGCAGGGCCTCGTGCCGACGAGTCGCTGGGACCCGCAGCTGCTCGCGGCCGCTGCCGGCCTCTCGACGAGCGCCGACCTGAGCGGGGCTGCGGCGATCGCGAGCACGCGCTCGCCCGTCACGAAGCTCGCGTCGATCACGACGCCCACGCTCCTGATCCAGGGACGACACGACTTCCTCTTCGACATCGACCAGGCGGCCGCCGCGTACAAGGCGCTGAAGGGGCCGAAGCGCCTCTACCTCGGCGACGTCGGCCACTCGCCTGCCGCGAATCCACCTGCCGAGCTCCCGGTGTACTTCGGCGAAGCCGTCAAGTGGTTCGACCGCTTCCTGAAGGGCACGCCGAACGGGATCGACAAGCCGCGCGTCGAGCTGGCACACGACCCGTGGGACGGGAAGACGACGGTGTACACGGGCATGCCGCCGACGCACGTCGTGTCCGTGATCCTCCCGGGCAAGACGGTGCTGTCGGGTGCGACCGGCAAGGCCGTGCGCAGCGTGCGGATCACCGGTGGCCCGCACGAGACGTTCGGCGACTCGAGCGTGATCGTCCCGTATACGAACGCGAAGCTCTGGGACCGTCTCGTCGCGGTGCTCGTCGTCCAGGGCAGCTCGACCCCGATCAGCGCGGGCGGCGTGAAGCTGACGGCGGCGAGCGGCAAGGCGACGATTCGCCTGATGAACGAGTCGGTGCGCTTCCCTGCCGGCAAGAAGCTCGTGCTCTATCTCAGCTCGACCTCGCTGGCGCAGAGCCCGAGCGATCCGCTCTACCTCGCCGCCGTCCAGCCCGACGCGCAGATCACGATCGGCCGCGTCACCCTCAAGCTCTCGATGTTGAAGAAGGCCGTCTCGAAGTGAGGCGCCCCCTTACGACTTCCTAACGCAGAACGGCGTTTGCGGGACCTGTCGCTCCGGGGACTAGACACCCGAAGCTATCCGCAGGAAGACGAAAGGACAACGAAGGCATGAAGACATCAATCCGCGCTGTGCTGGTGGCCGCGGCCGCCGTCGCGACGCTCGCTCTGGCGGGCGCCGCGTCAGCCGCGAACACCGGCTCGCTGGCTGTGTGGTACACGCCGATGGCGCTCGGAAACTCGACGTCGACGACGATTCACGTCAAGGTGCCGCAGACGACCGACCCGATCGCGAAGGTCGACATCTTCACCGGCACCAATCTCGTGAACAACGGCGGCCCGGCCGGCACGGCGATCGGCACGGTCGAGGCGACCGCGTTCTCGCGCGACCAGGGTCTGACCCTGCCGCTGACAGGCTCGGTCACGACCGACGACCCGGCCAAGTACACGGCGCAGTCGACACAGTGCGCCGGTGTCGCGACGAGCTTCGCCGTCTGGCTGATGAACCTCAGCGTCGCCGGCAACTCGCTGCAGATCCCGATCTACGTGAACCACAGCTCGCCGGCGGAGGCCGCGCTCGGCGGCTACAAGCTGAGCATCTGCCTGCCGCCGCCGGATGTCCCGGTGGGCACGCCGGGCCGCTCGTTCGCGGGCGCGCAGCTGCTCGAGGCGAAGCTGACGCTGAGCAAGATCTTCACCGCTCCGACCTCGTCGGGGCTCAGCACGTGGGACGCGCTCTTCACGCCGTACAACCCCGGCAAGGGCACGCCGAACGCCGCCGGCACCTTCGAGGCTCGCGCCTTCGTGCCGCTGCCCATCGCGTTCGGGCTGAAGGTGTCCTACGTGAAGAAGACGAACACGTGGAAGCTGAGCGGCAAGCTGACCGAAGGCGGCCAGGCAGTCGCCGGCACGACGATCCACTTCGCCCGCGGCCTCTCGGCGAAGAAGCTCTCGGCCAAGTCGACCACGAAGACGAAGTCGAACGGGACGTTCTCCTCGGCCGGCCACCTGAAGCCGAAGAAGACGACCTACTTCCAGGCGACGGCATCCGTCGGTGAGCGCGACTACACCGCCGTCGGCTGCGCGAGCCCGGTTGCTCCCGCAGGCTGCGTCAGCGCGACGCTCTCGCCGTGGAGCGGCAAGAGCGGCGTCGTTCACATCAAGCGCTAGCGCGCGTTCGAGCCTCTCGGGGTCGGGCCCATCCACTACGGTGGCGGGCCTGACCCCGATTCGCATCGGCACCTGCTCCTGGGCCGACGAGGCCCTCTCGAAGTACTTCTATCCGCCGAAGCTGCCGGCGAAGGAGCGGCTCGCGTACTACGCGCAGTTCTTCGACACGGTCGAGGTCGACTCGACGTACTACCGGCTTCCCTCCGAGTCGATGGTCGAGGGGTGGGCCGAGCGGACGCCGGACGGCTTCACGATGCACATCAAGGCGTTCGGGTTGATGACGCGACACCCCGTGAAGATCGAGGTGCTGCCCGAGGATCTGCGCGACGCGATGCCGGTCGACGATCGCGGCCGTGTCGACCGGCCGCCGCGGGAGTTGCGCGGTGAGGTGTTCCGGCGTTTCCTCGCGGCGCTCGAGCCGCTGCGCTCGACGGGCAAGCTCGGCGGCATTCTCTTCCAGCTGCCGCCGTACATCGTCTACAAGGATCACTCGCTGGAGTACCTGACGTGGGCGCGCGAGCAGCTCGGCGACGACGAGATGCTCGTCGAGTTTCGACACCGCTCGTGGCTCGACGACGAGCACCGTGCCGACACGCTCGCCTTCCTCGAGGAGATCGGCGCGACGTACGTCACCGTCGACGCGCCTAAGTCCGACTCCGCGAAGAACCTCGTGCCGACGATCCCGGCCGTGACGTCGAAGACGGCGTACGTCCGCTTCCACGGACGCAATCTCGGCACATGGAACAAGCGCGGCGGCTCGGCGGCGGAGCGCTTCGACTATCTCTACTCCGACAAGGAGCTCGAGGAATTGACGCCGGCGCTGAAGGAGCTCGCCGCGCAGTCGGAGCAGGCGTTCGCCTTCTTCAACAACAACGCGTCGTCGGAAGATCCGGAGAACCCGCTCGGCCGCGTGTCGCAGGCCGCGACGAACGCGCGGCAACTGCGCCGCCTGCTCGACATGAACCGGATTCCCGCCAGCGGGGGCGGGGCATAAAGTCCGCTCGGTGCAGATCCTTTCGGTCATCCACGGGACCGACGCTCGAACCGAGCTCTTCGCTCCGGCGATCGCCGAGGCCGGCCACGAGCTCGACGAGTGGAGCTTCGGCTGGGGCACGCCGCCGCCGAAGTCGCTCGACTCCTACGACGCGGTGCTCGTGTTCGGCGGTGCGATGCACGCGGACCAGGACGAGCACCACCCGTGGCTCGTCGACGAAGTGGCGTGGCTCCGCGAGCTGCTCGACTCGGGCACGCCGGTGCTCGGCGTGTGCCTCGGCGCGCAGCTGATCGCCCGCGCGCGCGGGTCACGCGTGTGGCGGATGCCCGACGGCCCCGAGATCGGCTGGTGCCGAGTCGAGCTGACCGAGGCGGGCGCGATCGACCCGGTGCTCTCGTCGCTGCCGCGGATGTTCGACGCGCTGCAGTGGCACCACTACACGTACGCGATGCCGGCCGGCGCGGTCGAGCTCGCGCGCAGCCCGGCGTGCACGCAGGCGTACCGTCTCGGCGAGACGTGCTGGGCCGTGCAGTTCCATCCCGAGGTCACCGCGTCGCAGCTCGAGGGCTGGATCGACGACGCGGACGACCCGCCGCCGAGCCCCGAGCGGCTACGCGCCGAGACGTCGTTGCAGATCGAACGTTGGAACGAGCTCGGGTGCGCGTTGTGCGCGGCATTTCTCGTCGCTGCTGAGCGCGTGCGGGCTCGCGTGGCTTAGCTCGGGCGATAGAGACGCTCGCGCAGGCGAGATCCCAGCACCGGCTAGAGTCGTTTCGTGTCTTCCGAGGTCGTCGTCGCTCGGGCCGAGGAGGCTTGACCCGATCGCTATAGGTCGTATCGACTCCTCATCGACGGAGCTGTAAGAACGAAGGTCGCGCGTGGGGCGGAGGCAACGGTCTCTGTAGCTCCTGGTCAGCACGCTGCGCGAATGAGCATCGACTGGTGCGGGAGCGCAACACTCGATCTTCACCTCAGCGAGGGCGACCGCGCCTACCTGACGTGCCGATCAGGGGTACGGCAGACTGGCTTTCGGCTGTTCAGGCTCAAGAGCATGCTCCTCCTTCCGCTTTATCTCACGCTCCGGCGGAACCGCTATATCGACCTTCAGCTTCAGCGCATCGAGCACGCTGGCTGAACCTGTCAGGGGGCATTGCCGAACGCTCGCGCAGGGCAGCAACCGGCCACGCCAACTACTCGCCGCTGGCCGTTAGAGATGATCAGACCGTGCAGACGGCAGAAATTCAATCCGCGGTGGCTGCGGCCATGTCGATCGCCTCAGCGCTTGACCTGACTGTCGATGACGCGGTCGTTCTTCACAACTCGAACAAGCTCGCCCTCCGGCTGCTGCCTTGCGATGTTCTTGCCCGAGTCGCCCCTGTAGGGCAGGAGGTCGCCCGGTTGGAGATCGAGCTAGCTCAACGGCTCGCCGAGACCGGAAGCCCTGTGGCTCTTCTTGAGCCGCGAGTCGAGCCGCGCGTCTACGAGCGTGACGGCTTCGCGGTCACCCTGTGGACCTGTTACGCGCCCGCGACAGCCGCGGTGGTCTTACCGGCCGACTACGCGAATGCGCTCAAGCGGTTGCATGACGGCATGCGGAAGCTCGATGTCACGACGCCGCACTTCACGGATCGGGTTGCGGAGGCTCAACAACTCGTTGCGAGCCATGACCTCACCCCTGCACTCGCCGACGCGGACCGGGAGCTGCTGAGCAATACGCTAGAAAGCCGGATCCGGTCGATCGGGGACTACGGTGCCGCCGAGCAACTGCTGCACGGCGAGCCGCACCCAGGCAACGCGCTCGCCGCGAAGGACGGGCTGCTGTTCATTGACTTTGAGACGTGCTGCCGCGGGCCTGTCGAATTCGACTTGGCCCACGTACCCGCAGATGTCAGCACGTGCTATCCCGACGCCGATCAAGAACTGCTCGGCGAGTGCCGGATCTTGATGCTGGCGATGCTTGCAGCCTGGCGTTGGGATCGAGATGACGAGTTCCCGAACGGGCATCGAATGGGCACAGAGCTTCTCAGCCAGCTACGGGGAGCACTGGAGCTCAGGCGTCATTCGTGAACGCTGGCGCAGGCGAGTGAACGTGTAAAGGCAACGTTCGCGGGGATACGCAGTGTCCTGATGGGGCGGGCGCTCATGATCGGTGGGGTGTTCTTACTTTCACCGGATCCGGAAGGGCTTGTGGCCTGGTACAAGCGGCACCTGGGCTGGGAGCTCAAGTTCCTTCCGGACGAGGGCTACTACACGGAGCTCTACTTCCGCGAGGACGACGACCCTGGGCAGAGGCAACACCTAGTCTTCGCGATCATGCCGGGGGATCCCGGCACTGGCGAGGGGCACATCATCAACTACCGCGTCGATGACCTCGAAGCCGTGGTCGAATCTTTACGGGAAGGCGGCGTCGACGTCTCTCCGATCGAGGTTGGGCCCGACGCGGATGGTGAGGGCAAGTTCGCTCGGCTTCGCGATCCGGAAGGGCACCGGATCGAGCTTTGGGAGCACCTCTAGTTGTAGGACCCAAGCAGGTTGGTTCTGCTGGCTTGGGGTTGGTGGCTGACGGCTGAGTGTCGTCTGCGATGGTTGTAGTGCCAGAGCCAGCCGTCAAGGGCTTGGCTGCGTTCGTGGCTTGAGCGGTAGATGGCGCTGTAGGACTGCGTCCGGTTGAAGAAGAAACGATGGACACTGTGATGACCACCTCGATCTCGGCAGGACACACCATCGGGATGAGGGCGATCCGGAAAGGCTCGTCGTGATCGTGCACGAGGACTGTATCCGGCCTGTCCTCCATCCCGACTACGAGCTATAGCTCTTCCCAGCGGGCAACTAACCGCCGAAAGCAGCCCGCTCGTCGGGTGGCATTTACGAACGCTGGCCCACGCGAGTTCGTTGTCCCCTAGATTCCGAGTTCGATCACGCCGAGCTGTCGGAGCATGCTGATGTCGTCGCGCAGAGCCCAGTGCTCCCTGATCTTTCCCTCCGCGACGCGGTAGATATGGACATGATGGACGGTATACGACTGTCCTCGCCCCTCGACGGCATAGCCGAAGATGGTCGTGTTCGAGCGAACCGTGCGAGTCACGGTCATAAAGGCGACGACGAGATCGCCCTCGGCGACCATGAACTCAATGTCATTGGACGCCGCGGGCGCAGCACTGACTTCAGCAGCAAGACGCCTGAAGTCTTCGGTTCCCGATCGGCCGGTCACGTGATTGACGAAGTCCGGCGCCAGGTAGCGATCCACGGCAGAGACGTCCCCCCGGTCGAACACGTCCCGGGTGTACGCGCGGACGAGCTCCTTATTCGACTGTTCCACGACCCGGATCCTGCCAGCGATCGTCGATACTCTGGCGTCACTCGGAACGCCGGCGCAGGCGAGCACAGGGGGTGCCTAACATCCCGCTGTTGGTTGAGCTACCCGAAGGCGTGCACCACTGGACGGCGACGCATCCCGAGTGGGAAGGGCCGGTATCCGCGTACGCGATCGACGACGGCGCGCGGCTGATCCTCATCGACCCGATCGCAGTTCCCGACGCCGCGCGCGCGCTGTTCGAATCACGCGAGGTGGTCACGGTCCTCACGTCCACGTGGCACGAGCGCGACGCCGCATCGCTCGGCTTCCCCGTGTGGGCCCCCGCGCCCGATCGCCCCGAAGACCAGCTCGTTCCGGCGACGCGCTACGCGATCGGCGACTCGCTGTTCGGGATGGAGGCGTATCCGGGCCGTGAAGGCCAGCTCGACCTCGTGCTCTGGAACGAGCGAATTCGCGCGGTGATCGCCGGCGATACGCTGATCGACCTCGGCAAGGGGCTGGAGATCCCCGCGAGCTGGCTACCGGAAGGCGTCACGGTCGAGCAGGTCGCGACCGCGTTGAGGCCGCTCCTCGACAAGCCGGTCGAGTTCGTGTTGCCGACACACGGCGAGCCCAGCGACCGCGCGGCTCTCGAACGCGCCCTCGCCTGAGCGGCGTCAGGACGCCGAGAAGTCGACGTCCTTCGCCTCGACCGTGCCGGCTGTGCGTCCCGGAGCCTCGTGATTGCCCCAGTAGAGATTCGTGTGCGCGATCACGAGCTCTGGCGGCGGCGCGCCCCAGGGCGAGAGATCCTCGGTCGTGTGCGCATCGCTGACGAGCGTCGCGTCATAGCCGCGAACGAGGGCGCCGTGCAGCGTCGAGCGGACACATTCGTCCGTCTGCGCACCGACGACGAAGATGCGACCGACCGAGAGGTCGGCGAGCACCGACTCGAGCGTCGTCTCCTCGAACGAGTCCGGATACCGCTTCGGGACGAGCGGCTCGCTCTCGTCCGGGCTCAACTCGGGGACGATCTCCCACTGCTCGCTTCCCTGCGCGAGGCCGTCGCTCGAATGCTGCACCCAGACGACCGGAACGTCCGCCGACCGAGCCTTCTCGACGACGGTCCCCACATTCGCGACAACCGTGTCTCGTTCGTACGCACCGCCGACGACGCCGTTCTGAACGTCGATCACGAGCAGTGCAGTGTTCGGGCGGTTCTCGAGTGTCGTCATGGTCTCCCCCTGGTCGCGCAGCTCAGACAGCCGGACGTTAGCGAGACTCGGCCGGAGTCGCAGGCAAGCCTGCTGCTGCCAAGTCGGCGCGCTCGGCAGGTGTGACCTCGAACGGAGCCCCGGGCTCCGCGCCGATCACGAGCACGACGGTGCCGTCCATCAGCGCGACGGCCGACCGGACCGTTTTCACTTCGGGGACGCTCACGAAGGTGCCCGCCGGGGCGTCGACCTCGCGACCGTCCACCCGAAAGCGCGCATGCCCGGTATGCACGAAGTACAGCTCCTGGTGCTGCTCGTCGTCGGAGTCGCCGTGGTCGTGCTCGCCGATCAGGCGATCGCCGGATTTTCGAGCGGTATAGGCGTTGACGCCGAACGCGGTGATCCCGAAGTGGTTGCGGATCGGCGTCCACTTTGCGTCAGCGTAAGAAACGTCACCGGACGGCATGTCGGTCAACGAAGCGTGTGAGGAGACCATGGAGGCGATTCTAGGCCCCCAGTGGCGATGAGTTCGGCCGTCGAAGCCGGTCTGACTCGTGAACCCGAACCGAAAGGACTCGCTTGCCCGACATCGTCCTCTACACCCTCGTCTCACTCGACGGTGCGACCGAAGACCCGCACCGCTACTTCCCCGAGACCGGCGACGGACACGGCGCGCCCGTCTTCGACGAGGATCTGGCACGCCACGAAGCAGAGATGCTCGCCCGCCAGAAGGCCGTTCTTCTCGGACGACGCACGTACGACGAGTGGTCGCGCTACTGGCCCACCTCCGACGAGCAACCGTTCGCCGACTTCATCAACGCCGTTCCCAAGTACGTCGTCACGTCGACGCCGCTCGCCGGCAACTGGGCGAACGCGGAAGCGGTCCCGGGCCCCCTGGCGGAGGTCGTGGCGGATGTGAAGGCTCGCGCCGACGGCGACGTGGGCGTGCACGCCAGCATCACGCTCGCACGGTCGCTCCTTGCCGAAGGCCTGGTCGACGAGTTGTGCCTGGCGGTCGGCCGCGTCCTCGACCCCGTCGGCCCCCGCCTCTTCGCGGAGCTGCCAGCACGTCGCGAACTGCAGCTCGTCGACGCCGCAGCAACCTCGAGCGGGAGCGTGTGGCTGCGCTACCGCCTGTAAGGTCGCGCGCTTGGGGGTGACGATCGTTCCGGCGAACACGGCGTCCTGGGACGACCTGGAGGCGATCCTCGGAGCTGCAAGATGTCACGGGGGTCGCTGCTATTGCCAACGCTTCAAGCTCGGGCGAAACGCCTGGCCGGGCGACGATGTCGAGCGTTCCCACATGCTGCGCGAGCAGACCGACTGTGGGCACCCGAGGTCGACCACGACGAGCGGCCTCGTCGCCTATGTCGAGGGCGACCCTGCCGGGTGGTGCGCCGTGGAGCCGCGCCCCGCGTACCCGTACCTCGGGAGCGTGCCGTGGCGGAAGCGATCGGAGGACCGAAGCGACACCGGTGTCTGGGCGGTGACCTGCTTCGTCACACGTTCGGAGTTCCGTCGCCGCGGCGTCACGTATGCGCTTGCGCGCGCTGCCGTGGACTTCGCGCGCGAACGGGGAGCCCGTTCGCTCGAGGGCTATCCGATGGTCCCCGAACGTGGAAAGGACATCCCGTGGGGCGAGCTCCACGTCGGTCACAGCAGCATCTTCGCGGCGGCCGGGTTCGTCGAGGTCAGTCGCCCGACGCTCCGCCGCGCCGTGATGCGCATCGACTTCTAGCGTGGCGGCGGCCCATCGTCGAACTCATTGTTGGTTCAGAGACTTTCGGGCACGGCGACGACGCAGAAGCGGTTGCCTTCGGGGTCGGCGAGGATGACGTAGTCGGCGTCGGCGGGACGTTTGTCCCAGTGGACCTCCGTTGCTCCGAGCTCGAGCAGCCGTGCGACCTCGCCGGGTTGGTCGTCGGTGTAGAGGTCGAGATGAATCCGCGGCGGGACCTGCAACGTCGACCGATGGCGGTCGAGCGACAAGTTCGGCCCACGCCCGTCAGGCGAGCGCAGCAAGACGAAGTCTTCGCTGTCGCCGTTTCCGCGACGAACGTAACCGAGCGCTGCTTCCCAAAAAGCAACTTGGCGTTGCAGATCGTCCACGCGCAAAACGATCGAGCCGACGCGAATCATGGATTCGTGCTTCCCTCGAGTGTTGTTTCCGAACGCAGTCGCGAATGGTGCGCGTTCGGCGTAGGGTGGGTCGTTCGTACGCAATCGAAGAGGGAGAGAGAATGTTGAGACGTCAGGTTCTGCTCGGCCTGTGCATCTTGGTCGCGCTCGGTGTCGCAGGGTCGTCTGCGTTCGCGTCGCCCCCCGGCTCGGCGACCTGCTCGAGCGGTGCGATCCCGTCCGGCACGTACAACGGGCTCACAGTCACCGGCAATTGCACGTTCGCCATGGGCGCGTCGATCACGATCAACGGCAACCTCGTCGTCGCCGACGGCGCCGCGCTGAACGACCATGCTGCTTCGACCGCGACGGTCAAGGTCAATGGAAACGTGCGCGTCGGCAAGGGCGGCATCGTCGGGCTCGGAACCTACAACCCGTTCGCGCCACACAACTCGAGCGTCGCCGGCAACATCGACGCGAACCAGCCGCTGAGCCTGTATCTCAGCTTCCTCACCGTTCGCGGCAACGTCGTGTCGAACGGCGGCGGCGGCGGCGTGACCGGTGAGTTCCGCAACTTCCCGACGAAGGACGACACGATCGGCGGGAACCTGATCATCCACGGCTGGACCGGAGGCTGGATCGGGATCATCCGCACCCATGTCGGGGGCAACCTGATCTTCGACCACAACACCAGCGTGATCAACGGCCTCGTGAATCCGCCGGTGCCCGGTGTCGTCGACAGCGACTCGAGCGAGATCATGACGAACGTCGTGGACGGCAACTTGATCTGCCAGGGCAATACGCCAGCAGCTCAGGTCAACCCCGAAGACGGCGGCCAGCCGAACACGGTCGGCGGCCACAAGATCGGACAGTGCGCGAGGCTCTAACGCCGTAGCGCACGTCACGCGGAAGGCCCGCTTCGGCGGGCCTTCCGTCGTCAGAGACGACGAGTGCGGCGGCGGAAGATGATGCTCGTGGCGATGCCGACGATCCAGCCGAGAATCGCGGCGAAGAGAATCAGGAACACGAGCGAGACCCGGCTGTGTCCGAAGACCCAGCCGACGCGCACGCGCCCGGTGTTCTGCACGATCAGGATCACGAGCAGAACGAGCGCGACGGTCGAGAGCGCCGCGGCGAGATAGAGCGCCGTGCGGCGACCATGGCGTCCGGCACGCGCCGTCCGGGACTCTTGTGTCTCGGTCACAGCCGGAGTCTGCCCGGACAGAGGGCTCGTTAACCGACGACCTGCCGCCCGAGGCCGCTACCTGCGGCGGAGCAGCCGGGCGAGGTTGATGTCCCAGCCCAGGCCAAACGTCCGCGGGGTGAAGAGCCGCGGGTCCTCCCGGTTCCACCAGCGGGACTTCGCCCGCGCAAGCGTCGGGCGCCGCCAGTCGTAGGGGACGCCGAGGAACGTCCCGGTCTTCGATCGCTTCGTCATGCCCGAATCATGCCTCGTGTGGTGTAGCTGTCACGCGATGCCCGTCAGGATGGTGCTTCTTGCAGACGGGATGGCCGTGCACCGGGTGCGGGTGCCACTGCAGCCGCCAGCAGCGGTGAACGTGGCAGTTGTGCTTGCGCCACCAGAGGAAGAGCGTGCCGAGGAACGCCGTCACGAGCGTGATGTCGGCGAGCGGGCCGCTGACGAAGTTGTACCCGCCTTTCATCGGCCAATGGATCAGATAGTGGAAGCTGGCCGCGAGCAGCATGTGAGAAGCGTACGGCGCGGGTCGGCGGATCCTGCGTCAGCGTTGGCGTGGAGGCCTCGTGAACGTTCCTCGGTCGTCACGTCCGCCGTGCGCCGCGGGTGCCTGGCCGATCGCGTCTGCACCCGGAATCACCGGGGCACCTTCGCCGCGTTCCAACGCCGCCGCAAGGTCATGAACGGCGAGGCCGGCGTCCGCATAGCCGCGAATCTCGTACGAGAAGACGATTGGCGGGAAGCGCCGGCCCCACGGATACGCGCGCGCCTCGACCGTCCAGGGGAGCAGCCGACGCCACCGGAGCAATAGGACGATCGGAAGGAAGGGCAGCGCCAGCGGCACCAGCAAGAAGCCGAGCGGCGCCGGGCCCGTCGGCGCGCCGATCGCGTCTTGCACCCGTGCCGGTGCGCCGGCGACGACGGTCCTGCGTGGCGTCGCCGACTCGAGCATGTCGATCGGGGTCAACGGGCGCATGCCCACCGGGACGACGAGCCGCTTGACCCTCCACTGCAAACCGCTCGGGTCGGTGACGTTTTTGCCCGTTCTTCGACTCTACGCCCACCTCAATCGGCGGTAAAGCACGCACGCCGCCTTGCCGATCTAACGGCAGATGGGCATCCGGGGCGGCGCAGCACTCATGCGGACGAGCTACGGCGTCGTACGGACGCATCCGCGCCTGCTGTGGTTCCCGGTGATCTCGGCGATCTGCCTCGTCACCACCGCCGGTTTCTGGATTGCGCAAGGCTCGTGGTTGTACGAGGCGCGGGGCCACACGCTGCTCTTCGTCCCGTTCGTGCTCGCAGGCCTCTACGCGCTGAGCTTCGTCGGGGTCTTCTTCAGCGTCGCTCTCGCCGGTGCCGCCGCGGAGGCGGTCGACGGCGGCGAGCCGTCGCTCAGCGACGGCTTCGACGTCGCGACGATGCACCTCGGCTCGATCGCAGGCTGGGCGGCGTACGCGGTCTCCGTGCAGGTCGTCATCGCATTCCTCCAGAGCTTCAAGGGCCGGCTCAACCTGGTCGGCGCTGCAGCGCGGATCGCATGGAGCTTCGCGACGATCTTCGTCGTGCCGCTGATCGCGTTCGAAGACCTCGACGCCGGCGATGCGCGCCGCCGCTCGTTCGCGCTTGCCAAGGAGAACTGGCGCTCGGAGTCGGGTGGGCTCGGCGCGCTCCGCGCCGTGCTCCTGATCCCCGGTGGGCTCTTCTTCCTCGGCGGGAGGTTGATCGACAGCCACCACGTGCACTCGCTCGCGAGCAGAGCCGCGCTCGGCGTGATCATGCTCTGTGCGTTCGCGGTGATCGTCGCCGCCGGCGTCGTGCGGCAGGTGTTCGCCGTCGAGCTGTACCGCCAGGCAGTTCCGGCGGGCTAGCGCTCGAGCGGCAGCTCCGGATAGCGGCTCCATTCGTGCCACGAGCCCGCGTAGTTGCGTGCGTCGTACCCGGCTGCGCGGAGCGCCAGCGTCGCAAGTGCGGAGCGCGAGCCCGAATGGCAATACGCGACGACCTCCGCGCCTTCCGGCGCGCCGACGAGCGCACGGATCTGCTCCGGCGCGAGCAAACCGCCCTCGCGCGCGAAGAGCTCGTCGACCTGCACGCGCTTCGCACCGGGTATGTGACCCTGCCGCGGATCGCACGGGCTCCCGCGCTTGCCGGTGTACTCCTCTTCGCGACGAACGTCGAGGATCGTGAGCGACGAGTCGTCGAGCCGCGACGCGAGCTCCTGCCGCGTCGGGAACGCGCGCGGGTTCGGCGTCAGCGCCGCCTCGCGGACCGGCTCGAGCTCGATCGCGCCCTCCGCCAGCTCGCCTTGCCACGCCGCGATGCCGCCGAGCAGGATCGCGACGCGCGAATGGCCGGCGAGCTCAGCCATCTGCGCGGCCGGCATCGCCCCGACGCCGTCGCCGCGATCGACGAGCACGAGTCGCTCGTCACCCGTGATCCCGTGCCGGCGCAGCCGCAACGCGACCTCCTTCGCGAGCTCCGCAACGGCTTCCTCGTCAGCGCCCGGCGGCGGGGAGCCGAGCACGAGTGGACGCGAGCCGGGGATGTGCCCGCGCATGTGCGCGTTCGGACCGCGTACGTCACCGACGACGAGGTCGTCGTCCGACACGTGCTCGGCGAGCCAAGTCGCATCGACGACGCGCGGAAGATCAGAGCGCTGCAACGACGTCGACCTCCTGTCGCACCGACGGACGAGCCTCGACACGCTCGAGCCACTCGGCGAGCTTCGGGTAGTCATCGAACGCCACCCCGAGATTGTCGCGCGCGCGCAGGAGCCACGGCACGTAGGCGATGTCGGCGAGCCCGAACTCACGGCCTGTGAGCCACGGCTGCGCCGACAGCAGCCCGTCGAGCTTCCGAAGCTGCTCTGCCAGCCGCTCGGCCGCGCCGTCCTCGCCGCGACGCAGCGCGTAGTACGGCGAGGAGAGCTCGTCGTGCCGGAAGACGAGCAGCCGCGCAGCGGCACGATCCGCCGGGTCTGCAGGAAGGAGCGAGGGCTCCGGATAGCGCTCCTCGAGGTACTCGAGGATCACGGCCGACTCCGGCAGCAGCCATGCATCCTCTTCGAGCACGGGCACGCGGCCCGTCGAGTTCTTCTCGTAGATCCAGGCAGGCCGGTCGCTCAAGTCGACCTCGACCGTCTCGTACTCGATTCCCTTCTCGGCGAGCGCAATGCGCGCACGGGCGCAATACGGGCAGCGTGCGGCGTCGTAGAGCATGAGCATCAGACCTCCACCCCCATCAGTTCGGCGATTTGCGCGTGAAGCTCGGCTGCAGGCGGTAGCTCGGCGGGCGACGACGCGGTGCGCGCGACCTGGCGCACGCGCGCCGGATCCGCGCCGGTCAAGCGCGCGACGACGGTCGGGTTCGCACCGAGCGCGATCACGTCTCCGGGCGGGAGCGAGCCTCGGTACTCGGGCACCGACGCGTACTCGTCGACCATCGAGCCGCGATCGAAGAGCGTGTAGCGAACGACCGCGCCCTCCTCCACCCCGAGTGCGAGCACCACGCCGCCGCTCGTGTACGAAAGCTCCTTCGCAAGCCGCTGGAGCACGCTCGGGTCGCGGCCCGCGAGCTCGTCCTGCACTCCGACCCAGCCGTTGCTCGGCCCGGTCACCGTCGTGCCGGCGGAACGGCCGAAGCGCGGCAGCGCCTTCTGCACTGCGCGCTCCACTGCTCCCGTGTCGTCGGTCTGCACGTGGATCGAGCCAAACGTCGGCCCGGACTGCGAGCTCGCGAGCCGCCCCACGAGCGCCTCGATCGGCGCGGCGAGCGTCAGCTCCGCGGTCGTGAAGCCCCAGCGCTCGTAGATCGACCGCGCCTCCGCGTTCGACGCGAGCACCTCGAGCTCGATCACCTCCGCGCCGCGCGCGCGCAAATCGTCCGCGGCGGCCGCGACGAGCTCTCGCGCCAAGCCGCGTCCACGCGAGTCCGGGCGTACGTAGACGACGTCGAGAAAGCCCATCCGCTCGCCGGCCATCGAAGCTACGGCGAGCCCCGCGCCGTCGTCGGCGAGCTTGACGACGTCGTGCTCGATCGCCTTGCCGAGCTCGTCGACGTCGGCGTCGGTGTCGTCGTCGCGCCAGGGATTGTCGGGCACCTCGGTCGCGAACGCGCGCCAGAGCTCCTGGACGAGCGACAGATCCTCGGCGGTTGCAGTGCGAATCACAGGACGCGGTGCGCGATCAAGAGGTAATGGGCAGACAGATTCTCGTACGGATGGAAGCGCTCGCGGGCTTCTCGTACGTCAAGGCCACCATAGAGATCCGCGACTGCCTTGCGGAGCGCGAGGTCGCCCCACGGCCAGGCGTTCGGCCGGGCGAGGTGGCGCGCGAGGAACCACTCTGCCGTCCATTCGCCGATCCCGCGCAGGGCGACGAGCTTCGCCTTCACCTCGTCGTCCGGCAGTAGAGCGAGGTCGTGCAGGTCGAGGTCCGCACGCGCAAGCCCGACCGTGTACTCCGCCTTGCGGCGTGAGAAGCCGACCTCGAACAGCTCTTCCTCGGTCGCGGCCGCGAGCGCTTCACGCGTCGGGAACGCCCAGACGCTGCCGACCTGCCGGCCGAAGCGCTCGATCATGCGGTTGCGGATCGCGACCGCGGCGAAGAGCGAGACCTGCTGCGCAGTGATCGCGCCGACGAGCATCTCGAACGGGTCCGGGGCGAGCGTCGGCCGAAAGCCCACGAGCTGCTGCGTCGCCGGGCCGAGCACCTCGTCGGCAGCGGCCCATTCGTAGAACGCGTCGAGGTCGAACGCGAGCCCGAGCAGGGTTCGCACAACGGGCTCGGTCTCGGAGTCCAGTGGCTCGACATCGACACCGTCTGGCGCCGCCTCGATCCGCACCTCGCGGCCGCCGACGACGCGATGGAGCCCGCCCTCGTGCCAGACGTTCGCGAGGTCGACGCCGAACGCGCGAAAGCGCTCGGTCGTCAGCGAGAGGTCGAACGGGCCGGGCACGGCGAGGAACGCCATGTGACCAGACGCTAGAAGTGCGAGGTGAGCCCGGCGCCGCTCGCGTCACCGTCGACGGCGGCGCTCTCGAGCGAGTTCTCGTACCACGAGTAGGCGTACTTGCCGTCGTCGAGGTCCTTCGCGAACTTGGTCAGCTTCAGCGGATTGAACGTGTCGCACATGACCGCGAGCTCGTGTGTCTCGTGCGTGCCGATCGACTTCTCGGCGAGCCCCGGCTGCGGGCCGTGCGGGAGGCCGGACGGGTGCAGCGTGATCGACCCCGTCTCGACCCCCCTGCGCGAGCCGAAGTTGCCCGAGACGTAATAGATCATCTCCTCCGACTGCAGGTTCGAGTGGTGGTACGGGATCGGCACTGCGAGCGGGTCGAAGTCGAGCTTGCGCGGGCAGAACGAGCAGATCACGAAGTTCTGACCCGCGAACGTCTGATGCGAGGGCGGCGGCTGGTGGATGCGGCCGGTGATCGGCTCGAAGTCGTGGATCGAGAACGTCCATGGGAAGAGGTAGCCGTCCCAGCCGACGACGTCGAAGGGGTGGTAGTCGAGCACGTAGGTCTGGTAGCCGTCGCGTACGCGCACCTTCACAGGGAACTCGCCCTTCTCGCGAACCGTCTTCAGCTCCGACGGCGGGTGGATGTCGCGGTGGTAATAGGGCGCGCCCTCCACGATCTGCCCGTACGCGTTGCGGTAACGCCGCGGGATCTCGATCAACCCCGGCGTCTCGAAGACCAGGTACCGCTGTGGGCCTTGCGGCTGGAACCGGTACGTCGTGCCGCGCGGGACGACGACGTAGTCGCCTTCCTTGTACGGGACGTCGCCGAAGATCGTCTCGAGCGTCCCGCTGCCCTCGTGCACGAAGATGACCTCGTCACCTTCGCCGTTGCGGAAGAAGTAGTCCATCGTCCCGCTCGGGCGGCAGAGCGAGATCTCGACGTCCTTGTTCCACATCAGCAGACGCCGCCCGGTGATCTCGTCGCCGTCGGGCTTCACGTCGAACGTCTTGAAGTGCCGATGCGCATGCTGGTCGGGCACCCACTCCTTGCGCTCGATCGACTCGAAGCCGTCGAGCTTCATCACACGGCACGGTGACTGCAGGTGGTACAGGATCGACTCGTTGCCGGTGAAGCCCTCGAGGCCCATGACCTCCTCGACGAGCAGCGTGCCGTTCTCCCGGAACTGGATGTGGCGCTTGCGAGGAACCTCGCCAAGGCGTTGGTAGAACGGCACCGGCGAAGCCTAGCTCAGCGCCAAAGCCGCGAGACGCCGCCCGATCGCCGGCGCGAACTTGAAGCCGTGCCCCGAGCAGGGCGAGCCGACGACGACGCGGCCGTCGCGCGCGAGCACGAAGCTCTCGTCCTCCGTGTTCGTGTAGAGGCACGTGTCGGCGACGACCGGCTCGGGATCGGCGTCGGGGAACCGCTCGCGCACCCATTCGACGACCCGCTCGACGAGCGCGGGGTCCGCAGCCTCCTCGTCGTTCGGATCGGCGACGTGGCCGGCGTGGTGCGCGCCCGCCTTCAGTCCGTACACCGGATCGTGCAGCGCGTACATCGCGTGATGGCGCGTCGACTCGTCGAGCTCGACGACCGATGGAAGCGGCGGGCCGTCGAAGCGGAAGTAGGCGACGGTCTCGCGGGTCACGCGCACTGGGACGTCCGGAACGAGCTCGGTCACCCACGGGCCCGCGGTCACGACCACCACGTCCGCTTCCACTGCGTCAAGCGACTCGACGCGCCGCGTGACGACCGGCAGGCCGCCGCGGAACGCCTCGAGCGCGTGATCGGCGCGCACGATCCCGCCGTCCGGCTGCAGCAGCGCGGCCCAGCCGTCGGGCAGCGCCACGCCGCGTTGGCGCAGCTCGTCCGCGTCGACCTCGCGCTGCTCGACACCGCGCGACGCGAGCGCATCGCGCGAGGTGAGGTCGATGCTCGAGCAGACCTCGACGAGCCCGTAGAGCTCGAGAAGCCTCCGGCGCGACTCGCGCTCGAGGTCGCGCCAGCCGGTGAGCGCCTCCTCCGCGAGCTGAACCCAGTGCGGCTCCGGATAGGCGAGGCGGAAGATCCGCGTGCGCCCGTGGCTCGAGCCGCGAGTATGCGGGAGCTCGAACTGCTCGAAGAGCGTCACGTCCGCCCCACCCTCGCGGAGAGCCCACGCGGTCGCGCTGCCCATCACCCCAGCGCCGACGACGGCTACGTGCGCCATGGCCCTATCCTGTCGGACGTGGCGGCGGCACCGGACGGGAACCTCGATTCGCTGCTGCACGGCAAAGAGCCGATCCGCCCGATCCTGACGCGGCTCACCTCGGTGATCGAAGAGCTCGGCAACGACGTCGTCGTCGAGCCTGAGCCCGCATTCGTCGGCTTCTCACGACGCGGACGCTTCGCCGTGCTCGAGCCGGCGAGCGCGACGCGAGTCGACGTCCGGCTTGCGCTTCCGGACGCTGCGGAAACCGAGCGCCTCCGCCCGACCGACGGGTTCGGGACGCACATGGTGTCGCTCGCGCACGAGGACGAGATCGACGGCGAGCTCACTGGCTGGCTGCGCGACGCCTACAACGCCGCAGCGACGTAGCTCCGAAGCGTCCCGAAGAGCGGCAGCTCGAACGCCACCTCCGCGCCGGCTGTGTGCGGCCCCGTTCGCTCGATCACCGGACCGGCGATCAGGTCGCCCGGGAGGAAGCGCGTGTTCAGCTCGGCGTGGTCGAGCAGTGAGAGCCAGTCGGTCTCGCCGCCGTACTCGTCCGGCGTGACGACGACGGGGCCGATGCTCGTCGCGAAGTCGTGCGACTTCGCGCCGGCGAGATCGGGCGCGAGCCAGTCGTTCATCAGCGTGAAGCCGCCGATCATCGACGCGCCGATCACGACCGCAATTCGCAGCTGCGCCTCGATCCGTTCGACGCCCTGGGGCAGGTGCACGGGATCGTCGGGACCCTGGATCGCCGCGGGGTTCCCGAACACGAAGTCGTCGCCGTCGAAGATGCGAACGGCACCGCGGGTGCAGCACCGGCGCCCGGATGACGACGTCCTCGAGCGCGAACACGTCGTGCTCGCGGGCACTGCCGCCGCCGGTGAAGAACGCCTGCAGCGTCTGCGCGGCGAGCTGCACGACGCGGTCCCCCTCGATGCGGCCGGGCCAGCCGCGCTCGAGGTCGCGGTCTTTCGGCGAGAACATGCAGAGCCTCATGCCTCGGGCTCCGTGTGCACGATCACGTCCGTGATCCCTGGCCGTGCACGCCGCACCGCCTCCTCGATCCGGCTCGCCTGGCTGTGCGCAACGGCGAGCGGCGTCCCCGGCTCGAGCCTCAGCGTCAGGTAGGCGACGAGCCCCTCGTCGGTGTGGAGAAAGCGCAGCTCCTCGGGCGGCGAGCCGGTCGTCGCCTCGACGATGCGGGCGACGAGCTCGTGGTCGGAGGCGATCTCCTGGCGGTTCGGCGGCGTCGCCGCGCCTTCCTCGGTGAGCGGCTCGAGATGCGTCTGCACCGCGTCGACTCCCGGCACCGCGCGACTTGATCGCCCGCTCGACCTCCTCCGCGATCCCGTGCGCCTCCTCGAGCGAGAGGTCGCCGGGAAGCTTCAGGTGCAGCGAGAGCTCGGTGCCCGAGCCGACCGAGAGGACGCTGACGTTGTGCACCTCGCGGACGCGTCGCACGCCGAGGGCGGCAGCGTGCGCGCGCTCGCGCACGTCGGTCGCGCCTTCGAGTGGCTCGACATGCACGACGACGTCTGCTTCGGGGAGCGCCGACTGCACCGCCCGCTCGACGGCATCGGCGGCAGCGTGGCCCTGGCCGACGGCGGCGTCGTAGTTGACGCCGATCACGACGTCAGCGAAGTGCCGGCCGGCCGCCTGTCGCATGCGGAGGCGCCGCAGCTCGACGGCGGGCGTGATCGCGTCGATCGCGCGGCGTGCAGCTTCCTGCGCATCGGCGGGGACGATGTCCATCAGCACGTCGACGTTTCCCCGCATCAGGCGCACGGCGGCCGCGAGCACGATGCACGCGACGATCAGCGCCGCGATCGCATCGGCCTTCGCATACCCGGCACGGACGAAGAGCAGGCCGACGAGCACCGCGGTCGAGCCGCCGAGGTCGGTCGCGAAATGCAGCGCATTCGACGCCAGCGCCGCGCTGGAGTAGCGACGAGCCGCGCGGGAGGACGCAACGGTGCGCGCAACGTCGATTGCGATCACGACGCAGATCACGAGGAGCGCATACCAACGCGCATCCACGTGCGAGTGCGTGCGCCCGGCGAGGCGGGCGATCGCCTGCCAGACGATCGCGAAGCTCGCGACGACGAGGATCGCGCCCTCACCGAGCGCCGAGAGGTGCTCAGCCTTGCCGTGCCCGTACTGGTGCCCCGTGTCGGCCGGGCGCGCGGCGACGCCGACTGCGAAGAAGGTCAGCAGCGCCGCGATCAGGTCGGTTCCGGAGTGCGCAGCCTCGGACAGCAGGCCGAGGCTGTGCGTCGCCAGTCCCGTGCCCAGCTTCAGCCCGATCAGGGCGGTCGCTGCAAGCACGGAGAGAAGCGCAGTCCGCCGCTGCGGAGTCACCGACGCAGCGTATTCAGGAAAGCCGCTCGAGCGGCCAGACCACGACGTCCTGGCTCCTCGAGAAATGGCAGATCGGGTCGCCTCGCAGCTCGAGCGGGGAGATCGAGGCGAGCTCGATCTCTGCTTCCGCGGGCTGCAGCGGCCACAGCGGATGGTGGATGTCGGCGCGGTAGAGACGCCCGCGCTCGTCTGACGTGTAGAGGCAGTAGCGCTCGACGAGAAACCACTCGAGCGAGCCCGGCTCGGCGTAGGAGACCGCGCCGTCGGGCCGGTAGCGACCGCTGAAGACCCGGCCGGGCTCTGCGATCCGCGCGCACTCGTAGTCGATCCACTCGCCGCGCCGCGTGGCGGACATCCGCGCGTGGAAGTACGGGAGCTTGTAGGTGCGCCGCGCCGCCTCGACGGCGAGGCGCGACGACGCGTCGAGACTGAAGAACCAGATGCCCGGCTTCTCGCCGCCGGCGCTCACGTACGTGCGCACGTTCAGCTCGAGGAACGAGGAGATGCGCGGGAGCGGCAGCGTGCCGCGGGCGCGCAGCCCGGTCAGCCGGAACGGCACGAGCGAGATCCACGCGGATCCGTCGTGCGTCTCGACGTCGAGCCCGTCCGGGATGTGCTCCTGCACCAGATCGAGCGCCACGCGCCAGTGCGCGAAGAGCAGGTCGTCCCACGTCTGGCCCATCCTCCAGCCGCGCGGCGCGATCGGCCACGGGCGATGCTCCATTTGCTCGAGCGAGCGAGCCTGCCTGTTCGCGAGGTCGACCGTCGGTCTACAAATTCCCGCGCAGCGCTTGCTCGCGCTCGATCGCCTCGAAGAGCGCCTTGAAGTTGCCGTCGCCGAAGCTCGTCGCGCCGTGGCGCTCGATCACCTCGAAGAACACCGTCGGCCGGTCTTGCGCGGTCTTCGTGAAGATCTGCAGCAGATAGCCGTCGTCGTCTCGGTCGACGAGGATCTTGTGCTGCTGCAGGACTCCGTAGTCCTCTTCGATCTCGCCGACCCGCGTCGGCACCTCGTCGTAATAGGTGTCGGGGGTGTCGAGGAAGATGACACCGCGTTCCTTCAGGGCCTCGACCGTCGCGACGATGTCGGTCGATGCGAGCGCGATGTGCTGCGCGCCGGCGCCGCCGTAGAACTCGATGTACTCCTCGATCTGGCTCTTGCGCTTGCCTTCGGCGGGCTCGTTGATCGGGAACTTGATCTTTCCCGCGCCGTCCGACATGACCTTCGACATCAGCGCCGAGTACTCGGTCTGGATCTGGTCGTCGCCGAAGTGGAGGATGTTCGTCATCCCGAACACGCGCTCGTAGTACTCGACCCAGTCGTCCATTCGGCCGAGCTCGACGTTGCCGACGATGTGGTCGATGTTCGTCAGCCCGACGCCGCTCTGCGCATGACCGTTCGACACGACCGAGACGTAACCGGGCTTGAACGGCCCGGCATAGTCGCTGCGGTCGACGAACGTGTGGATCGTGTCGCCGTACGTCGCGATCGCCGACGTCTCGATCGAGCCGTACTCGTCGTCGACGCGCGTCGGCTCGGCGATCCCGCGCGCGCCGCGCTGCACGGCCTGGCGGTAGGCCTCAGTCGCGTCGGGAACGGTCAGTGCGATGTCGCGCACGCCGTCGCCGTGCCGGGCCAGGTGCTTCGTGATCTCGTGGTCCTCCCGGAGCGCCGTCGTGAGCACCAACCGGATGTCGCCCTGCTGGAGGACGTACGACGCGCGATCGCGCACACCCGTCTCCGGCCCTGCGTACGCGACCCGCGAAAAACCCATCGCGTGCTCGTAGTAGTACGCCGCCTGCTTTGCGTTGCCGACCCAGAGCTCGACGGAGTCCCACCCCAGGAGAGGCATGAAATCTTCGGTCATCCCTGCCGATTCTAGAGCCGATGCTCGTTCCCGTCGCCGTCCAGCACCAGATCGCCGCGGAGGCGCCAAAAGTCGCCTATGCGCCGACGCGCCTCGCGCCGGGTTGGCGCTACACGCACATGCTCTCGGACGGCTCGATGCTCGAGCTCGTGTTCCGCGGCGGGCCTGGCCGTGAGATCGACTACTTCGTGCTGCGCACACGCGGCGCGTGCTCGGCCGGCGCGATCGGGTCTCTCCGCAGCTCGGGCGCGACGGTCTACTACGCCCGGACGGTGACGCAACAGTCGGCCTGGATCTGCCTCGGCGCGCTCAAGCTGATCGGGACGACCCTACTCCCGCCCAACCGCTTCTCGTACCTCGTCCTCGCGCGCCTCGTCACGTCGAGCCGGCACCTCGTCGGCTAGCGGCCGGTGCCAGAAGCGCTCGAGCGCGATCCCGGCGAAGATCAGCACGCCGCCGGCGATCTCCAGCCCGCTGAGCGTCTCGGACAGCAAGAGCAGCGCGAACACGACGGCGAAGAAGGGCTGCATGTTGGCGAAGAGCGATGCGCGCGACGCGCCGACGCGGTCGATCGCGGTGAACCAGAGGATGTTCGTAAGGAAGAGCGGGCCGACGACGGCGTAGCCGAAGCCGAGCCAGACCTTCCAGCCGAATGAGAACTGCTCCTCGCCGAGCTGGTGGATGCTCGCGAGCGCGAGCGGAACCCAGCCGACCGCGAGCACGAGCGCGCTGATGCGAAACGGCGAATAGCGCCGCATCAGCGGAGCGATCGAGACCGTGTAACACGCCCACGTGAATGCGGTCGCGATCGCGATCAGCGTTCCCTTCAGGCTCGAGCCGACGCTTCCGTTCGCGACGGCGATCAGCGCGACGCCGCCGAACGTGATCGCAGCGCCGATCCAGAACGGGCTCGGCAGCCTCTCCAGCCCGAGCGCGAGCGAGATCAGCCCGATGAAGATCGGAGTGGTCCCGAGCAGCAGCGCGACCGTCGACGCGTGCGCGAGCTTGACGCCGTAGACGAAGCTGAGCTGGTTGAGGAAGATCATCAGCGCCGCGAGCAGGACGAGCTTCACGTCGGAGCGCGCGATCCGGAACGAGCGCTCCTTGTAATAGGTGAAAGCCCAGAAGAGCGCGATCGCGACGAAGTAGCGGATCGTCCCGTAGGCGAGCGGCCGCCAGCCGTGCTCGAACATGTACTTGGTGACGGTGATGTTCAGCGCCCAGAGGAGGACCGTCCCGAAGAGCATCGCGTCGACGGGGGAAGCTCTGCGCACCCTCGGAACCTAGCGATTAGGCTTTCCACGATGGCAACGCCGACGATCGCCGAGATCGACGCCTTGGTCGGGCCCGCGACCCCGCATTTCGCGTACCAGCTGCGGGCGCGGGTGCTCGAGCTGATCCGCGACCTGCCCGAGGACGATCCGGTCCGCCGCCACGGCGAGCAGCAGATGGAGCTGCTCGACCGGCTCGGGTACGCCTCGACGAAGGCCGAGGACGGCGGCCGCGAGGCCCGCACCCGGCTCGGCTGGGACGGGCTGCCGAGTGCGGCGCCCGCCGACGAGCCGCTGCCCCGTAAATGAGCTTGCAAGGCGCGTCGGTCCTCGTGACCGGCGGCACGCGGGGGATCGGGCTCGCGATTGCGCTCCGTCTCGTGCGCGACGGCGCCAAGCGGGCTGTCCTCGGCTACATGCGAAACGACACGGCGGCCGAGCAGGCGGCCGAGCAGGTTCGCGCTGCGGGCGCGGAGCCGGTGCTCGTGCGCGGCGAGGTGTCGAAGCCGAAGGTGATCGAGGAGCTCGCGTCACACGGGCCGTACCGGGTCGTCGTGCACAACGCGGCAACCGGGGTGATCCGACGCGCGCTCGAGACCGAGGACAAGCATTGGGACTGGACGCTGAACGCGAACGCCCGCGCCCTCCTCTCGCTCGCGCGCGCAACCGCGCCGCAGATGGACGACGGCTCGTCGATCGTCGCGATCTCGAGCCTCGGCTCGCAGCGGGTGCTCGAGAACTACGTGCTCGTCGGCACCTCGAAGGCGGCGCTCGAGTCGGTCGTCCGCTACCTCGCGGTCGAGCTCGCTCCCGCGATCCGCGTCAACGCCGTCTCGGGCGGCGTCGTCGACACCGGCGCGCTCGACCACTTCCCGAATCGCGAGGAGATGCTCCGCTCCGTCGAGCGCACACCTGCGGGGCGGCTCGTCGGCGCCGACGACATCGCCGGCGCCGTCTCCTTTCTTTGTTCACCCGACGCCGCGATGGTGCGAGGCCAGACGCTCGTCGTCGACGGCGGCTTCTCGCTTCCCGCGTGATGGAACCGACCGAGCACAACCGCCGCGCGTTCGACCAGATGCAGCGCACGCGTGGGCACGCGCGGCCGGGGCTGCCGCAGATCGTGAAGGCGACGCTCGGCGACCTGACCGAGAAGCGCGTCCTGCACGTGCAGTGCGGCACCGGCGAGGCGAGCGCGGAGCTTGCCGAGCAGGGTGCGGTCGTGACCGCGGTCGACCCCTCGGAGGCGATGCTCGACGAGGCGCGCGAGCGCTGGCCGAAGATCCTCTGGATCCAGGCCGAGGCGCAGGCGCTGCCGGCCGAGCTCCGGCGTGGCCGCTTCGACCTCGTCTACTCGCCCGAGGGCGTGATCGGCGGGCTCGCGGATCTCGACGCCTGGGCGCGCGGGCTCGCCGACGCAGTGCAGGCGCGCGGAGAGCTCCTCGTCTACGACGACCATCCGGTCGCGCTCTGCGTCGACGGCCTGCAGCGGTGGCACAACGACTACTTCGCCGAGGGCTTCTGGCGGCTCGGCCGCATAGTCACGACGCTGACGCGCGCCGGCTTCCGTGTCCAGGCGCTCGAGGAATACCCCGGTGAGCGGCGCGTGCCGGGCACCTTCCTCCTCTACGCGCGGCGAGAGGGTTAGTCGGCCGCGGCGGCGGGAAGCCGCCGGGTGTGGGCATTCCGGTCTCGTTGCTGGTCCTCGCGGTGGGCGCGATCCTCGCGTTCGCGGTGACCGGTCACAGCAGCTCCGTGAACATCCACACCGTCGGGTGGATCCTGATGGCGGCCGGCCTCGTCGGCCTGCTCCTCTCGTTGATCATGTGGGACACGTGGGCCGGCGGCGGCTTCTGGCGCGGCGGCCCCGGGCCGCAGGCGCGAGACCCGTACGACGAAGCGCCTACGCGAGTCGGGCGAGCGCCTCGTCGACGTCCGCCTCGCTGATCGTCAGCGGCGGCGTCGCCTGGATGAGCGACCCGTCGAGGCCGGCAGGCACGACGAGCACGCCGCGCTCGAGCGCGTCGTCCGCAGTTCCCCTTGTGCGCGCGCAAGCAGGCCGCGCCCGTGCCAGCCCGCGCGCTCGAAGCGCTCGCCCATCGCGACGACGTGGTCGAGGAGACGCGGCACCTCGTCGAGGACGACGAGCGCCGCTGCGCACGCGAGCGGGTTGCCGACGTGCGTGTGCGTGTAGACGTCCTCGGGGCCGAGACGCCAGAGCTCGGCGAGCCCGTCGCGCACGAAGAGCGCCGCGGAAAGCGGTAGCCCGCCGCCGAGCGCCTTGCCGACGCACACGATGTCCGCGACGCTCGGCGCCGGGCCAGAGCTCGCCGGTGCGCCCGACTCCCGTGTAGATCGCGTCGACGACGAGCAGCGCGCCGGCCTCGTCGCAGCGTTTGCGCAGCGCCTCGAGGAAGCCGTCGGGCGGGACGATCGACCCGGCTCGTCCCTGCACCGGCTCGACGATCGACGCACGTCGTGCCGTCCGGCAGCGCGCCGGGGTCCTCGCCCGTACGGATACCGGTGCACGGGGCCGGGCAGCCACTCGGCCCACGGCTCGCGGAACTGCTCGAAGCCGGTCGCAGCGAGCGCGAGCAGGCCGGTGCCGTGGTACGCGCCGTCGAACGCGACGATTCCGGGCCGGCCGTTCGCGAGATGCGCGGTGCGAATCGCGATCTCGACCGCATCCTCCCCTGTGACGCCGAGCTTCGCGGGCCAGGGCAGTGCTTCGCGGAAGCGCACCGTGACCGCGGCGTCGGCAAGGTCCCCGAGCGCGTGCACGACCTCCTGCTCGCGCCAGGCCTCGAGGATGCGCGGATTCCGGTGGCCGAGCACGGCGACGCCGAAGCCGCCGGTCAGGTCGAGCAGCTCGCGCCCGTCGTCGAGCGTGACGCGGCAGCCCTCGGCTTTCGTCCAGATCACGAGCGGCCGAGAACGCGACCGACGGTCGCGCGCGCGATCGTGCCCGCCATCGCCGGGTTCTCCTGCAGGCGGCGCAGCGAGTACTGGTACCAGTGCTCGCCGAACGGGACGTAGACGCGCAGACGATGTCCCGCCGCGACGAGCTCGCCCGCCCGCTGCTCGCGGACGCCGAGCAGCATCTGAAACTCGTAGTCGGTCGGCTTCATCCCGTCGACGCGGCGAGACGGCCTTGCCGAGCAGCCATTCGTCGTGCGTCGCGATGCCGACGTAAGCGCCCGAGTCGAGCAGCGCGTCGAGTGCGCGCACGTAGTTGGCGCGCACCGCGTCGTAGTCGGTGTACGCGATCGACGGCGGCTCGACGTAGATGCCCTTGCACAGGCGCACGTTCGGCTTCAGGTCGGCGAGCGACGCGATGTCGTCCAGCGTGCGGCGCAGATACGCCTGGAGCACGACGCCGACGTTGTCGAAGCCGAGACCGCGTAGCTCGCGGTAGAGACGCAGCGTCTCGACGTCGTCGACGAGTCCTCCATGTCGATGCGGACGAAGTTGCCGTTCTTCGCTGCCTCGCGCAGGACGGATTCCATGTTGTCCTTGCAGAGGTCGTACGAGAGGTCGAGCCCGAGCGCCGTCAGCTTGACGCTCACGTTCGAGTCGAGGTGCTCACGCTCGATCGCGGCGAAGACGTCACGGTACGCCTGCGCGATCGCGCGCGCCTCGTCCTCGCGCGTGATCTCCTCGCCGAGCACGTCGATCGTCGCGAGCTCGCCCGCGCCGTTCAGCTTGCGCACCGTCGCGACCGCGTCGGCGAGCGTCGAGCCGGCGATGTACCGGGACGAGAAGAGCTGGACGACCGGCTTCGGGACGGCCGGCAGCAGGCGGACGATCGTGCGGTCGAGCAGCGTCACGGCCGCGGGAGTCTACGACTCGCGCATGAAGCCCTGGCGCGCTGCGCTGACGAGCGCAACCGCCTCGGGGAAGAGCACGCGCATCGCGTCGCGGAGCGCGATCGCCTGCTCGTCGGCGCCGCCGGCGACGTTCACCTGCGAGAGCGCGGCGCTCGTCAGCTCGACGGCAGTGTTCAGCGTCAGCGTCGCGTACTGCTCGCGGTTCGCTTCCTGGACGTGCTCAGCCTGCTGCTCGGCGAACTCGCGCAAGCCGCGGAGGAGATCCTCTGGATCGCCGCCGAACGGGAAACCGAAGCCGCCACTACCTTCCACGAGGTCAGGCTAGCGGTCCCTTGTAGGTGCGCTCGATCTCTGCCGTCAGCTCGGCGACGGCGGCGAGCCCGCCCTGCATCGCCGCGGCGAAGGGCGAAGCGGCGTCCTCGCCGAGCGCCTGCTCGAGACGGCGCGACGCAGCCCCGAGCCTGTCGAGGTAGTCGGTCGTCGCAAGCCTCGGCGGCGGCTCGAGCGCGGCGGCCAGCTCGCGGGCAGCCTGCTCGGCGGACTCGATGCCGGCCGGCGCCTCCCGCTCGCGCAGCTCGACGAGCCGGGCGATCAGCTCGTCGACGTCACCGCCGCCGACGCTCTCCTCCGCGAGCTCGCAGAGGACGGCGATCGACGCCGCGCCGCGGACGGCGTTCCGGGAAGACGTCGCCTTCCCGCCGTGATCGAGCGCGACCCAGCTGCGGCCGCCGTCGTTCTCGTAGGCACAGAGATAGATACGCCCGGCGCCGACGGTCTCGGTGGCGAGGATGCCGGCGAGCCGCTCACCCGGTGCAGCCTGGGTCTCTGCGGCCAGGGCGATGCGCTCGAGGTCCTCGCTCAGCGCCACGCGCGGATCGTAGACTCGTCGTCGTGACCGAGGTCTCCGCGAGGACGCGGCACGCACGCGAGCTCTTCGCGCCGCTCGGCCCGAGCTACGACCGCTACGCGAGCCTGCTGTCGTTCCGGCAGGACCCGGCATGGCGACGTTTTCTCGTGTCGCGCGTCCCGGCGGACGCGCTGCGCGTCCTCGACGTCGCGAGCGGCACTGCTGCCGTTGCGATCGAGCTTGCGCGGCGCGTGCCGACGCGAACCGTCGTCGGCATCGACCAGAGCGAGGAGATGCTCGCCGCGGGACGCGCGCGAGTCGCGCGCGCCGATCTCGGATCGCGGGTCGAGCTACGGGACGGCCGCGCCGAAGAGCTGCCGTTCGCCGACGGGGAGTTCGACGCGCTGACCTTCACCTATCTGTTGCGCTACGTCGACGATCCGCGCGCGACACTCGAGGAGCTCGTGCGCGTGGTGCGACCCGGCGGGACGATCGCCATGCTCGAGTTCGCCGTGCCGCACGGGATCTGGCGGCCGTTCTGGGAGCTCTACGTCCGGCTCGGTCTCCCCGCGGCGGGCCGGGTCGTGGGTCGCGAGTGGCTGGACGTCGGCCGCTTCCTGGGGCCGAGCATTCGGGGCTTCTACGAGCAATACCCGGAGCCCGCGCTCCTCGGGCTCTGGCGCGAGGCCGGCGTCTCGGACGTGCGTGCGCGCCGGTTGAGCCTCGGCGGTGGGGTCGTCGTCTGGGGCACGCGCGCGTGAACGAGTCACGGCCGGCGTTCTATGCGCTGCGCACGGGCGGCTGGCGCGACTACGTGACGCTGCTCCATCCGCCGTACACGCTCTGGAACCTTTCCTACGTTGCGATCGGCGCCGCGCTCGCACCGCAGATGAAGTGGGGCCTGCTCGGCTGGACCGAGCTCGCGTTCGGGCTCGCGCTCGGGGTCGGCGCGCATGCACTCGACGAGCTGAATGGCCGGCCGCTTCAGACACAGATCCCCGGTCCGGTGCTCGTCTCGCTGGCGCTCGTCTCGATCGGGGCCGCGTGCGCCATCGGCATCTGGGTCGCGAGCCACTCGAGTTGGTGGTTGCTTGCGTTCGTCGCCTTCGGCGCGTTCATCGTCGTGGCCTACAACCTCGAGCTCTTCGGCGGCGCGTTCCACTCCGCTCTCTGGCTCGGCCTCGCCTGGGGCGCGTTTCCCGTCCTCACCGCCTACTTCGCGTCCGCGGAGCGTCTGCGCGCCGAGGCAGTACTCGCTGCCGGGTTCGCGTGTCTCGCGATCTTCGCGCAGCGCGAGTTGTCGACGCCGGTACGTGACGCACGTCGCCGCGGCGGCGACCTCGTCGCCGCCAGGCCGGCCGAACGGGCGCTCCAGCTGCTCGCCGCGGCGATGCCCCTCCTCGCCGGGGCGCTGCTTCTGACCCGGTCCGGCTGACCCCGTACCATGAGGCGATGCCGCTGACGACCGTCGTCGACATCGTCTTCGCCGCCGGGATCGCCGTTGCCGTGCTCGCGCTCGCGGGCGCCCTGTTGCAGTTCCTGCCTCGTGCGGCGCTTATTCTGCTGACGCTCGTAGAGCTCGCGGCCGCGGTCGGCGCCTGGGTCGCCTTCGCGCTCCGGGCCAGTCACCCGCGCGAGCTTGCAGTCGCGGCGGGCGGGTTGACAGTGTGCGCACTCGTCGCGTGCTCATCGCTCGCCCTGCGGCGCTCGCTGGCCCGCAGCGCCGCGATCGACGCGCATCTCGCGCACGCGCAGGAGCAGATCCGGACCTTGATCGACCGCGAGGCGGCGGAGCGATCGGCGGAGCTCGAGCGGACGCTCGCGCGCGCACGCGCCGATTCGGTCTCGCAGCTCGTCGAGGAGGAGCGCAAGATCGCCGACGAGCATCGCGGCGAGTTCGCGCTGCGCGAGCGCGAGTTCGCCGCCCGTGTCACGGAATCGCTGACGACGACCCAGGCGCAGGTCGAGCAGCGCATCTCGTCCTGGGCGCAGGATCTCGATCGCGGCGCCGACGTCACCCGCGGCCGGATCGGCGAGATCCTCGCGCGACAGAAGCAGCTGCTCTCCGACGTCGAAGCGCGCCTCAAAGCCGACGCCGAACGCCTCGCAAGCGACAGCGACGAGCAGCGGGGCGCTGTTCAGCGCATGCGCGCGGAGCTCGAAAAGGCGCTCGAGGAGACGCTCAGTGCAGCGCAGGCCGAAGTCGAGCTGCATGCAGTGGAACGGCGTCGCGCGCTGCACGAGCTCGACGAGCGGATGCGACGGCGCGAGCGCGAGCTGCTCGAGCGAATCGAGCGCGAAGAGGTCGAAGCAGCCGCGCGGATCCGCGCGGGCTTCGAGGACGTGCAACGCAAGCAGATCGAGCAGATGGAACGGATCGTCGAGCGCGCTGCGTCGACGTACACCGACGATGCAGCGCAGCAGTTCGCGACGCTCGTTAAGTCGAGCCGTGAAGACGCCGCGCGCCGCCTGTCCCGCGAGCTCGACCGAGCGGTCGAAGTGTTCGCGCGCGAGGCGGAATCCGTGCTCGCCGAGCGGTTGGCTCACGTCGGCGACGCGGGCGCACAGCGGCTCGAGCGCCGGCTCGCCGAAGCGACGTCCGCACTCGAGGCGCGCCGAGACGAGCGGCTCGCGACGCTCGACGACAAGATCGTCGAGCTGGAGGCTGACATCCGCCGCCGGCTCGAGGAGCTGGGCGCCGACACGGAGGCCGAACGCGCCGTGATCGAGGCCCGGCTGCAGGAGCTCGTTCGCCGTCTCGGCTCCGCCGAGGCGCTTCAGGCCTAACAAAACCCTGTCAAACAAACCCGGGCAGGGTTCGTCGTAGGGAGAACGAACCTACGGAGCCATGAGCGAGATGACCGAGATTGCGATCCCTGAGACGACGGAGCGCTCGAAAGTCGAGAGCTGGCGGCTCCACGTCCTGATCGAGGCCGGCTATCCCCTCTCACTCGCCGAGCGGCTCGCAGCGAGCGAAGCCGATCTGCACGTCGCGGTGGAGCTCGTCGGCAACGGCTGCGAGCACGCCACGGCCGCCGAGATCCTGCTCTAAGCGGACGGCTCGTTTCGGCGCACGGCGCCGACTACGCTGGCATGCGTGAGCAAGGTCGCGCCGCTCCCGTACGACGACAAGACCGTCTACTCCGTCGCGAGCTTCAACCGCGGCGTCGCGCAGTGGCTCTCGAAGCTGCCGACGTTGTGGGTCGAGGGCGAAGTGACGGAGCTGAAGCGTCACGAGCGCTGGACGACGGTCTACTTCACGCTGAAGGACCCGAGCGACGGCTCCTGCGTCGCCGTGACGATGCAGCGCGGCAAGTTCGACGGGCTGCGGCTCGAGCTCGCGGACGGCGAGCGCGTGCACGTCTTCGGCCGGCCGGAGCTCTTTGAGCAGCGCGGCGACTACCGCATGCGGGCGCTCACGATCGAGCGCTTCGGCGTCGGCGCGCATCTGGTCGCGCTCGAGCGGCTGAAGGCGAAGCTCGCTGCCGAGGGGATCTTCGACCCCGCGCGCAAGCGCGCGCTGCCGCTCCTGCCGCGGCGCATCGGGCTCGTCACCGGGAACGACGCGGCCGCGAAGCGCGACGTCGTCACGACGATCCAGGCGCGGTTCCCCGCAGCGAGCATCGTGATCGCGGAGACGTACGTCCAGGGCCCTCGCGCGGCGCAGGGCGTCGTCGATGCGTTGCGCGTCGCTCTGCGCCCAGCCGGACGTCGACGTGATCGTGCTCGCGCGCGGCGGGGGCAGCTTCGATGACCTGCTGCCGTTCAGCGACGAGCGCGTCGTACGCGCGGTGGCCGCGGCGCCTGTGCCCGTCGTGTCGGCCGTCGGGCACGAGCAGGACACGCCGCTGTGCGACCTCGCTGCGGACGTCCGCGCGTCGACGCCGACGATGGCGGGCAAGCTCGTCGTCCCGGAGCTCTCTCAGTTGTCGGGCAAGCTCGACCGCGCCCGCGACTCGCTCGCGCGCTGCGTCGTGCGCACGCTCGAGCGGGACCGGCAGAGCCTCGAGCGCTCCGGCGAGCGGCTGCGGGCGGCACCGCGCCTTCTCCTCGAACGGCGCGGCCTGCAGGTCGAGCGTGCGCACGAGCGCCTTGCGCAGGCGCCCGCGCTCGCGGTCGAGCGCAAGCGGGCGGCGCTCGAGAAGACGGCCGGTAGACTGCAGGTGTTGTCACCATTGAAAACACTCGAGCGAGGGTACGCAATCGTCCGGACGGAAGCGAAGGTGGTCACGTCTGCCGGCGATGTCGAGCCCGGGACGCTGGTCGACGTCCGCGTCGCCGACGGTGCGTTCGCCGCACGCGTGGAGGAAGAGGCGTGAGCGAGCCGGAGCAGACCTTCGAGCAGGCGCAGGCCGAGCTCGAGCAGATCGTCGCCAGGCTCGAGCAGGGCCAGGCATCGCTCGACGAGGCGCTCGCGCTGTGGGAGCGAGGCGAGGCGCTCTACAGCTTCTGCCGTTCGAAGCTCGACACGGCGCAGGGCCGCGTCGAGGAGCTAGCGCGCCGCGTCGAGCAGGCGCGCCCCGAGCCGGCCGCCTAGCTCGACGAGGTCGTCTGCCGCGCGAGCAGGATCGCCGGAGAGGGCGATCGTCTCTGCGTCGGCGAGCGGCTCGCTGACGACCCCGCCGAAGACGACGAGCGGCACTCCCGCCGCGCGGCAGCGCCGGGCGATCTCCGCGGGTGCCTTCCCCTCCCCCGTCGACGCGTCGACGCGACCCTCGCCGGTGACGACGAGCGCGTGGTGTTCCGGCTCGAAGCCGAGCAGGTCGAGCACGGTCGCGGCTCCGGGGACGAGGCGCGCGCCGAGCGCCGCGAGCGCACCGCCGAGCCCGCCGGCCGCACCGGATCCGGGGAGGCTCGCGAACGGTGCGACGCGCTCGATCGAGCGGAAGCGCCGCTCGAGCTCGGCGACCTGCCGGTCGGACGCGCCTTTCTGCGGGCCGAAGACGCGCGGCGCGTCGTAGTAGGTCGTCCGCACGTCGCAGAGCACGGTCGTCGGCGCGGGCAGCGTGTCGAGCACGTCGAGGAGACCGGCGCCGCCGTCCATGTTCGCCGTCCCGCCGAGGCCGATCAGAAGCTGCGGCGCGCTGACCTGCGCGAGCAGCTCGCCGAGCCCGCGACTCGATGCAGCCTCGACGTCGAGTCGCGTCGCGTCGAACGGGATCACCTCGGCCGCCTCGACGACGAGCGTGCCATCGCGCCGCCCGACGAGCGCCTTGCGCGCACCGCCGAACGCATCGTGCACGTCGAAGTGGCCGAGCTCGCTGCAGAGCGCGGCGATCGTGCCTTCGCCGCCGTCCGCGACCGGCGAGCTGCTCGCAGCGCACGCCCGCGCGTTCGAAGCCGTCGGCGAGCGCGCGCGGCAGCGTCGACCGCCGAGAGGACGCCCTTGAGGCTAGCCGGGCACGCCAGCGCGCTCGGCGGACGCATCGGCAGGGTCCTCGTGGTCGTCGGAGGCATCGCTGCTGTCCATCTCCGCCTGCGCCGCGGAGGGCATCACGCGCAGCATCGCGAGCGACAGTCCTTCGCGCGCGAGGAAGAGCAGGCCGACGCCGATCCCGACCGAGGCCTCGATCGCCTGCAGTCCGAAGCCGAAGGCAACTCCGTGCGCATAGGCGACGGCGTAGCTCGCCGCGAGCGGCGTCGCGATCGCAACCTGGACGAGACCGACGTTCCCCGGCCAGAGCGGGAAGACCGTTGCGACGTTCATCAGCAGCAGCACGACCGCAGCCGCCGGCAGCGGCGCATGGATGTGAAACGCGCGCATCGCTGTCCACACCGCGAGCAGCTGGCAGACCCAGCCGAGGATCTGAAAGACGATCGCCAGGCTCGCGCCGACGGGCGAGCGCATCACGCCGAGCCCTTGACGCGCCATCGTCACGATTCGCCGCGCAGCGCCGATCGAGTCGAGCCCGCGGGTGTTCGGGCGCCGGGCGCTTGCGAATGCGAAGGTGAAGAGCGCCGCGCCGACTCCGACGAACACGAGCAGGCTCGTGATCGCCCACGCGGGGATCTTGGCGGTGCGGACGACGTAGAGGATCAGGATCAACACCGGAACGAGATCGAAGACGCGATGCGCGAACACGGTGCCGACGAGGTTCGCCCAGATCCCGCGGCGGCGCGGCAGCTTGCGCGTCAGGACGGCGACGCGCGCGAGCTCACCGATCCGGCCGGGAAGGAGGGCGTTTGCGAACAGGCCGACAGAGAACGCCGAGAACACGAGCAGGCTGCCCGGATGCGGAGGGCGCATCGCCTGATTGATCACCGTGCGCCACGCGAACGCGCGAACCACGACCGACGCGAGGTTGAGCGCGATCGCGACGACGACCCACTCCCAGCGCACGGTCGTGAAGGCGTCGGCGATACCACTGAAGCTCGGCCCCCGCCACCAAAAGAGCGCGGCGACGCCGGCCATGAAGAGGAGCGAGATCCCGAACCGGACGAGGTTCGAGCGCGGCAGCTTCACGTCCCGCAGATTCACGCGACCAGCGACTCGTAGATCTCCACGAGCCGCCCGGCGATCGCATCCCAGGCGTACCGCTCCTGCGCGAGCTGCCGTCCGGCGGCACCCATCGCCTCGCGGCGCGGCTCGTCGGCGAGCAGCGACTCGACGGCGGCGACGAGCGCCTGCACGTCACCGGGCGGAACAGCGACCGTCGTCTCGGGCGTCATCACGTCACGGTACCCGGGGATGTCCGAAGCAACAACCGGCGTTGCGCATGCCAGTGCGCGTGTGAGGACGATGCCGAAGCTCTCGCCGCCGAGCGACGGTGCGACGAGCGCCTTCGCCGAGAGCAGCTCGCGCGTGTACTCGTCCTGAGGCAGGAACCCGAGCACGTCGATGCCGTCGTCGGGCACGCGCAGCCGCGTCATCAGCAGGCGCACGCGTAGCGGGTCCGCGCCGCAGACGCGCAACGTCGCGCCCGTTCGCCTGCGAATCTCCGGCCAGGCCTGCAGCAGCACGTGCAGCCCCTTCCGATTCTCGTGACGGCCGGCGAAGACGACGCGGTTCTCGCGATGCGAGGGATCGGCCGCCGGCGGGATGAGGACGCCGTTCGGGACGATCTCATACGTCCCCGGCAGCCAGTTCTGCGCCGACTCGAGCGCGCGCTGCGAGACGGCGATCCGGTGATCGAGCCGGTCGGCGAGGAAGCCCCACACCGGCTTGGCGAAGCGCATCCAGCCGAGGTCCCCGCTCGCATGGAAGGTGGCGACCATCGGCGCGGTGCAGACGGCGAGCGTCGCGATGCACGGCGTCGGCGTCATCGGCTCGTGGAGATGGACGACGTCGAACTGCTCGCGCGCAAGTGCATCGCGGATGCGGAAGAACGAGCGCGGGCTGAGGATGATGTTCGGCAGCGTCCCGTTCGCGGGGACGATCACCGAGCGCCCGATCGGGATCACGTCGGGCGGCGGTGTCGCCGTGCCGGCCGTGACGCGGATGCAGCACGCGCGTGAACTGACCGGGCGGATCGTTGCCCATGATCGTCTTGACCTCGTGGCCGAGCTGCTGCAACGCCTCCGCCTGGAGCTCGGCGTGCTCGACGACCCCTCCCCAGAAGGACCACGAGTACGGAACGACGATCCCGATCTTCACGCGCCCATTATCGTCAGCGCGCGGTGCGCCTTCGTTCCCCGCACGATCGCGAGATTCTCCGGCTCGCGCTTCCGGCCCTCGGCGCACTCGCGGCCGAGCCGCTCTACGTGCTCGCGGACACGGGAATCGTCGGGCATCTCGGGCGGCCGCAGCTGGCCGCGCTCGGGCTAGCGGGCACGGTGCTGGCGGGCGCCTTCACGATCTTCAACTTCCTGACCTACGGAACGACGTCGGTCGTCGCGCGGGCGTCCGGCGCCGGACAGCACGAGCGCGCGGCGCGGCTCGCGGCGCAGGCGCTCTGGGTCTCGCTTGCGATCGGCGTCGTCGTCGTGATCGTGTGCGAGGCGATCGCGGCGCCGCTGCTCCATGCGCTCGGCGGGCACGGGCGCTCCGGCCACTACGCCCTCGTCTACTTCCGGATCGGCGCGCTGGGGCTGCCGTCGGCGCTCGTCGCGCTCGCCGGCCAGGGCTACCTCCGCGGCGTCTCGAGCTTCCGCCGCCCGTTCGTGATCGTCATCGCTGCGAATGCGCTCAACATCGTGCTGGAGCTCGTCTTCATCTACGTCTTCCACTGGGGCGTCGCGGGCTCCGCGGGTGGCACGGCGATCGCGCAGACAGCGATGGGCGCCGCGTTCGTGCGTCGAGCTGCTGCGCCCGCACGCAGCGTCGAAGCGGCCGAGCCTGCGCGAGATGCGGCCGATGCTACGCGTGGGGCGGCAGATCTTCGTCCGCACGGTCGCGCTCTACGCGTCGTTCCTCGCCGCCGCTCGCGTTCTGCGCACGCATCGGCGACGCGCAGATCGCAGCGCACCAGATCGCGTACGAGCTGTTCGTCTTTCTCGCGCTGATCCTCGATGCAGTCGCGATCGCTGGCCAGGTGATCGTCGGCCGCATGCTCGGCGCAGGTGATGCCGAGGGGCGCGTTCGATGCGGCGGTGCGGATGATCGGCTGGTCGGTCGTCGTCGGGATCGTTTTCGCCGCCGTCCTGCTGCCGCTCGCTCACGTGGTCCCGCGCGCATTCACCGGTGATCACGCGACGCTGCACGAGGCGGCTGCACTGTGGCCGTACTTCGCGTTGATGCAACCGCTCGGCGGCGCGGTGTTCGCGCTCGACGGGATCCTGATCGGCGCCAGCGACACGCAGTATCTGATGTGGTCGATGGTCGCTGCGACGGCCGTGTTCCTCGCGCTCGCGGCGCTCTCGTCTCGCGCGCGGTGGGGCATCGTCGGCATCTGGATCGCGCTCGACGTGTTGATCGCCGCTCGGCTCGCGGCGCTCGGCGTTCGCTTCGCCGGGCGACGCTGGGCCGTCGTCGGCTGGGGTTAGGATGACCCTGATGGAAGGCCTCGCCGAGCTCCACACGCATCTCGGCGGCTCTGTGTCCTCCGACATCCTCTGGACGCTCGCGCACGAGCAGGGCATCGCGCTCCCGGTCAAGGACTACTGGGACTTCGACCGCCTGGTCACGGTGAGCGACCCGCGCGGCGTGCCCGATCTGAATGCGCTCGACCAGATCTACCACTGGACCGAGCTGATCCAGTCGAGCCCGCTCGCGGTCGAGTTGTCGGTGCACGCCGCGATCGGCGGTGCGTACCGGTCGCAGGGGATCACAACGCTCGAGCTGCGCTTCAACCCAATGAAGCGGAACCGCGGCGGCGAGCGCGATCTCGACCACATCATCCTCGCCGCAATTCGCGGGCTCGACCGGGCGAGTCTCGAGTATCCGCAGGTTCGCGCCGGCCTGATCCTGATGATGGACCGGACGTTCACCGCGCGGCAGAACGAGGTCATCGTCGAGAAGGCGATCGGGTGGTCGTCGCGCGGGATCGTCGGCGTCGACATCGCCGGGCCGCGGCCGGGCGGCGTGCGCTACGACTACCGGCAGGTCGCGCCGATGGTCGAGACGGCGCGCGAGGCGGGGCTCGGCGTGACGATCCACGTCGGCGAAGAAGGCGGCGACATGGGGCGCGAGGAGATCGGCGAGGTGCTCGAGGTGCTTCGTCCCGACCGCATCGGTCACGGCATCCTCGCCGCCGGCGACGAGGAGCTGATGCGAGAGCTGCAGCGAGCGCGATGTCGTGCTCGAGATCTGCCCGACGTCGAACCTGCTGACGAAGGCGCTCGCCGACGAGGCCGCGATCCGCGACGTCTTCCGCGACTTCGTCGACCACGGAGTGAAGTTCACGATCGCGACGGACGGGCCGGAGATGATGCGGACGCATCTGCGGGACGAGTTCGACCTGCTGCTGCGAATCGGTGCGTTGACACAGGACGAGCTCGCCGAAGCGGACGCGCGCGGGCACGAAGCGAGCTTCGTCCGCGGCGGCTTCCGCGCCGCCCGGGTGTAGCTCTCCGAATACTCCCCTTGGCCGATGGTGGCGCCGCCGGGCGCCGCGTAGCGTCGTCCGCATGAACAAGCGAACCGACGCGGATTTCGCGCTGACCGACCGGCAGCGGCAAGTCGTCGTCCTGATCGCCCTCGGTTGCTCCAACGAGGAGGTCGGGGAGCGGCTCGGCATCTCCGCGCGGACGGCGAAAGCCCACTGCGACGTGCTGCGTCAAAAGCTCGGCGTGCCAAGGCGGAGGCAAATCCCCGCGGCATTCCGGACGCTCACGGGAGAAGACCCCCTCGCTCGTGAGTGTGCGCCGGTTATTGCCGGCGCCGGGGGCTGACGGCAACCGCGCCCGGTGGCGTGCCCCGGGCGCGGAGCCCCTTTCCACCGATCGTGGCAGGGTGCACAATGAGGAAGGGAGGACGGAGAGAACGCGGTCGGGCCGGCGTCGCCCGACCAGTGGAGAGGGCGTGGGCATGATCTCGACGCGACCGAAGGCGCAGAGCTACATCATCAAGCGCCCTCGATTGACGAAGCTTCTCGACGAATCCGAGGCACGGATCATCCTCCTCTGCGCGCCTGCCGGTTACGGCAAGACGACCTTGGCTCGCGAGTGGGTCGAGACGCTCGAGGGGCCGGTGGCCTGGTACTCAGCAGGCGCCGAAGATGGCAGACCCCGCCGCACTGTTGATGGGACTGACCCGCGCCCTCAAACAAGCCGGTCTGCTCACGAGTCCGGCGGATCTCCAAGAGGCTGTTGCTAGCAACGTCGCCCCGGCTGAACTCGCTCGGACCCTTTCCGAGCCATTACTCAGCACCGGAGCGGCATCTCGTAGTCGATGACTATCACCATGCGAGTGGATCGGCGGGCTCAGAGAGCCTTCTTGAATCGTTTCAGGCTTCGTGCCCCCTCCGGCTTTTGATCACGACTCGAACACGGCCCGGCTGGCTAGAACCTTCGGTTAACGGTTTACGGCGAGGCGCTCGTCATAGGGGCGAATGAACTCGCTTTTAACGATGACGAGGTGGCTGCAGTTCTTGCCACAAGAGGCGAGGACACAAACTCGGAGACCGAGGCAATCGATCAAGCGCGAGGGTGGCCCGCGCCGTTGGTCTCGCCGCGAGGACTGCCGCTCCGAACCGCCCGTCGGAGTTCCTCCCTCCAGACGAGTTTTTCAAGTTCTTGGCCAACGACTTCTTCGCAATGGCCCCCGCAGATCTGCGGCGAGCACTCTTCGTTCTGGCACTTGGCGGAGATAGCAATGCCGATGTCCTCGGGGACCTGCTCACCGAACACAAGGACGCTCACATTGCTGACGCCGTTGAGCGCGGATTCCTCGTAAGTCGTGAGGGTGCCCCCTTTGAGATTCATCCGCTTATCCGAGGGTTTGTACTCGAGAAGCTGCGTGATCAGTCGGATGATGATGCACACACGCTTGTCAATGCAGTTCTTGATCGTCTCGCGTCGCATAGAAGGTGGATGCCTGCTTAGACGTTCTTTGCGCCTTCTCAGTCCCGCATGCCACTGCGCTCCTTCTGAAGAAGCCATGCCTGACCTATTGGCCGTTGGACGCACCGCGACGGTAAGACGCTGGCTCGAGTTGGCTGAGTCGAGGGGATCCACTGCCATGGTCTTGACGGTGGCACAGGCAGAGCTGGCCCTCCGTGTTGGTGACTCCGCCCGCGCGCAGTCGCTTGCCGAATACGCAGGCGAGATGCTCGTCGATACACCACTCGCGGCACGAGCGCACGTGATCGCCGCAAGAGCGGCTCACCTCCGTGGTGATGACGACGGGTCTCGCCGAAACTCGATCCGCGCACAGGCCCTCGCGGAGGCAACCGAAGTACACACGGCAGCGCTCTGGCTCGAGTTTCTTCAGTCAATCGAGTCGAATGATCAGGGGCGTGGGACGAAGCTTCTACAGCAGCTCGAACAAATCGCAGATCACAGCCACACGCATGCGCTCCGGATTCGGAACGGCCGTGCGTTTTTCGCCTTTGAGGTCAAAGGAAATGTCCGCCATGCGGCACGCGAGATCGAAACTTCCTTCGGGCTCCTTCCCTTCGTCGATGACCCTCTACTGCGTACCAACTTCTTGAACTTCGCCTCAATGGTCGCGGTCTACCTAGCGGAATATGAGAGGGCCATCGAACTCGCCGAGGGCCTGATCACCGAGGCACGTGAAAGTGGACTCGACTTCGTCGTTGATCACGCGCTCACGACGAAAGTCGGCGCACTCATCGGGCTTCGCAAGCTCGGCCCTGCTCGCAGACTCATTCGCGAAATCGAGTCGCGACAACCCGAGGTTGCCAGCTTTGTGTACGGCCAACTTGCGATGAAGCGAGCGCACATTCGCTGTGCAGCGGGCGACTTACGCGCCGCGGAGCTGCTGCTTAGCCAAGCACCCCCAACCGTCGTGCCGGTCGCTTCCGCCGGCGAATGGCTGGGCACACGTGCCTTGATTCTTGCGGCGGCCGGATCTGCCCGACGGGCGAAAGACGCGATCAAGAAGGCCCGCGCAGCATGCGACTACATCGATCCGAGAAACCTCTGCGATCTTGCCGAAGCCATCCTTGAGTTCCGAGCAAGTGGGAAGCGCGACATGATCGTTGGGACGGTCTCGCGGTTGTTCTCGGAAGGCCATCTCGATGTCGTAGTGCATTCAGCCCGCGCTTTCCCGCCTCTCGTCAGTGCCGTCGCAAGCTGCGATGACCTGGCTGTAGACCTAGCATTTCTCTTGGCCGCATCGAGGGATACCGACCTTGCGCGGTCGGCCGGCGTACGCATCCCTAGAGAGTTCCGACGCTCCGAAGGGCTCTCACCACGGGAGGAGCAGGTCTATGAGTTGATCATCGAAGGTCGTACAAATCGAGAAATCTCGAAGACTCTGTTCATCAGCGAGTCTACGACGAAGGTCCACATCCGCCACATCTTCGAGAAGCTGGGCGTACATAGTCGAGCGGAGGCAGCCGCGGCGTCTGAACGCGTGCGCTAGGCGAAGATCGCGGAAGCGACTTGCAGCTCATCGCTGTCCGCGTCGGTTGTGTCAGTCACCTCGGAACCAAAGATGAATCCTTCACCCCGGCCCATGCGGTACTCCTCCGTTGCTGAGGCCAGGATCGCCTCAAAGGCGGCTACCACCGATGTGTCGAATTGACTTTCAACGGCCTGCGCCAGCCGCAGGCGAGCGACGCGGCTCGGCATCGCATCTCGGTATGGGCGGTCGGAGGTCATTGCGTTGTAGGCATCCGCGACAGCGATGATCCGAGCAAGCTTGGGAATGTCGTCACCCTCTAGACGGTCTGGGTATCCGTTGCCGTCGACTCGTTCGTGATGAGGCCGCCGCCCTGTTGGTCGAGAGAGACTAGGCCATCGCGGCGCTGCCGACGGCCGGCTCATCGAGCGGCGCCGACTGCGCTTGACGCTCGTTCAATGAATCAGATACGAGGACGAACGAGGGCGCTTCGCCCATCCGGTATTCCTCGGTAGCGCCAGCGAGGATCGCTTCGAACGCGGCAACAACGGACGTGTCGAACTGGCTCTCGACTGCTTGCGCGAGACGAAGGCGAGCCACGCGGCTGGGCATCGCGTCGCGATACGGGCGATCTGAGGTCATCGCGTTGTAGGCGTCAGCGACAGCAATGATGCGCGCGAGGACGGGAATCTCGTCTCCTTCGAGCCTGTCCGGGTAGCCGTTTCCATCAACGCGCTCGTGGTGATGCCGAACGATGGCTGCAATTTCGCCATAGTCCTCGACGTTACGAAGGATTCGCTCGCCGATCACTGAGTGCTGCTCCATCTGCCTTCGCTCTTCTAGCGACAGGCGCCCGGTTTCTCGAGTAGTCCTGCAGGGAGACCGATCTTCCCGACGTCGTGAACGAGACCACACACGTGAGCAAGCTCCTGATTCTCCGCAGAGAGTCCCATGCGCTTCGCGATGTCGTGTGCGTAGATCGGCGACTGCCGCCGAATGACCAGCGGTGTATCGGTCTCGCGCGTCGAGCGTCGCAACAAGGGCTGTCGCAAACGAAAGGTTTGCTCTAGCCAGGCGATCGTTCGCTATCAAGTGCCTCCGTAGCCTGACTCTGTTTCCGATAAGAAGCAACAGACGCTGGGCTGCAAACGCCGGGGCGGCGAAGAGCGCAACGCTCCATGGCGAGATCTCCCGATACGAGTAGGCCAGAACTGCGACCATCGGCGCTTGAAGGGGAACGCTGAGGATCGCTGCAGGCCCTACCGAACGCGACCGTGTCCAGCCACATGGCCGTTCCCCGAATAACCGGGGTGATCGAAGCGAGCAGATGTCGATCACGTCTCCACGGCCAGGGCCACGGCGACCGCTCCAAACAGCCCAAGGAAGCTGTGACCAATCGAAGTGTCGAACGGCAGCGAGACCCGCAGAATCCGCGACGAAGACGCGGGCGGCGGTCCAGGTTCCCCACCTCAGGATCGGTTGAGCCGTATCCCGTCGAGGAAATCCGCAAGGAGTCCGGCCGCGGCGACGACAACTCCGGCTAGTGGGCCGAAAACGACCGCTGCAAATACATAGGCGAGGGGGCCAACCGAGATTCAAGGCTCGGGCGAAGACGGATGCTCTCCCGCTCCGCACCAACCGCCAAGACGGCCAGGATCGCCACGGCATAAGGGTGCTCCAGCCGGTAGCCGCAGCGAAGAGGCTGACACAAATCCCGGCTGCACCGGAAACGAGAAGCGCGATCCATGCAAAAAGGAGGGTCTCGCGCTGACGCTTAGCGAAAGGGAACTTCAGAGAAATGTCCATAAGGGCTTGAAATCTCCCCCGAAAGGGTTATAGCCTCCATGTTGCCGTCAGTCCCCTACCGGAGGAGTTTCCCGGTGCATAAGCGCATTGCTTCCGTGGTTGCTCGAGCCGCTGTGCTCGGCGCAACGAAGACCTGGTAAAGCCGTCACACTCTCCGTTTTCCACAAGAGTGTGGGCATCCCTCGAAAGGGTGGATTTCCACAGCTTGTGGACGGGCTGAGAGCCTGTTAGCCGTCAGGCGCGGGGCCTAAAGGCCCGCCCGCGCAAGGCGGCCGCACGGACGAGTTGTCGACAGGGAATCCACAAGCTGGCCCCCAGGGTCAGCTTCGGCGTATCTGCAGGGCCTTTGCGAGCTAGCCGATGATGCCGCGGCGGAAGCCGACGGCGACGGCATGGGCGCGCGAGCGCGCCTGGAGCTTCGCGAGCAGATGGCGGACGTGCGACTTCACGGTCTCCTCCGAGAGGAAGAGCCTCACGCCGATCTCGCGGTTCACGAGGCCGTCCGAGATCAGCTGCAGCACCTCGATCTCCCGCATTGTCGGCTCCTGCTCCAGCTCACGGAGCGGGCCCTGGAACGGGATCACCTCGGCGCCGTTCGTCGACCGGCGGCGGGACGCGACCTCCTCGAACCGCCGCGAATGGTTCGCGTAGCGGTCCATGATCTCCTTGCGTTCTGCGGCGTCCACGCGAGGGGTATCGGCCTCCCCACGAACCCCCTTTAGCGGTACTCACTACCTCAATCCAGGGATCAGAGCCGCCCCGCGCGGAAACGACGCTCCCGGAGCTCGGCCGGCTCCTCCTCCTCGACCACCGACCGGACACCCTCTCGTCCGGTCGCGTGGAGAATCCGCCCGTCCCCGAGCCAGAACGCGACATGGTCGACCGGCTCGCCGTAGAAGAGGAGGTCGCCCGGCTCGGCCGGCTCCGCCAGCGCCTCACCCGCCTCCGCCTGCTCGTCGGCGTCGCGCGGGACGAGCCGGCCCGTCGCGCGATAGCTCATGTGGACGAGCCCGGAACAGTCGATCCCTTGCTCCGACATGCCGCCCCAGACGTACGGCGCGCCGAGATAGCGCCGGGCGTATTCGAGCGGCTCGCCGGCCGCCGCCGTGAGCCACGCAGGGTCGACCGCCGCGGTGTCCAGCGCGTCGGCACGAACCCAGCCGGGATACGCGTACGCGGTACGGATCTCGGCCCAGCCGTCCGCCTCGGACACGACCTCCACGGGCTCGCCAGGCAGGAGCTGCGTCACCTGCTCCGCGTCCTCGCGGGGCTCGGCTCGAACGGGCGTCAGCGCGGCCGCGGCGGGCATGTCCCGATCGTAGTGGCAATCGAACGTGTGTTCGCATAGCCTTTCCGGCCATGCAGCTGCGACTCGACGCCGCCGACCGCCTCGTGGAGCTCGTCGAGGAGCGGCGTGGCCCCGTCGTCGCGGAGGAGGCCGCCCGCCGGCTCTTCGCGCTCCGCCAGGCGCCGGTCGCGCTCGCCCGCTCACTCCTCGCCGACGTCGTCGAGGCCGACGCCCGCCTCGCCTGGAACGGCGACGCGGTCGGGCTCGCCACCCCGCTCGGCGCCGACCTGCTGCTCGAGGACGCGACCTACGTCGTCGTGGACATCGAGACCACAGGCCTCCGCCCCGGCTCCTCGCAGATCTGCGAGATCGGAGCCGTCAAGATCGTCGGCTTCGAGGTCGTCGACGAGTTCGAGACGCTCGTCGACCCGCGCGAGCCGCTGACGCCGACGATCACGGCGATCACGGGCCTCACCGACCGCATCCTTCGCGGCGCCCCGACCCCGCCACTCGCCGTCCAGCGGTTCCTCGCCTTCGCGGGCGACGCCGTCCTCGTCGCGCACAACGCGCGCTTCGACCTCTCCTTCCTGGACCGCGAGACCGAGCGGCTCACCGGCTCGCGGCTCGCCGCGCCCGTCGTCGACACCGTTTCGCTCGCGCGCCGTGTGCTCGCCGGCCGGGTGCCGCGTGCCAGCCTCGCGCAACTCTCCTACTTCTTCGGGACGTCGGTGCAGCCGTGCCACCGCGCGCTTCCCGACGCGCAAGCGACAGCGGAGGTGCTCCTCGCACTGATCGGGCTCGCACAGGAACGCGGTGCACGCACCGTCGCCGACGTGGTCGCGCTCTCTGCAACACGCACGCGCCGCGTGTTCGACAAGCGCCACCTCGCGCACGGCGCGCCGACGCGGCCGGGCGTCTACCGCTTCTACGACCGCAACGACCAGCTCCTCTACGTCGGCCGCGCACGCGACCTGCGCGCCCGCCTTCGCTCCTACTTCCGCTCCGACCGGCAACGGCCCGCCGTCGAGGCTGCGCTCGGAGCGGTCGAGCGCATCGAATGGGAAGTGCTCGGCTCCGAGCTCGAAGCCGCGCTCGTCGAGCTTCGCCTGATCCGCGAGCTCCGTCCGCCCGCGAACGCGCGCATCGCGCGCCCCGACCGCTACGTCTGGCTCCGCAAGCGCGGCGACGGCTGCTGCGCGTCATCGCAGCCGTCTGCGGTCGGCCCGATCCGCTCGCGCCGCCGTGCGCAGCTCGCCGCACGTGCGCTCCTCGCCGACGAGCTGCAGAAGCCGGCGACTGCGCTGCCGCGCCTCAAGCGCCGGCTCGCCGACCTCGCCGACGATCGCCGCTATGAAGATGCGGCCCGCCTACGCGATCGCTTGCAGGCGCTCGAGCGCGTCTGCAAGGAGCTCGACCGCCTCGCGCGGCTGCGAGCCGTGCAGCGCTGCATCGTCGCGCCCGGTGCCGAGCCGGGTCACGCGCGCGCGTTCTTCGTCGCCGGCGGCCGCGTCGCCGCGGAGCGCGCACTACCGCCCGGCGGGGGCGCGCACCTCGAGATCGAAGCCGGCCTCGCGGCTGCGCGGCGCGCGCTGAAGGCCGACGAGCACGGCGACCTCGACGAGCTCTTCCTCGTCGGTACGTTCCTGCGCAAGCCGCCTGCCGAGTTGCAGATCGTCCCGCTTGACGCGGACGCAATCGTCGCCGCCGCTAGACGGGCGGCGGCCCCGCCGGCGTCTCGACGAGCCCCGGGTCGAACACCGGCTCCCGCTCCCGCGGCTGCAGCTGCCCTGTTCTGATCTCCTCCGCCCAGTGGCACGCCACCGTGTGCCCCTCGAGCAACGACCGCAACGGCGGCCGCTCGTCGCGGCAGCGCGTCGGCTGCACGTACGGGCAGCGCGTGTGGAAGCGGCAACCCGACGGCGGATTCGCCGGGCTCGGGAGATCACCAGAGAGCAGAATCGTCTCGCGCTTGCGCTCGACCACGGGATCCGGGATCGGCACGGCCGACAACAGCGAGATCGTGTACGGGTGCAGCGGATTCGCGTAGAGGTCATCCGCGGGTGACACCTCGACGACGCTGCCGAGATACATCACCGCGATGCGGTCGGAGATGTGGCGGACGACGGCGAGGTCGTGCGCGATGAAGAGATACGTCAGGTCGAAGTCCGACTGCAACTCGTCGAGCAGGTTGATGATCTGCGCCTGGATCGAGACGTCGAGCGCAGACACCGGCTCGTCGCAGACGATGAAGTCGGGGTTCACCGCGAGCGCACGCGCGATGCCGATCCGCTGGCGCTGGCCGCCCGAGAACTCGTGCGGGTACCGCGACGACGAATCGGCGGGGAGCCCGACACGCACGAGCAGCTCGCGCACCTGCGCCTGCGCGCCGCGCTTCGACGCGAGCCCGTGCACGCGCATCGGCTCGCCGATCGTGCGTCCGATCGAGTGCCGCGGGTTCAACGAGGCGTACGGATCCTGAAAGATCATCTGCATCCGCCGGCGAATCGGCCGCATGCCGCCCTCGCCGATCGAGCTGATGTCCTGCCCGTCGAAGATCACTTTCCCCGCGGTCGGCTCGTAGAGGCGGATCACCGTGCGTCCGATCGTCGACTTGCCGCAACCGGACTCACCCACGAGCCCGAGCGTCTCGCCGCGCTCGATCGTGAACGAGACGTCGTCGACTGCCTTGATGTCGCCGACGTGCCGGTCGAGGACGATCCCGCTCTTGATCGGGAAGTAGACCTTCAGGTTCTCGATCTCGACGAGCGGCCCGGAACCGCTCGTGGCGCCGTTCGTGGCGCTCACGCGACCGATGCCTCGCGCGAGCGCGCCCATTCGTCCGCCGGCACCGGGTTGAAGCACGCGACGCGATGCCCGGGCTCGACCTCGCGGAGCTCGGGCACCTCCTGCCTCGACTCCGCGACCTCGTACGCACACCGCGGCGCGAACGGGCACGCCGCGAGCGGCGCCATCAGATGCGGCGGCGTCCCCTCGATCGGATGCAGCCGCCGCGCACGCGCTTGGTCGAGGCGCGGGATCGACTGCAACAGCCCGAGCGTGTACGGATGGCGCGGCGCGCTGAAGATCTGCTCGGTCGAGCCGGTCTCGACGAACATCCCGCCGTACATCACGGCGACGCGTTCGCACATGCCGGCGACGACGCCGAGGTCGTGCGTGATCAGAATCAGCGCGGTATCCGAGTCTGCGACGAGCGTTCGCAGCAGGTCGAGGATCTGCGCCTGGATCGTCACGTCGAGCGCCGTCGTCGGCTCGTCGGCGATCAGCAGCTTCGGCTTGCACGCAAGCGCCATCGCGATCATCGCGCGCTGCCGCATGCCGCCCGAGAACTGGTGCGGGTAGTCCTTCAGCCGCAGCTCCGCACTCGGGATCCCGACCTGGTCGATGAGCTCGGCCGCGCGAGCCGTCGCCTGCTTCTTGTCCATGTCGAGGTGGGTCTCGAGCGACTCGCGGATCTGCCGGCCGATCGTCAGCACCGGGTTGAGGCTCGTCATCGGGTCCTGGAAGATCATCGCGATCTCGCGGCCGCGGATGCGGCGCAGCTCTGAGTCCGAGAGGCCGATCAGGTCGCGGCCCTCGAACACGGCGCGGCCGCTCGCGACGCGCCCGTTGCGCGCGAGGATGCCGAGGATGGCGAGTGAGGTCACGCTCTTGCCGCAGCCGGACTCGCCGACGAGGCCGAGCGCCTCGCCCGGCGCGATGTCGAACGACACGCCGTTCACGGCGTGCACTTGCCCGCGCATCGTCTTGAACTGGACTCGCAGGTCCTGGACGCTGAGCAGTGGCTCCGCCATCAGCGGTTCCGGAGCTTCGGGTCGAGCGCCTCGCGCAGTCCGTCGCCGATCAGGTTGAAGCCGAGCACCGAGATCACGATCGCGATGCCGGGAACGATCGCGAGGAACGGCGCGCTCTGCAGATAGCGGTCGACCTCGGTCAGCATCGTCCCCCACTCGGGCGTGCCGGGATCCTGCGGGCCGAGACCGAGGAAGCCGAGACCGGCGACGTCGATGATCGCGGTCGCGAGCGCGAGCGTTCCCTGCACGATCACCGGCGAGATCGCGTTCGGAAGGATGTGCGACGCGAGAATCGATCGCCGTGGGACGCCGACCGATCGCGCCGCGAGCACGAAGTCGTTCTCACGCTGCGCGAGGATCGACCCGCGCAGCAGTCGCGCGAAGATCGGAATGTTCGTCGTACCGACAGCGACCATGATCTGCCAGAGCCCCTGGCCGAGCGCCGCGACGATCCCGATCGCGAAGAGCAGACCGGGAATCGCGAGCATCACGTCCATGATCCGCATGATCAGGCCGTCGACAAATCCGCCCAGATAGCCGGCGATCGCGCCGAAGAGCATGCCGACCGTCAGCCCGACGCCGACCGCGACGACGCCGATCACGAGCGAGAAGCGCGCGCCGAAGATGATTCGCGACAGCTCGTCGCGGCCGAGCTCGTCGACACCGAGCAGGTGATGTACCGACGGGCCCGGGCAGCAGCCCCGCGCGATCAGCAGCAGGTTCTGCGCCCGCGGGTCGTACGGCGCGATCACCGGCGCAAGCACCGCGACGACGATGAAGAGGCCGACGAGGAGGAAGCCGACTACAGCGCCCGGATTGCGGCGCAGCCGCGACCAGGCGTCCTTCCAGAGCCCGCCTTGGCTCTCGAACGAGACTTCGACTGCTTCAAGCTCTGCGACGCTCAAGAAACACGGATCCGCGGGTTGATGATCGCGTACGAGATGTCGACCACGAGGTTGACGAGCACGAACACGATCGCGACGAAGAGGATGCCGCCCTGCAGCACGGGGTAGTCGCGGTTGAAGATCGCGTCCTTCAGCCACGTGCCGATGCCGGGCCATGCAAACACGGTCTCCGTCAGCACTGCGCCCGAGAGCAGCAGGCCCGTCTGCAAGCCGATGATCGTCGACACCGGCAGCAGCGCGTTCCGCAGCACATGGCGAGAGTCGACCGTGATCGGCGCGAGCCCTTTCGCGCGCGCGGTGCGCACGTAGTCCTCGTTCTGCACGTCGAGCACCGCTGCGCGCGTGATCCGCGCGACGACGGCGAGCGGGATCGAGCCGAGCGCGACCGCGGGCAGGATCAGATGTTTGATCGAGTCCCAGAGCGCGCCGCCGTTGCCCGTGATGATCGCGTCGAGGATGTAGAAGTTCGTCGGGTGCTTCGCGTTACTGAGCACGTCCTCCCGCCCGATGCTCGGTAACCAGCCGAGCTTGACGGCGAAGATCCATTTCAGGATCAGCCCCAGGAAGAAGATCGGGATCGAGATCCCGATCAACGAGCCGACGAGGCTCACATGGTCGAAGAGACTGCCGTAGCGCTTGGCCGCGAGAAAGCCGAGCGGGATGCCGAAGACGATCGCGAAGAACATCGCCGCGAGCGCGAGCTCCACGGTCGCCGGGAAACGGTGCGCGAACTCGTACGTGACGGTGCGGCGGCTCGAGATCGAGACGCCGAAGTCGAAGTGCCCGATCGTCTGCAGGTACCCCCAGTACTGCTCGTAGATCGGTTTGTCGAGCTTGTACTGATGGCGGATCTGAGCGACGAGCTGCGGCGTCGCGCGCTCTCCGAGCAGGGCCTGCGCCGGCGATCCCGGCAGCAGCCGGATCCAGCCGAAGACGAGGATCGAAAGACCCAGGAGGATCGGGATGAGCAGGAGCAGCCGACGGACGATGAAGCGAAGCATCTAGTCGTCCGTCGGCCTTGCCCCTGGCGTCACCTACTTACGTTCCGACGTGAACGATGGAGAACGGCTCCAGCGAGACCGGGCTCGGCTTGTAGCCCAGGATCTTCTTCTGGAACGCGAGCGCCGGCATCGAGTGCACGTACGGGATCATCGGCAGGTAGGTCATCACCATCACCGATGCCTGCTGGTACAGCTCGGCCCGCTTCGCGAGGTTCGTCTCCTCGTCCGCGCGCTTGAGCAGATTGAACAGCTGGTTGTTCGTGAACCCGAACATCGGGTTCGGCGCACCGAAGTGCACGTTCAGGAAGTTGGCCGGGTCACCGAAGTCACCCGTCCACCCCAGCATGTAGAGCTCGGCCTTCCCGCTCTGCACGGCTGCGAGATAGTCCGGGCGCCACGGCGCCGAGTGGAACGTCACCTTGAAGCCGCTGTTGTTCATGCTCGCCCCGAACGCCTGCGCGTTCTTCTGCGGGTCGGGCATGTACGGCCGGGAGACGCTCGTGGGATACCAGAAGTCGACGGCGAGCGGGATCGAGACTCCTGCCTGCTGCAGGAGCTGCTTCGCCTTCGCCGGGTTGTACGTGTAGTTCGGGACGCCCTTCGTCGCGAAGCCGGTGACGAGCGGCGGCAGGAACTGGTTCGCAACCTGGCCACGACCTGCGTAGAAGCCGCGCACGACCGAGCCGCGGTCGAGCGCATACGCGAGCGCCTGACGCACGAGCGGGTTGTTGAACGGCTTGAACGACTGGTTGATCCCGACGTAGCCGACGTTGAACGCCGGGCGGTTCAGGATCTTCGTGTTGCCACCGCTCTGCACGGTGCCGATGTCGGCCGGGTCGACCAGGTCGTAGCCCTGGATCTCACCGGTCTGCAGGGCCTGCAGGCGGGCGGCGTTGTCGGAGATCGGCTTGAAGATCACCGTTGCGATCTTCGCCTTCGGCCCCCAGTAGTGCGGGTTCCGAACGAGCACCAGCTTGTCGCCGACGCTCCACGACTTCAACATGTACGGGCCGGTTCCGATCGGATGCTGTGTCCCGAACGTGCCGGTCGGGTGGAAGACGCCGTTCGCGTCGACCGAACCAGCGTCGGCCTTGTACTTCTTGAGCGCCGCCGGGCTCGCGATGCCGAAGTTCGTCAGCGCGAGCGCGCCGATGAACGACGACGAGGGGCGAGTCAGGTTGATCGTGGTCGTGTACTGGCCCTTGGCCCGGCAGCTCTTGTAGAGGCTCTTGTCCGGGCCCGGGTTACCCGCAGCCGGATGCGCGAAGCCGCCGAACACCGTGTTCCAGTAATAGGTCACTGCGCTGTTCTGCAGCGGCCCCGGGAAGTTGTACCACCGGTTGAAGTTGAAGCACACCGAGGCGGCATTGAACTTCGTGTTGTCCTGGAAGCGGACGTTGTGGCGCAGCGTGAACGTCCACGAGAGGCCGTGGTTCGACGCCTTCCACTTCAAGGCGAGTCCCGGAATGATCTTCGTCGTCCCGGGCTTCAAGTTGACGAGCCCTTCGAAGATCTGGTCGATCGGCCGGAGCGACTCGCCGTCGGAGACGAGCGGGCCGTCCAAGACGACCGGATCGGCAGCAGTCCCGAAGACGAGCGTGCTGCTGGCGTCCGACCGGGCACCTGCTCCGGTGACGAGCAGCAGCGCCGTCGCGATCAACGCAAACGGGACGAGAAGCAAAGTCTTTCTCACCCTCAACTTACCCTCCTTGTGTGCATAGCCCTCCCAATCCCCCTGGGTTCGGGCGAGTATCCCAGACTCGTTCCCGCAAGACAAAGGAAACGGCCCAGCCGCTGATACTGACGAGTGTCAGTTGGAACTTGTTAGGCCGCGACGTGGATCAGGTCGCGGAGGGCGCCGAGCCGGGCAAGAGCCTGGCCTTCCAGCTGGCGGACACGCTCCCGCGTCAGGTCGAGCTCGTGCCCGATCGCCTCGAGCGTCCACGGCTCGCCCTCGAAACCGAAGCGAAGCTCGAGGATCCGGCGCTCGCGCTCGGGGAGGGCGTCGAGCGCCCTGCGGACGCCCTGCCGGCGGAGCGACTCCTCGGCCTCCTCGAACGGATCGGGAGCCTCGCGGTCGGCGAACAGGTCGCCGAGCTCACCCTCGTCATCGGCCCCGACCGTCTGGTTCAGGGAGACGGACGCGTGCGCGGCGCCGAGCGCCTCGTCGACGTGCTGCATCGGCAGCCCGGTCGCCTCGGCGAGCTCTTCCTTCGTCGCCTCGCGGCCGAGCTCGACTTCGAGCCGGCGGGCGGCGCGCGACAGCTTCTGCTGGCGCTCGACGACGTGGACGGGAACGCGGATCGTGCGCGCGTGGTTCGCGACCGCGCGCTGCACGGACTGGCGAATCCACCAGGTCGCGTAGGTCGAGAACTTGAAGCCGCGGCGCCAGTCGAACTTCTCGACGGCGCGGTTCAGGCCGAGCGTCCCTTCCTGGATCAGGTCGAGAAACGGCACACCGAGCCCGCGATAGCCCTTCGCGATCGAGACGACGAGCCGGAGGTTCGACTCGATCATCCGGCGCTTGGCGACCGGGTCGCCGCGCTCGATCATCTTCGCGAGGATCACCTCGTCGGCGGCGGTCAGCAGCTTGTGCCGGCCGACGTCGGCGAGGAAGAGCTGCAAGCTGTCGGCGGCGCCGCTCATCGCGGCGGCGGCCTCGGCAGCGGCGGCCTCGGCTTCCTTTTCCTTCTCCTTCTGCTCCTCGGCGGCGGCGGCAGCAGCAGGCGTCGTGATCTCCAGCCCGATGCGCTCGAGCTCGACGGTCAGCTCCTCGACTTCTTCGTCGTTCAAGTCGAGCTCGAGTGCGAACGCCTCGAGCTCCGACGGCTCGAGATAGCCGCGCTCCTGCGCGGTCTCGACCATCGCGCGCGCCTGATCGGTCTCGAGCAACTCGTGCAGCTGGTTCTGCGTCAGGGTCTACTCAGTCCTTTCGGTGCTGCCTCGAGACCGTTCGAAAGCCTTCTCACTCTAGGAGCCAAATCCTCCGCCTGCCAGATCCATCGTGGGAGGAAACGTGCGTCGCGCCTTCGGGTATTCCGGTCGGCCCGGAATTGCGGTTTTCGGCGCGCGCGAGCGAGTCCGTCCCGACACAGTCTACGACGTGGGCCGGAAAGCGAAAGTTGGCCCTTCAGGACTTGCTGCGCGAGGTCGTCTTGCGGCCGCTGCCACGTTTTTTCGGCGCCGGCCCGCGGGCACGCCGGTCGGCCAGGAGCTCCTGCGCCCGCTCGACCGTGAGCGACTCCGGGTCGTCGCCCTGGCGGAGGCTCGCGTTCGTCTCGCCGTCGGTGACGTAGGGGCCGAAGCGGCCCTCCTTGACGACCATCGGCTTGCCGGTCGCCGGGTCGGGACCGAGCTCCTTCAGCGGAGGCTTCGCCTGCCCGCGGCCGCGCCGCGGGCGCGGCTGCGCGAGCAGCGCCTTCGCGTCGTCGAGCGTGATCGTGAGCAGCTGATCCTCCGACTCGAGTGAGCGCGTCTCCTTGCCGCTGCTGCACGTATGGCCCGTAACGCCCGTTGCGCGCGGTGACCTCTTCGCCGTCTTCGCCGACGCCGAGCACCCGCGGCAGCGCGAACAGCTGCAGTGCCTCGTCGAAGGTGATCGTGTCGAGCGACATCGACTTGAAGAGCGACGCCGTGTGCGGCTTCGCCTTCGAGCTCTCCTCGAGCACCTCCGTCACGTACGGGCCGTAGCGCCCGCTCCGCGCGACGATCGCGCGCCCGGTCTCGGGATGCACGCCGAGCTCGCGATCGCCGGACGGCATCGCGAGCAGCTCCTCCGCCTTCTCGACCGTGAGCTCGTCGGGGACGAGGTCGTCCGGAGAGTTCGCGCGATCCTCGCCGCGCTCGAGGTACGGGCCGTAGCGCCCGACGCGCAGCTGGATGCCGTTGCCGATGTCGAACGAGTTGATCTCGCGCGCGTCGATCGCGCCGAGGTCGGAGACGAGCGCTTGCAGTCCCGGCTGTGCCGTCGCCGAAGTAGAAGCGGCGCAGCCACTCGTTGCGGTCCTCCTCGCCCGAGGCAATGCGGTCGAGGTCGTCCTCCATCGACGCCGTGAAGC